>SUUK01000010.1 GCA_015062535.1 Alphaproteobacteria bacterium
CTATCCATCTTAAATTTCCCTCTATTATTACATAATAGGTTAAGTTTTAAGCGTCTAATTGCAAATGGAAGCCCCTCGTCGGTCGGGTCATTTACTTCTTTGTAAACTCCCCTCCCTTAAGGGGACATTTGCTTCTATCCATCTTAAATTTCCCTCTATTATGATATTGGGGGATGAGCTTAAGTACGGTCATGATTGTTCAAAAGCTCCTTTATGTACTATTTTTTGTATGTTGCAGTTGCTTTTGAATTTCTAGCACCGCACTTATTTTGCCCATAGCAAAGGCGTTAGAGTAATCTAACGCCTTTTTTAAACAAAAAAACTCCCCGTCGATTTATGTGGTTTAACAATTCAATTCTATGAAGTAGAAAGGCAGAGTTTACGACGGGGAGCGGTTAATAATAGTTAGTTAGTGTTTTGTGTACGGTTAGTACGAGATTGTTAATAATTGTGTTGGTCTAATAATGTTTTTCTATGGTGTTTATAATAGATATATATTTTTTTGTCAAGTATTTTGTTTAAAAAACTTTTTTTAGTTTATCGGTGGTTAAAATTTGCGGTAATATAATCTTTTCTTTAGTATCATTTTTTATGTATACATAAAGGGGGATGCTGTTTCTGTTATATTCTTTTAAGGCGCTTGTTATTGTATCATCTTTTGTGGTCCAATCTGCCTTTATAAGGGCAATATTTTTTTGTTTTGCAAGGTCGTTAAAGGTTTTGGTTGATAGTGTTGTTTTATCATTTAGCATACATACCAAGCACCATTTTGCTGTAAAATTGATGAAAACGTTTTGATTGTTGTTTAAGGCTTTTTCGATGTTTTTTGATGAATATGGTTGCCAGTTTATTTCTTCTTTGGTTTGAGTAGGGTTTAGTTGGTTAAAAATCACCCAAAAGAGCCATATACAAGTTAGACCTATTGGAATTGCAAGCCAATGTTTTAAGGTTGTCATCCATGGTCCTGATTTGGGGAGATATTTTATAATTAATTGAGGTTTTAGCTCTATTAAAGTGTATGGAAGAGCATAACCTATGGCAAGAGCAATGAATATTAAAAAATAAGCGGTTGTTGAACTTAGCATTGCATAGCCGATGGCTGTTCCCATAAATGGTCCAGTGCAAGGAGTTGCGACAATTACTGCAAAAAAACCAGTTATAAAATTTTGACTAGAAGGAATTAGTGTTAGATATTTTGAAAATTTATCAGGGATTTCGAGTTTGCCTATTAAGTTTAAAAAGATAAGGAAAAATAGGATTAATAAAAACAAATTAAATTCAATTGACTGAAGTTGAAAGCCCCATCCAAGTGAGGTGCTCATTTTTTTGAAATAGTATAAGATTGTTGCAAGTAGTACAAATGAACTTATAACCCCAAGCATATAAGCAAATGCTGATTTGATTGATTTTTGGTTAGTGTTTTTTACAAGTTGCAAAGCTTTTAGGGAAATAATTGGTAAAACACATGGCATTAGGTTTAAGATTAAACCTGCCAAAAAGGCAATTATTATGTGGTAAAATAGGTTTTTATTTTGTGATGTTTCTGATAAGGGGTGTGATGAAGCTTTAGGGCTTAGCATAAAAGTTTTGTTGTTACACAAAATAATTCCGTTACTTGAACGAGGGAGCTCATTTATGCTTTCAAACTCAATATTTAGCAAAGTATCGGATAGGATTTTAGTTTTAGGTAGTGTTGATATGATGTTTTTTTTAGGATAAATGCTTACAAATTCAGCATCTGTACACTCTTTTAAGATAGGTAATGATAGGTTTATTAAAAGATTGTTTTGACTAAATGTTGATGAATAATCTATTGTTTCTGGAAAGAGAGTTTCTGCAAGAGAGTAGGTTTCGATATATAATGGGTTTTTATTTTCAATAGATGTTACGGGTATTGTGATGTTTGACTTAATATTTTCATTATAGCACTCATCAAAACATACATCATACGATAAATTGATATCAAGTGGTAGTTCTTTTATGTTTTTTAAGTTATCTAAGGTGATTGGTTGCAAGATGTAAAAAGTATTTTCATGAATGTATGAGGTTATAATATCCTCATAAACTACTTTTTTAGGAGCCGAAAAAAGAGGTGATGCAAAGTTAGTGTAAGGAGTGTCTTTTAGGTTTAAGGTGGTTGGGTTTCCAACATCTCCAGGGTTTTTCCAATAAAGATGCCAATGTGGTTTTATGCTTATTTCTAATAATAGGTTTAAGGATTTTGTTTTTGGAGTTATTGAAGTTAATTCAGGAATAATATTTACGTTAACAAAAGATGAGGAATAATCATATTTATTTGCAAATGCATTTAGTGAAAAAATGCAAAAAAACATAATTAAAAAAAAGATGCGTTTAATCATAAAAAATCCTAAATAAGCAATATTGGTGCTGTTAAATATAATGTTAAATTTTTAAAACTCTACTAATGAAAAAGTAATTTTATGGTAAAGAATGAATAATTTTTGATAAATATTTATATTTAAAAGATTTTTAAACGAATTTTTAAGGTTAATTCTTAAAAATAACGTTTGAAATTTAAGAATTAATGAGATAGTTTTAGTTTTATGAAAAAATTAGATATTTATATAGCAAAACAGATTGGTGTTGGCTTTTTATTAGTTGCGCTTTCATTGATGTCAATGTTGTGGCTAACTCAATCACTAAAATTTGTAGAGATGGTAACCGATAAAGGGTTGCCTGTTTATTTGTTTGTAGAGATGACATCATTGTTGATGCCAAGGGTCTTTTCTATACTATCTCCGATTGCGCTTTTTGTGGCGGTAATGTTTGTTTATAATCGTTTGATTGCAGATAGCGAATTAGTGGTTATGAAAGCTGTTGGAATTAGCTCTATTGTTATAGCAAGAGCTGCAATTATGGTGGGTGTTGTTTTGGCTATATTTAATATATTTGTATTAAACTACGGTATTCCAATGGCAGAAAGTAAATTTAGAGATTTGGAATATGAAGTAAAAAATAGTTTTACAAAGATGATGCTAAGAGAAGGGGCTTTTACCTCATTTAAAAACAATATGACAATCTTTATTGATAAATTTGAAGATGATGGTAGTGTTAAAGGGATACTTGTTAGTGATGCTAAAAAGCCAAATGAAAAAGTGGTAACTGTTGCTGAAAAAGGTATGGTTGAATATACTGATATTGGTCCTAAAATTTTGCTTAAAAACGGAACAAGACAAATGATGAACAAAAAATCTGGTCAGTTTTCTTCTATGCGTTTTGACGATTATGTGGTTGATTTTGGTGATGTTAGTGTTTCCAAAAAAAAGAAAGAAAGTGTTAGAGAAAAAAGTATTAAAGAATTGTTTGTTGAAGCTAAGAATCCTAAAGTTTCTCTAAAAGATAGACGTGCATATAAAGCAGAAGCACATAGACGAATCATTGCTCCATTTTTTAATCTAATTTTTGCAATGCTTGCTTGCGTTGGGTTGTTGATTGCTAATTTTAATCGTCGAGGACAAGGAAAAGTTATTACAATTTCTATTTTGTCAATGATTGTTATTCAAGCGTTTGATATGAGTTTTGCCAATATGGCAAGAAGAAACGAATGGGTAGTTTGTTTGATGTATTTGAATTGTATTGTGCCTCTTTTGGTTATTAGTTGGCTGTTAATAAAAACTCCTAGTTTTAAGAAAAAACGCACAATGGAGGACTTAAAAAATGCGTAAATTTTGGGTGGTTGCTTTTTTATTTTTGATGGCAAGTTTTGGAGTATTGGCTGCAAATGAGCCTTATGCTGGTGCTATTGTTAAAAAAAGTACAACAACTACTCCAAAGGCAGATTTTAGGCCAGGTAATCTTACAGATATTATGCCAAGTGTTGAAAATGATGGTAAAAAAGATGAGCAAGAAATTTTCTTTAGTTCTGATGAACTAGAAGCAGATAGCGAAGAAGGGGTGATTATTGCAAGTGGGAACGTGGTTGTTACTCGTAATAATTTGGAACTTACATCAGATAAAATTTGGTATAATCAAAAGAAAGATATTATTGTTGCAGAAGGTAATGTTAAACTAAAAGAAGAAGATGGCAGTGTTTTATATACCGATAAAATAACATTATCAGAAAAGCTAAAAAGAGCAGAGGTTGATAAAGTAAAAGTTATCATGCGTGACGAATCGAGAATTTGGGCAGATAGTTTTACTAAAAAAACTTCTAATAATAAGCAAATGAGAAATGCTTCTTATACTGCTTGTGATATGTGTAAGGGTAAATCTCCTTTGTGGCAAATTGATGCAAGAAAAATAAATCATGATGCTAAAGGGCAAAATATAAATTACAATGATGCTGTGTTAAGAGTTAAAAATGTGCCAGTATTTTATTTGCCATTTTTAAGCCATCCAGCGCCGGAGGTTAAAAGACGTTCTGGTTTGTTGATGGCATCTATGGGAAGTTCATCATATTTGGGACAATATGTTCAACCAATTTATTTTGTAGATGTATCTGAGCAGACAGATATTTTATTATCTCCATATATCACGACAGATAAAGGCGTTGTTTTGGGTGGTCAATATAGACAATATTTTTATAATGGACACATCAATGCAGAGGGTACATATCTAGAAGATGATGGTAAAACAAAAGGTGATGATAGATATTCTAAATTTGAAAGACCAGATAAACGTGGTAATTTATTTTTAGATGCAAGATATGAGCTAAATGATTTGTGGGTTGCAAATCTTGATTTTAATTATGTGTCTGATGTGTTTTATCTTAAAGATTTGAATTTAGCTCATGATGATGATGCATGGCTTACTTCAAAACTTTCTTTTGAGCGTTTTAAAGGTAGAGATTATGCTACTATTGAAGGATATTACTATAAACTTACAAGTTATAGCTTAAAAGAAAGAAATGATGCAGAATATCGTAATCGTATGAAGAGTATGCCAACGGTTGCACCTTTTATGGAATATGAAACAATTAGCGATCCTAATAAATATGGAGCATATTTTAAGACAAATCTTAGTTCTGCTTCGGTTTATCGTGATAATGATGAAGAAGGTCAAAGAGTTTCGATGATAAATTCTTTCGAACTTCCTTATATGAGTAATTATGGTGAACAATATAAGTTTGTTGCATCATTAAAATCTGATATGTATTACGTTAATGATTATATGTACAAAGAAAACGAATATTATGATGGAACATTGGGACGTATTTTCCCACAAGTTGGTGTAGAATGGAGATTACCTTTAGTTAGAGCAACAGAAACAACAAGACAAATTTTAGAGCCAGTAGTTGTAGCAAGTTTTGCGCCTGATCAAGATAATAATGATATTGATAAAATTCCAAATGCAGATAGTGCAGATGCAGAGTTTGATGACGCAAATATTTTAAGCCTTGATAGATATGCAGGCTATGATAGAAATGATGATGGTAGCAGAATTAGTTATGGTTTGAATTGGAGTTCTTATGGTAATATAATGGGAAGAACTTCGGCATTTATTGCGCAAAGTTATCAATTGTCTGATAGCAATACTTTTATGGAGGCTATTGGTGAGGAAGATAGACTTTCTGACTATGTTGGTAGAGTTTATGCAAGTCCAAATAAATATCTTGATTTGAACTATCGTTTTAGGCTTGATAAAGATAGCTATGAGTTAAATTATAGCGAACTTGGTGCAAGAGTTGGAGCAGATATCTTTAATGTTTATACATCATACATATATCTACAACCTAACCAAAATTCTTATTATGCATCAGATGAAAGAAAAGAGCTTTATTTATCTGTTAATGCAAAAGTTACAAAAAACTGGAGCTTAGGTATCTATGATAGAATTGACTTAACAGATAATGGTGGTTCTTTGGAACAAGGTGGTCATTTAACATATGAAGATGAATGCTTAAAACTTTCTATGGTGGCAAAAAAATATAATTATGATAATCCGACAATGGATGATGACTATGAAATCGGCGTTACATTTTTCTTTAAAACATTGGGTGGCGTGGGCTCAAAATAATTGGAGAATATAGATGATTAGAATAGTATTTTTTATCGGTTTTTTGTTTGTAGCATTTAATGCAAATGCGTCAGATATTGATATGCAAGAGCTTGATAGAGGTGTTAGAAGTTCTTTATCTCGTTCTATTATGTTTCAAAGAAATGGTGCAGAAATTGCAGAAGAAATTGAAGCTCGTAAAATTGCTGAAGAAGAGGCTAGAAAAAAAGCTGAAGAAGAAGCTAAAAGAAGAAGAGAACAACAAGTTTTTAGACCATTTAATTTGTTTGGAAATGGTTATAAAATTTCTGCTATTATTAATGGTGAAATGGTTTCTAATAAAGATTTGCAAGAAAGAGCAAACTTGTTTTCTTTAACAACTGGTATGCCGGTTAATGAAAAAAATAAAAAAATGATTGCAGAAAAAGTTTTGCAAAATACCGTTGATGAAAAAATCAAATTTCAAGAAGCTAAAAAGCTTGGAATTAGTGTTTCTGATTTAGAGGTTAATGAAGCTTTTGATAATTTTGAAAAATCAAATGGTGTACCTAAGGGTAAATTTAATAAAGTTCTTAAAGAATATCATGTTTCTAAAGATGTATTTTTAACTCAAATTAGAGCTAATTTGTTATGGAATAAGCTTGTTAGTCGTAGAGTTGGTCGCAATATTGGTGTATCAGAAAAAGAAATAAAAGATGAGTTTGTGCGCATTAAAAAAGATATGAAAACACCAAAATATATGGTGTCTGAAATCGTTATAAAAAAGAAAGATGCAGAGCATATTAATGAACTTGTAGAGATATTAAAAGAAGACCCAAGATTTGAGTTATATGCAATACAGTTTTCGCAAAGTGCAAGTGCGCCAAGCGGTGGTAAAATTGGCTGGATAACTTTAGGACAATTAGCTAAACCTTTAGAAGATGCTATTAAAGGATTGAAAGAAGGTGGAATTTCAAAAGCTATTTTGTATAGAAATGACTATTATATTTTTAGATTAGATAAAAAATATACTCCAGGGGCAAAAGAAAAAGAGTTGCCAACTGAAGATGAAGTTAGAAAGTTTATTGAAAACAGAAAATCTGATGAAATGGCTAATAAATATATTAGAGATTTACGTAATCGTTCTGTTGTAGAAAAGAAATTTTAAGATGAATAAACAACCTTTAAGCACAAAAGAATTTGTTGAAAAATATGATTTGATGGCAAAAAAAGCTTTAGGGCAGAATTTTTTGCTTGATAGTAATATTGTTGATAAAATTATGCGCCTTAGTTTATCAGAGCAAGGACTTCATAATCTTTTGGGTGAAAACGTGGTTGAGATTGGTCCAGGGCCAGGGGGATTAACGCAAGCAATTTTAAGATGCAATCCTAAAGTCTTAAAAGTTATAGAAATGGATGAAAGATGCTTATCTATTTTAGCAGAAATTAAAGAATGTTATGAGCAACTTGAGATTATAAATGGTGATGCTTTAAAATTTGATTGGGATGAAAATTTTAAGCTAAATGGAAAGCATCATGTGGTAAGCAATTTGCCTTATAATATTTCGGTTGTGTTGCTTGCAATGTGGCTAGAAAAAATAGAAAACTATAAAAGCTTGACTTTAATGTTCCAAAAAGAAGTTGCAGATAGAATTACTGCAAAAATTGGTACAAAAGATTATGGTAGAATATCTGTTTTAGCACAGCTACAATGTGATGTGGTTAAGCTTTTTGATATAAGTCCAACTTGTTTTGTACCACAACCAAAAATATGGTCAACGGTTTTGTTATTTAAACCTAAAGATGAAAATATTGAACATAAGTTATTGGAAAAAATATCTTATTTGACATCATTGGCATTTGCTAAAAGAAGAAAAATGATTAGGCAAAGCCTAAAAGAAGTGCCAAACATTTTAAGCATTTTAGAAGAGCTTAATATTGAGCCAACTTTAAGAGCAGAAAATTTAACTCCAGAAGATTATTTGAATATAGCAAAAAGGCTAGTTTAAAAACTAAAATAAAAGCTTATTTCATCTCATGTTTTTAATGTAATTTTTAGGAGATGAAATATGACAACAGGTGTTAGATATCCAACTTTAGCATTTATTACCGGAGGTGCAGGTCAATCAAATGATGGTATTCCACCACAACCATTTGAAACTTTTTGCTATGATAGTGCGCTTCTAGAAGCAAAAATCGAAAACTTTAATATTGTTCCATATACATCTGTTTTACCTAAAGAACTTTATGGAAATATTGTTGATGTAAATAAGGTTTCAAATCACTTTAAGCATGGTGCTGTGTTAGAAGTTATTATGGCAGGTAATGGTGCAAATAGAGATGAGCATAAAGCTATTGCAACAGGTGTTGGTATTTGTTGGGGTAAAGATAAAAATGGTGAATTAATTGGTGGCTGGGCTGCAGAATATGTAGAATATTTTGATACTCCAATTGATGATGAAATTGCAGAAGGTCATGCAAAGATGTGGCTTAATAAATCCCTTAATCACGAGCTAGAAATAAGAGGTGTAGAAAAGCATAGCGAATTTCAAATGTTCCATAATTTTGTAAACATTGAGCAACAATTTGGTTATTGTTTAACTTGTCTTGGTTTTCTTAATTTTGATTATGCAGAACCTGTTAAATTGTAATCCTTTTAACAGTAATTTTTTTAGTTGAAAGGATAGAATATGGCAAAACAAGATAAAACAAAAATCGCATCACCAGATGAAGAAAATAGTTTAGGTGTTTTGGCTCTGGCTGGTGTTGTAATAAGCTCAATGATTGGTGGCGGAATTTATAGTTTACCTCAAAATATGGCAGCTGGCGCATCAGTTGGTGCAGTAATTTTGGCATGGATTATTACCGGTATTGGTGTATATTTTATTGCCAATACTTTTCGAATATTATCGGTTGTTAAACCTGATTTAAATGCTGGTATTTATATGTACTCAAGGGCTGGTTTTGGTAGATATGTCGGCTTTACAATCGGATGGTCTTATTGGCTATGCCAAATTTGTGGTAATGTTGGTTATGCAGTTATCACTATGGATGCGCTAAACTATTTCTTTCCTCCATATTTTGAAGGTGGAAACAACCTTTATTCGATTATTGGTGGAAGTATCCTTATTTGGGGATTTAATGCGATTGTATTAAAAGGTATTAAACAGGCAAGTATTATTAACCTTATCGGTACAATTGCAAAGATTATGCCGTTGCTTTTTTTTATTGTAGTTACAATGATATTTTTTCATGCCGATAAATTTTCTTTTGATTTTTGGGGCGAAAATGAAAAAGCTCTTGGTAGTCTTGCAAAGCAAATTGAAGGAACTATGCTTGTTACATTATGGGCATTTATTGGTATTGAAGGCGCTGTTGTGATGAGCAAACACGCGAAAAGTCCCAAAGCCGTTGGTAGCGCAACTGTTCTTGGTTTTATAGGGTGTTTGGCGATATATGTATTGTTGTCTATTTTGCCATATGGTATGCTTAGCCAAGAACAACTTTCTAAACTTCCTAATCCATCAACTGCTTTTGTGTTAGAGATGGTGATTGGCAAATGGGGCGCATATATTATGAATATTGGGCTTTTAATATCGGTTCTAACTAGTTGGCTTGCTTGGACAATGGTTACTGCGCAAATTCCAGAAGCAGCAGCGGTTAATGGTACTTTCCCAAAAGAGTTCCAAAAAGAAAATGCTAAAAAAGCTCCAATGGTTTCACTCTATGTTACTAGTGGCTTGATGCAAATTTTTATGTTACTTGTTTATTTTTCTAATAATGCATGGAATACAATGCTTAGCATTACAAGTGTGATGGTTTTGCCAGCATATTTTATGAGCGCACTTTATTTGTGGAAGCTTTGCGAAGACCATGAATATCCTACTAATTTTTATATTAGACGTTCTATGGCGCTAATGTCAGCTATTGTTGGTGCTGTATATGCATTATGGCTTATTTATGCAGCTGGGCTTAACTATCTTTTGATGGCAATAATTTTTATGGCTCTTGGAATTCCGGTTTTTTATTATGCCAGAAGACAAAACTTTCCAAATGAGCAAGTATTTAGTGCTGGAGAAAGATTTGGTGCAGGACTTCTTTTGATTGTGGCATTGTTTGCAATTTATGCCATGAGTACGGGAATCGTATCTGCCTAAATTGGTAGATTTAAAAAAAAGCACCGAGTAATCGGTGCTTTTAGATTATACGTTTAATGCTTTTCTATATGTTTCAAGCAAAAATTCTTGTTCGTCTCTGTCTGCTTGATTCATTTTTCTAAGTTTGATGATTGTTTTCATGATTTTTACATCAAAGCCAACGCCTTTTGCTTCTGCAAAAATATCACGAATGTCTGATGCTATACCTTTTTTTTCTTCTTCTAAACGCTCTATACGTTCAATCAAAGAGTTAAGTCTTGTAGAGTCAATTCCACCAACTTCTGTTTCTGACATCTTTTATCTCCCAATATTTATTTTTAATAACATTACGGATAGGGAGCATAACTTATAATTTTTTTTTTGACAAGAAATAATTGTGGAGAAAATGAATAATAAGAAGTTATTAATAATTATGATGTATATGAAAGAATAGGAAAAAATGTTTTGTAACTTTAGGAGATATAATATGCCAATTAATACTCGTACAAAGATCTTAGCAACATTAGGTCCGAGCTCAAATAGTGAAGAAAAAATTGCCGAACTTATTGATGCAGGGGTTGATGGTTTTAGATTAAACTTTAGCCATGGTTCTTTAGATGAACATAAGGTTATGTACGATAGAATTAGAAAAATATCAAAGAAAAAAAATACCCACACAGCAATCGTTGCAGATCTCCAAGGACCAAAACTTAGAATTGGTGAATTTAAAGATGGTAAGATACTTCTTCAAAAAGGACAAAAGTTTACTTTTGATATGAAAAATAAATTGGGTGATGAGAATCGTGTAACTCTTCCTCATAAAGAAATATTTGAGGCTCTTAAAGTTGGTGATACTCTTCTTGTTAATGATGGTAATACTATATTAAAAGTTCTTGAGTGTGATAACAAATCTGCTGTAACTGAGGTTGAAGTTGGTGGATATCTTTCTGGTCATAAAGGTGTTAATTTACCTAATTCTTCACTTAATATTTCGCCTTTAACTCCTAAAGATTTGAAAGACCTTGAATTTGCATTAAAGCTTGGTGTTGATTGTGTTTGCTTGTCTTTTGTTCAACGTGAAAGTGATGTGATTGAAGCTCGCAAAATTATTGGCAAAAAAGCTTGGATTATTTCTAAACTTGAAAAACCTCAAGCTCTTGATGAACTAGATGCAATTATTAAGGCTTCTGATATGGTAATGGTGGCTCGTGGCGATTTGGGTGTTGAATGTCCAGTTGTTACAGTTCCTTTGCTTCAAAAGAAAATTGTTGCTAAATCTCGTCAATATGCAAAACCAGTTATTGTTGCAACTCAAATGTTAGAATCTATGATATCTTTGCCTTTGCCTACTCGTGCAGAAGTTAGTGACGTTGCAAATGCTGTGTATGATGGTGCAGATGTGGTTATGCTTTCGGCAGAAACTGCAACCGGCAACTATCCTGTTGAAACAGTAGGAACTATGCGCGGGGTTATTGAAACTGTTGAAACGGATGTTAAATATTTTGAGTCTGTAAGACGTTTTGGTGAAGGTTTTTATTGTAATACCGAATCGAATGCAATTACTCATGCAGCAGGTGAAGTTGTAAAATCTCTTAGTAATGTTGCTTGTATTACAACTTTTTCTGTTAGTGGTGCAACTACTTTATCTATGGCTCAAGAAAGACCAAGACTTCCAGTTATTGCAATTACTCCAAGCAAAGAAATTGCTTGCAGATTAAATCTTGTTTGGGGTATGCGCACCTATATCGATAAAAAAGTGTTTGCAAGCTTTGATAATATAGAAAAAGTTTCAAGAGGTTTTGCAACCATTTCTGGCTTAGCTCAAAAGGATGATTTTGTCGTTGTTACGGCAGGATATCCGTTCGGAAGGGCTGGGTTAACTAACGTTCTTCACATTGTTAAAGTGTAAAATTTTGGAAGCTAATTCTTGGATGGAAGCCTGTCCCATAATGCTCATGTAGGTCAAACTACACTCCGCTTATGGGCAGGATATCCAAGATTATCTTCTCAAAATTTTCCGACTTTAACTTGGTGTAAAATTTTGGAATCTAATTCTTGGATAAAAGTCCGTCCTATAATGCTTTTATTGGTTAGACTACACTCCGCTTATGGGCAGGATATCCAAGATTATCTTCTCAAAATTTTCCGACTTTAACTTGGTGTAAAATTTTAGAATCTAGAGCGCCATCAAGTTCATCTCTATCTTCTCAAAATTTTCCGACTTTAACTTGGTGTAAAATTTTGGAATCTAATTCTTGGATAAAAGCCTGTCCCATAATGCTTTTGTAGGTCAGACTACACTCCGCTTATGGGCAGGACATCCAAGATTATCTTATCAAAATTTCCCGACTTTATTGGGTGTTAGTGTCTAGTTTTGTTAGTATTAAATGAGGTTGGTCATTTTGTTCGTCTATAAGGTTTAATTTTATTTTCTTTTTATAAAACTTTAACATTATGCCAATAGCGGTATATCGGGTTTTTTGAATACCTTTTTCAGTGTTTTGTATTAATTTAGGTTTAATGTTTAAGATTTTTGCAACATCACTAATGCTTAAATTTTTATTTTGGCGCTCTTTTTCTAAAAATTGCCCCAGTGTTTTGGTTAGGGCATATTTGGTTTTTAAGCCTAAATCCATCGTTCGTTTATTATGTGTTTGGTTGAAATTTGTTTTCATGATTTCTTAACTCCAATTTTAATTAAAACAAATGGCACCCCAAAAGGTGCCAGGGAGTTCAGATAATCACAACAACATGACTCTTTGGGGCTTCAATATATACCCCAAAGCTCCCTGACTTTTGCAAGGAGTTTCTTTTGTTGTTGAGAGCCTCTGACAGCCCTGTTATTTTTATAACAAGAATAATTTAATTTGGGTTTGTTAAATTGTAAAGAGCTTTTTGTTATGAATGGCAAAATTTCCCATTTAAAATAATCTTGATTTTTTAAGCTAAATAGTTTATCGTTTTTTTCTATAAAAGTACAATTATGTTAAACTTAAATTATTCTTTAGAGTATGGAAACATTAAAATTTGCTAATGTGAGTACAAGTTCAACTGAACAAGACATTGAGAGAGAGCATCGTAAAAAAGAATATCTGCTTGAATGCCAAAAGCGTAAAAATAAGTTTCTTTTTTGGGAAAGAATAGAAAAAAAGGCAGGAAGAATGGTCTTGATTATGACCGGTGTTCTCTTTGCATTTTATGCATGCTTGATTCCTCTTTATTTCTTTGAATTGGTGGATATTAGCTCAAAAGTGATTGAAGGCATTGTCGTTATGCTAGCTTGGGTACTTGGTGTGAGTGCGGTTGTTTGGTTTGTGTGTGCTCTCTTTAGAAGTCATTTTGATGATACACCAGATTATGATGTGTATCCTAATTTGGGGCGTTAGTTTTCTAACGCCTTTTTTTGTGGGGGATATGCTAAATAGTCATCATAGAGGCATCGGTACTCGCTCATGTACGCTTTTTATGTCTTATTACGTAAGGTTGTAGTTTTTTCTACAACCTAACTCCATTTCAGGCAAGCCAGTTGTAGTGCTTGTTTGGTTGGCTGTTGCCAAACCACAAGCTAACAACTGCTATAGCTTTCGCCAAAACAATTTCCCAAAATGTTTTGGCTTGCAAGCCACCGCGGTCGCTTTTGAGCTTCCAGCACAGCACTTTATCCCACCCTTTGCAACGGCTTTGCCGTTTGGTCTTAACTGGGGATGTGCTAAATAGTCATTATAGTGGCATAGCTACTTACTCATGTACGTTTTTTAATTCGTAGATCCCTTGACGATTGCTAATTGCAATCGAGGGATGACTGGTTTAAGAGAATATTGCGAGCTTTAATTGTGGGAAGACAAGAGAAAATGTGTTTTTTATTGCAAAAGAGGGATTTTTGTGATAAAATAAGCAATGTTAAGAGCCGTTAAAGAGGTACAGAAAACAGAAAGAAAAAGAAATGAAGGAAAAAGTTCTTTTTTAGGTAAAATTAAAAAAGGACTTGGGATTGGAGAGTAAAAAAATGAGTGATGACATCTTAAGAAAGCAATTATATCAAATAATAGTAGATAAAAATATGTCAGAAGATATTAAGCAAGCTAAGATTGATATGCTTATTAAACTTGGTGTCGATATCAATGCTTTGTATGCAGGAAGCTCTGCGTTGAATATTGCTACTTGTTATAATTTAAAAAATATTGCAGACTTTTTGAAAAAAAATGGAGCAGAGGATATTTTTATAAGAGAAGATTATGATTTATATGGACGTCAGTTGCTTCAAGTTTGTTCTCTTAAAACTTCTAACTTTAATAGAGTTAAGGAATTAGTAGAAGATGGTGTTGATGTTAATTATAGAAGATATAGAAAGGATGATACTGCGTTAATTCTAGCATGTCATAATGGTCATAAAGATATAGTAGAATATTTGTTAGAAAAAGGTGCTGATGTTAATATTAGAGGAGAAGATAACAAAACAGCATTGATTCATGCCTTATCGGAAAAACATTATGAAATAGCAAAAATATTAATTGATAATGATGCTAATGCAAATTTAGTAACAAGTATTATTATTCCTTTAAGAGTTGCAATACATGCTGATCAAAAAGAGTTAGTTGAGTTAATGTTACAAAAAGGGGCAGATGTTAATTTAAGAGAATGGACAGGTGGTAGTGCTTTACTTAGTGCAATTGAAAAAAAAGATGTAGAAATAGTGAAGCTTTTACTTAAAAACGGGGCTGATGTTAATGCCTTAGATTATTATCGGGATACACCTCTTATTAGGTGTTTAATGGCTGGCGGTGAAAAATGTACGGAGATTGCAGAAATCTTAATTGAAAATGGGGCTTATGTTAATTTTAGAAGAGAATATGGAACGACACCATTGATGATTGCTATAGCAAATGGACATAAAAAAATTGCAAATATATTAATAGATAAAGGGGCTTATATTAATGTAAGAAATAAAGTCGGAGATTCGGCATTAGGGTATGCTTGTCGGAACAAAGATGTCGAAATGGTAAAACGCTTGTTAGAAAAAGGAGCAGATGTTAGTATTGGGATTAGTTCTAGATATTGGGCTGAAAATAACGAATTAAAAGAATTGCTTATTAATGCATTTAAAATAAAAAAAGAACAAGAAATGGCAGAAAAAGAAAAGCAAAAAGCTCGTTCTTTTTTAGGTAAAATTAAAAAAGGATTTGGGATAGGAGAATAAAAATGAGTGATAGCATCTTAGAAACACAGTTGTTTCAAATAATTTGTAATGAAAATTTAAGCGAAGACATAAAGTGTGCTAAAATTGATATGCTTATTAAACTTGGCGCAAATGTAAATGCAAGGCTTAGAGGAAAATCTGTACTTTGTTGGGCAAAGGATGAAAAGCTTAAAGATGTTGCTAAAATTTTATTAAGTAATGGAGCAAAAGAAATATGGCCTTTTGTTTCGAGTAAAGCAGTAAAAGATAGTTTTTTAAATGCTATTTTAGAAAATGATATAGAAATGGTAAAAATTATAGTTGATGATGTAAAAAATATTAGAGATGATGGTAAAAATGTACTTAACGATGGTCTTCGTCAGGCAATTTTTATGGATAGGAAAGAAATTGTTGAGTTATTAGTCGATAATGGGGTAGATGCTAATAAAGAAAATGATGATTTTACAACACCACTGATGATTGCTGTTGTTGAGAAAAAAGAAGATATAGTCGAACTTTTGCTTCAAAAGGGAGCTGATGCTTATAAAGAAAATAAAAATGGCAAGTCTGCATTTGACATAGCTAAAGTTGATGGTTATGAGGATATTAAAAAAATTATCTTAAAAAATGCAAAAGTTAATAACTCTGTTTTAGTTAGAGCAAAAAGTGGTTATTCAAAAGATTAGATGACCATAAAAAAATAAATTTTTCTTGTCATAAAATTTTATTTGTGTATGTTTATGATGGATTAATTTTTAAGGAAGTGTTTATGCCTGATTTTAGTTTAGAAAATGAAGAAAATGGTTTGGTTGCCGGAATTGATGAGGCTGGTCGTGGTCCATGGGTTGGGCCGGTTGTAGCTGGTTGTGTAGTTTTTGTTAATCGAGATGTTAATCCATATTTGTTAGATAATCTTAATGATTCTAAAAAAATCTCTAAAAAGAAACGTGAAAAACTATATGAAATTTTGATGGAAGAAAAACAAAAAGGCAATCTTTTGATTGGTATTGGCGAGGCTAGTTCTAAAGAAATTGATGAGTTTAATATTTTGAATGCAACTTTTATGGCTATGAATAGGGCTTTAGAAAATTCTTTGGCAAAACCTTTACTTGTTTTGGTTGATGGTAATAAAGTGCCAAAGGGCTTAAATATTAAAGCAAAAGCTATTGTTAAAGGTGATAGTCGCTCTTATTCTATTTCCGCAGCTTCAATTGTTGCAAAGGTTTATCGTGATAAATTAATGGAAGAAATGGCCAAAAAATATCCTTTTTATGGGTTTGATAAGAATGCAGGATATGGCACAAAAGAGCATATTGAAGCTCTTGATAAATATGGTATTACTCCAGAGCATAGAAAATCTTATGCCCCAATAAAGGAGCGTTTAAAGTGAATGTTGTGATGATGTGGTGCAGAAGTATGGAAGAAAATATTATCTCTATTGATAATATGTTGCCATGGAATGAGCCTGAAGATAAAATAAATTTTCAAAAAGTTTTTAATGAAAAAAACATTGTTATGGGGCGAAAAACATATGAAAGTATGGAAAAAGATTTTTTGGCTAAACAAAAAATTTATGTTATGACTTCTCATCAAGATTATGAATTAATCTCTCAAAATCACGAGATAATATCCTCGCAAAAAGATTTAAAAGATATAGAAGATGATTTGTATATTGCAGGTGGTAGGGAAATTTATGAGCTATTTTTAACAGGAAAAGAGGCTCTTAAACCAGAGATTATTGTAGATTGTGTTTATGAGGGGGCAATTGATAATTTAGGTGGAAATAAAAACACAATAACCGAATGTATGAAGATTGTTGAAAAAAATTATAGACGGATAACACCTTTTTATCAAAAAGGGAAGGTAAAATCGGCAATTTTAGTTAGAAAAGGTGAGTTTGTTGAACAAAGTATTTTAAGAAAAATCGTTTCTATTCTAGAAAACGGGGCAAATATAGTATAAATACCAGTTTTTAGGTTTTTGTTGTGAGTAATTGCAAGATTTATATTATTTAAAATATAAACCTTTATATACTTTTAAGAAATTTTGTGACTAAGTATATGAGGTTTTATATGTTTAAGAAGATGTTTTTATCTCCATTTTTTATCCCATTGTTCTTTTTAATAGCATGGGGTGGTTTTGCAAGTTTTGTTTATTTTTATTATGGTGAGAATATTTCAAGTTTTACCAAAGAGGGGAAATTTATTGAAGATACTTCTCATTTAGGATATGTAGTATTACTTGCGGTGCTTTTGTGGTATTGTGATGACTTTAAGGATAAAATCAAAAGTTGGGGTATGTATTTATTCTTAACTATGTGTGCTTTTTTGAGAGAAGAGGGGATTCATCACTATCTTTCTAAAACAGATACAACTCCTTTTAAATCTCGCTTTTTCTTAAACCCTAATAATCCAATTGGTGAAAAGATTATTTTTGGTTTGTTTTTAATCATTATTGCTGGTGCGGTTATTTATTTAGGTGTTAAATATTCTAAGCATTTAGTTCAATCATTTTTTAAATTAAATGCAATTACTTGGTCTATTGCAACAATGTGTACTGTTGGTGTGGTATCTAAGTTTATTGATAGATTTCCTGCAAACTATCGTAAGGCTCATGGTGGTGTTGCACTTAATGATGATGTGCTTTCATTGTTGTTATTGATAGAAGAGTCAAGTGAGATGTTTTTGCCTTATTTGGCAGTATTAATTGTGGTTCAATATCACTTAAAAGTAAAAAACTAGAGTTAATTTAAAACAAAGAACCTTGGAGTTAGAATAAAGCTTAGGGTAAAGCGATGTTCCAATCCAAGGTTTTTTTGTGTTATTCTCAGTCAACAAGATTGTTGATGAAGACTTCGAATTTCTTGTAGCCTCTGATGAGGCTTCTTTGAGTACCTCGTCTGTTGACACCACGGCAGAGCCAGTAGAGTCCAAAGATGATGATATTTGATATTGCAAAGACTATAGAGCCTTGTATAAATACCAGAAACCATCCTTCGTTCTCAGACAGCCCTATGTAATTTGTGGAAAATACCCAAAGCATTGAAGCAATGAATGTTACCACCAGGGTTGTTGTACTTAAGAGCTCTGCCTCAAAGTTCATGAGGCTAAAAAATTTTTTAATGTTCATTTTGCTTTAAGTTTATGCCGCGACCAATATAAAAGAATGACCTTTATATTGACTTTGGCGGTTAGTAATGTGAATTTCTTTCTATTGATTAAATAGGTATCTTATTATGATAAGCATATTTAATCAATAGTTCTAACCTTCTAAGCATAACTTAAAAAATATGAACAACTGACAAATAATAAACTTAACAATAAACAGAATACCTAATTAAACATTACTAATATAACATATTTTTTAAGGTGTGTCAAACAAAAATAATTAACATACATACTAAAATGTATAATTAATTGTTGCAATTTAAAAAAATGTGCTCTATATGATAGTTGTAATAGAAAAGGAAAGGTAAAAAAATGACAGATTCAAGACATCAAATAGAGGTTTATCCATTTGCATATCATAAGATTATTGGCGGAAAGAGAAAGATTGATATTCGCCCTTATAAAAAGAATTTACATAGCATCGCAATTGGTGATTATATTGAATATGTTGATATTGAGAGCAAAAATGTTAATGTTAAAGAGGTTAAAGGTATAGCCTTGTTTGATGATTTTGATACTTTAATTGACATGCTTGACCATAATTTGATTGGTTATGATTCAAAACAAGAAATTAAAGTAAGAGTTGAAAGAATGTATTCTAAAAAGGATATTGAAGAATTTGGTGTTGTGGTTTTCTTTATTGACGAGCCAAAAGCAAAAAAGATGATGAGACTAAATGTTTTTGAAAGAACAGCTTAATCCTAATGTTAGCTTAAAAGTGTTTTCTAAAGGCTTTTTTTAATTTTTTTCCACCATGACCAATATCATCAATAATTTCTATTTGGGCATTGTTTAATGAGCGGTACAAGTCCCAAGCACCTTTTAGAGGGCAACACATATCAAGACGATTGTGAACAATAAGGGTTGGAATGTCTTTTATGGTGTTGATGTTTTTTAAGATTTCATTTTGTTCCATAAAATAAAGATTTGCTGCATAATATAGATAGATTCTAGCAGAGGTTATGATGCTGTTATCTATTCTTACTTCTTCAAATTTGGGGTTTGTTTTACCCATTTGGTATTCATAATGAACCATGTATTTTATGGCTTTTTGGATTGAGCCAAGGTCATTGGAAAAAACAAGTTTAGCATAATGAGTATAAGGGTTTTCACCTTCGCTTTGGTTTCTGATTTCTTCTAATAAATCAGGATAAAATAGTCCGCTATCTCGTAGCATCCATTCCATATCTTCTCGTCTGGCTAAAAAGACTGAGCTAAGATATAGATTTTTTACTAAATTTGGGTATTTAATGGCAAATAAAAGAGCAAGAGTTGAACCCCACGAACCACCACCAACGGAGATTTGACCTTCAATGTTTAGGTGTTCAAGTAGACGTTTGGCATCTTTTATTAGGCGCTTGGTGTCGTTTAGTTCGGTTATGTCTTTGGCTATTGAACGACCAGAACCACGTTGGTCAAAGAGGATAATGCGTTGTTTTTTGAGGTTATAATACTCTGCATGGCTTAGTTTGGAACGACCTCCTGGACCACCATGAAATAATAACACAACTTCGCCATCTTTATTGCCCACTTGTTCGTAATAAATTTGATGACCTTCGTATTCTGGTAAATAGCCTTTGTCAAAAACTTTTTTGTTGAAAAATCCGAACATTACTTTCCCTTTTGCTAGTGTTTGTATTATTTTTTATGTTAAATGTTTAATATTTATTTAAATTAAGGGACAAATTATGAAAATTGTGGGTACTGCGATAATTTTTAATGAAAATAATGAAATTTTAATCGGACAAAGACCAGAAGGAAAAGATTTAGCAGGACTTTGGGAATTTCCTGGGGGAAAACTTGAAGAGGGCGAAACTATTGAACAATGCATTATAAGAGAAATAAATGAAGAGCTTTGTGTTCAGTGTATAGTTGGCAAGTTTTTGATGGAAGTTGTTAAAGAATATAAACATGGCGAGTTTAAGTTAGAAGTTTATGAAGCAAAATTAAAAGATAAAGAAAACTTAAAGCCTATGGTTCATCAAAATGTTAAGTGGGTTAGAGTTGATGAATTAGATGATTATGAATTTCCACCAGCAGATATTGACATTATTGAGTACTTAAAAGAAAAACTTTAATGTAAATACAATATTAAGCTTTTCTAGTTTATGATTTAAAAAAATTTGATTATAAATTGGAGAAGTTTTATGCATTTTAATTATAAAACAGCACTTTATTTTGTGGTTGGGCTTGGTTTTGCTTTTGGCGGCATTTCAGATACTTATGCAAGCTCAATAAGCCCTGAAAGTATTTATAATCAAGCAAAATTAAAAAATGAAAAGTACTTAAATCTTTTAAAAAGATATCCTGATATTATAAATACAGAAAATAAAAATGGGGATACTGCGTATTGTTTAGCCTTAAAAGATGGTGATAAAGAATTAATAAAGTTACTTAAAAAATATGGTGCGAATGCAAAGCATGAATGTGTAAAAAAAGTTTCAAAAAATGAGAAAATTGCAAAAAAAGAAAAAAAGCTAAAAAAAGAAAATAAAAGGTTTGCAAAAAAAGATGTTAAAAGAGCTCGCTTTAAATCAGATAATGATACTACACCTTATTGGATGTGGGGTTTAGGAACTGTTGCTGTTGCTGGAGGGGTTGCGTCACTTTCTGGTGGCGGTGGCGGAGGAGGTTCTGGCTCTGGTAGTATTCCTGTTGATGATGGTATATACAAAGGTGATGGAACAGCTTTAGGATTTGAAACAAATGAATATAAAAAAGCTAATTTTTTAAGTTCTATTAATGCATCTAAGGCTTATGAATATATTTATAGTGCAGATGGTGAAGGACATGTTAAAAGCCACCAAGCAAATTCTGAAGATCCATTAGAAAAAGTTAGAGTTGGAATTATTGATAGCGGTGTTAGTGCAAGTGGTGACTTAAATGGAAAAGTTGTTGGCGGATATGATGTAAATGACTATAATAATGATAAGGATATTTATGCTTATGATGCCGGTGATAACGAGTTTTATTTTTATAAAGAGAATGGAGTATATTATTCATTTGTTACAGAAGATGGAGGTATTACTTTCTATACATATACAATTAACGGGCAAGAAGTTGATATTACAAAAAATAATATAGATGAGTTTGTAGGTTTATTATCTTCTAAATTTGATGTGAAGTTAGATTTTGATAAATTTAAGGTTGTTAATAAAGGAGACGGATATGCTCCAGGTGCTAGAGATACGGGATTGGGGCCTGAAGTAGATGCTTATTCAAAAATTGAAAGTATAGATCACGGTTCCCATGTTGCCGGAATTATTGCTGGTAGAAAAGATGAAAAAGGTATGCATGGTGTTGCTTTTGAAAATGCAGAAATTGTTGGTATTAGTTGGGATTTTGAAAAAGATATTTATTCTGCTGTAAAAAAAGCTGTAGATGAGAGCAAGGTTAAGGTTTTCAATAATAGTTGGGGTGTATCTACAGATGAAGGTTATGATGCTAGAGATGCAGATTTGCTGATAACTAATGATGTTAGTGCCGTAAAATCTTATGCTTATGCTGCATCAAAAGGAGCTGTTTGGGTGCAGGCAACAGGTAATGATGGTTCTAGTCAACCAAATATTCATACAGGTATGAAGGGACTTGATTTATCAAGTTTTGGTTATAGTGGTGATAAAGAGTATGAAGTATCTTATGTTGCAGTTACAGCGCTTGGTACAGATGGTAGAATTGCAAGCTATGCCAATAGGTGTGGTGTTGCTCAGGATTGGTGTATAGCAGCTCCTGGTACAAGAATAGAGTCAGCAAATTCAATGGGTGGACAAATGGTTATGAGTGGTACTTCTATGGCAACTCCGGTTGTTAGTGGTAGTATTGCTCTTCTTCAAGGTTATTACCCTTGGCTTAATACAAAAAATATTGCATATTTGTTGCTTGAGACTGCAAATGATAGTGGTGTTTATGCGAATAGCGCAGTATATGGTAAAGGCGCACTTGATTTAGAGGCTGCAGTTACAACACCTATTGGCGGTTTAGGTCTTCCTGAGGAAAGTGATTTATCTAGCCTAAAAAGTGTTGGTTTAACAAAACTTGCAACTAGTGATGTTGTGCAAAATAAACTCCTAAAAGCTATGCCAAAAACTATTACAGCTTATGATGCATTAAAACGTCCTTTTGAGTATGAAACAGCAAAACTCATAAAAACAACTCATGGCTCAAGTGCAAATTTAAGGAATGATGTTTCTCGTATTGCTATGGCAGATAGCGGTGTAAAAACTATAAGAGATGATAAGACCGGCTTTATGTTTAGAAGTAGCCAATCGCTTAATAATGAAGGAAATTATCATTTAAGCACGGCAGAGGTTGTAAATGAGTCAGAAAGTGGTGCAACACGTTTTTATTATGCCGAAAATTCTAACTACATTAACAATGATGATGCCCTAAAAAGTGATAACAACCCATACCTTAGTATGCGTAATGCCTATGGTGTTGAAAATAGCTTGA
>SUUK01000006.1 GCA_015062535.1 Alphaproteobacteria bacterium
GAAGATCCAGCTTCTGCTAATACTTTTGTAATAGCTGCTGTTAATGTTGTTTTACCATGGTCTACGTGACCAATTGTACCAATGTTGCAGTGTGGCTTACTGCGTTCAAACTTCTCTTTTGCCATCTTAATCTTCTCCTAAAATATAAACAAAAAGATTTTTATTTTATCGGTTTCCCGAAATTAAATTTTTGGAACTGCCACCATCAAGATGGCAGTTCCGGTTAAATTAGCTATTTTTAGCTTTAATTGTTTCAGCGATTTCGCGTGGAACTTCAGCATAGTGATCAAAGATCATAGTAAACTGAGCACGTCCTTGAGATAAAGAACGAAGAGTGTTTACATAGCCGAACATATTAGCTAATGGAACATGAGCATCAACCACACGTGCATTACCACGTTGATCCATACCATTTACCATACCACGACGAGAGTTCAAATCACCGATGATATCACCCATGTATTCTTCAGGTGTAACAACTTCCACTTTCATGATAGGCTCTAAAAGTCTAGCATCAGCTTGACGCATACCATCTCTGAAAGCAGCTCTTGCAGCGATTTCGAAACACATAACGTTAGAGTCAACTTCGTGATAAGCACCATCATACAATGTACACTTAACACCAGTTACAGGATAACCTGCTAACACACCAGCATCCATAGCTGAGCGTAAACCTTTTTCAACACCTGGGATATATTCTTTTGGAACGTTACCACCAACTACAGTGTTATGGAATTCAAAACCATTGTATCCTTCCATAGGTTCAAATTTAATTTTAACCTTAGCAAATTGACCCGCACCACCAGACTGTTTCTTGTGAGTATATTCGATATCACAAGCTTTAGTAATAGTTTCACGGTAAGCAACTTGTGGGTTACCAACGTTAGCGTCTACCTTAAATTCTCTCTTCAAACGATCAACGATAATATCTAAGTGAAGTTCACCCATACCACTAATGATTGTTTGACCAGAATCAGGATCAGAAGATACTTTAAATGAAGGGTCTTCCATAGCAAGTCTAGCCAAAGCCAAGCCCATTTTTTCAACGTCAGCTTTAGTTTTTGGTTCAACTGCAAGTTCGATAACTGGATCTGGGAAAACCATGTTTTCTAACACAACTGGGTTAGAGCTATCACAAAGAGTATCACCTGTAGTAGTATCTTTCAAACCTGCTAAAGCAACGATATCACCAGCATGAGCTTCTTTTATATCATCACGTTTATTAGCATGCATCAAAAGCATACGACCGATTCTTTCTTTCTTATCTTTAACAGAGTTATAAACATAAGAACCTGCTGTTAAAGTACCAGAATAAATACGAGTAAATGTTAAAGAACCAACGAATGGGTCATTCATAATCTTGAATGCTAAAGCAGATAATGGTTCATTATCATCAGCTTTACGAGTAATAACATCTTCTGACCCTGGTTTTGTACCTTCAGTTGCAGGTAAATCCAAAGGAGATGGAAGATAATCAATTACTGCATCAAGAAGTGGTTGAACACCTTTGTTTTTGAATGCTGTTCCACAAAGTACTGGAACAAAAGCCATAGACAA
Organism: Alphaproteobacteria bacterium; assembly: GCA_015062535.1. GTDB lineage: Bacteria > Pseudomonadota > Alphaproteobacteria > RF32 > CAG-239 > CAG-267. The sequence goes on from SUUK01000006.1 coordinate 1,558, forward strand.
TGTACCTTTACGAATACATTTCTTCAATGTTTCAACAGAAATTTCTTTACCTTCAAAATAGTCTTCCATAGCTTGATCATCTTGTTCAACAGCCATTTCAACTAATTTTGAATGATATTCTTCAGCTTTATCTTTTAATTCTGCTGGAATTTCTTTAATTTCAATTGGGCTATCAGCTGTGCTACCTGTGTAAACGATTGCATTCATATTAAGCAAATCAACTACACCTGTAAATTCATCTTCTGCACCAATTGGCAATTGTAAAGCTAAAGGTTGAGCGCCTAAACGATCAACAATCATATCCAAGCAACGATAGAAGTTAGCACCAATTCTGTCCATTTTGTTACAGAAACAGATTCTTGGAACATTGTACTTATCAGCTTGTCTCCAAACAGTTTCAGATTGAGGTTCAACACCAGCAACTGAGTCAAATACTGTGATTGCACCGTCTAATACGCGTAAAGAACGTTCCACCTCTACAGTAAAATCCACGTGTCCAGGAGTATCGATAATGTTAATACGATGACCTTTCCAGTAACAAGTAGTAGCAGCAGAAGTAATAGTAATACCTCTTTCTTGCTCTTGTTCCATCCAGTCCATAGTAGCGGCACCATCATGTGTCTCACCGATTTTGTGGTTTACACCTGTATAGAATAAGATACGCTCTGTAGTAGTTGTTTTACCGGCATCAATATGTGCCATGATACCGATATTTCTGTACATTTGTAATGTATGTGTACGAGCCATTGTCTTATTTTTCCTATAATATTAGAACTTGTAATGTGAGAAAGCCTTATTAGCTTCAGCCATTTTGTGGGTATCTTCACGTTTCTTAACGGCAGCACCACGATTAGCAAAAGCATCCAAAAGCTCGTTTGCAAGTTTTTCTGTCATGGTTGTTTCAGAACGCTTTTTAGCAGCAGCAATGATCCAACGGATAGCAAGAGCTTGACGACGGTCTGCTCTAACTTCGCATGGAACTTGGTAAGTTGCACCACCAACACGGCGAGAACGAACTTCCACAACAGGTTTAACGTTTTCAATAGCTTCATGGAACACAGCCAAAGCTTCTTGCTTTGATTTTTGAGCCATAATATCAAATGCAGAGTAAACAATTTTTTCTGCAACGGCTTTTTTACCTTGTTCCATAACGTTGTTAATAAATTTCGCAACAACCTGATCACCATATTTAGCATCAGGAAGTACAATTCTTTTTATAGCACTATGACGACGTGACATCTGGTATTCTCCTATTTAGGTCTCTTAGCGCCGTATAAAGAACGACGTTGACGACGTTTAGCAATTCCTTGAGTATCCAAGGTACCACGAATGATATGATAACGAACACCAGGCAAGTCTTTCACACGGCCTCCTCTAATCAGCACCACTGAGTGTTCTTGAAGATTATGACCTTCACCAGGGATGTAGCTGATTACTTCAGAGCCGTTAGTCAAACGTACACGTGCTACTTTACGCAAAGCTGAGTTTGGTTTTTTAGGGGTAGTTGTATAAACCCTTGTACAAACACCTCTTTTTTGTGGACACGCATCGAGAGCTGGGACTTTGTTTCTCTTCTCTTTTGGTGTTCGTGATTTACGAATTAACTGATTAATTGTAGGCATCACAAATTTCCTTAAAAGTTAAATTATTAAAACGACTTGCCTCGTTTTAGACGATTCTCTCTTCATTAAGCACTACAAATAGCGCTTAACTCATTGATATTTATCTAAAAAAAGACAATACAAACAATCGGGATAGCATACACTACCCCCAAAGTTAGTTGCTCGGAAACTACCATATTTATTTTTATAGTCAACCCCTATTTTAAACATTTTTTAATTTAAATGTGTTTTAAACCCCAAACTTAGAATCGGAAAATCATCTTTAAAAACAAAAAAAAGCAGTCATTTAGACTGCTTTATAAAAAATACCTAAAAATTAATTACAATCTTTTACATCCAAATGCCCTTTAACACTTGCTGTAATCTTCTTTGTTTCATTAGGTGCAATATCTATCTTCCATTGATAAATATTGCCTTCTGCCATCTCCCCTTTAACATCTTCCTTAAAAACTGTTCCTTCATTATAAAGAGGTTGTTTTAACACAAAATTACTTGCATATTTAGAAGAGTTTGTCACTTCATATTCCACTTCATAAACATACATATTTTCAACCGTAACACATCTATCTGACGGATTTTTCTTATACTTTCTTTCACCAACTTTATGCATATCTAATATCTGACCTTTGGCAAAAACATCAAAGTTTTTACCCATATTCAATGACACTTCTTGCTCTTTTGCTGTATTATTTATTCTATCTTCACCAACAAACTGTAATTCGCCATCATTATCTGTATCATAAAAACTAATTTTTCCCTCCGGCAAAGGCATACCTAAGCCATCATTTTGGGTATTTTTGAATTTATATGTCATTAAAGGATGAACATCCCTAAAACTATCTTTATTTACTCCAAAAGATAAAGGAGAAACAATCATATCTTCCTTTTGATAACTAACTTCCTTAGCATCTAAAAAAGAAACCATTTTATGTTCACCATCTCTAAGAGATGTCTCAAATGGAAGCTTATAAAGATAAAAACCATTCAAACTTTCGGGGCTATCAATTACAGCTCTTGATGCTAACTCAACAGAATTAGCCATAACAGCTCTATTAGCAAAAGTCTTCATCATTCTTGGCATAACTTCTCTAACTGTATTTACTTCTCCAGCAACCAAATTAATACCAACCTTCTCGTAGTTACTTCCTGAATTATTATGAAGAGCAACTCTTCCTAAAACTTCTAATTTTTCGCCATTTTTTACTTTTGCAACATAGTTTGCATCCCATTTAAAACCACCTGCTAAATAAGCCAAACCAATCTCATGTTTTCCTTTTTCATCAGTCTCAATTTTAGCATCTAAAACAGGACTATCGCTAAGTCCACTAGGAAGATCATCAAAAACAACTTGACCTGAAAATCTTGTTTCAATCCCATAATCAAATCTCAAAATAGGATTATCACCTTCAACCGCCAAAATTTCAGCATTATTAAACTCTTCTCTTCCATTAATTGGATTTATACGCATAGTTTTTACATTTTTACCAATATTTGCTCTTAACATACTACCATAATTAAGAGTACTATTTGAAAAATTTTGCTCTATAACATTAAAATCACCACCATAGATAATCACACTTTCAGGTTTTGCTGTTCTTGCAATTTCATCAAAATAAACATCATTAATCCCAAGATTTAGATCAACTTCCTTATCTTTTTTAACCATTGCCAAATCTTGGTTATAGATTGTAATTTCAGTAGAAGCACTCACATTAAATGCAAACACTGTTGCCAAACCGCTCAAAAGCAAACCTTTAAAATTCATAATATTTCTCCCAAAAAATATCTTATTTTTTTAAATTCTTAATAAGATTATCTATTTTTGTTGTCAAAATGCTAATCCTTGAAACAAATAAATTTATATCAAATCTCCTACATACTAAAAACTGATACAACATTTTTTTATCTGTTTCAAAAAAAATATATAATTTCTCCTCAAATTTTTCAAAGACACACCTTTTTGCCTTAAAAACCGCCATTAAACCTATCAATATTTTTTTTATTTCCTCTCTTTTGGATACATTTTCAATTGCAAGTCCAAAATCTTTTCCATCGCTTAAAATCTCCCCTTTTATATCATCTAAAACATCAAAAACCTCTAAAATAATTCCTTCTAATTTTGTTTGCTTTAATTCAAAACCTAATAACTTTTTCTCATCATATAGATGCACTTCAGACAATAAAAAATCATCTCTTTCAAGAGAATTCAACCCCTCTTTTTTTTGAAAAAAAGGCACAAACGAAAGTTTATTTAATAAAGCAATATCTACTCCTTCATCAACATCAAATTTTAATCCACCAAATAACTTTTTATCATTTAACCAAAGAGTATCTTCCACTTTTTTTTGAAAAAAATCATTTATATGTTTTAGCCCCTGCCACATAAACAAACACAATGTAGCCACTAAAATAACAAACAAAAAATCAAATTCTTTATATAAAAACAATAAAATCAAAAAACATAAATCAATCAAAAGAACAACACCAGCTTCTACCAAAATTGCCTTTCTCTTTTTTTCAATTTCATTTATATATCCCATATTTTTTACCTTTAAATTCAAATACATTTACTCTTAACTTAAACCAAACTCAGAACCTTATATTAATTCTTTCCATTCACCACAAATATTGCCCTATTCTTTCCACTCATTTTTTGGCTTATTACTCTATTTACATCTTCAAGTTTAATGTCTTTTATCATATCTTGTCTTTTTTCCAAAAAATCACGCCCTAAATTTTCCGCCATCATAACTTGAAGTTGTCCCGCAATATTAAATAAACTTGCAAATCTTAAATTAAACGAAGACATTAGACTACTTTTTGCAAGCTCCAAATCATCTTTACTTATTTTATTTTCATAAAATTTTTGATATTCCTCATTTAATTTTTTCTCTATTTTTTCCATATTTGTAGGAGTTGCTGAATAAAAAACATTCCATGTATCAAGACCATCACTTTGCGATAAATAGCTGTAAATTCCATAAGTTAAACCTTCTTTTTCACGCATTTCTTTATTTAGAATAGAATTAAGTCCAGAGCCACCAAAAATAAAATCCGCCACATAAAAAGGATAAAAATCTTTATCTAGTCTTTTTATACCTTGACTTATATGCAAAACAAAACTTTGTTTTGAATGTTCATCATTTACAACTTTTACTTCATTATTATATATAGGACTAAACTTAGGTAACTCCTCCGCTATTGTTTTTTCTTCTAAATTTCCTAAAACCTCATCTAAAAATTCTTTTACTTTTGCTTCATCAATACTACCTGCAACACCAACACTTATAACATCTTTTGCCATATAACCTTTAAGATAATTTCTTATATCTTTATCTGTAATGTTTAAGAGTTCTTCATCACTTGGATATGTTTCTTTCCCATAAGGATGAGATTTAAAAAACTCTTTTGATATTAATTTGTTTAACTTACTTTCTGGATTCTCTTCATAGCTTTTTCTTTGAACAACAATCTGCTCTTTTATAAGATTAATATCTTCTTTTTTTAAGTGCGGTTTATAGATAACATCTTTTAAGACATTCCATGCATCATTTTCAAAATCTTTCACATATGATAAAGAAATCCCAGCTTCATCTCGACCAACATCAAAACCGATTTTTATTCCTTTTTCTTTCATAAATTTACGAAGTTTCTTTCTATCTAAATTTCCAGCCCCATCAAGAAAAACACCTTCTGCCACAAGCCCAACACCATTTTTCTTTAAATATGCATTCCCCATTTTCTTAAAACCTAAATTTATCGCAACCAAAAGAACACTTTTATCTTCTAATAAATAAGCCTTAATTTTATTATCAGAACTTACAACTTCTTTAACTTCTACAGAAAACTTCTTTTCCTTAAAAATTGAATTATCCAAAATACTTTGAGCATTAAAATAATAGTTATTATAATAAAAAGCACCTCCACCAATCAAAGCTAAAAATAAACTTAAAAAAATTATTTTTTTCATATCAATGCTCCCAAAATATTTTTAAAAATCTTAAAACTAAATATTTAAAAAAAACGTAAACACATTTAAATCTTTAGCTTTTCGCGTACATAAAGGAGGAAAAAAGCAATCATGACCACACTTTAGCACATCCCCCATTTAAAATCGAAAGCCGAAGGCTTTGCAACGGGTGGGATAAAGTGCGGTGCTAGGAGTGACGCCGTAAGCGTAGTGTACAAACAAAAGGGTACATGAGCGAACGCCGACACTCCTATGACCGTGCTTTAGCACATCCCCCATTTAAAATCGAAAGCCGAAGGCTTTGCAATGGCTTGATAGAATGCCTATGCTGGAAGTTCAAAAGCGACCGCTGTGGCTTGCAAGCCAAAACATTTTGGGAAATTGTTTTGGCGAAAGCTATAGCAGTTGTTAGCTTGTGATTTGGCAACAGCCAACCAAACAAGCGCTACAACTGGCTTGCCTGAAATGAAGTTAGGTTGTAGAAAAAACTACAACCTTACGTAATAAGACATAAAAAGCGTACATGAGGGAGCTTTTGAACAATCATGATAGGTATTATATCAAGCCCCCCTAAAAATTTACTTGAAAAAATATAACAACATTGCTATAACTCTACTGATTTAACTTATAACTAATGATAGAGAGATTAAAATGGCAGAAGAAATAAGCGAGCAAAGACAAAGTCGCATCAATAAACTTGAGCGCTTAAATGAAATGGGATATAATCCTTATCCTTATAATTTTAAACCTGATAGCTATGCCAAAGACTTACAAGAAAAATATAAAGATTTAGCAGCAGGAGAACATACAGAAGATGTAGTTACTGTTGCAGGTCGTGCAATGGCTGTTAGAAATGACGGAATGTTCATTGATATGAAAGATAAATCAGGCAACATTCAACTATTCTGCCATAAATGTAATTTAGATGAAGAAAATTTAAAATTATTAAAATGCTTAGATATTGGTGACGTTGTTGGCGTAACAGGTTTTATTAGACGCACCCCACGTGGTGAGCTTTCTGTTGCCGCAACCAAATTTGATATTATCGCCAAATCATTAGAGCCATTACCAGAAAAATTCCATGGTCTAACAGATGTAGAAACACGTTATCGCAAACGTTATGTAGATATGATAATCAATGATGATGCAAAGAATGTGTTGATTACACGTTGCAAAATTGTTTCTGCAGTTCGTGAATTTTTTGGTCAAAATGAGTTTTTAGAAGTAGAAACTCCAACACTTCACCCAATTTTAGGTGGTGCAAATGCCAAACCATTTGTTACTCACTATAATGCACTAGATAATGATTTTTATCTTCGTATCGCACCTGAATTATATTTGAAAAAGCTAATCGTTGGCGGTATTGATAGAGTTTTTGAAATTGGTAAAAACTTCCGTAACGAAGGTATAGATAAAAACCACGTTCCAGAGTTCTCTGCACTTGAAGCATACATGGCATATGGTGATTATAATGACATGGCAATACTTATTTCTGATTTATTGCGTTTTGTAGTAAAAAAAGTATTTGGCACCGAAAAAATCACTATTGGCGAACATGAAATAGACTTTTCAAAACCAATTCCAAAAGTATCAATCATTGATTTGATTAAACGTGAAACAGGTGTAGACTTCTTAAGTGTAGAAACAGTTGAAGAAGCAAGAGCACTTGCCTCATCAATTGGTGTAGAAGCAGAACATTGCACCAACTGGGGTAAGGTTGTACAAGAAGTATTTGATGAAAAAGTTGAACATACATTGATTGAACCAATTTTGGTTTCTGATATGCCAAAAGATATTTCACCACTTGCTAAAACACATCGCGATAATCCTCGCCTAACCGAACACTTTGATGTTTATTTACTATCAACAGAGCTAGGATGCGCATATTCTGAGTTATCTAACCCATTAGAGCAATTAGAACGTTTCCAAAATCAAATGAAAGAACGTGATCTTGGTGATGATGAAGCACAAATGTTAGATGAAAGCTTTGTAGATGCTCTATCATATGGCTTTGTACCAACAACCGGTATGGGAATGGGAATGGAGCGCTTAGCAAGATTGTTGACCAACAGCTCAACAATTCGAGATGTAATCTTGTTCCCAGCTCTAAAAAAGCGCAATTAATTATCAAAGGGGGCAAAAAGCCCCCTATTTTTTTGCTTAACTTTTTTTTAAAAATAACCATATAAAATGTTCTTATGAAAGTAAAAAAAACACATATAAACCCAATATTATACTGCATAATAGCCACACTATTATCTGCACTAATTGGCTTTTTCTTAATTTTGTTTGGTTATACATTAAACACCACAAAATCAAAACCAAACATTCGCCAATCATCATTAATTCTGCTTCAAGAACAAGACATATACCCTAAAATAAATAGAATATTACCAGGCTCCAAAAGAGATAATTTTTCAACATCATTAATGTTAAATATATCAAATTTTTCAGTTTCAACAAATGCTCTTTTAAATACCGCCAACAATCCAAGAACAGAATATAACATGTCAAACCACCATGCAAATTTATTTATGTCGTCATTTGATGACAATATAAAATCTGCAAACATTATAAATTATCCACGTTACTGGCATGGCTACATACCAATATTGCGTCCCTTATTAAATTTATTTAACTTAAATGAGATAAGAATAATCAACCAAATAATTGGTATTATTTTGCTACTTATAACACTTATTATAATATATAAAAAATTTGGCACTAAAATCGCACTTTCATTTATGCTAACTATATTTTTCTTAAATCCCTTAACTATGCTAAAATGCCCCTCTTTTTCAAGCATATATTACATAAGCCTGCTCACTATCTTAGCTATTCTTAAAACAACAATTAAGCCGTACAAAATATTTTTATTTGCAGGCATATTAACATCCTTTTTTGATCTGCTAACAGCACCAATTGTTCCACTTGGATTAGCTCTTATATTTTTTTGCTTAAACAACAAAACAAACCTAAAAAACGACTTCAAACAAATTATAAAACTTAGCCTATCTTTTTTATTTGGATTTTCTTTTATGATATTACAAAAATGGATTATCACCTCCATAATCACCGAAAACAATATCCTAAAAGACATATATGGTAGCCTTATTTGGAGAATAAATGGAGATACATATATAGAAACAGGCATAACCGATAAAGGCTACATTGCCACCCTAAAAAGAAACTTTAATGAACTAAAAAGCCAATCAACACTCATAGTTCTCGCAATTTATTTCTTTTTAATAAGCCTATTTTCATTGCTAAAAAAAGATTTTATTATCAATAAAGATTATCGCATAATTTTATTATTGATAATAGCTAGCATACCATTCATATGGTATAGCATCTTTCAAAACCACTCATTTGTACACCCAATAATGTCTTATAGAGAACTAACAATCTTCATTTTTGCGATAACCACTATTATATCACTAGGTCTAAAAAGCCCTAAAGCCTAAAAAACTTTCTTTCATTTTCAAATATTTAGCGTAATCATCCACAATTTTCAAAAAAAACTCTTGCATTTTTAAAATAAATATACATATTAGTATGTATGTATAACGTAACAAAGAGAGGTCAAGATGAAAAAGTTAATTTATGCATTATTAGTAACAATCATAGCTTCAACTTCTGCCAAAGCAGAATCAATTGTTGTAATAGATGACAATGGCTATGTTACAAAACAAATTTATACAGCTCCAACCACATATACCACCACAACCACCTCAACTACAACACCCTTGACAGTTGTAAGACAATCACCTATAGTATCAAACAGCTACTATTATGATAATAACACTACAGCAAATGTTTTAGCTGCAGGAATAACAACAGCAGTTGTGGGCGGACTAATATATAATGGTTTTAGACATCATCATAAACCACGTCATCATGGTTTTAGACCTGCGCCACATCATGGCAAACATCACAAACCTGGAAGACCAGGAAAACACAAAAGATAGGAATAATAATGAAAAAAATACTTATCAAACTAGTTATCATAATGGGGGCAGTTTCTTTACTCCCCCCTTTGGCTTATGCAAACACATATTTAGAAATGATAACCCAAAAGCCCAAAGGCCACATATCAACAAACCACGTACACATTCCCCACTATGTTCAAAACACAAAACCTGCCACATGGTATGATAATAGGATTTCAATAAAATCTCCCGTTGTTACATCACCATATCCAAAGTACTTAGCATGGCAACAATCAAAAGCAAATGAACATCTTCATTACAACTATAAAGAAACAGTTCAAAATACCATATACACACTAGAGGCTATCGCACTTGGCACATTTATATATGAAATGTTAGATAATTAAGTTATTCTTTGCTAAAAAAGACCAATCGCTCTTGACTTGCTAAAAAATAATTCCTAAATTAGCAATAACGAAATTATATTTACTTTTAAATGAGGGTATTATGAACGCTAACGCAAAACAAAAAGAGCAAGATACAGAATTAGTTGATGAAAATTTAGAAGAAGTAACACAAACAAATAACGAAGATGAAACAAAAGAAGAAACAACCAAACAAGTAAATCAACTAGAACTTGATTACTTAAAACTAAAAGATGATTATGTGCGCTTATATGCAGAAATGGAAAATATGAAAAAGCGCAACTCTCAAGAAACCGAAAAAACTATCAAATTTGCAGTAGGTTCATTTGCCAAAGAACTACTTGGTGTTGCAGACAACTTAGAAAGAGCAATCAATGCTATGAAAAGCGCAAGTGACGAATGCAAAGGCATGCTTGAAGGCGTAAAATTAACCGAAAGTGAATTACTAAGAGTATTTGAAAAATTTGGTATTAAACCATTCTCACATGTTGGAGAAAAATTTGATCCAAACTTTGAACGAGTAGTTCAAGAAATAGAAGACAAGAAAACAGAACCAGGAACAATCCTATCAGAATTACAAAAAGGCTACACAATACATGATAGAATACTAAGAGAAGCCATGGTTATCGTTTCAAAATAATCCAAAAGGTGTGGAACTCCACACCTTTTTTATTTACCCCCTGCTAAAGGCGGAAAATTTTAGTAGTTAGTAGCAAATGTCCTCCAAAGAAGGGGAGTTTACATAAAGGTAAATGACCCGACTGCAGAGAGGCTTACATTTGCAAATTAAATTCGTCCGCCCCTGTTAAAGGCGGAAAATTTTGGATAGATAAAGATGGGCTTAAGGGAAATAAAAATTTTAGTGTGGATAGAACTACATGAATTTTTATTTACCCGAAAAGACCGCTTTAGATACCAAAATTTACCCCTTTAATTTATTTGAAGAACTTATTAGTTTTTGGAAACCCAAACGGTACCAATCTCCCCACTTGAGCCCTGTGACCGAGCCAAGCAAGGAGTTCCTTCTCATTTGCAACACCGCCAGAGCGATTATAACAAAAGCCCTCTTCTTCCTTAAAGGTCTGAATATCACTCATTTTGCAACCTTGATATTTTTGCAAAGTAACACCACGACCACGAGCCATAGAAGGAATTTCTTCTAATTTAAATACTAAGAGTTTTCTATTTTCACCCACAACGGCAACCATATCACCCTCAATTTTCTTGCAGAATTGAGCAACTTCACCCTCAGCAAGGTTAAGGATTTTACGACCATTACGAGTTTGTGCAAGGATATGGCTTTCATCAATAACAAAACCATGTCCATAATCAGAAGAAACGATATATTTAGCACCTTTCTCAAATACAAACATAGCGCAAACATTATCTTGAACACCAAGGTCAACCATCAACCTAACTGGTTGTCCAAAACCACGTCCTGATGGAATTTCATTTGCATTAATGTTAAAGAACTTACCTGATGTATCAAACAAGATAATTTTATCTGTTGTATAAGCATGAATAACGGTAAGCAAACTATCATCTTCTTTAAATTTGAATTCATCAGTAAGAGGAATATACCCCTTCATACTTCTAATCCAACCTTTTTGAGATAAAATAACGGTAATAGGCTCTTTTTCAACCATAGCCTCTATTGGCATGTCAACATCATCAGGCATATCAGCAAACTGGCTCTTACGACGCCCCAAGAGAGTTTTCTTACCAAACTTTTCTTTCATCAAATTAAATTCTTCAGCCAATTTTTCAAAACGAAGTCCTTCATCAGACAATAACTTCTCAAGCCCATTTTTCTCTTCTGTTAGTTCATCAAATTCGGCTCTAATTTCTTCTTCTTCAAGTTTACGAAGATTGCGAAGTTTCATATTAAGAATAGCTTCAGCCTGATTATCTGTTAAGCCAAAAGTTGCCATTAATTTAGCTTTAGAATCATCTTCTTCTCTAATGATACGAATAACTTCATCAAGATTTAAGTATGCAACCAAATAACCAGATAAAATCTCAAGTCTTGCCATAATTTTTTGCAAACGATATTGAGATTTTCTAACCAAAACTTTGTGCCTATGGTCAAGATATTCTTTTAATACCTCTTTTAAGCTCATAACCTTTGGCACACCATCAGAAGATAAAACATTCATATTCATAGCAAAGCGAGTTTCAAGCTCTGTTTGTTTAAATAGATGTTCCATCAACACATTTGCATCAACAGCACGATTCTTAGGTTCTAAAACGATTCTAATATCTTGAGCAGACTCATCTCTAACATCAGAAAGCAAAGGTAATTTTTTATCTTCCATAAGTTGAGCAATTTTTTCAATCAACTTAGACTTAACCACCTGATAAGGAATTTCAGAAACCACAATCTGATACTGCCCATGACCTAAATCTTCTTTTTCCCATTTAGCTCTAATTCTAAAATAACCTTTACCATGAGTATAAGCATCAATAATAGCTTTATTATCAGCAATAATAAGTCCACCTGTTGGGAAATCTGGACCTTTAATATATTTAACTAAATCTTTTATTTCGCATTCTGGATTTTTGATTAAATATAAAAGCCCGTCAGCCACTTCACTCAAGTTATGAGGAGGAATATTAGTTGCCATACCAACGGCAATACCAGAAGTACCATTACACAAAAGATTAGGAACAGCCGCCGGCATTACAACAGGCTCTTGTTCTTCACCATCATATGTATCCATAAAGTCAACTGCATTTTCACCCAAACCTTCCATAAGAGCGATAGCAAACTCGGTAAGTCTAGCTTCGGTATAACGCATCGCAGCCGCACCGTCACCATCAACATTACCAAAGTTACCCTGCCCATCAACTAAAGGATATCTAACCGAAAAGTCTTGAGCTAAACGCACCATGGCACCATAAACAGCGCTATCACCATGAGGGTGGTATTTACCGATAACATCACCAACCACTCTTGCGCACTTCTTAAAACCAGACTTTGGATCCAATTTTAATTGTCTCATCGCATACATTAAACGTCTATGCACTGGTTTTAAGCCATCTCTAACATCAGGAAGAGATCTTGCTACAATAGTAGACATCGCATATGACAAATAGCGTTTACTTAATTCTTCTTTTAATTTTACGTTGTAAATACGCTCTTCTTCTAAAATTTCTTCCATTACACCCTCAAATACAAATCAACTAATCTAAGATTTCATCTTCAAACATATTCCATAATTTATGTCTGCCCTCTGGCATTTTGATATTATGAAACTTAAAAAAGTTCTCTTTTAAGAAATATTCAGTCATTTTTAGCACATTAAAAATTTCCTTATAAGACGGACTATCACTTTTATCCACAACAAATTGCGGATATTTAAACAATTTATCTTTATAAGGCTCTCCTATTTCTTTAGAAACAGCCTTTCCTGTCCTTGGCGATACATAATAAAGATTATCAACTTCGCCTGTTACTGCGCAACAATCAAGAGATAAACCAAGCCCCAAATATTCCAAAGCATAAAACTCAAAATAAGCATACCACATAAGCATTTTTTTTAAGTCTTTTGCACCAAAAAACTTCCCAACCACTTCATAAAGCTGGTACACTTCCTCATTTTCATTTAAGACTTTTTGTATAATTGGCACCACCGCCGTCATTAATTCAAGCTTTTTAAAATCAGTCATCATACTAACGGCATTAGGCTCAATAAGTTCAACCCTAAAAAGCCGTTTCATATTCTCTTCTAATCTTGCCGAAGACTCAAAAAATATTTTATTACCTGCCTGAAATATACCTCTATTTTTTTTGCTCATACCATCAGAGCAAAAGCCGGTTATTTTACCTTTACTCATTGATAAAATAGTCACAATAAGCGCCTTTTCGCCATATTTTATAGCACTTAAAATATATCCTTCATCTTTAATTATCATACTTTATCAACGCTCAAGCATTTTTATCAAATCGTTTACATGGATCTCTCTAATAGGTTTGCTATCTGTTTGTTTAGCCGTTTGAGAACTCTCTTCTGTTTTACCATGTATTTTTTCCATTTCAACACGTTTTTGTCTTTCTTTAGCTAAAAAATCACTACGAGTATCAATTATCTCATTTGTGTACAAAGTTTTAGATCGTCGCTTTCCTTTTTCTAGCCAATATTTAGGTGTTGCAGCTGGAGCTACATCATCAACCTCAACTCTATACTCATTTCCAATTTTATAATTACCAACAACCTTTTCCTTTTTTGAATCTTTTTTATACAAAGAAAAATAATCACTCATATAATTAGAAAAACCATAAGCATCTTTTAATTTAAGTTTTTCACTACTTGCAATATATTGACTAAAATCTGGCTCATCAACACCTAGTTTATCAAGAAAACAAGCCTCATTACCATTCTCGTCTATATAGCTCCAAATTTTTCTTATTTGTTCTTTATATTCTTTATCACTTGCCTTAACTGACCACCTCTCACCAATACACAATTGTTCAACCAACTCACTAGTCTTTTGATAAATACTATCTAATTCACATATATGAGGTAATGACGTTTCAAATTCTTTAACAGTAACAAGATCTTCTATCCCTTTAACAATACTAGCAAAATAATAATTAACTGCTAAATTATATTTTTGCTCATAACTAAAGTGTCTTAATTCAAAATTATTTACATTTGCTAAAAAGACATCGGCTTCATTTGATAGGCCATCTTTTTTCAAAGCATCTAAAACATTATCTACTTTGGCTCCAGATTTAATAAGATAATCAGCTTCAAACATATTAGAAGACACACTATTTAAATTACTTTTTTCAGATAACAAATCACCAAATTTAATTCCAGCTATATTTAACATTTCATCACGAGCTTTAAGATAATTTTCGTCATTTGTTTCAACACTACCTGTTCCTTTTTGTATATCAAATAAAACATCTTCTTCATGCATTTGTTTATACATATAAGCGATATTATCCCCCCAATATCTATCTGTTTCATTTATTATAAATTTCATCTCTTCGTCAAAATCACTAACACTCATACTTAAAGGATTTATTTCACCACTTTCAACTTTATCAAAATAGTATGAATAACGTATTTTACCTTCTTCTATAATTTCTTTTCTTTCCTCATCTGTTTTTGCTTCTTTATACATTTGTCTTGCCTGTAAAAGACCTGCAACTGTTGCTCCAATTTCCTTATAATCATGAAGTTTATAATGTTGCCTAAAATTCATATCTGCACTAAAATTTACTTTACTATATTGATGCATATGTTCTACCTCATGAGCTAAAGAAGTAAATGTTTCCACATAATTTTGTACTACACCATCCTTAATATTATCTGTAATAGTATTGTATCCTGAGCGATAATACGCATCAGAAATATTTTTATCATCTGCATTTAAAGTATCATTCTGATAAGCCAAATTTTTAATTCTTGGAGCTTTTCCTAATTCTTCAATCATTTCATAAGAAAAAGAAAAATCTTTTTTAAACATAGTTCTTAGATTTTCTCTGCAATTTAAGTTTCTTACATAAATTTCATTACCTACTTTAGATAGAAAATCACTAAAACACTCATAAGCATCTTTGCAATCTTCTTTTAAGGAATCTCTTAAAGAATTTTGTGAATACTCAATTTTATCTTTATTATCATCATTATCTTGCTTTTCAAAAGCCCCATATGCTTTAGCACCACCACCTAGCACTGCAACCACACTCAAACCAGCAATATAATGACCTAATTTTTTCTTCATTTTATAGCCTCATTAAAACCATAAACATACCTTATTTTACTATAAAAACAAGATTCTTTCAAGCATAAAAACGATAACTACAAACCTTTACCCAAAGCTATTTTTTATAATCCTATCGTTCTTTTCCAAAGGTAGGTACAGGTAATTCCTCTGGCGTATTTATATTATTATATACCTCATGCTCATTTTTTATTTCTTCATTAGCATTACTTTCTAAACGTTCATCTACCCTATCATTAAATTGTAAAAGTCTAGCTCTTCTTTCTTCCAATAAATAATCCGATCTAGTATCTATAATATCACTAGTATATAAAAATTCCGAGCGTGAGAACTCTCCATCTCTAGCCAATAGTTTAGGCGCTCGTAAAGGGGTTGTTCTTCTAACACCTATATTTTCTCCCTTTTTAGCAAAAATATCCATTTTTTCTCTTATGTCTTCAACTTTTTTAGCAATACCAACTTGTTCTGCCATAAAACGCATAGCCTTTTTTAATAACGGACGTTCATCTAACTTAGTCAAAAAATCAGGAGTTTGAATATACTCATCAAAATCAGGCATTTTTTCCATACCATCTAGCAAACAAACATCTTCACCATTAGAATTTTGAGTTGTCCATATTTTTCTTAATTCTTCATTAAAAGCCTTATCTGATGCAGTCCACACAACACCATGCCTTGTTTCCATTTTGCACAAAAGATCATTTGTTTCTTCAAAAACATCATTTTTATTGCAAATATCTTCAATTTTACCCTTAATTTCTTCATCAATTTTTTTATCTTTCATCATATCTGCTAATTCTGTATCTTTAATCTTATTCGCAAAAGCAGCATGAACAGATAACACATATTTTTGCCTCAAATTAAAACCATTTAGTCCATTTAATTCTGTAAATGTTATTTTATCTTTATTTTCTCCCACATTTTCCATTTTTTCAATTGATTTTACAGCATCTAAATAATGTTCACCTTCTGCAATTTTCTTATCTGCTTTTCTTAATGTAAAATTACCACAAAAAAAATCACGATCTAAATATTGAGAAAAATCAACTCCACCCATTGATAAAATAAATCTTCTAGCATCTTCATAATTTTTATCATTTGGAGCTAAATTTCCTGATCCTTTTTTTATATCATTTAAAGTCATATCTATATGAACATCATCATAAGAACTTTCACAACTTCTCTTCCAATTATGAACGGTTTCGTTCATAATAAAAGACATCTCTTTGTCAAAATCTTCCTTACTATCACTAAGAGGATCTACTAATCCTCTTTGCACAGCTTTAACATAGTAACCAAAACCTTTTTTAGCTCCAGCTTCTAAAATTTCTTGTCTTTTTTCTTCTGTTTGGGCTTCTTTATACATTGCTCTTAATTGTAAAACTTGAGCAACATTCGCCCCAATTTCTTTAAAACAATGTAACTTATAATGCTGCTCAAAACTCATATCTGCATTAAGATTAATCTTACCAGCCTGATGCATATGCTCTGTTTCATGAGCTAAATCAAGTGAATTACCCAATATATCTGGATAATCTAATTCTTTAAATGATACAATATCTACAATTGCATTTTTACCTGCATTATAATAAGCATAAATCTCTTCAGATGAAAAAAATTCTTTCTGATAAGCCAAATTTTTAATTCTTGGAGCTTTTCCTAGATTACTAATAGATTGATAACCTTCCCACACATCATCTTTAATTGTTTTTTTTACATCTTCATGAGACATCACATAAGCTGAGGTTTCTTTTAATTGTTGCTCATTATCATCTATGGCATCCATAGCTGCAACATAATCTGTTTTCATCTCTTCTTTTATATCATCTTTTGTGTCATCACCGACACTAGCCATTGCTGGATTACCTGCTAAAACAGATACCACACTTGCTCCAACAATATAATTACCAACTCTCCCCATAACAAATATCCTCAAAACATCATAAATATGATTAATTCTATCACAAATATGACAATTTTTCAACTAGAAAAACACTAATGAAATTCCTATTTTTTTTCAATTTCTATATATTGAGAGCAATTTGGACAATCATAACCATTATCTATAACATCTCTTATCAAAACATTTTCCATACAATTTGAACACTGCACCACAACATCTACATCACTCGAGCAGTTTAGACATTTGCAATCATTATCTATTAAATCTTCTTTTAAAACATGAACTAAACACTTTGGACATTGCACCCACTCATTATTAGCCACTTCTTCATCTGATATTTCATTTGAAAAAAACTTTTTTATATTTTCCCAAAAACTCATACTTCCCCCTAAAAAAATGGTGTCAGCGGCGGGACTCGAACCCACTACCCACAGTTTAGGAAACTGTTGCTCTATCCTGATGAGCTACGCCGACACAACAACACTAAAAAATATAACAATCGGCGGAACTCGAACTTACTACCCTTTAGCTCTAGGAAACTGTTGCTCTATCCTGATGAGCTACGCCGACACAACAACACTAAAAAATATAACAATCGGCGGGACTCGAACTTACTACCCTTTAGCTCTAGGAAACTGTTGCTCTATCCTGATGAGCTACGCCGACACAACAACACTAAAAAATATAACAATCGGCGGAACTTGAACTTACTGCCCTTTATCTCTAGGAAACTGTTGCTCGCCCCTAAATGAGCTACGCCGACGCTATCAATGTTTATATAAAAACTTTTTTACCAATGCAAGAAAAAATATATCTTTTACCTATCCAAAATATTTTTACTAAATGTTGTTGATTTATTTTTAGCCAATTCTTTCATTTTTTTAACTCTAGCCCCAATAAATTTCTCTTTTACATTTTCATCATTTGTATACATAATAGCTGTTTTTCCTTCTTTATCAACAAGATGAGTATCAGCACCTTTCTCTATCAATACCGTCATACCAACGATATCTCCTGTTTCGACTGCCTTCATCAAAGCTGTTCTTCCTTTAGAATCTTGCCAATTTACATCTACACCAGCATCAATTGCTATTTCTAAAGCACGTTTATACCATTCATCTCTGACATTACTATCAATCAAAATCATAAGTATAGTTTTATCTCTTACATTTTCAGAATTTACACTAATACCTTCTTTTACCAAAAGCTCCGCTATTTCAATTTTTCCATCTAACAAAGCATAATCCAAAATACTATGTCCTTTATTATTTATAACATTAATATTACCACCTTCATCAATCAAATACTTCATACATTCTAAATCACCGCGTGAAGCAACAAGAAAAAGACTAGTACCATTTAATGTTCCACGCTTTAAATTAATATCTGCCCCCTTTTCTATATAACTTTTAACCATTTCCAAATTACAATCCCAAATTATTTTTCTGCGCATCTCACCGGTAATTTTTTCTACTTCTTCCTTAGAAATTCTTTCCTCAACTGCTCCATTATGAGATAAAAATTCAGATATTTTTTCTTCTCCTTGCTCTTTTGCCCAAATAAGTGCAGACTTTCCTCTTGATTTACCATTCACATCAACCCCAAGCCTAACAAGCATATCAAGTTTTGCAAGTTTAATATGCTCAGCCATTTCTTTATCTTTTATTATATCAAACAATTGACTTTCTAAAGTTACTTCTTTCATCTCTCTTCCCTTTATGCTCAAAACATAACCAATTTTACAATATTTTTCCTCATTTTGCAACCCAAAACACTTATTAAAAAAAGCAAACAACAGTTATAATTTTACATAAAATTAATATTTTTTATTTAAAATCATCAACATAATTGTATTACTATACGATTTTAACATCATGAAGAAAATACTTTAAAATATTTAGGATAAAGGATAACAAAATGAAGAAAATAATTGTTTTTATTGCTACTATATTCTTTGCAATAAGCCCTGCACATGCGGATAAAAATGAAAAAATCAATGAATTAATTAACAACGTCAACAATCGTGCAGCATTAGACACTGTTAAAACCTTTTTTCCACAACTTTTAGCACCTATTGAATGTGGATTTCAATTAGATGAAGCAGGAAAACAAGCTCTAAATGACGAAATGGAAAAAGCTTTTCAATCTTATGCAGAAAAATTAACTGTTTTTATTAAACCTTATTATGAAGAAACTTTCACCGAAGCAGAAATTGACGAAATACTAGCTTTTTACAAATCAAAACCTGTACAAAAATTGATGGCATTAACACCTGTTATAATGGAAAACGTATTACCACAAACCCAATCTTTAAATCAAGAACTAACAATCAATTTCATGACCGCCGCAAACGAAATTGTTAAAAATTATCCTCAAAAATCAGAAGAAGAACTAAAATATTGTATGCAACAAAAACAAAAAAGTTGGTAGATTGATTTATCAATACTAGTATTATTTAATAAAGTTACAAACTAACCCATCCACGTTTTGAACCGCAAGACGTGGATTTTTTTAACTATTACCCATTTTACCCAAAAAATCACCTATCCCGTCATCCCTCGATTGCACCAGCAATCGTCAAGGGATCTACAAATTAAAAAAATCATGATAGTGCTTTAGCACACCCTCATTTAAAACCGAACGGCAATGCCGTTGCAACGGGTGGGATAAAGTGCTGTGCTATTGTTAAATGTCCTGCCCATAAGCGGAGCGTACTAAAGGCGTACGTGAGCATTATGGGACAGGCTTCCATTTGACAATTTGACAGCGCTTTAGCACACCCCCTCCCCAATCCCATTTACAAATTTACTAATAACCCCCACACTCTCAACCAACTTCTTCTTCTCATCATCACTCAAACTCGGAACCAAAACCTTGACAACCCCATCTCTACCTAAAACAAACGGCATAGAAAACGAAACATTATTATATAAACCTAAAGCTTTATCAAAATGAGAAGATATATTAAAAACCTTATTACTATCGCTTAAAATACCCTCAATGATGCTAACACAAGCACTAGCAATTCCATAATAGGTAGCCCCTTTTCCTTTAATTATTTCATATGCTAAATTTCTAACTTTATACTCAACATCACTTCTTTGCTTAGGATTTATTCCGCCAAACTCTTTTAGGGTGCTTTCAATTTTGCTCCATAGTAGAACTGAGCTATCACCATGCTCACCAATAACATCTGCATTTATAGAGCAAGGAGATATCTTAAACTTTGCACTTAAAACACTACGAAACCTTGCGCTATCTAAAACACACCCAGTCCCTAAAACCTTTCTTTTATTAAAATCACCAAGTCTTAACACAACCTCAGTCATCACATCAACAGGATTAGTTGCCACAATAATAATGCTATCTTTTGCATATTTTTTTATCTCAGGCACAATTTTTTTAAATATCTCAACATTTCTATCAAGTAATTCAAGCCTTGTTTCGCCAACCTTTTGGTTAGCACCAGCAGAAATAACTACAATATCCGATTCTGCTAACCTATCAAAATCACCAAAAACAATCTTAGAATCTTTTTCAAACACTCCCGCATGCATTAAGTCAAAAGCCTCAGCCTTTGATTTTTCTTTATTTATATCGATAATTGCAATTTTTGATACCATACTATTAATAACAAGCCTATAAAGAATAGTACTACCAACCATACCCGCCCCAATAATCGCTATTTTCATAAATTCCTCCCTAAGATATGCTAAATTTTTACTAAAAAACTTCATTTTTCACCTTTGATATAATCATTTTTGCCCTCAAAAAAAGATAAAACGCCCATTTTTTTGTTATTTTTTATTTTAAATTAACAACATAAAAACAATAACTTATTCTTTTTATCCCCTATCAAAAGTTGAAAAAACAAAAAAAAAGCTTGTCAAATAAATAAAATATGTGTAGCGTTGCTTCAGACATTTAGTCTAAGATTTGTTTTAATATTTTTTAGAGGTTGAATTTAATGACTAATACCGCTGATCGTGTTAAGAAAATTGTTGCTGAACATTTAGGTGTTGAAGAAACAAAAGTAACAGAAAATGCAAACTTTATTGATGATTTGGGTGCTGATAGCTTAGATACTGTAGAATTAGTTATGGCATTCGAAGAAGAATTCGGTTGCGAAATTCCTGATGAAGCAGCAGAAAAAATTCTTACAGTTAAAGATGCTATTGACTATCTTTCAAAAGCTGCGTAAGTCTTTGGAATTATCTAAGTTAGAACTCGCTGAAAAGTTTTAAGCGAGTTTTTTCATATAAATTTTATCCGTTAACCAAAATAACGGATAATAAGTGATGAGGTTATTAATGAGAAGAGTTGTAGTAACAGGTATGGGCGTAGTTTCGCCACTTGGAAGAGGTGTAAAACATAACTGGGAATCTTTACTTCAAGGCAAATCTGGTATCCGCCAAATTCAAGGTATTGATTTAAAAGACATTCCAGTAACAATTGCAGGACAAGTACCATTTGGAGAAGCTGAGCCTGATTTCAATCCAGATACAGTTATAGCCCCCAAAGATCAAAAGAAAAATGATAAATTTATTTTGTTTGGTATGGCAGCTGCAGATGATGCAATAAAAGATGCTGGCTGGAATGTAGAAACTGCAACAGAAGAAGAAAAATATCGTGCCGGAGTTATGATGGGCGCCGGTATTGGTGGTCTTCAAGGCATTTACGAAAATTCAATATCATTTAATGAATTTGGTATGAAAAAGATTTCACCATTCTTCATCCCTTCTGTATTAATTAACCTAATCTCTGGTAATGTATCTATTAAGCATGGCTTAAAAGGTCCAAACCACGCATGTGTAACAGCATGTTCAACAGGTACCCATGCCATTGGTGATGCAGCATCTATGATTGCTCGTGGTGATGCAGACCTTATGGTTGCAGGTGGTGCAGAATCTGCTGTAAACGTTCTTGGTTTATCTGGTTTTGCTCGCATGAAAGCAATTACTGCAGAATACAATGACACCCCATCAAAAGCTTCTCGTCCTTGGGATCAAGGTCGTAGTGGTTTCGTTATGGGTGAAGGCGCTGGTGCAGTAGTACTTGAAGAATTAGAGCATGCAATCAAACGTGGCGCAAAAATCTATGCCGAAGTTGTAGGATATGGTATGTCAGGTGATGCTTATCACATCACAGCTCCTTCTGGTGATGGCGCATATCGTGCAATGAAAATGGCAACAGACCATGCTAAAGAACATGGTGTTGAATTAACAGACATTGGTTATATCAATGCTCATGGTACTTCAACTCCAGCTGGTGACGTTGGTGAAGCTCTTGCTGTAAAACGTTTATTTGGTGATGAGAACATTAAAAATGTATCAATGTCATCAACAAAATCTGCAATAGGTCACTTACTTGGTGCCGCAGGTGCTGTTGAAGCCGTTTACACAATTATGGCATTAAACGAGCAAACATGCCCACCAACATTAAACTTAGAAAATCCTGCAGAAGAACTAAGCGACTTTGATCTTGTACCATTAAAACCAAAGAAAAGAGAAATCAAAGCTGCAATGTCAAACTCATTTGGCTTTGGCGGAACAAACTCTTCTGTAATTTTCAAAAAATATAATGGATAATTACTAGGTTAAAAAATGAAAATATTAAAGTGCCTCCTTATTTTAGCTTTTATTGGTTTAATAATAGGAGGCACTTTTTTATACTTCATACACAAGGAATTTACAAAAACATCAACGCTTACAACCCCAGTTGAAATAAATATTTCCAAAGGCTCATCACTTAATCAAATTGCCTATTTATTAGAAAAAAAAGGCATCATCAAAGATGCAAGATTATTTATCCTATATTCAAGAATAAATAAACTATCCTCAAACCTAAAAGCTGGTGAATATCGCTTTGAAAATCAAGTATCATTCTCATCAATTGCGCAAAAGATAACCTTAGGAGATGTAATAAAAAGAACTATCACTATCCCCGAGGGCAAAGCTTTAAGTGAAATTATTGATATAATCAATAACGAACCCAACCTAAAAGGAGAGATAACCATCCCCTTAAAAGAAGGCGACATTTTACCTGAAACATATCAATTTACCACCGATACCACCAAAGATGATATTATAAAAAATGCCAAACTTGCTATGGAAAAAGCCCTAAATGAGGCAATGCAAAAAATCTCCCACAATTCCCCCATAAAAACCAAAGAAGATTTGCTTATCCTTGCAAGTATTGTAGAAAAAGAAACCGGTCTTGCAAATGAGCGAGATGTAGTTGCATCAGTCTTCTTAAATCGCCTAAAAATTGGCATGCGTTTACAAACAGACCCAACCATAATCTATGCCGTAACTAGTGGTAAAATGAACTTAAATCGCCCAATCTACAAAAAGGATTTGGCTTATGATTCCCCATACAATACTTACTTATATAGCGGACTACCACCAACCCCAATTTGTAGCCCAGGAATAGATGCCATAAATGCTGTAGCAACCCCTAAAGAAACAAAATTTCTATATTTTGTAGCAGATGGTCTAACAGGTGGCCACCGCTTTGCAACAAGCCTTTCAGAGCACAATAAAAACGTATCAAACTACCGCCGTAACCTAAAAAAATAATTTTCTCTCCTATTCTCTAATCCCCCTCGATTACTTTAGCCTTTTTGTCATCCCTCGATTGCATTTAGCAATCGTCAAGGGATCTCCGAATTAAAACCTTTATTCTCGCTCAAACCCTTGAACAATCACATTTTCACCAGTCTTCTCATTTCTTTTCTTAACAGCTTCAATTATTGCTTTCTTTATTTCCTCATTATCTGCACGCATCATGGCATTTTGACCATAATTATCCTTTTGATTAACATCAGCCCCATTTTGAATTAAAAGTTCTACAATTTCTTTACAACCTATACATGAAGCATTCATCAAAGCTGTACTACCACTATTAGATTTAGCATTAACATCCGCTCCTTTTTCTATTAATAACTCTACAATTTCCTTATCTCCTTCATGAGAAGCATTCATCAAAGCAGTCCAACCTTGTTTATCTTGCAGATTTACATCAGCACCTTTTTGAATTAAAAGTTCTACAATTTCTTTACGACCCATAAATGAAGCTCCCATCAAAGCTGTACTACCACTATTATCCTTTTGATTAACATCAACCCCTTTTTGAATTAAAAGCTCCACAACTTCCTTATGACCAGCTTCAGAAGCCTCCATCAAAGCTGTACTACCACCATTAGTTTTTTGATTAACATCAACCCCTTTTTGAATTAAAAGCTCCACAACTTCCTTACATCCTTGATTAGAAGCACTCATCAAAGCAGTCCAACCATCATTATCTTTTTGATTAACATCAGCACCATTTTGAATTAATAACTCTACAACTTCCTTACATCCACCACCTGAAGCACACATCAAAGCTGTCCTCTCAGCCTCAACTTTTTGATTAACATCCGCTCCTTTTTCTATTAATAACTCTACAATTTCCTTATCTCCTTCATAAGAAGCTCTCATCAAAGCAGTCCACTCATTCTCATATTCATCCTCATCTTTTTGATTAACATCAGCTCCCATATCTATTAATTCTTCAACGTCTTTTTTTTCTCCATTTGCACAAACTTCTATTAATTTTTTACCAAGTTCTTTGGCAATTTCTTCATCAAAAATATCTTTTCCACCTTTTTCTTCTAAAAACTCTATAACTTTTTGATTATTTACCTCATTTGCAAGTTTTAAGGCAGATTTTGCCCCATACATAGCATTTACATCAACCCCAAGTTTATTTAGCATATCAAGTTTTGCAAGCTTGATATGCTCCGCCATTTCTTTATTTTTGATAATCTCAAATAACTGCTTTTCTAAGATATTTTCACTCATTTTTGCCCCGTTTTTCTAAAAAACATAGCCCATTTTATCACAAATTACCCCACTTTGCAACAAATATCTCTCCTGTCATCCCTCAATTGCTTTAGCAAAACGTCAAGGGATCTCTAAAAAAGCACAAAAAAAGGAGCAGGTTTTTACCTACTCCTTTGCATTGTAGCATAAATAAATTATGCAGCTGTTTCAGCTTCTGCAGCTTCCATTGCAGCTTTTTCAGCTTTAACACGTTCAATGTCTTTTTTACCTTTAGCATTAACATCTCTGTCAACGAGTTCGATAATAGCCATTGGAGCGCAGTCACCATAACGGAAACCAGCTTTAAGAACGCGTGTATAACCACCGTTACGTTCTTTGTAACGTTCAGCCAAAACAGAAAAAAGCTTAGAAACAACTTCTTTATCTCTTAAGAAAGACAAAGCCAAACGACGAGAATTCAAATCACCTTTTTTAGCATAAGTAATCATGCTATCAGCAAAAGTTCTTAATTCTTTAGCTCTTGGTAAAGTAATAGTAATTTGTTCGTGAGTTAATAAAGCATTCGTTAAGTTAGCAAACAAAGCTCTTCTTTGGCTCTTTGGCATATTAAAACGTCTATGTGCGTCACCGTGTCTCATTTTAAGTTCCTTTCTATTTTTCTGATGCTTCGGCTCCCGAAGCGGATAAAAACCAACGTTTGCACCACCTTCATGCATGCAAACATAACAGAAATCAACGATTCCTATCATTCAAGCAAGGCTTTTACACCATTTTATTTTAAATTTCAAGGATTTTCTTTAAATATTAATCACAAAAACAAAAGCCAAATACATTGCCCAATAATGCAATCTTAAATCCGTATGATAATATTTGTAGATCGCCCTATATCATCCCTTAATTGCACTCACAATACTCACCTAACCCATCATCCCTCGATTGCTTTAGCAATCGTCAAGGGATCTCTCATTCTCAACACACTCTAAAGACGTCATCCCTCGATTGCTTTAGCAATCGTCAAGAGATCTACAAATTAAAACCTCTAATCTCTAAATACTTGAATAACAACATTCTCTCCAGTCTTCACATTTCTTTTCTTAACCGCATCAATTATTGCTTTCTTTATTTCCTCATTATCTGCGCACGCATCATGGCATTTTGACCATTATTATTCTTTTGATTAACATCTGCCCCATTTTGAATTAAAAGTTCCACAATTTCTTTACACCCCATAAGTGAAGCTTCCATCAAAGCTGTCTTACCATTATTAGCTTTTTGATTAATATCCACCCCTTGTTGAATTAATAACTCAACAACTTCCTTATAACCATATATTGAAGCATGCATCAAAGCAGTCTCACCATCATTATTTTTTTGATTAACACCCGCTCCTTTTTGAATTAAAACTTCTGCGACTTCTTTATACCCTCGTCTAGAAGCCCACATCAAAGCTGTCATTCCAGCCTCATCTTTTTGATTAACATCAGCCCTTTTTTCTATCAAAAGTTCAGCAACATCCTTATGACCATATCCAGAAGCTCGCATCAAAGCTGTCTTACCACCATTATCTTTTTGATTAACATCAGCTCCTTTTTCTATCAAAAGTTCAGCAACATCCTTATGACCATATCCAGAAGCTCGCATCAAAGCTGTCTTACCACCATTATCTTTTTGATTAACATCAGCCCTTTTTTCTATCAAAAGTTCAGCAACATCCTTATGACCATATCTAGAAGCTCCCATCAAAGCTGTCCGACCATCCTTATCTTTTTGATTAACATCAGCTCCTTTTTGAATTAAAAGCTCCACAATTTCCTTATATCCATGATTAGAAGCACTCCACAAAGCAGTCCAACCATATTCATCTTGCAGATTAACATCAGCCCCTTTTTGAATTAATAACTTTACAATTTCCTTATGTCCTTGATTAGAAGCACACATCAAAGCTGTACATTCATGGTTATCTTTTTGATTAACATCCGCTCCTGCTTTTATTAATAACTTTGCAATTTCCGTATAACCTCTACTTGAAGCTCTCATCAAAGCAGTCCACTCATCCCCTTCCTCATCCTCATCTTTTTGATTAACATCAGCCCCCATATCTATTAATTCTTCAACGTCTTTTTTCTCTCCATTTTCACAAACTTCTATTAATTTTTTACCAAGTTCTTTGGAAATTTCTTCATCAAAAATATCCTTTGCGCCATTTTCTTCTAAAAACTCTATAACTTTTTGATTATTTACCTCATTTGCAAGCTTTAAGAGAGACTTCGCCCCATATATAGCATTAACATCAACCCCAAGTTTAATTAGCATATCAAGTTTTGCAAGCTTAATATGCTCTGCCATTTCTTTATTTTTGATTATCTCAAATAACTGCTTTTCTAAGATATTTTCACTCATTTTGACCTCATTTTTCTAAAAAACATAGCCTATTTTATCACAAAAATTCCCCATTTTCAATAAAAAACATACAACTCCCGTCATCCCTCGTTTTGCGACACATTCCTAACCCGTCATCCCTCATTTTACGCCAGCTTTTTTCCCGTCATCCCTCGATTGCTCTCGCCCCATACTCCAAAGCCGTCATCCCTCGTTTTGCGCCCCGCAAAACGTCAAGGGATCTCCGAATTAAAAAAAATCATGACAACACTTTAGCACATCCCCCATAAAACCGAAAGCCAAAGGCTTTGCCTTGGGTGGGATAAATAGCCATGCTGGAAGTAAATTTTAAAACGCGGTGTACAAAATAGGTACATAAGTTTTAAAATTTACAATCATGACAGTACTTATACAAAGCCCCCCCCATTTAAAACCGAAAGCCGAAGGCTTTGCAATGGCTTGATAGAGTGCCTATGCTGGAAGTTCAAAAGCGACCGCGGTGTACTAAAAAAAGCGTACATAAGGGAGCTTTTGAACAATCATGATAGGTACTATATCAAGCCTTCCCCCCCCTACTTACCACAAAGGATTGACCACTCATCCAACTTATGCTCATACATTTCTTTGTTCACGCCATTAAGCCCTTGAAACTTACGAGCCACCACATAACAAGGAAGAAGCTTCTTAATTTCATTAATATCCCTACCCCAAGATTCTGGACGAATACGGATTTTTTTACCCTGACCTGCAGAAACTTTTTCAGTTATTTCGCCAGTTAGAGCATCTTCAAATTTATCAAACTTAACTTTAATGTTTTGAAGCCCCCCAGGGATTAAAAACTCAATTTCTTCACCTTTAGCCACATAGTTACGAAGTTCAAAAATAGCACAATCGCCATCCCATTCAACAATAGAACCAGCAAAGAGCCATTCGCCAAGAGTTCTTGTATATTCATAATTTTGACTAATATTTGTTAATTTACCATCATGAAATCCCAAGCAATAGCCACGATTTTGAAGTGTCATAATCTCGCTCATATATTTTTTATAATCCCAAGTTTCAGGATTTTGATAATAATCATCAATAGCTTTACGATAAGCACGCGCTACAACACCAGCATAATATTCAGTCTTATTACGTCCCTCAACTTTAAGGGAATCCATACCAATACGGAGCAAATCATCTAGTCTTGGCATCATGCACATATCTTTAGAGTTTAATAAATAACTACCATGCTCATCTTCAACTACTTCATAGAGCTCACCTGGTCTAAAATCTTCTTCTAAAAGATACTCAAAATTATCTTTATTTGTATCATCAATCACAAGCTCTCTAACACTTCCATCTTTCATCTTAATATGGAGTTTATAGTGCCATCTACAACAATGCGCACATTTACCTCTATTTGCACTTCTATCAGCCATAAAGTTAGAGATTAAACATCTACCAGAATAAGACATACACATAGCACCATGCATAAAGCACTCTAATTCAACATCAGGACACTCTTTCCTTATTTCTTCCATTTCACTAAAAGTAACTTCACGACCCAAAACACAAAGTTTCGCCCCCATACTTTGCCAAAACTTAACTGTTTGAGAAGAGCAAATATTAGCTTGAGTTGAAACAAATCTATTTAATTCTGGCGCATGTTCTTTTAAATAATAAAATACACCAGGGTCAGCCATCAATACACCATCTGGTTTTAATCTTCTTAAAGTTTCAACAAACTGAGGTAATTTTTTACCCTCTTCATTATGAATATAAAGATTTAAGGTAAGATAAATTTTCTTTCCTGCCTCATGAACAATTCTAATTCCCTCTTCTAATTCTTCTAATGAGAATTTAGATTGTGTTCTAAGGCTCATATCAGGAGTACCGGCATACACTGCATCAGCCCCATACAAAAGAGCTGTTTTAAGTTTAACCAAAGAGCCCGCAGGCAAAAGAAGTTCTGCTTTTTTCATTTTCAAATCCTTATTTAATTCTTGGAGTTACTTGGAGTTACTTGTACCGCACCCAAAGGTGTAGAGTCAATCTTTATTTCTAAAATTTTTGGCAAATTATCTTTATTATCTACCCCAAACCACACATTAATCGGTGTTTGAGCACTTATATCCCATAAAATATTATCATTATTTTCTTTCAAGTTTTCGATATAAAACGAGCATTTATATGCATTTTCATTTTTTTTAATATGCGAAAACCACCGATTCTCTAATCCCTCATTTTTTGCAATAAATTTATAATGTTTTTTACCATCATAAATTTCTCTATTTAACTTACAATCCCTATTTTTGATAACATTTTTAAACATTTCAGCCAAAACAGTTTGCAAATCGGCAGCATCTGCGCTCAAAGGTACATCTTTAATCAAAACCTCATTTTTTCTTTCATCTTTTGTAGAAACTCTTTTATAAGACACCCCATCATCATTATAAAAAATAGTTTTAGTACGTTTATGATTACGAGACGTTGTTTGATTTTTATAAACAACAGGTTTTACCCCATTTTTTTGATTTATTCCTGTTGCTTCATAAATCCCTAAAAAAGGATAAATACTTCCAAAAAAATTAGCAGTCTTTACCTCGGCACTAATATCATATTCTTCATTATTCTCATTATAATTAAGTTTAACTTCTGCCGCATCAAAAACGCCCACTTCAACCATAAACTTTTGACTAATTTGAAGCGCCATTACCTCATTTATCCAAAAACTTAAAACCAATGCCAATAAAATACCAAATTTTCTCAAAATTTTAACCTTTCTTAATTTTTTTCTTTTAAAATTAATATCATAATTAAAACAACTATAAAACTAAAGAGGTTAAAAATGACTAAAAAAGTATTGGTATTAATGGGTGGTTTTTCATCAGAACGAGAAGTAAGCCTAGTAAGTGGAAAAAACATATCAAAAGCTCTTTCAAAAAAAGGCTATAACGTTGTAGAGCATGATTTAACCGACACCAAAAAACTCTTAAAATTTTTAGATACCGAAAAACCAGATGTTGTTTTTAATGCCCTACATGGCAACTGGGGAGAAGATGGCACGATATCAGCTCTCTTTGATTTATTACAAATTCCCTACACTCATTCAGGAATGCTTGCCTCCTCAATTGGTATGAATAAATATATAACCAAACTAATCGCCAAAAATGCCGGTATACGTGTTGCAACCTCACAAAGAACAACCGCCAAAGAATATATTTCATCAGGAACAACTATTGACTACCCCTATGTAGTAAAACCTGTTTCAGATGGTTCATCTGTTGGTGTATTTATCGTAAACAATCAAGAAGAAAAACTACTTGTAAAATATAAAGACATCAACACCGAAATCTTAATTGAAAAATATATTGAAGGCCATGAACTAACAGTTATGTGCTATAAAGGTCATGCTCACGTTGTAACCGAAATAAAGCCAAGCGAAGATTTTTATGATTATGAACACAAATACACCAAAGGTGGTGCAACCCATATTTTGCCTGCAAATATTCCTCATGATGTAGAAGAAGTTTGCAAAGCTTATGCCCAAACCATACACAACAAACTAGGTTGCAAAACTATATCACGTTCCGATTTTCGCTACAATCCAACAGATGGTGTTGTATTCTTAGAAATAAATACCCACCCTGGAATGACCGAACTATCACTTGTTCCCGAACAAGCAAAACATATTGGCATATCTTATGAAGACCTTTGTCAATCACTTGTAGAGGAGGCATCATGCAGACCTCTAAAATAATTGTAATCGCAGGCCCCACTGCTTCTGGCAAATCAGGACTAGCTCTAGACCTTGCAAAAGAACTAGATGGTGTAGTAATAAATGCCGATTCTATGCAAGTCTACAAAGATATCCCAATTCTTGCCGCCTCACCAAGTAGTAAAGACTTAGAAATTGCCCCTCACAAACTATACTCAATATATGATGCATCATACAGAGGAAATGTTGTCGAATGGGTTGATTTATGCAAAAAAGAAATTAATAGCGCAAGAGCAAAAAACAAAACTCCAATCGTTGTTGGCGGAACAGGCCTATATATAGAATCACTAACCAAAGGCACAACTCCAATACCCGAAACGAGTGAGGATATTCGAAAAAAAGTAGAAACACTATTAAAAGAAGAAGGCTTAGAAGGCTTATATAACCGCTTAAAAGAAATAGATATAGAGACCTATAACCGCCTAAAGCCAAATGATACAACCCGTATCAAACGTGCCCTAGAAATATATTATGATACTAACAAAACACTAAGTTATTGGCACTCTTTACCTTTAAAAAAAATCTATGATCCAAAAGAGTTTTGCCTAGTATACATAAAACCACCACGTGATGCATTAGATGTTCGTTCTCGCATACGTTTTGATATAATGATGAACCAAGGCGCATTAGATGAAGCCAAAAAACTTATATCAAAAAACCTACCCGATGAGCTACCATGTATGCGAGCACTTGGTGTTCAAGAACTAAAATTATACCTCAACAATAAATGCTTACTAAATGAAGCCATTGAACTAGCTAAACTACATACTCGCCAATATGCAAAACGTCAAACCACATGGTTTAATAACCGCTTTGAACCCAACTTTTGCCTAAAAGCTTGTTATGATAACGACAAATTTTTTGTTGATGATATTAAAAAAGCATTATAAAACACTTGCAAAATAGGTGTTTTAGCATTAAAAAGGATTAAATTGTAATAATGTTAGGGAAGAAAAATATGTTTTTTCAAAATTTATTAGGAATGTTTTCTGCCGATATGGCAATTGACTTAGGTACAGCCAACACACTCGTACACGTTAAGGGCAAAGGCATTGTCTTAAACGAACCATCAGTTGTAGCTGTAAAAGATTTTAATGGCAAAAAAGAAGTATGGGCAGTAGGTGCTAAGGCAAAACAAATGTTAGGTAGAACACCAGGGGACATTCGTGCGATTCGTCCACTTCGTGATGGTGTTATTGCAGATTTTGAAGCAGCCGAAGCTATGATTAAATACTTTATTGAAGAAGTAAATCATCGTCGCCGTTTAATCAGCCCTACCATTATCATTTGCGTACCAAGTGGTGCAACAGAGGTTGAAGAACGTGCCATAAAAGAATCAGCTGTAAATGCTGGTGCAAAACGTGTATGGTTAATTTATGAACCAATGGCAGCCGCAATTGGTGCCGGCCTTCCAGTAAATGACCCAACAGGTTCTATGGTTGTAGATATTGGTGGTGGTACAACAGAAGTTGCTGTATTGTCATTAGGTGGTATTGTTTACTCTCGTTCAATTCGTGTTGGTGGCGACAAAATGGATAGCGCTATCATCTCATACATCCGCCGTAACTTAAATCTTTTAGTTGGTGAAAGCTCAGCTGAAAAAATCAAAAAAGAAATTGGTTCAGCTTGCGTTCCAGCCAAAGGCGATGGCAGAACTATGGAAATCAAAGGTAGAGACCTTGTAAATGGTGTACCAAAAGAAATTTCTATCACTGAGCGCCAAATTGCAGAAAGCTTAGCAGAACCAGTAATGGCAATTGTTGAGGCTGTAAAAGTTGCTCTTGAAAATACAGCTCCAGAGCTTGCTGCCGATATCGTAGATAAAGGTATCATGATGACCGGTGGTGGTTCAATTCTATCAAATCTAGATACTGTTATCCGCAATGCAACCGGTCTTCCAGTATCACTTGCCGAAGATCCACTTACTTGTGTTGTAAGAGGAACAGGTAAAGCATTAGATAGTTTTGAAGAATTTCGTGGTGTTCTCTACGACAACTAAACCAAGGGAGAAAATATAAACAATGAAACGCCAGAAAGTTCTATTCCTAAAACAGAACTATGTCTTGCGCATATTAAAAAGGTTTATGTTTGCAGGGCTGTTTATTGTAGCCCTGCTCTTAATTTTAGTGCATAAAATTGACTTAGGTATAATCTCAGGTCTTTCAAAGACTGTTCTATACACAACAGCACCAGTCATCAGAGTTGCAACTCTTCCCTCAGATGGCATAAGTTTTCTTTATAAAAAAACCTCAGAGTTCCTTAACGTATATAAAGAAAACGAACGTTTAAAGAAAGAAAATGATGAGCTTTATTTACTGAAAGACACTTTAAGAGCATTAAAAAATGAAAACATAGCTCTAAAAAAACTCCTTCACCATTTTGACACCCCAAGAACAAAGAGCTACACTGCTCGTGTAATTGCCGAAAATGGTAATGCTTTTTCAAATTCATTCATTATCTACTTAGGCAAAAACAAAGATAAAATAAAACCAGGCTATGCCGTTGTAAATCAAAATGGCTTAATTGGTAGAATAGAGTTAACAAGTGGCGCCTATGCCAAAGTAAACCTCATCACTGACATTAACTCTAAAATACCAGTTATCTCACAAAAAAGTCGTGACCGTGGTATTTTGCTAGGGCAAAACTCACAAAAATTGCAATTAATTTTTACCCCACTACTTGCCGAACTTCATAAAGGGGACATCCTTGTAACATCAGGTGTTGGAGGCGGTTTACCACCAGATATCCCAATTGCCAAAATAACCAAAGTTGATGCAGATAAAATCACCGCAACCCCACTATTTACCCCATCAAAAATCGAAATAGTGAAAATAATTGCATACGATATCATGCCAGATAAAAAAACTCTTGAGGAACTTCAATGAAAACAGGAATAAAAAATTTTATTACCTCATTTCTTG
Source organism: Alphaproteobacteria bacterium (assembly GCA_015062535.1). Taxonomy (GTDB): domain Bacteria; phylum Pseudomonadota; class Alphaproteobacteria; order RF32; family CAG-239; genus CAG-267. The sequence continues at coordinate 36,029 of SUUK01000006.1, forward strand.
TTTTTATAACTCCGATTTTAAGCATCTTATTTTTGGAGATATTTTTTTATATTCCTCGCATAAATGAGTTTTACAATCACTTTCGCTTAGCTCCTTTTTATACAGGAATTTACTTTTGGCTTAGTTTAAGAAGAGATGCCTTTACCCTGCTTTCAGCATTTATTTTAGGCATATTTGCAGATGTTTTATCATCATCAACCCTTGGTATAAACTTGCTATCATTTTTAGTACTATACCTAATCTCAGATAAAATATTTTCATACTTTAACATCAAAAAATTCTCATATTCTTGGCTACTATTTTCATTAGCCCTACTTATCACACTACTATTTAAAGCGATAATTGTAAGCACATTCCACTTAAAGCTAATCCCCTTAAATCATTTGTTATTAGAATATGTTTTAACCACAATGCTATATCCATTAATTGGTAGATTTTATCTTTTCATAGAAAATCGTTACATTCACTTGGAGGAGCGCTATGAAAACCAACAATAAGCTCAGAACTCTCCTTCAACGTTCATTAATCATCTTTTCTGTAAACATTTTTTTGTTTTTTATATTAATTGGACGATTATACTATTTGCAAATCTATCAAGGTAAAAAGTATTCCCTACTTGCAGACTCAAACCGCACATCAACACGTTTGCTTGTTCCACCACGTGGGAGCATAAACGATAGAAATGGTGTTGAACTTGCTCTAAACAATCAAAACTTCCAAGCTATGATAACCAAAGCTCAAGTAAGAAACATCGATAAATTATTAACTGACCTAACCCCAGTATTAAGCCTAACCACAACCGAAATAGAGCGTATCAAAAAAGACTTTTCTCGCAGTCGTCGTTTCGTTCCTATAAAAATAAAAGATAACCTAACATGGGATGAGGTTGCAACTTTAATGTTAAATAACAACCAATATCGAGGGCTATTTATTGATGAGGGCTTAACAAGATTTTACCCTTACAAAGAATACACTGCCCACCCACTTGGTTATGTTGGCTCAGTATCAACCAAAGACTTAGAAACATCTGATGCCCCATTACTACAAGTCCCTGGCTTTAAGATTGGTAAATCAGGCTTTGAAAAGACCTATGACCTTTCCCTAAGAGGCACCGAAGGAACTCTATCATATGAGGTAAACGCCTATGGTCGTATCATGCAAGAGCTAGAAAAAAAAGAAGGCATCAAAGGAAACGATTTAGACCTAACCATCGATATACGTTTACAAAAAATCGCTTATGATGCATTCAAAAAAGAAGCTGGCGCAGCCGTTGTTATGGATGTACATACTGGCGAAATTTTAGCCTTTGTATCTGTACCTGCCTATGACCCAAATTTATTTGTAGATGGCATCTCTGTAAAAAATTGGAATAATCTTTTATATGATGAAAAAACACCACTAACCGACAAGGCTATCTCTGGACAATATTCCCCAGGCTCAACATTTAAAATTGCCGTAGCCTTAGCCGCTCTTGAAGAAGGTGTAATAGATACCTCAACCACATCATATTGCTCAGGCAAAATGAAACTAGGCAATCACCTATTCCACTGTTGGCGTCACGCAGGTCATGGCAAACAAAACGTTATCGAAGCAATCAAAAACTCATGTGACATTTTCTTCTATGAAACAGCTCTAAAACTTGGCATTGAAAAAATTGCCCAAATGAGCAAAAGACTTGGACTTGGCAAGACCTATGAACTCGGCTTAGAAAATCAAAAAGAAGGTGTAATTCCAGATAAACAATGGAAACTCTCCAAACTAAAATCACCATGGCAACAAGGTGAAACCGTTATTGCCGGCATTGGTCAAGGATATGTTCTTGTCACCCCACTCCAATTAGCAACTATGCTATCAAGGGTAGTTAACGGGGGCTACGAAGTAGAGCCAACTTTCATTAAAAAAGAAACCACCCCAAAATTTCCAAAACTAAACATCAAACAATCATCAATCGATATTGTAAAACAAGGAATGTTTGAGGTAGTAAATGGCTTAGGTGGCACCGCCGTTGGTGCAAGACCCAAAACTAAAGACCTAAAAATTGGTGGCAAAACTGGAACAACTCAAGTTCGTCGTATATCTTTAAGCGAAAGACAAAAAGGTATCATAAAAGACGAAGACCTACCTTGGAAATATAGAAACCATGCATGGTTTATGGCTTATGCTCCACACAATTCCCCCAAATATGCCATAGCTGTAATTGTTGAGCATGGAAGATCAGGTTCTGCAGTTGCTGCTCCAATCGCATCAAAAATTCTAGAAGAAGCAATCAAATTAGATATAAGGTAGCAAAAAATGGCAATAATCTTAAATCAAAACCAAAACCTAACCCTAAAAGAGCGTTTCTTTAACCTAAACTTTATATTCATAGGTATTGTTTGCTTACTTGCCCTTATCGGTTGTTTAATTTTATATTCTGCAGCCGGAGGAAAGCTCGCCCCATGGGCACTAAATCAAGCCATCCGCTTTGGAATGGGATTAGGTGTAATGCTTGTTGCCTCAATGATAAGACCAGAATTTTATTTCAAAATTTCTACCCCATTTTATGTTTTCACATTAATACTCTTAATCATTGTAGAAGTAGCAGGCCATACCGGTATGGGCGCCCAACGTTGGATAAACTTAGGCTTTTTCAAACTCCAACCATCAGAGCTAATGAAAATTGCCATAGTTTTAGAACTAGCTCGCTACTTTAGTCAAACTCCCCTTTCTACAATCAAAACCATAAAGGGTATTATAAAACCCGCCATTATGGTCATAGCCCCTGTTGCTCTAATCATTATGCAACCAGACCTTGGCACATCATTAATGATATTATTTACTGCCGTTGCACTATTTTATCTAGCCGGAGTACAATGGTATAAATTTGCTTCGTGCATAGGAGCAGTTGCACTACTTGCCCCAATTTTGTGGCACAAACTACATGCCTACCAACAAAACCGCATCTTAACATTCTTAAATCCCGAAAGAGACCCACAAGGTGCTGGCTATCATATCATCCAAGCCAAAATTGCTTTAGGCTCAGGAGGATTAACTGGTAAAGGATTTTTATCAGGCACTCAAAGTCACCTAAACTTCTTACCCGAAAAACACACAGACTTTATTTTCACCATGTTCTCAGAAGAATTTGGTATGCTTGGCGGAGTTTTAATCATCATCTTAAACCTAATACTAATCAGCTATGGCTACTGGTTTGCATTTCGCATCCACCCTGCCAACTATTTTGGCAAAATGGTTATATTAGGACTAAATACCAACTACTTTTTATATGTATTTATCAATATTGCCATGGTTATTGGCTTGCTACCGGTTGTTGGCGTACCGCTTCCTTTAATAAGCTATGGCGGTACAGTAATCATTTCGGTTATGGCAAGTTTTGGGATAATGATGTCATTTTACGTCCACAAAGATAAAGATTTAAGAAAATAGCCTATTGAAAAATTACAAATTAAAATTATATCCGTCTTAAAACAAGGAGGATATATGTTAAAACAATACGTTACACTACTAACATTTTGCATCACATTATGTTCATGCGCCACTCAAAAAAAATACATCGCTCAACTAAATAACGATATAAACAAATCATATTCAGAAATCATAAACCAGTACGGCAACCCAAGCACTACTAAACGCCTTAAAAATGGAGATATGATAATAACCTATGTAAACGTAAACACCGAGCTTTTACCAGACCCAAACTATTTTCCAAACAACACCGATTTTCTAACCGAAGATGAAGAATTTTATCCATTCACATATGGTGGAAACGAAATCCCTGTCGGAAATTTTATGGGTGAAGAAATAACAAACTATTGCCAAACCAAGTTTTACCTAACCAACAATCACGTTACCTCCTGGAGCCTAAAAGGTAATTCATGTGTTGCATTATAGCCAACTTATCTTCATCATTATCTTTATTTTCAGTTTTTATTTTCACATACGCGTCTTTAATTTTTCCCAAAACTTCATCATTTCGAGCATATTCAAAAGCATCTTTATCTGTCATATCTTTTAATAAAGGATCAGCACCATGCATAACTAATTTATATGCAATATCACCATATCCCCAATTAGCTGTCGTCATAAGTGCTGTCATACCAATTTTATTAGTTTCATCAACCTTAGCACCATTTTCAAGCAATATATCGACATAATGCTCAACACCATATTTTGCAGCCCAAATAAGGGCTGTATTTCCATTAAAGTCATCTTTAGCATTTAAATCTGCCCCATCTTCAATAAATTTCATAAATTTATTAAATTCATTAACATCACTAAAATCAACATGAAATCTAATAGAATCAATTAAATCTTTTCCTAATTTTTTTGCATCAATAGGAGATACACGTTTATCTATTGCCCCATTTTCTTCCAATATCCGAGCAACTAAATCAAGGTTATTTTCTCTTGCAATACCCAATGCGCTAAAGCCTCTTTTAATACGATTAACATCAACTCCAAGTTTTATCAGCATATCAACTTTTGCGCATTTTATACGCTCATCCATATCCTTATTTTTTATTATCTCAAACAGCTGCTTTTCTAAAATATCTTCACTCATTTTCCACTCTTTCTTTCAAAACATAAGCTATTTTACTACATTTTCTCCCCTTTTACAATAAAAAACTCCCTCCATCATCCTCATTCTACTTTGCAACACACACCAAAGCCCTCATCCCTCGATTACCAGCAACACACACCTTTCCCTCATCCCTCGATTGCCACACACTCCCCGATGTCATCCCTCAATTACCCGCAACACACACCTTTTCGTCATCCCTCGATTGCGCTAAGCAATCGTCAAGGAATCTTCAAATTAACCCCCCCCCTTAAAAAAACACTCGTTATACACACCCCAAAATCAAAAAAACACTTTTTTATTGTCAAACTTTTTTTTCTTACATATAATCCTCCCACAAACAACATTTCATTTAGAAAAGGCAATAAAAAATGGCTGGAAGCATAAATAAAGTAATTTTAGTAGGTAATCTTGGTCAAGATCCACGCGTTAGCAACACCCAATCTGGCGCTAAAGTTGTAAACTTCAACCTTGCGACATCAGAATCTTGGCGTGATAAAGCAACTGGTGAACGCAAAGACCGTACAGAATGGCACAGAGTAGTTATTTTTAACTCAGGCCTTGCAGACACAGCAGAAAGATATCTTCGTAAAGGTTCAAAAGTATATCTAGAAGGCGCACTTCAAACTCGTGAATGGGAAGACCAAAATGGTCAAAAACGCTACACAACAGAAGTTGTATTGCAAAACTTCAATAGCTCACTTGTTATGCTAGATGGCCGTTCAGATGGTGCACCTCAAGGAAGTGGCGACATTTACGATTCTTCATCAGCTTCAGCTGGTTGGGATGCAACTCCTAGCACATCAGATGTAGCAGATGATGATATTCCTTTCTAATAAAAACAATTAAATATCTCCCCAAACCCTTAAAGCCACCACTTTAAGGGTTTATTCTTAAAAAAAGGAAAAAATATGTTATTTAACAAAATCGCAATCTTAGGTATTGGTTTAATTGGCTCATCACTTGCTAGAAACATCATAGAAAAAAACATCTCCAAAGAGCTTTTGAAGATTTAATTGCCTTAGAGCGAAATATCCGCTGGGATGAAGGAGATAAACTCTATAATTTATTCTCACGCACACAAAAAATAAGAAAAGATGTCATCGAGGCAAAAGAGCACCAACCATAAGCAGAAAAATTATTAAAAGAAACCTTAATTAAATAAAATTTAAATCTTTCCCTCTATATTAAAAAAAGGAGGTTTAATATGCAAAAACGCCATAAAAATATACACCTAAATCAAACGGACTTAAAATATCATCAAACATTAAAGAAAGTCTCACGTTTTCTAAAAAATAATTTTTACCTTTTAATCTCAACAATAGCTGTATTTTTATTTATCTATTTTGGGATTAACCAATGGGATGTATGCTATGGTGATGCAGATGGCTACATGAGAGCTATAAGAGTAAACAACTGGCATAATAATCCTCTATTCTGGGAGCAAAAAATCTACCAAAGCAACTACCCATTTGGTGAAGTAAATCACTGGACAAGATTTGTAGACATTTTATGGCTGATATGTAGCGCCCCATTTTTTAATCAATTTGCCCTAAAAGATGCCCTATTTTTAGGTGGTGCTTTTTTATCCCCTATCGTTGGTATTATTGCGGTATCAATGCTAGGTTATGGATTAAAACGCCAGTTCAACATTTTTCTGGCACTTCTTGGATGTTTATTTTTTATGAATATGCACCAAACCCAATTTGAATTTTCATTTTATAGAGCAGACCATCATTCCGTACTAATGGCTTTAGGCTTATACTCAATGTCAAACCTAATGTGCTACCTAAAAAAACATCAAAATCGCTATCTTTTTCGCCTAAGTTTATCCTTAAGTTTGATGACTTTTACATCTATTGAGGCAATACTTATCACCCCAATCTTTTTACTCTATTTCATATACCAATATGTATTTAAAAATAACTCCTTAAACCCTGCCTATACTATCATAAAATACTACACCATATTTATTGTCATTTTCTTTATCTTAAACCCACCTTTTGAGGGCTACTTCTACCCAGATAATGGCAGATTATCCATTTTATACATAACTGCCTCCACACTCACATTAATCGCCCTAAAAATACTATGCAGTCAAAGAATACACACAAAGCGCCTCAAAATAGTATCACTTTTGTGTTCCGCATCTGTTATCTTTTTACTTTTAGTTTTAATCTTTTCAAAAGATATTTTGCTTCCACCACTTGCCCCCGAGATAAAAACAATTTGGAGCAATCGAATTGCTGAGATGAAACATTTTTATGATTTTCCAATCTCGTCAATAATCAACTTATACGCTACATCAACAATCGCTTTGTTATTAAACATTATTTTGCTCTTAACATCAAAGCGCCACAAAAAATTACTAATCTTAAATCTAATCATTGGCTTGCCTCTACATGCATTATCGCTATATGCCACTCGATTTTATATATACCAACCTATATATATATTTATTCCATTTTTATGCTTTATAGATAAATTATATTATAGTTCAGATTTTCATAAGAGAAAAAGCAACGAATTCCCATCAGTTATTTACTCTGCATGTTTAATTATTTTATTGCTAGAAGAATTAATATCTATGCCAATAATACTAGAACATAAACCAGATAATAAATCAACTTATTATAGTTCTTTAAGTCAAACAATAAAACTCCACCAAGGAACGCTATTAACAGATACATTTCTATCACCACGCTTTGTCTATGAATGTGGTGTAAATACTGTTTCAACACCTTACCACAGAAATAAAGAGGGTATAATAGACGGCTATAAAATTTTATTTAGCTCTGATGATTATGAGCTAATTCCTCTATTATTAAAACACCAAATAACTCAAATTGTACTTTTTGAAAACTATGGTAACAAATTTTATGACCTATCAGAAGAAAATAAACAAAAACTATATTATCGCCTCATAAAAAGAGAACGCATCCCCCCTTTCTTAAAAGAAATTCCATCAATTCATTCCAACGTAAGGCACTATAAGGTGTCTACATTATAAAAAAAAGAGGAGTAACTACTCCTCTTTATCTTTAAGTATTCGAACAATCTCCCAAACAAAACCATATGCCACCATAACAAGAGATATAGCACATAAAGTTATAAGAAAGATATATGGATATGTTCCGCTATATCTCAAAGTTTCAACATCAAACCTTTTAGTTGATACAAAAACTTTTTGGTATTCTGCTACATTAAACAAACCATATCGATAAAAATAAACAAAGTCGCCTTTTTTTATTTCTTCATTTGTTGCTATATCAATGTTTTTTGTTAATGGGTATTTAATGCCATTATTAATCATTACTTCATTATCTGGCAAAACCTCAAACACCTCACCTCTATCAATTTCAAACAACTTAAAATTAGGTTCATACATAAGAGGTATAATAAGTAATAAACAAACACCCAAAAAAACTTTTTGATGAACTGGATGTTTAACCAAAATCACCCAATACATAAAAATAGCAGATACTAAAAAAACCAAAAGAATACACCAAGGATTAAGCAATTTTTCAAATAAGTCCTTTTCCAAAAAACGATTAATCAATTTTGCATCTTCCAATGATATAGTACTAGCAAATATCTCAAACTGATTGATATATACAAAAATTTTATTACCAATCTCTAGTTTTTCACCAGATGCCACATCAACCAGCGGAATCTCAAACTCGCGAAAAACTTCTTTGTTATCGATAATTTTTACCATGCTTTGTTCTTCATTTATCGAAACAATTCTGCCACAACAAAGAACATCTTTATCACTCTCAACAATTCTAGGAAGAAAAATATATCCTAAAACCATCAATAATCCGAACGCCACAAAACATAATTTCTTCATAATTGTAAATATTTATATTAGACATAATTTTTATAATCACGACTCTATAACTAGAGCGAAATCACTTTTTTGTCAAACATTTTATAAAAAAATAATCCTAACGTCCCAAACTACAATATTGATGCTCTAATAAGCTCCTTAGAGTATTCACTAATTGGCTCATTAAATATTTTATCCGCAGAACCATACTCAACAACCCTACCATTCTTCATTACCATAATATCATGAGAAATAGCTTTAATTGCCCTCATATCATGAGAAATAAACAAATAAGCAATCTTCTTATTTTCTTGAATATTCTTTAGTAGCTTAATAATCTCAGCTTGCACTGTTACATCAAGCGCAGATGTTGGCTCATCTAAAATTAAAACCTTAGGATTAACCGCTATTGCCCTTGCTATTGCAATACGTTGCCTTTGACCACCCGAAAATTCATGCGGGTATTTATACAAAACATCACTATCAAGCCCCACATCTAAAAGCACTTTTTTAACTTTTTCTTCAAGCTCATCTTTCTTCATCTTAAGATTATGAACCTTAATTCCCTCACCCACAATCTCTAAAATATTCATTCTAGGATTAAGCGAATTATATGGGTCTTGAAACACAACTTGCACTGCTTTTCTAAAATCTTTCTCACTTCTAACATTAATTGATTTAGAAGTTAAAATACTTCCCTTATATTTTTGAAGCTCAGCCAAGCACATACCAAGAGTTGTTTTACCACTACCACTTTCGCCAACAACTCCCAAAGTCTTTCCTTCCATCAAAGAAAAACTAACTCCATCAAGAGCCTTAATTTCTTTAACAACTTTACCAAAAATATTTTTTTTCAAAGCAAAACTAACAGATAAATCCCTTGCTTCCATAATTTTTCTAGCATTAAAATTGCGCCTTAAAAACTTTTTATCAAACGCTCCCAAAAGTTCTTTGGTATAACTATGAAAAGGTGCATTAAAAATATTTCCAACACTACCCTCTTCAACAATAACCCCATCTTTCATCACAATCACACGATTTGCAATTTTTCTAACCACTCCCAAATCATGCGAGATAAAAATAATCGCCATATTAAGCTTTTCTTTTAAATCTAGTAACAACTCTAATATCTGCTTTTGAACAGTCACATCAAGAGCTGTTGTTGGCTCATCTGCAATCAAAATTTTTGGAGCATTTGCAACCGCCATAGCTATCATCACACGCTGTCTTTGCCCACCCGAAAGCTCAAATGGATAAGCATTAACTCTGTCCTTATAATTTTCAATACCAACAAGTTTTAATAAATATCTAGCTCTAGCCATTGCCTTTTTCTTTGAAACTTTTTTATGAACTCTAATAACCTCAGCAATCTGCTCACCAATTTTCATCAAAGGATTAAGAGAGCTCATTGGCTCTTGGAAAATCATACTAATTTCCCCACCTCTAATCTCTTGCCATTCATTATCAGAAAAAGCTGTTAGCTCCTTGTTATTATATACAATAGAGTTAGTACTTTTATAAAGAACTTTCCTCTCATCTAAAAGTCCCAAAATAGATAAAGCTGTAACCGATTTACCACTACCACTCTCACCAACAATCGCTAAAACTTCACCTTCATGCAACTGAAAACTACTATTATAAACCGCAGAAAAAATACCGCCATTTTCATTAAAAAAGCGCACATTCAAACTCTTAACATCTAATATTGGCTCTTTAGTTATCATTTTCGTTTGTCCCATGCATCTCTAACACCTTCTCCAATAAAAATCAAAGAAGTGAGCAATATTGATAAAATAAAAAATATGCTAAGCCCAATCCACGGAGCTTGCAAATTGTCTTTTCCCTGTCTAACCAAATCACCAAGTGATGGATATTCAGCCCCCAAACCTAATCCCAAAAAATCAAGTGCTGTTAAAGCCACAATAGACCCTGCCAAAATAAATGGTACAAAAGTTATAGTTGTCACCAATGCATTCGGTAAAATATGCCTCCAAATAATCCTAAAATGTGATACACCTAAAGCACGTGCCGCCTTAACATACTCAAAGTTTCTAGCTCTTAAAAATTCTGCCCTAACAAGCCCTGTTAATTCACTCCACGAAAAGAGCAACAAAATAAACAACAAAGTCCAAAATGTTGGCACAAAAACACTCGCTACAATAATCAAAACAAACATCTGAGGCATAGCTTCCCAAATTTCAATAAATCTTTGGAAAATAATATCTGTTTTACCGCCAAAATAACCTTGCACCGCTCCAACGCTAATCCCAATAAAAGATGACAGCATCGTCAATATCAAACCAAACAAAAACGATAACCTAACCCCATACAAAATTCGTGCAAAAATATCTCTTCCCTCTTCATCAGTACCAAGCCAATGTCTAAAAGATGGAGGAGCTGGAAATGGCTGATTTAATTCATAATCAACTGTATTGTACGAAAAAGGCACAACAGGCATAATCATATACCCATTTTCTTCAATATTTTCTTTTATAAAACTATCTTTGTAATTTGCTTCAGTTGGGAAATCCCCTCCAAACCTCGCATCTGTATAAACCTTAACAATTGGAAAAAAATATTCGCCATCATACTTTACAATAATGGGCTTATCATTTGCAATAATCTCTGCAAACAACGACAATATCAACATAAAACATAAGCTAAAAAAAGCAACCTTAGCCCTTTTGTTTTTGATATATTTATTAATATTCATCAATCCTTGCCCATTTTCTTAAAAACAATGCTGTTTTCTAACACACATTTATTGTCAAAGCAAGAATTTATTAAACGTTTTTAAGATTAAATATCAAGACTTATCGCACCAACATCTGGTATTTTTACATCAACCTTATCTTTTTTTACTTCAACTTTTTCATCAATTTTAGTTTCAACTTCTTTTACACTATCAATAATTTCATTTGCTTTAGATTCTATTGTTTCCTTTGTTTCATTTATTAAAAAATCTGCATCTTTTTTATTAGCCTCAGAATTTTCTCTAATTTCTTTAAGTTTTGCATCAAGCACTTGTAGTTTATCAATAGCTTTTTCTTCAGCTTCTTTTGTTTTATCTAAAACATCTTCTTTTTTAGTTTCTAATTCTTCAACTTTAGCTTCAACTTTTTCATCGGCTTTTTTAACTTCCTTTTTTAGCTCTTCAACTTTAGCTTCAACTTTTTCATCAGCCTTTTTAACTTCTTTTTTTAGCTCTTCAACTTTAGATTTATTACTGTCATCTTTAGGTAAACCTAATTCATCTAGTTCCAAACCTAAAGCATTAACATCATTACTAAAATCAAAAATATTTTCTTCTAAAACCTTATTATTATCATTTTTTATATCTTTAGCATCTTTTCTTTCAAAAGTAGCCTCTCTTTGATTTTCTTCATCAATGACTTTTTGCAATTTACCTTGATAATCCAAGCTATTTTTCTTAAATCCTTCATACCAATCTTTGTAATTAACAGCAATTGTTGTAATTTTGCCCCCTCTAATCACAGAATTATTAATCAAGTTCTTTTTCAAGTTTAAAGCCTCACCTTGATCCATCTTCATATTATCAACACTATAGCAATATTCTTTTCCTGTAATAAATGTTTTAGTAAAATCACTAGCCAAACATACATTTGCATTAATCAAAAATCTAGGATCTTTTCCTTTTCTAATACCCAAACTAACAAGCTTATCTGTCACAAAATTATTGTATCTACCACCTGTCATACCACCAAGTTCTCTAAATGGTCCAACACCTTGAACAATAATATCAGTATTCTCAAATTTATCAGATTCTTTAATTACATTAATAAATTCTTGCATCTTACCAATAGCGCATTTTGCTTGGTCAACATATGCTTTTCTTTTTTCATCAATTCCGACATTAGCCAAACTATTATCTTTTAGCGCCACCCATTCTGTCTTTGGTTTAAGATTACAATACTCATCATACATATAAATATCAGACGGCAAATCAACATACACTAAATATACTTGCCCATTTCCGTCTTTCAAATATTTGTCAGCCAAATCATCAAATATTCTTGGTGCACCTTCCATAGATACACGTCTGTTTTCAACGGTTACTCTATGTCCTTTAATTGTTGAATTTCTAGCTATAGATTTAGCATTTGACTTAAGATCTCTTCTATGAGTATTAATTAAAAATTCTGCAAACAATGTATTAACATTTTTCTCAAGAGATGCTTTATTATCATATAATTTGACTGTTTTATATCCCTTTATAACACATCTATCTGTTTTGTATTCATTTTTAGTCATACAAATATTAAAGTCATGCACTGGATAAATTGTCACCCCATAACCTTCTTTTGCTAAATAATCATACAATCTATTTTCTTCAAGCCCTAAACGATTAAGCCCACCCTGGATAAAGTTCCAATCATTAATAAATTCCGCATAACCTCTATCACCACTTGATGCAGAAGTATAATCAACTTGATTAAATATATCTATTATATTTTGGTTGTGATCATTACTTTCTACAAAGGCATTTGAATAAACTTCAAATCCATTAACAGAAAAGAACCCCAAAATCATATTACGCAAATCTCTAAACCCTGTATCTTCAATACCGCTCAAAAATTGATATGAAGGAAACTTAGGAAGCATAAAATAAATGATGTTATTATCACGTTTTTGCCCAACATTAGCCCCTAATTCTTTAACTTCTACATATTCTTTATTAGCAGATTTTATATCTTCATTTTTCTTAATACCACTAATAAGAGCAAAACCTAAAACAACTGTAAAAAATAAAATACCTAAACTCCAATTAAACACCAAATAAATTATACCACCAAACAACAAACCAGTAAGCCATGTAGATGGAATAAAGCAAATAAATGTAAGCCATCCTGCTTTTTTCTCAAGCCATGGCTCAATAAAATTATTAATATCAAAAACCCCAAATTGATGCATAAATAGCACCACAAAAATCATTGTAAATACCGCGCAAATAACATTTTGTATAACTTTAGAAAATGAAAACAAAAGCATTAGTACTATTGAAAAGATACCAAAACCACCAAGTATTTGTACAATCGCAGGATTATATACACCATCTTCCATTAATCTGCCATTAATAGCATAAACAAACATCACAAAATTAATTGCAAAAAGCAAAAATATATAAACACCTCTAAAGATTTTATCCAAAAAGTGATTACCTGGACCACCCCAGCTAGCAAAACGCTTTTTCTTGCTTTTTTTTCTTAACATCAATGGTTTATTTACAATATCATCCATGGAAGACCTCTAAATTTAATAATTTTCATAATATAATCTAACATTTATTATTAAAAAAAAGTTTAAAAACAACACTCTATATAAAAAAAAACTTTAAAAGCAACTTTGCAATCATAACCATAAACTAGCACACCCCATTTAAAACCGAACGGCAAAGCCGTTACCTCGGGTGGGATAAAGTGCGGTGCTAGGAGTGACGCCGTAAGCGTAGTGTACAAACAAAAGGCGTACATAAGCAAGTGCCGATGCCTCTATGATGGCTATTTAGCACACCCCATTTAAAACCGAACGGCAAAGCCGTTGCCTCGGGTGGGATAAATAGATATGCTAGAGGTAGCGCCACGAGCGTAGTGTACATAAAAAGCGTACATGAGCGAGTGCCGATGCCTCTATGATAGCTATTTAGCACACCCCCACCAAAATATAGCTTGATTTTTATTTGTTAAATGCTTATACTTTTATCAGCTTTTTAAGCTATGATACGAAAAGCCGTATGGAATAGATATATTGGACCCGGGGGCGGTACCCGGCACCTCCACCAAAATTTTTAAGGGGGTGAAATAGGTTTGACAGTGTATAGTAAAGATATTTGTGCTGTATTCGGCAAGATACCACCGTTATCGGTTCAAATTAAATAAACGCAAATGATAATTTTGCACCAGTTGCTGTAGCTGCTTAATTTAGGCAAAGCAACGAATAAAATCCTTTAGGCATTGGTTTGCCCAAAGTGGGGGAGAAGCCACCTAGCAACAGAACGGCTTATTTATTAAACATGAAGGGATAAAGTAAAAGTTATGACAGATTTTGTTAGTGAAATAAATTATGATGGCTTGATTGAAAAATCATTAAAACACGTAGTTGTTGAAGCATTAAAAATTGCAGAACGCCAAGGACTACCTGGTGAAAATCATTTTTACATCACTTTTAAAACCAATCATCCAGGAACAATAATTCCTCAAGATTTATCAATCCAATATCCAGAAGCAATGACTATTGTCTTGCAACATCAATATTCAAATCTTGTTGTATCAGATGAAGTTTTCTCTGTTGAACTAAGCTTTGGTGGAAGATTACAACCGCTCATTATTCCTTTTGATGCCATCACCTACTTTGCAGATCCATATGCAAAATTTGGATTAAGTTTTTCATTTTATGAAAATGGTGATGTTCATTCACTAGAAGACCTTGAACCAGAAAAGAAAGTTTCTGGCGAAACAGCGCAAATCATTTCATTTGACAGCTTTAGGAAAAAATAATCTTGAAAAAATATTCTGTAATAATAGCAGGCCAACACTCAACAAGCATTTCACTTGAAGAAGATTTTTATCAAGTTCTTCTTGATATTGCTAAAGAAAAAAACACCACCCCATTTGCTTTAATTACAGAGATAGACTTAGCAAGAACAACCCCAAATCTATCATCTGCCATAAGAGTTTATATCTTAAAATACTTGCAAGATAAATTAAAACAATTCTAACTCGCCATCAAGACTTTTGTTTTCATCACCGCTATTTTTATTTTCAACAACAGGCAAATCAACAACAAGATTATTAATATCAGGAAGCTCGTTGTCTTGTTTCTTTGCTTGCTCAACTGCATCATCAACTTTTTTTAATTCATCAAAAACAACTGCATTGTCATCAGCTTTTTCTAAATTATCGGCACTATATCTGTCATTATTAAGTGTGTCATTTGCGTCAATAATATCTAAAACAGCATCTAAAACTTCTTTATCTTCCGTCTCATCATCTTCTTTAGCCAAATCATCTTCTGCTTTAGCTTTAGCGTCTTCATCTAAATTATCTTCTGTTTTGACTTCTTCATCTAGAGTATGAGCCTCATCAACCATAACATCTAAAACATTTATATTTTCTATTTCTTTAACCTCTTCTATTGTTTCAGTACTACTACCAGTTTCATCAAGGCTATCTAAAACATTATTAACTTCCTCAATCATTTCTTCTTTGTTTTCTTCTTTTTTAGTTGCAGCCTTTACAAGTGCGCTCAAACCACCAGCTTTTTCAGCATCTTCAACCAAAGACTTAACTTCTTGGTCAAGCTTATTTACTGCTTCTTTTTTTACAAATCCTTTTTTCTTCTTAATACCAACTGCAACACTTTCAAATTCATCATCTCTAACAATTTTATCGTTGTAGTTTTCACCTTTAACTCTTAAGCTTTCTTCTTTTTCTTCTTCCGCATTTTTCTTTATTTTTTCTACATCTTCAATAATTGTTTTTGGGACAAAACTTGCTTTTCCACTTTCAACCGCTTTTGTTACAACTTCTAGGCGAACATCTGTATATTTCTTCTTATACCAGTCAACAACCCCACTTATTTCTACTCCATCACTCATTGGGAAATATACTAAAACACCAAGCGCAAGCAAAATAAAGAACAACACCCATAAAGGATGCTTTAGTATATAAATAATTGCAAATATCGGAAAAGTAATAATACTTAAAACGATATACAAAAACTTAAAAATTCCACTGCGCTCTCTATCCCCACTCATGATATACCTCAAAAAAACACTACGATATATTATACCTTATAAAACATTTTATTTAAAACATATTTAACAAATAGCCCCAAATTATAGTTTTTTTATATTACATTCTCTCCAATATTCTTCTTTTAGTTCATAAATTCCACTAAATGGAGCTGGTTTATAATATCTATCAAGCAAATCCTTATCAATATAATGCACTATTTCTTTTCGTCCGCTTTCATCTGCAAACTTATTAAAATAGCTTTTTCCATAAATAAATTTAGGCTTAAGCTCAAATATAATCTTATTAATATTAGGTTTCGGAGCGATACCTGTTTTTTCTCCCACCACATCAAGCTGTCCAATCAATTGCCAATAATAGTGAGGATCCTTTCCAAAAATATTATACATTAACCCATTACCATTAAACACATAGTCACAAGGAGTAATTCTTTTAGTAATATAATAAGGTAAATACCCCTCATGTCCTTGCTTAGTATTTAGTATATTATTTAAATGAAACATCACACCATTATACAAGAAAAACAAACAAATTCCAACAACTACAACCCTAACCAACCTTGTACTTTCATCAATAATTTTTAATAGTGGAATAAACGTTAAAACTGCAACATACATTAATAACCAATAATAGTATATATATGGAGAAAAGTAATATTTACGTTGCAAAAACTCAACTATAAACAATAAAGCTAAAATTCTCCAATATCTGTTTTTGCTACCAATAGCACATCCTGCACCAAGCAACGCACCAACAATAGAAAATATCAATAAGCCATACATTTTTGCAAAACGCCCCATTTCAAACCCCTCAACCAAATTAAGATTGAACGTAAAGTTAGAAACAAAGTAAAGTTTCACAATTTTATAATAAGCCAAATAAGCAAAACACCCGCCTATCATTATAATAGGAGCAATCAGACTTTTAATAAGATCACTTGTCTTAATTTCTTTCTTATACCAAAAATAAAGCCCACTTAATCCCAAAACAAATAACGGAAATAATGCCTTTTGTGCAAACAAAAATGCCAAAACAAACCATATAAATGAAACAACTAATTGCTGTGTCTTTTTATCTCTTAAATAACTAAAATAATAATAAATTCCAGCCATTAATGCAAACACCATATAATTATCAGGCCGAAAATCTATTGCAAATATTTTATACGTTGGAACAATTACCAGCAAAACCGCAACAGTTGCCCAAAACTTATCTGCTAAAAATTCTTTTGTAATATTATATACATATACCAAAGATTTCAAAAATACCAAAAAAGAAATAAACAAAAGAATTTCCGCAACTGTTGTATCATATGCAAAAATCTTCACAAGTGGTGCAAAAATAAACCAAAGAAGCGGATTATGATGTTGAAAAAAATCACGATAAGGAACATCACCATTTGCCACCATAAACGTAGAATGAATATGTTCAATATTATCACCATTTTGAGTTGGTATATTTAAGATAACAAGCACATACAAAAAAACAGAACATAAAATCTCTAAATAAATAAAACTATTTACTAAATACTTATAAAAAAACTCTTTCATATCAAGCTTATTTTTCATACTCATAAAATCCTGTTTTTTCGTTTAGACGACAATTTTTTCCTTGATATTCTGGCTTAAGTATATAAAGACCTTCTTCATTTTCAACCATATCTATACCACTTTCACCAAACTTAATTTTTTCTTGTTCGCCCATAAAGTCATAATATTTTCGAATCATCTCAAAATCTAATTTATGAATATAAACCTTATTTCCTTTTAAGTTTTCAAAATAGTCAATAACATTAACAGCACCCAAAACTTTTGGTTTATTTTCTTCAATAATTTTATTATAATCATCAATTGGTCTAAGCCCTATTTTTTCTCCAATAACATCAAGTCTTCCCGGAATAAACCAATAATAACTCAAATCTTTTCTAAACAAATTATAATTTGTATCAGTTGAATAAATTCTATCACATTTATTCATATTTTTTTCAAAATATTCAAATACTTTAACCATATCATTTCTTTTTAATGCAAGCTTTACATCAAAGTTAAAATAATACACTAAAAAACCAACATAAACTTGAACAGCCCCCAAAAGCACATAATAAAACATTTTATTTTCTCTCATTACTCGATAAAGAGCAATCACTCCAACAGGAACTCCAAAATAAAAAGCCTCATACCAATAATAATGATGTGGCGCAAAATAAAAATATTTTAAGCCAAAAGTTAAAATGAATAACAAGTACAATATTCTAAAATATTTATTTTCTAACTTAAAAAATAATGCTCCAAATACCCCTGCTACAATAAACACAGCAGTACCCCAATACCATTCGTTAAACACCAAATTAACCTGATGCTCGCCAAAATGTTCACGCATCACTGTATTAAATACAAAACAACTTTTCCAATAAAGCTCAAGCATATCCATCTTATATAAAACTAAAATAAGTCCACTTGTACCAATTATAGGCAAAGCTACTGCCCACAAAAAGTCCTTAAAACTCATTTCTTTTTTATACAATAAATAACAAACAACACCGCCAAACACCGGATAATACAAAATAGCCTTTTGTATAAATAAAAAGCTAACCCACAAAGCCAAAAAAGATATTACTAAATCCTTTGTTTTTTTATCTCTCATATAAGAAAATAAATAATAAGCTCCAATCGTTAAAGTTGTAAACATATAATTATCTGGCTTAAAATATAGATAATACAACATTACACTAGGGCACAACACCAAAATCACACTAAGAAGCCCAGCTTCCTTATTGCCATTGTCTAAAAATTCAACAACAATCTTGTATAAATACCAGCACCCAATCAAAAAAAACAAATATGTCAAATAAGATACTATTCCAACTACCTCAACATTTCCTTCAAATAATTTGACTAGCCACCCAAACATATACCACAATAATGGATTATGATGTTCAAAAAAATCTAAATAAGGGACCTCACCAATACCAACCAAATAAGCAACATGAATATGCTCAATAATATCTCCTTCAGGATACAATTGATATACACTCAAAAGCCCAATATACCCCATCACCACCAAAAGATTTAAAAATAAAATCTTTTGAACAACAGGCTTAAAATTATCTTTCAAAAGAAGTCCCTTAAACATTATTTTCTATACCTTTTTACTAGCTCAATATTTCTTTTATAACCAATATCTGTTTCTAAATTCTCCAAATCAACCGGAAGTCTAGTTCTCCAGTTAGGATGCTCCATATCAGTACCAGGAAGATTTTGCAAACATTGAACATGAAGCATATTTTCAATTTCAATTAAAAATACTTCACTCTTTGTTTTTGCCATATATTGGTGCACTGCTTCTTCAATACCTTCAGGATAGTTCTCCCCATAAATATAATCACCTTGACGTTTTCTATCCTCTGGCCATACATTTTCTTCATCAAGAGCTTTTAGTAAATGTATTCTTTCTTTTTCTCTCCACTTATACCCATTACGAGCTTCTTCCTCAGTAAAGAGATTAAGGCTTCTCATACAAGCAATTTCTTTTCCAAACCACCAAGCTTTTAGAGGTGGCATATCATGAGTACCAATTGAAGCAAAATATCTTCTATCATATTCACTAGGTTTCTTTAATGTTAAGCCATCTAAATGTCTTTCGCTCCACAAAACACCCAAAAGATAGATATTCTTTTGTTTAAGCATTTCATCAAAACCGCTCTCAACATTACCAATACACTCGCCCACAATCACACACTTATTAAGCCAGCTTTCCAATGCTAAAATATTCATCATATCTTTTACATTATAGCGAATATATGTTCCGTCTTTTCCCTCATCTGGAATAATATAAAGTCTTGCCATACCCATAACATGGTCAACTCTAAGCGCACCAGCATAACGCATATTGGCTCTCAAAATTCTAATAAATGGCTTATAGCATCTTTCTTTTAATTCAAATGGATTAAACGCTCCAAGTCCCCACTTTTGACCTGTTGGGAAATAATTATCTGGAGGAGCACCTGCGCCACTTCCTTGTACATACAAGTACTTATCACCCCAAACTTCAGCACTATCTTTAGAAACACCAACTGGCAAATCTCTATATAGCCCAACACTTAACTTGCTCTTTTTAATTTTTTCACCAACAATTTTTAATTGTCTATCAGCTTCAAATTGTAAAAACTTGAAAAATTCAATTTCATCTTTATGTGCTTTTTCAAATTTTTCAACCCCACTACTTAAAGCACTTTCATATGCTTTCACCCATTCTTTTGAAACATTTTCATTTTGCAAAAATCTATCATGACGAATAGCTTGAAAAATAGCCAATCTATTTAATTCACCACTATCGTTTTTCTTAAATTCTTCAAACTCTTTCAAATATTTTGAATCTTTATCTTTTTTTGCCCTTTCAAAAATATTTTTTAGCGCTTTAAGTTTTGCCCCCATAACCAAAGTATAATCAATTTTTTCTTTTTTCTTTGCCTCATTTATAGCTTTTTCATCTTTATCACCGGCTTCATAATAAGGCACTTTTTCAACATCAATATAAATTGGGTTTAAGAACAAACGACTAATCGAACTATAAGGACTTGCCGTTTCTGGATAATCAAGGTTTAACACATTAAGCGGATTAAGCCCAATAACATCTGCCCCACTTTTTTCTGCAATTTTAACCAAATTTTCTAAATCACTAAAGTCACCAACGCCCCAGTTTCTTTTGCTCTTTAATCCATAAAGTTGCACTGCAAAACCAAATATTTTTTCTTTACCCTTTTTATCCAATCTATAACACTCTAAAGGAGCCACCGCCAAAACTGTTTTGTACTCTCCTAAAGATGTTTTAACCATCACATCATAGTAATTAGGTTCTAAATCTTCTGTTATAGTAACATTTACTAAAACATACTGGCTCTTACCCTCAAGCCTTCTTTCTGTCTCACTATATTCTGCTTCAACAGTCTTATATTTTTTGCTACCTTCCAAAGCAACACATACTTCAAATCCATCTTCAAGTTCGCTTTCTTTTAATACCAAATCAAAAGTTTTGTCATTTACATTTACCACATAAATGGCTTCCATAACTCTTTGCCAACGTTTTTTATCAAGCCTTTCCAAAGAATGCTTTACATCCTCCTCATTCTTTGCTTTATACCCCATATTTTCAATAAAAAATCTAAGTTCATCATCACCAACATTAACTGTTTTAAGCTCCCCAGAGCCATATGAAAAACAAGTAGAAATATTTAATTTTTCTGCTAATTCTTTTAATAATGAAGTCATTACTTTCTCCTAGATTTTAATTTCAAAACAAAGAACCGACCAAGCTGGCACCCAAATAGTACTTGATGGGCCATATTCACCCTCAAACAGACCAGAGCTATCCAACATCAAAGACCACTTATAAGATTTTTTAAAACTTGGTAATTTCCATTTTATGTTATTAACGTTTGCATTTAGTATCACCATATAAAGCCTATCTTTTGCATTCACTACATAAGACAAACATCTTCTATTATGTTGATACCAATCGCTTTGGCTAAACTCTACGCCAGCCTCCGTATACCATGCCAAATCTTTAATTCCATTTTTCTTATCAATAAATGCACCATTAAAGAAATTGCGATACGAAAATACCCCCATCTTTTCACGTAACTTAATGAGCTTTTTAACAAATCTAATGCTATTAATTTCCTCGCTATTGATTGCTTCCCAAACCAAATAAGAAATCACATTATCTTGGCAATATGCATTGTTATTACCAAACTGGGTATTTAAAAACTCATCACCGGCTCTTATAATCGGTGTACCAAAAGAAAGCATCAATGTTGCCATCATAGCTCTAAGTCTATATTTTCTATTATCTAAAATAGCCTTATCTTTTGTTATTCCCTCAAAGCCAGAATTAAAGCTCCAGTTTGCATCACTACCATCTCGGTTATCTTCGCCATTTGCCACATTGTGCTTATGATTATAAGAAACCAAATCATTTAAGGTCATACCATCATGCACAGTCACATAGTTAACCGAGGTCCACATAGAACGTTTTGCCGTCCCAAAAATATCACTAGAGCCAGATACTCTACTTGCAAGCTCCCCAACTTGGCGCTCATCACCTCTCCAAAAACGTCTAACAACATCTCTATATCTATCATTCCATTCCATAGAGCCTGGATAAAATGCTCCAAGTTGATATCCGCCAATACCAACATCCCAAGGCTCTGCCACCATTTTCACCAAGCCCAAAACATCATCTTGACGAACCGCCATCATAAAACCACTTGATTGACTAAACTCTTGTTTAACTCTCGCAAGAGATGTTGCTAAATCAAGCCTAAATCCATCAACGTGCATTTCCTCTACCATATAGCGCATAGAGTCCATAACTAGTCTTAACACATACGGATTTTGCAAATTAAATGATGCCCCACAACCTGTACTATCATAGTAATATCTTTTGTTATTACCATCTAATGTATAGTAAGACTCATTATCGATTCCTCGATAGCAAAGTGTAGGACCTAAATGGTTTCCTTCTAATGTGTGATTATACACCATATCCAAAATAACTTCTAAGCCATTTTTGTGGAATTGTTTTACCATGTTCTTAAAACCGGTATTATCACTATCACCATGAAGAGTATAGCTAGGCTCTAATGCAAAGAAGTTTATAGTTTCATATCCCCAAAAGTTAGATTTACCCGAAATATGGCGCTCTGGCATATATGCATTAACTGGCAAAAGTTCCACACTTGTCACCCCAAGCCATTTCAAATAGCCACAAACACTATTAGTTGCAAGCCCCATAAAAGTACCACGTTTTGCATCTTGAACTTTTGGATGAAGTTTTGTAAATCCTTTAACATGAAGCTCATAAAAAATTGTCTTAGATGCATCAACTTGAGGCGGAACATCTCCCTCCCAATCAAACAATGATTCGTCCGTTACAACACTCTTTGGAACATATGGAGCACTATCAAGAACAGAAAAAGATAAATCTTGAAGAGGACTATCAATATCATAACCAAATATTGCCTTATGCCAAATAAGTCTACCAACAAGTCTTCTCGCATATGGGTCAATCAATAATTTATTTGGGTTAAATCTTTTACCTTTTTGAGGTTCATAAGGTCCATAAACTCTATATCCATAAACTTGCCCTGGCTTTACCCCTTCAAGATAAATATGCCAAATATTATTTTCACGAGCAGCCATTTCAAAACGATGAGTTTCTTTAACCCCCGCTTTATCAAACAAACAAAGCTCAACCTTTAGTGCTCCTTGTGAAAATAGCGCAAAATTAACACCCCACTCATCAGCTGTTGAACCAAGTGGATATGCTCTACCGTCCCAAACCTTAATACCAGACATAAAAACTCCTTATTTTCATTTAACTTACATAATAATATCAAATTTTATTTTTACTACTACAATTCCATCTTCCCCCACAGAATTATCTTAAATACAAAGTTTAAAAAAACTCTTTAAAAATCTAAAAATTTACAAAAAAAATGACCAAACTTCGGCCATTTCTCACCATACTCCAAAGCCATCATCCCTCATTTGAACTTCCTTTTTATTTTATCCCCCTTCAAAAGCACATAAAATAGTAATTTTACGATTATGACTACGCTTTAGCACATCCCCCCTAAAACCGAAAGCCGAAGGCTTTGCAACGGATGGGATAAAGTGCTGTGCTGGAAGCTTTTTTTCCGACTGCGGTATACACAAATTAGTACATAAAGGAGGAAAAAAGAAGCATGACAATTCTTATCCTACTTAACAAAAAAAGAGAGAAAATTTTGCACTTTCTCTCTCTAAAACTCCCAATAAAGGAGGAAAATTTTAGTAGTTAACCGTAGATGTCCCCTAGACGAGCACGAGTGTAGTTAAACCTACACGACGCGAGCGTATGGGGCTTCCATCTACGAATTAAATGCTAAAATTTCCCCCTTTATTTTTAGCGGATTTTTTTCAACACAATTGTTGAAAGCGGTGGAAGAGTAATTTCAATAGAATTAGCTCTACCATTAGCACCTTCATATTTTGAATAAATCTCACCATCGTTCTTCACACCACTACCCCAATAGTTTTTGTCATCACTATTAAAGATTTCTTGATATACACCACCATCTGGCACACCAATCTTATAGTTATGACGAACCACAGGAGTAAAGTTAGAAATAACAATCATGTAGTTGTTATAGTCATGTCCACGACGAATATATGAAATAACGCTATCATTAGCATTACCATGGTCAATCCACTCAAAACCTTTAGAGTCGAAATCTTCTTCATAAAAACAAGAATTGCCTTTATACATCAAGTTCAAATCTCTAACACAATTTTGCATACCTTTATACATTGGGTAATCGAGCAAATGCCATCTTAAGCTTTCTTCAGCATTCCATTCCCAATCTTGACCAAATTCACATCCCATGAACAAAAGTTTCTTACCAGGGTGTGTCCACATAAATCCATAATATGCTCTTAAATTTGCAAATTTTTGCCATTCGTCACCAGGCATTTTAGAAAGCATACTACCTTTACCATGAACAACCTCGTCATGAGAAATAGGCAAAATAAAGTTTTCATTAAATGCATACAAAAGACCGAATGTTAGCTTACCATGTTCATATTTACGATAAACAGGGTCTTTGCTAATATAAGATAGAGTATCATTCATCCATCCCATATTCCATTTGTAGCCAAATCCAAGACCACCCATAGATGTAGGACGAGAAACCATAGGCCATGCAGTCGATTCTTCAGCACAAGTAATAGTACCTTCAGCATTACCATAGCAAATTTCATTCATTTTACGAATAAATGAAATAGCTTCTAAGTTTTCATTACCACCATAGATGTTTGGAATCCACTCACCATCTTTTCTAGAATAGTCGAGATAAAGCATAGAAGCCACAGCATCAACTCTCAAACCATCAATATGATATTCTTTGAGCCAATACAAAGCAGAAGAACACAAAACGTTGCTAACTTCTGTTCTACCATAGTTATAAATTTTTGTACCCCAATCTTTGTGTTCACCTTTTCTAGGGTCTTGGTGTTCATAAAGAGCAGTACCGTCAAACTCAACCAAACCATGACCATCTTTAGGGAAGTGAGCTGGCACCCAGTCCATAATCACACCAATATTAGCTTGGTGGAATTTATCAATCATATATCTAAAGTCATCAGGAGTACCAAAACGAGAAGTAGGAGCAAAAAGTCCTGTAACTTGGTAACCCCAAGAACCATCAAATGGGTGTTCACAAACTGGCAAAAATTCCACATGAGTAAATCCCATATTCATAACATAAGGAACTAATGTATCAGCAAGTTCTCTATAGCTTAAAAATTCAGAACCATTATTCCCTTTTCTTCTCCAAGAACCAAGGTGTACTTCATAGATACTAGTTGGTCTATCAAAGCTGTTATGAGCAGCACGATACTTCATCCATTCATTATCATTCCAGTTATAATGATTTAAGTCATAAACGATAGATGCAGTATTTGGTCTTTTTTCAGCATAAAAAGCCATAGGGTCACTCTTAGTTAAGATATAACCTTCATGAGTTTTAACTTCAAACTTATAGTATTCACCTTCAACAATGTTTGGAATAAAGATATCCCACACACCACAGTTATAGTGTTTACGCATAACGTTTACACGGCCGTCCCAGTTATTAAATGAACCAACAACAGAAACTCTTTTTGCATTAGGAGCCCAAACAGAAAAACCAACACCTTTAACGCCATTAATTTCCATAATATGAGCGCCAAGTTTTTTATACAAATCTAAGTGATTACCCTCCGAGAATAAATACTCATCAATATCACCTAAAATTGAAGGGAAAGAATAAATATCTTCTTCAATATATTCATTACCATCATGGTTAATAATTTTAAATCTATGTTTAAAACCATCGGTATTCAATACCCCCAAATTGATTTGGAAAAAACCACCGTCATGAAGTTTAGTCATCATACCCAAAGAGTTATTATCATAATCTAACAACTCGATAGCTCTTGCATTTGGTTTGAATGCTCTAATATAAACTTCTTTGCTACCTTTATCTTTATGAATACCCAAAACGGCCATAACATTTTCATAGTTACCGTCTATAATACATTCCATTTCACTTTTAGAAAGCAAATTTTTCATCTCATCTCCTTGAGGACCTAAAACTGCCAAATTAAGGCTTGGTTGATTGTCCATTTTTACAGTTTGTTTTTTAACTGTGTTGGCCATAATATAACTCCCAAATATAATCTACATTTTTTTACCTTCAAAGTTATAAAAACAAAATAAAAAAAAAGCAAGCAAAAAAGCGCCCACTTTTTTCATTTTTTTCTTTTAAAAACAACAACGTCACCTTTTAAATATCTTTTAAAAAAATCCTAAAATATTATTCTCTATCATACCCTCTAAACCACATCACAACTATAACAACATCTAGAATAATAAATAAAATCATCTCAAACTGATTAAACCTGCCATCAAGAGCCCCTAAGACCTGATACAAAAGCCCAATAAAAACAGCAAAAATAACAGCCACAATTTCCCATATCTTATAAAAAATACTTTTTTCTTCCTTTTCCATTATCGGAAGCTCTTTAACTTTTTTATCAATAAATTCTTCCATATCTTTTTTTAAGATATCCTCAAGCTCTTTTATCTCTTCTTTTATATGTTTATTTTTCTTTGGCAAAATCATTTTACATTCCAAACAATTTCTTTAATTTAGATATAAAACCTTTACTTGCTTTATCAATTTCTTCATCAACTAAAATTGCTCTTTTTATCATCTCATCAGCGTCAACATTTTGAGCATTTTCTCCACCATCGTTTAAGCTAGAAATTCCATCTTTTTGTGCCAAAATTTTAGAAAGTCTGATAGATGCTTTCTTTTGCGCAGGACTTAAAAAATCTCCCTCAAGCAAAGCTCCATCATTTTGCATTCTTCCCTTAAACATAGTTCTTATTTCTTGTCTTTCATTTTCTTTTTCCATTGAAAGCCTTGCTATATCTTCAAGAAAATATCCTCTACCTTCTTCTGCAACACTTGCTCCGTTTAAGATTAAATACTTTCTAACTCTTTCATCATCAGTATAAGAAAGTGCAACTCTGTCGTCTTTATCTTTTACATTAACATCAACACCAAGAGCAACCAAAACTTCAAGTCTTGCAATAACAACATCAACTTCAAAATTATTTTCATTTTTTACAACTTCAAAAAGTTGAGTTTCTAGAATTTCATTATCTGTCATTTTTTTCACACTCCTGCACAAAATAAATACACTTTTTTATTTCATACAAAAAATAAATTTATCTTTTTAAACTTCATTATTACTACATACATTCTCACCATTTAAAAAAAAATTAAAAATTTATTCTTTTTTTTCATTTTTTACTACTTTTTGCACAAGCTAAAAAAATTTTTTTTATCATATTTTTTTTATCATTTTTTTAAACACAAAACAGCGCCAAAAAATCCATTTAAAATAACAACTTATCTTTTAAAAATATCACTTTATTTTCAAGCATTTAAAAGGCTTTAAAATTCATCAAAAAAACGCTTTCAAAACCCCGATTTTAAAGCTAAAAATTTTTTTTAATTTCACCCCTTTTTTTAAGTTTTTTTTAACATATTTATGTATATAGAATACTTAAAATAAAAATTCGATGAAAATCGTATTTACAAAAAAAAAATTATATTTATACTAAACAATGTTTTATAACAAAATTATTTGGAGAATTGAAATGACATTCAATGAAAATTTAATCAGAGAAGCAGCTTACTACAATTGGCAAAATGCTGGTTGCCCAATGGGTCAAGACGAAATGTTCTGGAACATGGCAATTGAACAAATCTATGGTTCAAAAGCTACTAAATCTTGCTGCAGCAAATCTTCTTCTACAAAGAAGACAGCTTCTGCAAAAAAAGTTGCTACAAAAACTGCTTCAAAAGCAAAAGCAAAGAAATAATTTTTCTTTCGATTGTAGATTAGAAAAAACCACCTCAAATTAGCGGTGGTTTTTTTTTATTTTTTATTATAAAACAAAAAAACTTTTCATAGAATTCAAACACATAACAACAAAAAAACATTTTTCATATTTTGGGTATTGACAGAATTGACAAATTTTGATATTCTACTCCTCATTCGAAAGAGTGTACTAAGAAGTAATGCAAAAAAATAATCTGCATTTAGGCTTAGTAAATTTTTTGAAATTGAAAGAAAAAACTATGTCAAATTTTATTTATGTAAACCCTGCATTAATTAACCCAAAAACAAAAGAAAACCAAAGAGAAATTGAAACCCAAAAACTTCTTAAATTAAAACAAGAAGGCTACACCTTAATAGGTCTTGAGATGACAGAACCTACGCTTGCTTCTCTTTGTGATATAAACATAGACCCTCAACACACAGATCAAAAAACATCTCAATCTTGTGTTAAAGAAATTTTTCAAAATTTTGAAGAAATCGTCGCTCCTTTAACACCGCTTGAGGATAAAAAAATAATCTTTTTAACCAATCGTGTTGACTTAGATTCTATTGCTTCATATGTAGTTTTCAACAAACTAGCTAATAACGAAACAATCTCAACTTTATCTATTAAGCAGATTAATGCTCACGATACTTTCAAAACTCTTCCATGGGAAAAAGAAAAGAATATAGAAGAGGCATTCAATCCATTTGATAAAACTAAAGCCCTAGCCTCAACTATAAAACCTTTTATGGTAACAGAAAACAACATAAAAAATGTTGAAACTTTTTTAGACAATGGAAGCGTTGATGAAAACATTATGGCATCATATCAAGCATCCGAGCAAAATATCATTAATAAAGTTAAAAGCAAAGAAATAAATGTTTCTAAAAAAGGCGGAATTGCTTTTGTAGAAACAACTTTACCTTGTGCCACAGATGTTGGATATTGTTATGCACCTATCGTTATTGCAATCAATCCACAAATGAGAAGTGCAGACGGTTACACTTACAGAAAAGTAAGTATCTGCCAACACGAAGAAGGCTATGTAGACCTAAAATCATTAAAAGAAATTCTCCAAGAAAAAGAACAAGGTTGGGGAGGCTCTCCTACATTTATAGGTTCTCCGCAAGGAACTTCTACAAATATCACTAAAGAAGAACTCCAAAAATTAGTCTACAAACACCTTACCAAAGATTATAAACAAAGGTTAGCTCAAAACCAAAAACAAAATACTTCTATAGAATTATAATCTAAAAAAACACTCAACAACCACCCCAACTGGGGTGGTTTTTATTTTAAATATTCTTTACAAAAAATTAAACTCTATCTACTACAATTACTAATATTACAAAATAAAACTTTAAGGGAAAAATATGAAATCGTTAAACCCATTAAAACGTTTAGATATCGCTTGTTTCTTACGTTCTCAATTATATCTTGCTCCAGTTCTTTTACTATTTTACCAACAAAATGGTCTATCAATTGCCGACTTTGTAATGATACAAGGTCTATTCCAATTAACTGGAATATTTTTTGAGATTCCCTGTGGTTACATAGCAGATATAACCTCCAAGAAAAAAGTTTTAATTTTAGCTTTTTCATGTTTCTTTTTAAGAGCATTCTTATGGCTAAAATTTAGCGGTGTTTACATCATACTTTTAGGCGAACTTTTTAATGCCCTATCAAGAGCATTTTTATCAGGAGTATATGATAGCTATATTTTTGATTACCTAAAGTCCAAAAACAAAACCTCACGCATGCTAAAAGAATGTGGTAGAACCAATTTTGCAATGTCATCAGGAGCAATGTTTGCCGCCATTTTTAGCGCCATGTTATACAAAGAATATGGCACCTATATTTTGCTATCATTAGAGTTCATTTTAACTCTCATCAGTATTATTATTTTAACAACTCTTCCAAATCCACCATCAGCACGTCCGCATGCTGTATCACTAAAGGAAAAGTTTACCGAAATAAAACAAACCGCCATCTTCACCCTAAAAAACAAAAACATCAATTTATACATCATCTACTCAGCACTGTTATTCTCAACAACATCTCTCTTTTGCTGGTGTTTTCAACCACTCTTAAAAATATCATCTGCACCAGTATTTATGTTTAGCTTTGTATATGTTATCAACCATGCGTTACGAGCTGGATTCTCATATTTTGTAAACAACTTAAAGAAGTTTTTTGGCTTCAATCGTCTATTAGTTGTAACCACATTTTTATGCCTATACTCATTTGCCTGCATGATATTAAGCTTTTACTTCAAATTGCCAAACGTTGCAATGCTAAGCCTAATTTTTGTATGTATTGGTATCGGCTTCCAACTTGCCTTTGCGATTGCCAATATCAACCATATTCACTCATATGCCATAGAAGAAACAAGGGCTACAATCTCTTCTGTAAACAATATGTTGCAACAAACAATTTCTGGGCTATCACTAATATCATTTAAGTTTGTTATAGCTCCACATGCAAACACCGAGGGCTTAAGTTTCTCAAGCGCCTTTTCAGTATATGGCTTATGTTATATGATAGTATTTTCATTCCTTTTATATAAAATTTATGAGCGAAACAAACTTTCCAAAGTCTAACAAAAAAAAATCTTTTAAATTCATATCCTTAACTTTAATTTAATCTTTAAAACTTTAAAATTACCATTAAATAGAAAACTTAAAACAAGGATATATCAATGGATACATGGATTATATTTTTAATTATTGCACTGCTATTTTTTATTGCAGAAATTTTTACACCTACAATGTTTTTCCTAAACTTCGCCGCAGCTTCTGCCGTTTGTTCATTTGTAGGAATATTTACAGATAACCATAATATTTTAATACCATTATTTGCGATTCTATCAATTTTATTTATTTTATTTTTAAGACCGTTACTAAACATCAACCCTCAAAAAATAAATAACTCAGCGTTTGAATCTCAATATGTAAATAAAATGGCAACTGCAATTACAAATATTACCCCATACTCTGGTCGTATAAAAATCTATGATGAGAGTTGGGAAGCTAGAACTTTACCTGAATCTCCAACCGAAATTCCTGAAGGTTCAAAGGTAAAAATCATCAGTCATAATGACTTAACTATGTTCGTTGAAAAGAAAGGAAGAAAATAATGTCTACTTTATTAATTTTATTAGTCCTAGCAGCTGTATTTATTGCTGTTAAAGGTTGTATCATTGTTGAACAACAAGAAGTTGTAATTGTACAACGCCTAGGTAAATACAAAGAAACCTTATCTGCCGGCTTAAACTTTATTGTTCCTTTCATTGATGAACCAAAAATAATTTCTAAAAAAGTAACTGTAAATTATCGTGATGGTGGTTCTTCATCATATATGCAAAAAACAACTCGCATTGATTTGCGTGAAACAGTATGTGACTTCCCTCGTCAAAGTGTGATTACAAAAGATAACGTTTCAATCTCAATTAATGCCGTATTATACTTCCAAATTTTCAACCCAGAAAAATCAGTTTATGGAGTAGAAAATCTATATGAAGCAATCGAAAAATTAACTCAAACAACTCTACGTCAATTAATTGGTAAATTAGACTTACAAGAAACCTTAACTTCTCGTGATAAAATTAATACCGAACTTCGTGAAATCTTAGACCAAGCATCAGACAAATGGGGTGTAAAAGTAAATCGTATCGAACTACAAGACATTACTCCTCCATCAGATATCCAAGCTGCGATGGATAAGCAGATGAAAGCAGAACGTGAAAAACGTGCTATGATTTATGAAGCAGAAGGTCAAAAAGAATCAGCAATTCGTATTGCAGAAGGTCAAAAAGAAGCCGCAATTCGTGCCGCAGAAGGTGATAAAGAAGCTGCAATCTTAAAAGCCGAAGGTGTTGCTCAAGCTCGTATGGTAGAAGCAGAAGCAGAAAAAGAAGCAATTTCTCGCATCATTGAAGCTCTACACACCAAAGGCCAAGCAGATAAATACTTAATTGCCATGAAATACCTAGAAACAATGAAAGAAATGACTTCAGGCAAAGACAATAAGATTGTTTATATGCCATATGAAGCATCTGCAGTACTTAGTTCCGTTGATGGTATAAAGGAAATGCTATTAACTAAAAAAGGTGCTTAAAACCTAAAAAAAGCCCCTTTAACGAGGGGCTTTAATTTTATCTATCTATTGAAAACTTTTTTAATCTTATAAACAAAACTTGTTTCGTTTTTTTCATTTCTTTCTTTCATTGCATCAATAATCACTTTTTTCATTTCTTTTTCTGCAATTTTTAGAGCTTTATTACCCTTATCATCACTGTGGTTAACATTAGCCCCATTTAAAACAAGAAGCCTTGCGCATTCATAAGCATTATTCTGGACTGCAAACATCAACGGAGTTTTTCCTCTCTCATCAAGCATATTAACATCTGCCCCTCTTTGAATCAATAGTTCTGCAATTTCTTTATGATTAGAATAAACAGCATAAAAAAGCGCTGTTTTACCTGTATCATAACGAAGATTATCATAATACCCACAATCAAGTGCTAAATCAGTTAATCTATCCTCTTCATACCTTGGACGTACAAACTTCTTATATTCATCAACTTTAGCTCCATTATCAAGCAAATTTCTTACAATATCTAACTCACCATTCATTGATGCAAGCATCAAAGGTGTGTATCCATCTTTATTTTTCACATTTACATCACACCCAAGTTTTATCAGCATCTCAAGTTTTGCAAGTTTAATCTTTTCATCCATTTCTTTATTTAATATTATATCAAACATTTGATTATTTAATACTTCATAATCAGATACAAAATCATCTGGAATGCGATGCGCTTCTTTATCTAAATTTGACGCATTTAGTATCGCTCTAAAAACTTTACTTTCTTTTTCATCAGATGTTTTATCACTCATATTTACCTCACAATCAATATACCAATTCTACTACAAAATCGCCTCATTTTCAACAAAAAAAGCACCTATTTCTAGGTGCTTTGATTTATTAAATAATCTTAAGATTATTTTTTAGCTTTAGGCTTTGGACTAGCAACCTTTTTAGGTTCTGCTTTCTTTGGTGCTACGACCTTTTTAGCTCCAACCTTTTTAGGAGCTTCAGCCTTTTTAGGTGTTACCACTTTCTTAGCTTCAGCCTTTTTAGGTGCTACGACCTTCTTAGCTTCAACTTTTTTAGTTTCCACTTTTTTAGGTTCTGCAACTTTTTTAGCCTCAACTTTCTTAAGTTCTACTTTCTTAGCCTCTGCCAATTTTGTTGCAACTTTTTTAATAACCTTTTTGGCTTCAACTTTTTTATTTTCTTTTGCTTTTTGAGCTGGCTTTTTATAAACAAAAATCTTCTCTTTAACACCATAAATTGACGATTCGATTTGTTTTACTTCTTCCAAAGCACTCAATGGAAACATTTCAGAAATAACAACAGCCGTTTCCTTAATTTCTTTAGCTAATTTTTTGCCCAAAGGAACACCTGTTGTTTTGAGAACATAACACATAATAAGGTCCATATCTGAGTGATTTGTTTTCATATAATCACCTTTAACAAAAGAAATATTTTTTAATCCTCTTGCTTTGATTTTACCCATAGTCAAAGGCACAACATCCCACTCTAAACCAACAAACTCGTGTTGAGGAAATTCCTTTGCCAAAGGCAATAATAAAACCCCACTACCACAACCAAGATCTGTTACTCTCATTTTCTTTTTAGACTTTTTAAGAATAGCTCTTGCTTCATCTAAAATATCATCTTTAATTTTACCATAAGAAGATACAAAAGGACCATACTTACCGCATCCGCAACGAACAAAAGAATACAATTGATAACAAACAAAAACAAACGCCATAAATCCGATAACAAGCGCTAAAAATACTAAAATTCCACTACAACACATAATTGTTCTCCACATATTAAAAACTATTGTCAAAATAATTGACTTAAGCTATCTATAATATAAAATACTTAAGAAATACTTTAAGAGGCTGAAATGAATAAAAAATATCATAGAATTGTTTTCTTAACCGGCGCTGGCATCTCCCAAGAATCAGGAATACCTACTTTTCGTTCCGAAACAGGTCTATGGAATAACCACAGAGTAGAAGATGTTGCAACCATTGAAGCCTTCTATAAAAATCCAGATTTTGTTCATGATTTTTATAACCAAATGCGTAAAGACCTCATAAATAAAACCCCTAATCCCGCCCATCTTGCCCTAACTGAACTTCAAAAAAATTTTGATGGCGAAGTCTATATCGTAACCCAAAATATTGACACCCTACATGAAAAAGCCAACTCTCAAAATATCCTCCATATGCATGGTCAAATAAACGAGCTAGTTTGCCTAAATTGTGGCAAAACACATACCACTTGGGGCGATAGTTCTTCTGAAACGACTTGCCCTTTTTGCGAAAGAGAAGGTTTTATTAAACCAAACATTGTTTTCTTTGGTGAAATGCCCTTATACATGGATAAAATAGAAACTCTACTTAAAACATGTGACTTATTTGTAAGCATTGGAACATCAGGAGTCGTATACCCTGCAGCCGGCTTTGTTCAAACCGCCAAATACTATGGTGCAACCACCATCGAAATAAATTTAGATATGGCATCAAACAACTTTTTCTTTGATAAACACATTTATGGAAAAGCAGGCTTAGAGCTTCCCAAATTTATCAAAACTCTCCTCTAAAAAATAGCTTTCAAAACTACCATTTTTATTTACAGTTTGCATCCACTAAATGTTTGCTAAAATCTTTTGAAAATAAGTTTTTCTCAGCAATTATCTCAACTTTTTTACAAGCATCTGCGCTATAAAATTCTTCCCAGTTACGAGGCATAAAATATTCACCAATTTTTTGTCTTATAACCTTATTACCTTCTTCAAAATTTTTCACATGATGTTTCAAAGATAAAGGTTCACGCTCCAAAACATCATCATTAATTGCCCCAAATTTTGCCCCACTAAATAGCATTCTAACCCAATAATCCCAATCCTCAGAAATCTTTAACTCTTCATCATAAAAAATTTTATGATTTTTTGCAAAATCACGTCTATACATAATATTTGCATTACCAACCACATTATGCTGAATTAAAAAAGATGCTATTGCATTATGATTTTGTGGCACTCTTGGAAAACCTTTTATCTGCCCAACAACCACATCAATTTGAGGATTCTCATCCAAAAACTTCACCTGTTTTTCCATACGTTCATTAAGGCTAAAGTCATCATCATCCATTATCATAATATAAGGCGCTCTTGCAAGCCCAAAAGCCCTATTTCTAGAATACGCAATCCCCATATTTTTAGGATTTTTATAATATCTTATACGCTTATCATTTCGCTTATATTTTTTTACAACTTCGTCTGTATTATCCAAAGACCCGTCATTTATAATGATAAACTCAAAATCTTTATACGTTTGCGCTAAAACGCTTTCTATTGCCTTAGAAACAATATCTCCACGTTTATACGTTAACATCACAACCGAAACTTTTGGTACATAAGGGCGATATACTACCGCCCCTATTCCAACAACAAAAATCAATAAAAATATAAGAAAATATTTTTTCATCAATTATTGAGCAATCACACGGCTAGGGTTACCAAACAACACCATGCAACGTTGACCAACACTAAGAGCACCATTTGTTCCTTGTGTGATACTAATTACTTGCCCATTATCTAATTTCAAAACATACTCAATAGCAGTTTGAGAGCTCAAACCTTGCTCTGTTGCATCACCAATCATACCACCCAAAAGAGCACCACCAACAGCACCCAAAGTATGAGCAGTTCTGCCACCACCAATTGTAGAACCAGCAATACCACCAGCAACACTACCAACCAAAGTGCCAGCACCACTATCGTTATTAACGCCAACATAACGTACACTCATAACAGTACATTGTGACACAGTAGAAACTCTACCAACCTCATTTGTAGAATAATGGTCCGCATTAATGTTTGATTGGCATGCACTAAGCATTGCAGTTGATAAAATTAAAGACAATAAAGTTTTTTTCATTATAAAATCTCCTCAAATTTGTTTTACCTAATCTAGTGTTTTTTTTACCACTTGTCAAGAACAAAGAGCGCTCGCCTTTTTGGGACAAAACAAAATATTGACTTTTTTTTGATTTCTGTTATTATTACCAAACTTTACATATAATTTAAATATATTATGGAAAAATGTATTATTGGAATTATCGCACTATGTGTATTGCTGTGCGTTGTAGGAGTTATCATTTCGCTTCTAGTCAGAAATGCAAAAATGAGAAGATTAATCAACCTTCAAAGAGCCGAGATTACAGATCTTAGAAAAAAGCTAAAGAAGGCCACTTCTTCATCTCTTGCTAAAGATACAGATGAAGGTGTTTCAATACACTAATTCATTCTGCCCTAAAAAAAGACCGTCTCAAAACGGTCTTTTTTATTTTCTTTTACTTAAGATAAATTATCTTAAAGAATTAATTTTGTTTTGAAGATCATCAAAACTTCTACCATAGAAAGGTTCGCCATTTATAAACAACATAGGCACACCATTAATGCCAAGAACTTGAGACAAAGCATCAATATCTTGAACACCTCTACGAATTTTCTTTTCTTCAATCATCTTCTTTACTTCATCAACATCTAATTCTTCATCAACAAGAATTTGGTTGATTGTTTCTTCATTCATATTAGGCAAAGTCATAATCCCTTCAAACACTGGCAAGAATTTACCTTTTTCAAATGCCGCCAATGAAACCTTTGCCGCATATTGCGAATGTTCTGTCATAAAGTATAAAGGGTTAAATACAAATTTAACATCATCATTTTTCTTAATAAGTTCAGCCAAAACAGGTGCTAAAGCCTTACAATGCCCACAAGCAAAATCAAAAAATTCTACAACTGTAATTTTTGCATCCTTAGGACCAATAAATGGAGCAACATCACCATTTGCCATCTTATCCCAGTTGTCTTTATACTTTTGATTTTCATCAACCTTATTATTTTCTTCAACATTTGGCTCTTCTGTTACCTCATCTTCTGTTACTTCAATTTTCACATTTCCTAATATGAGATTTTTAACTCTCTCATCTTCCATAACCAAATCAGCAATAAAAGAAGCATTATTTCTAACATATTCTTCCATTGCTCTAGGATTATTATCAAGATAATTTGCAATTTGTTTTTCTAATTCTTCTACACCAATGGTTGAAAAAGATTTTATTGTTTCACCAAAGTTTTCACTTTTTGCAATTTTTTCTAAAATAAGCTTTGGATTATTTTCAATATATTGAGCAACTTTTGCTTCAATTAATTTATCTTGCTTTGCTATTCTCTCAGGACATTTATCATACAAATAAATAGCCCCTCCAGCGATAGCACAAAAAGCAACTCCCATAAACAATGTCTTTAATACTGCTTTCATAAATCTAAATCCCTCAAAAAAAAATAATAAACTACACTAAAAATCTAGCAGATTCGTAAATCATTGCAACCAATTTTATTTTTCTTAAACAAAAAACTTGACTTTTAAAATATTTAATATAAAACGAAGCTACTTTTGAATTATTCATACATTATTATACATAGAGTATCTAGTTTGCCAAAATAAAATATACTCTACTAACATTTTTATCACAACGCCAACATTTTTTGTTTGCTCTTGTGTCGTAAAAATGTGTCTCGAATGGTTAAGAGCAAAACAGTCCCCTTGTGAAAGGCGACTGTTTTAAAAAGAGATTACAACCACATTTTTTAATGTGAATATATATATACCACTGTTTACGTTTTCTGGCCATAAAAAATCATTCTCCTTGTGAAAGGCGACTAATTCACTGATTCAATTTAGGCATTTTGTTTAATTGTAAAACAGTCCCCTTGTGAAAGGCGACTGTTTTTTCTAAGACTACAATAAAACCAGCAATGGTTACTATATATTTTCTTACTCTTTCTTGTCACGTTTTTCTAAGTCGTGAGTTTTCATAGTAAAACAGTCCTCTTGTGAAAGCCGACTGTTTTTAAATTAGAGTAATACTATTTTTTTCCTAGATATAAAACAGCTAGCTTGTGAAAGTTGGCTGTTTTCAAAAGAAACAAATCAACCAGTAATGGTTACAACATATTTTTTGCTCTAGTTCGTTAATGTTTCAAATCTGTGTTTGAAAATCCAACAGCCCGCTTGTGAAAGTAGGCTGTTTTTTTTGCTCAATTTTATTTTTTTTAAATCTAAAAAAAATAAACACCTAATCCGACCATCCTTTTATGGTAACGATAACATCTTTCATTCTACTAAAAAAAGTTGCTGTACTGCTAAAATACCTGCTTTTTAAATTATTCTTTTCATGAATATCACCAATTCCAGGCGCAACATTATACATTCCAAGATAAAGAAAAAAAGAAACCAAACAAACAACAAGCCACCTTAGCTTTTTTCCGAGGGCAAAAAACAACAACGAAAAAAACGAAACAACCCCTGCAATAAAATAAACACTATAAATAACAACATTGGCGCTCTTGGTCAATTCTAAATCTTCCATAATAAATAGACCAACAACGCCAACTGCCAAAAACTTTAAAAGAAAAAGAGTTATAGTAAGCAAAATAAACATATTATATCTCCTTTTCTTTTAAGCTATTTTAAGATAGTTTTGGAAGTGGGGTATAATATTTATACCACAATTTCTGCAACATATAAAAGAAATCAGTTTTTTCAACTTCTATACCAAGAGGTTTTTTAGAAGACGCAAAGTGAATAATTGTCGCCCCACTAAATACATCTTCATAACTCTTCCAATCTTTGCCATAAAATTCTGCTAATTTACTAATTGGATTATGTGCAAAAAAGAAATTCATTGTATTAAATTTCACATCCATAAGTTGAACTTTATCACCCACAACAACATTAAGCGCATCTTGGTCCATATATGTACGGAAGTTATTATTTGTATAGTCTTCTAGCTTTTGAATTATACCATCTTTACGAATTTTATCCAAATTCATAAGCATCACACCACTATTAAAATAAAATCCTCTTTCCTCAAGATTTAATTCTAATACATGTTTATTTTCAAAAAACCAAGAAGGATCTTTTACAACTGCCAAATAATTGTCACCAAGATTAATTTTATACAGTTCATTTAAATCATGCAAAACCAAAATATCAGAATCAACATAAAGTGCCTTATCAAGCTCAGGTAATTGCTCTGCGATATAATACTTTAACAAAGATGCTTTAGAAACATGAGTATCCCTAATATAGAACAAATCAATTTGTTTTTGCTCTAAAACTCTAACATTAACATTTTCACCTTTAAGAGCTTCCAAAGCTTCTTTATCACCATCTTGAAGAGCAATAGTCATAACATGAAAATTGTAAACACTATCAGGACACTTTGTCTCTTTTGCAGAATTAATTGCAACTCTTGTAAAGTCCATATAGTTAGCATCAGTAATCAAAACTATATCAACGTCCCCGCTAACCCCTTCACAATTTTGAGGCTTAATTTTCAAATCAAAATCATAACTTGTATAGTCATCTAAAGAAGAAACACTTTCTAGTTTTTCGATATTATCAAGCTCTTGTCTTTTATTCTTACTTGCAATTTTTTCAAAATAAGAAGCTACCAACAAAAGTACCATAATTGCAACAAGCAAAATATTTGCAAAAATAACCCATTTCATACCCGGATCTTTTTTTTCGTCACTCATAACAAACTCCTAAAATTTTCGATAAATCAAATTAAATTACATCTTAAGCTTCAAATTACCCCACCCTGTTTTAGGTTTTTGAGGTTCTTTATTTTCTTCAACTTCTTTAACTTTTTGATCTTCAGCTTGTTTTTGTTTTTTTTCTAACACATAAGATTCTTCTTCATCTTTAGCTTCAGCATTGGCAACCGTCTGCTTAACAATAGCCGGAGATAAAAATGCTTCTCTTGTTTTATCAAACTGCCCAATAACATCATCTATAACAGCCTGTTTTACATTAAAAGATTTATATCTTCCCCCATAAAATATTGTAAACGAAGGACAAGGGCTAGACAATAAAACATCAACAAAATCAACACCTCTAACAAAACGAAGCATAACTTGAGGCTCGATTCTGCAATTTGCTTTTGTAGTTATGATATTTGGGCTTCTAGTAAACAAAGCTTCATAAGATGTCGTAATCACATTATAATCAAGCTCACCGCAATAATCTACAATCTTGTAATTACCAATACTATATCCCGCATCACCTTTTGCCCTTTTTTCTATATGATAGCAAAACACTTGTTCTGGATTATGTATATTATATGCAGCAACCTCTGGAATAACCTCTATAATTTGTGGGATAATATTTTTTTGCATACTACGAATAGCATGCTCTGACCTCTCACCCAAAGAATTAAATTCATCTTCAGGCAATAACTCTTCTAAATACTCAAAACCTTGTAGTTCAGAAGGAACTTCCGCAACAACATTCTTAGCTCCCATCAAAAGAGCCAACATCATTATTAAAACTTTTAGCATAAACATCTCCTTAAAAGTATACTAAAGCATACTCCAATTAGAGTTAAAAAAACGTTTAAACTAAAGGCTAAAAATTTTTGTTCATCCTCTTTACTTAAAAAAACTTCACATTATCTTTCTTGGACAACTTCTTTTGTTTGGCTTTTTTGCTTTTCTTTAGTCTCTTTAATTGCATTAAAAATCACTTTACGAGTTGCTTCATCAGCCATAAAAACAGCACTTCTACCATGTTCGTTTTTTTGATTAACATCTGCGCCACGTCTTACTAAAAGGTCAACTGTTTCTCTCTTAAAGCAACAAACAGCCGCCATAACCGGTGTCATACCATGTTCATTACAAGAATTTATATCAACGCCTTCATCAAGCAACTTTTTAACCACATCAACATTGCCCTCTGCTGCTGCTTTTCTTAATTCTTCATTTTTATCTACACTATCAGCCATAATCTCTCTCCCACTTTTATCAACTATAACTAATCTATAATATCATATTTTAAAGCCTTTTACAAGACTTTTCGAACCAAAACTTTCCTATTTTGCTAAAAATCTCTTTTTTACCCCAGTATAAACCAAGTGATACATAACCGAAACAAGCAAAGTTATACAAAAAAATGTAAGATATGTAATAGGTTTAGCCCCATTTACCGGAAAATGATACAAAATAAACGAATGAAACATAAAAATCTCAAGCGTAATCCCCTCAAAAATCAAAAATAAACGCTTTGACAAGATTTTACTTACAATTCCATTGGTATAAGCCAAAACCATAACAAGCCCCAAACCAATCCCAACAAAAAATATTCTATATCCCCCATTAAAGAAATAACAACAAACCCAATAAAGCAAAAACATCAAAACTTGAATAGCGCTAATTTCAAAACCCTTTGCCTTTTCTTTCAAATATTCATTAACCGAATTTTTTGAGCCAAACCAAACACCCAAAATATAAGCCATTGCATAATTTAATGATTGGATAAAAGGATTACAATGTAAATCCAAATACACATACCTTCTTTCATTAATAACCACATATTCAAAAAACAAGCGCACCACAAAAATAGCCACAAAAAGCATCCAAACTCTCTTTACCCCTTTAACAATACCAGCCAAACCAGGAGTTATCAAATAGCAAAACAGCAAAGCACTCAAAAACCAAGATACATTATTAAAACTAAACTCCGTATCCACAAACCAAGCATGCAACAAAGAAAGATTTAACCCACCAATAGAAAGCTTATACCCTAAAGGTTTTAACACCCAAAATTCCACAAAAAACAACTGCAATAAAAACGTTATCAAATGAACTGGATAAAAACGCCAAAGCTTGCCATAAATCACCTTAAACCCACTTAAAAGCGAATAATCTTCAAACTTTTCATGATAGTTATAAGCCATCAAAAAACCCGAAATAATAAACAATATTTCAACCATTCTTGCACAAAGATCAAATGCCGGTACCAATCCCATATGACAAGCAAGTACCCCAAATACAGCCATAACCTTTAAACCCGATAATGATTGAATACGTCCCATTTTACCCCCTAAAACACCTAGATAAAATCATAAATTATGCTTTAAGATATTTCTTTTCTAAATAATAGTCAACTTTATCTTTCCAGTACCTTAAAAACACGCACCTATTCTTTTATCAACTTTTCCCTAAAGCTCATATCATAACCTAATCACTATAAGAAGCCCCATTTGCCTTTCTCTATATTAAATATTTTTTATAACCCCGCTCATTTTTATATCATCATAAGTTCTTTTATGATTTTTCTCTAAATACTCTAAAAGTTCGCCCGTTAAATCTCCATTCTTAATTTCCGTACTTAAAAAGAACTTTCTTTTAATAAACTGATTTTGATATTTTTTTATATACTCTAGCGGATATATGCTAGGATTTGCTAAAACATCTTCATCATCAACCTTCCCAACTCTTGGCAAATAACTTTTATAATAATACCCCTTTCCTCGAAGATATTGAGTAAACTCCATTTCATATTTTCTAACATAATCAAAGTGTTCTTCTTGATGTTTAATTGATAAAATAAACTCTCCAAATCCTTTATCATTAAAAACCTCTTTTCTAAACACCATAAAATAGCTTTGAATATGTGGCATACCATACATAGCCAAACTATTACCCCAAAAACCAATATTTTTATTCTCACCCATTTTCTTAAACATTGGCTTAAAAGAGCTTATTGGCGCATATGTCGAATCATTTGCCAAAATAAGTTCATCAGCTTTATCCAAATATCCATTATTCTTAAGCCATACATACCCTCTCTTATAAGAACCCCAGTCATACTCATTATGTCTTTTGTGTTCCATATATAAGATGTTTATGCTGTAAAGTTTTTTTTCTTCACCATCT
Organism: Alphaproteobacteria bacterium; assembly: GCA_015062535.1. Classification (GTDB taxonomy): domain Bacteria; phylum Pseudomonadota; class Alphaproteobacteria; order RF32; family CAG-239; genus CAG-267. The sequence goes on from SUUK01000006.1 coordinate 79,057, forward strand.
TTAAGCTTGCTATCTGCAATATAAACAATCCCGTCACAAACCTCATCAAGCCCTTTAAGATAAGTTACAACATACGGCTCAATAACCCCATCTTTATTATATCCTGCAAAAACCGCATACCTCTTAGGTTTGTTCATAAAACATAAAATACAAACAACCGCTATTAAAAGCCCTAATATACCAACAAACAATTTTTGCTTGTTAACAAAAAAGGCCATTATCTTGCTTCCTCTAAATATGGCGACTTAATTTTTTCCAAATGACGAAGCAATTCTTTATAAGATTTATGACTATTTTTTCTAAGCCAATTAAACACCAATCGTCTAGGCTCTTTAACAATTAATCTATTCGTAAAAGTCCGCATTTTTAATAAAGGCAAATTATGTTGAGACAACATCGTCAAAGGATAGCAATGTTTATCATTTAGCTCTAAATAACTCAAACTTTCATAATCAATATATGTTGCATGACTAAAACCTAATTCCTCAAAATACTTCGTAAAAGGCACCTCATATGTATAAGCAACCGCCATTCCATCTCTTTGCTTTTTAACCCCACTCAAATACTGACTAAATTCATCACTACCATACACCTTAGGACTAAACACCATAAAATAACTTTGAATATGATAAGTCCCATCTTTATTTGCTGTAATCCCATAAAAATCTACATCTTTTTCCATCATATCTTTTAGTATTGGCTTAAAAGACGGCTTAACAGCAATCGTCGAATCATTTGCTAAAATAACAAAAGGAGAATTAGCATTTTTATCTATCGCCACATTCTTTTTCAAAAACTCAAATCCCCTCTTATAAGACCCCCAGTCATATTCCCCATGTTTGTACGCAATAACATGATTAACATAAGGTTTTAATTTTCTAATCTCCTTTTTAGATATAGGATTATCTGTTACATAAATAATATTTGGCGATATCTCCTTTAAGCGCCTTAAATAACTAGTCACATAATCAGAAATCACTCCATCATCAGAATAAGCAGCAAAAATTGTTGTATTTTTATTTGCCTTTAAAGGACTTAGGCTAACATTTACATCTCTAACACTAAAATAGTCAACTATAATGCCAACAAGCACAAGCACCATACAAAGTAAAATAATTATTCTATTTTTCAAATAATTCATCTTATTTTCCTTGCTTTAATAACATATCTTTTAATCTTGGATGCTTAGCCTCAACAATATTTTCATATATTTTAGGAGAATTTACTTTCAAATACTTTAATAACTCCTCAATGTTTTCCAAAATCATCAATTTTTCAGTAAAAGTTCTGCGCTTTAAAAACTGGTGATTATATTTGCTAATTATTGTTAGAGGATAAGAGTTCTTATCTGAGATAGGAAGATACCCTAACTTTTTATATGGCATATAGCTATCCCATTTATACCCCAAATTTTGCAAATATGGTGTAAGCTTTGTTTCATACTCTACAATGTAATAAGAATTATCCGGCTTTGTTGTCACACTCTCAATAAATGGATCAAGCAATCTTGACTTTAAAACAGATTTATTAAACACCAAAAAATAGCTCTGCAAATGTCTTGTAAATTGAGTATTTTGGCTTGCCCCCCAAAAATCTATCTCTCTTCTTTTCTCCATTTCCTTAAACATTGGCTTAAAAGATGTAATTGGCGCATATGTCGAATCATTTGCTAAAATAAGCGCACTCGCTTTATCCAAATAACCTTTATCTCTAAGCCATACATACCCTCTCTTATATGACCCCCAGTCATACTCATTATGTCTTTTGTGTTCCATATGTAAGATATTTATGCCGTAAAGCTTTTTTTCCTCACCCTCTTTAAGATTGCTATCTGCAATATAAACAATCCCATCACAAACCTCATCAAGCCCTTTAAGATAGGTTACAACATACGGCTCAATAACCCCATCTTTATTATATCCTGCAAAAACCGCATAACGAACTGGACGAGTAAAAACATACGACAAAACTGTAGCCACTATAACAACAAGCAACAAAACCAGAGCATGAAATATTTTTTTATTAGGCAAAATAAACCCCCATCTTTTGTTAGATGGGGGTAGTTTAATAAATTTTCTTCTATTCTGCAACTAAAACCTGACGACGGCTGTGCATAGCTTCTTTAATAAACTTAATTTGCTCTTGCACCATTTCATTGTCTTTATATTTAGCTTCAGCTTTTTCAACACGTTCTTCAAAGTTACCATCTGTAGATTTAAAGATATACATATAAGCACGAGTAACAGACTTAACTGTTGCTTCATCAAAACCGCTACGTTTCAAACCAATCACGTTAAGACCTCTTAGTTTACCTCTATCACCAGTAACCATTGCAAAAGGAATAACATCTCTTGTAACACCGGTCAATCCACCAATCATAGCTTTTCTTCCAATTCTAACAAATTGGTGAACAGCAGAGTTACCACCCATAATCACACCATCACCCAAGCGAACGTGTCCACCAATAACCGCATTGTTAGTCATAATCACATTATCACCAACCACACAGTCATGAGCAACGTGAGAGTTAATCATAAACATACCATTAGAGCCAACTCTTGTAGTAAGTTCTTCTTTAGGAGTACCAGCATGCATAGTTACATTTTCTCTAATAACATTGTCATTACCAACAATAAGCTTAGCTCCTTCATTAAATTCATTACCATGGTCTTGAGGACCACCGCCCAAACAAGCCCCAGGAAAAACAATATTACCACTACCAAGTGTTGTATCACCCAAAATTGTAACTCTTGCAATTAATTTACAATTTGCACCAATTTTAGCACGAGATGAGATATAACAAAAAGGTCCAATTTCAGCAGTTTCGTGGATAATTGCGCCTTCTTCAACAACAGCAGTAGAGTGTATCATTTTTTATTCTCCTATAAATTATTTTTCATATGCAAAAAAGCTATCAGTTCTTTTAAAAGTTGTAAAGAACAGATTTTTTAATTGGCAGTAAAAAAATATTACGATTTATTTTATTATAAATCACTAGCGCTTAAAACCTTTAGAGCCTTTCCAATAAACTCTATTTCATTAATACCGCTCTCAATAGACTTATACTTATTATTATCCGAGATTATCAAGTATTTATCTTTAATTATTTTTTGCACTCTTTTTATTTGAATAACTCCATTATATTTTACAACATATACCCCATCACCACTAAAGCTGTTTTTACTATCATCAAACAGCACCATATTTAGCTCCTTAATTGTTGGTTCCATACTATCGCCAACTTGTCTTATAATTTTAGCATTAATCACATTATTAAAATCATAGTCCTTAAAATCATCAATACTAAAGCAAAAACATCCTACCACCTTGTCGAGCCTATCTTTTCCATTAATTGCATAAATATTAACATTAACAAATTTTTCAAACTCCATCTCGCCAAAAATCTTATTTTTAATTTTAGAACTTTTAGCACTTGTCATCAAAATTTCATCATCCACAAGCTTTTCTTCATCAATATCAAGCAAAAACGCTATTTTTTTTCTATCAATTTCACTCAAGCGTTTTGGAAAACCATATTTAATATACTGCTGAATGTAAGAATCTTTTCTTCCAATCTTCAAAGATAAATCACGATATGTAAAACCTTTTTCAATTATAAATTTATTCAAAAGACTACGAATTTCATCAATATTTGCCATATTAAATCTCCTTTGCATCAAATATTAAAAGTACAATTTTTTTTTGCAAGCACTTATTTTAATATTGACAATATATTATTTATAATATATTATACCTACGAATAGTTGTTTTCTATTTTTTATACAACTATCAGTATTTTGTTTATGCATTATTACAGCATAAATTTGTGACTTTTCAGAACTTATGGACTTTTTTTAACCAATTGCACCTACTTGCAATTAAGCAAAACCTATATCAATTACCATATACTTTGAAAGGTACAACATATGGATATCATCTTAAACACAGACCTAAAACATATTCTCCAAAACCTAAATCTAGAGCAAAAAGGCTTGCTTTTAGATAAACTGCTCAACCAAGACGATACCATAAATGACGATATGGTAAAAAGTTTTTATACCTATATCCAAACTCTCCAAGACCAAAAATCAAAGCTCAAAGAAAAAATGAAAAAACTCTCCATTTTAGGGCATCAAAAACGCTGGAATCAAACTTTAGAATCCCCACAAAATGCCGAACTTTTGCCGCCGCCATGCCGTAGCCATGCCATAAGAAAAGAACCAAAAGAAGATATAAATAATAATTTAAATATAAAAATAAATAATATACCAAACGATTCTCTAAAAATTTTAAATTATTCAACTCTTCCGATAATCACTCCGCCCCAAATATCCGAAGTAAACGAATACATCAAAAAACACAACTTCAACGTAGACGCCGAGGTTTTTGTAGATTTCTACACCTCAAGAGGCTGGTGCGTTGGCAAAAGCGAAATAAGAAACTGGCAAGCAATTGTCCGCTTGTGGCATAAAAGAGCCCCTACAACCAATCAAAAAACATTCACCCAAGCAACAGATGACGAAAAGTACTGGCATGAGCTAAAAGATAAATTCTGGACACCCCAAAAAGAAAATAAATATCCCATATCAGAAAAGCCTCCCCCTCCCCAAAATACCCTCATAAACCGGCATCACAAAACCGAACCTGCAACCCCATTTTCGTATGAGTTGTATCCAAAGTTTTCGTCTCATTTTAGCCGTTTTATGCAAAAAATAGAAGAAAACGATATAAACATTTAAGGGAGATATACATGCAAAAAATAGACAGCTTTTTACTCAACATCAAATACCTTTATCCAAACTTTAAAAAACCAACTCCATTAGAGCACACCTCATGGGAAGAGCTTATTGCCCCATATAGTGTTGAAGAAATAATTTTAGCCATAAAAAAGTGGAAAAAATCTCACACCAAAAACGCCTACCCAACCATTCAAGAATTTAAAAATTTTTTACAATACAAACAACCTCCATCGTCATCAAGTTCATATAATCTTCCCTTTAATCCCGAAACCTACCTTATGGAGCAAGATATAAAATCTGGACGTTGCAAACACCTCTATCCCACCTATTGCAAAGCAGTTAATTATATCCTAAACGACCGCCTAAAAGAATTTTATCCCTATAACGATTTCAAAAAATTCAATTATAGTACAAGATATAAATTAGCCGTAGATCATGGACTTTTTGCAGATTTTGAAAACACTCTTGATTTCATCAAAGAAAGGACCACCCAACATGGCTAGAAAAAAAGACTTTTTCCTTCTTGAGCGCTATTACAACAATGGCTACCTAGATAAAAAATATTACATAAATAATTCATACTATCAACCATTTAGTGCCTTAGACCGACTTAAAGCTGGAATATTTTTCTACCAAGATTTTTTAAGTTGGAAAAAAGGCCACCTAAAATCTTTAGACCTTTCCACACCAAAGGTAGATACAAGCTACAAAACTTTTAACGACAACATCTCATCAGAACGCTTTCGAAAAAGCTTAAGAAAACTCTCAACTCAATTTGTTTCTGTAATCTACAAAATTGTTATCGAACAATCCGAAATAAAATCCCCCTACAAAATGAGCAAACGAGAAACCCTCTATTTTAATGACGAGATAAAAACTCTTCTTTGCAGAGGACTAGATGAATTAGTTAGCTACTATAAGGAGAAAAAAAATGGACCTCAAAAATAAAATTGCTAAAATTAAAGCAAAAATCAAATTAAATGAACTTTCAAACGATAGCTACTACCTATCAAACCAATATAAAATCGATACGAAAATTTTAGAAGCACTCGAAAAACAAAAAAATAACTCTACCTCTTGACTTTTTTATTTATCGCATTTATTCTCTAAAAAAAGAACATAACCGGAACAATAAATGCAAGATACAATACCAGTTGATACTCTAAATTCCCTAAAAGCATTATCTAAATCAGTTAAAGACTTAGATTGCCTCAACCTTGTCCAACGCAAAATTTTTGACCTTATCGAACACACTCATCAAAACATTTTCATACATGGCCAAGCAGGAACCGGCAAGTCAACTTTCATCAAATACCTAAAAAATCATTCTAAAAAACGTATCCGCATTATTGCTCCAACTGCTATCGCCGCCCTAAATATTGAGGGTGCAACAATTCACTCTATGTTTTCTTTGCCTCTAAGTGATTTTTTAATCTTAAAAGATGTACTTGTCACTCGTCGCAAAAAGCTCAAGTCTATCTTAAAAAAGACTGACATTCTCATCATTGATGAAGTGTCAATGCTTCGCCCAGATGTTTTAGATACCATAGAGGCACTTTGTTGCCAAGCAAGAGGAAATTTAAGTCTTTTTGGTGGGTTACAAATAATTTTAATTGGAGATTTGTGCCAACTCCCCCCAATTATAAAGCAAGATGTAGCCCCCATCTTTAGACAAGAATATAATACTTCTGAGCCCTATTTTTTTGATGCCAAATCATACTTAAAAGGTGCTTTTCAAAAGTTTGAACTAACCGAGGTTTATCGCCAAAAAGATGTAACTCTTTTAGGCTTTTTACAAAATTTACGAAACAACGAAAAACTAACCGAAACCATAGATTATTTTAACACCAAAGAAACCTATCCAGATGATTTTGTAAAAACTGCCATAACCATCACCCCCTACCGCCAAATTGCCGATAATATAAATCAAAATCGCCTCCAAAATTTAACCACCGCAGAAAAAAGTTATGAGGCTAAATTATCTGGCTCATTTGAAAAATTAAAAGACACCCCTTCCCCTAAAACATTAACCCTAAAAGAAGGCGCATTAGTTGTCTTTAACAAAAATAATTATCCAGATTTCATCAATGGCACATCAGGAATTGTTGAAAAACTAAGTGACCGCTACATTGTTGTTCGTACCCTAAATGATAACAAATTCATCACTGTTTATCGCGAGGAGTGGAAGTCATTTGCCTATGACATAGATGAAACATCTGGCGAAATAATCGAAAAAGAAACTGGAAACTTTATCCAATATCCACTCCAACTTGGCTATGCCCTAACCATCCACAAAGCCCAAGGCAAAACCCTAGATAGAGTAATTGTAGACATCAATAGAGGCGCTTTTGCACATGGGCAGTTATATGTTGCCTTATCAAGAACCAGAGCCAAAAAAGATATGCTAATTAAAACCACCATAACCGAAGATGATATAATTTTCTCACCTCGCATCAAAAGTTTTTTATCCATATAAGAGGAAAACAAAGCTTTTATCTTTGACTTTCGTATAATTTTCTTAATATACTTACCCCATATTAATAACGGAGGGTAAAAACGTGAAAAAGACATCACTTAACTTCATATGTTCCATTTTATTAGGATGTGTTGTACTTGTACTAGCTATTGCATTAAACCACTTTGGTTTAGACATTAACTTAAAATCAAGTTCAGCATTTGCAACACTAGTTGCCATAGTTAGCTATCTACTATTAAGTCCCACAATTTTTGAAAAAGTAAAACACTTCCTTAACGACTATGACTGGGCAGAAGAAACCGTTCGTTTTTACCAATCAATCCCTTCTGTTTACAAAAAATCATTTTGGATAAGTTTTATTTTCATAAACCTTGCGTTTTTATTCCACACCATAAACTTCATGTGGGGCGCATATGATTGGGATGCCATTCGTTATAGTGTAGACAACCTATCAGCCATCAAAGAAGGCAAATTTAGTGCCTTTACTATGCAAAACCTTTTATTTGGTGGTAAGATTTTACCTGTAATAAATAATTTATGGTCTTTCATTGGCTTAAGCCTTAGTGGTGTTCTCTTAGCCTACTATTGGAATTTACCTAAAAAAACTTTTATATACACCATAACCACCCTCTTTTTAACTATCACCCCATACACATTAAGCTGGATGTACCATGCCCAAAATACACTTGGCAACTTATGGCTTGGCACATTTATCATAACAGCTTTAATCCTAAGCCAAAAAACATCAACATCTATAAATAGAAGTTATTTTTACAACTTGCTTGCAATCTTTTTATTCGTACTTTCTTTTGGTACATACTTACCTGTAATCAACTTTTTATTTGTTGCACTTTTAGGAAATATTTTCTTATCTGTTGCCACCACAAAAGTTTCTTTCAAAGAAGCCTCTTTAAGACAATTACAAGCACTAGCTAATATCACCGCCTCTATTTTGATATATATATTTGTAATTTTGTTATTAAAAGAATCAAACCAAAACGCTATATCATCTATTAGCTTTACAAACAGCATAACCAACATTCCAGTACTTATATCATCTATGATAATGCAATTTTCTGCAACATTCCCATTCATAGACTTAAGCTACAAACTAATAACCTTAAGCATTGTTGTAGTAACCTTGTTTGTTATAATCTACAAATCATCTTCAATCAAATCTGCAGTTATTTGTTTAAGCCTAATTCCATTGTTACTAATATGTAGCAAGTTATCTATTTTATTAACCTCAAACTATGCTACACTTAACAATACTCAAATAGATTTTTATGGCTTACCAATATTTTATACTCTAATGTTAGCCTTAATGCTAAAGCTTGATACAACTTACTTAAAACGTTTTGCTTATGTTATAAGCATACTTGTAATCTTTATGAGCTTTATCAGAATTTCTTATGCGCTAAAGGTGTGGAAATTTGGTTTTGATGCAGAATTAAAACTTGCAGAGCGCATCATCACCCGAATGGAAAAGATGGATAATTTCAACATTGAGCGCCAATATAAATTATACCAAATTGGTTCACAAAGTTTGCGCCAAAGATATTACTTAAAGAAACAAAATGAGCTAACAAGCGATTCTTTATTATCACTTGCATACTATAATAAAGAAAACGCCAAAAGTGCTTATAACTTCTTTTATCAAACAGATTTTGCCTCTCAAAATGCTTCACTTAATGAGCTAAAATCTATACCAGAAATAAAAGATTACATCTTAAACAAAGCTCGCCCATGGCCACATAAAGAAAGTATCTTTATTCATAACGACCATATCATTTTTGTTTTAGATGAAAAAGAGTTATACGATACTCAAAAATATCTCGGAAACTAAAAGCATACAAAAATCTCTCCCTAACCCGTCATCACTTAATTACGGTAAGAGCTTTATTTTGTCATCCCTCGATTGCGCCATCCTTTTTTTCTGTCATCCCTCGTTTTGCTTTAGCAAAACGTCAAGGGATTTACGAGTTAAAAACCCTTATTTATTTAGTCCTAAACTTCTTTTAACTTTCCCCAAAAATGTATTACTTTTTCTTTCCTCAACAGCCCTAATTATTGCTTTACGTGTTCGTTCATCTCTAGCAAGTTTCATTGCAGTATCACCAGTAACACTTTTTGCATTAACATTTGCCCCATTTGCTATCAATAAATCAACAACCCATGCATGACCTTCATTTGAGGCCATCATTAAAGCTGTACATCCATTTTTTTTCGTCGCATTAACATCTGCACCATATTTGATTAAAATCTCCGCAGTATCTCTTCGTCCTCTAACTGATGCAATCATCAAAGCTGTTATACCTTCATCCATGACTTTATGAACATCAGCCCCATTTTTTATTAACAGCTCTGCAACTTCTTTATGACCATTACATGCAGCACACATTAAAGGAGGCCATACACGTATATTTGTTGTTTCAAATGATGCATTAACATCTGCATCTTTTGAAATTAATAACTCAACAACTTCTTTATGTCCTTTCTCAGAAGCCAAATGTATAGCGCTTACCCCGTTATTGGTCTTTGCATTAACATCTGCCTCATTTTCTATTAATAGCTTTACAACATCTTTACGACCTTTTCCTGAAGCTTTTATCAAAGCAGTGTTACCCTCATTATCCTTAGCATCAATTTCTGCTTTATTTTGAATTAATAGCTCTACAATTTCTTTATATCCTTTCTCAGAAGCCAAATGAATAGCTCTTAATCCTTTATCATTCTTTGCATTAACATCCGCCCCTTTTGAAATTAAAAACTCAGCAATTTTTTTATGCCCCATTTGGCAAGCTAACATCAAAGCTGTTGTTCTATTTTCATCTCTTGTATAAGATTTAACCCCAAGCCTAACAAGCATATCAAGCTTAGCAAGCTTGATATCCTCTGCCATATCCTCATCTTTGATAATATCAATCAATTGACTTTCTAACGTTACTTCACTCATTTATTTTAACTTTCAAAAAAATTTCTAATATTTCCAATAAATCGTCCATTTTCTTTTATATTTCTCTTTTTAACAGCATCAATAATTACTTTCTTTAACTCATCTGTTGCATATACTATTGCTTTTGCGCCGTAATTATCTTTTTGATTAACATCAGCTCCATTTTGAATTAATAATTCCACAACTTCCTTATAATCATTTACTGAAGCCTCCATCAAAGCTGTCTTTCCATAATCATCCTTTTGATTAACATCAGCCCTATTTTGAATTAATAACTCCACAACTTCCTTATGACCACTTCGTGAAGCCCAAATCAAAGCTGTCTTACCATAATCATTTTTTTGATTAACATCAGCCCCATTTTGAATTAAGACCTCTGCAATTTCTTTATGACATTCTGCTGAAGCCAACATCAAAGCTGTCCACCCTTTATTATTCTCAGCATTAACATCCGCCCCTTTTTGAATTAAAAGCTCCACAACTTCCTTATGACCATATCTAGAAGCACACATCAAAGCTGTCCACCCTTTATTATTCTCAGCATTAACATCCGCTCCCATATCTATTAATTCTTCAACGTCTTTTTTTTCTCCATTTGCACAAACTTCTATTAATTTTTTACCAAGTTCTTTTGCTATTTCTTCATCAAAAATATTTTTTCCCACATTATTTTCCAAAAGCTCAGCAACTTTTTCTAAATTATTATCTTTTGCAAACCTTAAAGGTGACCTTGCTCCATACATAGCATTAACGTTACAACCAAGTTTGATGAGCATATCAACCTTGGCAAGCTTAATATGCTCTGCCATATCCTCATCTTTAATAATTTCAATCAATTGACTTTCTAACGTTACTTCACCCATTTTTGCCTCATTTTTCCCTAAATATAGCCCATTTTATCACAATTTTCCTCACTTTGCAACAAATATCTCCCCCAAACATCACCCCTCGTTTTACGCTAGCCTTTTTTTCTGTCATCCCTCGTTTTGCCCCTGCTTTTTTTCAGTCATCCCTCGTTTTGCGATAAGCAAAACGTCAAGGGATCTACGAATTAAAAAAATCATGACAACACTTTAGCATCCCCCATAAAACCGAAAGCCGTAAAAGCGTACATGAGCATTATGGGACAGGCTTCCATTTGACAATTTGACAGTGCTTTAGCACATCCCTCATAAAACCAAACGGCAAAGCCGTTGCAACGGGTGGGATAAAGTGCGGTGCTAGGAGTGACGCCGTAAGCGTAGTGTACAAACAAAAGGGTACATGAGCGAACGCCGACGCTCCTATGACCGTGCTTTAGCACATCCCCCCCATAAAAAAAGCCCCCCACTTTTTTCAAAGGGGGGGCACCTTCTTACCTTCTTCTTAAAAACGATGGTATTTCCAAATCATCATCCGTATCATTGGCTTTATCCAAAACATCTTCGATTTCATCAAATTTTGGAGTAATAACTCTTTGAACAACTTTTTCATTGGCATCATTTTTGCTTAAACTACGACCTAAAATCTTATCCAAGAAAGAACGAGGTTTAGAAGGAGCTTCTTCTTCAACAATTTTAACTTGCTCTTCTCTTAATTTCTTTTCAAATGGAAATTCTACTTCACCATGTTCAGGGAAAAGCTCTGGCTCTTCTTCAACAATTTTAACTCTAGAACTTGGTTGAAAAGCTTTTTCTTGTTTAACAGCAAACAACTCATCTTTAACTTCCACGCTTTCTTCTTCAGCATTAGCAACTATAGGCTTATTAATAATTGCACTAAATAAAGCGCTATTAGAACGAGTTGGCTCATCTTCTTTAAGTTTCATGTTAGAAAATTCACCTTGCTCAGCAACACCACTTACATCTTTCAAATCGATAATGTTGTCGTTTGCTTTAACTTCTTGAGCTTCATTATTAATAGCTTCCTCAGTAGTGTTATTTTCCTCAACTTCAATGTTATCGTTTGCATCTAAAACAACATCTTCAATAACTTCAACTTCCTCTTCTTGTTTAACTTCATTATCAAGGTTAACATAAGAGTTCATTTCTTTATTTTTAAGATATTGTACTTGAGCTTCTTCATCAATACCTGTTACCACGATAGAAACTCTAATTTTACCAGACAAACTATCATCATAACTAGAACCAAAAATAAGCTCTGCATTTTCATCAACTTCTTCTTTAATAATATTAACTGCTTCATCAATTTCCATCAAAGTAATGTCAGAACCACCAGTAATATTAATTAAAACACCCTTAGCCCCTTTCATAGAGCAATCGTCTAAAATTGGGTTAGAAAGAGCTTGTTCTGCAGCAATTTTTGCTCTATCTTCACCTTCTGCTTCACCAGTACCCATAATAGCTTTACCTTTGTCAGCCATAATTTTCTTAACATCAGCAAAGTCAAGGTTAATAAGACCTGGCATAATCATCAAATCTGTAATAGATCTAACACCATCATAAAGAACTTCATCAGCTTTTACAAACGCATCTTTTAGAGTTGTGTTTTTATCTGCGATTCTAAATAAATTTTGGTTAGGAATAACAATAATACTATCAACTTCATTAATAAAGTTTTCTAAAGCACTTTCAGCATTTTCCATACGTTTTTTACCTTCAAAAGCAAAAGGCTTTGTAACAACACCAACAGTTAAGATTCCTTTTTCTTTTGCAATCCTAGCAACAACAGGAGCCGCACCACTACCTGTTCCGCCACCCATACCTGCGGTAATAAACACCATATTAGAATTTGCTAATTCTCTTTCAATATCTTCTCTAGCTTCTTCAGCTGCAAGCTTACCAATTTCTGGTCTAGCACCAGCACCCAAACCTTGAGTAATCTCAAGACCTAGTTGAATTTTTCTTGTAGCAGGGTTAAGCGCCAAAGCTTGCGCATCAGTATTAGCTACCACAAAATCAACACCTTCAAGATTTTTACTCATCATGTTTGAAATAGCATTACCACCGCCGCCACCGACACCGATAACTGTTATTCTTGGTTTTAATTGAGCTAGTGCCGCATCGCCGACAGAGAGTTTAATTGCCATATTTTTATCTCCTTAAATTAAAAAAAAGCTAGAATCCAAATTCTTTAATACGATTCTAGCTTATAATAAATTAAGTTTTAGTTACCAACTAGCAAGTTTTCTTAAACAATTCCAAAATTTTTGCAAAAACTCCATCAGTATTAGTGCTAACATTAACTTTTTTCACAATTTTCTTCTCAGAATTATTAACTGCAAACAAAAGAAGACCAAGAGCAGTCGAAAAAGTTGGATTATGAAGCACTTGAGGAATATTTTCGATATTACGAGGTCTACCGATTCTCACCTGTTTATCCAAAACCATAGAAGCTACTTCTCTCATACCTGGAAGCTGTGCCGCCCCACCGGTTAAAACCACTCTATGAGAAGTTGCATTTTTGTATCCAGCTTCATCAAGTTTTCTACCCACAAGTTCAAAAATTTCTTCGATTCTAGGAGAAATAATATTAATCAAATCAGACTTATAGATTTGTTTAATATTGCTATCATCTTCTTCACCAACAGGATAAACATTTATCACTTCTTGCTCATCTTGGCTAATCAAAAAAGCACAACCATGACGATTCTTTACTTCTTCAGCATAGTTAAAAGATGTAGTTAATCCCAAAGCAATATCGTTTGTTACATTAATACCGCCCACTGGAATCGAGCCAAAATAAACCGGATGACCATTCTTAAAGCTTGCAATACTAGTTGTACCGCCACCAATATCAATAATTGTAGCACCAAGCTCTCTTTCATCATCAACCAAACAAGAAAGTCCAGATGCATAAGCCGAAAATGCTTTCATCTCAACTTCTAAATGAGAACTTTCAACCACAGTTGATAAATTTTTATACATAGGACGAGGATAAAGACCAAGCAAAATATCAACGCTCAAATTTTCACCAAAAATATTAATCGGATTTTTTACTTCTTCGCCATTATCAACATGATATCCCATAGTTAAAAAGTGAATAGGCTCATTTCCTTCAACATTAACTTTCAAAAGCCCTTTATCTGTCACTTTTTTAACATCATCTTCCATAACAGGTCTATTTTTATGAATACTAATGCTAGAGCTTCTAACCACACTTCTAGTTCTATCACCACTAACATTTACAATCACATTTGTAATACGTTCATTAGCCATTTGCTCTGCCGCTTCAACAGCATTACAAACTGCAATAGTTGCCTGATTAACATCAACCACAACCCCATTCTTAATACCTTTTGCCGCATTATATCCATAACCTAAGATAGACACTCTCTTATCTTTAGTAACTCTAGCAATAATACAACATACCTTTGATGTACCAATATCAAGCGCTGCAACAACTGGTGATCTATTAAAAGAATGGTTCATTTTTTCCCCTTTTTTATCTCTTTAACATCATATCAAAGTACGACTTATCAATGTCTACAACTATTCTATTATCAAACCTTACATCAAAGGAAGTTAATTTACGCTTAAAAATTCCTTGTCTTTTGTTTAATAATGCAATTTTTTGATATGCTTTAAGAAAATCTTTTTCAGGAAGTTTAACCACCACACCATTACTAAGTGTATCAAAAATTAAATCCCAACGACGATTAGATACAAAAACCGCCGCTCTTACTCTAGATTTTAACTCCTCATCAGTATCTAAAACTTTTAATAATTCCGCCAAGTTATGAGGTGCGCCTTCACCAGTTAAAACCAAAAGCCTCTGGTCTGGCTCATAATCTTCAACCTCAATAACATTACCCTCTTCATCAACCGGATAATATCTACCTTCATGTTGCCAAATTGCTTTTACTTTTCTTTCTTCAATATTAACCAAAATATTATGAGGAAAAAAGCTTCTTTTAACAACGCAACGTCTAACCCAAGTCAATTGCTCAATTTTTGTTTGGAGCAAATCAATATCCACCCCTAAAATACTTTCATTTTCACTCAAATTAAGCGCTTGGATTAAATCCTCATACGAGGTTCTATAATTTCCCTCAACAATCACATCTTCAACATAAAGCCCATGTTTAGAAGAAAAATGATAAAAACTTTTCATCATCTTATCAAATTGAGCAGAAATCACATTATCTCTAATTGTAACCGCAATCAAACAAAGTGATAAAATAAACAAAAAAATCATCACAACCCCAGTTAACCTATACGCCCACTCACGTTCAGGATAAACAAAGTTTTCTTTTGATTTCAATGTATTATTTACCACTTCTTTCATAAACGTTTACTTTTTTACCCCCATACGACGAACTTCCCATTCAAGAGTAATAGATGTCTTTTCTTTTACCTTCTTTACAATCAATTCTCCAAGTTCTTCAATATCTTGGGCGCTCGCATTACCGTTATTGATTAAGAAATTACAATGCTTATCAGATACCTCTGCATCACCAACTTTAAGTCCTCTGCAACCAGCATCACTAATTAACTTCCAAGCCGCCAAACCATCTGGATTTTTAAAAGTTGAACCAGCAGTTTTTTTATTAATTGGCTGATTAGCTGTGCGATATTTTTTGTGTTCATCAATTGTTGCCTTAATCTCTTTTGCATCTTTATGAACACCCTTAAAAGTTGCCTCCAAAATAATCCAATTCTCAGGGAACATACTTGATCTATATGAAAAATTAAAGTCAGATTTATCTACATCATAAATCTCACCCCAATCATTCATAATTTTAGCGCTTTCCAAAACTTCACTAACCGAACCACCAAAGCACCCTGCATTTGTTCTAAGCAAACCACCAATTCTACCAGGAACCGAAACAATAAATTCAAGTCCACCAATTTCATTTTCAATCAAAACTTTTTTCAAATCACCATTAATAGCACCAGCGCCAATTTTCACACTTTTGCCATCAACCTTAATTTGCTTAAAAAATGGGCTATCAAGTTTAATCACAACCCCCAAAATTCCACCATCTCTAACCAAAAGATTAGAACCGCCACCAATCACTGTAACAGGAACAGCACTTGGCTTTTTTAATAAAAACATTTTTAAATCTTCATAATCCTCTGGAATAAACATAACCTCAGCCGGTCCCCCAACCCCAAACCAAGTATGTTTTGAAAGCTTTACATTTTCGATATATTTACCTCTAACTTCTGGCAAACTATTAATCAACCCTTCTTCTGATTTATTAAAAAAACTTTCAAACATTTTACTCTCCTTATTATTCTTATTATTATCCGTTATCTTTATCTTCCGAAACTGCATTCTTTCGAGTTATCGCCAAAAGCATTCCCATTGTCAAACAACTAGCAAGCATAGATGACCCACCATAAGACACAAAAGGAAGTGTCATACCTTTAGCCGGCATAAGTTGAAGCGAAGAACACATATTAACAATCGCCTGTCCACCCAAAGAAGCCGCAAGTCCGGATGCCGCATACATTTGAAACAAGTTATTATCTTTTAGCGAATTAAGCATTGTTCTAACCACAATCACCGCAAAAGAAATCACAATAAGACTTGTAAGCCACACACCATACTCTTCACCAGCAAGCGAAAAAATAAAGTCAGTATGCACATCAGGTAAACTCATCTTAACCACACCCTCACCAGGACCACGACCTAGCAAATTACCATTTGCAAAAGCATCCATAGATTTTTGAATTTGTGAACCAATCTCGTTTTCTGTTGCCAAAAATCTATCAATTCTATCTCTAACATGTGCTAAAAAGAAATAAGACCCAGTAACTAAAACTGCGCCAAGTGTAAACAAAATAGAAATAAGCCAAGCAGGAATTCCTGCCCACACCATTTGAAGCGCCCAAACACCAGAAATAAGCACCGTCATACCAAGGTCAGGTTGTCCAAAAACAGCCCCCGCCGTAATCACATACAACACCACCGAAACCGTCATCCCCGGAAAGTCATCTGTTCTTTTATTTGCATCTAAAAGCCAAGCGGTTACCACAATAAACACCGGCTTAATAAACTCAGAAGGTTGAAGCGAAAAACCCGCAAACTTAATCCAACGTGCCGCTCCCTTTGTTGCATCACCAACAATATATGTCAAAACGACCCCAACAAAAGCACATAAGAATCCAAAAACTGCCAAGCGCCTAATTGTTCTTAAATTTTGCATAGAAACGCCAATCATAAGACCAATTCCTGCCAGAATAAAAACACCTTGTTTTTTCACAAATGAAAATTCATCAACAAGTCTATCTCTATGTGCAGCCGAAGGGCTTGCAGACAACACCAACATAACACCAATAAAAATCAAAAATAAAGCAAGTGAAAAATTAACCTTGTCAACGGTCCACCACCAATTAGAAATTTTACTTTTGCTATGTCTTGTAAGTAATCGCATTAACTTCTCCTACAACAAAGAAAGCAAACCTAATATAGATGCAACAAAAGTAACACCCCAAAAACAATAAACCACTTTATTTTCACTCCAACCAAGTTGTTCAAAGTGGTGATGAATTGGCGCCATCTTAAAAAATCTTTTTCCGGTTTTCTTAAAATACACAACTTGAATAACAACAGATAAAGTTTCAAGCACAAAAACAATACCAACAATAGAAAGCACAATTTCATGTTTTAAAATAACTGCAATCACACCAAGCACGGCGCCAAGTGCAAGAGAACCAGTATCACCCATAAACACACGAGCTTTTTTAAGATTAAACCACAAAAATCCAATCAAGCTACCAACAAGAGCACTACAAACAACACTAATTTCATAGCTTTTTGGAATATATGGAATAGATACTTCATTAAACACAGGATAACCTGTTGCAAAAGAAATCACCATAAACACACTAAACACAATAGCAAGCATACCACCTGCCAAACCATCTAACCCATCACTTAAGTTAACTGCATTAGAAGCACCAGCAATTACAAACAAAGCAAAAGGAATATAAAGCCAAGAAAGCTCTAAGCTCCACTTAAAATAAGGCACATATAAAGTACTTTCAACAGAGTTTGGAGTAGCTGCCGCAATCACATTAACCGCCAAAACTGCCGCCATAAATTGAATAAATAATTTCATCTTTGCAGTCATAGCATTTGGAGTTTGTTTTTTTACTTTTACATAATCATCAGCAAAACCGGTTGCCCCATAAACTAAAAGCACAAGCATAGAAATCCACACAAAGTGAAGTTTCACATTAGCAAACAAAAGCATACTAATAAGCGAAGTTCCCAAAATAAGAAGTCCACCCATGGTTGGGGTACCTTTTTTCTCTTTAATGTGGCTTTTAGGACCATCACTTCTAATTGGTTGTCCAGATTTGCTCATTGATCTTAAAAATTCGATTAATCTTCCTCCAAACATCAAAGAAAGTACCAAAGAAACAACAAACGCCATCATAGCTCTACAACAAACATTTTCTGGCTCATAAGATAAAAAAGACCACATTTTACTAAAAAAACCTCAAAAATTATAGATTAAACAAACTCGAAAAATATATTTTACCCCATCATAACAGTCAATATCTAAATTAAGTCTTAAAAAAAAACTTTTTTACCCCTTTTTATCGCGCTTTTTTATATAAAAAAAACTCCCCTTATGTATTTCTACATAAAAAGGAGTTTAATAAGCTAGTTTAGAGTCGTTTTCTCAAAACTTTCAGGTCCTTTAAAAGCCCATCAACATTCATACCCGACTTGTTGTACTTATGGATAAGCCAATGCATCACCTCGATAGAAGTCATAACCGAGTTAAATCGATTAATAACAACATCTTTTAATACATCTTCATAAAGCTTCTCATCAAGAGCCACCCAAGAATCACAAAAGCGATGAATAATCCGAAGAAGTGCAATCTCCAAATCAAGCGAAAGCTTGTTAGTGCCATAGTTTTCATCAATCCACTTAACAGCAGTTTTGCAATCAAAAACAAAACCATTATAGATAAGATGATAACCAATCTTCAATGCATCATTGCTTTGGCTTAAGTCGTCAAAAACCAAATCATAGTACTCCGGCCCAACACTAAGCCTAGAAAGCATGCTTTTCGCAAGTTTTTCATCAGACTTAACAAGAAGCCTAAACGATTCTACATTAATTGCAAAATTCGATTCTTTAAGCTTGTGATAAGCCTCCATGTACAAGAGATAGCAAAGGTTTTTAACCTGTTTGTCAGAAGATGCATTTCGTTCATTGTTATAAAAACAAATCATCTGCACCAACGCCGGACCAAAATAGAAAAAAGTTTGAGAGCACTCAAAGAACTTTAGAACATTTCTACCAACTTGCATTGCCATTTCTTTTTTCTCAAATAATTCTGCAATAATTTGCTTTATTGCCTCAATCAGAAAAGAAAAAGAAACAACATTAATAGAAGTTCCCACAACAGCATCTCCAATTTCCTCAAAGTGTTCTGCAAAAAACACATTAAAAGGCTTTAGAGCAACACCATTCTTGATTTGAAACTCATCATTCAAAATCAAGAGCGCAAAAGACCGATGTTTTTCATCAGTTTTTGCCCCATTTTTTTCTAACTCACTCATAAACTAAATTTTTTAGTTAATAATATATAAATAATCACATAAGCTCAATCGTTATATATCAATAAGATAGCATGTCAAGTTTTTTTAAATCAAAAAAAATTCACAAAACTACAAAAAATATCTTGACGTTAATTTTTTTTACCCTTATATATAACCACGTTGTCTGATAGACACATTGGAGATGTGGCAGAGCTGGTTTAATGCACCTGACTTGAAATCAGACGAGGGCGCAAGTCCTCCTGGGGTTCGAATCCCTACATCTCCGCCAATAAAAAGAAGCCGTCCCTTGTGGATGGCTTTTTTTTATTGTTGCGAAGTGTTGGATTTGAACCCCAGGAGAGAGGGGTTCGACTACAAGCGAAAGGCGGACGGAAGAACGCCGGTAAGCCTTAAGGCTTATGAGCGCCAGTGAGATTGAGCAAAGCGAAATCAATCCCTTTCATCTATCCGCCAATAAAAAGAAGCCGTCCCTTGTGGATGGCTTTTTTTATTGTTGCGAAGTGTTGGATTTGAACCCCAGGAGAGAGGGGTTCGACTACAAGCGAAAGCGAGACGGAAGTATCGCGGTAAGCCTTAAGGCTTATGAGCGCCAGTGAGATTGAGCAAAGCGAAATCAATCCCTTTCATCTATCCGCCAATAAAAAGAAGCCGTCCCTTGTGGATGGCTTTTTTTTATTGTTGCGAAGTTCATCCTTGATTACATTCCTAACTCGTCATCCCTCGTTTTGCGAGCCGCAAAACGTCAAGGGATCTACAAATTAACCTTTATTCTCTCTCAACCCCTTGAATAATCACATTCTCTTCAGTCTTCTCATTTCTTTTCTTAACCGCATCAATTATTGCTTTTTTTATTTTCTCATCCTTTGCAATTATCAAAGCAGTATCACCAGTAACACTTTTTGCATTAACATCAGCCCCTTTTTGAATTAAAAGCTCCACAACTTCCTTACGTCCACCACATGAAGCCCTCATCAAAGCTGTATTACCATCCTCATCTTTTTGATTAACATCTGCACCATTTCGAATTAATAACTCAACAACTTCTTTATATCCCCAATATGAAGCCCTCATCAAAGCTGTATTACCATTGTTACTTTTTGAATGAACATCAGCCCCATTTTGAATTAGAAGCTCAACAACTTCTTTATATCCCCAATATGAAGCCCTCATCAAAGCTGTATTACCATCCTCATCTTTTTGATTTACATCAGCTCCCTTATCTATTAATTCTTCAACGTCTTTTTTTTCTCCATTTTCACAAACTTCTATTAAATCCCAACCAAGCTTTTGTGCAATTTCTTCATCAAAAATATCTTTTGCGCCATTATTTTCTAAAAACTCTATAACTTTTTGATTATTTACCTCATTTGCAAGCTTTAAGGCAGACTTCGCCCCATACATAGCATTAACATCTACGCCAAGCCTAATTAGCATATCAATCTTGGCAAGCTTAATATTTTCAGCCATTTCTTCATCTTTGATTATATCAAACAATTGGCTTTCTAGGATTTTTTCACTCATTTTTGCCTCATTTTTTTCAAAACATAGCCTATATTATCACAAAATTCCCCACTTTGCAATAAATATCTCCCCCATTTAAAACCGAACGGCTCTGCCGTTGCCAAGGGTTTGGAGAAGTACTGTGCTGGAAGTAAATTTTAAAACGCGGTGTACATAAAAAGCGTACATAAGTTTTAAAATTTACAATCATGACAGTACTTATACAAATCCCCCTACCATTTAATGTGAGCGCCAACCACCCCAATATAATCCTCCACTCCCCTCTTGCCATCAGCATTAAACCTTGTCTCAAACTTACCTGATAGAGAAACATTATCACTTGGTTTTGATTTAAAGTACATACCTAAATCATACTCTTTGGCTTCGGGACGAAGAGAGGTCTTGATTTTATTTAAGTATGCGCTGTTAGAGTAGTTGTCACGACCTGTTGAATACGTCATAGATGCAGAACCTTTGGCAACACTCATTGGACTTGAAAGCATCAAACCAACTTTATCACTTGCATTAAGATTGTATTCTCCAGCAAGCATAAAGCTTTCGGTTTCAAGGTCTGAAATAGATAACATATTGCTATCAAACCCACTTGTATAACCACGATAATATGCCGCCAAAAGTGAGATATTATTAGTCAAATTAAGCTTTGCTCTCAAACCCATATAATAAGTTGAGCTATCATTAACATTAAACCCGCCTTCAC
>SUUK01000011.1 GCA_015062535.1 Alphaproteobacteria bacterium
GGTCATAGTAGCGTCGGCGCTCGCTTATTTACCAGTTAACGTAAACTGCGCTCACGGCGTCACTACTAGCACCGCACTTTATCCCACCCAAGGCTTAAGGAGTTGGAGTAAAATCCAACTCCTTTTTGTTTTTTAAATTTTACTTCTTTATGTGAGTTTCAAGAGAGAAAGTGTAAAAATTTTCTCTCTTTTTTGTTTTTAAATTGGAGATCCCTTGACGTTTTGCTCTAGCAAAACGAGGGGTGACGGGTTAGGAGGAAGTTGAAAGCGAGGGAGGAAAAGTATGGAGGGGGGAACGAGGGATGATGGGTATAGGAAGGTGTGTTGTTAGGATGAAGTTGAGAAGTTTTATATAAAAAAAAGCAAAGCTTTGGGCTTTGCGTTTGTTAGTTTAGTAAGAGTAGCCAGTTGAGCCTTCCTCACAAATGATAATACGTTTTTCTTTGTCAATACCTCGTATTACTCCTTTATAAACTTCGCTTAAATCTTTACGTTTTCTGCCAAATTTATAAATACAGCCAATTCCTGGTAATTGATTGTTTTTTACCTCTACAAAAGTTTTGAGGTCGTCTATCATGTTTATGAGGCGGTAGAGAATTTTGTATTTTTTTATTTTTTCATCCCATACAGCAATTGCTGTTTGGCCTTTTTCTTTAAAGATAACACTCTTGAATCTTTCATATGAAAAAAACATCATTCCCTTGTCGCCATAAGGAATATAACTTGTTGAAACAAGTTTGTATTCATTATCAACCTTGATTAATGCATAATCGGTATTGTCTGATGCAAAAAACTCTAATTCAGGAATATGTATATCATCGTCATAAAATATTTCATCTATGGGGATGATATTTAATATACCTTTTGAATTAAGTATTTTAAGCATCGGCATTTTACTGCTGTGAAGGTCCAAAAACATAATGTTGCCTATACGTTTTCCGAGCATGATTATTTCATTTCCCTCTAAATAATACCAAATATCATTGGTAACAAAGGTAAACCAGCCAGATTTGTCTGAACAAATTATCCACTCATAATCATCTATTGCAATGACACTTAAGTCGTTGTTCTCTTTGATGTAAACATTATAAGGGAATTTATGGTTGTAAGACTTGTATACGTATATTTTTACATAATTTTTTGTTTTTTTATCTTTTATCTCATAAAAAGCATCGGAGATGCAGATTTTACCTAGCACATAAAGCGCATACGCAATCGTTAAGATAAAAGCAACCTTATACCAATTAAATACAAAAACAACCGCACAAAAGACTATCACGAAAATAATTAAAGAAAATTTTACTTCTTTACAGTCTGCTCGCTTTATGCCGTCTTCATCTAGCAAGCGTGACCATCTCCAAGATTTTAATCTTTCCATACTGCACAAAAATTTAAGTTACATAATAAGTTTAGAATACCGGCGAATATATCAATAAAAAGCTTTTTGTCAACGTTATTTTATGTGTTATTTTTTGTTTAAAAAAATGCTATTTTTATACAAAAAACTCTTGATTTTGTATAAAAATCATGCTACTATTACGCCCGATACAGTATTATTGTGCCCTTTTGGTATCATTTTTTGTATAATTTTTAATTGATAGGGTGCATTTAACAACATTCTTACTCCCTTAGTTTTGCGATATTTTATTGCTTAATTTTAAGGACAACATATGATAAAAAAAATAAATTAATTAATAACTTAAAAAAAATTTACGTATGAAAACAAAAAAGATGGTAAATGCGCTCTTTAGTAGTGCGTTTAGAGTTGTTCAGGCATGTTTGTTTGGGCTATTTGTGATGGTCGGAGTTTCATCTTGTGATGAGATGGAGAACTTTAATCCGACAGAGACAGGTGGTAGTCTTGAAAAGTACTACAACTTTAAGGGACTTGAGGTTAGTGACGATGTCAAAGATTCTTTGGCATTAAGTGTTGTGACATTTGAAGAGGAAGCAGTTTGCGTTAGCGACAAAAATGAGCGTCGTGACACGTATTATCCTGAAGCTTATCTCAACGTTTCTCTTGCAAAAGAGTTGATTGAGGTTAAGGATAAGGAAAATCTTCCGGTCAAGCTTGTTAAATCATATCTTAAATCAAAAACTCCTTACAGTGCTCCTAACACTCGTGGTTATGACTTTGTAAAGGTATTTGAGTTTGATGACGAGCAGGTTGCAACAGTTAGCTATGGTTATCGCTATAGTATTCTGGTTTTTGGTCAGGATACAATTGTTACTCCACACGTTGTAATTGATGATGTTAATTATAACGGAGTTTACAATCTTGAAAAGGATGGCGAGAAAACCGAAACCGAAGACCCGTACAAGCTTACCCTTGAGTTTGATATTGACTATTCTGATAGAGCAACAACTACTACT
This sequence comes from Alphaproteobacteria bacterium, assembly GCA_015062535.1. Lineage (GTDB taxonomy): Bacteria > Pseudomonadota > Alphaproteobacteria > RF32 > CAG-239 > CAG-267. The sequence continues at coordinate 2,374 of SUUK01000011.1, forward strand.
CAGAAAAAGTACACAACTCAAGCTCATCCTTGGTACAAGAAGGTGATTACAGAAGATCCAACTGTTGTAACTAATGTTAGTTATGATGGTTCTTATGTTGGATGTCCTGTTGAGGCCTATGAAGTAAAAGAAACAGTTACCACTAATAAAGGTAGTTTTGAAAACTTCTATAAGGTTTTGTTAAATCATCTTTTTAAAGCGCCTGATGTTCGTGAACAGCCAACAGCTGACAGCTTGTTCAATGATGTTTCAACTGGAGTTCTCAAAGAAGAATTGTTTAAGGAAAGCAAAAATGCTGACGGTTTTACCGTTAAGACAATGCAAGGTACTTACACTTCTTCAAATAAGGGTAATCCAAACAAGACAATCGTTGAAAGTGTTGCTACGTTTACGTATGATACACCTGTTAAACTTGAGACCGAGTATGGTACGCATAAGATTGAGCCTTTGAAAGTTAGTTTTGAGGAGCTTGGTTTTGCGATTGAAGAAAAGTCTAAGAAGGAAACAGAAATTGTGTACAATACGTTTAACTATGTAGCACCTAAGCTTGGTAGTTGTACGCTTGATGCATTAGAGGAAAAAGTCATCTTGAAGCTTCCAGTTCAAAAGAAACCTGATGTTGTAAGAGTTGATTCTACTTATGTATTGAGTGGTAGTGGTGATGAGTACATTGTCGATAAGACCGTAATTTGGAGTGATGGAAATAAGGAAACATCTAAGTATGTTTACAATGGTTCACATTCTATTTCTAAGGTCGATTTTGGCGAGAAGATTACATCATCTCTTGACTGGAATGCTCAAAAGCTTGAAGAAAAGACAACATCAACTAAAACTGAAGAGAAGAAGTTCTCTGAGGCGATTAAGTTTAGTGCTGTTTATACATCAAGGGAGCATACATCAACGGCAACCAACGGAAAGGAAACAGGTTATTTCAAGTACAAAGAGACAACTCCGGTTGTAACGTTTATTGATGGTAACATCACTAAAAAGTTTGATGCTCGAGTATTTGTTGTAACTGATATGGGTGCGAAGCTTAATACTGTTCCAACCGAAATCGTAAAAGATGCGGTAGCATACAAAGTGTATGATTATGATCACACAATTTCGTATGTTTGGGACAAGGAAAGTGCTGAAACACTTGTTTCTAATGGTAAGCTTTTGGTTACAGCTGACGAAACCAAAGACCCTGTCTATGATGCGAAACAGACTTGGAATGGCAACACTACAACCGTAAAGGTAACAAAGACTATCCCTCATACTCATGCAGAGGACGAGGTTAGTGTTTACACCACCCAATTTACAATCTCAATGAAAGATTTGACTGATGATAAACTTTACGCTGAGAATACTTCGTTTAATCTTAGTGAAAAGCTAACGTCTGACAACACAAAGGATAACAAGGATGGCTTCTTTACTGTTAGTGAGAGAACCCGTACTTATGATTATCTTTTATCAAATGGAGCTGTTGACAGAACAATGTCAACAACGTTGAAGGATGCGGTTATCGTGTTTAACGATGGCACCTTTAATAAAACATTTGATGTCAAGTTGAGTCTTGATAAGAGTGAGTCTTGGGGAAATGCAAGCGAGAGTGGTGAGTACAATGTAACTCCACATACTTTGAAGCTTACAGCAAAAACGGTTGATGGCAAGACCTTATCTGCTGATGGTAAAACTGACATTTATGTTAAGAAACCAAAGGTAGATCCGGTTTATGAGGCTAAGCAGACTTGGAGTGGCAACACAACAACGGTACAGGTAACAAAGACTATTCCTAATCCTTCAGCAGAGGACGAGGTTAGTGTTTATACCACCCAATTTACAATCTCGATGACAGATTTGGCTGATGGTAAACTTTATGCTGAGAATACTTCGTTTAATCTTAGTGAAAAGCTAACATCTGACAATACAAGCGATAACAAGGATGGCTTCTTTACTGTTAGTGAGAGAAGTCGTACTTATGATTATCTCTTATCAAATGGAGCTGTTGACAGAACAATGTCAACAACGTTGAAGGATGCGGTTATCGTGTTTAACGATGGCACCTTTAATAAAACATTTGATGTCAAGTTGAGTCTTAATAAGAGTGAGTCTTGGGGTAATACAAGCGAGAGCGGTGACTATGAAGTTACTCCTCATACCTTAATGCTTGTAGCAAGTACTGTTGACGGCAAGACTTTATCTGCGGATGGCAAAACTGACATTTATGTCGAAAAGCCTGCAGAAGAGCCTGATGGTCCAAACCTTGGTAAGCCGAAAGGATTTACCGTTACTGCTACTTTTGACCCGACTTCGCAGGTGACACGTCGTGCATTCTGCTTTAATTGGGAAAAGGGTGTAACCTATGCCGTATGTGTTTACGAAACTATGCTTCCTAAGGCTAGCGACTTTAAGTATAAAGTTGACAGCTATACGCAGTATAATTCAGCAGCATATCACGGAAAAGATGGTTGGGTTCCTGCACGTGCAACTGCACAAAATGAAAATTTGCGCTGGTTTGATTCTAGTGGCAAGTTGATTTCTGCAGTTGATAAGGGAACTTGTAAGGCAGTAGGTTGGAAGAACTTGACCGATGGCAAGTATGCTGTTGTGATTGAGGGCTATACTTACACTATCAATGGTTATAACATTACAATAACCGCTCCAAATGGTGAAAAGGTAACTTTCAACTCTCAGTACGCTGAGTAAACGCATTATCTCTTAAAATTAGCGCCCTACCAAAGGGGCGCTTTTTTTTTATGAAGAATAATTGCTAAAATTAAAACTTTGTGATATCATTGAAGAGTTGTAATTTTGGAGATATTGAAATGATAAGTATAGATGAGGCTAAACAAATTGTTGAAGAAGCTAAAGAATATAGTAGAAGTTTGGGAACAGGAGAAAAAATATTAGTTAGTTATCATAACCATGTGTATGGTGTGGCGAGTGTGGCAAAGTTATTGGCTGAAAAATTAAAATTAGAAGATAGTGAAAGAGTATATGTTTTAGGGTTGCTTCATGATGTGGGAAAAGTTGCAGAACGTGAAAAGGAAGTTTTTCATGGGGTGATTGGTTATAAATTATTAAAAGATGTTGATGTAGAAGTTGCAAATATTTGTTTAACTCATATGTTTCCATTAAATCAAATTGAACCTTATGAAAAAATGGAAAAATATTTTTATGGTAAAAAGAAACATTATGATTTAGTGAAAGAAAGTTTAGAAGAAAATGAGTTAACATTAATAGATAGAATTATACAATTTTCTGATGGTGCGGCATCAGGTACAGAAAAAGAAAATGCATATGTTACTATAGAAAAAAGGGATGAACAATTAAAGAATACTAGAGCTATTCCAGAGTTTGCTTTGAACAATATGAAAGAAAATAAGCGTTTTTTTGATAAGGCATTAGGCTATGATGTGTATGAGCTTTTTAAACAAGTTGATACAAGTTATTGGATATCAGAAGATAAAAAAGATAGCATAGCTGGTGTTAGTATCGTAGATGCTTTTAATAGATTAAATGAGCAAAGATAAATTAAGTTTATAGCTTAAAAGTTAAGCGCTCCACCAAAGGGGCGCTTTTTTTGTTTAGTAAATGATAAAATCTGAATTTATTTGTGATGTATCTATGGTTTCTTCTTTTAAGAAAACGGCAGATTGGATAATGAAAAAATCATTATACCAATCAAGCAATTCTATTGTTTTGTTTAAGCCATCATTCCAAGCATTAAAGATAATAAAATCAGGTTCTAGCTCAGAGGTTAGCATTGCCTCATGGCGACGATTACGACTTATCAAACCAATGATAGAATTTTTGGGTAACAACTTTTTTATAGCGCCTAAATCTTTGGGGAATTTTTCTTTATTGCTAAAATCTAACACTACACCAGAGGCAGAAAAAAAGTTTGCATATTCAATTTCGTTGTTTCCCATAAATAGGATAATTTTATTTAAAGATGAGGCTTTGTTTACAAACTCTGTTATATAATCTTTATCAAGTGATGTGTCTAGAATATAACACTCAAAATCAAGGTTTGTTATTTTATTATTTTGATTTATGTATTTTATAATTTCTGGCATAGAGAAAACCTTTTTAATTGTTTTATGATTTAATGCTATAACATAAAATTTTTATAATTAAAAGACATTTTTATAAAAAAAAAGCACCAAAGATTGGTGCTTTAGATAAAAAGAAATACAAAGCCTACAAATCCTGTTGCTATAAGCAAGTAGTTTAGCTTTGATGTTAGGTAGAGCGCTTTATATTTTGTTTTGGGAACCTTGTCATATTCAACGCCGTCATACATTGAGTAAGATTTATTTATAATCTTATAACGAATGGTTTGAGAGCAATAGAAAGAATACAACAAACCGATTAAAAGAGTTGAAATCGGCCAATACTGTTTGCAAATAACTGCAATGATGAAGGTAACAACTAACACTCCTGAATAAATAAGCAGTGAATAATTTAATAATGTTTTCATATAATTTATCTAAATAATATATTTGTGGGGTAATGCTATAAACAAAAAATGTGTTTGTCAACGATTAAGCATAAAAATCTTTTGTATAAGTTATATTGTCGGTTGCAATGCTTGGATTTAAATTTTATTTATAAACAAATAAAGGTTATTTTTTTAAGAGATTTAATATGGAATGTAGCGATAAACATTTTAATAAAACCAAAATGGCAATACTTGAGCTTGAAGAAAGTTTAAGAGAGTTAGAAATTGCTTCAAACCAGTCTATTGAAAAAAATAATAAACTTTCATCAAAAGTTTTGGTATTAAATAAAGCTATAAACCAAAAGATTGTTGAAATTGATAGTATTATAAATACATTAAACGGAGCTCTAAAATAATGGCGCAGGTTGTTATTACAATTAATAGACGTGAGTATGCTATTGCATGTGGTAATGGCGAAGAGCTTCAGATTATGAAACTTGGGCGTATGCTTGACGAAAAAGCAACAGCTCTTACATCTCAGCTTGGGCAGATTAATGAAACACAGCTACTTGCGATGGTTGGTTTGCTTATTGCTGATGAATTAATGGAAGCAAAGAAAAGCGCGCAAACTACAGAATCTAAAGTTACAAATGAAGTGCCAAATGAAGGTTTAGTTAATGAAAAAGAGCTAAATAATATTGATGAAACATTTTCATCTTCTATAAAATCTTTAAATGAAGCAATAAAATCTATTGCACTTAATTTAAAATCACTATAATATGATTATATCTTAATTTTGTGGACTGCCCACCTCGTAGAAAACCGCTTAAACTCCGGGCCAACATTTTCTACTAGGGAACTGTCACTGTCAGGATCGTGGTCCTGTTATATGGTGCCCACCTTATTTGCGGGGTATCGGATGTTACGATGTATCTACGGTTAGGGCGGTTCACCTCTTTTTTGAAGGGATTTTGTTTTGAAAATTTTATATTGTGGTGATGTTGTTGGTCGTAGTGGCAGAAATGTGATTATTAAACACATTAAAGAAATAAAAGAAAAATATAAAATTGATGTTGCGGTGGTTAATGCAGAAAATGCAGCGCATGGTTTTGGTTTAAGCCCTACAACAGCAAATGATTTATTAAATGCAGGAGTTGATTTTTTAACAACTGGAAATCACGTTTGGCAACAACGAGATATTTATCCTTTTTTAGATAGTTCAAAACAAATTGTAAGACCGATTAATTATCCGTCAAATCTTCCAGGTAAAGGGGCAGAAGTTTTAGAGATAAATGGCAAAAAAGTACTTATTATACAGGTTTTGGGTAGAGTATTTATGCCTCCTATTGGAAGTATCGTTGAGCCAATTGAAGAGGTTTTGAAATATTATAGTTTAGGTAAAAATGTTGATGCAATACTTGTTGACATTCATGGTGAAGCAACAAGTGAAAAATTGGCTTTAGGTTTTTATTTAGATGGCAGAGTTAGTGCGGTTTGTGGTACACATACCCATGTGCCAACAGCAGATTATAGAATTTTAGAAAATGGTACTGGATATATAACAGATGTTGGTATGTGTGGCGACTTTAATTCAGTTTTAGGTTTTGAAAAAGAAGCTCCAATGGAAAGACTTGCAGAAAAACTCACAATCCAAAATAAACTTATTCCAGCAAGAGGAAAAGAGCATACCATTTGGGGTGTTGTGATTGAAACAGATAAAACTGGAAAATGTGTAAACATTGAACAAATTAAAGAAGTTTACCAAAATATGTAGTTTTATAAAAAAAAACAAAAAAAGGTAACTTGTTTAGTTACCTTTTTTTATGTCGTTTGTTATAGTGTTAATAGCAGAAGAAGCATCATTTTCTATCTCCTTTAGAGTACTTATACTACCATCTTTTACTTCTATGGCGGTTTCTTTTAAGGTTGTGTTTTGGTTTATGTCGCCTAAAAAAGCAGCACGTATTAAAACATAAACCGCAATAGCACTTAAAAAGTAGATGATATATATGATTATTTTTCCCATCTTTTTTCCTTTTTTTGATTAGGTCTTTAGTATATTCCTTATTTTAGCTTTATACAATCTGATAAAAAGATTGACATTAGATAATAGTTTGGCTATGTTGGGATTTCAATTTTTAAGAATATGGTTATTATTGTTTAATATTTTTATTTATGAGTGGAAAAACAAGATTTGTAAAAAGGTTTGGCTCAGAAAAGGTATTTTTTGACCAAGATTTATGCCGAAGCAGAAATTGTTTTGGGGCGCGAGCTTTTGAAAATGGACATAATGCTTTTGTTCTCAAAAACAATGAAATTGAGGTGTATAGTCAAGCAAGAATGCTTGTTGATGTGTTTTTGGATGATGTCTTTTACTTTGCAACCGGCGAGAGCTTTAAGAAACAGTGCGGTAGTGATACGTGGAAGTTTGTTAAAAGAAACGGCTCTTGTATTATGCAAGGTCAAGACGTTAAGGTCTTAAACAAAAACTTGGCTGCAATTAGGTCAATAGATGGTTTTTGGCATATCTATCTGTTGTCTCATATGGTTGAGCCGGTGATGATTACTGTATCACCATCTCCTGATGCAATTGATGTTGAGTATGTTAAAATCTCGCTTATTGTGTTCGTTTTTGCTTTTACATATCCTGATGGTAACTTGAAAATTATTGCCAAAACTCAATGTAATAAAGGTTTTATCAAGGATATTGATGCAAAAGAGTATCTTGTTCTAAACAAAGGCGTTTTTGTTGTAAACAATGGGCCAGCCAAAGTTCTTAATGTTAAAAAGTTAAACAATTGTCGCTACATCTTTGCAGGCAAAGACAGCAATTTATCTGTTTATAATTGCAACATGGAGGCTATTAAAGATAATGTTGTAGATATTATCTCTTTTAACAATGGAACGTTGGTGCTTAATGTTGATGACAAGTGGGAGTTTTATTCGCTTAATGGCGATAAGTGGGGCGAGTTAACACAGATTGATGTTTTGCGTGATGGCATTATCATGGGAAAAACCCATAAACGCCAAGAAAAGATGCAACAATTAGGTCTATGCAATGACAATTATGTCTTTCTTCTTCAAGGTGAGCAGACCATTGTTAGTGATGGTCGTAAAACTGTTTCAATGATTAATGTTCATTTTGATGATGTTAAGATTGTTGAGTAAAAAAAAGGCGGAAGGTTTTTCTTCCGCTTTTTGTTTTTTAAGAATTAAAAATATCTTTTTTGGTTTCAAGCAATTTATCAAAAGCTTCAATTGCGGGCATTATAACATAATCTATCATTTCTATTTCGTCTTTTGATAACTTGTTACTAAAGAGTTCTCTTTTTTCATCAATCATTTTTATGCTAACAGGAGATTTTCCTTTATCTAAAGTAATTTTTCCGTCATGTTTTTTAGAAGTATATCTTAAAGCATATGATTGAACTGGATGATCATATTCAAAAATCTCACTAAACATATAATCAGATGCTGTTTGATACTCTTCATCAGTTTCAAAAAATGGAATTACATTATAAATTGTTTCATCATATTGCAAAACACCACCAATGGTTTGTTCTTTAAAATGCTTTAATGTGTTTATCAAAAGGTAACTTTGCTCATTATATACAACAGTTGCCACAAAATTATGTATAGTACTTTTTTCATTATAAGCAGTTTGATTTGGTGCAAACAATCTTACTACATTTTCTTCTTTAGATACAATATTATCATACAATGGATGACCAGGTGTAATAAAATTTACAACACTTCCGCTTCTTTTTACCTCAACAAAACGTTGTGGTTTTATATATTTTTTATCATTATTTGCTTTTTTCATCCAATTAAATAGCTTATTCATAATTTTCTCCTTTGCTTTTATGAAGTATAGCATAAAAAAAGCTTGGTTTCAAGGTATTATAGGAGGTTATTGTTAATAAAAAATGAATCTTTTAGGGGGGGGGATGTGCTAAATAGCCATCATAGAGGCATCGGCACTCGCTCATGTACGCTTTTTATGTACACTACGCTCGTGGCGCTACCTCTAGCATGACTATTTATCCCATCCTTGGCAACGGCTTTGCCGTTCGGTTTTAAAGGGCTTGATATAATACTTATCATGATTGTTCAAAAGCTTCTTTATGTACGCTTTTTATGTACATTGCTGTTGAAAAAAAAACTTCTAGCACAGCACTTCTCCAAATCCTTGGTAACGGCTTTGCCGTTCGGTGTTAAAGGGGCTTGATATAATACTTATCATGATTGTATTTGTTGTGTTTTTTGTTGCAAATGGGGGAATTTTGTAGTAAAATAAGTTATATTTTGAGAAAAAGGGGCGATTATGAGTGAGAATATTTTAGAAGAACAATTAGAAGAAATATATGACGATAAAGATATGCCAAAGCACATAAAAGAGGCTAAACTTGATATGTTAGTTAGGCTTGGTGTTGATGTTAATATTGAAGTTGGATTTACTCCTTTTTTGATTAAAGCAATAGAAGATGGTTATACTGATTTGGCATGTCTGTTACTTGATAATGGGGCGGACCCTAATGTTAGTTATAGATATCATAATCCCTTATCTTATGCGGCATTTTATAAAAATGAAAAAGTTGTAAAGAAAATTATAGAAAAAGGTGTCGATATAAATTATTCAGATTATAAAATGGAACCTGTTTTATCTTCAATTGCTCAGGAGGGTGATGCAGAATCTCTTAAAATACTTATAGATAATGGGGCTGATGTTAATATATTAGATGATGGCTGGAGCCCATTGGGTAGAGCTATTAATGCAGGAAATATAGAAAATGTAAGATATTTGTTAGAACAAGGCGGGGATGTTAATGCTAAAGGATATAATGAGAATAATTTATTATATAAAGCGGTTGATAAATGGCATGATATAGAAATTATAGAAATGTTGATAGATTATGGAGCCGATCTTGAAGCAAAGGGAGCATCGTCTAATACAGCTTTAATGCTTGCTTCAGATAAAGGTCGAAAGGACATTGTAGAGTTATTGATTAAAAAAGGTGCTGATGTTAATTGTGCTAATGCTTTGGGTGAAAGCGCTTTAATGTCAGCAATGAAAGCAGCAATAGTAACTGATTGTATTGAGATTGTTGAATTATTAACTTCAAATGGTGCTGATGTTAATAAAAAAAATATACAAGGTTATACACCTTTGATGGAAGCTTCTCATTATGGTATAAGTGAAATAGTAGAATTATTAATTAAAAAAGGTGCCAATGTAAATGATCAGTCAAATATTGGTTTTACGGCATTAATGGGTGCAACTGATGAAGGTAGTGAAAGTATTGTTGAGCTTTTAATTCAAAATGGCGCAGATGTAAATATGCAAGATAAAGAAGGCGAAACTGCGCTTATGATAGCTGCAAGAAAAGATTATATAAATGTTGTAAAAGTATTAGTAAAAAACGGGGCTAATTTAGATTTGCAAGATAGCGATGGTAAAACAGCTTTGATGAAAGCTGTTCAAAGTTATAGTAAGGATAATATAGAAGCTCTTATAGATTTATTTATAGAAAATGGGGCTAATTTGGATTTGAAAGACAAAAATGGTAAAACAGCTCTAGATTATGCAGATAAAAGAATAAAAAGTGCAATAAATTGGTCTTTGAATAAGAAAAAATGGAAAAACCTTAAGCGAGGACTTGGGCTAGGGGATTAATATGAGTGATGATATCTTAGAAAAGCAATTGTTTGAGATTATAAGAAATAAGGATTTGAGTGAAGATATCAAGGTTGCCAAAATTGATATGCTAAATAAACTAGGTGTTAAAGTTAATGCTATGTATGGGGCAAGGTCTGTATTAAATCTTGCAAAATATAAAAAAGAAGAAAAAATCGTAGAGTTTTTAGAAGAAAATGGTGCGGTTGATCAGTTTGTTTTTTCTCAATCAACTACCTTTGGCGAGAAGTTGGTCGGGGAATGTATGAAGGTAAATGCAAAATTTGAAAATGTTGAAGAATTGTTAGATAAGGGAGCAGATATTGATTATGGCAATGTTGAAATGGTTTTTACTCCACTGATGTGGAGTTGTTGCAGAGCTCATCAGGATATAGTAAAACTGTTGTTAGATAATGATGCATCATTAAAGTATTTTGGTGAAAAAGGTGAAACTGCTTTGATGAAGGCTGTAGAAGCAGGCAATATGGAAATTGTTAAAATGCTAATTGATAAAGGGGCTGATGTTAATGATAAAGATAATACAGGACTTACAGCTTTGATGGAGGCTTCAAAAAAGGGTCATAAGGAAATTGTAGAACTTTTAGTTGCAAAAGGGGCTGATGTTAAAGCAAAGACTAATAGTGCTGAGACAGCATTGACGAAGGCTTCTTTTTATGGTTATAAGGAAGTTGTTGAGTTTTTAGTTTTAAGAGGCGCAGATGTTAATCAAAAAAATATAGATGGTAATACAGCATTGATGTGGGCTTCTTATTTTGATTATAAGGAAATTGTTGAGTTTTTAATTCAAAGTGGGGCTGATATTGGAGCTAAAAACAATGATGGAGAAAAGGCGATTGATTTAGCTAAAGATGATGAAACAAGAGATGTAATAAAAAAAGCTTATAAAAATAGATTTTTTGCAAAGGTTAAAAGAGGTTTTGGGATGGGAGAGTAATTATGAGTAAAGATATCTTAGAAGAGCAATTGTTTGAGATTATTAAAGATGAGAATATGCCAGAGCATATTAAGTTTCATAAGATTGATATGCTGATTAAATTAGGTACTAATATTAATGTGAAAGATGAAAGAAATCATACTATTTTGATGTGGGCTTCAGCGGAAGGTTATAAGGAAATTGTTGAGCTTTTAATTCAAAATGGAGCTGAGGTTAATGCTAAGGATAATGATGATATGACTTCGTTAATAATGGCTTCAATGTATGGATACGAGGGAGTTGCAGAGGTTTTAATTAAGAATGGTGCAGATGTTAATGTAAAGGATTCTGATGAGCAGACAGCTTTGATGTGGGCTTCTAATTATGGTTATAAGGAAATTGTTGAGCTATTAATTCAAAGTGGGGCTGATGTTAATCAAAAAGATAATAAAGGTATGACAGCTTTGAGTGTTGCGTCATATAAAAATCGCAAAGAAGTTGCTGAACTTTTAATTCAAAGAGGGGCAGAGGTTAATCAAAAAGCTAATAATGGTATGACAGTTTTGATTGTAGCTTCAGCAGTTGGACATAAAGAAATTGCAGAGTTCTTAATTCAAAAAGGGGCGGAGGTTAATCAAAAAGATAAACATGATTTTACAGCTTTGATGTGGGCTACAGAAAAAGGGCATAAGGAAGTTGCAGAGTTCTTAATTCAAAATGGTGCGGATGTTAATGCAAGAGATTATAATGGAGGGACGGTTTTGAAGAGGGCTTCACTTGGAGGTCATAAAGAAATTGTAGAGCTATTAATTCAAAATGGTGCTGATGTTAATCAAAAAGATAATAATGGCCGGACGGCTTTGATGATGGCTTTAGATGAGGAAACAAGAAAAGCAATTATTAATGCTGTTGATAAGAGAAATGAGACGACAGAAGACTATATTATTATTCAAGGATATGAGAGAGAATAGAGGGGAATTCGTAGATCCCTTGACGATTACTTTAAGCAATCAAGGGATGACGAGAAAAGGTGAATAAAAATGAGTGAAGATATCTTAGAAAAGCAATTGTTTGAGATTATAAGAAATAAGGATTTGAGTGAAGATATCAAGGTTGCCAAAATTGATATGCTAATTAGGCTTGGGGTAGATGTTAATGCTATGTATGGGGCAAGGTCTGTATTAGATCTTGCAAAATATAAAAAAGAAGAAAAGATCGTAGAGTTTTTAGAAGAAAATGGTGCGGTTGATCGGTTTGTTTTTTCTCAATCAACTACCTTTGGCGAGGAGTTGGTCGGGGAATGTATGAAGGTAAATGCAAAATTTGAAAATGTTGAAGAATTGTTAGATAAGGGAGCAGATATTGATTATAGCAATGTTAAAATGGATTTTACTCCACTGATGTGGAGTTGTTGCAGAGGTCATCAGGATATAGTAAAACTATTGTTAGATAATGATGCATCATTAAAGTATTTTGGTGAAAATGGTGAAACTGCTTTGATGAAGGCTGTAGAAGCTGGCAATAAGGAAATTGTTAAAATGCTAATTGATAAAGGTGCTAATGTTAATGATAAAGATAATACAGGACTTACACCTTTGATGCGGGCATCTCGTAATGATAATAAAGAAATTGTAGAAATGTTGTTATCTAATGGGGCTGATTTAAATGCAAGAGATAATGAAAATAATACAGCTCTTTATTGGGCTGTGAAGTGGAAAGCAGAAGATGTTACAAAATATCTTGTTTTAAAAGGTGCTAATGCTTATCATAAAAATGCAAAAGGTTCTCGAATTTATGATTTGGCAGATGATGATATGAAATGGGCAATTAATGAGGCTTTTGATAAAAGAAAAGAGCAAAAACAAAGTGCATTTTCTAGAATTAAAAACTTTTTTGAAAGATAAAAGAAATGAGTGATGATATCTTAGAAAAGCAATTGTTTGAAATTATAAGAAATAAGGATTTGAGTGAAGATATCAAATTGGCCAAAATTGATATGCTAAATAAACTAGGTGTTAAAGTTAATGCTATGTATGGGGCATGGACACCTTTGCATATCGCAAAGAAACAAAAAGAGCCAAAAGTTATAGAATTTTTAACCAAAATTGGTGCGATTGATGTGGTTGATGATAAAAAAAGGAAATCGCTTTGTTATAAGCTTAGGAATGTTATCTGTATTAAAGGTGGAGATATTAACGAAGTTAAAGAACTAATAGATATGGGGGCAGATGTTAATCTAAATATTTCATCGGGGAAAAACGTTTTATCAGAAGCTTCAAGAATGGGGTATATTGAGGTTGTAGAATTATTGATAGAAAATGGTGCTGATGTTAATCAAAAAAATGATATAGATGGAAGTTCTCCTTTGGGACTTGCTTGTATAAATAATTATGAAGATATAGCAAAGCTTTTGATAAGCAAGAAAGCTGATGTTAATCATAAGGATAGAGAGGGATCTCCGTTGATATATGCTTCACATCATGGAAACAAGGAATTGGTTGAGCTATTAATAAAACATGGCGCTAAAGTTAATGATAAAAATAAAAATGGTCATAGTGTTTTGATGTCTGGAGTTAGTAGTGGCAATAAAGAGGTTGTTGAGCTATTAATAAAACATGGCGCAAAGGTTGATGCAAAAGATGATGATGGTAATACTGCATTAATAAATTTACTTTACACAATTAAGAAAAAAGAAGAAATTGCAGAATGTTTAGTGTTTCATGGGGCTGATATGAATGCAAAAAATGCTAGAGGCCAAACAGCTTATGAAATAGCAGAGCCTAGTTTTAAAAAAGCTATGCTTCAAGGACAAAACAGAAGAAAAGAGCAAAAACAAAGTGCTTTTGCTAGGATTAAAAACTTTTTTGAAAGATAAAAAATGAGTGAAGATATTTTAGAAAAGCAATTGTTTGAGATTATAAGAAATAAGGATTTGAGTGAAGATATCAAATTGGCCAAAATTGATATGCTAAATAAACTAGGTGTTAAAGTTAATGCTATGTATGGGGCATGGACACCTTTGCATATCGCAAAGAAACAAAAAGAGCCAAAAGTCATAGAATTTTTAACCAAAATTGGTGCGATTGATGTGGTTGATGATAAAAAAAGGAAATCGCTTTGTTATAAGCTTAGGAATGATATCTGTATTAAAGGTGGAGATATTAACGAAGTTAAAGAACTAATAGATATGGGGGTGGATGTTAATCAAAAAGATAACAGTGGTCGGACGGCTTTGATGGAGGCTTCATATTGGGGATATAAAGAAGTTGTTGAGTTATTAATTCAAAATGGTGCTGATGTTAATCAAAAGGATGAGAAGGGTAAGACAGCTTTGGTGAAAGCTTCAGGTGAAGGTTATAAAGAAATTGTAGAGCTATTAATTAAAAATGGGGCGGATGTTAATCATAAGGATAATTATGGCTATACAGCTTTGATGGACGCTTCATATTGGGGATATAAAGAAGTTGTTGAGTTATTAATTCAGAGTGGGGCTGATGTTAATCAAAAAAATGATAATGATGTGACAGCTTTGATGATGGCTTCGAGACGAGGGTATAAAGAAATTGTTGAGCTGTTAATTGAAAATGGGGCTGATGTTAATCAAAAAGATAATAATGGCGAAACAGTAAAGACATTAGCAAAAGATAAAGAAACAAGAAAAGCAATTATTAATGCTGTTAAAAAGAGAAATAAAGAAGAAAATGGTGGTTCTTTTTTTAGTAAAATAATAAAAGGATTAGAGGTCGATAGATAGTGATTTTAATTCGTAGATTCCTTGACGATTGCTAGACGCAATCGAGGGATGATAAGAAAAGGTGAATAAAAATGAGTGAAGATATTTTAGAAAAGCAATTAATAGAAATTATAAGAAATAAGGATTTGAGTGAAGATATCAAGGTTGCCAAAATTGATATGCTAATTAGGCTTGGCGCTGATGTTAATGCACTCTATGGTGCAAAGTCTCTCTTAAAGCTTGCAAATGAGGTAAATGAGCCCAAAATAGCAAAAATGTTAGAAGACAACAAGGCAGAAGATTTTATTGATAAAGAAAAAGCCAATAAACTTGGCTTAGAATTATGTGAGATTTGTCAACGGGTATTTAATATAAATATTGCTAAAGTTAAAGAATTAATGGATATGGGTGCGGATGTTAATGCAAAAGATTATACAGGTCATTCAGCTTTGATTTTTGTCTCAAAATATGGGGTTAAGGAAGTTGTGGAACTTTTAATCCAAAATGGGGTAGATGTTAATCTAAAAGATAAATATAATAATACAGCTTTGATGTGGGCTGCTAATTATGGTTTCAAGGAAGTTGTGGAACTTCTAATTCTAAGTGGAGCTGATGTTAATCTAAAAGATACAGGTGGCCGAAATGTAATAATGCATGCAGAAAATGAGGAAATAAGAAAAGCGATAATTGATGCGGTTAAGAAGAGAAATGAAAAGACTGGAGAGAATGTTGTTATTCAAGGATTTGAGAGAGAATAGAGGGGAATTCGTAGATCCCTTGACGATTGCTTAAATAAATTAAAAAACTTATTTTAACGATAAAAAATTATCAATAAATTCGGTTATTTGATTTTTAAACGATATGGGGTCGTTTAATTTTGCTTCTAGGCCAGTTAAAGTGCTATAACCAAATGACGCGCCATCATTTATACGTATGACGGTTAGATTTAATGGTCCTTTTAGGTTAAAATCGGTTATTAGTTCTGGATGATATTTTAGGTCTATTAAAAAGGCGGTTATTTGATTTTGGTAGTTGCTTTTTAAGATAGATATGATTTTTTGTATGGCATTAAAGCAATTTTGACACTCATTTAGCGAGTTATAAAAGATGATAACTTCACTTTTTTTACTTTTGGGGTTGGCATAAAGTGTGTCATAGTTTAGCTCATATGCATTTGTGGCCAGTGGTGCAAAAATCAAAAACAAATAAACTAAAATGTGCATTTGCTCTCCTTTTTGTTATAAAGGAGAGGTTGCCTCCTTTAACCAATTTAGTTCTTGTTTAGATAGGTATTTTTTTAGGTTTTTAAATACATCATTATGATAAGAATTTACCCAATTTATTTCTTCTTTGGTTAGAAGGTTTTTATCAATTAGGGTTTTATCTAATGGAACTTTGGTTAGTGGAACAAACTTTAAGAGTTTGGAGTTTTTTAGGTTGTCTATATAATAGAGGTTTTCTATTCTAATTCCAAAATGTTTTTCTTTGTAAAACCCTGGCTCTATTGATGTTACCATGCCTTTTTTTAAGGTTGTGGAAGTGTTGGAATAAATAGAAATAGGGCTTGATATTTCGTGTACATTAGAAAAACACCCCACTCCATGACCTGTGCCATGTTCATAGTTTAGGTTATGTTTGTATAAGATGTTTCTTGCTAAAATATCAAGTTTTGGACCTGTGGTTTCGGGTTCAAAATATGCAAAAGCAAGGTTGATGTGTGCTTTTAGAACAAGTGTGTTTTTTTCTATCATTTCGGGGGTTGGTTTTTTTATAGCAATTGTTCTTGTTACATCTGTTGTACCATCATAGTATTGAGCGCCACTATCTAATAATAGCAATGAACCTTTTTTTATGGTTAAATTTGAGGCATTACTTGGATGATAGTGTACTATTGCACCATTTGGTCCAAATGCAGAGATTGTTTCAAAACTCTCAGAATAGAAATTTGTTTCTTTTTTACGTAGTTGATGAAGCTTTTCTGAGATGTCTAGTTCTTTTTTATCTGAATAGTTTTTAGATAACCAATAAAGGAATTTGGTTAATGCAACACCATCTCGTATGTGGGCTTCTATCATGCCTTTTAATTCGGTTTTGTTTTTAATTGGTTTTAAGGAATCGATAATATCTGGTGTATTTATGATGTTTGGATTAAAATCTTTGATGATTGCAGGCATATTTGCAAAATTTGCACCAAGTTTTTTGATGTCTTTGATATGGTCTTTTAGGCTTAAAATTGGCAAAGCTTCTTTTAGGTCGGTGTTATTTGCAAATATTTTATACGAACCATCTTTTTTTACTAATACATATGCTCTAAAAATTGGTGTATAGGTAAGAGCATTGGAGCGCATATTCAAAAGCCAAGAAGAGTTTGAGGCAGAAGTTATAAGGTAGGCATCAAGATTTTTCTTTTTTATGTAGGATACTTGTTTTTCAATTTTTTCTTTTGAGGTTAGACCTGAAAACTTTTTTTGGTGAACAAAGGTTTTAGTTTTTGTGCTATCAAGGTTTAGTGGCTCATTTAGGGAAGGCAAAAAGGTTGCTTTGGGTAAGGTTGTTTTTAGGTTTTGAAGAGTAAGCTCACTTATTTCCCAAGGGTTAAAGGTTATTATTGGTGATGATTTTAAATAAGTTTGTTTGAGCCATTTGGTAAATGGAGTATCTACGGTTTTGATTACTTCAATTTGCTTTAAGTTTACTTCTTTTTTGGCTTGAAGTTCATATCTTCCATCTACAAAAATATAGGCTTTGGTTTGGGTTATGAACAATAATGCAGACGAGCCACTAAAATTGGTAAGTTTTAAGATTTTATTTTCGGTTTCTTTAATATCTTCACCAATAAACAAGTTGCCAAGAGTTATTAGTCTTGCATCATGTTTATTTATTTTTAGCTCTTTTTGAATATCTTTTATTGTCATAGAAATCTCCTATTTTTGCAATAATACGGCACGCCAATTTTCTAGTTCATAAGTCTTAATATGGTTAAATCCATATGAAATATGGTGTTTGATAATATCTTCTAATTGGGTTGAGATGAAACCAGAAATTAGATAATATCCGCCAAATCTTAAATTATCATAAGCATCTTTAGTCATTGCTTTTAGTGGATTTAATAAAATGTTGGCAAAAATAATATCAAATGGGGCTTTAGTTTTAATTATAGGATTTTGATAACCATCGCTTAAGATTGATGTAATGGTGTCATCAACATTGTTGGTTATGGTGTTTGATTGTGTTACATCAACTGATTCTTGGTCTATATCGGCAGCTATGATTGAAACTTTTTTATTCCATAGTTTTGATGCAGAAATTGATAAAATACCTGAGCCTGTCCCCATGTCTAAAATAGTTTTAGGAACAATTAAACGTTTTAATTCAGAAATAGAACTTAAACACATTTTGGTTGTTTGATGTTCTGAACCAAAGGCTGTTGCCGCATATACTTGAACCGGAATTTTATCTGTTTTGGGTGTTGATGTTTCATGTATGCCATAAATTAAAAAATCGCCAATTTCAAATGGAGCAAATTTTATGACATTTTCAGTTAACCAATTTTTGTCTTCAAGGTGCTCTATGGTGTATGGTGGAAAATCAAAATTTAAGGAGCTTAATTGTTTGTCAAATTCTTCTTTATTAAACTCATTGTTTATGTAACAAACATATTCTTCTTTGCCATCGTCGGTGTAGTTTACTGATACAACCTCAAAGTAATCACTTAAGAAATCGGCGCAAAACTCTGGCATTTCTTCGATTGGGGCAAATTTTATTAATTTTAAATCATGTTTAATGTTGTGCATAGTTTCACCTTTGAATTTTACAAGTTTTAATTATCGTTGCATAAATATAGTGAGGAAAACGTTAATAAAGAGATTATATTATGAAAAAAATATTTGGTTGTTTGGCAGTTATGATGCTTGCTTCTTGTAGTTTTTTTAAAGGAGACTATATTTTAGGTAAGCGTAATACACTTACGGATTTCTTCTATACATACAATATTCGTTACTATGATGAAGGTGCTTTTGAAGAAACCGAAACTGAAACTATTTCTATTACAGACTATAAAGCAGGTCTTGCTCGTCATGCTGTTCCTGGTGGTGTAGTTGTTTCTTCTAAAATTTATCAAAAATTGATTTATTCTGATGAATTTGTTAGACCAACAGCCAAAGGTGCGATGGTTTCTTATACTGTTCCTGTAGAATTTTCTGATGAAAAAGTATATAAAGCTATTGGCGAAACAGAAATTAATGGCAAAACACTTCGTTTGGTTGAACCGAATCGTTTTGGTGATGTTTTGTTAATTGATGATAAGGGTAATATTTATCCAAGAGTTGGTCGTATTTATAATGACAGACTTGCTTTGCTTGAAACATCTTTTATCTTAGAACCTCGTGAAGTTAAGTTCTTAAATGAAACGATGAATAAGGCTAGTGAAGAAGAAATTGTTAGCGGTTTTGAAGTTCGTTATCAAGGTGTTGAAGACTATCAAATGGTATTTAACTATAATAGTGTTTCTCCTAATAATGGACAACCTATTGAAGCTGTTAAAACATTCAAATTCCCTATGTATGACAAAAAAGTTAGTATTGAAGGTATAGAGCTCGAGATACTTAATATTGATGATAGTGGAATTGAGTATAAGATATTGGAATAAGAGTTTAAAAAGTTAAATTTTGATATCTAGAGCGACCTAAAAAGGTCGCTTTTTTTAGGGGTGCGCTAAAACACTATCATGGTTTTTTTTAAGTTTTTTTATGTTTGCTTTTAAATTCGGAGATCCCTTGACGATTGCTTAATGCAATCGAGGGATGACGGGGGAGATATTTATTGCATATGGGGGAAAATTATGATAAAATAGGCTATGTTTTGAAAAAATGAGGCAAATATGAGTGAAGATATTTTAGAAAAACAATTGTTTGAAATAATAAAAGACAAAGAAATGGCGGAGCATATCAAACTTGCCAAGATTGATATGTTGGTTAGACTTGGTGTTGATGTTAATGTAATGTGTGGAGCTAGATCACCTTTAAGGTTTGCAAAAGATAATAATTTAGAAAAACTAGTAGAGCTTTTGGAAAATAATGGCGCAAAAGATGTTTTTGATGAAAAAATAGCAAAAGAACTTGGTGCAAAATTAATAAAAGCTTGTCAAGGTGAAGAAAAAAAAGACGTTAAAGAATTAATAGATATGGGAGCTGAT
>SUUK01000013.1 GCA_015062535.1 Alphaproteobacteria bacterium
ATAAACTATGATAATTTAATTATATTTGTTGATGACTATAAAATAATTAGTCAAATGAAAAATTATTTTGTATTTGATAAAAAACACTCTTATATAATAAAAAACACAAATGAGAATAAAGAAATTTTAAAAAAGTATAATGATATTGATTTTTATGATTTGATTAAAAGAATATATAATAAACCTATATTAATAAGTGATTGGGAATATGCAGACTATATTGCAGAACTCAATCATTTTATTATTGTCATGCCATTTATTGATACAACAAGAATTAGTCAAATCAACTGGTTTTATAAAGAAAACACAAGTACAAAAAAGAAAATTGACTTTATAACACTAAAAGAAAATGAAGAAGTACTTAAAGAGATACTAACAGATAAATGCAATGTAATTATACTTCCTGATAATTTATTAGGAGGTATTCAAGATGAAGAACTTTTATTTAAAGAATAAAAAATACATAATCTTTTTTCTTATTCTTTTTTTATACTTTAGATTAATAATTCCACTTATAAATTGGTACTTAGGAGAAGTTAGTAAATGTTTTAATTTAGAAATAAATATAGTAGAAACAGATAACTTATTAAAGTGTGTTTATACTCTATTTAAAACACCACAAATTTTGCTTATTTTTGTCTTTATTTCGTTTTTTATTGCCTTAGCAACATACAATATCATTTACACCATTAAAAAGGTTAAAATTGAAACTGAAGGAATTAAATATAAAAATAAAGAT
Source organism: Alphaproteobacteria bacterium (assembly GCA_015062535.1). Lineage (GTDB taxonomy): Bacteria > Pseudomonadota > Alphaproteobacteria > RF32 > CAG-239 > CAG-267. Next base: position 740 of record SUUK01000013.1, read on the forward strand.
GGTACATTTGGAACTGCTGATTGGAGTACTATTGAAGAAGCAAAAGAATTCTTAAGTGTTGGAAAAGAAGATGGAATTGTATTTGGACAAACTGCTGAAGGTGAAAGTGTATGTCTTCCAGAAGATACATTTTTAAATAAAAATATTGCAGTATTTGGAGCTTCTGGTAGTAGAAAGACAAGAGCATTTGTAATACTTAATATCCTGGTTCAGGCATCACTTGGAAAGAGTATAGTATGTACTGATCCAAAAGGTGAGTTATATAAGAAATGTGCAAAATACCTTGTTAAAAAAGGATATAATGTAAAGCTTTTAAATTTAGTTAATCCAGAGTATTCAGATTGTTGGAATCCAATCGCAGAAGTTGAAACAGAAACTGATGCACAAGTATTTGCAGAAGTAGTAATTGCTAATACCGAGATAAATAGAAGTAAAGGTGGAGATGAATTCTGGACTAGAACAGAACAGAATCTACTTAAAGCTCTTATATTACACATAGTTTATGAAGTAGAAGATGAGAATAAGAAAAACATGGGATATTTATATTCTATAATTTCATCAGGAGATATTAAAAAAATAGATAAAGTATTTGAACATTCAAAAGGTGCAGCAAGAATGAGTTATAACATATATGCACAAGCAACAGATGTAGTTAAACAAAGTACTGTCACAGGACTTGCTACTAGACTTCAAATATTCCAAACAGATGAAATAAATGCTGTCACAATGAAAAATGATATAGATTTAGAAGATATAGGTTCAAGGAAAAGTGCTTGTTTTTGTATAAGCTCTGATATGGATACAACATTTTCATTCTTATTTAGTTTGTTTTTCTCATTTTTATTTATTAAGTTAATTAGAAAAGCAGATAGAAATGAAAGTGGAAGATTAGATGTTGAAACTAAACTAATGCTTGATGAGTTCACAAACGTTGGGAAACTATTAGATATAGAAGTAAAACTTTCTACAATTAGGTCAAGAGCTTTATCATGCATATTTATATTTCAGTCAATAACACAATTACAAAATAGATATGATGTTTGGCAGGAGCTACTTGGAAACTGTGATACTAAATTAGTATTTGGATGTAATGATATGCTATCAGCAACATATGTTAGTGATTTACTTGGAGTATCAACAGTTGAAACATCAGCAATAAGGAAAGAAGCAGGGTTTGATGGTAAATTAACACTTGGAAAACAAAACATATCTATTTCTAAAAGAAATTTATCTAATCCAGATGAAATTATTAAACAAGATAATGATGAGTTAATTGTAATAGTAAGAGCAAAGAAAGCTTTAAAATTAAGGAAATTTGATTACTCACAGCATTATTTATCAAAAGAGATGGAAGAAATAAAGATTGAAGAATATAAGGAAAAATTAAAAATAAATAAAGATTTCTTTCAAAATAATACAAATGAGGAAGAGGTTGTTCTTCCAACATTTGATGACTTTTTTAGGAGGAAAAATAAATGATTGATGAACTTGAAAAACAGATAATCTGGCAAAACATAAAGACATCTGAAGATAATAGAAAAGTGTTAAATGGTACAGCAAAAGCTATTGAAACTGTCAAAATCAAGTTATCTAAAGATGGAAAACTCACAGAAGAATTAGTAAATTGTATAGTAGTAAACTATAAAAATATAAAAGTTATTATTCCAGCTGAAGAAATTGGAATTAGTAAAACTGATAAAAAGACGTTGAGAAACATGATTGGTTCTGAGCTTAAATTTATAGTTATTGAATCTGATAAATTAACAAATACAGCAGTTGCATCAAGAAAAAAGGCAATGGAATTAATACAAAGAATTCAGCTTAAAAAATACGAAGCTGGAGATAAGGTATATGCAAAGATAATATCTGTATATCCTAAATTTATAAATGTTGAATGTTTAGGCATCGATATTAAATTAAAGGTTGAGGATTTAGAGTATGGATATGTAGAAAATTTAAGTAAGCTATACCAGGTTGGTGATAAGATTAAAGTTGTTATTAAGGAGATTAATGAAAACGATAGGATATTAAAAATATCTCATAAAGAAATTCAAGAAGATCCATATAAGAATGTTAGAAAAGACTATGTTGAGAATGGTGAATACTTAGCAAAAGTGACAGCATATAGTGATAATCGGTGTGTTTGCTAATTTGAAACAAGGAATTGATACTATGGCCACACTTCCAGTTTGGCTTGAGATGCCACCACTACCAGGAGATTTAATATTAGTAAGAGTTAAGAAGATATTACCAGAGCAAAGAAAAATATATAGTTCACTTATAAAAATTGTAAGGAGGAAAAAGTTTGAATAAAAAACAAAGTGAAGTAATGCAATTTTTATTAAAATTTGATTGCTGTAAAGAAGAACAATTGATAAATTTATTGAATTGTTCAAAAGAAGATATTGCATACCTTCTAAATGAAAAACTTATTATAAAAAAAGATGAATTAATATATAGTAAAATAAAAGAGAAAGTATTTGATTTAAGATACTGTATCGCAATAGAAGTGTTGTGCTTGTATAAAGATAGGATTCAAAGTTTAAAAAAAGGTAAATATCCAGTATTAATAGAATTTGTTGTAGATGGAATTTCGTGCGATGTCATCGTGGCAAAAAATATTGAACAAGAGAGTATTTTTAAAGATTTGTATAAAATATCTGATGCAGACTCAATTATTATAGTTCTTGAAAATCCTACATATAACAAGGAAAATATAAAAACTAATAAACAATG
>SUUK01000014.1 GCA_015062535.1 Alphaproteobacteria bacterium
AGCAAATGTTTTAAATTAGAATTAAATTTAATAGAAACAACAAACTTATTAAATTGTTTTTATGCTCTATTTAAAATACCACAAATTTTGCTTATTTTTGTCTTTATTTCGTTTTTAATTACCCTAGCAACATACAATGTCATCTACACCATTAAAAAGGTTAAAATCGAAACTGAAGGAATTAAATATAAAAATAAAGATGGTACATTTGGAACTGCTGATTGGAGTACTATTGAAGAAGCAAAAGAATTCCTAAGTGTTGGAAAAGAAGATGGAATAGTATTTGGAAAAACACCTGAAGGTGAAAGTGTATGTCTTCCTGAAGATACATTTTTAAATAAAAATATTGCAGTATTTGGAGCTTCTGGTAGTAGAAAGACTAGAGCATTTGTAATACTAAACATCTTGGTTCAGGCATCACTTGGAAAAAGTATAGTATGTACTGATCCAAAAGGTGAGTTATATAAAAAGTGTGCTAAATACCTTGTAAAAAAAGGTTATAATGTAAAACTATTAAATTTAGTTAATCCAGAATACTCTGATTGCTGGAATCCAATTGCAGAAGTTGAAACAGAAACTGATGCACAAGTATTTGCAGAAGTAGTAATTGCTAATACCGAGATAAATAGAAGCAAAGGTGGAGATGAATTCTGGACTAGAACAGAGCAGAATTTACTTAAAGCTCTTATCTTACATATAGTTTATGAAGTAGAAGATGAGAATAAGAAAAACATGGGATATTTATATTCTATTATTTCATCAGGAGATATTAAAAAAATAGATAAAGTATTTGAACATTCAAAAGGTGCAGCAAGAATGAGTTATAACATATATGCACAGGCAACTGATGTAGTCAAGCAAAGTACTGTCACAGGACTTGCTACAAGACTTCAAATATTCCAAACAGATGAAATAAATGCTGTCACAATGAAGAATGATATAGATTTAGAAGATATTGGTTCAAGAAAAAGTGCTTGTTTTTGTATAAGCTCTGATATGGATACAACATTTTCATTCCTATTTAGTTTATTTTTCTCATTCTTATTTATTAAGTTAATTAGAAAAGCAGATAGAAATGAAAGTGGAAGATTAGATGTAGAGACCAAACTAATGCTTGATGAGTTTACAAACGTTGGAAAACTATTAGATATAGAGGTAAAACTTTCTACAATTAGGTCTAGAGCTTTGTCCTGTATATTTATATTCCAGTCAATAACTCAATTACAAAACAGATATGATGTATGGCAAGAGCTACTTGGCAACTGCGATACTAAATTAGTATTTGGATGTAATGATATGTTATCAGCTACATATGTTAGTGATTTACTTGGAGTATCAACAGTTGAAACGTCAGCAATAAGAAAAGAAGCAGGGTTCGATGGTAAATTAACACTTGGTAAACAAAATATATCTATTTCTAAAAGAAATTTATCTAATCCAGATGAAATTATTAAACAAGATAATGATGAGTTAATTGTAATAGTAAGAGCAAAGAAAGCTTTAAAATTAAGAAAATTTGATTACTCACAGCATTATTTATCAAAAGAGATGGAAGAAATAAAAATTGAAGAATATAAGGAAAAATTAAAAATAAACAAAGATTTCTTTCAAAATAATACAAATGAGGAAGAGTTTGTTCTTCCAACATTTGATGACTTTTTTAGGAGGAAAAATAAATGATTGATGAACTTGAAAAACAGATAATCTGGCAAAACATAAAGACATCTGAAGATAATAGAAAAGTATTAAATGGTACAGCAAAAGCTATTGAAACTGTCAAAATCAAGTTATCTAAAGATGGAAAACTCACAGAAGAATTAGTGAATTGTATAGTAGTAAACTATAAAAATATAAAAGTTATTATTCCAGCTGAAGAAATTGGAATTACTAAAACTGATAAAAAGACATTAAGAAACATGATTGGTTCTGAGCTTAAATTTATAGTTATTGAATCTGATAAATTAACAAATACAGCAGTTGCATCAAGAAAGAAGGCAATGGAATTAATACAAAGAATTCAGCTTAAGAAATATGAAGTAGGAGATAAGGTATATGCAAAAATAATATCTGTATATCCTAAATTTATAAATGTTGAATGTTTAGGTATTGATATTAAATTAAAGGTCGAGGATTTAGAGTATGGATATGTAGAAAACTTAAGTAAGCTATATCAGGTTGGTGATAAGATTAAAGTTGTTATTAAAGAAATAAATGAAAATGATAGAGCTTTAAAAATATCACATAAAGAAATACAAGAAGATCCATACAAAAATGTTAGAAAAGACTATGTAGAAAATGGTGAATACTTAGCAAAAGTGACAGCATATAGTGACAATCGGAGTTTTTGCAAATTTAAAACAAGGGATAGATACTATGGCTACACTTCCAGTTTGGCTTGAAATGCCGCCACTACCTGGAGATTTAATATTGGTAAGAGTTAAAAAGATATTACCAGAACAAAGGAAAATATATAGTTCACTTATAAAAATTGTTAGGAGGAAAAAGTTTGAATAAAAAACAAAGTGAAGTAATGCAATTTTTATTAAAATTTGATTGTTGCAAAGAAGAACAATTGATAAATTTTTTAGATTGCTCAAAAGAAGATATTACATACCTTCTGAATGAAAAGCTTATTTTGAAAAAAGATGATTTAATATATAGTAAAATACGTGAAAAAGTATATGATATAAGATACTGTATTGCAATTGAAGTGTTGTGTTTATATAAAGATAAGATTCAAAGTTTAAAAAAAGGTAAATATCCAATATTAATTGAATTTGTTGTAGATGGAATTTTGTGTGATGTCATCGTGGCAAAAAATATTGAACAAGAAAGTATTTTTAAAGATTTATATAAAATATCTAATGCAGATTCAATTATTTTAGTCCTTGAAAATCCTACATATAACAAGGAAAATATTAAAACTAAGAAACAATGTTTGATTTGTAAATATCCATTAGAAATTATAGATAAGTTGAATTAAAAATATTTTTTCTCAAATTGTGGAGATATAGTAAGAAATCTTATAATAGATGATAAGAAATTTAAGGAGGTAGATAATTATGTTAGTATGGAAATATTTTATATTTGGAGTAATCTTTGCTGGAGCAGTTGGATTATATATATATTTA
>SUUK01000012.1 GCA_015062535.1 Alphaproteobacteria bacterium
GGTCATAGTAGCGTCGGCGCTCGCTTATTTACCAGTTAACGTAAACTGCGCTCACGGCGTCACTACTAGCACCGCACTTTATCCCACCCAAGGCTTAAGGAGTTGGAGTAAAATCCAACTCCTTTTTATTTTTTAATTTTCCTCATTTATGTGAGTTTCAAGAGAGAATTTCTTTTATGATTTTCTCTCTTTTTTGTTTTTAAATTGTAGATACCTTGACGTTTTGCTCTAGCAAAACGAGGGATGACGGGTTAGGAGGAAGTTGAAATCGAGGGATGACGGGTTAGGAGGAAGTTGAAAGCGAGGGATGACATGACGGCTTAAGGGGGAGTGTAGCGAAGCAAAACAAGGTGGCAGTGATAGGTGTTGTTGAAAATAAGGGGGGACGGGTTAAGGGGTGTGTTGTTGAAAACGAGGGAGGAAAAGTATGGGGGGGACGTGGAATGATGGCTTAAAAGTGTGTGGAAGAAAAGAGGTGGTGTGTCTAAATAGTTAGTAGAGGTTTTTGTTGCAATAAGAGTGAATTTGTGATAGACTGAATTATGTTTTGAAAAAATGAGGAAAATATGAGTGACGAAATCCTTGAAAAGCAATTGATTGATATAATCAAAGATGAAGAAATGCCAGAAAATATCAAGCTAGCAAAAGTTGATATGTTAATAAGGCTTGGTGTTAATTTGGATTGTTTTGATGATGATGAAAATACAGCATTACATTTAGCTTCGATAGGTGGTCATTTTGAGATAGTAAAATTGTTATTGGAAAAAAGTAAATCTAATCCAGATTGTTTTTTCTATATTGATAAAACAAATTATAAAGGCAAAACATCTTTAATTGAAGCTTCAGAAAATGGGCATATTGAGATATTAAGATTATTACTTGAAGAAGGGGCTAATGTTAATAGAACAGATAATAAATGCTGTTCGGCGCTAATTAAGGCTTCCCAAAATGGGCATAAAGAAATTGTTCAGTTATTGCTTCAAAATGGAGCAAATATTGATGAAAGATGTAATGAAGGTTCTGCATTGGTATGTGCTGTAAATAATGAACATATTGATGTTGCTAAAGTATTGGTTGAAAATAATGCAAATATTGATGAAGAGATGAACATTAATGGCTTTTATATAAGTCTTTTATCTTACACTTTGATTAAAGGGTATGAGGATTTGGCAGAAGTGTTAATTGATAATGGAGCTGATGTTAATAGTATAGATGAAAGTGGATGTCCTGCTTTGGTAATGGCTTTAGAAAAAGGGAATGAGAAAATTGCAAAACAACTAATTGAAAAAGATGCTAATGTTAATTTTAGTAGTGCAAATGGAGTTACACCTTTAATGAAAGCTTCTGAAAAAGGATATATAGAAATTGTTCGGCAATTACTTGATAGAGGAGCAGGCATTAATTGTTGTGATTTTTATACAAATGATAGTGCATTAATTTGGGCATCTTATAAAGGTCATAAAGAAATAGTAGAGCTGTTAATAGAAAATGGGGCAGATGTTAATGCAACAGATAGTATTGGTGAAACATCTTTGATGAAAGCGACAATTGAGGAAAATTTTGAAATTGTAGAGTTATTAATAGAAAATGGTGCAGATGTTAATCATGAAGATGATGAATGTTATACTTCATTAATCGAGGCATCAAAAAATGGTAATCTTAAAATTGCTGAGTTTTTAATTTCAAAAGGTGCTGATGTTTGTCATGAAAATGACTATGGTGTAACAGCATTAAGATATGCTGCTGAAAGAGGTTATATTGATATTGTAAAATTATTAGTAGAAAATGGAGCTGATGTTAATAAAAAAGATGATTTAGGTGATACTGCGTTGCTTAATGCTGTATATTATGGTCATAAAGAGGTTGTAGAGCTGTTAATAGAAAAAGGGGCGGATGTTAATCAAAAAAATGGTACTGGTCGAACAGTGATGGAGTTAGCTAAAGATGAAGAAATGAGAAAAGTAATAATAGAAGCAGTAAAGAAAAAACATGAGAAAGATAATGATAATTTAGGTTTTAAGAAAATTGAGAGAGAATAGAAAAGAAAATTTGGAGATTCCTTGACGATTGCTTTAAGCAATCGAGGGATGACGGCTTGTAAAAAAAAACTCCAACATGGTGATGCTGGAGTTTTTTTTTATGAAAAGATATTTATTCATCCCATGGGAAAACTAGCCAAGCATTACCATTTATTTTTTTGGAAGTGGTAAAATCTGGCAAAGTTTTACAGCAGTCCTTTACTAAAAGAGAACAAATGTTTGAATTAGGGTAGTTTTCTTTTAGGTATCTAACTGTTTCGCCACTATCTGCAAGGTCATCTATGATGTAAACACTTTGTCCATCAAATAAACGGTCTGTTGAGATGTCTTGGGTTTCGTTTCGTTGATTGTTTTTATCATAAGAAATTAATTTCATAACTCTAACATCTCTAATGTCTAGTTTATAGGCGATTAGTTGGGCGGGAACAAGTCCGCCACGTGATACAGCGATAAGTGTTGCAGAACTTAAATCTTCGCAATGTGCTTTAATTTGCTCTGCAAGTTCATTGCTTAATGTTTTGATATCTTCCCAAGTTATGTATTGTTTTTCCATTTTTTCCTCTTTTTTTATGTAGTTTATATTAAGCACACTTTTTTTTTAAGCACACAGTGTTTGGTGCAAGTGATACTAATCCATCTAAAAGTTTAGGTTCAAACCATGTTGATTTAGGTGGCATTAACATATTGTTATCTGCAACCTCTAGTAATTCTTCAACAGATGTTGGGTATAGCATAAAACCAACGCCAGAATGAATGTTTGTTAATTCTTCTACGGCTTTATAACCTCTTATGCCACCAATAAAATCTATACGATCTGAATTTCTTAGGTCTTTTATATCAAGTATTTCATTTAAGATTTTTTGTGATAAGATGCTAACATCTAGTTTGGATACTGCATCTATGCCAATTGGGGCGCCTTTGTAGTTTAGTTTGTACCAAGTTTTGTTTAGGTACATTGTAAATTCTTGTTTTTTAGTTGGCTTTTGAATTGTGGTGATGCTGATATCAAAATTATTTTTAAGCTTAATTAAAAACTCATCAGCGCTTAAGCCATTTAAGTCAAAAACTACACGATTATAGTCCATGATTTTCATTTCGTCTTCAAAGAAAGTTACAGCAAGAAAACGAGATGTTTGTTCGGTGTTTTCTTCTTTGGCTATACATGAGGCGGCTGCTGAACGATGATGACCATCTGCAATGTAGGCTTTGTTTTGTTGTGCAAATTCGTTTTTGATGAGATTGATGTCGTTATCGTTATCAATAATCCAAATTGTGTGGTTAAAGCCATTGGCATCAGTTACTTCTAGGTATTTATTTTTAGTTGCAATGATGTTTTGTAATAATTCTTTGATAGAATTTATGGGGTTATTAATCAACAATGCAGGGCCTGTTTGCGCTCCAACTGTTTTTATTTGTTTTATTCTGTCGTTTTCTTTTATGGGGCGGGTTAGCTCGTGACGTTTTATTCTTCCATCATTATATGCTTTTACAGAAGCTGAAACAACAATTCCGGTTTGGGTGTGAGTGTTTGAGCTTATTTGGTAAACATAAAAACATGGTTTAGATGATAGATGTAACACACTGTTTGTTAATAGATTTCTGAAATTTTCTCCAGCTTTTAGATATACCTTGTCGTCATATTGACTAATGTTGTCATCAAAATCTATTTCTGCTTTTGAGATATGCAAAAAGCTATAAGGGTTGTTTTTTGCAATCTTTCTTGCCTCGTTTGATGATAGTACATCATAGGGTGGGGCAACGACTAAGTTTGCTAGAATTGGGGTTGGTAATATACCTTCAAAAGGTTCATATATAAAATCATTTATCATTTATCTTGTTAGTCCTAAAATCAAAAAAAACTTTTAAGATGATGCATCATTTGTTGTAAAAAGTCTAGTTGATAAAAGTGGATGTGTATTATTTTATAACAAAAAAGCCATATCAATGAGATATGGCTTTTTTTGTTTTAAGGATTATGAAAGTGGTTATCGTTGCCAATGATGTGACATAAATCTTCGCTGTAGCCAAAGAATTTGCCTTCATAGATATTGACTAGAGCTTTAGTGCGAGGGTTGAAGATTAATATTCTTCCTCCAATCTCATAGTCTTTGATTTTTTCGATAATCACGTATTCGTTAACAAGTTTGCTATCAGCCTCTTTTTTGTGAAGAATGTCATAGCTTTTTTTATGGTCATTGTACGATAAAATGATTGTATCAAGACCTTCAAGAAAAATGCTATTTTGGACGATTACCTCTTGAACTAATGGGAAAGGTTGTTCCTTGGTTTGTTTATAGATGCCAATGTAGCAGTATTTGCCATTGTTTTTGGTTAAAACGCAAGAATCGGGCCTTTTGGTTAGAAGGTGGGCAACATTTTCAAGAAGAGGAGTTGATTTTACTTTGACATTGTATCTGGCACCTTGAGTGATGTAGAGATTAGAAGAGTTTACATAGTAATCAACTTCTGTGGTGTAAAATCCGTCTTTATGCAAGAAACACAAGGTTATTTTTTCCATGATTTCACGTGTTCTTGGCATTAAGAAGACATTTTCTTCGAGCTTTCTTCCGATAGTTGTGATACCTGATTTATGGATATATATCCAAGATGTTCCAGGGTGGCGAGTGTAGAGGAGATTGGTTAAATCACCTTTTTTGTTGATACATTGATATTCATCTATTGGGGTTTCTAAAATGATTTGTTTACCCTTTTTGATGGTCATGAAATATTTGTTATATTCATGTTTTTTGTTTATTTTATCAATGTAGCATTTGGCAGGCTCGCCTTCTATGTAAACTTGGAAGAAATCATCTGCAGTGCATACTTTTATTAGTTCTGTTGCAAGTAGTACGGCAAAGATTACAAGTATTATACCACAGACTATAAGAAGAGTGTTTGTTGTGAAATCATTGTTTGCCAGCATTGAATACTTTATCCCTAAAAAGGTGTAAAGTACAGTAATTAGCCCTATTAAATTGATAAACAATGTTGCAAAGTCACATTTTTTCCACGCATTGATGGAAAAAAAGTTTTTCCATCTAAAAGATTTGATAGTTCTTTTCATAATGTATAAATAATTTTAGGTTCATAATAATTTTTTTCTGGTGGGGAGTATAAGGTAATTTTGTTTTTTGTCAAGTTTTATGTGCTAAATGGTTGCTTGACTTTATTTAGTTTTCTAAATTATATTAATGGCTATGAGTAATGAATTTAAAGTTGTAAGTCCATTTGAACCATCAGGAGATCAGCCGGAAGCAATTAAGCAACTCTGTGATGGACTTAGAAATGGAGAAAGAAATCAGGTATTGCTTGGGGTTACCGGTAGTGGTAAAACCTTTACTATGGCTAAAATTATTGAAGAGATGAAAAAGCCGACTTTGATTATGGCTCCTAATAAAATTTTGGCGGCACAACTTTATGCAGAGATGAAAGAGTTTTTTCCTAATAATCATGTGGAGTATTTTGTTTCATATTATGATTATTATCAACCGGAAGCTTATATCCCAAAAACTGATACTTATATTGAAAAAGATTCTTCTATTAATGAGCAAATTGATAGAATGCGCCATGGTGCAACAAGAAATGTGCTAGAAGAAAAAGATGTGATTATTGTGGCTTCGGTTTCTTGTATTTATGGTTTGGGTAGTATGGAATCTTATTCATCTATGGCTTTTTCTTTGAGTGTTGGTGATGTAATTGAACAAAAAGAAATTCATCAAAATTTAGCTAGTCTTCAATATGAACGAAATCAAACAAATTTTGTTAGATCTACTTTTAGAGTTAAAGGCGATACGTTAGATATTTTTCCGGCTCACTATGAAGATAGGGGGTGGAGAGTTTCGTTTTTTGGTGATGAAGTAGAAAAAATTGTAGAGTTTGATGTTTTGACAGGTAAAAAGACTGCTGATTTGGAAGCTATTACGGTTTATCCTGCAAATCACTATGTGACACCTAGACCTGCTTTATCTCAGGCTATGATGCATATTAGGGAAGACTTAAAAACAAGGCTTAATGAGTTTAGAGAAAATAACCAGCTACTTGAAGCGCAAAGATTAGAGCAAAGAACTAATTTTGATTTGGAAATGCTTGAAACAACAGGACATTGTAAGGGAATTGAAAATTATTCTAGATATTTAACAGGTAGAAACCCTGGTGAACCTCCGCCAACCTTGTTTGAGTATTTTCCAAAAGATTGTTTGATTTTTATTGATGAGAGCCATATTAGTGTTCCTCAAATTGGGGCAATGTATAGAGGGGATAGAAACAGAAAATCAACCCTTGCTGATTATGGGTTTAGGCTTCCATCTTGTTTGGATAATCGTCCATTAAAGTTTGAAGAATGGGATAACTTTAGGGGGAAGACTATTTTTGTTTCGGCAACTCCTGGTGATTGGGAATTAGAGCAATCAAATGGTGTTTTTGCAGAGCAAGTGATTAGACCAACGGGTTTGACTGACCCTGAATGTATTGTTAAACCAGTTGAAACACAAGTTGATGATTTAATGGCTGAATGTCAAAGAGTGATTAAAAAAGGTGAGAGGGCTTTGGTTACAACTTTGACTAAGAAAATGGCAGAAGATTTAACCGATTATTTAAGAGAAAATGGAATTAAGGTTAGGTATTTGCACTCTGATATTGATACAATTGAGCGCATTGAGATTATTAGAGATTTAAGGCAAGGTGTGTTTGATGTGTTAGTTGGTATTAACCTTTTAAGAGAGGGACTTGATATTCCTGAGTGTTCGTTGGTAGCTATTTTAGATGCTGATAAAGAAGGATTTTTGAGGTCTTATCGTTCGCTTATTCAAACTATTGGTAGGGCGGCGCGTAATGCTGAAGGTAGGGTTGTTTTGTATGCTGACAAAATAACTGATTCAATCAAGCTTGCTCTTGATGAAACAAGTAGACGTCGTAAAAAACAAGAAGAATATAATAAAGCGCATAATATTGTGCCTCAAACGGTTAAGAAGGCTGTTTCGAATACTCTAATGACTATGACTGAGTTTGAAGATACAAGTAAAAAGGGTAAGAAGAAAGGTGATGATATTGATATTTCTAAAATAAAGAATATCGAAACAGAAATTAAGAAGCTCAAAAAAGAAATGAGAGCATGGGCTGAGAATCTAGAGTTTGAAAAAGCGATGGAATGCAGAGATAAAGTTAGAAAGCTTGAGCAACTTCTTTTATTAAAAGAAGAGGGATAAGGCTTAGAACATTCCTTTTTTTCTAAAGAATATGATGGTTATGATGGTAGCTATTGCAGACAAACCAATTACTACCCAAAAACCATTGGGATTAGCGCTAAAGGCAACAGGTACGTTCATTCCCCAGAAACTTGCAAGCATGGTTGGAATCGAAAGAATAATGGTAATGGCTGCCAAAAATTTCATAACTAAATTTACGTTGTTGCTGATGATACTTGCAAAACCATCCATCATGCCTTCTAGAATGGAGCGGTGCATATCTACCATTTCAATAGCCTGTTTGTTTTCGATAATAACATCATCTAGCAGTTCTTCATCATCTGCATCAAATTTGATTAATTTGCTTAAGGTTGGGCTTCTTAACATTCTAAGTAATTTTAAGAGAACTAGGTGATTGTCTTTTAATGCAGTTGTGAAGTAAACTAATGATTTTTGGATTTCCATTAGCTCAAATAGTTCTTTGTTGGAAGTGGTTTTTCTTAAAGCATATTCAATGCTTTCGGTACGGCGATTGATTATCTTTAAGTATCTTAGATAGAACTCTGTGCATCTGTATAAGATGTTTAGTAAAAAGCGAGAACGATTGCGGGTATCAAAAGTTCTGGCAGTTGAGCGATTAAAAGAGTTTAGAACACGATTGTCTCTTGCGCAAATTGTAATTAAGTTTTTTGGGGTTAAAACTAAACCGCATGGTAGAGTGTCAAAATTATTTTCATCATCTAGAAGTGGTAAGTTGATGATGATAGCAAGAGAGTTTTTATCTGTTTCTATACGGGAGCGTTCGTCTGCGTCTAGACAGTTGTTTAATAATTCATAGTCAATATGAAGCAGACTTGAAACTTGTAATAGCTCGTCATCATTTGGATTGACAAGTGAACACCAAGTCATTGGTAAAATTTTATTCTTTTTTAATTTGGTGAGTTTGCCGTTATCTTCGGTTCTGTAAATTCTGAGCATATTTTGAACCTCCATAAATAATAACTAGCTAAATTAAACTTGGTGCGGTCAAGAAGACTTGAACTTCCACGGGCTTAGCCCATAACGACCTCAACGTTACGCGTCTACCAATTCCGCCATGACCGCACGCTTAAAAACAAGTGCAATATATATTGGTGAAAATAAATAATCAAGAAAAAAAGTTATTAGTTGGATAAAAAAATAATGTATTTTTATGTTTTTTTTATGAAGTGCTTGCTTTTTTTAATGAATTTTTGATAATTGATTATTATGATGAATATATAATAATAAAATTAAGAGGGCGCTATGAATAGAAATAATATTCAATTAAGTGATGAAGAAATGCTTCAATTTAAGATGTTTCAAGAGCAAATGAAAGGCTTTAGAACGTCTGATAATGGAGTTAATTTTGTTGTGCCACAATTAAGCGGTCAAGAACTTAGAAAAAGTAGCTATGTTAGAAGAACGTTATCTAGTGATGAATATATAATGAAAGTGGCAATGTTGCATCCTTTTGCTTATTTTGGCGCTATGGTTTTGATTGCTATTGGTTTGGGTATTTTATACTATTTAGGTAATGTTGATTTGGGTAAAGCAAAGTATCTTTATTTTCCTTATGAAAAAAGTTTGGGATGGTTTTTTGTATTTATGGGATTTTGTAAATACTTAAATCTTAAAATGACAGAGATGGTTGTTACTACAAAACGTGTTATTTGCAAAACTGGTATTATTGCGGTTAATACTGAAGAGCTTAAAAATGCTCGTATTGAATCTGTTGAAATTAAACAGACTTTATGGCAAAGATTGTGGCGTTATGCTGATATTTATTTTACTGGAACAGGTGTGTCTTATGTGTTGTTTACAAATATTAAAGATGCAAGATCTGTAAAAAGTACATTGGAAGATAATTTAGATATTTAATGATGAGGGATTTTATGCGAATAGTTTTGGCGCTTTTGATGGTTGTGTTTTTGAGTTCTTGTCAGGCAAGTGGAACACATAAAGGGGCTAATTTATTTGCTAATATTTTGACACTAGAATTTTAAGAGAGAGTAATATGATTGATTTACATGTGCACTCTACTGCCTCTGATGGATTTTGTAGTCCTTTAGAGATTGTAGATATGGCTTTGGATATAAAATTAGAAGCTTTGGCGTTAACTGACCATGATGCAATTGCAGGTGTCGAGGAATTAAAAAAAGCGGCTAAAGGAAAAAATATAGAGATTATTAATGGCGCAGAATTGTCGGTCTATTATCCTGATACAGATATGGAAGTTATTGCTCTTAATATGCCTGATAAAAATATGAAAGAGTTTAAAAAGTTTCAAGAAGAGGAGTTTATTAGACGTAAAAGAGTTACTGATAAAAGACTAAGTATTTTACAAGGCTGGGGGTATGATATTAGTTATGAAGATGTGGCTTTTGATGAAAAAGGCAATGAACGTATGCAAATTAGAAGACCGCATTTTGTTGATGTTCTCTTAAAAAAAGGATATATAAAAACAACTGGTGAGGCTTATAAAACTATTTTTGCTAAGGGCGGTGGTAGTTATGTTGAAAATCGTCCTAAAGATGTGAAAGATGTTATTAGATTTATTAAAGACAATGGTGGGGTTGCTATTTTAGCGCATCCTGTTCATACTAAAAAAGTTGATCAAGAAATTTTTGATTTGTTTGTGGAATTAAAAGGATATGGGCTTGATGGAGTTGAAGTATTTCATTCTTCTCATCCTAAAGATTTAAGACAAAAATATCTTGAAATGATTAAAGAATTGGGAATGATTACAGCAGGCGGTTCTGATTTTCATGGCGGAACAGCTCATCCTGAAAATAAACTTGGTACAGGAAAAAATAATAACCTTAATATTCCTTATATGGTGCTTGAAGAGATATTAAACTTTAGGACAAAAGGGATTAGTGCTAATTATTATAGCGAGCTTGAGAAATATATTTAAAGTTATTCCCAAGTGGCTTTTACTTTTAGGCAATAGATATCTTTTCTTTGGGATGAAGATAATTTAACATAATCTTTTTCGGTGGTAATTAGGGTTAAATTATTTTCTAGAGCCTCTTTTTTTAGTTGAGCTATATCTTCTTTGGTATAGGTGTGATGGTCTTCAAAATCTTTGGTTTTGATAACGTTGTAACCCTCACTTTTTAGAGTATTATAAAACTTTCTTGGATGGCCAATACCTGCAAAAGCAAGAACATTTTGATTTGGTAGGTTTAGCTTTTCGGCAATTAATTTTCCGCTATAACAAGGAAGAGTAATTTTAGATTTTAGGTTTGTTTTATCTTCTCCCATGATGATGACGCAAGTGGCACGTTTTAAACCTGTTGATAGTGTTTCTCTTAATGGACCTGAGGGAATTATTTTGCCATTTCCGATACCATTAGTGCCGTCAAAAACAAGGTATGCTTCATCTTTGTAAAGGGTTGGATTTTGGAAGCCATCATCCATGATGATAATTTCTGCGCCAAGTGATGTTGCAAGTTTTGCACCATATGCACGATTGGGAGAAATTATGGTTGGTGCAGTTTGGGCAAGTAGTCTTGCTTCATCTCCTGTTTCAAGCGGAGTGTGAACAGATAAATCTACAAGGATGTTTTTTAGTTTTCCTTTGTAGCCTCGTGTTACAAAAAATACTTTTTTATTTTCTTTAAGGTAGCGCTCAGCAAGAGCTATTGAAATTGGGGTTTTGCCAACACCTCCTGCTGTGATATTGCCAACACATATAACCTTGGCACTACTTTTATATGGAGTTGAGTTATTTATACGGTATTGTGTGATGAAACCATATATTTTAGATATTGGAGTTAATAGGGTTGATATAAAATTATCGCTATTCCAAAAACAAGGAGTTTTCATCGAGATAATTCCTTAACAAGAGCATCTTTTATACCATCTAGAACTTTAGCTTCTGCTTCTGCCCAGTTGTAAGCATTTTGCTTAGCAGTGTTAAGTAGTTCTTCTTCCATAAATAATGAAATAGCTTCTTCTATTACTTCTGGGGCTGAGTAGCGTTGAATTACAGCATGTGAACTTTGAGCTCTTTCTAGCATTTCTTTGAAGTTATGCATATATGCGCCAACGATAACTGCATTTTTATCACGAGCTGGTTCTATGAAGTTTTGACCGCCATGTTTGATTAATGAACCACCAACAAAGGTAACATCTGCAATTGAGTACCAAATACCCATTTCACCAATGGTGTCTGCAATATAGACTTCCGTTTCAGCTGTTAGAGGTTCTTTATTTGAGCGAAGTGCTGTTGTAAAGCCATGTTTGTTAAATGCTTCTGATATTTCTTTTCCTCTGTGTGGATGGCGAGGAACTGAAATGATTAAAACGTCTTTGACGATGCGTTGGAATTCTTTTAGGTGTTCTGCAAATTGCTCTTCTTCATTACTGTGAGTTGAGCTTAATAAAAATACTCGACGGTTGCCAATAGATGAGACAATTTCTTGTTTCTTCTGTGCGTCAACAGGAAGTGGAATGCCTGCATATTTTAAGTTACCAACACAATCAACATTTGTGGCGCCGAGGATTTTTAGGCGATTTTTATCTTGCTCTGATTGACCTAAGCATAGTGAAAAATATGAAAGTAATTCTTTGGATAAGAATTTGAATTTTTTCCAGCGGTTAAAAGATTTATCAGATATTCTACCATTAACTAAAATTAGGGGAACTTTGGTTTTGTGAATTTCTGATATTAATGATGGCCATAGTTCTGATTCAAACCATAAAACAGCATCAGGTTTAAAGTGATTAAGTAGGTTTCTTGCAAACTTTGGAACATCATAGGGAATGAATTGATGAAAAGCACGTTCTGGTAAACGTTTTGCCATAATTTCTGCTGAAGTTATGGTGCCAGTTGTAACCATGATTGATAAGTTTTTATCTTCTTTTAGGAGCTTATCTATTAGGGGCAACATTGAAATAGATTCACCAACAGATGCACCATGTAACCAATATAGTTTACCTTCTGGGCGAGGGTAGGTGTAGAGCCCTATACGTTCATTAAAGCGAACTGGGTGTTCTTTATTGGTTTTTTGTCTTTTTTTGATGTAGGTTGCTTTTATTATTGGGAAAGAAAGACTAATTAGTGCTTTATATATTGGTATTATCAAAATAATGCTCCTTAATTGGTAGATTGTGAGTTGTTTTGGTATTTTTTTGTTTTGCCTGTACCTGGTTCTATTCTTTCGATATTACATAATTCGTCAGCTTTATATGTAATTTCATTTAGTTCATTTTCGATTTTTTGACGATATGTTTCTAATTCTTCTTCTGTTAAATCTTTAGGTACAAAAAAAGGTTTGGTTGGCAAAATTATACCTTCTGTATATGGGCGAGGAATTAACATCGCATCCCAACTTTTTTTGATAACCATTGCATTTTTGGCACTGTATGTAAAACCAATGATTGGTTTGCCTGTTTTTTGTGCAAAGTAAACAATGCTCTTGTTTAATTTCATGCGAGGGCCACGAGGTCCATCTGGTATGATGGCAACTGTTGTTCCTGAATTTAATTCTTTTACGATTTTTACTGCGGCAGTTGCTGCATGGTCATTTGTTGAACCATTGATTGTTGAAATGTTGTATTTACGCAAAATTTTTGCAATAATTTGACCGTCTTGGTGAGGTGATACTAATGCTTTTAGTGTGCAATTGTTTTCAAAAAAGCAAGGTAGTACTAAAACTCTACCATGCCAAGCAATAAAAATTGCACCGGCGTTTTCTTTGCATAAATTGATGAATTCTTCTGCCCCATGTACTTCAAATTTACAAGTTTTGTGAATTATACGGAGATAAAAGTAAGCCAAAGAGCTAATAATTTTTAAAGCAAATTGAGTACGTCCGAGATCTCTAATAAAATGCTTTATTTTCTTTTTTAATGGTTTCATGATGGTCCTTTTTCTGTTTAGTATTGTTTTAGAATAGAACTTTTAATAATAATCTCAAGGGTTATATTTTTTTATCCTACATATTTAATTGAAAATAAAAAAAGCGACCAGTGATGATCGCTTTTGTTTTTTTATACGTTTGTTTGCCACCCTTTAATTGAGGTATCTTCACTACTTTTGTGAATAACAAGTTGTGGGTATGCAATATTGATGTTTTCTTCTCTGAAACGGCGCAATATTTCATAACGTATGTCACTTGATGCTGTCCAGCCTGACCAGATATCTGATACATAAAATCTTAGTTCAAAATCAAGTGATGATGAGCCAAAATCTTTAAACACAACATAAGGTCCTGGAACTTTGGCTACTTTTTTGCATGATTTTGCACATTCTAGCAATAAGCTTGTAACAATGTTTGCATCTGAGTCATAAGATACACCAACTTTTATGGTTTGACGTTGCCAGTTGTTGTCATGAGTTAGGTTTATTAATGAACTTGAGATAAGAGTTGCATTTGGAATGATAACACTTTGTCTTGTCCATGTTTCTAGCTCTGTTGAGCGAATGTTGATTTGTTTGATTTTTCCTTCTTCGCCACCGATTATTACCCAATCGCCAACTTTGAATGGGCGTTCAAACAAAATGATTATACCAGATACAAGGTTTTTAATCACATCTTGTAAGCCAAAACCGATACCAACGGAAAGAGCACCGGCGATAACAGCAAGATTTGATAAGTCTACACCCATGGCAACGATTGCAAGGATAACTGATATAATTATACCAATAAAACCTGTTCCTGAGATGAGTGAGTGTTTGATGCCTTCATCCATATTGATGCGAGTTAGAAGGTTGGTGGCTAGTCTTTTTTTGAGTAATCTAACAAGGGTTAGGGATACAATAAATACAGTTAAACCGGTTATTATTGCAACTAGTGAGATTTCTATTCCGCCAACTTTGAAACCAAAGATTAGCTTTTTTAGGCCATGTAGCATAAATGTTGATGGTACTCCCCATAATCTTAATAATGAGTAGATAAACAACATTAATAGTACTGGGTTTATGAGCAATGACATTGTAAAGTCTGCTTTGGATAATAGCTTTTTGCGTAGTTTGAATGTTGATATCCAAAAGATGATGCTACGACGGAGTAAGTCTGATACAAATTTTTTAGCAATAATAAATGAACCTAGCAACAATACCGATAAGATAAAGTGGTTAAATATGTAAGTTGCAAGCCCTGGGTAACCAACTAATGATATTGTAAATGTTGCAATAGCAAATAGTGATGTGAAAACAATTATGCGCATTGATGTATTGTTTTCTTCGGGTTCTTCTGAGGATGTTTCTGTTGTTTCTGAAGATGATGAAACAGTATCTTTTGGTTTTGTTTCTTCTAGGATACGAGCTGTTAGTAAAACAATAACAAAAGCTTTGAATGCATCTGAAACGACTTCTAGAAGTAATTTTAATTCTGTTGAGATTTCAAAATAGCTTGAAATGTTGATGATACAAGCAATAGAACCTAGTAAAATGATGCTCAAAGTTGTGGCATTGAAAATGCGCTCGGCTTTTTCATCTGAAATGTTGAACAAACGCCATTTACCATTCCATGGAGCAAGAATTACCCTTGTAATGGCTCTTATTAGGGTGATGTATAATGCATAGTAAAGTATATTGGCGAGCACTATACCAAAGTTGCTATTGGTAAGGGTTTTGTTGGTTACTTGCCATAACAAACAGCCTCCAATTAACAAAGATGGAATTACACCATATGCGATAGCGGTGATGATAGCTACAACAATTTTTTGGCCATAGCGAGGTTGGTCAATAATTCTTTTGTAACCATAATGTTTGATAATAAAACCTCTTACAAATAAACCGATTGATAGTACGAAAATTAAAATCAATAATACATACCAAATGTTGTGGTGAAAATCATCTTTTTCGTTAGTATCAAGAGATTTATACCAGCTTATTGGCGAGTAGGCAATATCTAGTAAGAAAATTGCAGCATCACTAAAAGCACTAAAAAAGTTTTTCTTATTGATGAGGGTGTTTTGCTCTGAAACGAGGTCGCCGATAATGATTTTGGAACGGGCATCTGAAATCATTGCTGTTAGGCGGGCAATTTCTGTTTTTAAGAGATTGGCTTCGATTTGTTTGTTTTTGTATGCATTCATAGATGAGGTGTGTTTTTCACGCATTTGGGTGATAGAAATGTCTTCTGTTTCGCCCTCTTTAGGAGCCTCGCCAATTGCGGTTAGAGCATCTTGAGTGAATTTAGCATTTTTTTCGATATTTTTTATAGCAATATTTAGAACTATTTCTTTTTCATTTAATAATGTTTGAGCATCATCTAAGCTTTGTTTGGTAAACTCGTTTGATTTTATGCTTTCTTCGATTTTTGAAAACTCTTCTGAAATTTGCTTATAATCAAAGTTTTCTGCAGGCTCTTCTTCTGATATAGCAACGGTTTGAGTGGTCTCAGGTTGAGAAAGTTTGTTATCTGCAATAGCAGTGTTAATTGCTAGGCTTAGAAGGAAAAATGCTAAAAGTAATTTTTTCATATTGAGTACTTTCAATGTTAATAATAAAATTATGAGCGTTTGATGAAGTATTTTAACAAAACATCAAAACATGCTTTGGCTGAGCCTGCTCTTAGGTTATCTAAAACAGACCAGTAGCTTATGCCATTTTCTACAGAAACATCTTGGCGGATACGAGAAACATAAACACTATCTTCACCTTGGATGTCATCTACACTAACGTAGCCACCATCAACATTTTTATCAAAAACAACAACGTTTTTGGTTTTTGACATTTCATCTCTGATGATGGTTGCATCAACTTCATTTTCAAACTCTGCATTAACAAATACACCATCTCCAATAAATGTTGGAACAAAGGCAGCATTGGCATGAACTTTTATGTCTGATTTTAAGATTTTTTTGATTTCGGCATTTAATAGCCATTCTAGCTCGGTTTCTTCACCAATGAATTCGCCAACTTGTGGTAAAACGTTAAAAGCAATTTGTTTTTTGAAAATTTGCTCGTTGTCGCTTAGAGATTCATTTAGGAAGATTTTTCTTGATTGAGTAAACAATTCATCCATAGCAAGTCTGCCATAATGAGATGTTGAAACAAAAGCATTGATAACTAGGCGTTTTAAGGAATTGTTTTTTAAGCTGTTTGCAAGAGGAAGCAACACTTGGTATGAGGTTGCAGATGGGATAGAAACAACAGATGTATCTTGGGTTATGCTATCGCCATTTAATTCTGGAATGATTGATGGGACATTAGTGTCGCTAAAAGTTGCACCGCTTAAGTCAATTACTTTACATCCAGAAGTGGTGGCTTTTTTGATATATCTTAGAGCTTGTTCTTTTGAGCAACAGAAAATAGCAATTTCTACAGATTTAAAATTAAAGTTTTCAAGATTTTGAACATCTAGCTCATCATCTTCGCCATATGAAGCAATTGTGCCAAGTGGAGCTTTGGGCTCTACAGCATAGATGCTTTTGGCATCAAATCCATTTTCGCTAAAAAGATTTAGTAATTCATAACCTTGATTTTCTTTTACACCAACGATTGCTATTTTTTGCATTTTTTGTTTCCTCTTTTAATGATTTAATTTGGTTATAATTTGCTATATTGTTGATTAAATTTCAAGTGATTATGTAGTTATCCACCCTATGATTGAAAAGGAAGTAAAATGGAGGGATAATGTTTTTTTATTGAAAAGAGGCGTAAATTATGTTAAACTAAGGTATGTTTTGAAAAAAAGGGGCTAAAATGAGCGAAGTAACGTTAGAAAGTCAATTGATTGAGATTATCAAAAATAAAGAAATGGCGGAGCATATTAAGCTTGCAAAACTTGATATGCTAATTAAACTTGGGGTTGATGTTAATGCTATGTATGGGGCAAAATCGGCATTAATGCTCGCCAATGAAGTAAAAGAAGAAAAAATTGCTAAGTTTTTAGAGGAAAATGGTGCTAAAGAGTTTTTTGATGAAGAAATTGCCAAAGAACTTGGTAAAAA
>SUUK01000007.1 GCA_015062535.1 Alphaproteobacteria bacterium
AAATAATAAAATAGATATTTTATTTAAATTAAATACTAAAAGTATATTAGTCATAATATCAACAAGTGTTAAAATCATAATAAATTTAGTAGCTTTTTTGTATCCAAATAATTTTGAATAAGTTGTTCTTAATGTTATATTAGCTTGAGAGTTATCTACCAAACTCTTCAAATAATCGACAATCATCTCTACCATTAAGGCTTTTCGTTGCTCATCCGGTAGTTTGATATTATTGAAATCTTTCTCGCCACTAATTATCTCTTCGGTGTTTTCTTCCAAGAAGTATTGGATTTTGCTTAATCGTGCCAATAAAATTTTATCGACATCATTTTCATCAAGAACTACTTTATTTTTACTGTTTATCTTCATGACTATTTCCTCAAATACATTCAAAAATGTTTGTAAATGAGCAATTTCTGTCTTCCAGCGAATGATAGCAGTTGAATAATTTGATGTATCCAATGAATAGCATATTTCCTTACATCTTGCTATGTCCCAATGTTTACGAGGTATAGCAACTCTAAAGAAAAACGACCTGCCTTTAGTTATTAATCCGGGGTATTTCTGAACCATTTTTAATCTCCTTTTGGTTCAGATTAACGCGTTATTTTTTATACGTCCGTAGGAAAATGCACAGAAATTGCTCTTTTTTTTATTGCTTATAGACCTGTCTATAAAGGTCCATATATTCATCACAAACATAAGATAGTTCTTCTAATATAAGTGTTGGAGAATAAACAAGGTTACTTAATTGAAGTAGCATATAATTCTCTGATTTCATTTGAACATATATGTCTGAAAATTCTTTATTATCCGGTACAACTCGAACTTCTGTATAAAATGGTCCATATCCATTTTCATCAATCAAAATAGCTATTCTATTACATTGATCCCACAAATCAAGGATACCACCATCTAACATATTGAAATTCTTATTAACAATATCAACCATTTTATTAACGAGCTGTTCAAATTCTTCTTGTGTTTTTGGTTCAGTCATTGTATTATTCCTTTCGTATTTTAAGTGATACAATTTAAAGGATAGTCAAAGAGTTGCCGCTCTTTGGCTATCCGCTCTTTTTAGCTAATTTAATTTGCTTATTACCAAATCTCTTAATTCTGGAATTGCTTGATAGCTTTCAACAAAACTTTTAATGTATTTTTGTTTAAAGGTATCTGTCGGATAAAAATAATCCTTATTTTCCAAAGCATACTCAACAACATCTTTTCTTGGATTGATAAACATATAATAGAAATAATTATCTGTTTTATCGATTAACTTCTCTTCTTCTAAGAACTCAAAAGATTTGATTGCAAACCGAAGAAAATGTAAAGGATACATTGCACAAGTTAACTTTTGATTAGTTTCAAAATTTGATATATCCCTGTCAATAATTGCAAAATCAATATCTTTTATACTATTTTCAAGGATATCATTTGTTGTAAGATATGCTTCAGCAATTGATGGTAAGTATATTTCTTCTTGACTGCTCTTATCGTCATTAGGAAAATATGCAACACTATAAAATTCCGGAAATGCACTACCTATATCAAAGTCTTCATCTTTTCTAATATTGTTACAAGTATCTATAAACTCTTCATAACCTTTTTGAACACTTTCTTTTAGCTTTTTAGCAATTTCTCTATATTTTTCATCTTGATATTTGTTTTCAGTCATAATATTATTCCTTTCGTATTTTAAGTGATACAATTTAAGGGATAGTCAAAGAGTTGCCGCTCTTTGGCTATCCGCTCTTTTTTAAGCAACATTTGGCAAATGCTTCTTTGCTTCTTCTTGTTGTCTTTTTTCCTCTTCTTCTTTTGCTAGTTTTTCAGCTCTTTTCTTTGCACGTTCTGCTTTCTTTTTATCTCTTTGCTTTTGCTTTTGAGCTTCTTTGAGTTTAACTTCATTTTCGCAGAACAATTCTATTTGATGATCTAAAACACCTTTAGAAATTGCTTCGTAGAATTTGGTTAAGAATTCTATTTTTTCATCCAAACTCATTAAAGGACAAGAACAACGATAAATTCTCTTACCACCCAATCTGACATTAAAAATTGCTGAGTTTTTCTTTTCATCCAAATCTACCAACAATTTCAGCATCTGATTTTCTTTGGTCCAAGCATTGTCTTTGAATGTTTGAATATTAAACTTAATCGCATCCAATATTCTTTGACGACAACTTGCCTTAGATATTAAGCCTTCATCTTTTTGGGTTTCTAATCTTACAATACCAAAATCAGCCATAAAATCTTCAATAGATGTCGACATTTGAATTACATTTTCAGTCATTTTATTTTCCTTTCTTAAAATTATTAAATCATTGTGTCCCTTGGACAATTTCAGGGTAAGCAAGTTTGATTTTCTTTTGCAATAGGTATTTTTTTGCTCAAAATTCAAGAAAGGCATTATGACAACATATAGCCACATATGACCACATTTGCTTGCACTTTTTTTTCATTAGATTTGTTAACTTTTGATAGAATTTGATGATTTTTATGTGATTTTAATCAAAAAACACAAACGACTCGATTCTATTTTTTGTGTTTTCATTCCGTTTTTTAATCAAATTTGAATAAATATTTTAAAATAAATTAAGGAGATTAAATTATGGAAGTATGTGATGCAATTATTATCAATGATAAATTCTATCCAATGGCTGAAAACCTTGATAGTCTCAAAGAATTAGAAAGCAAATTAACTTATATTGACCAACCATTAAATAGCAGATTATCCAGCTTATTGCAAATTTTATGCAAGAAATCTAATAATCCTAAGATGATTGAGTATATTCTAAAACAAGGTGCTAACCCTTATTATATGGATATTGATGGAAATACAGCTTATGAATATGCTATTGAAAATATCTATCATATGAAAGATTGGTTATTCATCTTATTAAACCAATATAGCTTAAGATTTAAGCATCCTGATACTGTTAGTAGGAATGAATTTGTATTTAATTTTATAAAGGCTGAGATTATCAAACATGAATTAGAACAACGAGAAAAAGAAAAAACTCTCTTAGAAGTGCTTGATACATTAGCAATTGATGAGGAAGTCTAATGGATACCTATTATATAGATACCTTAAAAGATGTTAAAAAGATTGCCAAGATGTTAGATGACATCAATACTCCAATTAATAAAAATGGTGCGACACTCTTACATTTGTGCTCAATTATGAGCTCTGATACAGAACCTATTGAGTATCTGCTTGATATTGGAGCTAATCCTTATCAAGTAGATATCTTTGGCTTAAATTCACTTGATTATGCTATAAGAAACAAAAATCCCATTGCAGGCTTCCTAATCCAAAAACTATTGCAAATATAAAGGACTGAAACCTCAGTCCTTTATTGTTATAGCTTAAAGCTATAACATCTTTAATTTATTTAGGGTTGTCTCTGATTCTTCGTTATATCTATCTTCAATTAGTTCTGAATTATAAATGTTTATTAGTTCAAGATTCCATAAAATTTGAATAAATCGTTGTTCGGGATTATTTTCTATATATTTTGATAATATTTCTAAAATTTTTTTATTTGCTTCATATCTTGTCATAGTGTATGCTCCTATTGTTTTGCTAATTATGATATTAGTACAAGCCTATGACATTATTTGTCGTAAGAAATATTTATTATTAGTAATAAAATCTACAAGGAGTAATTTTAATGAAAAAACGTATTAAAAAGAAAAAACATCAAAGCTTAAAACCATTTGATGTTGCAGCCTATGAACTACATAATAATGGTTTATATAGGCATAAAGTAATACCAAATAAAAAGAAAGCTTTAAGCTTAAAACGAAAGAAGGTTGATATCAGAGAATATCAACCTTTTTTAATTATTTTTTGAGGCGTTTTTCTCTTTCTTCTTTATAATTGCTTCCTTTTTTATATTTCATCATCCCTCCCAACCAAAGAAAATTATCTACTTTAGCTCTTTTATCTTTATATGTCTTTGGGAGTTCGCAAAAAGCAATAAAACAATCTATAAACTCAATGAAATTTTTATAGTCTTTCATTAAAGTGCTTAGTTCTGTTTTTTTTAAATTTTGACTTGATTGTATGCATTCACAAGAAAATTTTTTTTCTGTAATGTAGTCTTTTAAAAGTTTTTCGACATATTGGTCATATATAGAATACTCTTTGGGATTACAGAAATGACAAAATTTTGTAGCAAAAGAATAAATATCTTTGCTCAATGAAGATTCATAATCACCAAAAACTTTATCTTTCAAGATAGAGGTTATAAAATCTATTGCGTTTTTCTTATCTCCATTACTTTCAGGTTTTAATATTAATTGTCGTAAATTTATTTCTTTATCTTTATTTGTTTTTTTATATTTATTAGCTTTTGATATACATTCTGCAACATTATATATACAAATATCAGGTATATTTGTACTATAAAATTCATTAAGCAATTTAACTCGTAAAAATGTTGTTTTTATACTCCAATCAGACATTTTTTTATTAAATAAATCATGTAAAATTTCATCTTGTAATTCATACCAATTATCAACATTTTTTTGAATTTTTTCATATTCTTTTTTGTTAAGTCGTCCTAAAACACTTATATGAAAATTAGCACTATAACGTTTGTTCCAAAATTCTTCCAATTTTGTTTTTGATGGAAATTCAAGATTTTCAATAGTTCGGTCTAAGTTCATTTTCACACCTCTAATATAAATTACACTTCAACAAATAAGTATCTGTATTCATTATCTTCTGAAACTTTTTTCCAAGAAAGTTGATAGCTTCCGGTTATTTTGCACTCTTCTTTTATTTCATTAAAAAATTTTGGAAAATTTATAAGTCCTCTAAGTGGTTCTTCTTTTCTAAAATATTCATAAATTCCATTTGTTTTGTTACCTTCCCAAAAACAATGATTATTTGTAAGCATTATAAAGAAACCACCGTTAAATCCATGTGCTTCTACCAATTTTTCTAAAAACTTTATGTCAACGATAGCTTGGCTCATTCTTTTGGGCATAGCCTTATTGGGAGGCATTTTTAATTCAATAGCATATTTTTCTTTCGTTTTTTCGTTTTCAATAACAATATCAATTTCCCTTTTTATATCCTTTTCTGTAAGGTTTTTTTCTGGAATTATTTTATATCCATCTTTTTCAAGTTTTTTCCGAAGTTTAATAATAAGCTCTATTTGCAAGCCAATTTCTAAGTCTATGTCCTTAAACTTATCTTTAATTTCTAAAAGACTTGCTTCGATTATTTCTTTTATATTACTCATTTTACTTTACCCAATCAGTTGGTTTAATTACTTTTACGTGTTCGCCCCATGTATAAAGGTGCCAATCCATTTCTCTTTTGCCTCCGGCTCTAAACTTAACGGTCAAAGTTCCGTCAGGATTGTTTGTCATAGTTTGCGATGGATGGAATATATATTTTGAGGCTTCATCTGCTACAACATTGTCAAACAACCATTCAACATCAAAAGGCTCTTCGTGATATGCACCAAAAGATAATTCTGCATATTTTTTCAAATCAAATCCATTAACCGGTACAAACGGAATATCTAAAATTTCTACTGATATGATGTTACTTAAAATAAAATTATGCACCTCATCTCCAAAATAACCATCGCTATGATGCGCTACCAAGTAGTGGTTTCGTTCTCCATATAAAAAACCATACGGGTCTAAAATGTTAGTACTTGTTTTAGACGTTTTCTTATTAAAATATGTAATTTTTATTTGATGACATTCTAAAATAGCTTGTCTTATGATTGATATAATTTCATTATCTATCTTTAATTTTGGCCCCGGACGGCAAATAAATCCTTCAGCTTCCAAAAGAGCTTCAGCATCAGGCTCAATTTTCCGATATACATCAGATTTAATGCTTGCTTTAATTTTGTTGATGATGTTTTCAAAAACTTCTTTTTTGCCTTGTAACTGCTTGTTTTCTAATAAAGTGCTTGCTATTTCTAAAACCGATAATTCTTCTGCGGAAAACTGAATAAAGTCTTTTAGTGTTCCTTGAGGAATATACCAACGTTTTGTATTATTTTCACATACAACTTCTTCTGTTTGTGGAAAGCGAGTAATAATCATATCTCGCATACGTTCAGCAGTTCTACGAGAAACATTAAATTTTGAGGCAATTTCATTTAAGGAAATACCCTCACGAGTTGATTGCATCCAAATAGCTAAATCAAGCAAATCATAAGTTTTTTCATAAGCCATAACTTTGTTCCCAGATATATATATGATAAATCTTGTCATATAAGAAGTAAAGATTTGTTAAATAAAACCAATTTTTTTGTTTACAGGAGCTTTGTTTAGCTGTTCTAATTCTAACATCTTAATAAGTTCGTCTTTATTTTCTATAAGTCCTAAAATCTCAGCTTTATCTTTTACAACAACAAAATCTCCGGGGGTTAATGATGGCAAATGGCTTAAATCAACATCTTTGATATTAAAAAAGTGTTCAAAACAAAGTTTTCTTTGCTCGATAGTCATATAGTCGTATTTTACTTTGAAGGTAAAACGTCTTAAAGCAGCTTTATCAAGTTTATCCATAAGGTTTGTTGTGCAAACAAATGGGTGAGTTGCTTTTTCCATTTGGGTCAGCATTTCGTTTACTTGCGTAACCTCCCAACTTCGATGAGTTCCGTTTCTGTCTTGTAAGAAACTGTCTGCTTCATCAAAGATTAAAAGAGCTCCTCGTTGTTTAGCTTCTTCAAAGGCAGCGGCAATATTTTTTTCAGCTTCTCCTACCCACATTGACAATAGGTCCGAACATCTTTTCTTTATAACAGGTATTCCCATCTGTTCTCCTAAGTATTGAGCAAATGCAGATTTACCGGTACCAGATACTCCATATAAACAAAGTGAAAAGTTTAGTTTGTCTAAATTTGTAAGTTGTTTTGCAAGATTGGTTAAATCTGTATCTGTATTTAGCAATGCTGGATTAAATTGTGTTTTAGGTACAACAATGTCATTTTTAGGTTTTTGACCATTATTATATGCTTCTTGCAAAACATCTAAGGTTTGTTCAACTTCTTTGATACCTCCTTTTATAAGTTTAGCAGATTTAGTTGCCGTTGTTATAAAAGAAGGGGATAACGAGTATTTTGTAGCAAACTCTTTAACTGTTTTATCATCACAAGGAAGCTTGTTTGCTTTAAGGCTTTTTTTCCACATTTCTTCTAATACCGTTTTGTTCGGACGAGTAAAATTTATAGCATAAGTAAATCTTCTTAAATATGCCTTATCCATACAATTAATGTTATTTGAAATCCAAATGGTCGGTTTTGAATTGGTTTCTAAAATTCTATTCACTTTTATTTTAGATATTTCATTATCTTTTTTAGAGAAGAAAAAATATGAATTGTGGCAAGATGTCAAAATATCATCAGCTTCATCTATTAAAAGACAACTTCTTAGATCCTTTTTTAATAATATATTTGCTCTAATAAGTTGATTGAAACGGCTTTCACTATCATCATAGGTTAAATGAGTTTTTTCATCTTCGCCGATTGCATATAATGTTCCTGAAACATAGTTAACTAAAGTTTTAGCAAATTCAGTTTTTCCTGTTCCTGGTTCACCGTATAAAAGTATATTAATGCCTTTTTCATTATTATTAAGACTTTTTTGAAAAATATTCCTTAAATTCTCTATATTTTCAATATGTTTGAAATCAGACCATTTTAAGTTTGCTTTTATATTTTTTCCTAAAATATATTTTTTTAAATCTTCGGGGTTTTTAAATTTTTGATAATATATATTTTTGCTTAGAAATGTAGCTTCTGCCTCTCCATCATAATCGATTTCAATTAATCCTAAATTTACTAGGGAAGAATTTTTATTACATATATTATGAATTTTATTAGGATTTATTCCTGCAAATACAGCCTGTTCTTCAAACTTTAAATTAAAACATCTTCTTTTTAAGTCTGATAAAATATCTGACAAGTATTCATTGCATTTAGTTCTTATTATAAATCCTAAAAATTCTGTTTCATCATTACTCAAATTGAATAACTTTTGTAAATAATGTAAGTTTTTCTCAAAACTG
This sequence comes from Alphaproteobacteria bacterium, assembly GCA_015062535.1. GTDB lineage: Bacteria > Pseudomonadota > Alphaproteobacteria > RF32 > CAG-239 > CAG-267. The sequence goes on from SUUK01000007.1 coordinate 8,048, forward strand.
CTTGGTTTACTTTGTGAAGATATTTTATATTTTTTACGAAGTTTTAAAGCATATTCAATGATAGACTTAAAGCCTGCTATAGAATTTTTATTAAAAAATTTTACAAAGTCATCAGCATTATATTCTTTTTTAGTATTTAAAAGCTGATGTTCACAGATTTGTTGCCCATCATCAATAATCCATCTAGCTATATTTTCTATGTTTCTTTTTACATATTTTTTATAGCTAAATCCATTTGCAATATATAAAAAACTTTTCTTTTCTTCAAAATTGTTTGTCATATTACACCTCTAATTTTTATGTTACAAATTGAGTGTAATAGATTGGTATGACAAAATATGACGCACACACTTAAGTGTTACATATTAAAATAAAGGACTGAAACCTCAGTCCTTTTTAATGTTATTTTTTGTTATCTGCCATCAAACTATGAATATCATATTCGTCATAACCTTCATAGTAATAACTTACATCAATGCCTTTCATATAAACTTCTCGTTTGTTAATCTCATCTGTGAGGGCGTTTTTAAGTAAGTGTTTAATTTCAATATCTTTGATTGGACTTCTTTCCATTGCAGATAGATAATCTTCTTTGTCAATCTTATTCCAATCAACCACCATCTTTAATTCTTTTTTGAAAATTAAATCAAGCCAAATTCTAGTCGCTCTTCCGTTACAATCTCTAAATGGGTGAGCAATATTCATTTCAACATATTTTTCAACAATCTCATCAAATGTTGATTGGGGCATTTTATCAATAGCACTCAAAGATTGTTTAAGATACATAACCGGAGCAAATCTAAAATTACCCTTAGAGATATTAACTTCTCTTAATTTACCTGCAAAGTCATAGATATCTTCAAACAAATGTTTATGTATTTGCTTTAATCCGGTAAAAGTTCCTACCTTTATTGTATCAATCTTACCACTATCAAATAGGCTTAAGGCTTTTTCTTTACTTAATTTCTCTTCTACTTTATTAAGCTCCACTTGGTCAGTAATATTTAATTTGTTTTCTAAAACCATTACAATTCCTTAAAAATCGATATCTGTGATTTCAATGTACAGCATACTATAATCTATTTTAAATATAAACAATATTTTTTTAATACAACATAACAGTTTAATTTTTATGTGTGAAAATATACTATAGATAATCTACATACACGTTATTCTTTGTATGTACTATATACATTATCATCAAGTTCTACAAAAAAATCTATTGCTAAAATACCGTTAGTTATTAGTTTTTTATTTCGCTGGTGTTCATCAACTCCCAATAAATTTGAATATTTTACACCATGAAATAAGTTATTTCTAATTATTGTTATATACCTCATCAATCTTTGTATTTCACTTGAAGCACTTTCTTTTGATTTATCATATGTACCATCTGATTTTAATTTACCAACAGGATTATTATCTAAATATATTAAAAAGTCTTGTAATTTATCACTTAATTTATTTTTTTTATACTTACTAGCAAATTTGTCAAAATTTGTTTTAATAATTATATTCGTTTTCTTATTGAAAATATAATATCCATTTTTCTTTAGAGCATATTCAAAACGAGAAAATTTTACAAAAAATTCTATAATATCAGAATTATTTGTGATGTCTTCAAGCCAATATAATTTATTACTCATTTTCTTCACCAAATAAGTTAAAAGTAAATCTAATTTCTTTCCAATCATTATAATGAGAGTTGTAATATTGTGCGAGTAATCTAAATACATTATCAAATTCTTGTGCATCAATAATTGCCAATATAGCAGCATTCACAGCTTCACAAAAAATAGGTTCATTATTATTTTCGTTGCTTTCCATATTAAGAGATATTATATCTCCATGTTTGTTTAATTTAATATTAACTATGATGGCATGATTTTTATAATTATAGTTATCCGTTCTCGCTTTCCAATATTCAGCTATCTTATCTTTTAACAAATTATAAAAAGAGCTATTTGTTTGCTTCATTTTAAATGGCAAAAGATCATCATGGATAAACAAGGATCTAAGAGGTTGTTTAGATTCTATGGGTTGTAAAAGATTAGGCTTTTCCTCATATACTCTAATGGGTTTTCTTTGAGGTATTAGTGAAAATTCTTCTTTTTTATCCACATATATATTTTCTTTAGTTAAATTACCTTGTTCGTTATATACTTTAAACATACCAACAGGTTTCCCAGATTGATAGCTTCCTTCTTTATGTATTTTACCATTACTATAATAAGATTTAAAAATACCATCTAATAAATTATTTTTATAATTAGATTCTACCTGAATGCTATTATTTTTATAATAACGTTTTGATGTTCCATCTAACAAACCATTAATATAATTATCTATACCTTCTAAATACCCTTCACTATTGAATAATTTACTTTGACCAAATTTTTTACCATCTTTAAATGAACTTTCTTCTTTTATTTTTCCATTATCATGGTATGATTTATATAAACCAATTTTATATCCACGTTCATATGTGCACTCCTCTTTTAATGAGCCATTTTCATAATAAATACTACGTATTCCATTTAAAAAATCATCTTTATAATTTTCTTTAATATACAATTGACCACTATTATAATATATACTACATACTCCATTTTTTTTGTTATCTTTATAAATACATTCAGTTAGTATCGATCCATCAGGGTAATACGTTACATATTCACCATCTTTAATATTTTCTTTATAATTAATTTTTGATATTAATTTATTGTTAAAAAAGTATTCTGAAATATTATCTCTTTCACCTTGATTATAATTAATTGTATATCTAAACATACCATCTTCAGAAAAATATTCATTTTTCCCCTCTTTTTTACCATTATAGAAGTATTCTTTCGACTTAATATTTTTATTTTCGTGGTATGTAACAATTAATTTATCAAAATTATTTTCTTTATTATTCGATACTATATTATTGCTACTTTCTGCCCAAGCACTACTAATTATTAATGTCGATAAAATCATTGTCATATATAATCTAATATTTTTTACCATGATAAAGGTCCTATAAAAGTCATAATGTCTACTTTTGTAAAGTATATCAGACACTTAAATATGTTGGAATGTTTGGATAGTATATAATAAAAAAGCTTTAAAGTCAATTTATTAAATAAGCATTCAATTTTATGTATGATTTTTACTTTCATTTATTGCCTTTTCCAAATTCTCTTCAGAAACACCATTTTTATAAAATAAATTCTCTAAGTCTTTTATTCTGCTTGATTGTTTGCTCACTTGTTCTTCAAGTTTTTGTATTCTTTCTTCCAGTTCTCTTACTTTATTGCTTAATTCTGCATTAGATAATACAAGGTTTGTATTTTCTGCTCTAAGACCATCTGTATAGCATTTATTGCTTTCTAATTCTTGGGTTAAGTACTTATTATCTCGTTCTAGGTCTTCTTTTTCTTGTTTTAATACCTTTTTATCCAAATTGGTTAAATCCTCAAACAATGGCTTAAACTCTTTACCTGTCAGAGATAGTACTCTTCTGCCAAATTTATCTGTCTCTTTATATAGATATCCCTCACGAATTAGGTCATTTACAAAGGTTTTGGCTGTATTGGTTGTTAAATCCAGCATATTTGCTATATATTCATTACTGGCAAAGAAGATGTGGTTATTATTTGTTTTGAACTTAATAAAGTCCAACAAAACCCTTTTAGTCATTGATAATTCAGATTTACTTTTACTCATTTTCTTCTCCTTCATTGATTACAATGATATTTATCGAGAGAAGACGAGAATTTTCATTTGAACAAAATTTTGTTTGCGAATACTCATATGTTCACCTTTTCTGGCTCTGAAGGCTGATATGTTCACTGGTCCCTGATTTGAATACCCATATGTTCGAAGTGAGGACCCTTATGTTCAATTCTGGAGACTTATATGTTCGGTGCCGAAGACCTATATGTTCGGTCATTTTTCATAAACCCCTTAATTTCTCTTGGGTTGACAGGTGTTTTTAGTGTCTATAATAGATATTATAATAGAGATAAAAAAGAAAACTATTATAATAGACCCAATTAAGACATTAGTTCTTTTTGTTTTTTGCTTAAAATAGAGTTTTTTACCTACAAATGGGATGTGGGAGTGTTCGGTTTGATTGTTTTAATCTATTAGTTTGTTGTAAATTGTAATTAACTTGAAATAAATCTTCACGCTTTACTATTCTTTATCTTTCATCAATATCATAAAACGAAAGAGTTTTACATATTTAACACTGTGGAACGATTTAACAACTTACTGAAATACAAGTAAAATCTATTTTGGGGATTAGTATTAATAAATTGTTTAAAGTTTTATAATTATAATAATATATATTAACTAATTTTTAACCATTATGGAATCAGCAATGACTATCGAAGTAAAAATTGAAGGCAATAAAATTTATTCATTTATTAGGGAAAAGTGGCTTGTATTGACGCCTGAAGAAAAGGTTCGCCAAACGTTTGTTTGTCATTTAATTAATCATTATGGTTATCAACTTGATCAGATGGATGAGGAATTAAAAGTATCAAATTCCCACAGAGGACAAGGAAAAGCTCGCGCTGATATTGTTATATGGAAATCTAAAGAAGATAAGCAAGCTAAGAAAAATGCTTTTATAGTTGTTGAATGTAAAGCTGAAAATGTAACAATTCATAAAGAAGATTATTATCAAGGTTGTAATTATGCTAGATGGGCAGGTGCCCAATTTTTCATTACCAGCAATGAAAAAGAAACAAGTTTCTTTAGAGTTAATAACGAAATAATTCCTACTGATTTAGATGAAATTGTAGATATTCCTTTTGCAAAAGACATCAATGATGAAAAGAAAATTGCAGAAACTCTAAATCAATTAAAGAAATTTGAACGAGATGAATTTGCTAAACTACTGCAAAAATGTCATAACATTATTCGCAATAATGATAAACTTTCTCCTGAAGCCGCTTTTGATGAAATCAGCAAAATATTATTTATTAAAATTCGTTATGAACGACAAAATAAGTTAGGAATTAGATTTTCAAAAGAAGAATTTGAAAAAAAAGAAAGAGAACATGACGAATATAGAAAAACATATCCAGAGCTTTCAAATATAACATATATGCAAAAGTTATTTGATGATACAAAGCGTGATTTTGCTAAGGATAAACTTTTTGATGCCAATGAAACTATCAAAATAAAAGAATATAGTTTCAAACAAATTGTGAAGGAATTAGAAAAATATAATTTATCAAATACAAGTGATGATGTGAAAGGTATTGCTTTTGAAAAGTTTTTAGGGACAACATTTCGTGGTGAGTTGGGACAATTTTTTACGCCAAGAACATTAGTTGATTATATTGTTGGTCTTTTGGACCCTGAGGAAGGGGAATCTATATGTGATCCATGTTGTGGATCGGGTGGATTTTTGATTAAAGCTTTTGAATATGTGCGAGAAAAGATAGAAAAAGATATACAAGAGCAAAAAGAAAAAATTAAGCAACAATTTAATGATGATAGTGCTGTATATAATGTGTTGGCTAATAAATTAAACGATGAATTAAAAGTTACTGAAACAACAAGCAGAATGTACAATGTTTCTCATAACTGTATTTATGGGACAGATGCAAACCCAAGAATGGCTCGTGTTTCTAAAATGAATATGATCATGCACGGAGATGGTCATGGCGGTGTGCATCATCATGATGGCTTACTAAATGTAAATGGAATATTTGAAGAAAGATTTGATGTTATTTTGACTAATCCTCCATTTGGAGCACTAGTTAAAGATGAAGTTAAGATAACATCAGAAGATATTGCTGAGCAAAAAGAACTTAGAAATTACATAATTGATCGAATTTTATCAAATTTACCGGACAAAAAAGTAAAAGCAATTAAAGATAACTTCGCTGAAATTGAAAATATAAAAACATCTTATCCAAATGAATATGCTAAATGTAAAGAAGTGATTGAACGATCAATAATAGCACCAGAAATGTTAAATAAAGCCATTAATAAGCGTTTTAAGATTGGTTCTAAATTAACGGAAGTATTATTTATTGAAAGATGCTTAAATCTACTTAAAAAGGGTGGTAGAATGGGAATTGTTTTGCCAGACGGTGTACTAAATGGAGCAAATTTGCAGAAATGTCGTGATTTTGTAGAAGGTAAAGCTAAAATATTGATGATTACATCTTTACCGCAAGAAGTCTTTATCGCAGCTGGTGCCACTGTTAAACCTTCTATAATGTTTTTTAAGAAATTTACAGAAGAAGAAGATAAACAGTATAAAGATATAACAAATAAAGCACAACAAGAAATTGAACAGAAGTATTCTAACCAAGTTGCAGAAGCTAAAATGCTTCCCACAAAGGATAAAAAAGCAAAATTAAAAGAAATAGAAGAGCAAAAACAAAAAGAAATTAAGTCGTTAATCAAAGAACGATTTAATTATGAAATTCCTATTGCTAATGTTGAAAAAGCAGGAATAGACACTTTAGGACACGAATGCGAAAACCAATTAATTGAAGTTTTAGAGGAGTTTAAGAAATATAAAAAAGCACATTCTATGTGGAAAAATCCATCTAAAAAAACTTTTAAATATGATTTTGATGCCCAAGAAGTTGCGCGTAAGGATGCTATGTAATGGAAAATAACTATACATATTTGAAGCTTTTACAATCTAAAGATATATCTTTTTGGGATGTTATTAGGTTAAGCTTTTCTCAAAAAAAGCTATCTAATAAGTTTCCCTTAGTAAAATTAGGAAAAATTATTTCTCCACGTAAAGAAAAAATAAAAAAAACAGAATATAAAGGAGAAGAACAAATTGTATCTAAAATATCGTTTAATGACGGGAAATTACATTTAAGAGCTAATAAAGCTACGGGTATGGATTTATTTAGATTATATAAAAGTGACTTGTTAGTATCTAATATAAATTTTCATCAAGGGGCTGTAGCAATAAACAATATTGATATTTTAGCTTGTTCAACACACTATCAACCATATATTGTTGATTATACAAACGTTGAACCTCAATATTTGATATTAATACTAAGAAATCAACATTTTCTCAATTATGTTGTGAAACAAAAAACAAATGGAATTAAAACAGAGTCTAAGTATAATTTTATAAAAGAACTAGAAATTCCGTTACCTTCCATTGAAAAACAAAAGGAATTAGTTGCAGAATATGAACAACTTCAGAAGCTCGCAGCGCAAAAAGAAGAAGAAGCAAAAAAAATAGAAAATTCTATAGATGAGTATCTTTTATCAGAATTAGGGATAGACAACATAGAAAAAGCAAAAGATGACAAATCATTGTTTTATACTGTGAATTATAATGAATTGAATGCTTGGGATGTAAAAAGTCTCTCTAATATACAAACGTTTTTGAAGTCAAGAATTTATAATAATTATCGTATGCAACAAATATTATCAATAAATCCAAGAACATCAGTACCTACAAATATATGCATATCTTTTATTCCTATGGAAAACATAGATGAAAAATATGGAGAAATAAAAAAGTTAGAGGAAAAAAACAGTAATGCAGCTAAAGGTTATACAAAATTTCTTGATAATGATATTATTTGGGCAAAAATTACTCCATGTATGCAAAATGGAAAATCAGCTATTGTACAAGGACTTCTTAATGGTTACGGATGTGGCTCAACAGAGTTTTATGTGATTAGAAATAATAAAAATAATGAATTAATTAGAGTTAATTATATATATTTCTTACTTAGAATGAAGATACTTTTAACAATGGCTAAAAAAACATTTACAGGAGCATGTGGGCAACAAAGAGTTCCAGTAAATTTCTTGGAAGAATTAATTATTCCCATTCCTCCAATAGATATACAAGATAAATTGATTTCATCTGTTATTGTAAAAAAAGACAATATTAAAAAGCTCCGGAATGAAAGTGAACAACTAAAGCAACAGGCAATATCTGATTTTGAACGTGAGGTCTTTAACTAATGCAACTAATTTCTCTATGGGTGGAAGATTTCAAAAATCTTAAGAATTTCACTATAAATTTTGAAAATCAAGAAAATTTAAGTATCATAATTGGCAATAACGGTAGCGGTAAAAGTAATATATTAGAGCTTTTGAGCGGAATTTTTGCTGAATTATATGAAAATAAAGAATTTATAGAAAGTTCATATACTCTTATATACTCTATAAACGATAAAATATTGGAGATTACAAAAGAATATGAGGACGGTGAGAAAGATTTTACTACATACAAAGTTAATGGAATTACTAAGAATAAATCTTTTTTAAGAACGCAGAACTTATTGCCTAATAATATTATAGCCTTGTACAGTGGAGAAGATGACCGCCTGTATAAAACATATTATGAATACTTTGCAAATAGCTATCTTCGTTCGTTAAGTAAAGTGTTAGCCCTTAAAAACAGTATGATTTATATTGATAAAAAGTATTGGGGAATTGCTCTACTGGCATTTATTATTAAAGCTCAAGAAGATGATAGAGATGCACAAGTATTTTTGAACAAAGAATTAAATATAGATGAAATTTTAGATATCTATTTAGAATTTGATCCGTCTAAGATAAAAAAACTAAAATATAATTCTCCTTTAGAGCTTTTTATAAGAAATATAAACCCAGGAAAGTCTCCTTTGATTAATATGTCCATAGAATTCTTTTATCCTTTTATAGGCGATTGTAGAGCAGAAGAATTATTCAGTATATTAGCACAAGGAATAACTATTGGTGCTATAAAAGATGTTTCCTTAGTTTTTAATGATGATAATATCCCTTCAGAGCATATGAGTGAAGGTGAAAAGAAGAAACTATTAGTTAAAGCAGTATTTGATATTTTAGGAACGGAAAATTCTTTGATTTTGATGGATGAGCCTGATGCCCATCTGCATGTCGCTGCAAAGGATTATTTTTATAATCTTGCAAAACAATCTGCTGTAGACCGTAGATGTATTGTTATTACAACACATTCGCCAACATTAACAAATTGTGCAGATGATAAGCATATTATAATGTTAACTAGAAACAGTGATGGAAATTGTGAAATTATTGATACAGATAGAAAAGAGTGTATAAAAAAACTAACTAATGGACTATGGTCAGCTGAAGAAGAACACATATTTTTTGCTTCTAAAAAACCATTAATTCTTGTAGAAGGCAAAGGAGATGTAGCTTATATTAAGTCAGCAATAAAGATATTAAATTATCCTTTAGATATCAATATATTGCCTGTCGGTGGGGCTAGAAATGCTAAATGTTTCATAGATGAAATTAAACAAGAAGTGAAAGATAGAACAGTTATTATGTTTTTTGACAGAGATGATGCTGGAGCCGATGGACTTAAGGATTGTGTAAATCAAACAGATCATGGAAGAATTGACCTGCATACATATAAAGTTGGCAATATTTATTATCTAATGTTACCTAAATTACAAATTCATACAGAAATAGATTTTTTGATAGAAGATTATTTACCGATTGATCTAAAGAAAACAATAGCGCATAATATAACGGATCAGGGACAAGGATTTTTTAATAAATATGTTAAAGATCTAAAAGAAAAATTGAAAAAAGAATTAGCGAAACCTGATTATCAAACTAAAGAAAATTATGAAGGTTTTAGAGTTCTTTTAGATAAAATAAAAGAAATTATTGATGGAAATAGCATACAAAATCTGGTTGAGATTAATTAAACAAAAAAGAGCAACATACTTTGATGTCGCTCTTTCTAGTTATGCAAAGTCATAACCCTTACCCTTTCAAGCAATCTTTACCTTAAATAGTATTGATTACGAATGTTTTGTTTTGCTTGATATATCAAGCATTCTGTTAAAAAGCAGTTTGCTGCAATAAAGCATACATCTGCAGGTGTTCTAGCCTGAGTAAAATCATAGCACGTTTTTGCTCTTGATACCCAAGATAGTACAGTTAACAATTCTAACACATTTTTCAACCTCCAATCAGAACCTAGATTTGATAAAACACAACAATATATTGTGTTTTATCGGATTCGTAATACATTGTATTGAAATAAATTTAGATTGTCAAATCAGTGTAAACAAAAATAATCCACGCCCATTCATTTTTTTGCGGACGAATTAAAAAAAGCTGGGCAGGATGTGTTTATGATAACAAATAAACACATCTCTGAAAGGCTTATAAATGCTTGCAACAAATGATAATTCCAGTATTAAATCTTACACTTTAAGCAATTTGATGTCATATTGTTATGGAACTGAACATTATTACACCAACCCCATATATTCATTCAAATACACTGATGGAGTAAAGATTTTCTGCGAAAATGCTCAAAGCTATTGGCTCTTAGACATAGTTAATAGTGTATGTCGCTTCTATAAAAGAATACACCAAGACCTTATAATCATTAAGCTTATAGTAAACCAAGACAAAAAGCATCTATCAGTTTTGAGGATAATTTGGGAATTTTCTTTACTCAATTTATCCCTTTCACCGACTGTCCGGAAGGTGAATGGCTGTTTTATTTTAACGACAACGTATTTTTTTGGAATGGAGAGTACTAATGAATAAGTTATTGAAAGCATTAATAGAAAGAGATTTGAACAAAGCAAGAGAACTAATCAAACAAGGTGAAAATCTAAACGAAGCATACAATGAGCATGGTTGGACACCTTTTTTATGGTTAGTTAAGGAGTTTTATGAAGTTGAGATTGTAGAGGAATTCATCAAATTAGGTGGAGATGTTAATCAATGTACAAAAGAAAACCTCTCGCCATTGATGATTGCTGTAACCCATAGAAGCTTTCCGGATGTGATAGAACTCCTCATACAATATGGTGCAAATGTTGACCATCAAGACAACTATGGACATACTGCAATTATGAAACTATTAAAACACCCACAATTAGGTATGAGAAAATCTATCTTGCAAGCCTTAATAGACAATGGTTGCGACTTAACCACCTTACGAAACATCCAAGGGAAATCCGCAATAGATATGATTTTGGAGAAGATTTAGGATGTATTTAAGTATTGAATAAAATTAAAAAATATGATACAATTCCCAAGCATGTATTTAATTTAATTGCTTGAGGATAGTCTAATGACAATATATACTACACTTGAAAAATCAATAGATATCAATAGAGCAATTGATGTTATAAAAAAGAAATGCAATAATTTTATAGAAGAATATTTAATTTATTTAATTGATTTGTGCGATGATAAAGAATGTCATGAATATAATAAAACTATTAGAGATATAGTTAAATTAATAAACGAATATCCAATATATACATTGTGCCATCCATCAATTAGAGAATTTATGTTATTGTATGGCAATAGTCATAGTGCTATTATAACCAATGATATATGTTATAATTTAACACCTGAGAAAAAAGAACTTTTTGCTTATTATATGTTGAAGAAAACTAAAATTAAGGAAACAAAAATATCTTTAATTCTAGGTATTAGCTGTAAAAAAATAGCAAAAATTTCTAAGGTGAAATATAATATTACCGCAAAATTTGAAACTGTATTTCAGAATTATATTAACAAATTACATTTGGATAGAGAAGATTACAAAGGGAAAGAATTTAATCAATTAATAAAAGTATTAAATACTATTAGAAATTATTCAAACTGTAATGAATTAGATGTTTCAAATGATAAAGAGTATAAAAAGATTATTGAGGTGTACGAATATATCAAAGAGCATAATCAAGAATTATCTAAATATATAAATTTAAATAAATTCATTAGTATGTGTGAAAAAGAGCAAAAATATATGGAAACTATTACTGAATTTAAGAAAATTGAAACAGATTACTATGATATGGTAAAAAATGATATTTTAAGTCGGGATATTTTAAATTGTTGCGAAGAAAAAATAAATAAAATAGCTAAAGACATCCTTATAGATACAGATATTGATAAAAGATTTAATAAATTAAAAAATAGTATAGCAACGGAAAGAGAAAAAATAATAAATAATGAATTTATTAAGATATCAAAAAAATCAGACGACATTAAAGAATATATTAAAAAAAATAGTTACACAAACGATGAAAACAAATTTATTATAGATTTTCTAATACAACACAATAGTAATAATATGCAAAAATGGTTTCAAGATAACTTTAATGGAAGAGAAATACTTGATTCCGAAATAGAGACTTATTTAATAGAAAATAATATTCATAAAGAACATGTTAAAATAGATTATACATATATAAAAGAGCATAATAGAATATTTATTAGTCGTAAAATCAAAGAAAAAGTAGACTCTAAAGAATATATATCTGTAGCAGAAAAAAAAGAATTATATTCACAATTTAAGTTATATAGTGTAGAGTTAGAAAATTTAATTAATGAACATAATCAAGAATATATTGAGCAAGAAATATCAAAATATTCTGATTGCTTTTATATTAACGGATATGAGCTTAATAAAGAACAAAAAGAAGCAATAGTTACAGATGAAATAAGCCAATTAGTTGTTGCAGGTGCTGGTTGTGGTAAAACAAGTATGTTACTTGGAAAAGTTATATATTTGATAGAAAAAGGTATAAATCCATCTGAAATTTTATTGCTTTCATATACAAATAAGACTGTTGCTGATTTAAATAATCGATTAAACAAAATACAAATTTCCCAATTATGCAAAACTTTTCACTCATTAGGAAATCAATACACAAAGAAAAAATATGATGAAAATATAAGTATAGAAAGAGTTGTAAGTAACATAATACACCCTAAAGAAAATTATAATGAGCAAAATAAAGACAAAACAAATATCATTAAATTGATAATAAAAGCAATTTCAGAAATATATAAGCCTGTAGAAGCAAATAACTTAAAAAAGGACATTCTTAAATATATAGCTAAATATCCACGTTCAACTGACATATCTCTAGATGATGGAAAACACAAATTACAAGAACTGTCAGAACAAAAAATTCCAACCTTAAAATATTTTGTTAATAAAGCATATTCTGAAAGCACATCACAAAAAGTAAGCAATTATGAGAAAAAACAAGTTAGTATTAATGGTGAAAAAGTAAAAAGTTTAGCAGAAGCACAAATTGCTAATTTTTTATTTGTTAATGGTGTTAATTATCAATATGAAGCTGTATATGAAGAAGATTTTTACAGTATAGATGAAAACAATATAGAGCAAAAATGCTCGTGTTTATACAATCCTGATTTTTGTATTACTAATAAAGATGGAACGAAGATATGGCTTGAACATTTTAGTGTAACAAATGAACCTGATGGAATTCATGCACGTTGGTTAACAACTGAAGATGAAAAAGAATATATTTCTTCAATGAAAAACAAACAATATACACATAAAAAGAATAATACTATTTTGATTGAAACTAATTCAGATGACTATCGTGAAGATAAATTATTAGCTAAATTAGAAAAACTATTAAAACAATATAATGTAGAATTAAATCCACTATCGGAAGAGAAAATATTAGAATATATTCAAAAATTACATGATCGCCAAATGATAAAAAGTTATACAGATTATTTTGAAAGATTTATAAATTTATTCAAATCTCAATCAACTCTACATCCCCAATATCGAACATTAGAAGAATTAAAACGCCATTTATTGATAACGCATTACCGAAATGTTGAAAAAGAGCAAATCATAGATTTTTTCAACATTATTGAACCCATTTACGATTTATATGAAAAAGTATTAAAGAAAATGGAGCGTGTAGATTTCAATGATATGATAGATGAAGCTATTAAAAAAATTACAATTAATGGTTTATCTGAAAAATACAAATATATTCTTGTAGATGAATACCAAGATATCACATATAAACGCTACGAATTTTTGCATCTATTACAAGAGAAAAGCAATGCTAAAATATTCTGTGTTGGAGATGACTGGCAATCAATTTATGGTTTTAGTGGAAGTGATATATCATTATTTACAGATTTTAATTCAATGTTTCCAAATACGCAAAAGCATCTTAAATTAAATACAACATATCGTAATTCAAACGAACTTATAAATATTGCGGGCAATTTTATTCAAAAAAATCCTATGCAACTAAAAAAAGAATTAATATCTCAAGGAAAAAATAAAGATAACAAACAATCGGTTAAAGGTGTGTATTATCATTTTGCAAATAACGATTCTAAAAATATTATATCTTCATTAAAAATAGCCATAGAAGATATTATGAAACAATATAAAACAGGTGAAACTATTTGTGTTATTGGAAGATATAATATAAACAAATCAAACTCATATTTTATTCCTAAATTTAATGAAGAAGAAAATGATGATTTATATTATTTTAATCAAGATAATAATGGTAATATAAAAATAAGATATGAAAAATATCGTGATTTAGATATTTTATTCTCAACAATTCATAAGGCTAAAGGCTTAGAATACGATTATGCAATCTTTTTAGATGGTGACGAAAATTTTCCATATACAAAGCCAGAAGATTTTCTTTTACTACCGTTATTACACAAAAAAGAAACTTATCCAAATGAAGAAGAACGAAGGATGTTTTACGTTGCTTTAACAAGGTGCAAGAAAAATGTCTATTTGTTAATAAATGAATATACTCCTTCATTATTTTACAAAGAAATACAATCGCAAATAATTCATATAAATGATACATTAATAGAATATTGCCTAAAGAATAACAAAGAAATTTGCCCGAATTGCCATAATGGAATATATGAAGAGCATGAAAATAAATTTGGTAGCAAATTTTGGGCTTGTAATAACTTAAACTGTAATATTTCAACAACAAATAAAATAACAAAGGAAACAAGAAAATGTCCAAAATGTAAAGAGGGTTATTTAGTTGTAAGAACAGGTCCTAATGGAAACTTTTTAGGATGCACTAATTATAAAAATAAACATAAACATTGTGATCATACTGAATCAATAAAATAGAGATTTTTCAATATTAGATTCCATATTTTAATCAAAAACTCAAATTTTTAGATAAATAAAAATATGAGTATAAGAAATGTATTAAATAATTTAGATTTAGTTCTATCAAAGAAAGGCCAAATATTAAGAAGACCTGATATTGGAACTATTGTGATAAAAGATAGTGGAATTTGCACACATAATCATATTCCATTTACTTTAGAGAACTTAGTCAGACTTTGGACTGAGAACACTCGTTGGAAAATCAAATATAATGGACACCCTATATACATCTATAAAATCAAAACAATTAATTACAAATTTAATATTGTTGCCTTTGGGTGGGATGAAACTCTTCAAAAGCCAGTTAAATTAAATGGCTTATCTTATGATCAGTTGTTTAATGATGCTGTAAAGGTTGGAGTTCGTCCACCAAACTCCACAGTTAAACTTAATGATGCAATAGAAGTATTAAGAGGATAGTTTTCTATAACTCTCTTATTGCATACGTTAGAAATTTATTTAACTTTACGAATAATTCAAACTGGCTATCGAGTTCAGTCCAATCTTTAAGACCATGAAACATATTGTTTCTAATCCTATATATAGCAAGAAGTCCACCAATAAGAGATGTCTGTCCAGATGAATTTATAAAATCTCTTATGCAGATTTTTTCAATTTCTTTTATACCTCTACCTAGAGATAATCTTTCGTTAATATAGCGAGGTGTATCTTCATTGTATAAATCTCTTCTTTCAGTCAAAGTAGTGGCTAAATTTTGCCAGTTTATATTTGTATTTCTTCTAGAAACAAGTTTAGCTAATTTATCAGTATTACAGTCATTTTCGCATTTTTCTTTTTCAAATATATTCCAAAGAATTGTGAATTTACCAATTTCCATCACAGTTTCTGTGTTTAGTTCTCTATTATTAATATTAATTATTGGCATAGTATCTCCTATTTTGATTTTGATGATTATTCTTCATTCTCTTTATATTTCTGCCTTAGTTCTTTTAGTTTATCCCAATCTTTAGCTTTATAGGCAAGCAAAGCTTCAACAGGGTATTTAATATTCTTACCTTCACCAATAAAAGGTATTGAATCTCTTGATGGGGTTTCTCTATCTTTCTTTCTCTTCTGACCAAGGTATGATACAGATTTTTCCAATAAGTATGCAGCATATTCAGATTTTAAGAAACCTGTTTCATAAGCAACTTTATATGCAGCATAATCAAAATCAGTAGTTTCTTTTGTTGTTTGGTTTAGTCCTAATTCTTCTATTTCAAGCAAGTACTTATTTGATTTTAATGTGTTAGCAAATTTTTCTTGAGCTTCTAACATTCCTTTACTATTAGCATTAAAGAATGCAAAGTTCTTAAAAGTGCAGTTTTCAGATAATTTTAATGAATTAATCTTAAATGGATTGAAAAATGAAAGATTTTTCAAAACAGCAGTTCCTTTTATATTAGTATCTTCTATTTCAAACTTTCCACTAAATTGAGTATCTCTAATTACAAATTTAGATTCAGAACCAAAAGTTGTTTTACTAAAATTTACAATACTGTTTTCATTAAAAACACATTCTTCAATATAAAACATAGAATTAATCATAATGTTTTTGTATTCAAAAGCTTCTCTAAATTTACATTTGTTAAAAATAATGTTAGAGTTTATATTATTTGAAATAATTAAATCTCTTTCAAATATACAATTTCTAAAACACAAATCAACTTCTGTTTGTTCTTCTATTTTTACTGGAGTAATAAAACGGCAATCTATAAAAAAGACACCTTCGATTAATAGTTTTTTGTTGATGTTCTTTGGTGTATTAGAAAACATATGTCTTAATAATACAATATTATTGATGCTAAAGGATAATCTTTCAAAAATTAAAATCCATCCATGATTACCACCAGCAATTCTAACACCAAAGCAAATTTGAGTTGACGGCAAAGGTCTTTCGCTTATTAATCTATCATAAAGTTGTTCTACTGTAAGGTGTAGAGGTTCATGTATTGTTTGTTTTCCATAAAGACATATATTTTTATCATATGCTGATTTAAAATAACTAATTTCTTCATCATACATAATTGCACTCCATTCAAATTTACATAAGAAACCTTAAAACATTAAATCTCAAAAGTCCAGATTTTTAAAAATGTTAAAAAATCCATCTTTTTTAACATTATCCTTGTGTTGCTTGGTTTTCCTAGTGTTTTTGAAAAGGCAGTTTTTACCTTAAATACATAATGTTAAACTTTGTTATTTAACCTAACTTTTTTTAACATTTTGATTTTTTTATTCAAAAATTTTATCGTTCAAAATATTTTCCATCATATACAATGGAACATTATAAAGACCTTCATTTATTTCAAAACCAGCTAAAGATGTTCTTATAGATTTCTCTGGTTGATATTTCTGTCTGTAGGTTGCCAAACTTTTTGCTTTAAAATTTGTAGAGGCTTTTACTTCAATAGGTATTACTTGATTTGTTTTTTGAATAACAAAATCTACTTCTGCGGTTCCTGTATCAGTACCCCAATATGTAACAGGTATATCATCATAGTTCTTTAACTCTTGCAAAACGTATTGTTCTGTTAATGCCCCTTTGAATTCTTCAAAAATCTTGTTACCATCAATAATTGTTTTTGCATCAAGCATTGCTTTAGCACCTAACAGACCTGTATCCAACATATACAACTTAAATGCTGAGTTTTCTTCATATCCTGAAATAGGTAAATCCGGTTTGGTTATTTTATTTACTTTGTATATCAATCCGGTTAAGTTTAACCAATCTACTGCCGCTTCATATTCACGAGCTCTTGCACCTTGTTTTACATCTTTATATACAAATTTATTATTTTCTTTTGCTAACTGTGAAGGAATTGAATTCCATACAGCGGTAATTTTTGCAACATTTGAACTTTCGGTATATTTTGAAAAATCTTCTTTATAGCCGGCAAGTATTGCATTTTGAATGTTACGCACTTCTGCCATATCTTTATTATTTGCAAAATACTTAACAACTTCAGGCATTCCACCTACAAACATATATTGTTTTAATAAATTAGTACATTTATCTTGGAAATTTTTAACTACATCCCAATTAGAATTATAAATTAACTCAGATAACTGTTTTTCTCCAATAGCATCTAGAAATTCACAAAAACTCATTGGATACAAATCTAAAAAATTAACCTGACCTACAGGGAACGAAAATTTCTTTTGACGTACAGCAACACCCAATAAACTACCAGCTGCCATAATATGATAATCTGGAGCATTTTCTTTAAAGAACTTTAATGCATTTAAGGCTCTTTCACATTCTTGTATCTCATCTAATATAATCAAAGTATCATTAGGTGTAATTTGTACGTTGGTTAAAACATTTAAGCCAAGTAAAATGTTTTCTAAATCATAATTTCCTTCAAAAATATTCATTGCTTCGGGAGTATCAACAAAACTAATATATGCAAATTTTTTATATTGTGTTTTTGCAAACTCTTTCATTAACCAAGTTTTACCAACTTGTCTTGCACCTCTTATTACTAAAGGCTTACGATTAGGATTGTTTTTCCATGATTTTAACTTACTAAATGCATATCTTTCCATAGTTCATCTCCTTAGTTTAAGTAATATTATATGCTTTAAATCACATTTTTCAAGGGAAAATTTAAATAAAAATCACATTTTCCTAACGAAAAATCACAAAATTATCACATTTTCCAAAGGAAAGATTGTTAAATAATCACATTTTTCTAACGAAAAAATGTTAAACCATCACTTTTTTAACATTTTAAGCCTTGACGAACTGAATCTGGCCCGACAGGATTATCTATATAAAATATAGAGAAAGGATTAGTTATGATTAACCAAGCATATTTAGATGATAAAAAAATTAAAGATATTTTGACTTATGTTTCCGGTATGAGACATTCTGAACAAATACGAATGATGTTCTTTTGCTCCTTAAATGGAATGAGGTCTATCAACTTCTGCTATCTTCAAATTAAAGATGTCTTTAATGCAGATGAAACTGTTAAAGATGTAATTTGTCTTGATGCTGATAAAAATAAGGGAAAATTTGGTGCTAACTATTACTTAAACACTCAAATTAAGAAAGAATTTAAGGAGTATTTGAAATTCTTAAAATCCCAAAATAGCGAAATAACACCTGAAACCTATTTGTTCACTAGCCAAAAGCTAAACAAACCATATAATAGAGTTTCAATCAGTAGGTTATTCTCAAGCATCTATAGAAAGTTCAATATTGAAGGAGCAAGTCATTTAGGTAGGCATATGTTCGTGTCTAAGCTTGTAAACAGTGGTATTAACATCTGTTTGGTTCAAAAACTTTCAAATCATAGAAATATCGGGACAACTCAACGATACTTCAACTATAACTCACAAATGTTATCCAATGCGGTGGAGAATATCAGGGTATAGAAAACAATCGTCATAAAAAAGTAAGGTTGGTTAATTATTGAAGAAAATCCATTCGGGGAAAAATATAGATTCTGTTTCAAAAAAATAAAATTACATTTGGGTAAAAGTATGGGTTGTATTTAAGATTCGTTCGGGTAAAAAATTATAAAATATTGGAAGAGTAATGGTAATAGCTTGTCTTGTGCGGGATAACTGACGGACTAAATGACGGGCAGACTTAAAAACGCTTATACATCAAGGCAAAAAAAAAGACCCTATTAGAGGGGCTTAAATAAAGAATGGTGCCGACAGAGAGACTCGAACTCCCGACCCACTGATTACAAATCAGTAGCTCTACCAACTGAGCTATGTCGGCAACAGATAAGCTTATATATAATGATTTTTTTATTGTCAATATAATTTTTTTATTTTTTTTTATAATATGTGAAAAACTATCGTGCACATAATCGAGTTTTTGTTTTCGAGTGATGTTTTTTCTTACTAATTCTTTTATATGCACACTTAAATGCATCATCTGTAATCAGGTTAAATTTATTATTTTGAGATAAAGCCCACGAACCTTTTGCACTTGTAGAACCAACCCCTTCAATCATTAAATTGGGACCAAAATAAACAGCATCAAAAATTGAAGTAGATTTTACTGCCGAAATAACTGGTTTTAATTTTTTATTTTCATCAAAAACATCTTTATCGTTAAAATTAACAACAAGCCATTCAACATCAGACGACCAAATATCAGGATATGCTGTTTCATCCCACTTTGTAACATCTTTGCCATGCTTAAATATTCGATTCTTAAAATATTCAATAGTTTCTAATATTTTATTTCGAGAACTAAAAGCATCAGGATGTCGTTCTAAATATTTTGTAACAGCCAAAGATCTTGAAATCATAGAGCCATTAACACCTTCAGGACAATCCCCTTCATATCCAATTAAAATACCGCCTCTTGCTTTTAAGAATTGTTGACGTTTATCTGTAGAGTTAAAAAATAAAAAACCATATCCTTGCGCTTCTTTTCCATTCCAATTTGTATATTTAACTAAAGGAGCATTTAAAAAATCTGGAATAGGGATAATGACACGTTTAGCATTTGTTGGGATAACATGCTCAACCCAATCTGATTTTAGTGCTTTTTTTACTTCATCATGACTTATCATTTTAACTCTCTCCTTATTAAAATAATATCAGAAAAGTAATAAGACGTCAACAAAAAGTCTTTATAAGTAATAAAAATATCTATTAAATATCTAAATAAGAAATATACTAAAGAAAAGGAGATAGCTATGACAAATGATGAAATTTTAACTCATATAAGAAATATTCCAGATTTTCCACATCAAGGGATTTTGTTTAAAGATATAACAACAGCTCTTAAAGATAAAGATGTTTTTAAGGCAATTATTGATAATTTATACGAGTTAGTAAAAGATAAAAAGATAGATTATGTTGTCGCTATAGAAAGCAGAGGTTATATTCTAGGAGCCCCTCTTGCCTATAAATTAGGCGCAGGACTTGTTATTGCAAGAAAGCCAGGGAAGCTTCCAGCCCCAGTTGAAAGGGTAGAATATGGTCTAGAATATGGTAAAGATGTATTAGAAATGCATAAAGATGCAATAGAGGCAGGGAAAAATGTTTTAATTGTTGATGATTTACTTGCAACAGGTGGAACCGTAAATGCAACCATACAATTAGTTGAAAAATTGGGTGCAAAAGTAACAGCTAGTCTATTTTTAATAGAACTAGAAGAATTATCTCATATTGCAAAAGTAAATTCTCCAAAAATAAGTTTAATTAAATGCTAGGATAATCAAGTATTTATTGTAAAATAATAGATCAATATACAAAATATATTGACAATACAAAAAAATCATAATAGCCTATCCAAAGTTTTGTGAAAAAATGGAAGATTTTTTATGACCGCATTAATGAGCATATATTTAGTAAAGCTCGCTTTAAGAAACAGAAGTCTTAAAGTTGCACTTCCTATGCTTATTCTTCCAATTTTTATTATCGCTATTTTACTCATTAGCTACTGTCTCTAAGTGCTTTAAATCTGCTTTAAAGCCCGAACACTTAGAGAAATTTTGAATTGGGCTTTAAGATCACAACAGATAAAATAGTAGATAATGAGGAAAAAATGTCAGAAAATAGCTTTAATTCAAAAGAACCATATAGTGTATCAACAACCAAAAAAGTATTTGATTTTTATTTTCAAGCAATTGGAAAAAGAGATTTTAGACAATTCTATTATGACTGGCATATTGACGCAATGGTAGAACCTTTTGCAGAACTTATTGAATATTTTAATGAAAAATATCCCAAAAATTCATCAGAAATGTTTAGAAGTTTTGTTAAAGATTTTACCAATAGTGTTGATGTTTATAACATAGATTGTGAAAAGTTTTGCTCTGTAAAGTCAAATATTACAAATAAAGACAAGCAACTATCTGATATTATCGATAAAATAGAAACATTTAGTTTTGAATTAAGGCAATTTATATATAGCTTTGCAAATGTTGATGATTATGTTAAAGAATTTGGCGGATGGGTGTATAAGCCAAACTATCCATACTCGCATTTGCATGGTTTGTCTGTATCTGTTGATATTTTAAATAATTTATCTCAAAATTTTGAGGCACTAAAAGATGGCAATACTCTTGAAAAATCTCGCTTTTTAGTAGACAATTATTTAAGAGAAAATATAGCACCAACATATAAATATAATGAAAACTATTCATATAAACAAAGAAAAGCACTAGTCAAAAATCTTGTAAAATTAAGAAATCAAATGGATGTAGAATATAGCTCATCAGCATTAGATAATTATCAAGATTTATTTCAAATTGAAAACTTTGAAACCCCAAAATTTGGATCATATCGTCCAAATGGGTTTGAGCTAGAATTTTATGTGCCAAAAGAATATGAAAATTATGAGAATTTGATTGAATACCTAAAAGAAAAGCATGATTGGAAAAAAGTATATACTTCAAATTCAAATCCTGATGTATATAGCGATTCCCAATCAGTTGGTGTAATAATGAGAGATGAAAGCTTGGCTGCAATGCATGGCTTAGCCCCTGTTGAATATGCATCACGTATTATGAATTCTAAAGAAGATGAAAAGGAATGCTTAAAAATTATGGATTCTTTTGATAAAGGATATGCAAATGTTCATTGTTCACTTCACCAACACGTTTCAACTGAAGGGTTTGATTTGGATACATATAAACGTTTAGTAAAAAGAATGATGCAACATGAAGATGTTATAGTTAGCAACTTTGCAGCTCCAGAACGTCAACAAAACAAATTACTATATGCAACATATATTAGCAGAAACTTAAGTTCAAATGCTAAAAGGGATTATCCATTTTTGTGTGTAATGGCTGATATGTGTCAAAACTTAGATGAGCTTAGAGATATGGTAGGCTACGGACGTAAATATAAAACATTAAACATCATGCCATCAAAAACCATTGAATTTCGCTATATGAATGCAAATTTTAATCAAAAATTTGTAGAAGCATTTTTAGAGTTTAATAGAGATTTTGTAAATAGCGCTGTAAATAATAGCGGAACACATATAAACCGTCCATTGTTAAATAAATACAATTGGATGCAAAGTATGAAAGATGATAGTAAAACCATTTTAAGACATTTAAGTTACTATTATCAAAATGAATATGATCAGTTTCGCCCAGAAAATAAAGTAAATCCTCATGTGATTTATGAAGAGAATGCTTATGCACGCCATGTTGCAGATGCAATGAGTCATACTCAAAAATTTGGTTATTATAATAGTTGGTATTTAAGGAAGATGAAAAATGCAAGAGCAATGTAATCCATATAGTGTAATAAATAAAAATAGTTCAAATGCAATTATTTTAACATGTGAACACGCCTCATCATATATCCCTAAATCTTACAATAATTTAGGATTAAATGAAAAGTATTTAGACACTCATATTGCCCGAGATAAAGGTTGTAGACAGTTAACCATCGCATTAGCTCAAAAGCTTGGGTGTACTGCATTTGTAGCCAATTGTTCGAGGTTATTTATTGACTATAATAGAAGAGAAAATGAGCCATCATTAATATTAGATGAAAGTGATAAAATTTTAATACCAGGAAACAATAATCTATCTAAAGAAGAAAGAAATTATCGTATAAAAAATTATCACACCCCATACTATCAAGCAATTTTTGCTAAAATTGATGAATTAAAGAAAAAAGGCATAACCCCAAAAATTCTTTCTATACATGGCTATACACCCCAGCTAAGAGGAGGAACATATCGTCCTTGGCATGCAGGAGTTTTGTTTGTAGAAGAAAATAATTTATCAAAAAAAATCTTAAATGAACTAAAACTAAAAAAGGATATCATCGTTGATGCCAATGTTCCTTATGATATGCGCCAATATAATACCGGTTCTTCAACAATATGTGGCAAAGACCTTAATTTAGAAAATGCAACAATTGAAATAAGAGACACCGAGTTTGAAAATCTAAATCAAGGTGTTGAAAAATGGTGCAGTTACATAGCAGAAGCTATACTAAAATAAATTATAGACAAACTGTAAATTTTATGATATTCTATCCATAGTAACAAATTATAAAACATATAGATTATGAGAAAATTATTATCAATCATGGTGTCAATCACTATGATGTTCTTTGCAGTTGAAGGTTACGCGCAAAGAAGTGAAAGAAGTGGTGGTTCAAGAGGGTCAAGTCCAAGGGTTGAAAATAGGTCTTCATCTAGAAGCTCAAGCTATGCAAAAACAGCGCCTCAGTCAAGAAATTCTTCTTATTCAAGACCGCAGGCAACTCCATCAAGAGGAGGGTCTTATTCAAGACCGCAGGCAACTCCATCAAGAGGAAGTTCTTACCAGCACCAGCAAAGAGGTTCAACAGCCCCTCGTCAGTCTACTGTAAATCAAGGTCGAGCTTCTCGTCCAAGCAGTAACAGACCTGCTTCTCAAGTGCAGAATACAAGACCAAGACAAAACGGTCATGTAGCTCCACAGAGAGGATATCAAGCACCTCATCACCGGCCAGCACCTCCGCCTTCTCACCATCATTATGGTGGCTATAGGCCTACTTTCCATCATCACCATGCCCACTATCATCATCACCATAATTGTATTTTTGATAGATGGTCTTGGTATTCTTGGGGAGGGTATCATAACAGGTTTATACGTCATGGGTACTATCACAATAGATACTTTGACAATATGTTAGGATACTATCTCTGGGGAAGTTTGAATGCACCAACTCGCCTTGACATTGGTAATATGACATTTACACGTTACAATTCAACATTAAAGATCAGAATAGGTAATGATTATTCATATCTTGATCTTTATCGTTATCAAAGAATTGTATACAATGTAGGTTACACTACAGTAGAGGTTACAACCAGTTCAGGTTATGCGACAATTTATTTCTATGACGAATATGGCAATACTGCCACATATCGTTTGTAGGAAGTAAACAACTAGAAAAAGAGGGCTTATTAAGTCCTCTTTTTTCGATTCTCTTGAATTTTTTTTATAGCTTTTTCATCTTTTTTTGCAAAAGTATATAACCCAGTATGTAATTTTTTACAAAACTTGTATTTTAATAAAAATGTGCAATCCTTTATCTAGAAAAGGAGAAATAAAAATGATAGAAGTAAAAATATATTGCACAAAAAAACACGAACTATATCAATCAACATATGATACAGTTACCAAAATTATGACTGAGAATAATTTAGAATATAGAATAGAAAGAATTACTGATACAGATGTTATTAGAAGAAGAAATATAACAAACCAACCACTCATAGTTATAAATAATCAAATTATAATGTTAGCTCATCCGCCATCAGAGCATGACATAAAAGTAACATTAATTAGAATGAAGTTGCTTTAATAAATAAAATATATTACTCTAAGCCAATAAAAGGAGAGTAATATGAAAAAATTATCTAAGTATACCGAAATTATAAAACATCTTGAGCGCCAAGGGTGGAAAAGAAAAAATATTTTAAATCCAGAAACAGTAGCATCTCATAGTTGGCATATGGCAATACTTGCTCTTTATTTATCAAAAGATTACGAAAAGGAGTATGATTTTAATAAAGTTATAAGTCTTTGCCTTTGTCATGATTTAGCAGAAAGCATAATAGGAGATATAACTCCGAATGATAGTTTCTATAAAAATAAAAAAGAAATAGAAAAAGAAGCTATGAAAAAAATTAAAGAAGAGTGCCATTTTGATAAGGTTTATGATTTATTTATAGAATACGAAGAAAAGATTACAAATGAAGCAAAACTAGCCAATGATTTAGATCAAATAGACGTGTATATCCAATCTTTAGATTACGAGAATAAATATGAAGATCTAGATTTATCAGAGTTTAGAATTAGTGCATTAAATAAATTACAAACTCCATTAGGCAAAAAGATAATCGATTCTCTTTAATAAAAATTAGTTGCTAATATTAAAAAATATATTATATTAAAAGCGCTCAAAGAAAGTAAAAACTTTGAATTTTTATATTTCTTTGGTGAAAATAAGTTATAATTCACACAAAGGATAAACAAATGAAGGTACTCGTTGGTTTAAGCGGTGGAGTTGACTCTTCCGTTGTTGCATGTCTCTTAAAGGAACAAGGGCATGAAGTTATTGGCGCTACAATGTCAATATGGGATAAAGATAAATATTCTAACATAAATAGCTTAAAAGAAGGATGCTTTTCTCCGCATGAAGAAGAGGATATAGCTTTAGCTAAAGAATTATGCAAAAAACTAGATATTGAATATCATGTAATTGATTGCACTTCAATATATCAAAAAATAGTTTTAGAAAATTTCAAAAAAGAGTACTTAAATGGCAGAACTCCAAACCCATGTGTAATATGTAATTCAAAAATAAAATTTGATGCATTACCACTTGGGGCAATAAGTCAAGGTATAGAGTTTGATAAATTTGCAACAGGGCACTATGCTCGTCTATCCTATAATGAGAATAATAAGCGTTATCAGTTGCAAGCAGGAATTGATAATAGAAAAGACCAGTCATACTTTATATATCGTCTAACCCAATCCCAACTATCTAAAATCTTAATGCCATTAGGGGGATTAACTAAAGAACAAACAAGAGAACTTGCAAAAAAATATGATTTATCAGTAAGTAACAAAAAAGATAGTCAAGATTTTTATACCGGTGATGTAAATGATATATTAAATACAGCGCCAATTAAGGGAAATATTGTTGATAAAAATGGTAAAATATTAGGTACTCACAATGGTATATGGAATTTTACAATAGGCCAGAGAAGAGGTTTAGGAGTTAGTGCTGATAGACCACTTTATGTGATAGACTTAAATAAGGAAAAAAATGAAGTTGTATTAGGTTATGTTGAAGATGGTCAAACAACATCAATAAAAGCAACTGATATAAATTGGGTGTCAGTTACAAATATTTTGCCTAACTTGTTAATAAAAGTAAAGGTTCGGTCTTCTCAAGCACCAACTTTGGCAAAATTTGTACCAATTGATGAAAATAATGCATATATACATTTTACAGAGCCACAAAAAGCTATCGCATCAGGCCAATCCGTAGTATTCTATGATGATAATGATTTCATTTTAGGCGGTGGATTTATAGAGAAAGCTGTATAATGAATTTATCTAAAGAAGAAATCATACATTTGCTAACTAAAGAAGATGGCAATAGTTTATTTGAAAAAGCTAATAAAGTAAGAGAAGAAAGCGTTGGAAATAGCGTTCATTTAAGGGCTTTAATAGAGTTTTCAAATATTTGCAAAAATAATTGCTTATATTGCGGATTAAGAAAAGATAATTTAGAAATAAAACGCTATCGTTTAACTAAAGACGATATATTAAATGATGTAAAAAAAGCAGTTGATTTAGGTTTTAAAACCATTGTTCTTCAATCTGGCGAAGATATGTACTTTAACCAAAAAAGAATATGTGAAATAATAGAGGCTATAAAAAAATATGATGTAGCTTTAACCCTTAGCATTGGAGAAAGAACCTATCAAGAATATAAAGCATTCAAAAATGCCGGTGCTGATAGATACTTAATTAGAATAGAAACAACCAATAAAGACCTATATCATAGCCTAGACCCCGATATGAGTTGGGATAATCGCTACAAATGTCTGTTAAATTTGAGAGAACTTGGGTATGAACTTGGTTCGGGTATAATGGTAGGTTTGCCAAATCAAACAATAGAAAGTATCGCAGATGACCTATTATTTTTAAAGCACATAAATGTTGATATGGCAGGAATTGGTCCATTTATTCCTCATCCTAAAACACCACTTGCAAATAAAAAGGGTGGAACTTTAGATTTATCACTTCGTACAATGGCTATAATGAGATTACTTTTAGAGGATATAAATATTCCAGCAACAACCGCTATGGAAGCTCTTCATCCAGAAGGTCAAATAAAAGCTTTAGAAAGTGGGGCAAATGTAATAATGCCTAATATGACTAATCATGGTTATAGAAAACTTTACGACTTATATCCAAATAAAGAAAATACCATAAAACCTTTAGATTTATTATCTCAAAAACTACAATCTATAAATCGAACAATCTCAAAAGATTACGGATTTAGAAAAAAATTAATATATTGACTTTGAGTAAAAAAGTTATATAAAAACCATTACCTATTAATATATATGTGAATAATTAGCCGTATTATTAACCAAACTTATTTACTAAACTATGGAAAAAAATGGCAAAGAGTATTTTGTTTTTTTCAAACTATTCAAGGAGTGTGTTACAGATAAAGCATCACCAATAATGTGGCGCATTGGTGCGGGTATCATTATTTTCTTTATTGCTTTAATCTGCGATCCCATAGATGCTTTTTTTAAGTTTTTTGATGCCGAATATGATGAATAAAAGCTTAAAAATGCCCATATACAATAAAAAGGAGTAACCTTAAGGTTGCTCCTTTTGTTATATAAGTAAAAAATTAAATTTTTAATGCTATATTTGTATAGAGCAAAGGAGTCGATATGAAGAAAATTATAAAAATATTTTTAGCTTTATTTTTTATGCTATATAGCACTAAAAGCTTTTGCAGTGAACTAATTTCCCATATACCAGAAAATCCAAACAAAGCTCTAATTATGCTTCATGGGTGGCATCAAAGTGGAAGAGGTGTTTCTTGGTTAACAGATAGGCTTAAAAAAGATTTTCCAAACACCGCTTTTTACTATCCAACAGCTCCAGATAATGCACCTGGAGGGGGTTATCAATGGTTTGTTATTCCAGGGTTTGGCTCCTCAATGTCAGAAGAAAAAATATATGGCAAAATGATGTCTTCCGCTCTTGATAATGTAGAAGTATTATATGATTTGATTGATGATATACATAAAACTCAAAATATTGATTATGAAAATATCCATATAGCGGGATTTTCTCAAGGAGGTTTTATGGCTATACTTGCAGGATTAACTAATAATGAACAAATCGGTAAGGTTATATCTTTTTCAGGAGTGCCCATACTATTTACAAAAGACTTTAAGAACAAAGATATAATATCCAAGCCCGAAATTCTTATCATTCAAGGAGATAATGATCAAGTAATTCCTATAAATAGTTTTAGCCTAACAGAACAAACACTAAAATCAGTAAATGTTCCATCAACAGTAAAATTAATAAAAAATATGCCTCATATCATAAATAGCCAAGCATTAGACTATTTTATAGAGTTTCTAAAAAACTAATCTCGGCAATATTTTTTATTTAAGATAAATTTATTTTGTTTGTTCTTATACGTTGTAGCGCATGATTTTTCTATTTTTTCTAAAGCAACAGGGGAAATATTTAATATTCCCGCAACATCAGATAATTCTTGCTTAGTATCTTTTGCAATTCTTTCAAAACTAATAAGATGATCTGATGATTTTTGTACTTCTATAGCTATTTTTTCTAGATTATTTTCATCATGATTTAATAATTTGGAAAGAAGCGCCCAAGATGCTAAATGTTCATGTGGATAACGACAATCTCTTAAAGCATCTCGTCCATCTTCAAGAGTATGAATTTTTCCTTTATTTCCATATGCTTTTAAAGCATCAAATAAAGGAACTTTCTTATATTCAGCAACTTCACCATTTTCTTGCTCATTAGCTCTTTTGATAATCGTATCTATTAAACCACTATCATCTTTATACAAATGACAATAAGGGGTAATGGCAAAGCATTCACCATGTCCATCCCAAATATTAATCATATAATTATCATCTTTAACTTTAGGCATAGAAACTAGTTCCATATTTGAAGGATTGATTGTAATATCTGTAATGCCAAGGTCTGCCAATTCTTCGCTCATCTCACGCATAACATTATTTTTTCTAATAATATCCATATCAAAAACAAGTAAAGGAATATTATCAACCAAAATAACATCATCTTTTTTGCCTACAAGCATTCTTCTTTCTGAAGAAGTCAATTTATTAAATTCTTCTAAAGTTGTTCTTTCTGCAAGCCCACCTAAAGCTCCTAGTCCGTCAAAATTTCCTTTTTTGTTTTTCCGCTGAATAAGTCCAATATAAATACCACTGATAGCTTCTTTTATTGAAGGCGATTCTTTTAACTCTCCCTCATAAATAGTCACATTTGCACCACTGCTTAAAACAAGCGCTCTAAAACTATCATCCATAAGTAATTGGGCTCGTTTGCTTCCTTTTGAGGTATTGGCAATTTTTGTTAATGCATCTTCTCTATTTGTTGTCATGTTATATCCTAGCTAAATAATGTGAAATATCTTGAATATTTTTTTGCATATAATTAAAATACCAAAATCAAAGAATTTAATCAACACAAAAGTACTAAAATATTTGTAAAGGATATCACAAGATGTTTTCAACTGATAATTTATATGAAGTAGTATCATTTTCAACAGATACCACCAAAACCGGAAACAAAATGGGGCGTCTTCTTCTAAAAGATACAACAACTGGCTCTATGTTAAATTGTATGCTTTGGGAAGAACGTTTAAATCAGCATTCGCCAAAAACATTCAAGCCTGGAAATATTTTACGTATAATTTCAGCAACTCAAAATCCAAACTATAATAATTGTACTCTAGAAAATGTAAAACTCATAAAAGAAGCAAGATTAGGGCTAGATGAAGAAGAAACAACTTTTTATTGGAATAAGCTACAATCTTATATATCAAAAATCAAAGATGAAAAATTAAAAAACTTTGTTTTAGAGCAAATAGCAAAACATCAAGATAGTTTTAAGATAAAGCCAGCAGGTATTTCAATGCATCATAACTTTGCAGGAGGTCTTTTAGTTCATACAGTAGAGTGTTTAGAATTTGCAGAATTAAATATGTCAAAATTTGCCTGTGAAATAAATGAAGATAATATTTATGCTGCGACCACACTCCATGATTTAGGTAAGATATTTGAATATAATATAGACCTAGAAACAGGTGCTATCACATATGTAGATACCTTTAAAACCGACTTTATTAGCCACTCTCAATATGGATATTGTTTATGTTTAACCAATGGCTTTAAAATGGTCGCAAGGATGATAGCCGCTCACCATGGACGTGCAGATTGGGGGGCAATCATTGATTTGGGTGAAAGAGATATTGAACCAGAGCTATATTTCTTGCACTTAATAGACAATATGTCCGCAAAATATGGTAAAATAAATATCAAAATGTTTGACGGGGAATAGTTGTGCTAAAAGTAAGAAAAGCAACACCTAGTGATGCTAAAATAATTGCCCAAATCAATGTAGAAACATGGAAGGTCTGCTACAAAGGAATGTTGCCAGATGATTTCTTAGAAAAAAGAAATCTAACAGACGATAGAATTATAGCTGTTGAAAATAAAATAAAGCAAAAAGATACAATTTATTTTGTAGCAGAAATAGAATGCAAAGTTATTGGTTTTTGTTGTGGTGGTAAAGCAAGGGACGAAAATTATCCTTTCAAATATGAGTTAGTTGCAATATATGTATTACCATCAATGCAAAATAAAGGCGCCGGAAAAGCTCTATTAAATGAATTTAAAAAAGCTATAAATAATGAACCTTTTTATCTCTATGCATTAAAGCAAAACTTTAAGGCTCATGAATTCTATCAAAAAAATGGCGGTAAAAAATTACCAGAATATAAAAAAATACTACAAAGAGATGATTTTAATATAGAAGAAGTCTTATTTGCTTTTAATTATAAAAGTAATTAACAAATAAAAAGGGGAAGATTTTTCTTCCCCTTAAATTTTAGTATAATTAATGTTACATATTTCCAATGTTACGAACTATAGCAACATATGAGTCAGGCCATTTACACCCAGGAACTGCAACTCTAATTTGAGATGAGCGAGGTGTAACATTAACATAAAAATGTTCAGTGTCAGTATCAACCAAGTCGAGTACTTTATTGCCACAAGATTGAAAATATCCAGTAGGCTTAATTGTTTCAACTATTTCAATTAATTCAGGAAGTCTTGGGCATTTCAAAATATAATCGCCACCTCTACCTTCATCAACTTTTTCATATCCGCTCAAATCAATATTATAAACCTTCATTCTTTTAATTTTATATGGGTTATCTGTATTAAAAGATGTGATTCTACTGGATAATTCATCTTTAGGACAATCAAGAGCTTCTTTCCAAGAATTAAGTCCCAACATTTTAGCAATAATATGTTGTGCTTTCATTAAAGAAAAATCATCTAAATCTATCATGAAGTCTTCAACAATAGCATTTATATCAAAAAATCTTGTAGCATATACATATTCATCACCATCTTGCATATACTCAAGTTGAAAGTCACGATACAAATTTTTGGCTTGAATTTTTAAGTAATTAATTTCTTTCATAAACATAATATAATCCTTTTTTAATTTAGAGAAGTGATTTGTCTTATATTTTGTACTCGTAATCTTTTGGCGACAAATAACCCCTCAAAAGGTTATATTAGTCTTATGTTGGTTGATTAAAATCTTTACACGAGCAAGCAGGCTTACCAACAAGCACAAAACATATATAATACAAAAAATGTTTTTTGTCAACAAAAAAGAGGAAGAATAAATCTCCCTCTTATGGTGTCTTATGAAAAATAGTGTACATTATTTTTTTCTACAAATATAAAGCAAATGTGCGCTGTATCCTTGTTGGTCTAGTCTTTCACAGGTAATAAAGTGCCATTTAAGAAATGCCTCATAGCCTTTATCTGAAAGTTGTTCAACCCATTCTCTCATTGCGTATGCAATTCCGTCAGTTGCAACATTTGTAATATATTTTGTATTAGTCTTTTCAAATAATTTTTTGAAATCTTCAATATGAAAAGCATTAAATATTTCTTCAGGAATATCCTTAAATCTTCCTTTATTATCCATTACTTCACCAAGACGTTCAGCTGCTAAATGTCTTAATCCATACCCAGACATAAGAGATGCACAAGGAAGATATGCAAACATACATATTGCACCTTTTTTAGCCACACGCAAACTTTCACTAATAGCTTTATTTTTATCTTTCTTATTAAACAAATGATACATTGGACCTAAATTTAGCACCATATCAAAAGTCTTATCTTGAAGCTCACTTAAATTTAGCGCATCACCAACCATACATCTAAAATTTTTTAAGTCCTTACTTTTAGATTTCATTATTTCAACATTTTTTGGTGTCAAATCAACAGCGGTGACATCATATCCCATTTTAGCTAAAGTAATAGAATAACGTCCTGTAGCAGCACCAATTTCTAATATCTTCGCACCTGGTTTTAAATATTTTTCAATATAACGCATAGTTGTTAAGTATTCTAGGTTGTGACCTCTATCACTAACTAGACGTTCATCTTCGTCGTACTCGTTATATTTATTAATAATGATATCTTTGTGCTTATTAATAGTCATACCCATAGTCCTTTCAAAAAGCCATTATTGTTATTAAAAGTATAATTAAATAGGTTAATATTTTATTATACCATATAAAACATTTAAATATATCTAGGGGAAATTAATCTTTTTTCTTATCTTCTTCGCTAAATGCAGCAACAAATAAACAGCAAAGAATAACTATAGATTTAACAAATCCAATACTCATATCAAATTCCTTTCTAAATAACTTAACCTTTAACGCCTGTCCGATTAGCTTGGTAAAGTTACCTAAAAGAAATCTATGTAAAATATTAATGGCAATGTATCACTTTGGCGGACATACCGAGCGCTTGCCCCACTCATGTTGTCCTTTATAGTACAAAAAAATATTTTTGTCAACAAATAAAATGTATTTAAAAATGGTAGTAAATAAAAAAAAATTGCTGGATTGCAGATTTTATTTGTTTTATCATGACATCATTAAATTTGAATATATGAATAAAAACAAGGAGAAAATTATGAAAAAAATTTCCGTAATCGGTGCAGGGCTCGTTGGTGCAACATCTGTTTATTCCATGATGTTAAAAGAAATAGCCGACGAAATAGCACTCATAGATATTGATGATAAACGCTCAAATGCAGAAGTATGGGATATCCGCCATGGTTTTCCAGAACTAAGTAAAACAGTTGTCAAAAAAGGTACTTATGCTGATTGTAAAGATAGTGATGTTATTGTTATCACCGCAGGTGTTGCTCGTAAAGTTGGCGAAAGTCGTAATGATTTGCTTATGAAAAATTCTAAAATAATGGAAGCCATCTGTTCAGAAATCAAAGCCACAAACACTTCTGCGGTTGTTATTGTCGTTTCTAACCCTGTTGATGTGTTAGCAAATCATGCAGCAAAATTTTTAAACCTCCCCAAAGGAAGAGTTTTAGGAACAGGTTGCACACTTGATACCTCTCGTATGGTAGCTCTATTAGCTGAACGCTTAAACAAACCAGCTTCAAGCATAAACGCCCCAGTTGTTGGTGAACATGGTGATGAACAAATTGTGCTTTGGGATGAAGTAACTATTGATGGCAAGCCTGCAAATTTCTCTGATGCAGAAAGAATAGAACTAGCAGAAGCAGTAAAAAAAGCTGGTATGACCATTATTGAAGGTAAGGGCAAAACCTATTATGGAATTGCAACCACCGTTTGCGCTATAGCAACAGCCGTTTTGCTTGATAGACCAATGAAATATGCTGTGTCTGTTCCAAATGACACCGAAGAAAAAGCTTTAAGTATGCTTTGCACAATAGCAAAAGATGGTATTGTTGAAACTTTCCCATATAAATAGGAGCATAAAAATGGAAGACTTACAAAATAATTTTAGTCCTTTGGGCTCATTATCTCCCTCTGTTACATTATCTTTATCTGCTCGTGCTAAAGAACTCAAAAAACAAGGTCTAGATGTTTACTCAATGTCAGTTGGTGAGCCTGATTTTGATACACCAAAGGCAATCAAAGATGCCGCAATTCAAGCACTAAATGAGGGTAAAGTTAGATATATAGCCTCAAGCGGTTTACCAGAATTAAAAGACGAGATAGTTAAAAAAATGGCAACTCATGGGATAAAAACCACCTCAAACAATGTTGTTGTGACAACAGGAGCCAAATTAGCTTTGTTTGAAGCAATCACTGCGCTTTGTGGCAAAGGTGATGAGGTGATAGTATTAGCTCCTTATTGGGTGTCATATCCTGAGATGATAAAAGCATCAGGTGCTAAAATGGTTGTGGTTAATACAACATCCCAAAACGATTTTGCCCCAACCAAAGAAGATTTAGAAAAAGCCATAACTCCAAATACAAAATTGATTATTGTCAACTCTCCAAGCAATCCAACAGGTGCAGTTTATTCAAAAGAAACATTGGAGATGATTGCAAACTTGGCAGTAGAACATAATTTTATGGTCTTATCAGATGAAATTTATGAAAAGCTTATTTATGATGACAATGTAAAGCATATAAGTATAGCATCACTAAATGATAAAATTGCCGACTTAACAATAACCGTAAATGGTTTTTCTAAAGCTTATGCTATGACAGGATGGCGTTTGGGATATTTAGTAGCTCCAACTTGGTTGGCAAAACGTATATCAGCATTGCAGAGCCATGCAACAAGTAATGCGACAACTTTTGTACAATATGCTGCAATTGTTGCTTTGCAAGGAAAAGCAGACAAAGAACTTGATGATATGGTAAAAACCTTTGCTAGCCGTCGTGAATTGCTATGTAAATTACTAAAAGAAATACCACAAATTAGCTTTATTGAGCCCAAAGGTGCTTTTTATGTTATGTGCAATATTGCAAAAACCGGCAAAAAAGCCGCAGATTTTGCAGAGGAGTTGTTAGAACAAAAGCTATTAACAATTATTCCTTGTGAATCATTTGGCGCTCCAGAATATGTGCGTTTGAGCTATGCTTGTTCCGAAGAACATATAAAAGAATCAATCAAACGCCTTAAAGAATTCTGTTCTAGCTTATAAAGAAAAAAGAGGAAGATAAAACTTCCTCTTTTTTTGTTAGCTTAAGTTCTAGATAAATTTCCCATCATTACAATAAAATTGCGAGGGATTAGTAAATGCTCAATGTTTCTTAATGTCATTCTCTAATTCTTCAGCTAAATCTTTAATAGCTTTATCCATTTTATGATGTTCCTTATCTATTTCATTTAACAAAACACCATAAACAACAAAGAACAGAACAATAATAAAAGCAACAAAGAGAATTATAGGAAGATTTTGGCGCAATTCCAAATTTATTCCAAAACTTATCGATGATACAACAAGTAATAACAAATAAACGATAATTCCTATAATTGTCGGAATGAAAAATGATTTATCATCAAGTTTTCGTGTCATATATAAATTTTTTAATGGTTATTTACTTTTTGTTTGTAATAGGCATATTCAAACCTATTAAAAACCACAGGACAGACCAAGAGATTATAGTTATTTGCACTTCTGTTGCTGGATAATTTAGAAAAGGAGTTGCACATAAATAGGCAAGACCTAACATCATTATTGCCAAAACAAGAATAATAAAAAAAGGAGCTGGATATATTTCATCATATTCCTTTAATGCAAAAACAATTCCCATTCCAAAACCACCTGACAGAAAAGCAACACCTAATACTAATATCCAATGACACCAACTAAATGAAGAGGATGCATCTATTAAAACTTGAATAAATTGCTCCATAATAAAAATTTTTTAATGGTTATTTACTTTTGGGGTTTATTCTATCACATCATTGCCATTTCCTTTATATTTGTCGGCAATTCTTTTTGCGAATTCCTTGTTAACAATTTTTTGTTGCACGTCTTTTCTCTGTTTATTTACACGCTTATTTTCCTTAGAAAAAGCAACAATAAAATAAACAACACACACAACAACGATTATTAAAGGGACAATAAAATCCCAAGGGAGCTCTTTAATAAAATCAACAATTTTTTCCATAAGATAATATTTAAAATAGTTAGACATCATAATTTTCAATAGTTGGTACATACTAACTTGTTTTATTTTAAAATCAAATATTTTTTACCTCTAATTTTATGAAAAGTATTGCTTTTTTCTAAAAAAACTCTACTATGTGAGCAAAATAATATAATTGTATCACTTTAATTTTTATGTATTATGAATGAGTATATTATGCTTTTTTATGAGGGATTAGGCTCACTTGGTATTGGTGGCTTCTTTCTTTTTATGTTGTCCTCTTTTTTTGCTTTTGTAGCCGGTTATCTGATTAGGGAGTGTCTTTCACAGTTAAATACTAAGTATTTTGACAGGTCTGCTATATGGCTTCCTATTGCGGTATTGTTAATATCATTTTTATGTGGTGGATTTCTGTTTAAGTCAACAGTACCAGGTTTTCCAACTATGATGATAATATGGCTTATTATTACTGTGGTTGTTGGCGCTTTAATAACAAAGGATAAGAATGTGTAATCTTAAAATTGTCATATTATGAAAAAGCAAAAAAGCAACAGTTGGGTGTATATACTTTGTGATGCCTTTCCTTTGTTGGCATTGGGATGTATTATAGTAATATCTATGGTTATTGCACTTATACCCCCTAAGGTTTCTGAGTGGAAAGAGGCAACAGTAGTTTCAAGAAATGAATTGATTGTCCCTTGTGGATTTGGTTCTGAAACAGGGGTTTCATTGGTATTCTCAGATGGAACTACTTGGAAAGGTTATCCATCTTCTGCAAAAACAAGTGAGCGACATCTCCTATATGCTCAAAAAGGTGATGTTGTGAGTTATAGGTATAACTCACATTACTTTACAGGAAAACAATGGAGATAATCTATGATGTAAAAAAAAGGAAGTCCTAAAAAGACTTCCTTTTTTATTTTTTTATAAAAGCAAGTTTAGCATTTGCTTAACTAAAAAACTAAAGGGTTTAAGACCACTCTCAAACCCTTTTAGGATTGGTGACACAAGTTGGTCATCTATGCGGAAACATATACTTATTTAAAGTTAAGATATTGATATAAGATATGTTTGTTTTTTTTGTTGTTGCATTTAGATAATAAAATTGTTAATATAGATACATAATTTTATTAATCAAGTACATAAAAAATATAGGAGGAATTATGACTGAATATGCATATCATTGTTCACCAAATGGAGATATAGAAGAGTTTAAACCTCAAGTCTCATCACATGGTAAACCACTTGTTTATGCTACACCAAATAAATCATTGGCGCTTGTGTTTGGTATACCAGAACATAATGATTATATTATTAATCCAGTATATGATGCTAAGAGTAATTCTTATATATTTGTTGAAATGCAACCAGATGCTCTAACCAAATATTATAGAGGAAAGAGTGCATATTTATATACTGTAAACAAAGATGATTTTACTGAAACAACAGGATGGCCCGGAGAAATATGTTCATCAAAAGAAGTAAAGCCATTGAGCGTAGAATTTATAGAAGATTTAGAACAAGCAATTTTAGATGAACAAAAAGAAGGGCGTTTGCAAATTATATCGTATGATAAAAGAAATGACAACGGATATAATATTGATGAGTTTTTTGCATATAGGGAGATGCGAAATATATTTGTAAAAAAACAAGATGCTGCTCATAATATAAAACATTTAATGACCTTACCAAATGAATACATATTTTCAATATTTCAAGAACAAGTTAATCATCTTTGTCAATTATTTGATAGTTCATGTAATATTTCGCAACCAAGAAGTGAAACAGCTTTTTTTCCTAAATTTCTTGAGAAATGTAAGATAGATGCAAACGATGAAATTGTTAGAGATGTTTTTCGTCAAATAATAGATTTTGATGAATACAAACAACAAATAGCAATAACGGAACTAAAATCAACAAACAATGAAGAATTGCTACAAAAAATACTTTCGCCACTAAAAGAAGTAAAAAAAATAATATCAATGAATATGGCGGAAAATATATTGTATAAACTTGTTACAGACGATGGTGAGCAAAATTATGCCAAGCAAATAAAAACATTGAAAAGGACCGAAAATAAAAAAGTTTTAATTGAACTAAAACAAACTCTAAAAAGTTATTTAGG
The DNA here is from genome assembly GCA_015062535.1 of Alphaproteobacteria bacterium. Taxonomy (GTDB): domain Bacteria; phylum Pseudomonadota; class Alphaproteobacteria; order RF32; family CAG-239; genus CAG-267. The sequence continues at coordinate 46,870 of SUUK01000007.1, forward strand.
GGAGTTTAATAAAGATGTGGAGCCGTTAGGAGAAGATAAAATAATTCCACCCAAATTTATAGATAGGTATAAAAGCGATTCTAGCGCTGAAAGTATTAATGATATATTTTATAATCTTCAATATGTTCCAGTATCAAAAAGAATACAAGCAATTGGCGAAATAAAAGCAACAGGTAATAGGGAATTAATTAAAAAAATTGTTTTTCGCTTAACGAAATTGCACAACAATATAGAAAAAGATACCAAATTAACTATAGCTAAATCTAAAGATAGAGAATAGTATATGAAAAGGATATAATTTATAAAGCAAAAATGTAGCACCGGTGTAGCACCAAGTAAAAAACTAAAGGGCTTAAGACCACTCTCAAACCCTTTGCGGTGTTGGTGAGCCCGACGGATGGCCGAAATAAAAAGTGCTATAATGCACTTTTTATGAGGAGACACAATGAAACTAATGTTTTAGAACAAGACATCCGTCGTCGTGAATAAAACATTTAGTTGGAATTGAACGAACCTTTAGGTTCGAATCCCGATGTCATAATTAGATACAAAAAAACGGCAGTTTCAACAACTACCGTTCTTATTGGTGAGCCCGACGGGATTCGAACCCATGACCCTTTGATTAAAAGTCAAATGCTCTACCGACTGAGCTACGGGCCCTCAACTCAACTGAAAACGACTTATAAAGTATAAAATTTAGATAGTCAATAAAAAAATGTAAAAAAAATGAAAATAACTATTTATTTGTTAACTATTATGTGGTAAAGGATATAACAATAACGTAATACCAATGTTTTAGGTGAGGTGAAAATGTCCACAAACAAATTAGAGCAAGAAAGCAGATATGACATTTTGCAAAATAAAGAAGGTGAAATTCTTATAATTATTAATTCAAGACCAGGCGGACCAGAAGAGCCTCGTTTTGTTTATGATGGTGGCAAAACTGCTTTGTTGTATCGCACAAAAGAAATGGCTGTAGTGTTCAAAGATATTGCAGAAGGTGCTCGCAAACCATTGAAAATGGTGACATCAATGTTAATTGTAGAAGTTGAAGATGACGTTGTTTTGCGTGAATATACAGTGCCAGTTCGTATAATCAAAGACGTAGAATCACTTATAAAATAACAATATTTACGATTCTTATTAATTAAATATAGTAATCTAAAGGAAAAATATGGTTATAAACACAGTTGCATATATGTTATGCGTTAGTTTGTTAGGATTCTTTAGAACTAAGCTACGTACAGATAAAATTGTTGCATGGTTTATGTTTATAGCCATATCTTTTCTTTTTTATAATTACATAGATCAGATTCTATTAGGACTAAATAAAGGTTTTAGCTTTTTTTGGAATGAAACCAAAATAGGTAACATTACTATTGATTTTCATCCAAGTTCTATAAATAATGAACAAATAGTCCCGCTATTTTTTGTGACACTTTTTATTGTATTAAATAATAATATTTTTCGTTATGAAGAACGAAGAAGCTTGTTTAATTCGTTGATTGTGCTAAATTTTATATCGCTATGCTTACTTATTTGTGCTAAAAATTATGTTCAACTCATAACATCTGTTTTTATCTCTGATATTATTGGTTATATGGTACTAAAAGATGTAGATTCGTCTAGGCGCTATGTAATATATAATTTTATATCAGATATGTGCTTGTTTATGATTCTATCGATGGTTAGTGGTAGGATACAAAGCTTAGATATAAGTAAACTCTTTACATTTGACCAAGTTGGACAACATAAAGATTTTGTAGGATTAGTAACTCTAATTGCTATTTTTATTAAAATAGGGGCTTTTTCTTTTCATAGTTACTTGTCAGACATTAGTAAAGCAAGATTCCAAAGAGTAAGTACAATTAATATGATATTCTGCCCAATATATGGAATTTTATTATTATTAAAACTTCATAACCTATTAAATGTGTCAGATTTGTTTTTACCTATATATAAAATTATAAGTGCATTAACATTTGTAACCGGTGTAATATTTTTTATCCTAAAAGACGATATACGAAAAAAATTAGTATATTTTAATATGGCAGGCTTTGGTGCATTAATGATAATGCTCTATGAAAAGTCATTTGATTGGAATATATTATTTTCATATTACTATATCATCTTATACTTTTATAATGTTCTGTTTTTCAAATTGTACTTATACCAAAATAGAATAGATAATGTAAGTGATATGATAAACGCTAAAGAAATAAACAAAGAAATAATGCTGTCATTATTATTGATTATAACCATATTAACAAACCTATTTATAACAATAATGCTAAAAATAGCGTACATTGAGAGCAATACTTTGGTATTGTATTTGGGAGCTATAATTTTTGTATCTTTGGCAATCGTTCTAAACCATATATATAGATCACCAAAATCAAGAAGATTGGATTATTTAAATAAAAACTCTCTTAGGGCTTTTTCTTTTATCATAAACTCTTTGATACTTATTTTAGCCTCATACCATTTTGGAGCATATAAAATATCTAATTTAATAATTGTTAGCTTATTTATAATTTTGGTAGCAAATCCTTTCTTTATATATTTACGTAAGTTTTATAATAGCTCCATCATTCAAGAAACAGAATTAAGTAGCAACGTATATTATTATCTTTTTGTCTTGCCAATAAAAAATATAAGTAGAATTTTGTGGCTAATGGTAGATGCTTTGTTTTCAGAAAAAATTATAACAATTATAATAAATCGTATAAACAAATGGGCAATAATGTTGTTCTTTAAATTAAATAAAAGATCATATCCTGCAATAATAGTATTTATTATTTTAGGAATATTGGCTTTTGTTGCATCATTTTATATAAGGGAAATGCCATGAGTTCATATTTATTATTACTTATCATATTAATCCCTTTGACAGGTGCATTTTTTACCTTAAGTACAAAAAATGATAAAAATTACTCATCAGGCAACATTTATAACGTATCCATATGGACTATGTTACTAAATACATTTTTGATATTATATGTATTTTCACTTATAGATACAAGTAAGCAAGGTATTGATATTGTAGAAAAATATTCATGGTTGTCTTCACCTAAAATAGATTTATTACTAGGTGTTGATGTTTTTTCAATGCTATTGCTACTAAGCATTAATCTATCATTTTTTATCGCTGAAATTTTTATTTATAGAAAATCAGAGCGCTCTAAAACATTAATCGCATCAGAATTGCTATTTGTAAGTCTAATTAATGGATATTTTATTGCCGCAGACATCATTTCATTTTATATATTTTTTGCAGCTGTAAGCATTCCTCTCATAATTTTAATTAGTACATATGCAAACATTAGCAAAAAAAATATTTTAGTACGTTTTAGTCTTTATAGCATAATTGGAGCATTGTTGTTAATGGTTGCAACAATTATGATATTTATTCATAAAGAAAATAACATTCCGCTAAATATGGCAGGAAATGTTAATATGGTTGGAGCATTAGAGTATTTTGTTTGGTTAAGTATATTCTTTGCTTTTATTTCAAGACTTCCTGTATGGCCATTCCATTATTGGATATCAGCAATTAGCTCAAGCATAAAAAATCCCTTAGTTTTTCTTGTAAGTAATTTAATACCTTTAATGGGGTTATATGGTTTTATACGTTTTTGGCCAAATACTGTTCCAAAGACAATCGCAGTTTATGCTCCAGTATTTGAGATAATTTGTGTAATAACAATGATTTTTATAGCCCTTATTAGCTTAAGTAACAAAGATATGAGATATAAGCTCTTTGCATATACAACAGTATATTATTTGTTATATTTAATTGGGGTCTTTATGCCAACCAATACATTAAAGCAAAATATTGGATATTCTTTATTTTCATACATAATAATTGTAACAATTTTATCTTTTATTATCAGTCACATAGAGGAGCAAAAAAAGAAATTAGATATATATAGTTCGTCAGGTATTTTGTGTTATATGCCCAAAGCCTCTAAATGTATATCATTGTTTATTTTAGCAAGTATAGGACTTCCAATAACTCCATTGTTCTGGAATAATTTTATTATAATTTCTGAGATATTTAACTACAATTTGATGTTAGGTATTTTTGTAATGTTATCAATAATGATAATAGGTATTTCTTTTCTTGAAGAGCTATACAAACAAAAAGATAAAACTTATGCAACATCTAGCTTAATACAAGGTGTTGATATGCCAAATCATCAGTTTGTAATCTGTTTAATCTGTATGACTATACTGTGTTTATCGTTTTTTAAGCCATTATGGTTCGTATTCTAGGAGATAAAAATGCTACAAGATATGTTATATAGTCTTCCTGAAATATCTCTTATATTTGGTATAATAAACTTAGTAATACTTCATATTTTCTCAAATGAAAATCCTAAGGTATTTGCAAAAGTTACAAGACTATGGATAATAGTATCTGTATTCTTTTCAATAATGTTTTACGATAAAACATTCAATAATACATATTTTGAGAGCAGTTCATATACGTTATTATTTAAGCTATTAATTGCTTTTTTCTCTTACATAATGGTGATTTTATCCCCTTCATGGTTTGTAACCGAAAACAAAACCGGTTGCAAATATTTAATTTTAATACTTTCTTCTTTAGTGATAAATAATCTTTTAATTTCATCATCAGATATAATTGTTTATATTTGTTGCTATGCAATGACCATATATATCAATTACAGATTATTAGATATAAGTTATGATAAATATCCATCAGAAATATCAAGAAAATATCTAGCTATTTCAAGTATAATATTATTGTTAATGGTATCAGGATTTGCATATTTCATAATAAACGGAGGTTTTCTAACAAATTTTAATCAAATAAAAGAGTTTTTAATGTCATCAAAATCTGATATTAAATACTACATAGCTGTATCTTTGATTATAATCCCAGTATTCTACACTTTAGGATTAGCCCCATTTCATTCTTTAATAGAAGACAAAATTGGTAAATCAATACTCCCAGTTAGCCATTATTTTTCAATAATTCTACCGATTACATTTTGGGGAGTTTTGCTAAAACTAAAACAAACATTACTTTTACCATTTGAAGAAAGCATCTCATCTGTTTTGATTTTTATAGCTGTATTTTCAATCCTATTAGGCGCAATAGGCGCAAATGCAAGAATAAATTTATATCGTATCTTTGCATATGGCTCAATGTACCACTTTGGTGTATGTGTTTTGATGTTATCATTTTTTACTCATCAAGCAGACTTTGGACTAATAATTTATCTACTTATGTATCTATTAGCCCTAAATGGAGCATATACAGTTTTTTATAATCTAAAAAGTAGAGGTGAATTTTTAAGTGCAATAACTTCCTTGTCAGGACTTGCCAAAACAAGACCATTTACAACAAGAGCATTATTGATTAGTATTTTTTCAATAATAGGAATACCTCCATTTGCAGGATTTTTGGCTAAGTTCTATCTATTAAATGAATTAATACTGCATAAAAAATATATTTTGCTAGCAATAACCTTATTGTTCTTTTTAGTTTTAGCTAAATCATATTTAGAAATAATCAAAACAGCATATTTTGAGCAAAAAATGAAAAATTATGATACAGAAAATAAAATAATATTATTAACAACTCTTGCAAGTATTACTTTAATTGCTATCATATCATTCAATCCATTTGGCATAATAGAAAAAATAAAGGATATGTTCTATGTTATATATTCATAAAGAAAAAATAGAAAATTATGAATGTTATGAATTTGAGGAACTAGCATCTACAAATGATGAAATAAAAAACATCAAAGATTTAAGTTTGCCAACAATAATCACCGCCCTAAAGCAAACCCATGGTCGAGGAAAAAGAGGTAACACTTGGGAGCAAGTGTTAGGTAATCTATATTTTAGCTACAATATAGAGTTATCTCCCAAAGATTTAAGTAAACTTGTTTGCATAGTAGGTTTGAGTTTAGCTAAAACAATAAAGGAGCTATCACCATCTTTAGATGTAAAAATAAAATGGCCAAATGATGTAATGGTAAATAACAATAAAATTTCAGGAATATTAATAGAAAATATTAAAGATAATTATTGGGCTCTAGGAATAGGGGTAAATATTGTAGCATCTCCAAACATCAACAATACTTACTACCAAGCTACATCACTAAAAGAACAAGGGGTAACACTTGACCGAATGGATTTTCTTCGTTATTATATGAAAAATTTTAGCAATTATTATAAAAAATACCTCGAATTAGGGTTTGATGTTATAAAAAAAGAGTGGTTAGAATTTGCATTTAAATTACACAACACAATAACTATTCAAAACGAAAAGACATCAAAAAAAGGAGAGTTTATAACCATAGATGATAATGGCTATTTAATACTAAAAACAAACAATAAACAAGAAAAAATAATAGCAGGTGATTTATTTATATAAAAGGAAAAATAATGAGCGATTTTAAGAAAAAAGGAATATATTTTATACCACTAGGTGGCGCAGATGAAATTGGTATGAATATGTTTGCATATTGTGTAAATGGCAAAATAATTGTTGTTGATGCAGGCTTTGGGTTTCTAAATGATGACTATCCAGGAATGGATATGTGCTATGCATCTCCAGAGTTTTTAGAAAATTATAAAGATGATATTTTAGGACTATTTATTACTCATGGACATGAAGACCATCTTGGTGCAATAGCTCAAATATGGCCTTCACTCCAATGCCCTGTTTATGGTACAGATTTCTCGCTAGGACTAGTAAAAGAAAGACTTAGCGAATATAAAATGGAAGAGCTTGTGCCTCTCATCTCCGTTAATAAAAAGAAAAAAATAAAAAAAGAAGATTTTGAAATAGAGTTTATTCCAATATCACACTCAATACCAGAAACATCTGCCTTATTTATCAAAACCCCTTATGGCAATATTATGCACGCAACAGATTGGCGTTTTGACGATAATAAGCTATCTATGACCAAAACCAATAAAAGAGCTCTAAAAAGAGCCTCAACAGAAGGTGTAGATATTTTTGTATGCGATTCAACAAATGTTTTGGTAGATAAAAAACAACCAAGCGAGATAGATATAAGAGAAAACCTCTTAAAAATTATTCCAGATATCGAAGGTGGGATAATTGCAACTTGCTTTGCTTCAAACATAATGCGCCTAGAAAGTCTTATTTTAGCAGCAAGAGCCGCTAAAAGAACACCAGTTTTAGTAGGTCGTAGCCTAATAACTAATGTTAAAAATGCTAAAAATTGTGGTTATTTAACAGAATATACAGATATACACACCATAGATGAGGTAGATGGGCTAACATCAGATAAAGCTCTTTATATTTGCACAGGGTCTCAAGCAAACTATCGTAGTGCCTTAACAACTATCGCAAATGATGAGAGTAAATACATCAAATTAGGTTCTGATGATAATGTTATTTTCTCTTCCAAAATAATTCCCGGAAACGAAGATAAAATAGAAAAGATGCAAGAAAAAATGATAGAAAAAGGGGTTAATATCATAACATCTGAAGACTATCAGGTACACACCACAGGCCATGCTAACAAAAAAGACCTAAAAGCTATGTATGAGCTCTTAAAACCAAGAGTAGTTTTGCCGGTACATGGTGATAAACGCCAAATAAGGGAACATAAGCGTTTTGCTTTAAGCTCAGGTATAGATGAAGTATTTTCTGCTCAAAATGGTGATATTTGCCTCTATAACAATGGTAAAATAGAAAAAATAGAAGAATTTACCGCCGAAATTATGGGAGTAGATAGAAGACGAAATGTCCCACTCACATCAGAACTCATAAAAAATCGCCGTCGTATAATGTATAATTGTTCTGTATTTATAAGTGCGGTAATTTCAAAAGACTATGAGCTAAAATCAATAGAAATAACTTCAATAGATATTCTAGAAGAAAACGAGTGGTATATCTTAAAAGAAGAAATCTTAAAAGAAGTAACCCCACTGATTGTAAAAAAATTAAAAGAAGAACCTCATAAAAACTCTATCACAGATTTTATTCGTGGGCAAATTCGTAAAAGAATATTAAATAGAACAGATATTAAGCCAGTAACGTTTTTACACGTTCATTGGGAAGATGATGAAAAAATTAATACAAAAGGAGAAGAAAATGACTAATATAATACCTCAAAAATTAAAAAAAGGCGACAAAGTGATGATTGTTGCTCCAGCTCGTGGGCTAAAGTTAATCGGGCAAGACGTAAGAAAAATAGCACTCGATCGTCTAAACTCATTAGGGTTAGAAGTTGTTTTTGCTCCAAATACAACAGATGAAAATTGGGATTATATGGGTTCAACTTCTGTAGAAAAAAGAGTAGCTGATATTCACTATGCTTTCCAAGACAAATCCGTTAAAGCAATATTTACCGTAATAGGTGGCTTTAATTCCAATCAAATGCTAAAATACCTTGACTATGATTTAATTAAACAAAATCCTAAAATTTTCTGTGGTTTTTCTGATATAACCGCAATTTCTAATGCTATAAAAGAAAAAACAGGTCTTGTTACCTACTATGGACCACACTTTAGCACATTAGGGATGAAATTAGGTTGTGACTATACTTTTGAGCATATGATAAAAATGCTACTAGAAGATGGTATAGATGATATAGAGCCAGCCCCAATTTGGAGTGATGATTTATGGTTTTTAGACCAAGATAAACGTGATTTTGAGGCAAATGAAGGTTATTGGATAATAAACGACGGTAACGCCGAAGGTGTGATAGAAGGAGGAAACCTCTGCACATATAACCTATTGTTAGGTACTCCATTCCGCCATCATTTCACAGAAGATACAATTTTGTTTATTGAGGATACAGAAGCAACACCTCTACAAGATTTTGATAGAGACTTACAAGCACTTATCCATCAAGAAGACTTTAAATATGTAAAAGGGGTAGTAATAGGTCGCTTTCAAAAAGGTTCTAAAGTAACCAAAGAAGGCTTAGAATTTGTAATTCATACCAAAGCTGAACTAAAAGATATGCCAGTTATCGCAAATGTTGATTTTGGACATACTTCTCCAATCCTAACAATTCCTCTTGGTGGTTTTGCAAAGATAGAGAATGGATGTTTTACCATCAAAGGGTAGTCTAAATTAAAAACAAAAAGCCTGATTGTTTCAGGCTTTTTTATTTTAGTAGAGAAATTAGAGTTATAATTAGAACAAAAATCAAATTTCCGCTTATAATTAAAAAACGAATATTTATCAATCTTTGGGTTTGGAGTTTTTAAGCATAAAAAAAGCCAGATTACTCTGGCTGGATAGTTAATGAAATAAAGATCTAATAAAATGACCGCTAGAATTAACCATTTGGGTAGGACGAAAACGAGAATTGGAACAATCATCATCGTCGCAAGAGCAATTACCATCACAACAATAATCATCATCGTCGCAAGAGTAATTACCGCCATAACAATAATCATCATCGTCGCAAGAGCAATTACCACCACAACAACATTCATGATTATTTGCTTGCTCTCGTTTTTGAGATTTCTCTAATTCATCGTAAGCATCATTGATTATCTTCTTTGAATTGTGACGATCACAACCACTATGTGTAGCATCATAAATAATGAAAAACCCAAAAATCAATACAAAAGCTAAAATACCACTCACCACAGTTAAAATAATAACTGCATCATCACTGTGTAAATTTCCCATAATAAAAAAATAATTAGTTAGTAAAATAAAATAATTTAGGTTCTGTACAAAATGTATCTTATTTTAAAAATTTGTCAATATTTTTTTACTTGATTAATGTTTTGTAAAATAATGTAATAAACACAATAAAATACCTATATATCGAAGTGTGGTTATTTATAAAATAAACAAAAAAACACCGAAGCCATCAGACCTCGGTGTTTTTAATTTTTTTAACTATTAAAAAAATTAGTTAGCTTCAGCTGGAGTAGCTTCGTTCGCAACTTCTTCTGAGCTATAAGCTTTAGCTTGTTTTTTAGCTTCATATAGCAGGGTAATATTTGATAAAATAAAACTTGACAAAATTGCGATAAAGATATAACTAAGGGGTGAAAAAATATTATTAACCTCTCAGTATAATTTATGAAAAACAAATTATTTATGATGTTTGTACTTATTTTTATGAGTACAGTTTCGTTTGCAAATGAGCAAGCAAGTATTGTTGTAAGAGGAACCGGACAGGTTTTTCAAGATAATGGAGTTTATTACGCAGATATTGGTGGCAACCACTACAGGCTTGATAAGCGTACTAATTTGCTAGGTCAAAATCCTGAATATTACTATGATGATTTAGTATGCAACAAATTTGGTCATAATTGGACAAAAGTTTATTCAGGTATCAATGTGACTTGTTTTGGAGTTAGCACACTACCTGCATCTGTTTATGACTTTGTTTTGGATGAAGCAAGCAAAAAAGACATTGCAAAACTCGTTGAACGCAATATGAAAGATAGCAAAGATGGTGACAATGGGGGACCTCTTGGAGGGATTTTAATTGTCTTTGGCTGTTGTGTTATAATATATCTTTTCTTTGCGCTATTACCGTGGGAATAAAAACAAAAAAACTCCAATACAAAAAACACCGAAGTCATTAGACCTCGGTGTTTTTAATTTTTTTAACTATTAAAAAAATTAGTTAGCTTCAGGAGCTACTTCTTTAGCAACTTCTTCTGCGCTATAAGCTTTAGCTTGTTTTTTAGCTTCATCAGCAGATCTAGCAACATTTACCAAGATAGTTTGAGAAACTTCTGGGTGCAAGCTAAGTTTAACTGGATACATACCTAAATATTTAATAGGTTTATCAAGTGCTACAAATCTACGTTCTAAAGAAAAACCAGCTTCGTTAATAGCAGATGCAATATCACGAATGCTAACTGAACCATATAATTGACCAGTTTCTGCAGCTTGACGAATAAGAACAGCAGCAAAACCTTTCAATTCTTCAGCTTTTTTAGTAGCTTCATCAAACAAAGCTTTGTTGCGAGCTTCTAATTCTGCTTTTTGTTTTTCAAAGTAAGCAACGTTAGCTTCTGTTGCACGAAGAGCTTTGTTTTGAGGTAATAAATAGTTACGAGCATAACCACTCTTAACATTAACTCTATCACCCATTTTACCTAATTTTTCAATATGTTCTAATAAAATTATTTCCATGAGCCTTACTCCTTAATTAGCTACATAAGGTAACAAAGCAACATAGCGAGCACGTTTGATAGCACGAGCTATTTCTCTTTGTGTCTTAGCAGAAACATTAGTTATACGGCTAGGCATAATTTTGCCTTTTTCAGAAATATAACGTGAAAGAAATTTTACATCTTTGTAATCAATCTTAAAATCCTGATTGTCACCAAGGTTCTTTCTCTTAAAAAATGCTTTATTTGCCATCTTAAAAATACTCCTAGTTAGCTTCAGCTTCTGAAGATGTTTCTTCGTTATTGTTACCGAATTCTTCAACTTTAACTGTCATATAACGAATGATATCTTCGTTAAGTCTAGCCAAACGCTCATATTCAAAAATAGCATTTGCAGGAGCAGAAATGTTTAAAACAACATAGTAACCTTTGCGGTTCTTTTTGATGCGATAAGCAAGGTTTTTCAAACCCCAGTTATCAACACTTACAACCTCGCCACCTTCTTTTTTAATAGCATCTGACAATGAAGCCACGATGTCATTAACTTGAGATTGACCAAGGTCTTGACGAGCAATTAACATACTCTCATATTTAGTCATATAAATTCTCCTTATGGATTCTCAACAAAATTAATGTATAGCTGTAAAAGAACAAACCTTTACAGCAAGGACACGCAAAATATACCTATATTTTTTTAAAAAGCAAGCTTTTTCTTAAATTTTCTTTTGTTTCATAATCATAAATATTTCAATAAATTTATTAGCAGTAATTTTTGTGTTCCAATTTTTAGCTTTTTCAAAGATTGCCTTTCTTTTTTCTTTCACAAGATTCTTATCAGATATAAGTTCTTCAAATTTTCTATTAAAGTCTTCTTCATTATAATACATAACAACATCATCTTGGAATATGTGCTTAATTCCTTGATTATATCTAACAAGAGGAAGTCCCCCGTTTTCTAGTATTCTAATAACCTTGTCATTAACAATGCTATTGGCAATTTCTTCCTCAGTTTGGTCACAAAGAGTTATAGAATACTTAGAAAAATTATTATCATCTATATTTTCATTTTTTATTTTTTTAGAATGCTCAGTGTGTGTCCAGTTCTTTCCATAAATGTCAAAGTCTTTATTTTTAGCTAAATATAAAGATAAAGAAAACTCATTATTATCCCCTATAAACATTGCCTTTAATTTGGGTGATAAACTTGATGTTTTTATATCTATTGCATCAGGAATATATGCTGTTCTAACATTTATTGCTTTTAAGTGGCTATATGAAGAAATGGATTTAACTATTACAACATCAAAATTTCTAAATATTTCAAAATCATCATCAGACGATACATATGGAATATAAAGTATGTTTATACTATCATTATCAATAACCTTAGGAAGACTATGCTTATTACTTGCAACATAGAGGTTTAGATTTCCAGAGCTATGATTTCCTTTTTCATTTATTCTGACAACTACACCTTCATCTCTTAATGATTTTGCCAGTCTTTTTGCTTTAGCATATAAAACTTCATCTTTACCATCTTCAACATTTATGTATAGCGTATCTTGTAACGGATTGTTTTTAAAAGCTCCTAAAATACTAAAATCAACATTTGGCAAAGCTTTGTTGTAAATACCTTTTCCACCAATCAATAAGTATAAAACAAATACAATTGCAGTACATAAAAAAATTAACAAGGCAATATAACTTTTTTTCATTACTTATCCTTCCTAAGATTTGTAAATAGTTCAATAAATTTATTTGAAATCACTTTGTGAGTATATTTTTTTAAAGTAATTTCTTGCGCTTTTTTAGCCTTTTTTTCTCTCTTGATAGGGTTATTTAAATAAAAATCAATAAGATAACCTAGATCTTCTTTGTTCTTAAACATAGGTATACTATCTCCAAAAATCTCCTCAATATACGGACTATATTCAGATATAACCATAACACCTATTGCTGAAACATCATATAATCTATTAATAACAAGCCCGATATCTTCCAAATCTTCCGCATGGTCGCTCAAAACAATTTTAGCAGAGCTATAATATTTATAAAGCTCATTGTTGTCTATATATTCTCCCTTGATGTATTTATCATCAATTTTTCCTCTCCAATTAAGTCCATAGACATCTACATCATATCCTAGTTCTAATGCATATTTTACGCTTTCTCTTTCATACCACGTAGAGCCTACAAACAATAAATCCGTTGCCAAATCTTCATCATAGCTATACTTAAATTTATTAGGGTTTGTAAATTGGGTAACAAATTCTGCTTTATAGCCTAAGTTCTTTAATTTTTCATATGTTTTCTTTGCTGGAGTTGCAATAAGGTCAAAGTCTTCTAAATAATTATTAAGGCTAGCATCTGTGTTATATTTGAAATTATCATCAGTATTTTTAAACTTTCCAAGCCAAGGAATAAACGTTGGAAAATATAAGTACATTATCTTATTTTTGCTTTCATCTTCTTTTTCAAAATTGTTTATCTTAAATTGCATATATAAAAGATTTTTAGCTTCATTGTAAAAATCATCTTTATCAAATTTATTATCTAAATTTAAGAAATACCCTCTAACATTTGCATTGTTTTCCTTAAAGCCTTCTTGCAAATCTAAGCTAAGCCAGTAATCACCAATTTCTTTTGCATATTTAGGATATGGAAATTTTAATACATATTTATTTTTATCAAGCTCATTTTTGTTACTTAATTCATTAATAATAGTTTCTGCAACAACTTTGTTTGTGAAATATTTTAAGGTAATTTCTTGCGCTTTTTTAGCCTTTTTTATTCTCTCATCAGGATGAGCCAAATAATAATCAATAAGTTCTTTTAATTCTTCTTTTGTCTTAAACATTGGAATACTATCGCCATAAAAATGCTCAATTTCTTCCATGTAATCAGAAATTAAAAAGCCTCCGCTTGCAGTAACATCAAAAACCCTGTTGCTTATAAAACCAGCTTTTTTCATATCACCCCTTGTGTCGTTTAAGACAATTTTCGAAGAGGCATAATATTTATGTAATTCCTCATTATCGATATAGTCACCTTTGAAAAATTCTATTGGTGCTTTGTCTTGCCAGCCGTTTCCGTATAAAGCAACATCAAAACCACTTTCAATTGCCCATTTTGCGCTAATTCTCTCATATCCTGGGCGACCTACAAACAAAATATCATGTGCTTTTGTTTCATCAAATTCATAAAAAAACTTTTCAGGATTTGTAAATTGTGGAGTAAATATCGTTTTTATACCAAGTTTTTCAATTTCTTTTTGATATTTAGGCGAGGCAACTGCAATCAAATCATAATCCCAAAGTTCGGTTTGCAAAGAATACCAATAAGGTTCTTTTGCATCTTTTAAGTTTTTATACTTATGAGTTTGAGCTGTTTCTAATGGGTAATATAAATACATTACATTTTTTTTACTTGTTTTTTTTATAGGATTAAATGGAACAAAACCATGCATATACACATCTATGTTAGTTTCTAGGCTTTCTTTAGGATAAAAGTCTTCAATATAAGATGGTATAACAATATGTCCAAGTTTTTCAAACCCAACTTTAAGATCATTTCCTAATATATAGTCACCCCAAGTGTGCCAATTACTTTCTGCAGAAATTTTAAGTCCTATATCTAAAGCTAAAGCCCTAAATGAGTATATACTAAAAAGTAATGCAAAAACAAATAAGCGCAACATATCTTAATCCTTAGCATCTCCAACATTCATTAGGGATTTTTCTTTTTTCATGTTATATTTATAGATTTTATAAATAAAGAATACACCAATAGGAATAAAGACAATTGCATAAATCCAAAAGATATCTATAACTCTAATCCCCTCAACAGTACCTTCATTTTTGAGTAAAAATTTAGGAGCCATTAACATGACTGAAGTAAGAAGTCTTCCTGTCATCATATTAACAGATGAAGACAAAGACCTAATTTTAGGATTAATTAGCCTATGAAGTCTACTAATATGTGATATCGTAAACATTAATTGTAAACCAATGCAAACACATAAGAAAATTATAAATAATAGGCAATTAAGTGGACTGATATGTCCCATCTTCATCAAAATAAATGACAAAGCACAGCCAACAATTTCTAATCCAAAAGAAATGTTCCCAAGTGTAAATAACGAAATTTTCTTAGCAACACTTGCTGCAAAATAACTAAATGAAGAGCGGATAACATTATTTATAAAGATTACAACACCCATAACTTTTATGTAATCAAGCCAGTTAAGGCTAACTAAATAATTCCATGTCGCTTCTCCAAAAACT
This sequence comes from Alphaproteobacteria bacterium, assembly GCA_015062535.1. Lineage (GTDB taxonomy): Bacteria > Pseudomonadota > Alphaproteobacteria > RF32 > CAG-239 > CAG-267. The sequence continues at coordinate 62,265 of SUUK01000007.1, forward strand.
CTAGCATCCCAACCAATACTATCAGCTAAATCTGTTAAAGATACAGATGGGTTTATCCCTGAACTTTTCATTAGAGGTTGGAAACTCCAGAAGAAAAAGTGTGATACACCAACCATGAAACCAGAAAATAGTACTAAATAACAATATTTGCGAGATTTTAATATGTAGCGAACCGCAACCCAAAACTTCTTTAGTCTTTCTTTCAAATTTACAACATGGTCTTTTACAGGAATATGTGCATTAGGAAGCATAGATAATAACAAAATTGCAGTAGAATAAATAACAAATTCTGAAATCAATAAAACATGAGAACCTAATTTTTCATATAATCCAGCCCCCAATAATGCTGCAATTCCTGTTCCAATATACATAGCCGCATTAAAGTTAGAATATGCTTTAACCATTTTCTTTTCTTCATTATTCTTTTTTAATATGTCATATATGAAAGATGAAGAAACTGAATCAAAACAGGCTTTTGAGCAAGAATATAAAAATTCACCAATTAAAATTATTTCAAAACCTCTAAAAAATATCCATAAAAAGAGTCTTCCCAAAAACAAAGCATATGCAGTAATTAAAATATATTTTCTAGGAAAAATATCTCCCAAATATCCAGCAGGTATTTCAAACAAAAAGGCAAAAAATACAATTAATCCTTGAATAAGATAAAAATCGCCAACAGATAATCCATTTTCCTGATAAAAGAACAATAAAACAGGTAACAAAAATAGCTGAGACCTTAAAAATGCCGCTATATTATATAATCCTAATGGAAAAGAAGATAAAAATTTACTCATATTACAAAATCCTGTTATTTTAATCTTAAATAACCATAGAATAACTAATGGTATTTGTCTTGTCTTATTTTTTAGTTATTGTAGTATAATCTACAAAATATTAATAAACTTTAAAAGGCTAAAAATGGAAAAAGGTAATTATAGCAAAGAAGATAAAGAGTTTATGTGTTTAACAGATAAATCTCGTAGCTCATCACGAATATCAGAACTTATAAACTTTATTAAATTAAATAATTATCACAAAATAGGTATTGCATCATGCTTTAGTGTGTATAATTTGGCAGAAAAATTAAAATGTTTGCTTGAAGGTGAGGACCTTGAAGTTATAATTGTTCATTGTAAAGAAAGTAAATTAGAAGCCTCAGAAATATCTAGAAATATGAAAGGTCTATCTTGTGATCCACTTTCTCAAGCTTCATATTTAAATGAGCAAAAAACAGATTTTAACATTAATTTTGGTTTGTGTTTAGGGCATGGTATTTTGTTTCAAAAATATTCTAAAGCTCCAGTTACAACATTGCTCGTAAAAGATGCTTGTCATTCGCACAATATTATGGAGAATTTTTCTTGAAAGAAGTAGCAAAAAAATATCTGTTAATTTTATTTATATTAGTTGGTCTACTTGTAATGGCTGTAGTTCACCATACAACGCTTGCTAAATCCCCATATTATTTAAGTATCGCCGCTATTATGAAAAATGAAAAACCATACCTAAAAGAGTGGATAGAGTATCATCTTTTGCAAGGGGTGGAACATTTTTATTTATGTGATAATGACAGCACTGATGGAACAAAAGAATACCTAAAGCCCTATATAGATAAAGGTGTAATAACATATATCCCAAAGCCTGGAATAAACCAACAATTACGTTGCTATGAACAAATAGTAAAAGATTATAAAGATGAAACATATTGGCTTGCAATCATTGATTTAGATGAATATTTAGTCCCAATAGAAAAATCAACAATAAAATCATTTTTAAAAGACTTTGAAGATGTTTCAGAGGTTAGCCTTCATTGGATGAATTATGGTGATTCTAATTTATTTAAGAGAGAAAATGGCCTTATAACTGAAACTTTTACATCGCATGCTCAAAAATTAAACCATACAGTAAAATCAATAGTAAAACCAAATAAAGTAATTGATTTCAATCTTTTTGGTGCAAATCATTATACAAAAGTTGAAGGTTTAAGTGTTAATGAATATCATAAGCCAGTAAATTTTATGCTTAGTTTTAATGTTTCTGCAGACAAAGCAAGGGTAAATCATTATATCTTAAAATCGTTTGAAGAGTTCGTTTATAAAAAGAAGAGGGGACACCCCGAGGGCACATCTATTGATTACGAGTACTATTTCTACCATAACGATAATAGTATAAAAAATGACAAAACAATGAGTAGATTCTTAAAAAAACTAAAAAAACGTATGAAAAAAAGTCCGTTGCAAGATGTACCTCATCCCCGTCAAAATTTAACATCAACAAGCTTTGATGATCTTTATTTTACCCCTAATGAAGCATCTCAAGTATTAAATAAAGAAATTAAAACCCCAATGAGCTTTTATGAGTTAGAAAAAGCATATAAAGACAATTTTCCAAACTACAAAGAATAATTAAAAGTGATAATACAAACAGATGATGTTTAAAAACAAAAAAAGGCCTAATTTTCATTAGACCTTTTTTAACTTGCTTAAAAGATTAAGCGCTTTGACCTAGTTGAGCTGCAACTTCAGCTGCAAAGTCTTCTTCTTTCTTTTGAAGACCTTCACCTAGCTTAAAGCATACAAAGCCACTGATTTTAACTTCAGCATTATTTGCTTTCGCAAATTCTTCAACATATGCTTTAACTTTCTTGTCTGGATCCATAATGAAGTTTTGTTCTTCTAAAACAACTTCTTCGTAATATTTACGGATACGACCTTCAACCATTTTCTCAACGATATTTTGAGGTTTTCCACTTGCTAATGCTTGTTCAGAAAAGATTGCTTTTTCACGAGCAACAGCCTCTTGAGGTACTTCTGCAATGTTCAAAGAAATTGGGTTTGTTGCAGCAATGTGCATAGCAATATGCTTACCAAGTTCTTGCATTTTAGCACTATCCGCATTACCTTCAATAGCAACTAAAACACCAATTTTACCTAAGTTAGCACGTGCAGCATTGTGCATATAAGAAGCAACAACACCATTTTCAACTGATAAATATTGAGCTCTACGGATATTCATGTTTTCGCCAATTTTAGCAATCATATCTGTTAAAATTGTACCCATATCTTTGCCTGCAACAGGGCAAACAAAAGATTTCAAAGCTTCAACATCACCTTTAACAGCCAAGGCAGCTTTTGCAGAATTTTCTACATATTCTTGGAAAATGTCGTTTTTAGCAACAAAGTCAGTTTCAGAGTTAACCTCAACAACAGCACCTTTATTACCTTCAACATAAACAGAAACCAAACCTTCAGCAGCAATACGGCTAGCTTTTTTAGCAGCAGAAGCTAAACCTTTTTTACGTAACCAGTCAATAGCTTCTTCCATGTTGCCGTTAGTTTCAACTAATGCTTTTTTGCAATCAAGCATACCAGCACCAGATGTTTCTCTTAAACTCTTTACCATACTAGCGGTAATTTCAGCCATCATTATTCCCCTTTAATATCAAAAATAAAAGAAGGGCGACGACTTTTGCCGTCGCCAATTAAAAGCTTAAAAATTAAGCGTTTTCTGTGCTTTCAACGAAAGCTTCACCACTCTGTGCTTCTAAAACAGCATCTTCAACTTTAACGCCTTGAGCAGCAATTTCAGCTTGCATACCGTCTAAAACAGCAGATGAAATCAATTCGCAATAAAGCTGAATAGCTCTAATTGCATCATCATTTCCAGGAACTGGATAATCAACATCATAAGGGTTAGCATTTGTATCTGTAATACCAATTACAGGAATACCCAATTTTTTAGCTTCTTTAATAGCTAAAGATTCTTTTGGAGTATCGATAACAAACAATAAGTCTGGTTGACCACCCATGTTTTTAATACCATCCAAAGAAAGAGCAAGTTTACCTTGTTCTTTTTTAATGTTTTGCATTTCTTTTTTGGTATATCCTTCATAAGCATTCTTTTCTTCCATTTCGTTTAATTTAACGAGACGGTTGATAGATTTGTTAACTGTCTTCCAGTTAGTAAGCATACCGCCCAACCAACGATAGTTAACATAATATTGTCCACATCTTTCTGCACTTTCTTTAACAATTTCTTGTGCTTGACGTTTTGTAGCAACAAAAAGAACTTTACCGCCTTTTGCAGCAACATCACGAGCAACAGCCATAGCTGTATAAAGCATTGGATATGTTTTTTGAAGATCGATAATATGAACGTTATCTTTTTTTCCATAGATGTATGGAGCCATTTGTGGATTCCAACGACGAGCGTGGTGTCCGAAGTGTACGCCAGCTTCAACGAGTTGACGTAAAGTAAAAGTTGGAAGACTCATTTTATTTTCCTTTGTTTTCCGGTTAAACCTCCGCAAGCTTATCAAGTCTATATAAGGAAAAGTCATTATAAACTAAGCCCTACATAAGACACCGGAGCGTAAAATTTTACTTTCATAAAATCTACCGTTTCCGCTTGCGTGTGAATTAGTTAATGCTTAGCACCATTGCTAAGCCCTGCCTTTATACCTTTAAAATATTTTAAAATCAAGTATTTTTTTACATAAAAAAAGGCATTTCCTTAAATTTAAGAAAATGCCAATAAGTGCTACTTTTAAGCCTTATAAGAGTTGATAAAGTTTTGGATAGATTTTGGATCTTCACCATGCAAAATAGCTAAGAATGAAATGTTTGTCAAATCTTTAGTATTTTGAGGGTTGTCAATGTTTTGCCCTAAAGTCTTCATCGTAACAAGCATGTCAGCAAGCTGTACTGGAATAAATGCATTGCTAATTGTTTCTAGTCTTAAGCTGTCACTAACACTACAAACGGTTTCATAGCTTTCAAGACATACTTTGTCTCCAAACAGTTCATATATCATAAAAGGAGGCATCGAAAACAACGCATCAAGAGCTTCTGCATCTTGGGTAATATCCAAAATCTCAAGAGTTTTTTGAGCAATATTCTTATGTTTTCTATAATAATCAGATATCTCAAACAAAATATCAATTATTTTAGGAAGCTTTTTTAATTCAAGAATACGCTCACCTTTTCTAGCATAATACCAATCTTTCAAAATTGGTATATCTTCTTCACATCTAGCGCCAATATTGTGCTTAAATAAAACAACAACATCACATTCATTAGAATAGACATCTTGAGATGTTGCTTCATCTAAGTAGTATGCAATATTATCTCCCTCTTTAAGGCAAAAGTTTTCGCAATCAAAAACTCTTATCACCTCAGTAAAAAGCTTTTCTGGCGCTTGAACAATAATTTTGTGCAAATTGTCATGCTCTGTTATTTTAACTACACGAGCATAAAAAGGTCCTTTACTCATAAAAATATAGATTAAATTATACAAACAAAAATATTAAAAACGCCAAACCAATAACACGAAAATCTATTAACTTCAAGTTTTTTGTTGGATATTGCAAATATTTTTCTTGAGTTAAGCTTTTTAATCCTATATATTCCTTACAAAATTTATAATAACTAGAGGAAAAAATGAGCGATTTATTTGAGGGTTCAGCCGTTACAGCAAAAGAAGAATATTCAGCAGCAGATATTGAGGTTCTAGAAGGTCTAGAGCCAGTACGTCATCGTCCAGGTATGTATATTGGTGGTACAGATGAGCAAGCTTTACATCACCTCGTTGCGGAAATTTTAGATAACTCAATGGACGAGGCAGTTGCAGGTTATGCTAGCCGTATAGAAATAAGTGTAAATGAAGATTTATCTGTAACAATAACCGATAATGGACGAGGTATCCCTGTTGATGCTCACCCAAAATATCCAAATAAATCAGCTTTAGAGGTTATTTTAACAACCTTGCACTCTGGTGGTAAGTTTGGTGGAAATGCTTATAAAGTATCAGGTGGTCTTCATGGTGTAGGTTCATCTGTTGTTAATGCTTTATCTAAAAAATTAATCGTAGAAGTAGCAAGAGATAAAAAACTTTATCGCCAAGAATATTCTTGCGGTAGACCAGAAACCCCATTAGAATTAATAGGTAATGCTCCAAATAGAAGAGGTACAAGTATCACATTTTTACCAGATGAAGACATATTTGGAAGTGATAACAAGTTTGTGCCTGCTAAAATTTACCGCATGGCTCGTTCTAAAGCATTTCTTTTCAAAGGTATAAAAATTTTATGGAAGTGTGCACCATCATTAATTAAAGAAGGTGATAATATTCCAGAAACAACAGAGTTTAATTTTCCAAATGGTCTTTTAGATTTCTTAAATTATCAAATAGGAACTCGCTTAACAGTAAATCGCTCTCCTTTCTCTGGTGAGGCAGAATTAGCCGGAGATGAAGGAAAGGTTGAATGGGCAATAACCTGGCCTGATGATGAAAAGGGTTTTTGCAATTCTTATTGTAATACAGTAATTACCCCAATGGGGGGAACTCACGAGCAAGGTTTTAGAACAGCTCTCTTAAAAAGCTTAAAAGAATATGCAGATATGGCAAATATCAAAAAAGTAGCAAATGTTACAGGTGAAGACTTTTTAAGTGATGCCTCAATTATGCTTTCTGTATTTATTAGAGATCCTCAGTTCCAAGGTCAAACTAAAGACAAGCTTACCTCAACAAAAGCAATAACTCTAGTTGAAAAGGCTGTTAAAGATTCATTTGACCATTGGTTGTCATCAGATAAAGAAAACGCAACAGCATTAATTGATTACGTTGTAGGTCGTGCAGAACTACGCAAAAAACGTAAAGAAGAAAAAGTTCAAAATCGTAAATCGCCAACTAAAAAGCTTCGTTTACCTGGAAAACTTGCAGATTGCTCTAAATCTGCAGCCGAAGATACAGAAATATTTATCGTTGAGGGAGATTCTGCAGGAGGTTCAGCAAAGCAAGGTCGTGACCGTATGACACAAGCAATTTTGCCACTTCGTGGTAAAATCTTAAACGTTGCAAGTGCGAGCTTAGATAAAATTACTCAAAACCAAGAAATAAAAGATATGATAGAAGCTCTTGGCTGTGGCACAAAAGACAATTACAAAGAAGAAAACCTGCGTTATGAAAAAATCATTATCATGACTGATGCGGATGTGGACGGTGCCCACATTACTTCTCTTTTAATGACTTTCTTCTACCAATACATGCCAAAGTTAATTGAAAATGGACATTTGTTTATTGCAACTCCACCACTTTATAAAATTGTATTTGGTGGCAAAAACTATTATGCTCTAGATGATGAAGAAAAAGATAAAATCCTTTCTAAAGCTAAAGCAAACCAAAAGCCAGATATTAGTCGCTTCAAAGGTCTAGGTGAAATGAGTGCTATCCAATTAAAAGAAACAACAATGGATAAAAACAATCGAGTGTTATTGCGTGTAACAATCCCAACTGCAAATACTGAAGAAGGTCGTGATGAAGCTTTTGAAACCAAACGTCAAGTAGAACGCTTGATGGGTAAAGACCCAGAGCAACGTTTCAAATTTATCATTGAACGAGCTAAATTTGCAGAAGATCTAGATATATAGTAAAATTATTTTTTAAGAATAAAAAAAGGCTGTCCTGTAATGGACAGCCTTTTTATAGATAGTTTATTAGGACCACAGCATTTTTCTTATGGCCTCACTGTATTTATGACTCTGTTTTCTTATATGGAACAAAACAAACCATTCAACGTTCTTTTTCTTAAGAATAGTTTCAATGTATTCATCTTTGCCATAATCTGCGATACAATACAGAACCCAGGAAGCAACATCGTCACGCCGAAGTAGTTCTTTGATATATGCATCGTTTCTAGAATCTGCTATAACCTTTTGGGCTTCATAGCACAAGTCCTCACGCTTGAGTAACTTGAAAATACATTCGCTATCACCACACTTAGCAATAATTCTTTGTGCGGGACTACTTAATTTATCATAATCAAGTAGTTTTAACATGCTGTTTTTTTCATCTAAGCTAGCAATGTCTCTTTGAGCAGTACAGCCAAAATGACAATTTGCCCATAAATATTCCACATATTTTGTGATTTTTGATTTAATAATGCACTTTGCAACCGTAGAAAAACAGCCAAAGCGGTCAATTATATCAAATACAGCACAATCATCCCCTTGCTTTATCATTTTTTTCAGGGAAACTACAATGTGGGCTGGGGCGTCGTCAAATGTCTCTTTGTCTATGACATCCTCTGAAGAATTTTCATTGATGTACCTATCAATATCCAAATCTTCATTTCGGATGAATTTTTCCTCCTGCATATCTTTCAATATGTAAGATGGAATTTTATCCATACCAGAAGAAGCGACATCAAAAAACATTTCATCGTACTCAGTGTTTGTTGCGAAATTTTTCATAACATATTTTTTTTAATTAAACATAAGAACTCAGTTATATACGCAATCATAACAACATCATAACCTACAAGGGTATCCCCAAATAAACTACAATATTCATAATAATTACACATAAAACTAATTTAGCGCCTCACTTTATATATAATAAAAATAAATATGTCAATATTTTTTGTCTATTTTGTGTTGCAATTATGATTTTTTTATGATACTATCCTTTCATGTTTAAATAATTTAAGGAAGCAATATGTCTGATAAAAAGTATTTAGAACCCCAAAATGGTGAGCTAAAAGCAAATGAAATTGTTAAATTTTTTGACAATGTCTGTAATGAAAAAGGTATGAAGTTATCAAAATCAGCAAAGCGTACACGTATTTTGGAGTTTATGAAAAAACTTTCTTTAGATGAAAAAAATAATACCTGTACTCTAGAAGATGGAAGAGTTGTTCCAATTATAGTGGAAAGAAAATATGAAGGGCGTCCGGTTTATTGCTATTGTAATACAGCTAATGCTCCTAAAGAGGAAATATTAGGTGCTTTTGCTAAAAAATTTAACATAACATATATTAGCCAAAAACCAGAACCTAAAAAAGAAGGTGAACTTATAGCTCAAGAAGTATTGCACTTGTTAGATGATATAAAGGTAAACAATAAAAAAGTCACAGGAACTCAAAAAAGGGCAAGAACAATTTGGTTATTCCAACATATATATAAAGATAGTCAAAAAAATATATGCATTCTCTCCGATGGAAACCATATACCTATAATAGTTAAAAGAACTGGTGAAAATAATAGAATAGGGTATTTTCTAAATTCTTCAGAGCATAGAACAGAGGTATTAAGAGCTTTTGCAAGAGCTGTCAAGTGTACCTATCTTGAAGACAAAGAAAATGACATAACTCCTGAAAAAAAGAAAAAGGGAGAATTAACTTCTCGTGATTGTGTTAAGGTATTTCATGAAGTAGAAGATTGTCCTTTGTCAGAAATTAGTAAAGGTAGTAAAGAAAAACTACTAGAATGGTTTAACTATATATATTACAAAAGACCAGATTTAAATAAAGTAAGATTACCAGATGGTAGTCAAGTTGATGTATTTGTTAGAAGAATTAGCCGTTCACAACGTTGTGTTTGCTTAAATACATCAGATGCCACAATAAAGCCATTTGTACTAAAAAGAGTTGCAGAAATTAGCAAATCAAAAATTTGCCTTAGCAACTTAGATTTAAGTAATGATGATAAAAAGCAATTGTACAAATCATTATATATTTTAGCACTAGCAAGTGATAAATCAACTAAAGCATGCGATAAAGAATATTATCACGCATACGCACAAAAAGCATTTCTTGCATCTAAAGTTAAAACACCATGTCTAACAGTTGATGATTATCTCTTAAGTAAGGTAAATAAAAAAAGGTAGTTTCTAAAAGCTACCTTTCTTTAGTTTAATTAAAGTCCGTACGGAGTCCCATATTTTTCTCCATCTGGAGCTGTGTCACCACCAAGTGAACGTACGTCATCATCACTCATGGGTTTGCGTTTGTCAGGGACATGATATAACACCTCAGCTGTGCCCCATAAAGTAAGAGCAGAGCCCAAATAATAAATAATAATTGATGTAAACATAATAATAACTTTTAAAAGGTTAAACATCATAATTATTTGTCATACCCAAATTATGATATTTAATCTTTAAAGTCAATAATCTAACTGATTTATTTAAAATAAAAAAAAGCTCCTCTTAGGAGCTTTGTTAAATTTTTGTACTAGAATACTTGTTCCCTTGTTGTCTTTAGTTCGACTTTAGGGAAGTCTTCTTTAGCTTTATTTAAGTGCCATGCATTACGTGCTAAAAATACTGTTTCGCCGTCATGGTCTTTGGCAATATTTGCTTGGTTTGCATCAATAAATTTATTAAGAGTAGTGTTATCATCAGCTTTTAACCAACGTGCTGTATAATATTGAGTTGGTTCAAATACAACAGGAATATTAAATTCCGTTCTAATTCTATCTGCCATAACTTCAAATTGAAGCACACCAACAACCCCAACTATCCATTCAGAGCCAATAACAGGCTTAAATACACTTGCACCACCTTCTTCGGCAATCTGTTGAAGTGCATTTCCTAAATGTTTTGATTTAAGTGGGTCAAGAGCTCTAACAGATTTTAACAATTCAGGAGCAAAGCTTGGAATACCAGTAAAGTGCAACTTTTCACCTTCTGTTAATGTGTCACCAATACGAAGTTGACCATGGTTTGGAATACCAATGATATCACCAGCATATGCATCTTCAGCAAGTTCTCTTTCTTGGGCTAAAAACATAACAGGGGTAGGTACTTTTATTGGTTTACCTGTTCTAATCTGATTTAATGTCATACCACGTTTAAAGTGACCAGAGCAAATTCTCATAAAAGCAATTCTATCTCTGTGCTTAGGGTCCATATTAGCTTGTATTTTAAAGATAAAACCAGTAACTTTTTTCTCATCAGCTATAACTTCTCTTTCTGCGCTTGGTTGTGGACGAGGAGTAGGGGCAAGTTTATGAAGCCCTCCTAATACTTCTTTTACACCAAAGTTATTAATAGCACTACCAAAGAATACCGGAGTTAATGCACCTGCCAAATATAGCTCTAAATCAAACTCTGGACAAAGCTCTCTAACCATCAACACATCTTCACGCAACTTTTCTACAAGGTGTTTAGGTAATATCTCATCAAGTTTAGGGTCATCAAGTCCGCTAACAGTCTCAATTATATCGTTTACTTGTCCTTTGTTGCCAGTTTTATTCATTAATATTAATTGGTCATTTAATAAGTCATAACAACCAAGAAATTCTTTTCCGCTACCAATTGGCCAACTTAAAGGGCAAACATCAAGAGCTAATGTTTTTTCAATATCATCCAAAAGTAAAAATGGATCTTGACCTTCTCTATCTAATTTATTGATAAAAGTAATGATAGGAATATTACGAAGTCTACAAACTTCAAACAATTTCTTTGTTTGAGTTTCAATACCTTTAGCAGAATCAATAACCATAATAGCCGAGTCAACAGCAGTTAAAACTCTATATGTATCTTCAGAGAAATCTTCGTGACCTGGGGTATCTAGCAAATTAAATGTAATATTTTCATATTCAAAAGTCATAACAGAAGAAGCAACAGAAATACCTCTTTCTTGCTCAACTTTCATCCAGTCAGAATGCGCTCGTCTATTTTCGCCTCTAGCTTTAACAGCTCCAGCTTGTTGAATAGCACCTCCAAATAACAACAATTTTTCAGTTAAAGTTGTTTTACCAGCGTCAGGGTGCGAAATAATCGCAAATGTTTTTCTTTTATTTACTACATTTTCAGGCATTGCTATTTCCAATATTATAATAAAACATTAAGTTAAAAGGGATACTAAACATAAAATAAAAAAAATCAAGTTAAAAAATAATAAGTAGTTATTGACAACCTTAAGTAAAAAGTCAACACTAAAAACGTCTAAATTTAGAACATAACAAGCTAAAATATTGTCAAAAAGGATAAGAGATGAACAGAATATTGTCCATTATAATTCCAGTTTTTAATGAAGAAGGATCAATAAAACTTCTCATTGATAGAATTAATGAAAATATCAATAAGTTAATAAAAAAAGAAATTATTAGTGAGCATGAGATTATATTTATTTCAGATGGTTCGACAGATAATTCAGAAAAGATTATAAAAGAAGTGTTATCTAAAGATAATCATATAAAATTAATCGTTTTTAGAGCAAATTTTGGTAAATCAAAAGCCCTAGAAGCAGGGTTTAAGTTTGCTAAAGGTGATATTGTAATTACAATGGATGCAGACCTTCAAGATGATCCAAAGGAAATAGAGCGTTTTATTAAAAAAATAGATGAAGGTTATGATTTGGTATCAGGATGGAAAGAAAATCGTCTTGATCCATTAGAAAAAAGACTTCCATCTAAATTATTTAACTGGGTAACTTCAAAATTGTCAGGAATCAAAATTCATGATTTTAACTGTGGATTTAAGGCATATAAAAAAGAAGTTGTTAAAAGTGTTTCTGTGTATGGTGAATTTCATAGGTATATTCCAGTTTTAGCTAAAAGAAATGGTTTTAAGGTATCAGAAATTTCCGTTACCCATCACAAAAGAGAACACGGAAAGTCAAAATTTGGGTATGAGCGCTACTTAAGAGGTTTATATGATGCTTTATCTGCATGGTTTTTATTAAAGTATTATGAAAAGCCAATGTACTTCTTTGGTAAAATCGGTCTTATTTTATTCTTGTTAGGGGGATTGGCTTGTTCTTATTTAACAATACTATGGTTTTTAGGTAACTCTATTGGAACAAGACCTTTATTAACTTTAGGCGTTATGTTGATATTAATTGGAGCGCAATTTATATCAATGGGATTGATTGCAAACATTTTAATTGACCAAGATAAAAAAAGAGTAAGTGATACGCTATATATCAAAGAAATTTGTGAAAGAGATTAGTATGGAATATAATACTGGTAATATAGATAAGTATAATACTAAAAATCCTCTAAAAAGATTTATGTTAGATAAGTTTTTTTTAAAATTTATAGATGCATTTAATCTGCTAAATAAAGATTTATCAGTTTCTAAAAAAGTTTTAGATATAGGATGCGGGGAAGGTGTAATCTCTAATTTACTCTATGATAAGTTTAATAATATAAAAATAACCGCAGTTGACTATTTTGAAGAGGCTATAAAGAAAGCAAAAGAAAATAATCCACGTAATATTTCTTTTGATACTGGAGATATAACTGCTTTAAAATATACAGACAATAGTTTTGATATAGTTGTATCAACAGAAGTTTTAGAGCATATACCAAATCCAGATATAGCACTAAAAGAGTTATACAGAGTTGCTAATAAACATATAATATTATCAGTTCCAAGTGAACCATTTTTTTGTATTGGTAATTTAGCATCAGGTAAAAACATAAAACGACTAGGAAATCCTATAGATCATATAAATCATTGGACTTATTGGGGGTTTAAGCGTTTTATAATAAAAACATTACCTGCTAAAATAGAAATAAAACAATATAATCTTATAGTATGGAACTTAGTTGTTATTACCAAAAAGGTGTAAAATATGATAGGTAAATTAACATCTTTTCTAGCAAACATTAAGAGCTATTTGCACTATAATAAACTAAAAGATAAAGAGTTTTTTCGCTATGTTATTGGCGGTGGAATTATAACTTTATCAAATATTGTGTTGTATACTTTTTTGGTTTTAATTGGAATGAAAGTTAGATATGCAAATCTCATCGCAATGATATTTTCTAAAACTTTAGGGTATGCTATTAATAAATTTTATGTTTATCAAAGTAAGCAAAATACATTAAAAGAAGTGGGGAAAGAGGCATCAAAATACTTTTCTGCACGCTTCTTTACAGGAGTGTTAGATTATTTTGTACTTGTCTTTTTAGTTGAAGTTTGTGGCTTACATCCATTTATTACTAAATATGTTTTAACAGCCCTAATAATTGTATTGAATTATTTGTTGGGTAAATATTTTGTTTTTGTGCCAAAAAAGTCTTGACTCTTGTAAATAAATACCTATTATAGCCTCAAGTTTTGGTAACTAAAATAACACTCTACGGAGTGCCGTCAGTCAGCGAGGGTTCGCACACTGGCGCAAATTTTTTTTATCAAATGGGTATAAATAACAAAGGAAGTTTAATGTTTGACGGTTTAACAAACAAACTAAGCGACGTTTTTAGAAAGTTAGGATCACGTGGTATCTTAACAGAAAAAGACATAGAAGAAGGATTGCGTGAGATTCGTCTTGCTCTTTTAGAGGCAGATGTTTCACTTCCTATTGTTAAAGATTTTATGGCAAAAGTTAAAGAAAAAGCTTTAGGTGAAAAAGTTATAAAATCTATCCGCCCAGATCAACAATTGGTGAAAATAGTTTATGATGAGCTTGTAAATTTACTAGGTTCTGAAGATGATACATCTCTAAACTTTAAGTCTGTACCACCTGCTGTAATTTTAATGGTAGGTCTTCAAGGTTCTGGTAAAACAACAACCTCTGCTAAAATAGCTCTAAAATTACAAAAGAAAAAAAGAGTACTTTTAGCATCACTTGACGTATATCGTCCTGCAGCTCAAGAGCAATTATCTCAATTAGGTTCACAAATTAATGTAGATGTTCTTCCAATTATTAAAGAAGAGAAACCTTTAGAGATTACCAAGCGTGCATTAGAAGTTGGTAAAAAAGGTTTGTATGATGTTTTGATATTAGATACAGCTGGTCGCTTGCAAATTGATGAAACTTTAATGCAAGAAGTTCAAGATGTAAAAAAACTATCAAACCCAACTGAAACTCTTCTTGTAGCAGATGCGCTAATTGGTCAAGAAGCATGTAATGTAGCTAAAGAGTTTAATGAAAAAGTAGGTATAACCGGTCTTGTTTTAACTCGTATAGATGGTTCATCTCGTGCCGGTGCTGCATTATCTATGAAGATGATTTCAGGTGCTCCTTTAAAATTTTTAGGAACAGGTGAAAAATTAGAAGATATTGAAGAGTTTCATGCAGATCGCTTAGCTGGTCGTATTTTAGATAAAGGTGATGTAGTTTCTCTAGTAGAAAAAGCTATTGAAAATATTGACCAGAAAGAAGCAGAAGCTCAAGCAAAGAAAATGCTAAAAGGCAAATTTGATTTAGAAGATATGTTAAATCAAATGCGCCAAATGCAAAAGTTAGGCTCAATGTCTAGCATAATGGGAATGCTCCCAGGGCTTGCTAAGTACAAAGAGCAAATTGAATCTGTTGATGCTGATTCTATCATGAAAAAGCAAGAAGCAATAATTTTATCAATGACCATTAAAGAACGTCGTCATCCAGATATAATAAAAGCTTCACGCAAAAGAAGAATAGCCAAAGGTTCAGGTGTAGAAGTTCATGATGTTAACAAGTTGCTTAAATCCTATGAGCAAATGTCAACTATGATGAAACAAATGGGAAAGTTAGGTTCAATGAAGGGGCTTGCTTCTCATTTCATGAAAAAAAATCCGTTTGGAGGAAATCCTTTTGGCGGATTTAACAACAAGTTTCCGTTTTAACGGAATTAACAAAAAACAACTATAAAACTGGAAAGGAAAAAAATGTCAGTTCGTATTAGACTTTCACGCGGTGGATCAAAGAAACACCCATTCTATCGTATCGTAGCAGCAGACCAAAGAGCTCCACGTGATGGTAGATTTATTGAGCGTTTGGGTTCATACAATCCATTATTGCCTCAAGATCATCAAGATAGACTTGTTCTTGATACAGAAAAAGTAAAAGCTTGGTTAGCAAAAGGTGCAGAACCAACAGAAAGATTGCAAAAATTATTTGCAAATTTAGGTATTTGTGATGCTCCAAAAATTGGAAATCAACCAAAGAAATCTGCTCCAAAAGCAAAAGCTTTAGAGAGAATTAAAGAAAAAGAAGAAAAAGCACGTGCTGCAGCAGAAGCTGCTGCCGCTGAAGCAGAAGCAGCAAGATTAGCTGCAGAAGCACCAGCTGAAGAAGCAGTTGAAGCTTAATTCTTTTTTTAGATTATAAATTAAGTTTATGTTGCAAAAGGTAACTTAAGATGACAGAAAAAAGAGTATGTTTAGGAAAGATAGTAGGCGTACATGGCATCAAAGGCGAGTTCAAAGTAAAGAGCTTTACTGCTATTGATACAGATATAGCCTCTTATGGTCCTCTAGAGGATAAGTTTTCTAAGCAAAGTTTTTCTATCAAAGTTACCGGACATTCAAAAGATTTACTTCGTATCAAAATCAAAGGTGTTGATGACAGAACTTTAGCAGAAACTATGATAGGTACAGAATTATATGCTCCACGTGGTGTTTTGCCAGAGTTAAAGGATGAAGAAACATTTTATGAAACAGATTTAGTAGGTCTAACAGTATTAGATGAGAACAAAAAAGAAGTTGCCAAGGTTATAGGTTTTTATAATTTTGGTGCCGGCGATATTTTAGAGATAAAATTATCAACAGGTCGTTCAGAGATGTTACCATTTAATAAGACTTATGTTCCAGAAATAAATCTTGAAGAAGGCTATATTATTGTTACGTCAACTGCAATGGTATTTATAGAAGACGACGAGGATTCTAACAAATGCTAAAAGTCAATGTTTTGACAATTTTTCCAGAGCTTTTTCCTGGCTTCTTAGGAAGTTCATTAACAGGGCGAGCATTGGAAGAAAAAAAGGTAGAGCTGAATGCCATCAACATTAGAGATTATGCTTTAGATAAGCACAAATCTGTTGATGATACACCATGTGGTGGTGGAGCAGGGATGATAATGCGTCCAGACGTGTTAGGTCGCGCAATAGATGCAAATCATTCTAAAGGTCGCATAATTTATATGTCACCAAGAGGAAAGTCTCTCACACAAGCCAAAGCAAAAGAGCTCTCAAAAGAAGAAGAGTTGACTATAATCTGCGGACGATTTGAAGGTATAGATGAGCGCATAATAGAAGCTTACAATATCGAAGAAATAAGTATCGGAGATTACATATTAACAGGTGGTGAGCAAGCAGCTCTTATCATGCTAGATGCGGTAATAAGACTATTGCCAGGTGTGTTAGGAAACGAGGCATCAATAGAAGATGAGAGTTTTGAAAACAATCTTCTTGAATATCCTCAATACACACGACCGATAGAGTGGGAAGGAAGAACTGTTCCGGAAGTTTTATTATCGGGTCATCACAAAAATATAGAAGAGTGGCGTAAACAAATGGCTGAAGCAACAACCAAAGATAAGCGACCTGACTTATATAAGATTTATCTTGAATCTAAAAAAAGTTAGGTATATAACAAAACAAATTTATAGTAAAAAGGTAAAACGATGAACATTTTAGAAAATATTGAAAAAGAGCAAGTTGCGAAGTTAACAGAAGGAAAGAACATTCCTAACTTCAAAGCTGGTGATACATTAAAAGTTCACACCAAAGTAAAAGAGGGTGATCGTGAACGTATCCAAATTTATGAAGGTGTTTGTATCGCTCGTAAGAATGATGGTTTAAATTCTTCATTCACAGTACGTAAGATTTCTTTTGGTGAAGGTGTAGAAAGAGTATTCCCACTTTATTCTCCAAACGTAGCTAAAATTGAAGTTACACGTATTGGTAAAGTAAGAAGAGCAAAATTATACTTCTTACGTGCATTGCGTGGTCGTTCAGCTCGTATTGCTGATGACTTGTCTGCACAAGCAAAAGCAAAAAACAACTAGTTCTTTGCTCATAGGAAATACTAAAAAACCGGCTGTTTTCACGCCGGTTTTTTTATTGTAAATGTAATACATTTCTCCATATCACTTTTCACCAAAGGTACAAAATACCAATAATCATAAAAGCAATATGTTCATAAATAACTATTATAATTAGCAAAAAATATTATGCATCAATATATCAATATTATTAGTACCGTTTTTTGTATTTTTTTCAAATTTATCAGGTAAATTTTCAATAAAACAAATATTACAATCATTTGGTAGAGTATGGTTAAATACTTCAAAAACTTTTCCATAAGAATTGTCTAATAAAAAAAGTTTTTTACTCATTAATATAGAGGAAATCCCAATGTGTAATCTATCTGTTATAATAGTATCGAATTTATCAATAGCTGAAAGCAATGTTAATGTTGCAAATATAACGAAATCTTCACAAAAAATACTATTGCTGACAAGACAAAGTGATAAATCTAAATCTGTATCTTGAGTTTTTTTGGCTTCTTTATCTTGTCTTATAAATTTTACAGTACTACGCAAAGTTTTCAATTTTTTATAAATTACATATAAGAATAATTTTTCTTTAAAGGATATATTTAATTCACTATCAAAAATTGATTCATTTAATCTAAAAGCCATATCATAATCAAGAATAATTTTTGCTGTTGTATTTCTCGATAAAAGATAGTTATAAGATTTTTTTTCTCGGCAAAATATTGTATAACGATTATCTATACTATCGATAAAATGCTGGCAATCATTAAAACTGCTCGGTAATATTATAATCTTTTCAGCCTTTGAAAGTTTTTCAAGTAATGGTTGCCAGTAATTTTTATAATTTCCAATCCAAGCTCCCCCCCCCGCCATAAACAACTGTTTTGGCGATATTTGTTCCGTTATATATATTAAATTTAAGATTATGTTTTTTGAAAAATTGTAATGTAGCCGCAGCAATTAGCATATCGCCCATATTTCCAGGATTTGGTATGTATGTAAATTCACCAATATCAGATAATTCATTAATAAGATTAGTATCATCGATGTTAATATTATTAAAATTTTTGGTATCTAACTTTATATCTATTTTTTTGTATTGTAATTTTATCAACCAAATAGGAAAAAAATAAAATAAGAAAAATACAGAGTAATTATTATAAAATTTTATTTTAACAATAGGAATATTAAAAAAGGATACTCGTATTTTATCATGAGATAAAAAGTATTTAATATTGCCAAAACAAATTGATTTTTTCTTTTTCATTCTATCACCTATTAAGCAACAACCATTGATAAGTGAGCCAATTTTTCAATTTATGCCCTCTAAAACTAATCATATTTCTTCTTTTTAGTTCCAACAACTGAGCTCTAAAGAGCTTAATCATTTCTTTTTTATTAGCTTTAGAAGCGCGTCTAATTCTGCCAATTTGATGTTTAAGAATTGCAGGAATAAAATCAATCTTAATAAATTCTCTATCCTCTTTAAGGTTATCATCTGCATAAATATCACAAACTCTCAAAATACCCGTAGTATAATCTTTGATATGAGATGGCCGTGAAGTTTGCTTAGATAAACTCGCTTCATTTCTAGTGTAAAAATAAAGAGGAGTATCTAAAAATACCGTTCTAGGATGCTTAGAATAAAGTTCATAAGCATAAGGATAATCCTCAAAATTTATGCCAGCAATAAATCTAATATCACATATAAGTTCTCTTTTGTAGAGTTTGGTCCATACATTAAATTGAGCTTTATTTTTTCCTTTGAGTAAAGGATTAGATGTTATTTCACAATTTATACTATCAAAATCAAAAGGTTTTGTTTTATATCCTAGCCCATCAGAATGTTCATAACCAAAACAAATAAGCTCAGCATTATATTTTTTAATAAATTCATATGCAATTTCTAAGCATTGAGGATGTATAGCATCATCACTATCTAAAAAATAAATATATTCACCATTTGCATGCATTAAACCAGTATTGCGAGCTTCAGATAATCCTTTGTTGTCCTGAGATATTATTTGTAATCTATTTTCTTTTTTTGCATGTTCTTGTAATATATTAAGACAGCTATCCTTAGAACCATCATTAACAGCAATAATCTCAAAATCATCAAAAGTCTGATTTGAAATACTATCAAGACATCTTTGTAAATATTTTTCAACATTATAAACGGGGAGAATTACAGATATTGCAACCATTTTCTTTCTCTAAAAAATATAACCATGCAGGCAAGGTATAAGAAAAATAGGTATGATGCAATTTCTAAATAAAAAAAACCTTGGAAAATGTGGATAATTCTATTTTTTTTTTTTTTTTTTTTTTTTTTTAT
>SUUK01000015.1 GCA_015062535.1 Alphaproteobacteria bacterium
TAATAACATCCATATTGTTAAGAGAACTATAGTAGCTGTAAAACCTATTCTCATAACATTTTGAAAAACATTATCTAATCCTCCTGTTAAATTTTCTAAATCATAAGTCGGTATCATATTCCTCCCGTCTTTTGAATAAAAAAATAAAAGCTTTTAGCTTTCTAACTTTTTAATCAAACTTGTGTAATAATATTCATAGAAATTATTGATTTCATTTGTTGTATTGTTATATTCATTTTCTTTAGTTTTGCATTTATCATAAATGAATATCAATTCATCTCTTGTCAACTTTGTAATAAGGCCTTTTCTTGTGCTAATATAAATATCTTTTAAAGCATAGATTATAATTTTTAATTTTTCTATATTTTCTTCAGCGAAGATATTTATAAGTTCTTCTGTATAATTTAACTCATACTTTTCTAGCAATTCCTTAAACCCTATATCTTCATCTTTTGTCATTTTTTCAGGATTTTCCTTTTCTTTTTTTATAATATAAATAAAAAATCTATCTATCTTTTTATTTATATTATTATCTTGTCTTTTTTGCGACATGCCCTCTGTCATTTTTATAGAATAGGGGTATGTTATTTTTGTAACATAGGGTATGTCATTTATATAAATTCTTCTTTGTATTATTTCATTTTTATTGTTTCTTACTAATTCTACATATACAAAATTTAATTTATTAAGATGTGATATCCAATTAGATATTGTATGTGGTTTAGAATTAAATAAATCTGCCAAATAATTATTTGATGCATAACAGTATCCTTCTTTATTTGCTAATACAGTTATAACAGCATATAATAACTTTTCATTTGCTTTTAATTCTTTGTTAAATAATACTGTAGAAGGTATTATTGCATAATATCCTAGTTTATTTTCTTCATTCACATATAATAAATCACCTCCATAAAAAATAAGCCACTACGGGCTTATTAATGTGTAAATATATAAATTTTAGATAATCTATACACTTGACTATTATGTATAAATTAGTTTGCTTTTGCTGCTTTTTGCTTCCAATCTTTATAAAAAAGTTCTAATAATTCCATAATTTTATTATCTATTTGTTCATTTGAATAATTTTTAGGAAAATAGTGCCTAATTTTATCATAAGAAGTTTTAAACTGCTCTTTTTGATTTGGTTTTTCCTGTTGCATTATTTCTTCAATTTTTTCAATTGTTAATTCGTTAGATTCATCCAATTTTCTTAACAATTGAGCCTGACTTAAAGTAGCTGTTGCTTCATTATATTTAAAACTGTCATATATCAGCTTTTGATTTTCTTTACTTATATAAGAGATTTCAACTGCTGGCCTTAATGCCATTCCATCTTTTTCTTTATCAGCCAATTCCAAAAGTTCAGGAATTAACTCTGTTAATCTTACATATCTTTGAATAGTTCTAGCACTTGCACCAACTTCTTGTCCAACAAGATCTGCAGAAAGTATTTTTTCTAACTTCTCGACCAGTGGGCGATAAGTCTCTTCTACTTTCTTTCCTTGATGTTTTATTGCATCTAGTTTCATTTTATAAGCAAATGCTCTCTCTGATGCAAGTAAACTTAACCTTTGATTTATATTTGTATCTACCATCAAAAGTGTTGCTTCATCATCTGTTAATTTCATAACAATACTAGGGATTTTTTCTAGTCCTGCTCTAGTTGCTGCGTGTTTTCTTCTATGTCCAGATATCATACAATAACTGCCATCAGCTTCTTTTCTTACTATTACAGGCATTATTACTCCACTAACTTTAACACTTTCAACCATATCGTCCATATATTCATCATCTACAACTTTAAATGGATGATTAGGAAAATCTTTTATTATATTTATTGGAAGTTCAGTTACTTGTAATATTTTAGGATTATCTCTTTCTTCTTGTGTTGTAAATAAACTATCTAATGTAGGCAGGTTCATCTTAAATGCTTTGTTTTTCATCTTCTAAAACCTCCTCCACTAAATTCTCATAAGCGTTTGCAACAGTTCCTTTTTTATCATATTCGAAAATGCTTTTTCCTTTAATAGATGCTTCAGCAGTTTTTATAGCTAAAGGTATTTCAGTTTCATAGATTTTTACATATTTACCATAATTGTTTTCCAATTCTTGTCTGACATTCTTTGAAAGATTTGCTCTTCTATCTACTAAAGTCAATAAAATTCCTTTGATTCTTAAATCAGGATTTATTGTCCTTTTAACTTTTGAAACAGTTTCAAATAAATATGTCATTCCTCTCATTGCTAAATACTGGCTTTGAACTGGAATAATTATTTCATTACTACAAGCTAAACAATTGATAGGAATTAATCCTAAAGATGGCATACAATCAATTAAAATATAATCATACTCATCTTTTATCTTGTTTAAACAATTTCTTAATATAAACTCTCTGCTCATAGCATTTCCTAATGATAATTCTATAGCAGAAAGACTTATATCAGATGGAATAAGGTCAATTTTTTCTTCATGGTGCAAAATGGCTTCATGTATTTTTATTTCCTTATCCATAATCTCTGCATACATTAAGTCTGCCAATGTTATTGGCATATCTTCTTGTTGATAGTATCCTAGAGAAGTTGTTAAATTTCCTTGTGGATCTGCATCTACCAACAATACTTTTTTGCCCTCTTTTGCAAGGGCTACTCCAATAGAGAGTGTTGTTGTTGTTTTACCAACTCCACCCTTTTGATTTGCAATCGCAATAATTTTTGCACTTTTCATATTTACCTCCATCCCGGAGATACGAAAGTATAAAAATTAAGTTTAATGTTAGATATTATTTCAATGACTACATTTTTTTATGAAAATATATAAGGGATTTATGGATTAATTAAAGAAATAAAATTGTATATTTTGTGTCAAGGGGGGGTAATATTATCAAAGTTTTGCGCAAAAGAAAGGAGAAGAA
>SUUK01000003.1:0-207500 GCA_015062535.1 Alphaproteobacteria bacterium
TATTCAAAATTAAAAGAAAAGGAAATAGAACTTGGTCTAGAGGAAAAGACTTCTGATGGATATGAATGGTTTAAGAGTTTTACCTCGCATGTGTTAGCACTTGATAGGTATGTTCAAAACAGTATTAAAGCAATTCAGAATGAAAGACCTTATACTCCAAGTAATCCTAAGGTTAAAACCTTACTTAGAAGTTATGATGAGTTAAAAACTCAAGAACGACTAACTAAATCAATGGCGAAAACCCATTGGAAGAAGTTTTTCAAGAGATATGCTCAGAATAAAAAGAACTTAAAAGGTATTCCTGATGAACGAGTAAGAACTATGTATCTTGCTGTGATGTTAGGATTTTTACTAATTGAGAAAGACTATATTGAGGAAATAACCAAGCAGGATTGTCGTAAATTAAGTAAAAAGATTTATCAAGTGCCTAAAAAGTGGATAGATAAGATAGAAAAAGGAATGAAGATGTCTGATATTTTGACTTCAGCTCCTACCAAAGTTCTATCTAAGGCAACAATTAAAAGTCTTTTGTGTATTTTCAAGGATTTTCTAAAGTTTGCAGTAAAAGAAGATATTATTGAAAGTAGTTTTAGTGAATTTATTGATACACCTATAAGACTTTTTCAGCATTCACGAAGTCCATTTACTTCTGATGAATTACGAAAAATCTTTAACCCTAAAACTTATGCCAACCCACGTCGTAGAAACGAGATACCAAGATTTTGGGTTCCATTGATTGCCTTATATCAAGGTTGTCGATTAAACGAAATCTGTCAACTTGATACAGCAGATATTGTATTAAGTAAAAAGATTCCATGTATTAACATTAAATCTAATGAAGAGGATAAATCTGTAAAAAATCATTCATCTGAAAGGCTTATTCCAATTCATCCAAAGTTAATCGAATTAGGCTTTTTAACCTATACAGACTATAGAAGAAAAAACAAATACAAAAAACTATTTGATTTAACACAAATAGAACGAGGAACTTATGGTCGTATGGTTCAAGGTTGGTTTGCAAGATATTTGGATAAGATTGGTATAACTGCCAAAGATAAGGTATTTCATTCATTTAGGCACACTTTTGAAACCAATGCTGTTGAAAATAGAGTGCCTATGGAATATCAAAATGCTCTTTGTGGTTGGACTGATAAAGGTATAGGACAGAGAATATATGGTAAACACAAAGATATAAAGGTAATGCTAGAAGAATTAAGCAAAATATCATATCCAATTAATAAGGAATTGAAAGGACTAAAAGAAGTACTTGAAACCAGCTACATCTTTAGGAAAGATTAATCAAAAAGTATGATTTATTAGAAAGTTTTTTAGATTTTTCTTAAAAACTTCTTGAAACTAGTTATGTCTTTAGAATTAAATAATGAAATATAATCAACTCAGTTATTTAGCAGAGTTGATTATTTAATTACATTTAAGACAACTTAACTATTGACTTATTTTCCTTTATTTAATATATTAAGTATATATCTGTGTAATTTTTTAACAAGGAATAAATGTTAATGTTAATAAATTTCAATTTTAGCAATTTGAAAAGCTTTAAAAACATGGTTGAATTTTCAATGGAACCATTAACAAATAACGGATCTGTAGAAAATTCCATTAGTACTGGATACAAGAAATCTCCAAATGTTTATAGAACATCTGCAATATTTGGAGCAAATGCATCCGGTAAAAGTAATTTCATTCACGCTATGAATTATCTTAAATTCTTAGTATGTGGTACTTATTTAAAACGATTAAATGAACCGATGGAAATACCTACTTACAAATTAGGTAATGAAGACGATCCTTCTTCATTTAAAGTTGAATTTATTAAAAACAATAACTTATACAAATACTCTATTGAATTAAATGAAAACGGAATAATTAATGAAGAAGTATATTATACAGAATTAGAGGCTGATAAAAGAGAAAAATGTTTATTTAAAAGGACTATAAATGATTTTAATAGCCCTTATGGAATAGATAAAGAAATTGCGAAACAGACAATTTCTTCAAGATCGCTAATCAGCGAATTAGTCAACAATAGAAATATTAAAGATAAAATTATATTAGATATATATGAATGGTTTTCTGATGATATTGAAGTTATATTTAATACAGAACGTCCTGATTTAAATAAAGACTATTCGCATAGTGATATTGATTGTAAAGGAAAAACTGAATTCTTAAGAAAAGCAGATATTCCTATTGAACGATTAATTGCTAATAGAGAAGGATTGTTTTCAATACATAAAAATGAAAAAGGGCAGGATGTTGCAT
Source organism: Alphaproteobacteria bacterium (assembly GCA_015062535.1). Lineage (GTDB taxonomy): Bacteria > Pseudomonadota > Alphaproteobacteria > RF32 > CAG-239 > CAG-267. Next base: position 2,284 of record SUUK01000003.1, read on the forward strand.
TTAGCTTCTTATATGAAGAATCTGAAGGAACTATTGCTTTACTTGTATTATCCGATATAATCATGCCAATTCTTGAAGAAGGAAAGATACTTTTCATTGATGAACTTGATCGTTCATTGCATCCTCATTTGGTAAAATATATAGTTAATTTATTTAATAATCCTGAAACAAACCCTAAAGGAGCTCAGCTAATATTTACCTCTCACGCTCATTATTTAATGGATGGAGACACTTTAACAAGAGATCAGATTTGGTTTGTTGCTAAAGAAAATGGATATTCTAGTGATTTATATTCTTTGAGTGATTTCAAAGAGATTAAAAGGAAAAAAGGTGCATTTTATAATGAATATATGTATGGTATATTTGGTGCTGTACCTAATATTCGTGAGGATTAATATATGGCTAGACAAATTAGAACTCCTAGATCCTTAAAACCTGTACATATTTTTATATGTGAAGATACTAAATCTTCAAAGTACTATATGGAAGGTCTTGGAAAAGCTAAAAATATAAACATTAAAGCAGAAAAAGCATATGGTACAAGTCCTGAAAATGTATACGAAACTGCAAAAGATAAACTATCATTGTTTAGAGATAAGGGAATAGCCAAGATTTATTGTCTATTTGATAAAGATGATTGTCCGGATGATAAATTTAATAAAATAATTGCTCAATGTAGAAAAAAAGAAATTATACCAGCTTTTTCTATTCCTTGTTATGAATATTGGCTTTTATTACATTTTAGAAAAACCAATCAACCTTTTGCAAATGCTCAAGAATGTTGTGAAACATTTAAAAATGAATACAACAGATGTTTCGGAACAAATTATGAAATAAATACTCTCAAATCTCGAAAAGATATATTCAATGACTTAAAAGATAAATTGGATACTGCAATCTCAAATGCTGAAAGATTAAATCTTAATGAGAAAGAAGAACCTTATACAAATATGCATAAAATAATTAAAGATATTATTGATTAAATTTACACTCATTCCGATTTTTAATCAGCTTTCTAATAAATATAATTATAAAATATAAGGAAGCAGAATGATTATAGATATCGATAAAATCACATCAGATATTGAAGAACTAAAGAAATACTTTGGGGAGGAACAAAAAGTTTCTCCTCAAAAAACAATAGACCAAGAAGTAAATGAGGAAATGGATAATCCTCAATACTGTCAGCAAGAATTGGATGCTAAATTCTTAATTAAGTGCTTTAAGTATTTGAAGAAGCTTGGATATATAAAGACACAATATGAATTTAGTGAGCAGTTTTTAGGCAAGAACAAATATTATTTTGGAATGATATTATCAGAACAAAGACATCCGTCACTTGATGCAATTCATCATTTAATAACCGGCATATCCCAGATAAACGATGGACTAAATAAACTAAAGCACCTAGATAACCTTTATGAAGAAGGGCAAAATCTGATAACAAAACGATTACTGAAGTACTTTTAGCTTTTTATGTCTTTTGCCTAATTGGTTTATTGGCTTTTTTGTTAGTTTATTCCAAATAGCCGATTAGATTTTTAGGATAATAAAAACATTAAGATGGACGTCTTAAAAAGACTTTTATAAATTAAAGACGGTACGGACATGCTTTGTCGGCACTTTCATTTTGCTTAATTATTGAATATTCGAAACTTTTTGACCCATTAATGACGTGTAGACGAAGTCAAAAAAAATCGTTTAAGAATCGAGAAAAATTTTATATATTTTTCAGTTATTTCAAGAGTTTATCACCTATTTTCTCTCTGTCGGCACCATTTCTTTATTTAAGCCCCTATAATGGGATCTTTTTTTTTACCCTTTTTTCAAGCCAGTTTTAACCAACACGAAAGACCTACACGTCACTCAAGACGTTGAAGTGGTTTTGCTAAATTTAATAACCAAGATTAGAAAGCTTTCAGATATTTTCTGGAAGCTTTTTTATTTTTTAGATATTGATTAATACGAATACAAGAATATACTATCCGTTATCTTAAGATGGAGATAACATGAGAGTTTTTAAGAAAATAAATAAAAAGTCTTTTTTATACGCTATATGGTATAGCTTTGTAACAATTATGGCAATTTTAATATACCGTGGTGGTTTAGGAGACAATACACAAGGAGCAATGTGTGTACCTAATGATTGGCATTATGGAAAAATATATCAATGGGTATGGGACGGGGTACCTTGTGTTTATTCTTTAGAATTTTATTTTGGATATTATATTTTGAGTTCTGTTATTTATGTAATATTTGATGTTATACGGCGAAAAATTGTTGGATTTAACCCTTCTTATTTGTTTCGGATATGCGAAGGACTTGGCTGGTTTTTAATAAACTACGGATATCTGTTATGGGTAACCAAACATAACTATGGCAACATTGATTTTGCTATGTGCTTAATGGCTTTTGTTGGAGTAAGCATTTTCTTTTTACCTTTATTTTTGATTTTTGTGTTATCAAGAAAATTGTCCAAATTATGAAAATATACCTTTAATATAAAAGCTAATTAATGCTGTTTATTGCTCAAAAATAATTGTAACAAAAATTTTATAATATTTTAGACTAAAAACTATTGCAGAAGGCCTTTTTTTATGTTATAATTAAGTAAATATAGAGATTTTTGGAGAAAGATCATGGCAAACGAAAGACCCTCTAGAACCGAAGAAGAACGCAAACAAGCTCTTGAAGAAGCATTAAAGAGAGTGCGTCCTCAGGTTACAAATACATCAAATTCATCATCTCTTTTAGGAAAACTTGATAGTTTTGCTAAAAAGACAGAAGAACAACCTGTTGTAGAGAAACCTAAAGAACCTAAAAAAGGCGATTTAGGTGATTTAGGTATTGCCTTTAACGAAAATGCAGAAAAAGCGAAAAAAGCAGGACTTGTTATTGATGCAGAAGCAAAGGCTAGAGGTAAAGAAGATCCTTCTAAATCCAAAACAAAAGAAAATGAGAGAGCTCCTGAACGTGGTGTTGTGTCACCTATGGATAAAGATAAAGATAAAGAAAAGGACGAAAAAGAGAAAAATAAAGATAAAGACGAAAAAGATTCTGCAACTAAACAAGAACAAAAAATGAAAGAAATGTTCTCAAAAGTAAAATTACCTAGTGGAATGGAAATTCATCAAGAAGGTCCTCAATGGGTTCTTGTTAGTAAAGATGGCAAACAACGTACAGATATTACCGACGTAATGAACACTATTGATAAGTATAATCGTGATGTTGATACTGCAAACAATACAAACAAAATGCAAAACGAAGCACAAGGACACGTTGATAAAGCTGTTGATGTAAATAAAAAAGATGAAGGACTTACGGTTAACGAAACTAATGGTAATATAAGAATGGTTGGTGAAGCTTTACCTCAAGTAAAAGATGTTGATGGCAATCAAGTATTTAAACCTGAGGATATGAAAAAAGTTGCTGAAACTGCTTTAAGTTTTTCTGATGAAAAAATGAAACTTGAAGCTCTTAAAGACCCAAAACATCTTGAAGAACTACAAGAAAGAAAACGTAAAAATAATAGAGAAGCTGAAGATAAAAAGAAAGAAGCAGCGCTTAAACAGTTTATTGACATGCGATCCAAAGGACAAGAAGGCAAATAACATAAAAAAACGGAGAATTATCTCCGTTTTTTTATTAAAATATGATTGATGTTATAGCACCTAACACAATACTTATTAAGTATATCAAGGCAATTATTCGCCCTACTTCCTTGGTATTTTTATTTACTCTATATAATATCAATAGACCTAGACCAGAGTTACTTAAAAGACCTGTCATCATGGTTGACAAAGATATTGCGCTATCAGCATATAATTGCGATAATAAAACTGATGGATAGCAACTAGGGATTAAACCTACAAGACCTGCAATTAATCCACCTAATACAGGCATACCTGTTAAGGCATTTTTCACATTATCATAGCCTCCAAAAGAAAATGCAGTATTAACAATAAGCGCAAAAACAAATATAAATATAGTTATTTTTTCGGTATGGTTGAATGCTGACTTATATATATTTTCTTTTTTATTTTCACATTTACACTTTTCTTGAGTGCAAAAAGCACTAATATTTGGATCTTTTTTATGCTTAATAAAACTTTCTGGTAAAAATTTATCTATTAGCAAACCTGTAATAATAGCATAGATAACTTTTACTATTAGTATTTTGATAATTATTCCCCCACCTATTCCTGAAGATAATAAAACGGGAACCATTTCATCTGATGTCGATAAGAATACGGCGAGCATTGAACCTAAAGATATTAAACCAGTTGCATACAAATTTGCAGCAGAAACAGAAAAACCACATTGAGGAATAACTCCCAATAATCCGCCAACTATTGGACCGTACTGTTTAGATTTACGTATGTATATCATACTTTGTCGGGATAGTCTTTGCTCTAAATACTCCATTAACAAATATGTTAAATAAAGATAAGGAAACAAAGCTAAAGCTTCGTACATAGAATCTACTAAAATATCCATAAATAATCTTAACATCTTTAATCCTTTTTAGGGGTTTACTTACTTGCTATTTAACTAATAAAAAGATGTTTGGCAATAAAAATATTATATTAAAACAAAAAAAAGACCGCATAAACGGTCTTTTCTTTTCAATCTGCTATATCAATTACTTACGTGGCAAAATAACAGGTTCTGGTATATTTTTATGATTTTCAGGTTTTACTGGATAGCTCATAGGGCTTGGTCCACCTGCATCTACACCTCTTAACTTGCTTACACTTGCACACGATACAACACAGAATGATACGATTAAAAATAATAACATTTTTCGCATAACAACTATTTTATAATAATAAATAAACGGATGACTTGTATATCAAATAAATTTTCGATGTCAATTAAAAAATATTTATCTATCTTTGTTATAATATGTGTTTACTTTTAAAAGAAATTGGTTTATTTTGTGTGGAGCTTTAAAGAATAATTTTATTAATGGGGATTTTTTTAGTATGTTAAGAAGAACAAAAATTGTTGATTTGTTAAACTCAGAAACAGAACAACCTTTAGTTTTAGCAAAAGGTTGGGTTAAAACAAGACGTGATGCAAAAGATTTTTCTTTTATTGAAATAAATGATGGTAGCTGTTTGAAGAATTTGCAGATTATTGCTCAAAATAATCTCCCTAATTATAATGAAGTAAAGTCTTTAAGCACTGGTTCATCTGTTGCAATAAAGGGAAAATTGGTTAATTCTCAAGGTGGCAACCAAAAATACGAAGTTGTTGCTGAAGATGTGGAGATTTATAGCATCGCTCCTGATGATTTTCCTATTCAAAAGAAAAAACATACTGATGAATATTTAAGAACTATTGCGCACCTTCGTCCTCGTGCAAACAAGTATGCTGCTGCATTTAGAGTTCGCTCTCAACTTTCTTATGCTATACATAACTTCTTCCAAGGACGTGGATTTAAGTATGTTCACACTCCTATTATCACAGGTTCTGACTGTGAGGGTGCAGGTGAGATGTTCCAAGTTACAACTTTGGATTTAAAAAATCCTCCAAAACTTCCAAATGGAGAAATTGATTATTCTCAAGACTTTTTTGGAAAACCTGCTCATTTAACAGTTTCAGGTCAATTAAATGGCGAGATGTATGCTTGTGCTTTGGGTGATATATATACATTTGGTCCAACATTTAGAGCAGAAAATTCAAATACTGCTCGTCATGCAGCTGAATTTTGGATGATTGAACCTGAAATGGCTTTTGCGGATATCTATGATGATATGGATTTAGCTGAAGATATGGTTCGCTATTGTGTTACAGAGGTTATGGATAAATGCAAAGATGATATAGAACTTTTTGCAAAGTTTGTTGACCCTACATTAATGGATACGCTTAATAATATTAAGAATAATAGTTTTGCTCGTATTACTTATACTGAAGCTATTGATATCATGAAAAAATCTGGCAAAAAGTTTGAATACGAACCAGAATATGGAATCGATATGCAAACTGAACACGAACGCTTTTTAGCTGAAGAACATTTCAAACGTCCGGTTATTGTTCGTGATTATCCAAAAGAAATCAAAGCCTTTTATATGCGCATGAATGATGATAATAAAACTGTGGCTGCAATGGACGTATTGGTTCCTAGAATTGGTGAATTAATTGGTGGTTCTCAAAGAGAGGAACGTTACGAACTATTGCAACAACGTATTGTTGATTTAGGTATGCGCCTTGAAGATTATTCTTGGTATCTTGATTCTCGTAAATTTGGCTCTGTTCCACATGCTGGTTTCGGACTTGGTTTTGAAAGAATGTTGATGTTAATTACTGGTATTACAAATATTCGTGATGTTCTTCCATTCCCTAGAACACCTAAATCTCTTAACTTTTAGGAGTGAAATATGATTAAATTCTTTTGTTTTTTTATAGTATCTATTCTTTTTAGTAATATTTCATATGCTCAAGAGGTTGCTCTTAGTGGAGAAGAACCTAAAGAAGTAATTGTTCGTAAAATTGAAAAAAATATTGTAGAACTACCTTTATGTTCTGATGAAAAATTAGTAGCTCAAACAAAAGAATTTGTTAATGAATATTATAAAAATGAACAATTATCTAATATTTACGATAGAAGAAGAAAGCATTTTATTTTAAGTAATATTGATAAATATTCACCTGAAAATATTGAAAATTATAAATCTGAAAAAACACGTCCTGTTTCAGATGTTATAATTGATACTAAAATTAACAAAGGTGTTTTGGAAGAAAATATGAGATTATGTAAAAATCTCAGCCAAAACAAAGAAGCATCAAATGTTTATTTGTTAATATTTTCTGATAACAAAAATGTTAAAGTAACAATTATAAATTTGAAAAAAAATCATTCCATAGAGGATGACACTTCTTTTATTTATAAATAAAATTTGCATTTTTTAATATTTATTCCTATATAGAAAAGGTAAAAATAAGGAAAACATATGAGTAGCGGAAAAGAATTAGTCCTAGTTAATAAAAAATCTCAATTACCAATGGTTGTTGAGGAAACTGGTCTATATTCTTATTTAGAACAAATAAAACAATTTCCTGTTTTAACCGAAGAAGAAGAAAAAAATCTTATTTATGACTTTCAAATAAATGGAAATTTAGCATCTGCTCAAAAGCTTATCACTTCACATTTAAGATTGGCTGCCAAAATTGCACTTACTTATAGAAGATATGGACTTCCAATGTCTGATGTTATATCTGAAGCGAATTTAGGATTAATGCAAGCTGTTAAGAAGTTTGATATGAATAAAAAAGTACGCTTGGCTACTTATGCTATTTGGTGGATTAAAGCTCAAGTAAATGACTATATTTTACGCTCTTGGTCTTTGGTTAAAATTGGTACTGTTGCAGCACAGAAAAAGTTGTTTTATAATTTAAGCCGTATTAAAGCTCGTCTTGGATTGTATGAAAACAAAGAACTTGCCCCAACTGTTGTTAAACAAATAGCGAAAGAGCTTATGGTTGATGAGCAAGATGTAACAGAAATGAATAGAAGAATTGGCGGTGATACTTCTCTTAATGTTAATGTTTCTGATGACGAGGATAGTGTCGAAAAAATCGACATGCTTGTTGATAAAAGAGAGAACATTGAAGATAGATTTGCGTCAAAAGAAGAACATCTTTATAGAGCAAAAATTTTATCAAAATGCTTATTAAAGCTTGATGAAAGAGAGCAATTTATTATAAAAAATAGAATGCTTAAGGAAAATCCTTATACTCTTGATGATATTGGCGAAAAATTAAATATTAGTAGAGAACGTGTGCGTCAAATCGAAAAAAGAGCCTTTGAAAAATTATCTTTTGAAGTAAAAAAATCAATGGCAGCATAGCTATGAATTTGCGTGACGAATTAATAAAATCTCTTATTGATGCAAATATTTCATCTCCTAGACTTGAAGCAGATATAATTTTAAGGCATTGCGCTCCTAATTATCCTATCTTTACTGATGAAGAATATAGAAAAACAAAAGAATTTTTAGCAAGGCGTATAAGCCATGAACCAATTGATAAGATAATAGGGATAAAGGGGTTTTATAAGTATGACTTTATAGTTAGCAAAGATGTTTTATCTCCAAGACCTGATACTGAAACACTTGTAGAAAGTGTGCTAGAATTAGTTAATAAAAATGATAAATTCAATATTATTGATTTAGGAACTGGTTCTGGATGTATTTTACTTTCTATATTAAAAGAATGTGTAAATGCAACTGGTATAGGCATTGATATATCCTCTAAAGCTCTTGATATAGCTATTCAAAATGCTCAAAAATTAGAAGTTACCAAAAGAGTATCTTTTTATAATAAAAGCTGGCTTGAGTTGGATAAATCATTTGGATTATTTGATATAATTGTATCAAACCCACCTTATATTCCAAAAAATGAAATAGATGATTTAGATATTGAGGTAAAAGAATATGATCCAAGGGGTGCATTAACTGATGAAAATGATGGTCTTGACTGCTACCGGCAAATAGCAAATATTGCTCCTTTAATATTAAAAGATGAAGGATACTTGCTATTAGAAGTTGGATATAATCAATCAGAAGATGTTTGCAATATTTTTTCTAAAAATAATTTCAAAATACATAAAATAGTACATGATTTATCTGGGATAAACCGGTGCATTATATTAAAAAAATGAGTTGCAAAAAAAAATATAACGTATATTATAAATGTGTTTTTGGAACAGGATTTATGTTTGGTGTTCCTTTATTTTCTTTTTTTAATTTAATTGATTTTATAATGTAATTTTATTACAAAGTGTAGGAATGTATGAAAAAACAAAATAATAGATATCGCAATGGTAACAATAACAATGGTTACACATTAAATTATAAGTTTGATAGCGTTAGTATTGCAGGAAAAATTAGCGGAACAGCTCTTGATTTAATCAGAAGATATAATGACTTAGCTAAAGAGGCGCAAAGCAGTGGCGACTATGTTGATATGGAAATTTATCGTCAATATGCAGAACATTATCGCAAAATTGTAACAGAAATTAACGAGCGCAGACAAACAAGAATGGAAAATAATCAAGCTCGTAATAATGAAGCAGATGCACAAAATAGTAGTGAAGAAATGACTGAAGAAAATGCACCTTCAGAGGAACCTAAAAACGAACCTGAGACTGCTCCTAATGGATATGTAGAAACATTACCAGCCGTTGAGCAACCTACAAAATCTTTTGAAGTTGTTGAAATATCAAATGATGAAAACAAAAAAGAAAATATCAAACCAAAGCGCACATATCGTCGCAGAACAGCTGTTAACAAAGCAAACGAAGAATAATTAATTTATCGGGAGGGATTTATGCCTATTTTTGTAGCATATTTAATTGTGGCAATTGCTTGTGTTGCAATAACTTATAAAACATATGTTGGATATGGAAATTATTTATGGTATACTAAAACATTATTTTTGTTATTTGTAACATTTGCTTGGTCGGTACCTATTATTGTTTTTTCGTTAAAGGATAATATTGCTAACACTTTTTGGGCTCATTCTATAAAAGGTTTATACTTTTTATTTGGCTTTGCTTTTTTATTATTTATGATAACATTTATTAGAGATTTTTTCTGGATGATTTGGGATTTTGTTCGCAGAGCACCTATTGAACAAATAAAAAATCCTCCACATCTAGGTATGGTAAACTTAATAACTGCAATATTTACTGTTTTGCTTTGTTTATATGGCGTCTTTGAAGCAGAAAGAATGCCTAATACAAAGACATACGACATACAGTCTTCTAAAATAAAAGAGGCGACTAAAGTTGTAATGTTATCTGATTTACATATTGATGTAAGCGTTTCAAAAGATTATATAAGCAAAATTGTAAACAGAGTTAATGAATTAAATCCTGATGTTGTTGTTATTGTTGGAGATGTTATAGATGCTTCCCCAGAGGATATAAAAGAGCAGATTGAAGCATTAACAAAATTTCAAGCTAAAAAAGGAGTGTATATTTCTTTTGGTAACCACGAAGTATACAATGGTGAACTTGATTGGTTAATGGCTCTTAGCAAAATGAATTTCAATGTTTTTGCAAACTATGGAGAAAAGATTGATAGCACAGGCATATATATTGCAGGAATTCCTGACATTAATGCTTCAGCTCATGGAAAGATGAAAGTAATTGCAGAAAGTGCATTATTTAATGCTTCAACAGATGATTATGTAATTATGTTATCACATACTCCTAAAGTAGCTAAAGGTCTTACAAAGGATAATACAGATTTAATTCTTTCTGGACATACTCATGGTGGACAAATCTTCCCATTTCACTTCTTTACCAAACGCTCTAACGAAGGAAGATTAGCCGGTTTTTATGATGTTGATGGAATAAAAATGTATGTTTCTCGCGGAACCAGATATTGGGGACCGCCTATGAGAATTGGCGCTCCTTCAGAGATTACAGTATTTAACTTTAGTCCAAAGAAATAAATGCAAGATTTAGTTACACAAGCTCTTTATATAGCAAAAACAGAAGATGTTTCCACATTTCCTGATTGTGCTGTGGTATATAGTGTTAGCTTTATGCCTAACAATACCAATAAAGAGCTTGCTCTAAATTACATTTCAAATCAGCCCAATGCTAAAACGTTAGATACAACTCCTTGTGGCAAAAAATTGATTGAACTTGGGTTATCAGGTAAAGTTAATGAAATATCTTCTGATATAACGAATATTTGGAAAATTGCTTCTCAAAGATATATAGAGTGTGCTTCTGGTAATATTGTAGCTTTTGTTGATGGAGTTGATGAAAGAAGCACTTTTTACTCAACAGAACTTGAACAAATTTTAAAAAATGAAAAAATTAAAACTATTAATGGAGTTGATAAAAAGGTATTTGCATCTAATCTTAAACCTTATAGATATTAAAAAAAGAGACCGGAATACCGGTCTCTTTTTTTATTGTTTATGACGACGATATCAACCTTCAAGATAAGGAATCTCATCCAAACATACCAAGGCCTCGATGCTGACACCATTAGCATATCTGAAGCTATCAAGAGCCGCACCGGAATGCGCTACGAGGCAGATAACACTGACGTTCATGCCCATCTTTCTTAGAGCTTCAATCTGCTCTTTTAAGCCGGTTCCGGTTTTGAACGACTGCTTAATGATTATCACCTCATTGACAGGGCTGTGCACATCCCTTATCTTACGAACATCTCCGGTAACAAGCGTTTCAACAACCAGAGACAAAGCCACTTCATTTATCAGTTTACCCAGAGGATTGTCCGAGCAGTGTGGCTTGTAAGACGGGAAAAGCACACACGCGTGATTACTCTTCTTTACCTTGTTGACGATTTCCTTTACGACCTCGCTTCTAAATTTTTCATCTTCAGCAAGAGACTTAAGGTTGACACTGATTTCACCTCTTTCATTTCTGAAAGAGTGGTACTTCACAATTTCTTTCATTGCTCAAAATAATTAAATTAAACATAAGTATAATAAACACTTTGGGAATATTGACAGAAGATTTACAGTTTGTCAACCCATTTTTAATTTAAAATGCGCAAAAAAAAGCAGGCTTGGAAACGGTTTGTTTTTCCTAGCCTGTTTTGAATACTTTAATAAGCTTCCCTGTTGCTTTTTATTTCTTCTATAATCAGAGATAAATCTCTGCCTCTTTATATCCTGATGCAAATCTTTAGAATCTACCCCGATATAATAACTAACTTTTAGCATGAGGAGTGCTAAAAAACCATTTAATATGCCATAAATCTATAACAATAATTCTTAATACTTCGTTAAATAAAGAAGCATAAAAAATCATTGTAGACAAGCAAAAATGTTACTTATTATATGTTATTTTTTAAATACTTGAAAAGATTCATTATATCATTTGAACTTTACCGTTTCCGGTTTGCAAAATATAAGAGCGCTCATAAAAGCTATAATGCTCTTTAGGTGAAATAATTATATGATCTGTTAAGCCAATTCCAACACCTTCTAAGCTTTGCTTTAGATTTAATGTCATTTCAATATCTGATTTTGATGGAGAACATTCTCCACTTGGGTGATTATGACACACAATCACAGAGGCTGCATTACAAAGCAATGCATTGCGAGCAATTTGCTGAGGATTTATCATGACAGCAGATGTAGTTCCAGTTTGTTCTAAGCTGTGTTTTATATATTTAAATTTATTTCCTAAGTATATAACTAATAATTTTTCTTGTTTTTCATAACCAATATGACTTCTGCAATACTCAACAACTTCTGTCATACTTCTTAGAATCGGTTCATTATTTTTTTCTAAATTTTCCCAACATATTTTATTTACACATGAGTGTATTAAAGAAAACAAAGTCACAGCACTACTTCCAAGCCCTGGAAAGTCTGTTAAAGATGATTGATCTGCTGCTATTACTGCTGATAACGTTTTGTATTCTCGCAATAACTCTTTTGCAAGAGGCTTTACGTCACGCCTTGGAATCGCATACATTAAAACGAGTTCCAATATTTCATAATCTGGCATAGAACGCCCTAGGTCTGATAGAAAGCGCGCTTTTAATCTTTGTCGATGTCCTACGTAATCAGGTTCTTTTTTTACTTTATTTTCTTCTTTTTTATTCATTATTATCACCTTTTTGGTTTTAATTATTTGTATGGAGGTTTATCTAAACCTTTTGGAGAATATGTAAACACTTCGCATCCATCTTTGGTTACACCGATTGAATGCTCAAACTGGGCAGATAAAGTTCTATCTTTTGTTACAGCAGTCCACCCATTAGAAAGAATCGTACCATGTTTTTTACCGATATTTATCATTGGCTCTATGGTAAAGAACATACCTTCTTTAATCAAAGGTCCTGTTCCTTTTTTACCAAAATGAAGAACGTTTGGTTCATCATGGAATACTTTTCCTAAACCGTGTCCACAAAACATTTCAACAACAGAATAGCCATATTTATGGGCATGCTCTTCAATTACAGCACCAATATCACCAAATCTCGCACCTGGTTTTACAACATCTATACCGCGCATTAAACATTCATACGTTACTTCGCATAAACGAGTTGCTTTTAATTTTGGCTTACCAACGTAGTACATACGAGATGTATCACCATACCACCCATCAACAATTACGGTAACATCAATATTTACAATATCACCCTCTTCTAATTTTCTATCATCTGGTATACCATGGCAAATAACGTGATTTATTGATGTGCAAATTGTTTTAGGATATCCATGATACCCAAGACATGCAGGAATCGCATTGTGTGACTTAATAAATTCTCTACATAAATCATCTAAATATTCAGTTGTTACACCAACATTTACATAATCTGTAATATAATCTAGACACTCGGCAGCAAGGCGCCCTGCTTTACGCATTCCTTCAAAATCTTCTTTGTCATAAATTTTTATGCCATTTTCATCTGCTGTTGCCAATTTTTTGCTCCTTTAATATTTTGTTCTACTTTTGTTTATAAACTAAATTATTTAAATTGCAATTTTTTTTATAACATTTTTTGTTATTTTTGATGTTTTTTTCATATTTTTGAATATATCGGAAGAAAATAATCTTTAGGGAGGCACATATGACACTAAAAATCATTCAAGGACTCTATAGTTTTATTTTAGTTTTTATAACATTTTTGATATCTAAACACTTTACCGATATTGGACTAGAAAATTTTTATGAAACAATAAATGTATCTGATATAACTCCTGAAAATAATTATTTTAGATATATTTGGAAAGCCTTATACATACTTTTATTTTTGAGCTTTTTTACAATTTTGGTATCTAAAAAATCTGTAGAACAGTTTGATGATGCAAATGCTCTATTTATTTTCCAACTATTTTTGCAGATATTATGGACTTTTAGTTTCTTTTATATGGGGCAACTTCTTGCCTCTTCTATTGTTATTGTTCTTCTAGTAATTGAAGCTTTTTTGATGATATATGTGTTTTATCCTATAAATAAATGGGCGGTACTGATGGTTTTTCCTTATCTTATTTGGATAATGTTTGCATCATACCTTAACATTTATATAGTTTTTATCAATTAAGCGCGATTAGAATCGACTTTTGCTTAAATTTAAACTAGACATACAAAAAAAAATGTTATATTTTTTCGAGGTTAAAAAGAATTAATTTATTTTTTGGGAAGAAAAAAATGTCTAGTGTTAACGAAATAAGAAAAACATTCTTAAATTATTTTGAAAGAAATGGGCATAAGATTGTGCCTGCTTCTTCTCTTGTACCTGATAATGACCCTACCTTGATGTTTACAAACTCTGGTATGGTGCAATTTAAAAATATTTTAGCAGGAAATGAAACAAGAGATTATACACGAGCCGCCACTTCCCAAAAATCTGTTCGTGCAGGCGGTAAGCATAATGACTTGGATAGTGTTGGATATGATGTTCGCCATCACACTTTTTTTGAAATGCTTGGTAACTTTTCTTTTGGCGATTACTTTAAACAAGAAGCTATTTATTATGCTTGGGAATTGCTTACAAAAGAATTTATGATTCCAAAGGATAGATTGGTTGTAACCCATTATCATACTGATGATGAAGCTCGTAATATTTGGAAAAAAGTTTCAGGTCTTAGTGATGATAGAATTATCAGCATTGCAACAAAAGATAACTTTTGGCAAATGGGTGATACAGGTCCTTGTGGTCCTTGTTCTGAAATTTTTTATGACCATGGTCCTGAAGTTTGGGGTGGTCTTCCAGGTACACCAGAAGAAGATGGTGATAGATTTATTGAAATTTGGAACTTAGTATTTGACCAGTTTGAAGACTTACCTGATGGTAGTCGAGTAAATATTAAAAAACCTTCTATTGATACAGGAATGGGATTAGAAAGAATTGCTGCAATTTTACAAGGTGTGCATTCTAACTTTGATATCGATACATTTAAGAACTTGATTGGGGCTATTTCTAACATTACAGGAACAGATCCTAATGGTCCATTAAAAGCATCTCATAATGTTATAGCTGACCACTTAAGAGCTATGAGCTTTTTGATTGCAGATGGGGTATTACCTTCTAACGAAGGAAGAGGATATGTTTTAAGACGTATCATGAGAAGAGCTATGAGACATGCTTATTTATTGGGTGCAAAAGAGCCTATGATGTATAAGCTACTTCCTCAACTTCAAAAAGAAATGGGTGACGCTTATCCTGAACTTTATCGTTTTGAAAAATTAATCACTGAAACAATTCATACTGAAGAAAAACGTTTTGGTAAAACTTTAGATAAAGGTATGAAACTTCTAGATGAAGAAACAGATGGATTGAAACAAGGAGATACTCTTAAAGGTGAGACAGCATTTAAGCTTTATGACACTTATGGTTTTCCACTTGATTTAACACAAGATGCTTTAAAACCAAGAGGAATTGAAGTTGACACTAAAGGCTTTAATGAAGCAATGGAAAAACAAAAAGCTGAGGCTCGCAAAAACTGGGCTGGTAGTGGTGATGCTGGCACTGAAAAAATTTGGTTTGAGGTAAAAGAAAATATCGGTGGAACTGAATTTTTAGGTTATAAAACCTTAAAGGCTGATGGTATTGTAAAAACTCTTGTTCAAGATGGTAAAGAGGTTAAATCAGTTAATAATGGTGAATTTTATTTAGTTGCTAACCAAACTCCTTTCTATGCAGAAAAAGGTGGACAAGTTGGTGACAAAGGTATCATTAAAGGAAAAGGTTTTACAATTGAGGTTAATGATACAAAATGCAAACTTGATAATATTCATGTTCATTGTTGCAAGATGATTGATGGTGAGATTAAAGTTGAAGACTTTGCATCTTTTGAAGTTGATGAAAATAATCGTCGTTCAATTTGTGCTAATCACTCTGTTACTCACCTTGTTCACAAAGCTTTAAGAGAAATCTTGGGTGAACACGTTACTCAAAAAGGCTCATTGGTTGCTGGTGATAGAATGAGATTTGATATTTCTCACCACAAACAAATTACAGCTGATGAACTCAAACTTGCAGAAAAAATGGTAAATGATGCCATTAGAGAAAACTATAAAGTTAATACTGTTTTGATGAGTCAAAATGAAGCTGTTGAAAGCGGTGCTATGGCTTTATTTGGTGAAAAGTATGGCGAAGAAGTTCGTGTCGTTTCTATGGAAAAAGACGGCGAAGTTTATTCTAGAGAACTTTGTGGTGGTACTCACGTTTGTAATACTGGTGACATTGGTTACTTTAATATCATAAGTGAATCTGCAGTTGCTGCCGGTATCCGCCGTATTGAGTGTGTTACAGGTTGTAGTGCACATGAATATGTGATGGATATTGAAAACAAATTACATTTGGCTTGCGATATTCTTAAAACTAATGTTAATGACCTTAATGCTCGTATTAACAATCTTTTGAATGAGAAGAAAAAATTAGAGCAAGAAGTGTTTAACCTTAAAAAAGCTTTGGCAAGTGGTGGTGCAAGCTCTCAAGATGAAGTAGAAGTTGTTAATGGCGTTAAATTCATTGGCAAAGTAATACCTGATGTTCATCCAAAAGAGTTAAAAGCTTTTATTGATGAAATGAGCGCTAAAATTGGTAGCGGTGTTATCGTGCTTGCAACAGATAAAGACGGCAAAGCTTCTATTGTTGTTGGTGTTACCAAAGATTTAACAGACAAATACAATGCTGTTGATTTAGTTAAAATTGCATCTGCTCAAGTTGGCGGTCAAGGTGGTGGCGGAAGACCAGATATGGCACAGGCTGGCGGAAGTGATGCTTCTAAACTCCCCCTTGCATTTGAGGAAGTTAAAAAAGCTTTGTAAGCTGTAAAGTAAAAGCCCCGAGCAATCGGGGCTTTTTTGTTATCAGTAAATTAATGAGGAATGTTTGTTAACGTATGCGCAAGATTTACCTCACTTGTTGAGTTATTTATTATTTTAATCAATTCTAGCTCATTTTTATCAGTTAATTCTGCGAGTGTTTTAATATATTCCCCGCTTTTATTTGATGAAGCCTCTTGCTTTAACATACTATAATTATATAAGCTAAAGCGTCTTGTTTTAGCTCCTGTTTCATCATTTTTTGAATATCTATCATAATAGCGTTGTTGGGTCTGAGGTTGATTATATTGTTGGTATCCACGATTATATCCATTACCATAACCACCTTGATTATAATAACCTCCTCCTGCTCTTTCCATTTCTATATACACGCCATCTCTATTATATTTCCACATTCCCCCTGTTGCGGCATCAGTTAACCAACTTGGCCAAAATGTTAAATTTAAAATAGCTATTCCACTAAACTCACTTTTTAACATCATTTGTTGTTCGTTGTATCCCATTTTTTTTGCATTTATTACAATAGATGAAGAGCTTCTTTCTATTGGAAAAGTACATGGTGTTTTACAAGCTTTCATTCCATTTATATAAATATCAACACCACTTACATTTGAATCTATTTGAATATCTTGGCTACCTCCATTAAATACTGTTCCACAGGCGCTTATACTTAAAATCAAACTTAAACCTAATACTAATTTCTTCATAACTTTTGCATCCTTTTTTAAAGTTCAAAACAAAAACCCGCTTTGGATAACAAGGCGGGCGGATGCTAGAAAACCGTATACAAACTAAGACGGCTCGGCTTATTGGGGCAGAGCCTTATTCACCGACATCCACCCCTTAATGAGGTATGAAGTCGGCACAATTTTTAAAGTCGTGTGCTCACGACTAGTTTGTATTTTCAAAGGGTTTTCTAGGCCCTAAACATTATCCTTTTCTAGAGAATAATGCTTGGAGTATATAATATGTTATATATTTTTGTTTGCAAGGATTATTTAAGAATAAAAAATTGAGATTATAATTTGCTATGAGCATAATCCCTTTTTATTATTAGAGGAAATTTATCTGTTTTGTAATAATTATTTTTTATATATTCCCCATTATAAATATAAAATTCTTTTTGGCTCCAACGCTTTACAAAATCTTCTTTACTTTCTTTGTGTATTGGAAATATTGGATAAAGCTCTTCTAATTCCTTTTCATAATTTTTATTGCCATTATGTTTGCTATTTCCCATAATCGCATTGTAATACATCTCATAATATACATATTTAGGTCTATATGATTGTATATAAAAATCTGGTGAAAAGAACTTTTTATGATTAAACATATAATGAGCAAGAGGCGCCATATTTCCATAACCAAACCAGTAATATGACACATCTTTATTATATATATTTATATAATTTATTGAATTTACAAAGTAATCGTTAGAATTTACGTTTTCTATTACTTCTTTAGCTGTTTGATAATATATTTTGTAGCGTTTATTGATTGGTGTTTGATTAAATAATTTCACACTTAAAAGGGATAAAAGTACAATAATTAGCAAAAAGCGTTTATGTTTCATTTGTTTTGAAATAAAATAACCAATAATAATTGAGGATATAAGATTGTTAAAGATAAAATATTGTATGTGTATTGAGCCAGTAAAGTATTTTGAAAGATAATCTAAATACATTATTGAACACAACATTACTTTATATTGATTTTTATCCTTTAGATAGGTTTTAAGAGCAAAAATTGATAATAGTGGAAGATATAAGGTATATCCCTTTTCGCTACATAATTTACCTGAACCATTAATTTTTTGCATCCAATAATTTAAGGTATAATTATATTGTATATATATTTCCAAAGCATCATTGTAATATAACCACAATACAAACAATAAAAGAATTGATAATGGAATAATTAAGGCTTTAATAAAAGATTTTATATTAATTTTTTTTGTATATACATGATACAAAATGAATATTGTTGTAAAAAACAGAACAACTAAAATCTTTTGTAAAAACAAAAACGATATTGTAAAAAATAAAAATGAAATAACTAAATATTTTGTTTTTTTATCTTCAAGATATGAAAAGTAGTAATATAACCCTATAAAATATGCCATTATCATAAAAATATCAGGGTGCATATCATAGATTAAATAATAGCTTATAGGAACTGAGAAATAAACTAAAACACCTAATAAAAATGCAATTTTGGTAAATTTTAAGTATTGAGTTGATATTTTATATAGTACCCAAATAGTTGCCATGTATGAGGTTAAAGAAATAAGTCTTGAGACATATAGTATCTCTGGTTTTCCGTTAAATATGGCAACTATTGGAGATAATATATACCAAAGAAGTGGGTTATGATGTTCAAAAAAATCTATGTATGGAATTTTTTGTTGCCAAACAAGCCAAGATGCATGTAAGTGCTCGGCATGGTCTATTGATGTATACTGATTAGAGAAAGCATAACAAAGTATTGATAACTCTATTATACCGATTATTGAAATGATAATTGTATTTATTCTATTAATCATGTTTGGTATGATAGGATATTTTAATCTTTATGCAATATTTTTTTGAACTTATCTTAAATTTAAGCTCTATTTTTTGATATTTATAAGTTTTTATATGTAAATACAAAAAGCACCCCCAAAGGGGTGCTTAAAAACATTAAAGCCAGAACTTCATGTCTTCACCTACAGAATTGTAAATCTGCTGATAGCGTTCATGATTAGTTTGCTTTAATTTAACAATTTCCTCAATCATTACTTCTTTCTCGCAACTTGAAGCATTCATATAGTACCACATGATGTCGTCAATTTTGGCGTGACGTAAAAAGTACTTCAAACGTTGACTATTCAAAGAGGTAAAATTGATGTAGGCTTCTACCAGTTCTGATGAACCATTATCAACAAGATGCTTAAAAGCTTCAATCGATAGCTCATGACCGCTTATATAATATGTAAAAAGATTTACTTCTTTTCGGTCAATAAGCTCTATTTCACCATCTTTTTCTACATTAAAGTAGATGTAGTATGTAGCAAGTGTTTTTCTTGTTGCATAGCGCATTACTTGCCTTTGATAGGTCAAAAACTCTTCAGAGCAAGGGAAAACGTTGTTGACATATGCCGATATTAGCGCTGGATCACCTTTTGTAAATAAATGCTTGATTGCTTTAGGTCTTAGTGATTGTTGTTTAATGTAAGATGTAAACTTTTGTACATCTTTGCTGTCGATAAGCTCCATAACCTCTGGAGTTCTCATTCGTTGAATAGTTTCGCTCATGTTGTTAATTTTTTATTTTTATAGCATATAGCAAAAAAGCAATTTTTATCATTAAGACTTTTATTTACAAAAAATAATAAACAAAAAACTTAATAATAACCATATACTTAATTTACTAGAAAATTAAATATACTAGAGCCCTTATTTTGTCAAGTTTTTTGTATAGTTCTCATAAAAAACTCCAAAAATCTTGATTTAATGTTTTTTTAAGATTAAAAATGTAAAATTATAGAAGTTTTAATAGAGATTCAAAAATGAAAAAAAAGTTTTTTTATATTTTTTCCGCCTTTATTGTTGTTATTGGAACTCTTTTGGTCTTTACAAACAATACTTTGGCATCCGATGATTTGGATTATTACAATAAAACATTCTCTCAAATTAAGAAAGATGCAAATAAATATGAAAAAGATAGCTTTTTGTTGTTTGATTGTTTATATGATAAAGATGCAGAAAGCATTGATGCTTACTCCTTGTTTTCATACATAAGAGAAAAAGGATATAATGCTTATTATGTAACACTTAAAGATAGTGATATTTACAATAAACTAAAAGAAAATAATAATTTTGAGAATATTATTGTTATCTCTGAATATTCAAAAGTTGATGGCAAAAAATTTATTAAAGAAATTATAAAAATTTTACCTAAAACAAAAGCAATTATTACCTCATTTGGAACTGAAAGTATAATTGATAAATATTTTCATGAGTTGGATTATCTTAAATATATATTTATTCAACATGGACAAATTTTTTTCAAAGAAAGTGTTTTTAATAGTGGATATTTATTTAAAGAAAAATTTCCGTATATACTAGCTTCTTCTGAAATTGAAAGTTCTATTTTCAAAAAACATGGATGGAATGATGAAAATATATTAAAAGCAGGACTTCCAAGATGGGATTTATTAAAACAAAACAAATTAACTGATGAAGAAAAAAGTATTTTTATTATGTTTACTTGGAGACTTACAAATCCATATAGATTTACTCAATCTTTATATTTTAAGAGACTTTATTCATTACTTAAAAATAAAGAGTTTCATGACTTTTTACAAAAAAATAATATTAAGGTATACCTTGCCCTTCATCATGCCCTTAAAACAAACTCTAATATAAATCTTAATATTGACATTGATAATATTGAAATAGTAGACACACAAAAAATTTCACATTATATAAAAAAATCTTCACTTTTAATTACTGATTTATCTTCTATTTGTTTTGATTTCATGTTTCAAAATAAACCTGTTATATTTTATGGCTTAGATAGAGGAGATAAACTTTTAGAAAGAAATCAGTTTATTGATTTAGAAATGCTCAAAAAAAGAGAACATATTTTTCCTAATATTGTTTTTGATGAAAATATGTTAATCGAAAAAGTTAAGTACTATGTTAATAGGAATTTTATATTAGAAAATGAAACAGCAAATGTTTATAGTAATTTTTTCTATATAAAAGAGAACATTAGAGAAAAGCTATTTGATGAGATAAATCGAATTATTAGTAATTAAATTATATATAAAAAAAGCGCCCTTTACGAGGGCGCTTGGTGATTGCTTCTGAGGGTTAGCCAATAAATCCTTGACGAAGCTCCTTGCACTCGGCATAGATCTTTGCTTTAACCTCTTCGCTTTCTACTTTGTTTACCACATCTCTTAGAACCTCAAGTTCAATACCGGTTGCAATCTTTGCATAGTACTTAAGGTACTTGAGGTTACCAAGACCGACAAAGTCTTCAACTGCACCTTTTTCACTTAAGCAGTTCTCAAGATAGTACTTAACGAGCTGAGGCTTACCCGCCTCTACCAAGTACACAAAAGCCTCCTTGGTCAATCTTGGGCGCTTGCCAACATAGTAGCTGAACAGACGAATATCTCCTCTCTTGATGAGTTCTATCTGGCCAGAAGTTTCAAGTGTGTGGTACATGTAGAAAGTACACAAGGTCTTTCTGTTGCCATATTTAGCAACTTTGTCCTGATGTTTTTGAAACTCAGAACCTGCCGGAAATACCCCGTTGATGTAGGCCTTTAAGATTTGTGGATTTTCTGATTTGAAAACAGCTTTGACTGCAGCTCCTGTAAACTCACCCTTTGCGCTGATGTAGTCGCAAAATTTCTTGACTTTTCCTGAATTGATGATTTCAACCAATTCAGAAGTTTTCATTTTCTTCATAACTTCTAATTTTTATATATTTATTTATATGAATAGCAATAAGTGTACAAAAGTACAAGCCAAAACAGCTTTCTAGACCTCATAATACAACATATGCTTAATTCATAGATTATGCACTATACTTCAGAAAATGTTTTCTGTCAATATTTTTGTATAAAATATTTTATATTATGAAATCTAGTTTTTTTAATTTAAATAATTATATACCTATTTTATATAATAGGAGGCAATCATGATTTATAAATTAGTGCTAGTTTTCGCTATGTTTTTAAGTATTATGGGCTGTACAAGAGATGATATTGATAGAAAAACTTTTTCTTACCAAATACAAGGGATAAATGCATATAGAGGACAAGATGTTAGCGATTTATTTGATGCAAATGGAGCTCCTAATGCTATAAAACGCCTTGATGATAATCGGATTATGTGGGTATATTACACAAATTATCGCCCCGTTGGAGGTGGTGAATTAATATCTTATGACAATCCTCCTCAAAGCAAAATAGCGACTGCTTGCATGGTTAGAGTAATTTTAGAAGACAATATTGTTCAACAAATATTTACAAATTGCTCATAAAAAAAGCGCCAAATTGGCGCTCATTGTTTTAGAAAAAATAGTATCTTACACCTACTGTTAGTTCTTGAACATTTTTCTTAAAGAAATGGTCTTCAGGAAAAACGTATCTATACATAGCTCTAATTCCAATATTTTCTGTTGGATTAACTTGAACACCGAATCCTAGGCGATATGATGAACCTTCAAATTCATCTAAATCTTTATTTAGTGATCCACCATCTAGTGTATATTTACCATAACCTACTGTTGTTAATAATTCAACAACACCAAGATTTAATGTATCTGCAACTAAATCTATACCATATGCTGCAGGTTTTGTTTTACTATTATTTGAAGCATCAGTTGAGAAATATTTTTGATAATATCCTTCAACTGATAAAAAGCCCAAAGCTTTTACACCAGCACTTAGAGATGCTCCATTTAGGCTATTTGCATCATCATAACCATTAAGTTTTGAGTGTATATAATCTATCCCCACGTGTGGAGAAATTATAAATGCATGAGCATTAAATGAAAATAGCAATGCTACCAATGTTAAATATAATTTTTTCATATTTTACTCCTTAATAATTAAATTTCTTTAATAACAATATTATGTGTTTCTGGACAATATTGAAGGCTTAGTTTTCCTTTGCTAAATTCTTCTACATATTTTCCAAATACTTCATATCTCCACCCTTTGGTTATTTGATTTTTTGTTTTGGGATTTTTTATATATTCTCTTAAATTTTTCTCTGATGAAATAATATGAGTAACGACTCCATATTCATTACTTTTTATCTTTAGAACTAATTTCAATATTTCATACAAAGATTGCTGTGTTGGGCTTAAGGATATGTCTTTTTCTTTTATTTTTAATTTTTTATCAAATCCTTTTTTAGTTAATTTATCTAAAACATCTATCATTTCTGTTGCTAGCACACTTTTTGATATATCAGAGCGCATTCCTCTTACCTGTTTCATATCTTCCAGATTTTCAGGAAAAGCTGTTGCTACATTTACTAAAAGATCATCTTTGATAATACTTTGGCGACTAATATTGTGTTTCATAGCCCGTTCTTCTCGCCATTTAGCTAGTTCTTTTAGTGCATTTAGAAATTTAAGAGAATGATTATTATGACGAATTCTCTGCCATGAATTTTCAGTATTTATTTCATAGTGAGTAATATCTATTAAATCTTCTAATTCATCTTTTACCCAATCTTTTCTATTATTTTCTTCTAAAAATTCGTTTATTTTATGATAGCATTGTATAAGATGTGTTACATCACCTGAAGCATATTTTAATTGTTCTTCAGTTAATGGTCTTAGTTGCCAGTTTGTTAAACGACAGGTTTTATCTAGTTCTATTAAACAGCAAGCTTTTACTAAATTTTCATAACTTATTGCTTCGCCATATCCACATGCTTGAGCTGCTATTTGTGTATCAAAAACAGGCTCAGGAATTACTTTCATAAGATTATAGATTATTTCTATATCCTGTCTTCCTGAGTGAAAAATTTTCAATATTTTTTTATTTTTCATTATTTTAGCAAAAGAACTAAAATCTAAATCTTCGCTTAGAGGGTCTATTAGAATAGCCTCATTTTCATAACCAACCTGTATTAAGCAAGGGAGTGGAAAATAGGATTTTTCTCTAATAAATTCACAGTCAATTGCTATTAGGTTTTGTTTTTTTAATATTTTACAGGCTAATTCTAATTCTTTAGTGGTATCTATTAGTTTCATTGTATATCCTCATTTTTTTTATACCATACCTTTTAATGTTTAAGATTTTTTTAATTTTATCTTGCATTTCATACAAATTAGGATAAGAATGTTTCTAAAATTGTTAAAACATATAAACAGGGGTATTTATGATAGAATACAGAACACATACTTGTGGCGAGTTAAGAGCTCAAAACGCAGGACAAAGAGTTAAACTCTCAGGGTGGATACACCGTAAACGCAATTTAGGAAATCTTTGCTTTATTGATTTAAGAGATCATTATGGAATTACCCAATGTGTAGTAGATAGTTCTAGTGATTTATTTAATAAAATTGAAGAAATTAGAGTTGAAAGTGTTATTTCTGTTGATGGTATGGCTGTTATGCGTGAAAGTGTAAATAAAAATATGCCAACCGGTGATATTGAAGTTAAAGTTGATGCTATTGAGCTTCATTCTATGGCAGATATTTTGCCTATTCAAGTTTTTGGTGATGATAATGCTCCTGAAGATTTAAGATTAAAATATAGATTTCTAGACTTAAGAAAAGAAAAAATTCATAGCAACATCATTCTTCGTTCTAAAGTTATTAATAGAATGCGAGAATTAATGATTGATCAAGGATTTTTGGAATATCAAACACCAATACTTACAGCTTCTTCACCAGAGGGTGCTCGTGACTTTTTGGTACCATCTCGTCTAAATCCTGGTAAATTTTATGCTCTACCACAATCTCCTCAACAATTTAAACAATTGTTGATGGTTTCTGGATTTGATAAATATTTCCAAATTGCACCTTGTTTTAGAGATGAAGACCCTAGAGCAGACAGAAGTCCTGGTGAATTTTATCAACTCGATATGGAAATGAGTTTTGCCACCCAAGATGATGTTTTCCAAGTTATGGAAAAAACTATGGGGACTATCTTTAATGAATTTGGTGGCAACAAAAAAATTGACCAAGCTCCATTTATTAGAATCCCTTTTAATGATGCAATGCTTAAATATGGTTCTGATAAGCCTGATTTAAGAAACCCTCTTATCATTCAAGATGCAACTAATTTCTTTGGCAATAGTGGTTTTGGAGTTTATGATACAAAGGCTCAATGTGGCGAACATTTGCGTGCTATTGTTATACCACAATGCGGTGAAAAACCTCGCTCTTTCTTTGATAAGTTAGATGGTTTTGCTAAAGAAGAAGGTTTTGGCGGTATGGCATATGTTGCTTTTGCTTCTAGTGGCGCAAAAGGTATTGCCAAATTCTTTAGCGAAGAAAAGATGTCTGAGTTAAAGAGCAAATTTAGTGTAAACGAAGGTGATGCTATTGTATTTATGGGCGGAAATAAAAAACTTATAAATAAATTTGCTGGAAAAGTTCGTTCTAGATTAGGTGAAGAATTAGATTTAGTTGAAAAAGATGCATTTAGAATGTGCTGGATTGTTGACTTCCCATTCTATGAGGAAGATGAAGAAACTGGTGCAGTTTGTTTCTCACACAACCCATTTTCTATGCCTCAAGGCGGAATGAATGATTTATTAAATAAGAATCCTTTTGAAATTTTAGCTTATCAATATGATATGGTTTGTAATGGTGTAGAACTTGCATCTGGCGCTGTTCGTAACCATAAACCAGAAGTTATGTATAAAGCCTTTGAATTAGCAGGATACGACAACAGTGTTGTTGATGCAAAATTTGGCGGAATGATAAATGCTTTCAAATATGGAGCTCCACCACACGCTGGTTGTGCTCCTGGTGTTGATAGAACAATCATGTTACTTTTGGATGAACCAATTATTCGTGACGTTATTGCATTCCCTCTTAACGGAAAAGCGCAAGATTTATTAATGCAAGCACCAAATACTGTAGATCAAAAGCAAATAGATGATTTACATATCAAGCTTGTTGAAGTTAAAGAATAATCAACATAAAAAAATTAAATCCCCTGTTTAAATATTTGAACAGGGGATTTTTTGTAGACTTTAAACTTAAATTACTTTACGTCTTTACCAAATAGAATTTTGTTATATACGGCAGATTGTTTATCTAGCTCGTTATTTAGCTTTTCTGTTGAACCTAATTGCTCTAACAATGTTTTTTCTCCAGAAAACAACGATACACCTAAGCCTATTTTATTTCCTTTGATTTGATACCCCATTGCATCTAATATTGTTGGCATAGTATCAAGAACTGTAAATTTACGATTTTTGGTAAATGATTTATTTTGATTAGATGAGTTTATGTAAACATTATAAATTGTTCTATCTGCATCTTTTCTAAAAATATCATTACCCATTGTTAGATGATCGCCTATGATTACAATTTTTGTATTATCATAAAAAGGCTTTGATTTTAAATATTCAACAAATTGACCAATTTTTGAACTAGAACAAGATACTACATTTTTGTAATTAAAATTATCAGGTACATTTTTATCGTGATATTTTACTTTACAATTTTTATCATCAAAATATTCAGTTCCAAAATGAGTATCTAATGTCATCATAATAAACGCAAAAGGCTCCTTTTCTTTGCTTAATGCATCAAGTTCTTCCTTTGCATAAGAGATTAATGCATCATCACGTAGAGCTTTCTTAAAAAATGAATGATATTTTGAAGCTTCTTTTTTCACCTTATTTTCTGCTATATTATCTCTTTTGGTATAAAAATTCCAATCTAGAATTTTGGGATTACCATGGGAGGCAAAAAACTTATCCGTACCAGAGCTTTCTTTTAGAGTACCATACATAAATGATAAGTTATAATTATCCTTTGCTAATACATCATAAAGACATGTTGCTCCTGGCAAAAAGCCATTTTTAGGACGATAACGAGAACTATCTATGGGCAATCTTAATGGTATCGCACAAAGCTGAGAAATTAATGATGCCTGAGTATAACCTGCCACTTTTAAGTTTTGAAAACCTCCCAAACCATCATTGTGACTAAAGTTTATATTATCTTTTGCAAGTTTGGTTAATTCCGGTATTAAGTTATCACCATTATATTCTTTATTAGCATATGTTGCTTCCATACTTTCGGCAAAAATTAATATAAGGTTTGGCTTATTTTCAGGTGATATTATGTTAACATCTTGAGGCTCTATATAGTGAGTTTCATAAAAAGTACCAAATTCCTTATGGTTATTTCTTTCTATCAATAATTCTTTTACATTTAATTTATCATACGAATAAAATAAGCAAGATATTGCAAATATTATTGATAACATCATGCTTTTTTTAACAGATATTTTGCGAAAAACAAAAAATAGTATAACAACGATAATAAAAGACATCATTACCGTATTTTGAAAAAAAGATTTTACCAATCTCATATCTGTATCAAGAGGAATATTAGAATGGAATACTAGCTGCTCATAAGTAACTTCTCCGAATTTACGAACAATCCAACTAGATGTAGATGCAAGCATGTAGCTCAAAAAAATAACAATCAAAGAAAATATTACCATAGTCCTACTCTTTATAAATTTTAGATAATTTTTGTTATTGTTATATTTCCACATCCATTTTTCAACTCTAATTTGTTGTTAATAACAGATAAAACACATATATTTTTGTTAAAATTTGTTTTAAGTGAATAGATATATTTTAAGGAGATTTAATTTGGTAAAAAAAATATCAGTTAAAAAAATTAAAGAATATGGTAAAGAGCTTGAGGCTAAAGTTCCAGAAAACTTAAAGCCCAAAGTTGCTGTAAAAAAAATCAAAGAATATCAAAAAGAAATTGAAGCTAAAGTCCCTAAAGAATACAGAAAGGAAGTTTATAGAAAAGGAATTCATTTAAGTTCTTTATGGATACCGGCTTTGATTTATTTTGGCGGTACATTTATTGCATCTCTTTGTTTTTTAAGTTTAATGCTTGGAGAATTACTCTTAGAATACGGAAATTATAAAAAATGGCGTTGGGCTAGAATTATTTTCACTTTTCCTTTTGCCTTTGCTCTTCGCAATAAAGAAAGACAACATAAACACTTTACATTAACGGGTGGCTTTTACGTTCTTTCTTCTTCTTTGATATGTACACTTTTATTTTCAAACATTATTGCATCTATTGCAATTACGGTTATGCTTATATCTGACACATCAGCTGCTCTTATTGGCAAAGCCTTAGGACAAAGAAAAATCTATCAAGAAAAAACTTTAGAAGGAACTGTCGCATTTTTTGTTAGTTCTCTTATCATAATGATGTTATTTAATCCTGTTTATACTTTCACATACGCTTCGGTGATTGCATGCTTTTTTGCGCTATTAATGGAATTATTTGAAAAGTTTTTTGAACTCGATGATAATTTTTCAATTCCTCTTGTAATTGGTTTTATTTTAACAATCTTTGCAGGAATTGGTTAATTATTAATTTTAAATTAAAAAAATGCTTTACTTTTTAAAATTATAGTGTATAAATGTGCTCTGAATGATTGCTAGGGCTAATGGCATGCCTTGGTGGTCTGTTAATCCAACTTAATATTTGAAAGGGATTGAAATGCCTAAATTAAAAACAAAAAGTTCTGCTAAAAAACGCTTTAGCGCTACAGGAACTGGAAAATTAAAAAGAAATTTTGCTAACAAGAGACACTGCCTCTTCTGCAAAACACAGAAAATGAAAAGACAAGCTCGCGGCACAACTTTGGTTTCAGAAGCTGATGCACAGATTGTTAAGAAATTTTTACCATATTTGTAGTTTTAGGAGGATATATAAATGTCTCGTGTTAAAAGAGGTGTAACAGCACACGCTCGCCATAAAAAAGTTTTGGATATGGCGAAAGGCTATAGAGGACGTAATAAGAACGTTTTCAGAGTAGCAGTTGAAAAAGTTGAAAAAGGTTTGCAATATGCATATCGTGATAGAAGAGTTAAAAAGAGAAACTTCCGTTCTCTTTGGATTCAACGTATCAATGCAGCAACTAGATTAAATGATATGACTTATTCTCGATTTATCAGCGGGCTCATCAAAGCAGGTATTGAGCTTGATAGAAAAGTCCTTGCTGATATCGCTTACAGAGAGCCCCAAGCTTTTGCTAAGTTAGTAGAAACTGCCAAAGCGGCTCTAGCTAAATAAGATTTTTAAAATCAGTTAAGTTTATATCAAAAAAAATATTTAGAGTCGTCTTGGTTAGCCAAGATGACTCTTTTGTATTTAAAACACATCTTAATGGTAGATGAGATTTTAAGTAAATTTATAAGGTGATAATATGAGTGATATTGAAGTTATAAAAAAAGAAATTGTAGAGCAGATTACTAATGCTTCAGACCTTAAAGCTCTTGATGATGTTAGGGTAAATGCTCTTGGTAAAAAGGGAAGAATTACAGAACTATTAAAAACTTTAGGTTCTATGCCTATGGAAGAAAGAATTGAGTTTGGTAAACAAATCAATGCTGTTAAGGCAGAACTTGATACTTTACTTACTAATCAAAAACAAGTTTTAGAAACAAAACAGCTTAATGAAAAACTCAAAAAAGAAGTAATTGATGTAACTCTTCCATGCCGTCCTGAAACACAAGGTAGAATTCACCCTATTTCTAAAGTTTATGAAGAAGTTGTAGCTATTTTTTCAGAAATGGGATTTGAAGTTGCTGATGGTCCAGAGATAGAAGACCAATTCCATAACTTTAATGCACTTAATACACCACCAAATCATCCTGCTCGCCAGATGCAAGATACTTTTTATGTAAACAATGATATCACAAAAGAATTTGATAAGGATAGTGCATATGTGGTTAGAACACAAACTTCTAGCGTTCAAATTCGTACAATGGAGAAGAAACAACCTCCAATTAGAATTATTGCACCTGGTAGAACATATCGCTCTGACTATGATGCAACTCATACACCAATGTTTCACCAAGTAGAAGGACTTGTAGTTGATAAAAAAACTACTATGGCAGATTTGAAAGGATGTTTATATGACTTCATGAAAGAGTTCTTTGAAGTTGATGACTTAAAAGTTCGCTTCCGCCCATCATTTTTCCCATTTACAGAACCATCTGCTGAAATGGATATAGGGTGCTTAAAATCTAAAACAGAACTCAAAATTGGAACTGGTAACGATTGGTTAGAGGTTTTAGGATGTGGAATGGTACATCCAAATGTATTAAAAGCTTGCGGAATTGATCCAGAAGAATATCAAGGTTTTGCATTTGGTGTTGGTATGGATAGACTTGCAATGCTTAAATATGGAATACCAGATTTAAGAACATTCTTTGAATCAGATGTTAGATGGATTAAAAACTATGGATTTGCTCCACTTGATATATCAGCAATGACTTTAGGTTTAAGTGGTAATGGAGGATTGACACGATGAAATTTACTTTATCTTGGTTAAAAGAGCATTTAGATACAGATGCTAATATCAATGAAATTGTTGAAACTTTAACTCGCATTGGCTTAGAAGTTGAAGAAGTTGTTGACCCTGCAAGTTCATTAAAAGGATTTATCACCGCACGTATTGATGAGGTTGAAGACCATCCTGATTCAGACCACTTACATGTATTAAGAGTTAATACCGGAAAAGAGGTATTGCAAGTTGTATGCGGTGCCCCAAATGTTCATAAGGGTTTAGTTGGTATTTATGCACCAACAGGTAGCCTTATTCCGTGCTATGGTGAAACTTTAAAGGTTGCTAAAATTAGAGGTGTTGAAAGTATGGGAATGATGTGTTCTGAAAAAGAACTTATGGTTGGAGATGACCACACCGGCATCATTGAACTTGATAGCAATACAGAAATTGGAATGAGCGCTTCTAGTGTTCTTAACATAGACCCTGTTATTGAAGTTTCTATTACCCCCAACAGAGCTGAATGCTTGGGGGTTAGAGGTATTGCAAGAGATTTAGCAGCAAGTGGCCTTGGAAAATTAAAACCTTTAGAAATAAAGAAAATTGAAGGAACATTTGAAAGCCCTATTAAGGTTAGTATTGACTGCTTGGAAGATTGCCCAACATATACCGGTCGTTATATTAGAGGCGTTAACAATAAAGCAGAAACACCAAAATGGATGAAAGACAGACTTACTGCTATTGGTCTTCGCCCTATTTCTCCACTTGTTGATATTACAAACTATATCAACTATGATTTAGCAAGACCTTTGCATGTTTTTGATGCTGATAAATTAAAAGGAAACATCAAAGTTCGCATGGCAAAAGATGGCGAAGAGTTTTTAGCATTAAATGAAAAGAGTTTTGTTTTGGATGATAAGGCTCTTGGAATATGTGATGATGAAGGTGTTCAATGCTTGGGCGGTATTATGGGCGGACTAAATAAGGGTAGCTATGAAGATACACAAAATGTATTTTTAGAGTGTGCTTTATTTAAGCCTGAATGTATCGCAAGGACTGGTCGTAAATTCCAGCTTGATTCTGATTCAAGATATCGTTATGAGCGTTGGGTTGACCCTATGTCTAATATTAGCGGTAATGAGTATGCTACACAGATGATTTTAGATATTTGTGGTGGTGAAGCCTCTAAAATGGAAATTGCCGGCATTGAAAACTTTGATGCAAAACCTGTTTATTTAAGACCAGAAAAGTTAAAAACATTTATCGGTCTTGAAGTTGAAAAAGAAAAATGCGCAGAAATCTTATCTAACCTCGGATTTAAGGTAGAAGAAGAAAACGGCAAGCTTAAAGCAATTTCTCCTAGTTGGCGAGGTGATATTGAATGTGAGCAAGATTTGATTGAAGAAGTTGTTCGCATGATTGGGCTTGATAATATTCCTCTTTGCTCTATGAAAAGTGAGGGTTTTCCAAGACCTGTTTTGACACCTATTCAAAACAACATTATGGTTATCAAACATGAGCTTGCAAGTCGTGGAATGTATGAAACTGTAACATTTAGCTTTACAGATAGCAGTATTGCAAAATACTTCCGTCGTGGTAACGAGGGTGTTTTAATACAAAATCCTATCATTACTGAATTTGATGAGATGAGACCTTCTGTTCTTCCTAACCTTTTGATTGGAGCTAAAAACAACATTGCAAGAGGCTATCCAAACATGGCATTGTTTGAAGTTGTGCCAGAGTTTTATGGTAGAAACCCAGGTGAACAAAGAACTGTTGCAAGTGGTATTAGAGTTGGCAAAACAGATAGAAAAGAATGGACTGGTTCAACTCGCTTGTATGATGTATTTGATGCAAAAGCTGATGCTTTAGCTGTAATTGCTGCGGCAAAAGGTCCTATTGAGAACCCACAAATCACAACTGATGCACCTGATTATTATCACCCTGGAAGAAGTGGTGCTATCCGTTTGGGTAAAAATGTTTTGGCATACTTTGGTGAGTTACACCCAAGTGTATTAAAAGCACTTGATATTAAGACCAATGTGGTTGCTTTTGAAGTGTTTGTTGAAAACATTCCAACTCCTCGTGATAATAAATCTAAAGCTAAAAAACGTTTGGAATTATCACAACTTCAAGCAGTTGAAAAAGACTTAGCTTTTGTTTGTTCAAAAGATGTTAAGGCTGTTAGCATTGTTGGTGCTGCCAAAACTGCTGATAGAGAGAATATTACTGATGTTAGAGTTTTTGACGTATATGAGGGTGAAAACTTAGAACAAGATAAAAAATCTATTGCAATTACGGTTACATTCCAACCAAAAGACAAGACTTATACTGATACAGAGTTAGAAGCTTTGATGAATAAGGTTATTGTTGAAGTTGGCAAAAAAACTGGTGCAGTATTGAGATAATATTTTAATATTGCAAAAATTAAAACGGCACTTTAGAAGGTGCCGTTTTCTTTGTTTTGAGAATAAAAATTATTATTTTTCTTTCATTGCGCGTTTTTTTCTTAAATTTGTTGCAATAGCTTCTCTCTTTTCTTTCGACGTAGGAAGTTCAAAACCATCTTTTAATCTTTCTGCAATATCATCAGCGATTACAACTCCAGAAATATTTTCTCCGGTTTTTCTATCTTCAGCATGCTTTTCTTTAACACGTTTTATAGCTTGAGAAACTGTTTCTTCTTTCTTTTTACCTGTAATACGAGCTTTGGCTTTTTCTATATCACTTTGATTTGCTTTTCCTGTAATCATAGGAGTGCTATCATAGGTAAATTGAAGTTGCATTTTTTTGATTTTATTTAATCTATCAACCATATTTTGAGGAAAATGTCTTTCATTTTCTTTCATTATCTCAAGATACTCATTTATTGATGCAATTTCCAGTTTTGACGGAGCTAATTCTTCTGCAATAGCTCGATATTCCATATCGTTTGGTGCGAATTTTTGATAATCTTTCTTTATTTCATCAAAAATATAACGACGAATATTCATATCAAAATTTGCTTCTTGTTTAGCTTCTGATATCAAACCTTTATACAATTTCAAACTTTCTCCAAGAGGTTTCCCTTCTTGTTTTTCTTGATGAAGTTTCAAGGTTGCAAGAACTGCTCCTTTATGTGTGGTCACAAGTTCGGTACCATATTTTTCATTTAAGTCAGAAAAGCTCATTGCATTAAATTGTTCTTGTTCTTTTTCTGTTAAAAATATAGATAAATCTTTTGTTTCATCATAATATTTTAATTGTAATGCGCCATTAATTCTCTCTATAGCATATTTATTCATTACGGCAGTTCTTAATGCGTCTTCCCTTTGATGTGGAAAATCTGCTCTTATTTTTAGCCTTTCTTCCTCATTTACTGTTTTTTGTTCTTTTATATCAACAACACTAGGGAAACCTTTTTCAAATAAATTTGATACATTATCCATATAAGGGGTATCTTTTAATCTTCCTATCGTATAGCTTAGGTTATTAAAAAATCCCTCATAAAAATCACTAATACCATTTCTTCCAAACAATCTATCTGTAAATCCACGTCTTCCATTAATAGAAGTAATATTTTTACCTGTTGGAGTTATTGTTTCATCAATTACCTCTCTTATATACTCAAGACTATGCTGTTTTGTATCTTCTGGTATATTCTCTATAGCTATTGTTGAAACATCTTTAATGCAACTTAAACATATATCATAATTCCATGAATTTTGTAATAGTTTTTCTGTTTTAACAAATTCTTCTAATTCTGAAGTAGTCTTTTTTTCATCATAATCATACGGTGTTTTTTCTACATATTCTGTTATTTTTTGCATTGCTTTTGCACTCGTTGAAAAGACTGTTGCATCAAATGTTTCATATGCTTCTTGTGATGCTTCATTTATTTCAGAGACAATGTTGTATAAATTATAATTATCACGCATACGTCCATATGCGTCTTGTCCATTACCTAGAGCAAATTTTTTTCCTTCATGATGCACATAAAAGAATATCTCCTCCATTTGCCCGCCTTTATAAAATAGGCTTTTTTCTAATGTTATTTTATCCATTATTTTTCTCCATTTATGTTATCTATGTAATAACCTTACCCCTTTTTTATAAAAAAAATATTAATGCATTGATTTAAAATTATAAATACCAACCAAAGAAAAAGCTTTACTTTTTAAAATTTTATGGTATTAAATCAGAGCTTTTTAATGAAAGGAATCGCTTTAGAGTGATAACTTATTGTAAAAGCAAAATAAATCCCGTGGGGGAATTAGCCATAATTCTGACCACGGACCTTGTGATAACAATTAATTTTAGAATTGAGGTTTTAAAATGGCTAAGTCTAAAAAGAAAATTTTAGGTTTAATCAAGCTTCAAATCCCTGCAGGTAAAGCTAACCCTTCTCCTCCAGTAGGTCCTGCTTTGGGTCAAAAAGGCTTGAATATTATGGAATTCTGTAAAGCATTTAACGCTGCTACACAATCTATGGAACCAGGTATTCCTGTTCCAGTTGTAATTACAGCTTTTGAAGATAAGAGCTTTACATTTGTAACTAAACTTCCTCCTGTTGCTTACTATATCAAAAAAGCTGCTGGCGTTAAGTCTGCTGCTAAAACTCCAGGTAAAGAAGTTGCTGGTTCTATCACAATTGCTCAAGTTAGAGAAATTGCTGAAGCTAAATTGCCAGATTTGAATTGTTCAACAGTTGAAGCAGCTATGAATATGGTTAAAGGTCAAGCTGTTTCTATGGGTATCAAAGTAACGGAGTAAGGCAATGGCTGGAAAAAGATTAGTAAATGCTTATAAGAATGTAGATAAAAATAAAAGCTACTCTTTAAAAGAAGCTGTTTCTTTAGTTAAAGCTAACGCTGGCGCTAAATTTGATGAAACAATTGATTTGGCTATCAACTTAGGTGTTGACCCTAAATATGCTGACCAAATGGTTCGTGGCGTATGTGGTCTTCCTCATGGTAATGGTAAAACAGTTCGCGTTGCTGTTATGGCTCAAGGTGAAAAAGCTGATGAAGCTAAAGCTGCAGGTGCTGATATTGTTGGTGCTGAAAACTTGGTTGACTCAATCCTTTCTGGTAAAATCGACTTCGACCGTTGTATTGCAACTCCTGATATGATGGGATTGGCTGGTCGTGTTGCTCGTGTTTTAGGTCCTAAAGGTTTGATGCCAAACCCAAAACTTGGCACAGTTACTATGGATGTAGCTAACGCTGTTAAAAAAGCTAAAGCTGGTGAAGTTCAATTCCGTGTTGAAAAGAATGGTATTGTTCACGCTGGTATCGCAAAAGCTTCTTTTGACGAAGATAAAATTTATGACAATGCTAAAACTTTCATTGATACAATCTTGAAAGCTAAACCACAATCATTAAAAGGAACATATTTGAAGAAAATTTCTATAAGTTCTACAATGGGTGTTGGCGTTAGAGTTGATATCACAGCTTTGTAATAAATTATAGAGTTAAAAAAAATCCACTAGCGAAAGTTAGTGGATTTTTTGTATGCCCAATTTTGCTTGCAATAAGCAATCATTCATCTACAAGGGTTATCATAAGTTTCTTTTTATAAAATTTTAGCATTACACCTATAATCATACAATGCTTTCTTTTTACACCTTCTTCTACTTTCAAAATATTTTTAACACTAAAATTCAATTTTTTTGCTAAATCTTCAACTTTTAGTTTTTTCTTTTCTCGTTCAGATTTTAAGCAATCACCTAAAGTCTTCATAATTAGACATTTGGTTTGATGTCCGATATTTGTTATCCTCTTATTGTGGGTTGAATTAAAATTTGTTCTCATGATTTCTTAACTCCAATTTTTAATTAAAACAAAAGGCACCAAAAAAGGTGCCAGGGAGTTCAGATAATCACATTAGTATGACTCTTTGAGGCTTCAATATATACCCCAAAGCTCCCTGACTTGCAGTACAAGGAGTTTTTTTACTAATGAGAGCCTCTGACAGCCCTGTTATTATTCTTAATAACGAGCTGATTTTAAATTGTGGTTTTGGATTTGTAAAGCTTTTTATTTAATATTATTTATTTTCTTTAAAAGTTAGCTCTACATTATCGCCTTTTAAGATTAATGAATTGTCATTTATGGTGTATGTTGTAACTTTATTTAGGTCATTAAAATATTTGGTTTCTTTAGTCATTTCTTCTGGCGATCCCATCATCATAGTCGAACCTTGCAATTCTAATTTAATATTTTCACCATTTAATGAATATACACCAAAATAGTTATTTACAGCTTTGCCATAAAATTTATTTTCATTCTTATCAAATGCAAGAGTTATA
This sequence comes from Alphaproteobacteria bacterium, assembly GCA_015062535.1. Lineage (GTDB taxonomy): Bacteria > Pseudomonadota > Alphaproteobacteria > RF32 > CAG-239 > CAG-267. The sequence goes on from SUUK01000003.1 coordinate 39,406, forward strand.
TTAGCATCATTTAAGCTAAACTCTTTTCCTTTAATACTTGGCGCAGAAGTTGCAACACATCCCACCAATGATAACATCAAACCTAAATTTAATAGCATTTTTTTCATAACTTATACTCCTTTTAATCCTTATAATTTTCTCTTAAAATTGCAATTTCTTTTGCATATCCATCTAACTCATTCGGGGTTTCAAGATTGATTGGTATTCCCTTTAATGCCGGATGATTAACAAAGCGAATTAATCCTTCTAAACCTAGCGACCCATTACCCAATGTTTCGTGCCTATCTTTATGCGAGTTGAACTCGGTTAAGCTATCGTTTAGGTGAATTGCATGAAGACGATTTAAACCGATTACTTTGTCAAAATGCTCAAGCACATCATCTAATTTGTTTATAATATCATAGCCAGCAGAATAAACATGGCAAGTATCCAAACAAACACCGAGTTCATTTATCCCGTTTTTGTGAGTTTTAGATATTATTTCAGCAAGCTCTTCAAAAGTTGAACCAACTTCACTTCCCTTACCGGACATTGTTTCCAAAAGAACTGTGGTGTTTTTTGCCTCAACCATCACCTCATTTAAGATTTCGGTTATTTGATTGATTGCAGTTGGCACACCCTGCCCTACATGAGAACCTGGGTGAAAATTATATAAATTTCCTTTGATATGTTCCATTCTTTTTAAGTCATCTGCAAAAACAAGTCTTGCAAATTCTCTTGTTTTTTCATCTTTTGAACATGGGTTTAGGGTATATGGCGCGTGTGCTAGAATTTTACCAAAATTATTTTTTTTAGCTAACTCTAAAAAAGCCTTAACATCTTTATCATCAATATCTTTGGCTGCACCGCCTCGGGGATTACGCAAAAAAAACTGAAAAGTGTTAGCATTGAGTTTTAGTGCGGTTTCCCCCATTTTTAAGAAACCAGCAGATGATGATAAATGACAACCTACATAAAACATTTTCACTCCTTTTGTTATATTAACATATATAGGGGCAAAAATATGGCACGTCAATTTTTTTGAACTATATATCAAAAAAAGCTTGTATAATATTTTATAAGGTGTAGCTTGAGCCTAACATCGGAACGTAGTTCAGCCTGGTAGAACGCTGCGTTCGGGACGCAGAAGTCGGTGGTTCGAATCCACTCGTTCCGACCAAATGGACAAACACATTTATAACAATAGTTATAGTAATTGACAGTAGTACTTTATTAACTATAATGACTTATGTTAACATTAAGGATGTTTTAAGATGTTTGAAATTATTGAAGAAGGTGCTTTGCTTGAGGAAAATGTTAAAGTTGGCAACTATGTAACTATAAAAAAAGGTGCTAAAATTGGGAAAAATACTGTAATTGGTGATTATAGTTATATCGATTCAAATGTTGTTATTAAGGAAAATAATTATATTGGAACAGGTGTTATTTTAAAAGGTAATGTTTCCATTGGCAAAAATAACCATATTCTTGATAAAACAATAATCGGATTATCTCCTAAACACATAGGATACCATTTTTACAAAGGACGTGTTATTATTGGAGATAATAATTTTATTAGTAATGATTGCTCCATAGATTGCGGAAATAATTTTTTATCAGATAAACGTCCTGAATTGTTAGATTATCTACGCACAGATTTACCATCTAATTTAGATTATGAAGATGCTACTATCATAGGTGATAGGTGTTACATATTAAATAATGTTACTATTCATCATAATTGTCGTGTTGGCTTGGGTAATATTTCCAATTATTCTGGAGAATATGATACCATAATATGTAGTGGTTGCTGTTTAAATGGTTTTGTACAATTAAGAAAAGGATGCGAACTGAGTAGTGGTACTTATATTAGGGAATTTGCATCTATTGGTGAAGGAGCTTTTACAGCAATGATGACACACGTTGTGAAAGATATTCCACCTTTTGCTTTTATTCGTAATAATTGTTGTATCGGCACCCATGAGGGGTTAGCAAAGAAATTTAAAATATCAAAAAATGAGATTTTAAAACTTAGAGATACATTTGAAAAGAAAAGAAGTGGAGAATTAGATAGTTATATACCATATTCTAAAAAGCAATAAAACACTACGTTATTTTAGGAGAATAATATGCTAGGTAGCATTATCGGTGATATAATTGGTTCTCCTTATGAATTTCATAACATCAAACATAAAGATTTTGAGTTGTTTTGTGATAAGTGTTGTTTTACTGATGACACTATTTTGACTTGTGCAACTGCTGAGTGGTTATTAACGAATAAAAAACCTGAAGAGCTATTAAAAAAATGGGGAAAATTATACCAAAATCGTACTTATGAAGATGGTAAAGTTGGAGCGTTTGGGAAAGGTTTTACCAATTGGCTTAAAACAGGTATTGCCTACAATGCAAAAACAAATGGATGTATTATGCGTCTAAGCCCTATTGTTTTGATGATTGATGATTTAAAGGCCTCCTTAGATAAAGCTATCGAGCTTACATCTATCACCCACAATCATCCAGAAAGTTTGCTTGCCACTCGTGTTTATATTGAGACTATGTATATGGTTAAAAAAGGATTTTCATCACCAATAATTAAAAATTATATAACCAACAAATATGATTATGATTTATCTAAAAGTGTTGATGAAATAAGACATAATTATAATAAATTTTATGTTTCTTGCAAAAATTCTGTACCTCAAGCAATAATTTGTGCATTAGATGCAAATTCTTATGAAGATGCTATCAGAAATGCGGTTTCTTTAGGTGGTGATAGTGATACACTTGCATGTATGGCTGGGGGAATTGCCGAAATAAAATTTGGCGTTCCTCTTAATATAAAACAACAAGCTCAAACTTTTATGGATGAAAACGTATCATCTACTATCAAAAATTTTTATCAAAAAATCAATACAAGATAAAAATATCATTTTTATTTTATCCTTATATATCCAAATATTCTAGGGTTTTATTTTATTGACAAAAAGCCTATTTGTTGGTATTATCTTTTTTGTTATATTAAAGATTATGTTTTACTAAAATTATTATATTCATGAAAAAGCTAGTTTTTATTTTTGCGTTGCTTTGCTCTCTTTCGGCTCAAGCAAAAAATTTATATCTTGTAGAGTTAAAGATTTGGAAAGATGAGACCTTCTCTCTTTTTAACTTAAAAAACGAACGTAATGCGATTGAAATTGAACTCCCTGTCGATAAGGATTTGTATGACAGCATAAAAAAGGGCGATATCCTGCAAAACAATCCTGTTTACAAGAGCACTTTTTCGGTGTTGCCTCAGTTTTTCAAAACTTTCAAGATTAAAGTCGTTGGCAAAAAAATCAAAAAAGTTGATAACACTCCAGAAAAAAAGAGCAATAAATTTTATATGCTAAAGTTAAGGAGCCAAAAGCACGATACGTTTTCTTTCAACTTCAAAAATGCCCGTAATGCTATTATTTTTGAAATTCCGGTTGATGAAGATTTTTATAAACGAGTAAAAAAAGGTCAAAAACTTAAAAGCCAAGATGTTTACACTGAAGCTTTTGACATTATTCCGGAGTTCTTTACAGAGATTGCAATTAGCGTTGAAGATAAACGTTATGTCAGAAAAAAATGAAATAAACTTTTAAATCACAAAAGCGCTTGTAAAAAAACAAGCGCTTTTTTGTGTTGATGTTAGATACCGCCCCACATACCTGACAGGTACTCTGTTTCAAATCTCTTTGCATCATTGTATTCTTCATCACTTTCGCTCAAACCATCTTTGGCTAAGTTAAAGTAGACCATTGCTCTGATGCTTAACTTTGGTTGAAGATTAATGCTTTCAGGCAAAGTAAACTGACTTCGTGTTTCAAGGAGCTCTTCAAATGGCATCCCGAAAAAGCTTTCTAGTTCTTGTTTCATAATCGTATTTTTTACAGCATAATTGTTTATCTATTGGTGTGTATAGCACTCTTTTAGACAAAAGTCAATACTTTATACAAAAAAAGCAACCTATTAAGGTTGCCTTTTAATTACTTTAACTTCAAAAAGTCTTTTACACGTTTTTTGAATGTAGGTTTTGGGGTTAAAAAATCCACCTCATCTTTTGCATAGTCTAGGCTATAAATCATCTCTTCAATGCAAATTGCTAAAGATTTTTTAGCCATCCACCTCCAGCGTCCACTTGCAACTAGCTCTAGTTTTTCTTCATTGATGCGGTAAAGTTCAATATGTTTCCCATAAGTCTCACCAAGAATACGATAAACTGCATTCTTACCAAAGGTCTGACACTTTTCATGAAAAACCCAATTTTTGTTTACCTTATTCCAGAGGAATACTCCACCTAAAGCCTCAATAACCGCACCTTCTTTTGTTCCATTTAGCGGAGCTATTGATATTGGAGTAAAAATCTCATAGCAATTATTGTTTTTGAGAGCAAAAACCAAACCATTGTAGTTTTCTTTAATTGCCTCATAAACACCCCAAATAAAGTACTTTCCATCAACAAAATAACTAAGCTCTATGCCATTTGACATATTCTTTGTGAAATACACCCAATAACATGTCTTGTACTTAATGTTGTCTGGTGATGATAAGAATACCTCATTAAGAGTACCTAAAGTTTTTTCCACCCATGCTCCTTTGTTAAACTCTTTAGTGTAATATACCTTTTCGCGCTCATAAATGCATACTCCACCAATTACTTTAATTTTTGAACTCTCGGGCAAGGTTACTTCAAAAAACTTGTTACCAACAATGCTAAACAAAGTTTTTGAACCTCTGTTATTAGAAAGGATAACATTTTGAGTTGAATGTTCATTCAAAAACTTTGCATTTTTTGCTTTTGATACTTTTATAAACCCCTCATTATTGGGATCATCAAAGTATAAATGTTGCATTCCATCACGTGTTTGCCGTAATAAAAATTTACTCATAATAATTTAATGTTAATTGTTAATATAATAATTTTCTTTGCTCTCCAATATAAACTTAAAAAAATTATAGTAAAGTTTTTTATACTTAAAAAGCATGGGATATTTTTAGCAACCTTTTGCTTTTTCTCATATCGCTTTTATAATTGCAGATAATTATAGGAGAACCTTAATGACTAAAATTGCAATTTGGTGTAGACACAATAATGATAATATTATAGGAATCGGGCCAAATATTCCTTGGCACATTCCATCAGATTTTAAGCGCTTTCGCAGAATTACTGAAAAGTCTTCTATTACTTGCGGACAAACTACTTATGAAAGTTTTCCCAATCGTACTCTTCCAAATCGCAAAATTTATGTCTTGAGTTTTGATGAAAAATATGAAGTATCTGATAAAGATAATCACTTTGTTGTAAATGACCCAAATAAACTTCGTGATTTTAAGGATGTTTTATACATTTGTGGCGGAGCAAGTGTATATAAGATGTTTATGCAAAATGACGCTCCAGAGGTTATTGTTGATAGTTGCTACAATGGAGAGCTTAATCCTAATCTAAGAGGTAACCCTGTTGATATCACTCAATGCATAAACATTATGAAAAGTAACTACGAAAAATTTTCTCCAAACTATGATGAAGACAATGTAACAACGACTGTCTGGGTAAGAAAAGGTGCAGTTGTTGAAGATGAAGTTTTAAAACATATTACTTTGTCAATTATTAATAACTAAAAAAGGAGTTTTTTATGAAACAGTATTTAGATCTATTAAAAGATGTGTTAGAAAATGGACAAGACGCTGATAATCGTACCGGTATTTATGCAAGAAAAGTATTTGGTCGTCAAATGCGTTTTGATTTGAGCAAGGGTTTTCCTTTGGTAACAACTAAGAAGACTTTTTTCAAAGGAATTGTTCATGAGTTGATTTGGCTATTGTCTGGTGATACAAACATTAAGTATTTGCTTGATAATAATGTTCACATTTGGGATGAGTGGGCTGATGAAAACGGCAACTTAGGGCCTGTTTATGGTCACCAATGGAGAAACTTTAATTCTGAAGGTTACGACCAAATTAAAGATGTAATCAACAGAATTAAAACGAACCCACAGGACCGCAGAATTATCGTTAGCGCTTGGAATCCTGCTCAAATTGAGCAAATGGCTTTGCCTCCTTGTCATTGTTTTTTCCAGTTTGATGTAACACCAGATGGAAAACTTAACTGCATGCTTTATCAAAGAAGTTGCGATATGTTTTTAGGAGTTCCTTTTAACATTGCATCTTACTCATTGCTTACAATGATGATTGCTCAAGTTTGTGGATTAAAGCCAGGTGAGTTTGTACACACCCTTGGTAATGCTCACATCTATTCTAACCACTTTGAACAGGTAAAACTTCAGTTAACTAGAGAGCCTTTACCTTTACCTCTTGTTAGACTTAATCCTGAGATTAAAAATATTGATGACTTTAAGTTCGAAGACATTGAGCTTATAGATTATCAATCTCATGGAGCGATAAAAGGCGCAGTTGCTGTGTAATTAAAATGGGCGGTTTTATCGCCCATTTTTTTTGATTACTACTGAATTAAAATTAAAAGTATAATTGAGGCTAATAATAGTATTATAGCACTAAATTCGCAATGCGGAAACTTTTCTGTATTTTGCTTTCTATAATAAAAAATATTCCAGATAATTATCCATATAGGATATAGCGCAATAATTGCAGAAACATATGCTGGATTTTTTGCATAATACATTGATACATTTTTCAAAACATTTCCTGCAAGATTAAATATAACAACAATTACCCCGCCTAACATATATTTAGGAGCAAATATTAAATGCCAATCTCTATTTTGAAGAAATTTTATCATATTTGGAATACCTGCAAATAGAGCCGTTAACCATGAATACCAGAACACTGCAGAAGCTAAACTATCTTTAGCTCCAATAGTTGTGATATTTTTATTATTTGCATCTATTATCACAGAAAAGCATAATGCTGGTAGCAACAAGATAAATGCTTCTTTTGAGATAGCTTTTCTTCTTATCAACCAAAGAGAAATAGTTATGCCTATCATACAAAGTATTGTTAAAATGAAAGTTGTTGGAGTTTCAAGCATTTCAAATAATTGAGATGGTTTTATTAACCACCAAAAAATAAAAACAAAGGCAATAACAAATGGTTTTATTGAGGCGGTTATTTCCCCTCCATATATACGCGAGCAAAGAAAAGTTTTTTTATCAACGTATGATATCAATAAGCCTTGAATTATACCAAGTACCCAAAACCATGGATTTGATGGAAGGCCAAAGAAAAACGCAAATGGTGTCAACATTAGACACATCAACACTCCTCTATAGCACATCATTAATGATGATGGCATTTTTATTATTTGATTTGCATATATTACAGCACCTGTTGCAAAGCCTGCCAAGATAGCCCACAACCACCATAGTTCTTCTAACATTATATTTCCTTAGTCTATTTATTAACCTTAATTTCTTATAGTATAAAAAGGTTAATAATTACTCTAAATAAAATATATCTGTTATAATATTAGCTAAAATTTAGGTTAAATCCACATACCTTTTGAGATTAGAACTTGTGTTGTTATATAAAAAACATATATAAGCAAAAATACTCCACCCTCTATTCTACTTAAGCGAGCTTTTGTCATCATAGCAGGATATAAGAGCAATGTAGCTAAAGTCATCATCCATATATCATATTGTATAAATTGCTTTGGAACAGTTACTTCTGTTATAGTTGATGTTGCTCCCATTATAAAAACAATATTCCATATATTTGAACCAACGATATTTCCTAGCGCCACACCAGTTTGTTTTCTTAGTGTCGCAAGTAAAGTCGTTGCTAATTCTGGCAAAGATGTTCCAGCTGCAATAATTGTTAGACCAATAGTTTCTTCTGAAACTCCCAATATTCGAGCCATTTTTACAGCGCCATGGATTAAGATATCTGCTCCATATATTATACCAAGCAATCCTCCTAAAGTTAATAGTGTCACATACATCCATGACTTATTAACAAGATCACTTGTACCCTCTTCTATAACTTCATCTTTTTTAGAATTTTGATAATTAAAATATACAAAATATATCAACATTAATAAAAATATTATACCATGCCAGCGTTCAAAATTACCATTTAATGCAAATAAACAAAATGATATACTTGCAATAAATAAAAATTTATAATCACGCAAAAAAATGCGACGACGGCATTTTATTGGAGCAACAACAGCTGTTAATCCTAAAATTAGAAAAATATTGGCAATATTAGAGCCAATTATATTACCAATAGAAATACCAGGAGCGCCATTTAGAGCTGATTTTATGCTAACGACAAATTCTGGAGTTGATGTACCAAATGCAACGATTGTTAAACCAACAATAACAGTTGGAATGTTTAATTTATTAGCTATGGCTACAGCTCCTCTAACCATATATTCTGCGCCACCCATTAACAAAATAAAACCAATTACAATCAAAAATATAGAATAAAGCATATCAATTCTCCAAAATAAAACTTGCGTTGTTATATCATAACATAAAATAAAAACAACATATTTTTAGAATTGATTACATTCTTAACAATATTTATTTTTGACTATTTACTTGAAAAATATTTTTTTATTCATATACTCCTTTTTCTAACAAAAATTATTATATATACTAAAATTATTACCTTTATGCTTAAAAACAAAAAATCTAAAAAAACTCCCCTAATGAGTGGTAGAGTGATTTTAACGTTACCTTATGTGTATGTTTACCCTTATGAATTACGGGAAGGATTTTGTCTTGCTATTTCTTGTGATACATTGAAGGCGGCTTATTTATCAGTTGAAGATATAAAGCTATACAGCTTATACAAAGATGAAAACACTTTTGTTGGTAGTTGTTATGCTGTTAAGTTTGGAGATATGTATTATGGAAATATCGTTGGCACTAAGGAGGTCTTTTCTTTTTTGCCTACTGACTTTAAAATGACGCAAACTTCAGAACTTCTAGCTCCGCTTAAGATAGATAAAGATGCAGTTTACTCTCTTGTTTGCGTGTTAAACAAAGAAGCAGATGATTTAGAGGCTAAACTAATAAAAAAAGTGTATAAAAATAATTCTCAAGAAGAAGAAATTTTATATACTTTTGCTGATGAGGTTTATTTTGATGAAGCGCTAAACATTGCCGAAAAACAATTGGCTTAAACAAAAACGCCCTGCAACATAAAGTTACAGGGTGTTTTTTAATCAAATGGTAAAATTACCTTGCTTGATGTTCCTTCCAGCTTTTGCGTTTTTTTGTTAACAACAATACCAGAACCTTCAACATGATGTACTCCATCTATGGCCTTGCCATATTTTTTCAGTACGATTAGATTGTGCATGCACTTAATTATCCTCATTATGCACCACATGACAATTAAACTCAAAATCACGAGAGCTAAAATAATTAAAATAAGTTTCATAAATATATTTTTATTAATAATAACACAATAATACACATTTGCTTGAATGGTATATTACTATGTTATCTAATTCAAGTTTTTTTAATAAAAAAAGCACCTCTTTGGGAGGTGCTTTTTATTGGCTCCGACTATCTGATTCGAACAGATGACCGATCGGTTAACAGCCGATTGCTCTACCGCTGAGCTAAGTCGGAATATTGGAGGCCGGTACCGGAATCGAACCGATATAGAAGGATTTGCAGTCCTCTGCATGAGCCATTCTGCCAACCGGCCATCCTTGAGTACCAACGACGTGGTGATTTGTATTTATACATGAAAAATTTTGAACGTCAACATCTTTTTTTTAAAAATGTGAAAAAAAATTTATTTTGTGCATAGATATTTATTGTTGTTTATTTTAATTACTTGTTTTGCTTTAATTTTAGCATAATTTATTAGGAGAAAAAATGATGAAAATAGCTATAGCTTCTGACCATGGCGGTGTGGATTTAAAGGAAATTATCTCTAATTTTTTAAAAAATAAGAACTTTGAAGTTGTTGATTTGGGCACAAATGACACAACTTCGGTTGATTATCCTATTTTCGCAGACAAATTAGCAGACAATATCTTAAAAAAAGAAAGCGATTTGGGAATCCTTGTTTGCGGAACAGGTGTTGGAATATCTATCAGAGCAAATCGTTATAAAGGAATCCGTGCTGCATTGTTATATGATGATGAAGTTGCTGTTATGGCAAAGAAACACAACAATGCAAATGTGATTGTTTTTGGTGGTAGAACAATGAACAGCAATGATGTGTTAAAAAGAATCGATATATTTTTAAATACCGAATTTGAAGGCGGTAGACATCAAAAAAGAATTGATTTATTGGATATGTAAGGAAATATAAAATGACTAATTTAGAAAATTTTGATAACGAAATCTATGATGCAATAACAAGTGAACTAAAACGCCAACAAAATAACATTGAGCTCATTGCTTCTGAAAATATTGTATCAAAAGCTGTTCTTGAAGCGCAAGGTTCTATTCTTACTAATAAATATGCAGAAGGGTATCCAAAGAATCGATATTATGGCGGTTGTGAATATGTAGATATTGTAGAGCAACTTGCAATTGATAGATTAAAAAAACTTTTTGGTGCAGAGTTTGCAAATGTTCAACCACACTCTGGCTCTCAAGCAAATATGGCGGTATATGGCGCTCTTCTTAAACCTGGAGATACTATATTAGGGATGGGGCTTGATGCAGGTGGTCACTTAACTCATGGAGCAAAGGTTTCTATTTCTGGAAAGTGGTTTAACTCTATTTCTTACGGAGTTCAAAAGGACACTGGTCTAATAGATTATGATGAAGTAAAAAAACTAGCTTTAGAATATAAACCTAAATTGATTATTGCCGGATGCTCATCGTATCCTCGTGTTATTGATTTTATGAAATTTAGAGAAATCGCTGATTTAACAGGTGCTTATTTAATGGTAGATATGGCTCATTTTGCAGGTCTTGTTGCAAGCAATCTTTATCCTAATCCATTAAATTTTGCTGATGTTGTAACTAGTACCACGCATAAAACATTAAGAGGACCAAGAGGTGGTATAATATTAACTAACAATCCAGATATTGCTAAAAAAATCAATTCATCAATTTTCCCAGGTATGCAAGGCGGACCTTTAGAGCATGTTATTGCAGCAAAAGCGGTTTGTTTCAAAGAAGCTATGAGTGATGAGTTTAAGAAATACTCAACTCAAGTTATAAAAAATGCTAAAGCTCTTGGTGAAACACTAAAGAAACGAGGACTTAAACTTATATCTGATGGAACAGATACTCACCTTATTTTAGTAGATTTAACTCTGAAAAATATTAATGGTAAGGAGTTAACAGAAGCTCTTGATAGTGTAAACATCACTGTTAACAAAAATTCTATTCCTTTTGACCCGCTTCCTCCATCAAAAACATCAGGGGTTAGACTTGGAAGTCCTGCTGGAACAACAAGAGGATTTAGGGAATCTGAATTTGAAATTATTGGAAATATTATTGCAGATGTAATAGATGCTCTTCACACTGATGATAAAGATAAAGTTTTAGAAAAATCGAAAAAAGCAGTGCTAGAACTTACCAGTAAATTTCCTATTTACAAAGATTAATTTTGTTATTTGTTTGAGGCTAATTTTCTTAGATGAATTTTGGCCTCTTTTTTTACTTGATAAGAATCGCATATTTTGTTTATGCTCTTTTTTAGTATAAAGTTATCTAATTTTTCATTTATTAAAAAATCTTCTATTAATTTAGGATATTTGTTATAAGCTGTCGCTAAAAACCATGATACCGCCATTTTATCATAAAACCCAACATATTTCTGATTTTTTATCAAATCTAAAATAGAAGAAAGATATTTATCATTTATAAAATAATTTAAAGATATCACATAAAAAAATCTTATTTCATATTCTGATTTACTTTTATGATAATCGTAGAAATTATTGAAAAAGAAATTTTGGTCCTGTTTAACGTCTTTAAGTGCTGCGCAAAAAGTATCACATTCTGACCAATTCTTAATATGTGCAACATAGTTTTTGATATATTGTAGCTTTTCATTTTTATCTATTTTTGAATATGCAATCAATAGAGAATAGAGCATTTTTTCTTCTTGATAAATAAGATTTTCTAAAGGCTCATTTAAATACTTATTTATGGTATTTTCTTTTATTAGTTGTTTTGCTAAATTTTTAATTAAAGGAATCCTAACACCAATTAAATTTGTATCTTTGGGCAATAGTTTTAAGGAGAAGTTTTTATACTTCTCCTCTGATAATGATTGTAATTTTTTATATATTTTAGTACGCATTACGCTCAATATCTTTTAAGTAAATTATAGTCTCTTTTTCTAGTTTAGATGCAGCATCTTCATCACATAAATATATTCCATGTTTATGCATTTGAAGTGCACTCACTGGCCATTTATGATTAACACCCTCTTCTATTGCTGATTTTGTTGCCTTTGCTTTATTCTTTCCTGTTGCCAAGAATAAAACCTCTTTTGCAGCCATTATTGTTCCAACACCAACTGTCAATACAGTATGAGGAACTTTTGTTATATCATCATCAAACAATTTAGCTTTAGCCTTCATTGTTTCGGTTGTTAATGTCTTTACACGTGTAAGCGATGATAAAGATGAGAATGGCTCATTAAACGCAATATGCCCATCTTCACCAACTCCACCCACAAATAAATCTATTCCACCTTTTTGCTTTATTGCTAATTCAAAATTAGAACATTCTTTTTCATAGTTTTTGGTTTTACCATCTAAAATATAAATATTTGATGCTTTTGTATCTACATGTTTTAATAAATATTCATTCATATAACTATGGCAACTTTGAGGAGCTTTAGCATCTAGACCTACAAATTCATTCATGCAGAATATTATAACATTTGCAAAAGATAATTTTCCTTTATGGTTTAATTCTACTAATTTTTTATATACACCTTTGGGGGTATCTCCCATAGGAAGGCCTAAAATAAATGGCTTTGAAGGGGTTGGACGAGCTCTATTTATTTTATATGCAATATATGTTGCAGCCCAATCTGTTACGTCTTCATAATCATTTTTTATTACTACGCGCATATTAACCTCCCTTCGTCTCTTATTCTTATAGATTTATTGTAAGATATAATTGTAAAATTTTTACTAAAACTTATCTACATATTCATAGGTTTTAGTTCTATAATTATACTTACAATCATAGCTTTGATATTCTGGTTTTAGTATATATAAATTATCACGATTTAATGGTAAATACATTTCATTTAATAGATGCTTACTAATCCAATGAATTGGGTGAACTCCTATTTCTCCTCGGTATTCTCTATATGTATCATAATAATTTTCACCATAGATAATTTTTGGGCGATATTTACGAATTAATGCTTCTAGGTCTGCGGTTGGTCTAATGCCAATTGTTGCTGCGATAACATCTATTTGCCCTAATAAATTCCAGATAAAATCAACATCTTTTCCAAATAAGTTATACCCTATTCTATATCCATTTACAATATAATCACAAGGATTTGTTAGTTCTAAAACAAAACCAGATGCTCCATATTTATAACTATCACCGACTGTTATTCTTTTACTATAAATATTTGCATAAATTCCACCTAATACAACAAAATATGCCAAAACTACTAGCAATATATATTTATATTTTTTTGCTAGTTCAGAAATAGTAAATCCTGCATAAATAGAAGATATAGCATGAAGAAAAGCAAAGTAATAGATAAATGGAGTAAAGTAAAACATTCTTATCATATACTCACATATAAAAACTACACCCAAAATTTTTGCATAGATATTAGAATGGTATAAATATTTATATACACCATATAATGAGATAAAAATTGGAACCATCATTTCATAACTTGGATGAATAAATCTTCTTGTATGAAACACTTCTGGTATATATGAATTTAGCTCAAAATTCGCCTTAAAATACAATCCTAATACATCATGACTAAATAAATATGCCAAGAAAAATGCATATATTGTAATTGGCAAAATAGAAGATACCAAACAATCGTTTAATGACATCTTTTTTTCTTTTATAAAATATAATACAATTATCCCTAAACAAAATATTTCTAAAACAGCTTTTTGCGTAAACATAAAAGAGATAAAAAATAGCAAAAATGAAAGGCTTAAATTGAATAATCCCTTATTTTTTATATAACAAAGAAGATAATAAATACCAGAAACTAAACTCATAACCATAAAATTATCAGGCTTAAAATCTTTGTTATACAAACTATTTTGTGGCAAAGCAAAAAAGGCTATAGCAATTAAGCCTCCTAAAACGCTATTTAAAATATTTTTATGTATTCTATAAATATAAAACATTGTGATAATGGTTGATGTTACTGCTAGCATATTTGCAGCATCAACAGCTCTTAAGCTATATTCGAAAAGCCCAACAAATGGAGCACCCAAATACCATAACAGAGGGTTATGGTGCTGAAAAAAATCTTTATAAGGGACTTTCCCTCGAAAAACAAGCCATGATGAATGAACGTGCTCTAGTGTATCTCCATCTCCTGACCCACTATATATAATAACCCATATAAAGAGAGATACACAAAAAGCAATGTATAGACCAAGTGTTGAATAAACTATTTTTTTTAATATATCGCTCATTTCATGTTACCTTAAAAATTATAATAATTCCAGCTATCGGTGTTCACATCATATTTGCATCTACGACGATTTTGATACTCTGGTTTTAGAATAAAAACATCAACAAATAACGACTGATTGTAATATTTCTTTTTTATTCTATCTGAAACCTTATGTACCTCAGCATAAATATTTTGTTTTTTTAATTTTTCGTCCCAATAAGTTCCCGTATATATTATTCTTGGTAAATTATTTTCTATTATCCTATTTAGGTCATGAAGAGGCGCTAACCCGATTTTATTACCAATAACATCTAGTTGTCCGTTTAAATTCCAGTAATATGTTAGGTCTTTTGAAAAAATCCCATATGTTATACCATACCCATTTAGTACTGCATCACATCTATTTGTTTGTTCTATAACATATTTTGGGGTAACATATCTATGATAATTAGGATGAAGTTTCATTTTTAAGCAGTACTGACCAAATGTATAACACCCTGCAAGTGATAACAAAACACATAATAGGGATAATACATTATATTTTTTTATTAAAACCCAGAGTATTGCTCCTGCCATTATAGCATTAAAAACTTGCATTTGATAGTAATAATGGCGATCCAAAGAAAAATAGAACACCCGTTGAAGAGCCTCTATCAACCACAATATGCTAATTATTCTTTGCGAAGTATTGCCTTTAATTATAAAATACAAAGAGCCAATAAGAGCTATTGAGCTCACAACATAAAATTCAGGTTTTGTTTTTTCAACTAAATTACCATATACATCTGGAATATAGAGATTAAATATATAGTTTGTTAGCCAATAGCGTTCTACCATTCCATGGTATGTAAGCCAGAAAAGAAAAATTAATACACATACTAATGGTAAAATTAAAGCACTATAAAAATCAGATAGATTTATTTGTTTTTTTACCAACAACCAAACAACAATCACACCAATAACAGCTAGTGTAAATATTATTTTTTGCATAAAAAAGAATGATAGAGCAAACATAAAAAACGATAAAACTAGAGCTTTAGTTTTTTTATTTTCTAAATATGATAATAAATAATATAATCCTGCTACAAAACAAAAAAGCATATAGTTATCTGGCCTAAAATCTTGACCACTATATATAACATATGATGGAAAAACAGATGCTACACCAATAAGAGCAGCATACCAGCTATTTGACATATATTTTTTTATAATTTTTGCAACAAGAAAAAGGGTTATAAACATTATAAATGTAGAGAAAAAGCGAACTACATCAAAAACAACAATATCATATGCAAAAACACCTAAAACAGGTGCAAACAAATACCACAACAATGGATTATGATGTTGAAAAAAGTCATTATACGGAACTTTTCCTTGAAAAACAAGCCATGCTGAATGAAGATGCTCAACATCATCTCCAGTTTTTGGCTGATGTTCTATCAACAACCAAAAAGACAAAGCAACTGCAAAAACTATTTGCAAAACAAAATATATTCCACTTATTTGCAATAACCTTGATGTTTTTACGCTAGTATTTTCTTTCATTTTCCCCTCTTTTATGTTTAGTATTAACATAACAAAAAAGAGTGCACAATGTACACTCTTATTTTTAGAATACTCACAATTCTCTTAAGGTTTAATCCTCTGATGTCTCACTATCTTCACTTGTAACATCTTGAGGAACAACATCAGGCAAAATACCTATTGCTTTTTTACGCTTTAATTTATTTACAAACTTAATAGAACGCTGAGCATCCCATTTTTTCTTTCCCTCTTCTCTTTGGAAAATATGTTTGTAAATTTCTATTGCTTGATCAAATTCAGATAGCTTTGTTAAACAAGATGCAAGACCATCATAGAGCTTATGATGATAACGTCCATCTACCAAATTCTTAGCTTTATTATAGCATTTTAGAGCATCTTTAAACTTAAACATTTTTTGGTAAACAAAACCAATACTAATCCATGCTTGAATTTCTGAACTATCAATATTTAATATCTTTGTAAAGCATTTTAATGCTGAATCATTATCTCCCATTAACTGGTATGTAACACCAATACCATTCCATGCTTTAACATTTGATTTATCTGAAGATAAAACCTTTTTAAAATACCCAATAGCACGCTCATATTGTTTAAGTTTTTGCAAAGTTACAGCAATACTTAACAATGTTTGAGGATGCTTAGGATCTACTTGATATGCTTGTTGTAAAACATCTAAAGCCTCTTTAAACAAAAACATATGTTGCAAGGCAATTGCCTTACCATTTAAGGCTTCTAGAGAAGTTGGATCATTTGCAAAAGCTTGCTCAAAGCAATTTATCGCTTCTTTATAAAGGCCTCGCATACTTAGTGTTACACCTTTATTATTTAATACTTCAACAGACTTCGGATTTATAGCCAAAGCTTTATCAAAGCATTCAACAGCTTCTGTATATCTATTCATTTTTTGAAAAGCAAAACCTTTAGAGTTAATAGCTTTCCAAGAATCGGGTTGGGTTGTCAAAAACTCATCAAACTGAGAAATTGCCTCCATACACATACCCGCATCTAATAGTTCTTGCCCTCTTTTATAGGCATTATTATCACTTAACTTAACCATACTTCTTCTCTACATAGTTTTACAAAATAATTTAACTGGTTTATTATATGTAAATAAATTTAGTTTTGTCAAGACAAAAATCAAAGAAAATCGTTTATTTAGCCGATATTGACAAATAATAAAAATTTTATTATAAGGTTTTCGTTTAATGAAAAATTTTGTTTAATTATTAAAATACATTATTATGAAGAAAAAGTTATCAATTTTACGAAAAAGGTTCATCCTTTGGCGAAAAGTCGTTTTTGGAAAAGCCAAAAATGTTGATTCAGTAGAATTCCTAAAAACATCATCTTTAAGTTTTTTCAAGAAAAACATTAAAAAGCTTTGTAACAATCTTTCAGATGAGTTTTATTCTACCATTCTTTCTTATGAATACAGCGATAAGTTTGAAGCTTTTATACCTTGTCTTAAAGATTTTAGCAAAAACGCTCCTTTCTGGACATTTTTTTATAAAAATGCAAGTATAGAGCAGATTATCCAAACTGCACCATTCTCCAGAACTCTTGCAGTCGAGTTGTTTGAGAGGTTAAATGACCTTCAACTAAAAGATTACATTGAGCGTTATACAGAGCGCATAACAACTGGTGATATAGTCCGCACAATTAAAGAAGGATATAGATTTTCAGTTTTTGCGATGTTATACAAGCTCTCACAAGACGATGAGGCTAAGCTAAATATTTTTTGGCTTGAATATGTAGAAGATGCTTTATTTAAGAGTGATTTTGATTTGGCAAAAGACTTCTTTGTTAAAAATTTCCCTTTGGGTAATGATGGAATTTGCCACCTCTTTAAGATTGGAACCATAGAAGAGATTAAAGACATTCTTAAAACAAGAAATGTACCACCATCTTTTCTTTTAGTTCTTCTTGCAAGAAAAGAACACGACATTCAAAAAGAGGCGATCTGTTACTTTACTAAAAAGACGGTATGCATTGAAGATCAGTTAAGTTTCTTTAAAAAGCTACTTGAAATCGGCAACAAAGAACATCTAAAGCTATTTATGAATCAAGGTCTTTACAGCGATACGCAGGACCTTATTCTTGAAACAAAAGATGAAGCTCTAATAAAAATGTTTATCGAAAATTCAGATTGTTACACTTTGTCTGACGAAATTCTTGATAAAATTTATGCATTAGGGAACAAAGAGCTTGCAGATCTTGTCTTCCAAAAGCATGGTTTTTCATATTCTATGGAAAGGAAGTTAATCAACTTAGGTGATTTTAAGAAAATTCGTGATTATCTGGAACATTTCTGTTTCTTTCCTCTCAACGAACTTCTTATCGCCCAGAAAGGCTATTTTGATATTTTGCTTGAAAATGCTACAACTTATGGACTTTCAGAAATTACTGAAACATTCTTAATGAAAGAAGGAAACCAAGATCTAATTGACGAGTATGTAAAAATTCTTAGCAAAAAAGAAATAGGTATTCGTTACTTTGCATTCTTCCATTTTGTAAAAAATGGTAGAATAGAAACTGTGGAGCCGTTCCTAGGTAAGAATAACTTATCATCACATTTGGTACAAAAAGCTATTTTGCTTAGAGGTGATGATAGACTTATCGAACGTGTCAAATCCTTTTTACCGTTTGTTGTTTCTGAAGTTATTCCAGAACTTTCGCTAACAGAGCTTACAAACTTGTTTGGCAAAATAAAGTTCAATCACTCTAATGAAATCGAGCTAATCAAACAAAATAACAAGGCAATATACTTATATGTTGATAAGCTAAGACTTCATGATGACACAGAGCTGTACCTTGCAAGTAACTTTGATGAAAAACTTTTGATGTATTATATTGAAAGACATCCACTTTCTGAAAAAGCCATCTTAAAGCTTATTGAAGACAAGCGAATGGACTTTATTGATATTTACATCGAAAAGTACGATCTTTCCAATGAATGCACAAAAAAATTGTGTGAAACTTACTAATTAAAAGCCTGCTTCCTTGTGGAAGCAGGTTTTTTATTGACATAATGTTATTTTTTTGTACAATACTTGCTCGAGAAAATAAATTTTTGTTTAATTATTATATTTTATTTATTATGGAAGAAAATGTTTTTAGATTAAGCACGTTCTTTAATGTGCTTTGTTTTTGGCTATCTGGAGGCGTTTACAGCATTCCCGAAAAGCATCACTTTAATATGCTTATCGGAAGAGGATGTTCTGTTAACATGCTTCGAAAGTATTTCTATCATGGTCACTCTTTTAACTTGGATGCTGTTTTGCACGTTTTGCAAACAAATCAAAAGGTAGCTCTTAATTTATTAGAGCATAATTTCTTTTGTGAGCATTTAAAAAATCATATGGTTTATAGAGGGCAAGCTTTTGAGCAAATTGCTAAATTAAAAGGTGTTCGCTGGATGCTTACAAATGGATTTGAAATAGATGAAAAAATGCTTGAGAGCATCCTTAAAAATGCTAATTCAAAAGACATTAAACTGCTTATTGAAAATGTTGGTTGTTTAAGAAACTGCGAAAAAACTGTATTTAACTCAAAAAACAAACAGCTTATTATAAGCTACATCAAGAATCATAGGGTTAAAACACAAAATCTTTCGCTTCTTGTTAAACTCAATGACCGCGACATTTACAATGCATTGATTGATGAACATGTGTTTATACCTTCTGAGGTTGCGATATCTATATTTTCATCAGCACCAAATGATGTTGCATTAAAGATTGCATCTAACCGCTTATTTGATGAAGATGAAATTACTTATATCGTTGA
Organism: Alphaproteobacteria bacterium; assembly: GCA_015062535.1. Lineage (GTDB taxonomy): Bacteria > Pseudomonadota > Alphaproteobacteria > RF32 > CAG-239 > CAG-267. Next base: position 59,272 of record SUUK01000003.1, read on the forward strand.
TAATGATAGATGTGATTTGCTTGAAACTTGCCTTTGCAACAACACAAATTGTCTGCCAGAAGATAGCATAAAATACATCTCAAAAAATGCAAGTTTGAAGATGTTTGAAGTCTTTGCAAAAGAGCTTTATATTCCTGAAGTTGACAACATTCCTATGGAGTTTTATGATAGGCTTATTGAAACCCAAAATCATGACCTTCTTAAAGCGGTGATAAGAAAATCACCTCTTCCGGATAAAGTTGTTGAAAAACAAATAGAAGGTGGTAATGAAGAAATCATTGCATCTCTTAATGAAAATGATCACTCATTCACAGGAAGAAGCGCTGTTGCAATACTAAAATCAAACAATGCGCCACAAATCGAAGCATTACTTAAGCAGGAAGATGGTATCGGTTACTATGGAGAATGTTGGCTTTTTAAATCTGGCTTAGACAACTATATTAAGCTATATTTGGATAGCGAGCCCAAGCTCTCAGACTTCTCTAAAGCTATGTTGTTTAGGCATGCAAAAAAGCAGATTGTACTAGACTTCATTGCAAATGATAGTGATTTTACTTATCTTCAATTTCAAGCGATTTTGGAGAGAAAAGATGAGTATATCATTAATGTAATGTTAGATTTACTCCAAGGCTTCCATGAAGACTCTAGGTATCTTTCATTATTTATGTGTTATGCTCCGGTTTCTATTATCGAAAATTTCTTTAGCAAACGCTCAGATGATGAAGGTGCTTTAGAGATTGAAGATGATGATAACGAAGTGTCTATGACAATTTTCAAAGACAGAGAACCTATAGTTCAGGATCTTTTCATCAAAAATTTCGAATATTATGATGAGGATATTAGAATCATGCTTCAATTTGGTGATACTCAAGTCATCCTCAAGCATCTTGATTGTTTTGATTTTGATGATGAAGACATCCGCACAATCATCAAGAGAAAGGATATTTCCTTAATCAAAGAGGTTGCTCAAAAGTATGAAATTCCAGATGAGGCGATTTATGACGTTCTCACATTATGGAATGAGGATATTGTTCTATCATATGAGGACACTGTTCCATGTTACTTGGATGAATTGTATGAGTACATAGACTAAGACAAAAAACACCCCTAACTTACAAAGTTAGGGGTGTTTTTATTGGCGATATTCATAAAGCATTCAAATATTAAAAATTATGCGTTATGTTTTTGAAATGCCAAATTCTTTTACCTGGCAGACACAGACTTGTTTCAGCATCAAATTCAACCATGTCACCCACTGCAGATAATGCCACTTTAGAAAAATCTGAATTGATGAGTTTTGTAATCTCTGTTATGGTACTATCTTTATAAAACTCTTGGCAACCTTTTTGAGTTTCTACCATAATCAATACAATTGCAGTGTAGCCATCTTTTAGAACAACTGGTGTACTTATGAGCTTACCTCTGATTTTTTCCATAATACAATATTTTGATGATTATTTTTTACAATATTTAACACTATCAGTATCTACGTCATTATAATAACAAGATACAACTTCATCAAGATTGGTTGTTGATGTAATACGGAGTTTTTTGTTATTAAATACAGCACGCACAGGTAGTTTAATAAAAGTGCTTAAAATTTTCATCTCTCGTAAAACATCAGAAAGCTCCGAACCCGAATATGGCTCAATAATCACCTCATGGAAAGTTTTAGGTCCATTACTGCTATTATTGTGAAGTTTTTGTTGTTTCTTCAATTCCTCGCCATGTTTTTCTGCTTTTTCAGTAGTTTACCAAATTCTTTTAACAACCCACTGAAAATTACAACAAATACGATAACGCAAAAAGCAATCACTGTCCAAAAAATAATTTTTTCTGTTTCCATAACTTAAAGTTTTTAATGGTTATTTACTTTTTTTGATTTCTTCAATTTGTTTATTTATCTCAGCAAATTGCTTTTCTTGCATACAAGCCCAAGCAATTATAAAAGCAATAAACACTACTATGGTGAGACCACCTAAACAATAAGCAACTATTTCCATAATATATATTTTTTTAATTAAACATCATAATTTTTTGATGACCAGATGATAACTTGTTTTATTTTAAAATCAAGATTTTATACAAAAAAAGGATGCCAATAAGCACCCTTTTTAATTGTTTGCATTCTATAAAACGATTAACGTTTAGAGAATTGGTAAGAACGACGAGCTTTCGCACGACCATATTTCTTACGTTCTACAACACGATCATCACGAGTTAAGAAACCAGCTTGTTTTAATACTGTACGTAATTCTGGTTCATATTCGTTTAATGCTTTAGAAATACCGTGTTTGATAGCACCAGCTTGACCAGACAAACCACCGCCTTGAACTGTACAAACTACGTCAAATTCGTTTTCACGATTTGTGATTTCAAATGGTTGGTTAATAATCATTTTTAACACTGGACGAGCAAAATATGTATCAATTGGTTTATCGTTTACTGTGATGTTACCTTTACCAGGCATAATCCATACACGAGCTACAGCATTTTTTCTTTTACCTGTTGCATAAGAACGACCTTGTTTATCACGATTTGGTTTACGTTTTGTTTCAGCAACAGCAGAAGTTGCAGCAACAGCTTCTTTAATTTCTGTTAAAGATTCAATTTTCTTAGTAGCCATTACATTTCACTCCTTTTGTTTTTTGGATTTTTAGATGCAATATCTAAAACTTCAGGATTTTGTGCAGCATGTGGGTGATTTTCACCAGCATATACTTTTAACTTTGTCATTTGTTGACGACCCATTGGGTTACGAGTAATCATGCGTTCAACAGCTTTTACAATAACTCTTTCTGGGAAACGACCATCAAGAAGTTTACCAGCTGTAGTTTCTTTAATACCGCCAACATATCCTGTGTGTTTGTAGTATTTTTTGTCTGTTAACTTTTTGCCTGTCAATTTTACTTTGTCAGCATTGATAACAACAACATAGTCTCCGCAATCTAAGTTTGGAGTATAATAAGCTTTATGTTTACCGCGAAGCAAGATTGATACTTGTGCAGCAAGACGACCTAAAACAACGTCTGTTGCATCAACAACGTACCATTTTCTTGTAATATCAGACGGCTTTGTAGCGTATGTATTCATATTATTGGTCTCTTTTCTAAAAAATTTATGTTAAATTCGTGGCTCAATATACTTGTAAAATTATAAATGTCAACTAAAAAATTTCACCTTTTTTCAATATTTTAAATAATAGTATTATAATACCATTTGCTATATATTTGAAACAACGTGATTTTATTAAATTAATCCAATTTTAATTTTGTTATATTATTATTTTAGCACGAACTTTTTAAGGATTTAACTATGAAAAAACTTTTTTATCATCTTCTTTTTGCCCTTTTATTATTACCAACATTTAAAGTAGAGGCAAAATATTATAGCTCTGCACAAATTGAGAGATTTGTTAATAAGACTCCAAGAGATACAGAAAAAAATATATCATCTCTTGTTGCTTTTCTTGAAAAACCTTTTGATAACGACTATGACAAAGCTAAGGCTATTGCCTTTTGGATTGCATCTCATATTTACTATGATGAATATTTATATAATAATGGAGGAGCAACAAGACTTCGTCAAAAATATAACGGACAATCTGCAAAAGACCTATTAAGAACAAGGGTTGGGATTTGTGGCGATTTTGCCGAATTATTTGAAACAATGTGTAAAAGAGCTGGCATTAGAGTTGGAACAATTAGCGGTTATGTATATCCAGCAAATAAATATCTATCTAGTAGTGTAAAACGTAATTCTGGTCATGCTTGGAACTATTTTATTTATAAAGGTGATAAAATATATGTTGATACAACATTTATGTCAAAAGGTTCAACAGGAATAAAAGGAAGTGCAAGCGAACTTGGTAGAAGACGTGCTATTAACAATATTCGTAAACAAAACAAGAAAAAAAGCAAAGTTAATGGCTTCGATGAATTTTATTTTGATTTTGATTACAAAGATGAAGAATACAAACGAAGATATAAACGAAAAGAAAGATAAGTATAAAAAAGGAGGGAAAACCCTCCTTTTTTTTATTTTACCATACTTTCAACTTCTTTAGCAATATGCTCTGGAGTTAATCCAAAATACTCATAAAGCTTTGAGGCTGGAGCTGATGCGCCAAAAGTGTCTATACCTATTGTTTTTTGTGCATATCTATTCCATCCAAAGGTTGATGCTGCCTCAACACTTATAACAGGAGCTGTACCTAAAACCTCCAATTGGTAGTTTAAGCTTTGCTCTTCAAATAATTCCATACAAGGCATTGACACCACCGCTATGTCTATATTCTTTTCTAATAATTTTTTCTGAGCCTCAACAGCAACAAACACCTCAGAACCTGTTGCAATAATTGTTGCCATTCTTTTGGCTTTAGCTGGTGAAATCACATAAGCTCCCTTTAATGTCATATTCTTTTCTGTTGAAGTTCTTAACATTGGTAAATTTTGACGAGATAATGTCAAAATGCTTGGTCTTTTTTCTTCTGTTAAAGCTATTTGCCAACATTCTGCAGTTTCCACAACATCACATGGACGGAAGGTCAAAATATTTGGCATTGCTCTATATGATGCGAGATGCTCTATTGGTTGATGAGTTGGACCATCTTCTCCAACGCCAATAGAATCGTGAGTTAAAACATATATAACTCTTATACCCATTAATGCAGCAAGGCGCATTGAAGGGCGCAAGTAATCAGAAAAGACAAAAAATGTTCCGCCGTATGGAATAGCTCCACCATGAAGTGCCATACCATTCATTATAGCCCCCATTGCATGCTCTCTAATACCATACATAACGTTATTTGCATTATAATCATCTTTGGTTACAGTTTTTAAACCATCAACAAATGTTAAATTTGATGCTGCAAGGTCTGCCGAACCGCCAACTATTTCTGGAATATTTGGAACGATTGCTTTTAAACACATTTCAGATGCTTTACGTGTTGCAACTTTGGTTTGTTCTAAAACTGATGTTTCTTTTAATTTATTTAGTTTATTGTCCCAACCTTGAGGTAATTTATTGGCAACATAATCTCTAAACTCTGGATTTTCTGCAGCATTTTGCACCCACGTATTATATCCAATTAAATTACGATTTTGGGTTTGACGCCAACTATTTAATATTTCTAATGGAATTTCAAAAGGCGCATATTCCCAATTTAAGGCTTTACGCATAGCAAGAGTTTCATCTTCTCCAAGAGGTGAACCATGGCATTTTGAAGTTCCACATTTTGTTGGTGCTCCATATCCTATGGTTGTTTTACAAGAAATCAATGTTGGCTTGCTTGAATTTTGAGCTTTGGTTATTGCACTTCTTATTTCATCATAATTGTGACCATCTATCTTGATAGTGTTCCAGCCCATAGCTTCAAAACGTAATAATTGATTTGTTGAACTAGCTTTATCTACTGTTCCATCTATTGTTATATTATTGTTATCCCAGAAAACTATTAATTTATTTAACCCTAAATGCCCTGCAAGAGATGCAGCTTCTTCTGAAATTCCCTCCATTAAACAACCATCTCCAGCAATAACATATGTATAGTGCTTACACAAACCATCACCAAACTTACTATTTATCATCCTTTCTGCTAAAGCCATACCTACTGCTGATGATATACCTTGTCCGAGTGGCCCTGTTGTCATATCAATACCATCAAGGTGACCATACTCTGGGTGACCTGCTGTTTTAGCCCCGAATTGACGAAAGTTTTTAATATCTTCTAATGTTATGTCTTTATATCCCATTAGATATAATAATGAATACATAAGCATTGAACCATGACCTGCTGATAGAACAAATCTGTCTCTATCAAACCATTTTGGAGCATTAGGATTTAGCTTTATATACTCTCCAAATAAAACTGTTGCGACATCTGCCATACCAAGAGGCATACCAGGATGTCCTGAATTAGATTTATTAATAGCATCTGCTGATAAAAATCTTATTGCATTAGCCATATTTTTTAATTGAGAGTTATCTATCATTTTATACTCCTTAGTTTTCTTGGTTTAATGTAAACAGAGCGATAAGCTCCATATGATTTGAATAAACAAATTGATCTACTAGTGTTATTTTTTCTAACTTATAATTTCCTTGAATTAACGTATTTGCATCATAAACAAAAGTACTTGGATTACATGATACAAATACTATTTTTTTAGGCTTATCTTTGTTATCCATTTGAGCTATTTGTCGACATTGTTCATGAGCTCCTGCCCTTGGAGGATCTATCACAAGAGCTTCAAGACCTTTTAACTCATCTTTATCTAGAGGATATTTAAATAAGTTTTTATTTACAATCTTAACATTGTGAATTTGATTTACCGCTATTGCTTTTTCTAAACCTTTTAATGAAACGCCTGACGAATCTATTGATAAAACATCTACACCTTTTATTTTTGATAGAGGATATGTAAAAGTACCTAATCCGCAAAACAAATCCGCAAGGCTACCAGAAACTTCTCCTAAATACCCTAATACTTTATTTATCATTTTGGTTTCAGCATCTTTTGATGCTTGCAAAAAAGCCCCAACAGGTATATCTATTTCATAATCGCTAATATATAATTTAGGTGAGATTTTTGTAACTATTTCTTCTGGGGCGCTGTTATTTATTTCCCAACAAAAACGTATAATCTTTTCGTTTGAATTAACAAAATCTGCAACAAGCATTCTATGTTCAACACCTGGATTTATTGGCAATATAAATAGAACATCTATACCATTATCTGCTTTTAATAAACGAATCGAGCCTTTATTGATATATTTTGTTTCGATTTTATTTTTCTTTACTTTAACGGTTATAGCAATAGATATAAATTCCTTTAAAAACTCCTTTATTTTAGGCAAAATTTCATTTAAAGAACTATCTAGCATCAAACATTGATTTACATCTATAATATTATGTGACTTATTTTCATTAAATCCTAATTTTAGCTCTTTTTTTTCAAAGCAAAAATCCATTTCCGCCCTGCGACGCAACCCGTCTTCGATAAATATAGGTTCATCAATTATAGGGGTAGAGTTTTTTATGTTTGATATAATATCTTTAAAATTGGACTCTTTTTGCTTGCGATAACTTGAGATATCACTGCCACGTAACGGACATCCTCCGCAACTTCCACATAATGAATTTTGCATTATTTTCCTTTCTTTTTTTCGTTTTAACAGAAAAATATCATAAAAACAAGTTAAACTTTTAAATATTTTAAGTAAAAAATATAAAAAAATAGATGAATATTTTTTTTATTGGTATATAATGTATATATATTGGATATTTTTTTATTTGGAGAAACTAATGCTTGTTCATGTACCTGATCATTTTAGCTCTAATTTAAAATTTAGCTTTTCAAAATTACCGGCATTTAAGACTGATAGATCTTCCCCTATAAAAGCAATAATAAGTATCTTACTTGGGATTGGATTACTTTGCTTGGGTATCTTTGAACTCTTTAGTTTTCTTAATGCAGAAAAAACATCTTCTAACTCTTATCTTCTTGTTGAAATTTTTGCCTTTATAATTATTCTTATTGCTCTTGGAATTATTATCGGCTCAATACTTGCTATTGTGCGATATAAAAAATTTACCTTTAATGGCAGAGAATTTAAAATTATATACAGGCCATCAATTGGTGTAAAACATACACTTATTGAGCCTCTTGAAAATTATATAGGGGTTAGATTAAGAGTTTTATTTTCAAATACTGGTTTATTTAACAAAAACAGATATATCGTTGATTTATATCATCAAGATGCAAGCAAGATTGTTCCTCTTTACATTTCAACACAAAATAAAAATATTAGAAAAATATGGGAAAATTATGCAAGATTATTTAAGCTTCCTGCTCTTAGTGTTAATGAAAGAGGATTATGCAAAAGAGATTATGAGGATTTAAATAAACCACTAAAACAACTAGCATTGGAGAATAAGCTACCATTTATCGCTAGTGGTAAATTCCCTGCCCCACAAACACTTAACATTAAAGACTCGGCAAAATCCACCATTATCAAACCTCTTGGGGTATATTGGGATGTATTTAGCTCTCTATTTTTACTAATAGCAATATCAGCTTCTCTCCTACTAATTGTAGGTGGCGTTTACTTAACAATTATTGGCACAACTTTACCAATCAAATACTGGACAATGGGAGCTGTAACATTATTAGCTATTATATATTTTACAATTAAATTGTTTGAAACTTATTATATAGAGCTTACTAATGAAAAATTATTTATCAAAACAATTTTATTTGGAACAATAACTGGCGAAAAGCATATATCTAATACTAAGATAGAAAATATTGAATTAACATACAACCCTGCAATCGACAGATATAGCCTTGCAATTATCAGCAAAGACCAAATCTTTTCTATAGAGAATAGACTACCTGTAAATGATTTATTATGGTTAAAAGATTTCATTACAAGAAAAATAATTGGTAATTAAATTGATATTTTCATTGCGTTGATTTTTGACTACTCATATAATTTGTTAAAATATTTACTTTTGGAAGGATTGCGTTATGGCTAACAATATTAATCGTAAAGACAAAAAAAATACTAAACCAACAAATAATGGTCGTCAATATTTCAATCTAGATGAAGATAAAGCAATCTTTGAAGAAGTTGATGAAGAACTCAGAAATGAAAAATTCAAACAACTTATAAATAAATATGGTGGTCTTATTTTTTCTATTTTAATTTTAGCTTTAACAATTACAATTGGATATGAGAAAATTGCTGAATGGAAAGTTAGAAAAGCAGAACAAAGCAATATTAAGTATACTCAAGCAATAAATCCTAATTCTAATTATGAAAACAACATTGCTGAATTGGAAAATATTGTACATACAGAAACTGGTTTATATAAAGACATGGCTCAATTACAGATTGCAAACATCTTGATTGACAACAATCAAAAAGAAAAAGGTGTTGAAGTTTTAGAAAAAATTAGCAATGACACATCTGTTACAGAAAAAATTCGTGAAATTGCAATAATTAAATTGGCAACATTTAAAATTGATTCAGTATCATATGATGAGTTAAATAATTTACTTCAAAACATTGCAAATGGTAATGGAGCATGGTCATCAATGGCTAAAGAACTTTTAGCTATGTCTGCAGTTTATAACAAAGATTTTGAAACAGCTAAAAATATTTATAACGACTTGCTTTCTAGCGAAATTTCTGATGATTTCAAAGCAAGAATAAATGATATGTTAGCATTACTTAACGAAGCTAATTAGTTGGATAATTTATAACGAGATATTTGAGGGAGTTTAATATGCACCAGTTATATAAAGGACTATGTGTATGTTGTTTTATTTTATCGCTTGCATCTTGCACTCAAGATAAAAAATTACCAGTTGGTGAAAGGTTGTCTATTTTAGATGATTTTTCTAACGAACTTACAACTGAGAACTCTCAAATAAATATTTTGCCTAGTTCTTATGTAAATACCTCATGGGCGCAAAATGGGTTAAACTCTCAACATATTGTTGGAAACTTAAAAGCAGGAAGCACATTAAAGGAAATTTGGTCAAAAAATTTCGGTAAAGGTGTAAATAAAAGAGATATTTTACTATCAGCTCCAGTTGCGCAGAATAATCGTGTATTTGTAATGGATGCAAAAGGTGTTGTTAGCGCTTATAGTATATTTGATGGAACAGAACTTTGGAAAAATAGTTTAACCACAAAAAATATTGGTTTCAAAGATACCAAAAGCAGAGCTTCTGGTCTTGCAGTTGATAACATGATGTTATATGCAACAACTGGCTTTGGTGGTGTTTATGCTATGGATGCTATTAGCGGAACACCAAAATGGAGAAAAGTATTAGAATCACCTATTCGTACAGCTCCAACGATTACATCTAATATGATTTTGGTACAAACTGTTGATAATAAGCTTTATGCATTAAATAAAATATCTGGTGAAGAGTTATGGAGATTTGGTGTTGCACATGAAGATACCGTTATAGCCGGTGGAGCAAGCCCTGCTTATGAAGCTGAAGATAATGTTGTTGTTGCAGGTTTTTCAAATGGCGAAATTGTAGTTTTAAATTCTTTAATTGGAACACCTTTATGGTCACATATGCTTGTTTCTAATAAACAAGTTAGCTCAACAACAGAAATAAATTCTATCACCTCTTATCCTATTGTTGAAAATGGAACAATTTATGCAATAAGCAATAGCAATGTAATGGTTGCTCTTGATTTACGCACCGGAGATGTGTTGTGGCAAAATGAAATAGGCTCTACTCAAAATATGCTACTTGCTGGTGAATATTTATTTGTAATTTCTAATAAGAATGTTTTATATGCAGTTGATAAAAATGATGGAAGCATAATTTGGTCTTTAAATATGAAAGACTATTTAGACTACGAAGACCAAGATGGTGAAACATATGCTGCAAATCCTATTATGATTGATGGCAATATTTTGCTAGCCTTTTCAAACGGCAAAGTATTTAAGATTAGCGCATCTAAAGGAAAAGTTATTGCTAAAACAAATCTTAAAATGGATATTAGCAATGGTTTAATTGTTGTAAACAAGCATGTAGTTGCAATTTCTGATGATGCAGATATTTATACTTTAGAGTAATTTTTTCAAAATTTGATTGGCTAAATCCATAAAATTTTATGTCTTGCAAATTTTTTTTAGTGTGATATATGCTATTTTAAGTTGTTTTTGATTTTAATTTAGAGGTAAAAAATGGCATTAAAAGTAGCAATTGTAGGCAGACCTAATGTTGGAAAGTCCACGCTATTTAATCGTCTTGTTGGAAAAAAGTTAGCTTTAGTACATGACCTTCCTGGGGTTACCAGAGATAGAAAAGAAGGTCATGCAAAGCTTAAAGATTTAGAGTTAACGATTGTTGATACAGCAGGTTATGAAGAAGCAACTGCTGGCAAAATGGAACAACGTATGTGGCAACAAACAAAGCGTGCTATTGATGAATCAGATGTAGTTTTGTTTTTATTTGATGCAAGAAGTGGTATGCAAGCATATGATGAGCATTTTGCAGATTTAGTTAGAAAGAGTAAAAAACCAGTTATTTTACTTGCAAATAAATGCGAAGGTAAAACTCAAGAACAAGGTATTTACGAGTCATTTAAGCTAGGACTTGGTGAACCTATCATCTTTTCTGCAGAACACAGCATTGGCTTTGATGAATTATATTTATCTTTAAAAGAAATAGAAGAACAAAAAGAAAAAGAATTACCTTTAGATGAAATAGATACAAATACTGATGAAGAAGAAAGTATTGAAGCATTAAAGAAGAAACCAATACAAGTTGCAATTGTTGGTAGACCTAATGTCGGAAAATCAACCCTTGTAAATGCATTGTTAAATGATGAAAGAATGTTAACTGGACCAGAAGCAGGCTTAACAAGAGATGCTATCACTTCACGTCTAGAGTGGAAAGATTGGAAAATAAATCTTGTTGACACAGCGGGCCTGCGTAAACAAGCAAAAGTTACCGGAGCTATTGAAAAGATGTCTGTTGAAAGTACTTTATATGCAACTAACATGGCTCAAGTTGTAATTTTAGTTCTTGATGCAGATGGAATTCTTGATAAACAAGATTTAACTATTGCAAGAAAAGTTATTGATGAAGGTAGGGCTCTTGTAATTGCTGTAAATAAATGGGATATAGCAAATAAACAAGAAACTCTGCAAAAATTAAATGACAAACTTGATAGCTCATTAACCCAAGCAGAAGGTGTGCCAACCGTTACAATTTCTGCCTTAAAGAAAAAAGGCTTAGATAAGTTGTTAAGTGCGGTGATAAAAGTTTATGAACGCTGGAATGTACGTATTCCAACAGCACCACTAAACAAGTGGTTTAGAGATGTTCAAGACCAAAACCCAGCACCTCTTGGTAAAAATAAAAGACGTATAAAACTAAAATATATTACTCAAGCTAAGACTAGACCACCTTCATTTTACATATTCTCTAGCAATCCAGAAGGTTTACCTCAGTCTTATTTAAGATTTTTAACAAATCAATTAAGAGATACATTTAATTTAAGAGGCATTCCTATTAGAATAAATGTTAGAAAAGCTGATAACCCATATGCAGAATAAAAAAAATCCCCTCAAAATTGAGGGGATTTTAATTATCCAAATGTTCGCCCTCCTGAGGCAACCTTTGATGCAGGCGCATCTATAAGTGATATATTTATGTTACTTTTGTCTTCAATATTAAGCTTTGATGATAGAAAATCTGTTAACTTTTCTACCAATAAATCTTTATCTGCAAAACCAATTGATAGCACTTCTACAAGAGCGCCGTTTTGTTTAGTATTTCCACCAAAACACATCATGTTGTTTTTTACAATATTTGCTACAACATAGTTAATTGGTTTATGCAAAACATCTGCAACAAGAACTGATGCTTCTTTAGCTAAAGTTTCTCCGTTCTCAATATTTGCATTTGTATATACTGTTAAAAATGGCATTTTACCTCCTTAATTAATGTAATTGAGTATGATATAAAGATGCATAGATACCATCTTTTTTATTTATCAATTCTTCATGGCTTCCTATTTCAACAATTTTACCATAATTTACCACTACAATTTTATCTGCATTACGAACTGTTGATAATCTATGAGCAATAATAAATACGGTTCGGTCAGCCATTAGGTTTTCTATAGCTTGTTGAACAATTGCCTCTGATTTATTATCTAGAGCGGATGTTGCTTCATCTAGAATAACAATCGGAGCATTTTTAATGAATGCACGAGCAATTGCAATACGTTGCTTTTGACCACCAGATAAGAGAACACCTCTTTCCCCTATTTCTGTATTAAGACCCTTTTCAAGAGTTGAAATAAATTCTTCTAAGCAAGCATTTTTTACTGCTTTTTGAATTTCTTCTTCGGTTGCATCTTCTTTACCTAAGATAATATTATCTCTAATAGTTCCACCAAAGAGGAAATTATCTTGGAAAACAATTGCAATATTATCTCTTAAAGAATCAATATCTAGTTCTTTAATATCTGTACCATCAATTTTTATTTTACCTTTTGTAACATCATAAAAACGCGGTAACAAATTAACAAGCGTAGATTTTCCACCACCAGAATTACCAACAAAAGCGATAGTCTCACCTATATTTATTTTTAAGTTTACATCTTTAAGCACTGGTTTATTTTTCACATATGAAAAACCAACTTCTTCATATTCAATAGATTTTTTAGGTGTTTCTAGTGTTTTTGGATTTTCACAATTTCTAATTTCAGGAACTCTTTCTAGAGCGCCAAACACACGCTCCATAGCAAGAAATGCCATCTGAACATTATTAAAATTATTACCAATACTTTTGATTGGATTATAAAGCATAATTAATGCTGCGATAAATGACACAAAGCTACCTGCAGTAATTTGATGGGTTACAATAAGATATGAACCAAGCCATATAACAAGTGCAATACCAAATGATACAATAAAATGCATAAGTGGAGATATAACACCTGTACGTTGTATCATTTTCATTCCTAATTTAAAAACTTCATCTAGAGTATTACGAAAGCGTAAATTCTGATAATCGTATAGGTTATATGATGAAATAATTCTATTACCATTATATGTTTCATTAAAGTGTGTCATCACTCTAGAACCAGAGAATACTGTTTTATCCATTAATCCTTTAATACGTTTTCTTACTCTTGTTAATGGGAATAATGCACCCAACAATACGATTGTTGCAAGAATTGCTAATTGCCATGAGTTATAGAACAACACACAGATTAAAGACAATGATGAAAACAAACGAGTTGTAAAAAGTTTCATATTATTTAGCAATCCGCTACAAGCAGAATCTACGTCATTATTAAAACGAAAAATAATATCTCCTGATGTATTTTTATCAAAAAATGCGGCATTATAGCGCATTAATTTAGAAAATAATTTCTTTTTTACATCCATAGCAACTTTATGTCCAACCCATGTATTTAAGTAAGTTGCACTATATGTAAGTACACTTTGCACCGAACTAAACACAATAATCAGAATAGGAATAAGAATAGTTGAAGAGCCGAATGTTCCTTTTTCAACCATAACAACATCCATATAAGGTTTTAGGGCCCATGCAATAACTGCATCCATAGAACCGATAGGTATAGTAATAAGTACAGCAGTTAAAGCTCTACCCCAATATGGCTTTACGTATGGCAATATTTTTTTATAATTAACAACAAAGTTCAAGCTTAATAATTTTGCTTTTAATTTTTGAAACATAGACTTTCCTACAACTAAAATTTAAACACAAAAAGATGCAGATTTTGCACCACATTTTGTTTTATTTATTATCAAGCTTTTTAGGAGATGTAAACAAAAAAAATTAAGATATCTTACATATAAAAAAGCCGTCTCTATACTTAGAAAACGGCGTAAGATAGTCCGATAGTCCATTTGAGCTATTAAAGTATTTCAATAGCACCTGCTGCAGTTCTACCACGATCGTCATAAATCTCATAACTTACGCGTTGTCCCTCATATAATTTTCTTAAACCTTTTTCTTCAAGTTTTGTTATATGCACAAAAACATCTTTACCACCGCTTTCTGGTTGGATAAAACCATAACCTTTACGAGAGTTAAACCATTTAACAGTTCCTGTTGTCATTTTATCTCCTTACTATAATAAAAGTTTCACTATTTCGGTTGAGCAAGCTCAACAGATTTTATTTATAATACTATTTATTTTATAGTCAAGAGCAAAAGACAATTAATAGTTGTTTTTTTGAGATATTTCTAATATGTGTTGTTTTAAATACTCTCTAAATTCTGGATTTAATCCTTTGGTAGAAGCCTTATCTTCCATACATTTTAAGATAGCTTCTTGCTGTTTTGGCTTTTTTATAGCAATTCTAGTCAAGTAATAAACTGTTGCCTCAAAAACTTGTTTTTCCTCACTATCAAGTCCTGATAACATTGATAAATATGTTGGGGAAAAACGTTTTTTTACATCTGCATTATTTAATGCATATGATGCTTTTTGAATTTTTTCAGCTTCGCTTGGAGATATATCTCCATCTTTTTTACCTAAAAGAAAACCTTTTAAGATTTTTAACATAGATGAACTTACACTTACAGCCATTTTTCCCTCACTATAGAATTACTTATTTAAGGTAATTTATGTTTTATTGTTTTGCAAATACTTTTTGTAGTTTTTTTATCTAAAAACTGTTGACACTTAGCTTAAATCATATTAAAAATTTTTCTCAAGCTTTTGATTGCTTGATCGTCTAATGGTAGGACAGCGGACTCTGACTCCGTTAATCTTGGTTCGAATCCAGGTCAAGCAGCCAATAATTTAAAGTCGTCTAAATGGCGACTTTTTTATTTATAATTTTTGAGTATCCCTAAATTCTTTTAGTGCTATTTGAGAATTAATACTTGCATTATTTAGAGGGTTTTCACTTATTTTATGGGCTTTTCCATCACTTGCTAACAGATTTGTAGGTTGCGATTTCTTTGCTATAATTCTTTTCTTTATCTCTTTTACTTCTCTTTTTCTTTTCATTTTGATTGAGAGTGGAACTTTTTCATCTACAAATTTTGCAATTTTTATTAATTTTTCTGGCATATAAAATGTATTAACAGTTTTTTCCATATGTTCATCAACTTTTGCTTCAATCTCTTTAGCTGACATATTAGGACAAAAATATTCAATAGCCTTTTTTTGTGTTTCTCTACTATAGTCTTTTTCATCTTCTAAAATTTTATTTTTTATATCATATCCAGCACCTTTAGCAGCAATAAGCCCAACTATATCACAGAGAGCCTCTACTTCTGCAGATGTTCCATTATTTTGCGTTTCTTTATTTATCATTTGATGGCAGATTTCATGCCCTAAAGCAACGGCTAAACTATCATCACTTCTTTTTGCTTGTTGTTCATGAACTATAATCAAAATATTACCATTTTTATCTAATTTTGTACATGCTCCTGGCAAATTATTTTTTGGGGTTTGTAGTATAAAAGATGGCAGAAATTCTATTTTCCCATCATTTTCTTTGATATAACCATTTTCTAGCATAAATTTTTTTATTTCTTTATTTGCTAAATACTCTCCATTGCACAAATTTTCAATAATTCCTTGCAGTTTTGCGACATTTTCACCTTTAGATATGGTGGCTAATTTTTCTCCAGCCTCCATGTAATTATATTTACCTGTTGTTTGCATAAATGTATTTTCAAGTAATATTGTATCGTCTTTAGATAGCAATCCTTTAACAATTTGATAATATATTTTTTGACATGCATTTTTTAATTTTTCATCATCTTCTGACATATCCCAAAACCTTATTCTATTCATAGAGCTTATTACAATGATATCACAAATTACAAAAACTTGCAAATTAATTATACTTATTTTAGTTTTTTATCTCCCGCTATTGTATAAAAAAAGCACTTTTACAAGTGCTTTCATTTTTATCTAGCTTTTTCCAAATATTTCATTTAGCTGACGATTTACTCTATAAAATGTTGTACATTTTGGAATATCTTTCAAACGTCTTGCACCTATGTATGACATTGTAGAGCGAATTCCACCTAAAATCTCCATAATAACGCCCTCAACACTTCCTTTGTATGCTATCTCAACAACTTTACCTTCAGATGCACGATAACAAGCCATACCTCCAAAGTGTTTTTCTTGAGCCAATTGAGAAGACATTCCATAAAATTGTTTATATTTTTCTTTTTTCTGCAACAAAACCAATTTACCATTTTCTTCTATAAGTTGATTTGTTTGAACATTTTTCTCAATTAAATCTCCAGATGCTTCATCTGTTCCTGCAAGCATTCCACCTAACATGACAAAATCTGCTCCTGCGCCAAATGCTTTTGCTACATCTCCTGCACATGTGCAACCGCCATCAGCACAAACTAGTCCGCCAACACCATGAGCTGCATCTGCACATTCTAAAATTGCAGACAATTGAGGACGACCAACACCGGTTAATTTTCTTGTAGTGCATACAGATCCAGGGCCTATTCCTACTTTAACGATATCAGCACCACTTAAGATTAAATCTTGTGTCATATCACCTGTTACTACATTTCCAACCATTATTAAAAGATGGGGAAATTTTGCTCTAACCTCTTTAACGAGTTCTAAAAGCTTTGGAATATATCCATTAGCAATATCAATACACAATTTATCTACTTTGAAGTTTTTATCAGATAAAGTCTTAAATAACTTTTCTTTATCGTCTTTTAGACCTGTTGATATAAAAGTATAAGCATTTCCATTGCTATTGGTATTTTCAAAATTATCATTTATGTAGCTATAGTTTTTTGTATCTTGAAAATCATAGTGTTTATGCAAACATGTAATTGCTTGATACTTTTGCAAAACATTATTTATCTCAAATGTTCCTGTTGTTGCCATATTTGCAGCCATTATACCACAAGATTTTAAGGTATGAGGATAATACTTAAACTTGTATTCTCTTATGACATCTGCTTCATTTCTTGAATTTAGAGTTGTTCTTTTAGGCATAAATAAAACATCGCAAAAATCTAATTCTGTGGTATCTTTAATTTGTGTCATCTATATTTCCTTATACAAAAAATTAATTACGATATATACTAGCCTTTAAAACTTATCTCTGCAACAAATTACTTAAAATAATCCCATTACATTATAGGCAACAAAAAAAGGTATAAAAACTAATTTATACCTTTTTTTTATTATCACTTACTTGATAAGGTTATCTTCTTTTAAGAGGTTTCTTATAAACTCATAACCTTTCATTGTCCAATAAGTGTGAGCGCGAACATGGTCTTTTCCTTTTTGGTCAGTATAGTAGGGATAAAATTGCTCACCAGTATAGCCACAATTAGCATACTTTTGATACAACATCCAAATACCACTTTTAAAGTACTGAACCTTCTTTGCTTTTAGATAAGCATTCAGCTTTACAGCAGACCAGCCAAAACTTTTGGCAACAACACTAGTTGAAAACAAGCTTGTTGAACTCATCATTTCATCATAAGCATCGGCTTTGATTTTAGCATTTTCGAGTTCTTTCTTTAAGGACTTAATTTCATCCTTTAGCTGTTTGTTTTCTAACTTAAGACCTGTTTCTTTATTTTTTTTAGAAACAGCCTTTTTACTTTCACTCTTTTTCGGGAGAAGTTCTGGGAACAAATCTCCTTGTAGGGCTTTGCCATTTTTCTTCATAATTATATCTGAATTATAGATAAGCGTTGTTATATAAAAACTTTATTTCATAAAAGTCAATTACTTATTTAAAAAAGACATTCTTTCTTGACAAAAAAAGAATAATCTATATATAGTTTTTCTGACATTTATTATTAACTTAATTCTATAATTATGGACTTAAAAACATTAAGAAAAGAAACAAAGCTTCCTTTATCTTTATTAAAGAAAGCTATTGAGTTAGCAGATGGCAAAGAAGAAAAATTCGAAACTTCTTTAATTGAGGCTACCAAAAGATATGCTTTGGGCTTTAAGAACAATGTTACCAGATTTAAGACATTTGGTTATTTTGTTTCAGAAGACAAGACAAAAGGTGTTGTTGTATCGTTGTTGTCAGAGACGAGATCTCATGTGACTTTGGAGGTTTTATCTCATTTTGCCAATGTTTTAGCACAAAACATTCATGATGGTATTTGTGTTGATGAAGACATTGACGAAATGCTTGATGGGGTTATTTGCTATCTTGGCGAAAACGTTACTCTTGGAGATATATATCGCCTTGTTGACGAAGATAATCCATCAATACTGGCTGTTCAGGAGTATTACCTTGGTCAAGGACTTCTTGTTGCTCGCTTCGATATTGAAGACGAAACAAAAACCAAATCCCTTCTTAACAAGATTTCAAACACTTATCCATTGTTTTTCAAAAACTATGAACAAGAAAAGAAATACGGGATTACAAAGTCTTCACTTGATGAGTATTGCTCTCAAAGAACTATCGAAAAAATAAATAGAGCTTATACCAAGGGGTTTCTTACTGTATATGATATTAAATTTTTTGGTATCTAACACAAAAAAGGAGGCACAGAACATTCTGCGCCTCTTTTTTTAATGGTAACCAAGTTGCTTACTTGCTGTAATTTATATTATCTAAGTAAGAGTTTGGTTTGATTTTCTTTTCGTTGTTTTTAGAGTCCCCATAGAATATGAACTCATGAAATTTACCAGCTTTTGTTTGTCCCTGAAGCCACACTGTATTTTGCTTATCAACTACAACTCGGAACTTCCCATTCTCATTTTTCCACAAACCAAAAGTTTTCGGTATCACGTAAGTGTAAGTATCTCCATTTTCGTAAGTATACTTAATCACAATTGGTTGTTCGTAGACAACTTTAGGATTGTAATTGACAGTAACTGTCTTGGCTGTTGTTGCCATAGGAGCTTTGAAGTAGGCATACGTTGCAAGCCCCTTAAAGTCAATGGTTTGTGACTGGTGCTTAGGCTGATAAACCTCTTCTACTACAGTTTTTTCTACTGGAGCACTCTCTTCTTTGGGAGCCTCATTTTTGCATGACGCCATTAAGCACATAACTAATGCACATAAGGCAAGAATAAAAATAGATTTTTTCATAATAGTTTTTGTTTAGTTAATAAATAATAATATTTCATCATCTACCTTTATACGCCCTTAAATGATTACTGTCAATTAAAACTTATTTTAAAATCTGGGACTTAAGTCTTTTTAATTGACTTTTTTTTTAAATATTTTAATTTGTGTACTTGAGTTAAATATTATTTTGTTGTACTAAAATTGTTATTATCATGAAACTAAAATGTGTCACATGCTCTGGAGCCAATGAGCATACAAATGTCGAAAAACTTGTAAATCTATTTTATAATTATAATGATAGAGCAAGTATCGGCATTCAGGTTTCCGGAAAGAAAGCGTCCTTTGGAATGGCTAGATATTGGTGGATTAAGGCTCTACACTACCATTTGAAAGAGCAAGAGATTAACTTAAACATTGCTCTTCACCTTAACCTTGACTGGGTAGAGCGATTTTGCTCTGGGGATGTTCCCGATGAAGTTGAGCATTTTTTAAGCTTAAACTTTGCTGACGGAGAGCCTTTTATCAGAACCATTCAGCTCAATTTCATGATTGGTAGAGAGGAAAGACCAAAAGTTGAAACGGTTGCTAGAATGATAAAAAAGTATCCTGACCAGACTTTTGT
This sequence comes from Alphaproteobacteria bacterium, assembly GCA_015062535.1. Taxonomy (GTDB): domain Bacteria; phylum Pseudomonadota; class Alphaproteobacteria; order RF32; family CAG-239; genus CAG-267. Next base: position 79,470 of record SUUK01000003.1, read on the forward strand.
TTTGTCATACAATGATGCAAATGCAGAGTTTATAAAACAACTGTATACAACAGGTGTTAGATTTGAGTTATTGTATGATTCTTCATTTGGCGAAGGAATTGTACCTAAAAACCGCCCAGCCCCAGTATTTGCAGATATTCCTCAAGGATATGCTGGAGGATTATCTCCTGAAAATGTCGCTGAGGAAATTGATAAGATAAATAAAGTTATTCCTTCTAATGGTCAATTTTCTATTGATGCAGAGGGAAAACTCAAAGGCGAAGATGGTCATTTCTCTTTGGAGCGTTGTCGAAACTTCTTAAATGAGGTATCAAAACGCATACAGCTCATTGAAGACAAAAAAACGCATGGTTTATTCTAAAAAACAGCCTTGAGTTTATACTCAAGGCTATTTTTGTGGTTAATCATTTAATCTTTAAGGCTAAAACAGGTCTGATATTACACCAATTGCTTTTGGGCATAGTCTCGATGATACCCTCGGACCATAAAGCAATTGCTTTTTTGGCCTCAATTGCATCAGATGTCCAATAAGCACCTTGACGAGATTTTTTTCCAATCTTGTTAAATGCCTTTGCTACATCTTCATAATTTAAGAATAGTTGTAAAGACTGATTTTGATCATATAAAACTATACGTTCATTGTCTTTGCACTTATACTGAAAGCGCAAAACTGTTGTAATAAAAACTTTTGCATAATTCCAACTACCTTTGCCCTCTTCTATTTGGCAAATTTCTGAGGCAGTCAAGTCGCCGTAGATAACATCATCTTCAACCAACTCAACAATTGCTTTGATTTTTTTGTTTGGTAATCTTTCAAACGAAAAGACATCATTCTCATACCAAAACATTCCAGATTTGACTTTAGTAATGTCTATTTTAGCTTTTATTTCCATAATTATATATTTTTAAATTAAACATTCATAATAATTGATTTGTATTCTTACCTTTATCATCATTTTCAATTTTTGCAACAATAAAAAATCCCCGAACAAATGCCGAGGATTTAAGAAACTTGGTGCTCTGGAAAGGACTTGAACCTTCATGGAAAAACTTCCATAAGTACCTGAAACTTACGCGTCTACCAATTTCGCCACCAGAGCTTTTTTATATTATACTATAAGCATCTAACAAGAGCAATATACCTAATATTATTCGATAAATAATAAAAGGCAAAAATGTTTTTGTTCTAAGCCACTTCATCATAAAAAGAATTGCGACAAATGAAAAAACAAAAGACCAAATGATTGCTTGAAATCCCATTATAAGTTGAGCTATTTCATTTGCTTGGTATAAACTATACATAGCTAAAATTCCTGCAGCTAAAATTGATGGAATCGAAAGCAACATCGAAAATTTCGCAACTTCACTTCTATTATATCCCAAAAAACGCCCCATTGTTATTGTCACACCGGACCTACTTGTTCCTGGTAAAAAGGCTAAAGTTTGCGCAAGTCCAATTAAAATAGCATCTCTTAAACTCATATTTTCTAGATTTTTATTAGTTTTGAATATGGTATCTGCATACCATAATAAAAAAGAGTATATGATTAATAAATAGCCTATTAATTTGGTATTTCTTGTCCATGATGTACCAAAATAAGATAGCGCTCCACCAATTATAATTGCTGGAATTGTTGCAATAACAATAAAATATGCAAGCCTTACGTCTTTATTTTGAAAATTAGGCTTAAACTTATTTTGCCATAAAGCTACAAGCATTTTCTTGATAGAATTCCAAAAATATAAAACAACAGCAATTAAAGAACCTATGTGTAGAGCTATGTCTATGGCTTGTCCTTGGTCATTTGAGCTTATATATTTTGCAAATAATACTAAATGTCCTGATGAACTTACAGGTAAAAACTCCGTAAATCCTTGGATAAAAGCAAGCCAGAAAATATTTAAATTTGACATATTGCCCCCAAATATAATTTTTGCAAATTTTATGATATGAGTTATTAAAAATCAAATAACAAATTATCGTTTTTATCTTTTTTTGTATCTGGGGCTACTTTAATTTTACCATCAATAAATTCTATGGTTAAATTTTTCTGATTATTAGCATCTTTTAAGTTATAAATTGTTTGATTTTTATCACCCTTAACCCAGGCAAAGCCTCTTTTTAATACCGAATCCACAGAAACACCCTCTAGACGATAATAAAGAGATAACAATCTTTCTTTATATTTATCTGTAATAGTTTTTATATAAATTGGTTTAACATCATTTATATTTAATAAGTTCTGTTTTATGGTTAAAAAGTTTTTCATCGCAATATCTAAGCGCTCTATTCTATAATCTAGTTTTTGAGTATTTTCATTTAGGATATCTTTTAGATTAGGAATTCCTCGGTTCAAGCCTTCTATTTTGCTTTTAAGCTCTGAAATATATCTATTTATAGAATTTTTAAGGCGATTATCAAAAACATCCATTGTGTACAATAACTCACTTTGTACAGGGACTGCAAATTCTGCGGCTCCTGTTGGGGTTGGAGCACGTTTATCTGCTACATAATCTATTAGCATAGTATCTGTTTCGTGACCTACTGCAGAAATAATTGGAATATCAGAATCATATACAGCTCTTACAACACATTCTTCATTAAATGCCCATAAATCCTCCAAACTTCCACCGCCTCTTGCTACAATTATAACATCTGGTCTTTTTATTTTTCCGTTTTGGGGTAGATTATTAAAGCCTCTAATTGCTTGAGCTATTTTTTCAGCAGCACCTATGCCTTGGACAGGAGTTGGCCATAATAGAATATGGCTTGGAAAACGATCTTTAACTCTGTGAATAATATCCCTAATAACAGCTCCTGACTGACTTGTTACAACACCTATTGTTTCTGGTAAAAAAGGAAGAGGCTTTTTATGTTCTTCTGAAAAAAGACCTTCTTTTAAGAATTGAAGTTTTCTTTCTTCTAGTAATTTTAATAAAGCACCTTCACCTGCTGGCGTTATACTATCTATTACTAATTGATATGTAGATTTTCCGGCAAAAGTTGTTATTTTACCTTTGGCAATAACCTCTAGACCATCTTCTATTCTTATTTTTAATGATGAAGCTGTACTTTTCCAACATACTGCAGATAAAACAGCATTTTCATCCTTTAATGACAAATACCAATGACCAGAATCGGCTCGTTTTGCCCCAAATATCTCCCCTTTTACACATACCTTATTGAAATTTCCTTCAATAAAGCTCTTAATTTCATTAGAAATTTCAGAAACACTTTTAGGAGTTATTTCTTTTGTTTTTTTAGGAGGACTTACAAATAAGTCATCATAATTTTCAAAATCAAAACTCATCATAGCCCAAGCAATCCTTTGGTAAATTCTTTTGCATCAAAAACATCCATATCATCAACTTTTTCACCTACACCAACATAGTGTATCGGGATATTTGTTTCTGAAGCTATTGCAACTAGTATTCCACCTTTTGATGTTCCATCAAGCTTGGTTACAATTATACCATTAACATCAACAAGTTCTTTAAATGTTTTTACTTGGTCTAAAGCATTTTGACCTGTTGTTGCATCTATTGTTATTATTGTTTTATGAGGTGCAGATGGAGTAATTTTTTTTATTACACGAATAATTTTTTGTAATTCCTCCATTAGTCCTTTTTTGTTTTGAAGACGACCTGCTGTGTCTATAAAAACAATATCATCTCCTTGTTTTATAGCTTCTTTTATACCATCATAACAAAGCCCTGCACTATCACACCCTGCGGGACCTGAAAAAACTCTAACTAAATTACGCTCACCCCACACAGATAATTGTTCAACAGCAGCAGCTCTAAATGTATCACCTGCAATAAATGAAACTTTATGACCATTGTTTATAAATTTTTTAGCTAATTTACCAATTGATGTGGTTTTACCTGCACCATTTACACCAACCATCAATATAATAAAAGGGGCTTTTGTTTTATCTATAATTAATTCTTTTTCTGAAGGTTTTAATATTTCTTCTATGCTTTTTTGTAGTTCCTGTTTTATTTTATTTATATCACTACCCTTATCTATTTTTTGAGCAGAAAATTTTGATATAATTTTTGATGTAGCATTAACTCCAACATCTGACATATACAAAAGATCTTCTAAATCCTCTATAACATCACTTGAAATATTTTCTTTGGTAAAGATATCTGAGATACCTTTACTAATATTTTCTGATGTTTTTTTTAATCCTAGGCCTAGCTTTTGGAAGAAATTACTCATTTATTTTTATTCCTTTCTTAAATTTCTTAACATCTCTGCTCTTTTTTTGCGAATTTGGACTGGAACTTGTGGCATTTTGAAAGCTGGTGTTCCAGGACGTTCAGAATATGGAAACACATGCAACTTATCAATTCTAGCTTCTTCTACTAATTTAAGAGTATTTTCAAAGTTTTCATCTGTTTCTGTTGGAAAACCACAAATAAAATCTGCTCCAAATGTTGCTTCTTTTCTTACTTTTCGAATTTTTTTAGTTAAATCAATAATAGTTTCACGGCTATGGCGTCTTCCCATTCTTTTTAAAATCAAATTATCCCCTGATTGGATAGAAAAATGAAAATGTGGATGAATGTTTTTATATTCTTTAATCAAGTCTATAAATTTATCATCAATTGCTGCAGGATCTAATGAACCGAATTGTAGAGAAGGAAGATTTGGAAAAGTTTTTAAGATATTTTCAACCAAACCGCTAAAACTTGGCTCATATGAACAAGCATCTATTCCAGTTAAACAAATTTCTTTAAAACCTTCTTCTAAAAGTAATCTAATTTGTTCTATGATTTTTTCTTGTTTTACAGACCTATTGGCCCCTCTAGCATAAGGTATAATACAATATGTGCAGCGATGGTTGCATCCTTGCTGAATTTCAACAAAAGCTCGCTCGCGCCCCTCAAATCCAGTTATCATATATGCATCATAGCCAGAAAAACTAAAAATATCACCAACAACAACCCTGTCCTTTGAAACTAGATACTTTTCAATTTCAGTTTTTTCTTTATTGCCTAGAACTAAATCAACCTCTGGCATATCTTTAAATCTTGCTGTACTTACTTGAGCTGCACACCCTGTTACAACAATTTTGGCATCTTTATTTTCTTTTTTTAATTTTCTAATTGTTTGACAGCATTGGCGTTCGGCTTCTCTTGTTACGGCACAAGTATTTACGACTATAAGATTATCATAATCTTTTAGCTTTTCTTTAAAAATCTCACTTTCATAACTATTTATACGACAGCCAAATGAAACAACTTTTACCATTATATTATCCTTACAATACTTTGGGCTTAGTTGTAGCTTAAAAAATAATATTGTTCAAGTTAAATATTATATTTTGAAGATGCTTCTTTATAGTATTCATACCATAGTGGCTTTAAGTATGAATGAGTATACCACTCTGTCCAAGGCTTGTGACCTGCAAAATGTAAAATTACAGCATTATCATAATTCTCTCTTGAAGTTTGATATACTTTTTCATTATAAAAATTACTCAAAAATTCTGCATCCTTTTCTTCAAAAAACGTGCTATTACAATTATATCTGTATGAAATCGGGATTACTTTATCGTTTACAACAACATTTAAAATGTCTTGATCCCCAAAAACTTCATAATGTGTATTAAAGTAGGTTATAGATTTTTCAATTATAGCATCTTTTCGCATATCTTTTAAATTCAACAACATAACTCCACTATTAAAATAAAATTTTCGCCAATCTAACCCTATTTCGGTTATATGTTCTGGAAATTGATACATTAAACCATCTTTGGTTGCCCCTATATATGCATCCCCCATATTTGTTGAATATATTTTGTTTAAATCTTTTTGGATAAGAGTATCTGCATCTAAATACAATACTTTATCGACATCTTCCAAATAGTCTGGAATAAAAATCTTTTGCATTGCAATTTTAAATGAAGCAAATCTACCTAAATGCGAATAATCTAAAGTTTTTTGTCGTGCAGGTATTATTTCTATGTTTACATTATTTTCCTTTATTTTTTTTATTTTTTCTATATTTTCGCTACTAAAATTTTCAGCTATTATATAAAAATTATATACACTTTCTTTGTTTTTATTTTTTATTGCGGAATGCATTGATGTAATCATATATGGAACATAATTATTATCTACCATGTATGCTATATTTATGGCTTTTTTTCCATATATATAAAAGAATACTCCAGCAAATAACACTAATATTGCAACTAATATATAAATGTAATTAATATATTTTTTTACCATAATGCTACAACCTCATTATAATATTTGAACCATAAGTCTTTTAAGTATAGTGGAGAATAATTATCAAGCCATGGCTTATCACCAGCATAATGTATTATGGTCGAGTTTTCGTAAATATAAAACGTTTCTTTAGGAAGTTTTTCTCCAAAATATGAACTTAAGAAATTCAAATCATCTGCCTCAAAAAAGGTGCTAATACAATTATAACGATAAGACATTAGCTTTAATTTATCGTTCATCACAACATTTAAGACATCCTGATCACCATAGAAATCTTTATTTGTCTTAACATAGGTTACTAACTTTTCGACGATATTATCTTTTCTTTGCTCAGCTAAATTATGCAACATTACTCCACTATTAAAGTAATAACCACGTTTATCTAATCCCATTTCTTTCATTTCTTTTGGAAAACGATAATAAATACCATCTTTAGCAACGGCAGCATAAACATTTGAAACATCTATATCAAACAAATTTCTTAAATCTTTTAAAACAACTGTATCACCGTCCATATAAATAACTTTATCTATCTCATTTAATATTTCTGATAAATATATTTTATGCATTCCAACCTTGTATTGTAAAAAGCGTTCCATATTTTCATAAGGCAAATCTGGCTCATTTCTTGGGACAAGATTAATATTAACACTATTTGGGGCTAGATTTTTTAAGCTTAATAGAAAATCATTATCTTTAGGTGTTGTATTTTCTGTTATGATATAAAAATTATAAATTGAGGTATCGCATTTATTTTTTATTGCAGAGTACATAGAAACAGCGGTTGGCAAAGTATATCTAGAATCGGTTATTAATGTAATATTTATATTTTCTTTATTTTTCGGGCAATTATTTTTTTGAATACGTATTGCAGTAGGCAGTTTTTTACTAACTATTTCTTTTTCCAAACTTTTATTTTCTTTGTTATTTATAAAAAACAAGCTTAATATACTAAAAATGGCAACAACAAGCACCACTAATATGCTAAAAAACACCTTTTTAGACATGAATATTCTCCTATTTGTTTGATTTTTTATACTACAAAATTATTAATTATTCGTGGATAAAATATTTTGTATTTGAAAAAAATCTTTTTTTTAAGAATACTTACTTTCATATTGGAGGTAATTTTATGAATTTAAAAATTGCAAATATAATTGGAACATATTTAGGATTGGGTTTATCTAAATTTGCACCAGGAACTGTCGGCTCATTAGGCACATTACCTTTGGCTTATCTTCTTGTTAGATTTGGTGGATTTTGGGCATTAGTGATTGCAAGTATTGTTATATTTTTTGTCGGGGTTAAAGCAGTTGATGTTATAACTAAAGAAAGTGGTGTTGAAGACCCATCAAAAGTTGTTATTGATGAGGTTGTTGGACAACTTTTGAGTTTTTCCATTGTTGCTTATCTTGCTCCAGAGTACTTATTAGATAAAGCTAGCTTTATTTATTACATTGCAGGATTTTTATTTTTCCGCTTTTTTGATATTTTGAAAATGGGACCTGTTAAATATGCAGATAAAGAAATAAAAAATGCTTACGGGGTTATGCTTGATGATGTATTTGCAGGAATTTTTGCTGCATGCATGCTTCTTGGTGTATTGTTCTTTATGGTAAACTCATAAGCTTTAGTTACTTATTTTTTTAATAAAAAAGCTCTTTATACTATAAAGAGCTTTTTAACATATCTATTTCTAACCATGTAGTTTCTTTTTCATCTTTTTCTTTTTTTAGTTTTTCTAATTCTTTGAGCAAAAAGTAAAATCGTTTTTCATCTTTATTAAACAAATTTGCATCAGATAATTCTTGCTCTATATTTAAGATATCCTTTTCTAGTTGCTCTATTTGGCCTGGCAAAATATCATACAGACGCTGTTCTTTGTAACTTAATTTAGTTATAGCTTTAGGTTCTGCTATCTTTTTTACTTCTTTTTTCTTTATATTATCTTTAGTTTGAGGAGCTTTATTGGCAATATACTTATTATGCAGTTCTTCATAGTCACCGATATGCTCTATTATGGTACCATCACCTTTCATATAAAGCATTGATGTTGATATTTTATTTAAAAAATCCCTATCATGACTAATTAAAAGTATTGTTCCTTGGTATTCATCTAGAACTTCTTGCAAAAGATCTAGAGTATCCATATCTAAATCGTTTGTTGGTTCATCTAAAACTAAAAAATTTGATTCTTTTGCTAAAGATAAAGCGAGCATTAAACGATTTTTTTCTCCGCCTGACAAACAAGAAACTGGACTTTTAGCTTGATCTGGGGTAAACAAGAAATCTTTTAAGTATGCAACAACATGTCTATAATGCCCTCTTACATATATATGATCACCTTCTCCACATAATGTGCGCCACAATGTCTTTTCCGGATCTAGCATTTCTCTGTTTTGGTCAAAATATGCCATTTCTAAATTTTTTGCTAAGCGAACAAAACCTTTATCTGGCTCTAAATGTTTGGTTAGCATCTTAATTAATGTTGTTTTTCCCGCACCATTTGGGCCAACTATTCCAATACGATTACCTTTTAGCATTCTTATAGAAAAATCGTTTACAATATTCCTTGTGTCAAAACTTTTAGATATGTGCTTTGCTTCAAGAACTAGTTTTGATTGAATGCCTGCATCTTTTATCTCTAAATCAACAGATCCTATCTTTTTTACTAATTCTCTTCTTTCTTGACGAAGCTGAATTAATCGTCTTAAGCGTCCTTGATTTCTTTTTCTTCTTGCAGTAACTCCTTTATGGAGCCATTCTGTTTCTTCCTCTATTTTTTTATTAAGGTTACGTTCTTTTATAATTTCTTCATTTAAAATTGCTTCTTGCCAAGCTTCAAAACCTGCAAATCCTTCATTATTTGTATAAACTATGCCTCTGTCTAACCATAGGGTTTTATTTGAAACATGGTTTAGAAATGATCTATCGTGACTTATTACAATAACAGCTCCAGTAAATTTCTTTATTTTTTCTTCTAGTTTTTCAATAGTTGTAATATCTAAATGGTTTGTTGGCTCATCAAGTAATAATATATCTGGCTCCGATATCAATGCTTTGGCAAGAGCTGTTTTTTTTACTTCACCACCTGATGCTGTTTTAGGTGAAATATCCCCCTTAATATCCAGTTCATCAATTAAAATATCTGCTTTATAACTTAATTCTTTTACATTTTCACCCTTTATTCCTGATAAAATAGCATCTTTTAATGTTTCATACTCATAAAATGAATTTTCTTGTTCCATGTAAGATACTTTTGTTCCTGGTTGGATAAATATTTCTCCATTATCAGGTGTAATAATTCCTGATATAACTTTTAAAAGCGTTGACTTGCCACACCCATTACGACCAACAAGACAAATTTTATCTCCTCTTAAAATATTTAGAGTAACGGATGTAAAAAGTGGTTTTACTCCAAATGTTAAGCTAATGTCTTTTAAGGTATATATAGGTGCAATTTGTATCATTTTCTTATAGGATATTTTTGGGGTTTTAATTTACTTTTTGTTTTTTATACTTTATTTTTTAATGAAAGCAATATTTTTTTACCATCTATTAGTTTTTTTATGGTATTTTGGCATTAATAGGAGTTTAAATTAAAATGAAATATTTTTTATACATTTTTAGCAGCCTTTTGTTTACAATCTCCACATCTTTTGCTCAAATAGATTTAGGTATTGAAAATACTTTAATAGAGGATTCATCAAGTACTTCGGAAAATGTTTTGCCAACAGATAACAATGCAGAAAAATCTAGTATAACAACTAATTTGATAAATACATTTACAGGTGATAATAAAGATGAAAAAGAAGAAGTTATCACTATCGATGGCTTAAAGGAAAAAGCTGATGCTGGTGATGTGCAATCTCAATTAGATTTGGGATATATGTTTTTATATGGAGCAAATGGAGCAAATATAGACTATAAACAAGCTATTTTATATTATGAAATGGCAGCAAAAAATAAAAATCCAGTTGCACTTAACAATATGGGAAGTCTTTACTTTAATGGAATTGGAACAGATATTGATTATGCAAAAGCCATTCAATATTTTGAAGAAGCTGCAAATCTAGGTAGTAATGATGCGGCATTAAATCTTGCTATTATATATCTTGGCTCTGACAATAAAAATAAAACAGTAGATGATTTAAAAAAAATACATAAACTACTTAATCAAGCTCAAAAATCTAACTATTCTGCAAAATACCTACTAGGATATTCTTATTATACTGGTTTTTTGGTTCCTCAAGATTACATAAAAGCATTCAAATTGATAAAAGAAGCTGCTGATAATTTTTATGATGAAGCGCAATATATTATTTCTGAATTTTATATTTCAGGAAATGGAACAACAAAGAACTACAATCAAGCAGTAAAATATTTAAGAGCTGCAGCAACTCAAGGACATAAAGAAGCTATTGTTAAACTTGCGGATATATTTGCTGAAGGTAAGATGTATACAAAAAGTATAACAAGTGCTCATGTTTTATATAATGTTGCTGCTGTAATGGGAGCTGAAGGAGCTGCTGAAAAACGTGACGCGCTTGAAAAGCAACTTAAAATAGAAGATTTACTTGCGGTGCAAGCTCGTGCAGAAAACTTCAAACCTGAACCTTCTAAACAAACTTTATTTATAAGACAAACTTTTGGTAATAGTCTAAAGACATATATTGATATGAATTTGGGAAATATAACAAATATTGTAACAGATATTGAATAGTTGAAAGGGATTTTTAGTTGTGAAAAAATCATCATTATTAAATAAAATTATTTCTTGGCTAGGACTATTCTTTTTTGTATTGGCTGTATATATGATTTATCGCCAACTTTCTAAATACACTATGGAGGAACTTAAAAATGCTATTTTAGGTATTCCTCACAAAAATTTAATTTATGCTGGAATTGCTTCTTTTTCTGGATATGTAGCTTTATCCACGTACGATTTTCTTGCATTAAAATATATAAGAAAAAAATTAAAAGCTTGGAAGTGGATTTTAACAGGATTTATTGGTTTTTCTGTAAGCAATAATGCTGGGCATGCAATTGTTTCAGGCGGTGCTGTTAGATATAGGTTCTATTCTAGATGGGGGGTTAGTACTGGTGATATTGTAAAGATGATAACTTTTTCAGGTTTTACATATTTGGTTGCATGCTTTTTCTTGATTATACTTGGGTATGTTATGACTCCAGAAAATGCTTTTGGTGAAAATAGCTCTACAAGATTTTCAACAATGATTACAGCTATTTTATCTGCAATAGGACTTGCTATTTATTTTTGGGCAAGTCTTTATTATAGAAAAAGTGTAATTATTAAAGGCGTTAAATTTAGGATGCCAAAATTTAGTCTTGCTGTTGAACAAACATTAATCGGTAGTCTTGATATTGTTATGGCATCTTTAGTTTTATATTCTGTTTTAATTTGTTTTGTTGAAATAGATTTTATGGTATTTATGGGAGCTTTCATTATTGCTCAGGTTTTAGGTGTATATAGTCAAGTTCCTGGGGGGCTTGGAGTTTTTGAGCTTGTTTTCTCAAATATTCTCCCTGGACAAGACAATCAAGCTATTCTATTTGGCGCTTTAATTGCATATAGAATTATTTATTACCTATTACCTCTCTTAATTTCTGGAATTGTTTTATTTATATATGAATATATGAAAGCAGATGAAAAATTAGAAGAAGCTTAGTAATAATTGATTATTAAAAATAAAAGAAAACAGCCTCCATTTAGAGGCTGTTCTTTTTTTATTTTAAGCTTAATTACTTTAATTCTGATGTACAATGAGGACAACGAGTTGCTTTAATTGCTATTTCAGAACAACAATGTGGACAAGTCTTTGTTGTTGGTTCAGCTGGAGCAGCAGCTTCTTCTTTACAAGCCTTTTCTTGCAATTTATTAATAGCTTTAATCAAAATAAATACAGCTAATGCTACAATGATAAAGCTAATTAAAGCATTAATAAACAAACCATAATTAATTGATACTGGGTTTTCACCTTCGGTTAAAACAATTTTTAGATCTGAAAAATCTACTTTACCTAGCAACAAACCAATTGGTGGCATCAAAACGTCTTTTACTAAAGAGTCTACAATTTTACCAAAAGCAGCACCAATAATGATACCAACAGCCATATCGATAACATTACCACGCATTGCAAATTTTTTAAATTCAGAAATAAAATTCCTTATCATTTTAATCTCCTAAATAGGGGTTAGTCTTCATCTTTGCGACTTAAGTCTTGAGCGACTTTAGGATCTCGCAAAAGTTTTTCTATCCGGTCAACTTCAGCAAAACTCTCATCCATGCGGAAGTTTAGTTCCGGAGTGTAACGAAGCTTTAGTTTTGAAGCAATGAGTTTTTTCATTCCCCAACTTTCAGCATTCAAATCGTCTTCTATCTGACCTAAGTTTTGACCATTTAATGTTGTAAAATAAATAGTACAATATTTTAAGTCAGGAGAAATATCTACATCTGTTATTGTAACTAAATTATCTAATATCAAAGGATTTCTAACATCTCCACGCTCTAAAGCACCAGCTATAATCTTCTTTATTTCTCTTGAAATGCGAAGTTGACGTTGAGATGGTTCTTTATAGTTAATTGTAGCCATAAACTATACTCCTTATAATTTAGCAGCAATTGTTTCGATTTCATAACATTCAATATAGTCACCTACTTGAATATCATTATAATTTTCAAAACTCATACCACACTCATAGCCTTCTTTAACTTCTTTTACATCTTCTTTGAAGCGTTTTAATTGAGCAAGACTACCATCATGGATAACTACGTTATCTCTTAATAAACGAACTTTTGCACCACGTTTAACCATACCTTCGGTTATCATACAACCACCAACACGGCCAACACCTGTGATGTTGAATACGTTACGAATTTCTGCATATCCAAGGAATTTCTCACGAAGTTCAGGAGAGAGTAATCCTTCAAGACCTTTTTTAACATCATCAGCTACATCATAGATAATTGAATAGTAGCGAATATCTATTCCATCACGACGAGCCATATCACGAGCTTGAGGAATTGCACGAACGTTAAATCCGATAATGAATGCATTTGATGCTTTTGCTAAAGTTACATCTGATTCAGAAATTGGACCAACTGCAGAGTGTAAAACTTGAACAGATACTTCTTCATTTGAAAGTTTAGTAATTGTTCCTTCAATTGCTTCAATAGAACCTTGAACATCAGCCTTAATAATTACAGATAAGTGTTTAGATTCACCTGATTTAATCTTATCTAACATTTGTTCCATTGCAGATTTTGCACTCTTAACAAGTTTTGCTTCACGCTCTTTACGTATACGATAGTTAGTTACTTCACGAGCTTGGTTTTCATCTTTTACAATGATAAAGTCATCACCAGCTGACGGAGTTCCTTGCAATCCTAATACTTCAACAGGAGTTGCAGGACCTGCTTCAAACACTTTTTTACCATGTTCATTAAACATAGCACGAACGTGTCCCCATTCTTTTCCAGCGATAATAACTTCACCTACTTTTAATGTTCCTTTTTGAACAAGAACAGTTGCCACGTTTCCGCGTCCTTTTTCCATTTTTGCTTCAATAACAACACCATCTGCAGAACGATTTGGATTAGCTTTTAGGTCTAAAATTTCTGCTTGTAATAATATTGCTTCAACAAGTTTATCAATATTTATGCGTTTTTTAGCAGAAACCTCTGCACATAAACATTCACCACCCATTTCTTCAATAGCGATACCATGTTGCAACAATTCTGTTTTTACTTTCATTGGATCTGCAGCTGGTAAATCTATTTTGTTTATAGCAACAACTATTGGCACATTTGCAGCTTGTGCATGGCGAATAGCTTCAATAGTTTGTGGTTTAATACCATCATTTGCAGCAACTACCAATACCACAATATCTGTTACCTTTGCACCACGAGCACGCATTTCTGAGAACGCTTCGTGTCCAGGTGTATCAATAAATGTGATTTTTTGACCATCTTGTAATGTAATTTGATATGCACCAATATGTTGTGTAATACCACCTGCCTCACGAGAAACAACATTTGTTTCACGAAGAGCGTCAAGAAGTGATGTTTTACCATGGTCAACGTGTCCCATTACTGTTACAACTGGAGCTCTTGGTAGTAAATCATTTTCTGTATCATCAGGACCTGTTAATCCCTCTTCGACATCACTTTCTGCAACACGTTTATATTTGTGTCCCATTTCTTCTACAATAATTTGTGCAGTATCTGCATCAATTGCTTGGTTAATTGTTGCCATAACCCCTAAAGACATCAATTTTTTAATTACTTCAGAGCTTTTTTCTGCCATACGGTTTGCAAGTTCTTGCACAGTGATAATCTCTGGAATAATAACTTCTTTTATGATCTTTTCTTGAGGTTGAACTTGTTGAACAACTTGCTTTGGAGCTTTTTTCTTATAACGACGGCGAGGCGCACCATAACCATAGTCATCTTCATCCTCATCATCATTAAACATATAAGAATTTACATTTATCTTATTATTACGCTTTGGTGTTTCAAAACTACGTTTTTGAATTTTTTTACGTTCTTGTTCAAAAGTTTCCTCTTTTGTTAGAGGTTTAGAAGACTCAGACTGTGTATTCTTTTTACCTTTTTTAGCATAAAAATCGTCTTCATCATCATAATCTTCTTTTTTATCTTTATGCTTATGATTTCTTGCATCATTCTCAACAACAGGTTCAATAACAGGAGCAGGCTTTTCTTTTACTTCTTTTTTAGCTGCTTCTTGTTTATTTTTTTCTTCCTCTTGTTTTTTCTTTAAGGCTTCTTGTTTTTCTTTTTCTTCTTTTTGCTTTTGACGCAATAATGCCTTTTCCTCTTCTTCTTGTTTTCTTTTGGCATCATGCTCTTTAGCCTTTGCTAATAACTCTAATTTTTGAGCTGTAGCTTGATCTATTTCAACAGATTTATTTGTTTCTGCTGTTTGAGTAACAAATCTTTTCTTTCTAACTTCAACTTGAACCATTTTCTTACCATCAGGTTTAGCTGATAAGCTTGGCTTCTTCAAAGTTAGGGTTGATTTTCCTGATAATGTAAGTTTTTTGCCATTATCTTCTGTCATTGGTTACTATCTCCGTTTAACGATAAAAAGTTTTCATACTTTTTTAAATTATTATAAACCATACGTGACGTATCACTTTTTAGAATAGCAATATGCACTGTATTTTCTTTATTTAGAGTTATATCTAATTCATCTATACTAAATAAATTAAATATTTCAACACTTTTAGCAAGAAATGCAATTTTTTCTTTCCCATCTTTACCTGCATCAAGTGCTTCTATTATAAATTCTACCTTATTTTTTTTAATTTCCTCTTTTACTTTTTCAAATCCTGCAACTAAAGCTCCAGCTTTACGAGCGATATTTAAGCTATTTAATGCCTGCGTTTTTATTATATTTTCTACAATATTTACAAAATCATCATCTATTTTTAGATTATGGCGAGTTACTTTGTTAAAAAGCTTTTTTGCAAGAGCTGTTTCTAAAGATATCCGATTGTTCGTAACATAAATACCTTTTCCTGGAAGTTTTTTATTAAAATCAGGATAAAGAGTATTACCAATCATAACAAAACGCAAAAGTTCTGATGTTGGTTTTGTTATACCATCGACGATACATTTACGAACAATCGGTTTATCTGTCATAAACAACCTCTTTAGTTATTTTCTTCGTCTTTGAACCAATGTTCACGAGCAGCCATGATAATACGATTAGCTTCAGCTTCTGTAATGATGCCTTCGCCTAAAATTTCAATTAATTCATCAGATGCAAGATCTGCTAAATCATCAAGATTTTTAACATCATGCTCTGCAAGACTTAAAATCATATCTTGATCTAATCCTGCAATTGTTTTCAAGCTATCATCAACACCTAGGCTCTTTGTTTTTTCAACGAATTCTTTATTACGTTGTTCAACAAAAGCTTTTGCTCTGTTTTGAAGTTCTTGAGCAAGATCTTCATCAAATCCGTCAATTGATGATAATTCATCTAGTTGAACTAAAGCAATCTCATCTACTGTTGAGAAACCTTCTGATATCAAAACATGAGCAATCATTTCATCAACGTCTAGAGCAGAAACAAAACGTTCTGAACGGATTTTGTTTTCTGTTGCTCTACGTTCACGCTCTTGCTCTTCTGTTAAGATATCAATATCAGCATTAACTAACTGAGATGCTAATTTAACATTTTGGCCACGACGACCAATTGCTAAAGAATATTGTTCTTCTGTTACAACAACTTCAATACGATTGCTTTCTTCATCAATCACAACTTTGCTAACTTCTGCAGGAGCTAATGCACTAACAATGTATTGAGCTCTATCAGAAGAATAAGGAACGATATCAATCTTTTCACCTTGAAGTTCTGTTACAACTGCTTGTACACGAATACCACGCAAACCAACACATGCACCTACTGGGTCAATAGATGTATCTCTTGCACGAACAGCAATTTTTGCTTTTGAACCAGGGTCACGTGAAACACCCATAATTTCTACAATACCATCATAAATTTCAGGAACTTCTGATGTGAACAATTTTGCCATAAATTCAGGGCATGTACGAGATAAAAAGATTTGTGGGCCACGTGTTTCACGTCTTACATCTAAAACATATGCACGAACTCTGTCACCATTTTTGAAGTTTTCTCTTGGAATTATTTCGTCACGGCGAAGAATTGCTTCTGTTTTACCCATATCAATAATAACATTACCAAATTCAATTCTTTTTACTGTACCATTGATAATTGTACCAACTTTTTCTTTATATTCCTCATATTGTTTATTACGTTCTGCATCACGAACTTTTTGTGTTATTACTTGTTTAGCTGTTTGCGCTGCAATACGTCCAAAATCAATTGGAGGAAGTTGATCTATAATAAACTCACCAACTTTAATATCTGGATTTATTCTTTGAGCTTCTTTTAAGGTTAATTCTGTTGTTTCATTTTCTATAACATCAACAACTGCACGATAGCGAGCTAATGTTATTGCTCCTGTTTTACGGTTTATACTTACACGAATATCATGTTCAAAACCATATTTTGAACGACCAGCTTTTTGAATCGCTTGTTCCATAGCATCAAAAACATCTTCACGGTCAATATTTTTCTCTCTAGCAACAGCATCTGCTACCATTAAGATTTCAGGTCTTGGCATATTAACGATATTTTCCATTACTTCCTCTTTTGTTTAAAGTTAAAGTTAGTTTTGATTATTTTTATGGGCTTTAAGATATTGCTCCCATAATTCATCTGTTAAAACAATTTTTGCTTTTGATATATTATCATACGCAATTGTATAGTCTGTTTCCTCCATATTAATAACAACATTGTTGCCATTAACTTCTTTTAATACTCCCTTAAAACGTTTACGTTTTTCAACCATTTCAAGAGTTTCAAGCTTTATAACATAACCAATGTAACGACTAAAGTGCTCAAGTTTGGTCAAAGGTCTATCAAGCCCTGGAGAACTCACCTCTAACACATATTTATCATCTATTGGATCTTTCTCATCTAATAGAACAGATAAAGCTTTACTTACTGTTGCACAATCGTCTACAGTAATTTCTTTATTATAATCTTTGTGTTCAATCATAATTTGAATCACAGGATTTTTATCCCCTATTGTTAAAACTCTAACAATTTCAAAACCTAAGTTTTTAATTGTTGGCTCAATAACGTCTTCTAAATAATGCTTTTGCATTAAACTCTCCTATATTTGGTAACAAAAAAGCGGGGCTTTTGGCCCCACTTTCAAGTTTTTATGAAAGGTTATGGTTGTTTTATAACACATAATTTTTAAAAATAAAGCTTTTTTTACACTTAATTCTCATATTTTTTTATTAAATACCCATTTTTACTTAAAATTTATACTGTAAACCCAAGTCTACATTTAATGGATACTCATCTTCTAAGTACTGCATTAGCTCACCATAAATGCTAAAATCTTTATAATCATAGTTAATTTTTGCAGATATTGCTCCACGATCTTTCGAATCTAAGATGCTATTTTTCATTCTATAATGTCCAATATCTCCTTTTAATCTACTCTTTAGTCCATCATGAGGATTTGCAAACTCATGGTAATATCCTAATCCTAATGTTGCTGTTAGCTTAGAATCGCTGCCAAACTCTATTTCTTTATCTAAATACAAACCTAATGCACTTTCTAGTGAGAACACATGAGAAGATGCCAAGCTTAGAGCCAAATCATCGCCACTCTCATTTATCTTATCTTGGTACCAGCCTATTGCATTTAATCCAACAAATGGTGTTAGCTTAACTCCTCCAATGTTTAAGGTATAACGTAATTCGTTTAATAAACCATAGGAGATAGATTTAGTATCTGCCTCATACAATTTATTGTTATATCCATATCTTGTATACTCTCCATCCTCATATCCAATTCTTGCCATTGTTACAGCTGTTAGTCCATTTGATATATTATAGGTAAATGGAACATATCCTTGCACCATAAAGTTTTTACGGCTAGAGTTGTTGTCATAATCTGTATTTACATGTGTAAAACTTAATCCTAGACCTAATCTGTATTTATTACTGAGTTTTTTATCATACAAAGCATAAGATGTTTTAGCATCTAATTCATACCCAGTTAAGCTTGATACACTATCTCTTCCTGTTAGTATAACATCTCCTCCAACAAATTTTCTTACATCTTTTCCATCTTTAAACAATTCTGAAACCAATGCTTTATCTAAACTTCTTGATACTTTTAATTGTTCATCAATAACATTTGGTAATACATATTCACCGAGTATTTCACCCTCTGATTTATCAAATTCTTTTTTATTTTGAGCAGTTTTCAACGCATTAAACAAAGCACTATTATTTTTATTTTCGTAATTTAATTTATAATATGAAGCTTTATCTTTTGATGTTAAGTCGTTGAAATCTTTCATATTCATTTCAATATCGTAATTATTATTTTCTTTATTTTCTAATTTTACATCATACATATATGAATTTGATCCAACATTTAATCCTTCGATAGAGCTACTCTTTATTGCATTTTCAAGAATTACTTTATCATCAAATGTATTTAATATTGTTGAATTTGAAACATTTAGGTCTCCACTAATATTATCCTTAGCAACAAAACTACCACCATTTGCTATTTCTACGTTACCACCCATTAAATTTAAATCTATACTTGATGAGCTGTTTGTAACCCCTTGATTTATATATGTTGCACCATTTAATACTATTGCAGTTCCATTGTTACAAGCATCTCCAACACATTGAGATTTTTCCTCACCATTTATATTAATTTGTCCTGAATTTTTAATAGTTACACCTTCACCTGATGCATAGATTCCGACATTATTTTTTGTTCCTGTTAAATTAATTGTGCCAATATTTTCTACTTCTATTGTGCCGTTAGCTCCTTCTTCAATGTTTGCATACATTCCATAATTGTTTGCATTTCCACTAACATTTATTGTACCACTATTATACATAGATACACTTGCTGTTGTATTTTTTGCTATTTTAGCATACATACCATAGTTATTATTATTTCCTGATACAGTTATTACGCCCCCTTCATCATTTGAAGCTGTTCCCTTTTCAACATACATACCATATGCATTACTTTTATTATTATCCGATTGAGTTATTGATGCCTCAATTGTTCCACTATTTCTCATAATAGAACCAATCCCCTTCATTCCATATGCATCTGCTAGACCTGTATTTGAATTTATTCCTGTTGATTTTACACTAATTGTTGAGCCTTGACCTGTATTATATAGCTTAGAATTCATTCCACTTCCATACATACCGACTATTTCACCACCAAGGCTTCCACCTCTCGCTTCAATATCTATTGTTCCTTTTATATCTATGTTGTTATTTGTTGTATAAGCATTATAAGCTATGCCATCATCAACATATATACCATAAAAGTTAGATTGTTCAGAACCGCCGACTGTTGATTTAATATTTATATTTCCATAAACTTTACCAACATTTCCACCTTGATCATTTACATTATTATAGTATGCATTGTACACAGTTTTTAATTGTCCTTCTTCCGTTCCTTTTGCTGAGTATATGCCGTACATTTCATTTACTTTTCTACCTGCACTCATATTTATTTGACCTAAAACATTGGATCTATCATTTATTAAAGCAGCATTGAAAATATTAACACCTTTTGAATCATTTGGCTTATCATTATATATACCATATGCTTTTGTGGCCGATCCATTTTTTTCAACATCTATTGTTCCTACTGTTATTGAAGATGTATTTTTATCTGTACCTTTTGCATAAGCATTGGCTATTGTATCACCACCAGCTTCGATTCCTTTAAGGATTAAATTATTTGACTCGCTTTTATCTTTAACTTTTATTTGACCTTGAGTTTCTAATTTTATATTTGAACCAGAGTTAGTAAATGCATTGAATACATCTCCTGATGCATATATACCTATTGCCTCTTGCTCTGTTTCTATTCCGCCAGTTATTTCTACATCAATAACACCTTTTGCTAGTGAATTTTCCCCACCATAAATTTCTGAAGAACGAAATGCATTATATACATTATTATATATGTATATATTTTTACCTTCTTCATCTAGTTTAGGATTACCATTGGCATCAGTTTCAATATATTTTTCAGCAGCAGAATATATACCTATTGCAGAACCTCCTTTAGTATTTTTTACATTTATATTTCCTTTTGCGTTATATCCAAATGCATTAATAACTTCTGCCTTTTGTCCTTGTCCTCCTGTTGTATATATTCCATATGCTGCCTCACCCCTAAATCCAGAATTTCCTACAACATTTATATTACCTACTGCTCCAAAATCATTTATTATACTATAATTTTTATTAAATTGTGTTTCACTGTTTACAATTGAACCATTTCCTAATATGCCATATACACCATTGTTTCCTGAAACATTTATATTTCCTGTTGCATTTACATCAGAAACAGCCGAATCTAAATAAGAAAAAGCATTATTTACCTTTCCATTTGTTGATTCATTTCTTATTCCTACAACATTTCCTGTACCCTTATTTTCAATTGTTATATTTGCTGTGGATGCAGAATTTGCACCAACTCCACCTTGAGTTCCGGCATAAGCATTATAGATATTTCTTCCTCCACTTATACCTACTATTTCTCCATTACTATCTTCTTGTTTGGTTATAGTTATACTTGCTATTGCTTGGTTAAGTGTTTTATCTTGGCTTGTATTATATGAAAATGCATTATAAATATTACGATCTATACTGTTATATATTCCATAAATTTTTGAAAATGAATTTATATCTTCAATATTGATACTTGCATCTGCTAACGTATCACCATTTTCACCTAGGGATGAAGCATTGTAAATTGTTGATTGTGAATACATACCATAAATTAAGTTATTTCCTGAATTTAGATTAGTTATATTAATTTTTGCTCCATTCATATTTAATGCATTATATATGCTATCGTAGTATATTTCATTTTTATTTTCATCTATACCAAGTGTTGGTTTCATACCATATATATCTCTAAACTCCCCATTATTTTCTAGCTCTATTATGTTATTATTTATATTGTTATTACTCAAACCTATTAAAGGAGGTTGTTTTAGTTCACAAACACCGCTAGTATTTAGTGCATAACCATTTTCTTCGTCGCACTTACATACTCCATCTACTTTTATATATCCACCTACACCATCTTCACACTCTGATTTGACACACATTCCTGATATTTTATCTTTTTCAAAACCTGCAGCACACTCTGTACAATCTCCAGTTGCAGGATCCATTTTGTAATTACCTGCACACTCTAAACCGCATCTTGTATCACCATTTTCATCTATTGTTATAGCATATTGGCCTGGACAGATATCACAATTTGCTCCACTCCATTTATCCCCATTTGCATTTTCCTTACTACAATCATGCTCTTGTTGAACACATGCATCATGTCCTGGATCGTATTTATATATTCCACCTTCTGTTGGGCATCTACATCCACCATTTCCATCTGGTATAAAGTTTATTTTACATACACAAGCTTCTTCTTTTGTTTTACCTGGATACTTTTGCTCCATACCCAAACCACAATTTATAATCTCGACACACTCTTTATCTAATAATGTATACCCATCTTCACATACACATCTTGCATAACTTTGTACTTCATGCTTTGATGCATCACAATAAATATTTTCATAACATCTTTTATCAAATGGAATATATTTAGGCTCTCCATTTTCATCTAATTCTTGACTACAACTTGAACAATCTTTTCCTGCGTATCCTGCATAACATTGGCACATTCCTGTATCCTTTTGATATATACCTTGTGAACTACAATATTTTGCATTTACGTCTTCCCATTCATCTCTATTACCATCACCTTCTTGATAATTACCTTCACTTGCTTGGTAACAACTTCCTGGTTCTCCCACATATCCTCTTGACTTATCACAAACACATTCACCTTCTACTGGCACAGTATTCGGATATTCAGAGCAGTATGTTCTTAAATAACACTTACCATCTCCGTATGTTGCATAACCTGCTTTACATTCTGAACAAAGGTTTCTATCTGCAGGATTGTAAGATATACAATTTTCAACATCTTTATAACATTTTGTTGTATCTCCGTGAGTTCCATAACCGCTAATACACACTGAGCATTCATTTCTGATTTGAGTTGTACAATGCTCTATATCTTTATAACAAATTGTACCATCTCCATCATGAATTCCATAGCCAGCATTACATCTTTTACAAATTCCACCATCTTGTTCTTGACATTGATTTATTTTTGCATAGCACTGATTATTCTTTAACACATAATTTGCATCACATTCCTTACACTCATCTTTGACTTGTTTATAGCAATTAGGTATTGTTGCATAACATTGTCTATCTGTCCCATAATTTCCATAACCTGTATCACATACACATTTTTTGCTTGTTTTATTATATGTACTATTAGGTGGACACTCCGTTGCTAAAACACATTTGTTATTTTCTATCTCATAGTCAGCAATACATTCAGTACATTTATCTTTATTTTGTCTTTTGCAATTATCTATTTTTTTATAACACGCATTGCTGTCACCAAAATTACCATAACCACTATTGCACTCACATTTCTTTGTTTTTTCATTATATGTACTATTAGGTGGACATTTTGGATCATCTGGCATTTCTTCATCTGGGTTCTCTTCTTTTTCATCATCTTCTGTGTCATCTTTCTTAGAACCGCTAGTATCCCCTCTTAAGGCATATGCTGTAATTATAGCACCTGTTCCAAGTATTGCAGCTCCTGTCAAATAAGGTGTATCTGATTTATATGTAGGTGTTTTAGGAGCAACAGGTTTTGTACCAAAAAACCGACGATATGTGTTTTCTGGAACATTTTTTAAACATGACGGATTTTTCTTAGCTCCATATGATACTAATGTTTTATATGCAGATTTATCTTGTCTTACAACAGCCATACATACTGGATTATAACCATTTTCGCCAACACTTTCTATTGAATAACCTCGATGCATTAAAGCTTCTATTTTTTGTGTATTATTTTGACGAGCAAGCTCATAAAATGCTCTTGCAACACTAATTGATGCTTCTGCCCCTTTTATCGCAAAAAACAACCCTATTGACATAGCAATAGATGCAATCAATATTTTTTTATTTATTCTCAACAAGTTACCCACAAGCACAGCCTTTTATTTAAATTTAGAATATTCTTTTGATGCATATTTTAACTTAAAATGTTTAAAAAATCGGTTAAGAAATGAAAGGTTTTTTAAAATAGACTTGATTTTGTAACTTTTTTTAAGTAATGTGATGAAAGTTTGTTTGTTTTAGGAAGAATTGATATGACTGAGAAGAAAAAATATTATCCAGAATTAAATGCAAAATTAAGCTTTCCAAAGATGGAAGAAGAAATCTTAAAGTTTTGGGAAGAAGACAATACTTTTGAAAAATCTGTAAAAAACCGAAGTGGTGCTGAAGAATTTGTTTTCTATGATGGACCTCCTTTTGCTAATGGTACACCTCACTATGGACATATTATGGTATCTTATGTTAAAGACGCCGTTGCTCGTTTCCAAACAATGAATGGCAAAAAAGTTGAGCGCCGTTTAGGTTGGGACTGCCATGGTCTTCCTGCAGAAATGTCTGCAGAAAAACAATTAGGTGTTTCTGGTCGTAAACAAATTGAAGAGTTTGGCATTGAAAAATTTAATGATTTTTGCAGAACTGACGTTTTGAAATATTCTAACATTTGGGTAGATACATTTAAACGTATTGGTCGCTGGGTTGATTTTAATAATGACTATAAAACTATGAACCTTTCTTTTATGGAAAGTGTTATCAGCAACTTCAAACAACTTTATGACAAAGGTCTTGTGTATGAAGATTATAGAGTTCTTCCATATTCTTGGGCTGCAGAAACTCCATTATCTAACTTTGAAGTAAACCAAGGCTATCAAGATAAAACAGACAATGCAATTACCGTTATGTTTAAGTTAGAAAATGGTCAAAAGATTTTAGTTTGGACAACTACTCCTTGGACTCTTCCTTCTAACTTAATGCTTGCCGTTAACAAAGATATTGACTATGTTGTTATGAGCGAAAATGGTCAAGAATACATCTTAGCAGAGGCTCGTTTAGGCTCTTATAAAAAGCAATTAGAAAATGCAACATTAGTTAATAAGATCAAAGGTTCTGACCTAATTGGTATGAGCTATGAACCTATGTTTAATTACTTTGAAGACTTAAAAAACAAAGGTGCTTTCAAAGTATTAAATGGTGAATTTGTTTCAACAGAAGATGGTACAGGTGTTGTACACATTGCTCCTGGTTTTGGTCAAGATGACTTTGAAGCTTGCAGAGCTTATGATGAGAACTTCCCTGTTGTTTGTCCTGTTGATGAAGCTGGTAAATTCACAAGCGAAGTTACAGATTATGCAGGAATCCAAGTTTTTGAAACAAATGAACCAATTATGCAATGGTTAAAAACAAATGGTCTTCTTGTTAAAAAAGAACAATATACTCACTCTTATCCATTCTGCTGGAGAACAGATACTCCATTGATGTATAAAGCAATGAGTTCTTGGTTTGTTAAGGTTACAGATTTCAGAGATAACATGGTTAATAATAACCAAGAAATTAACTGGATACCAGGACACATCAAAGATGGTCGTTTCGGTAAATGGCTAGAGGGTGCTCGTGACTGGTCTATTTCTCGTAACAGATTTTGGGGAACTCCAATCCCTGTTTGGAAATCTGATAATCCAAAATTCCCAAGAATCGACGTATTTGGCTCAATTGCAGAGATTAAAGAAAAAACTGGAATTGAGGTTACAAATCTTCATAAACCATATATTGATGATGTTGTATACCCTAACCCAGATGACCCATCAGGTCAAACAATGATGAGAAGAGTTAGTGATGTATTTGACTGCTGGTTTGAAAGTGGTTCTATGCCTTATGCTCAAGTACATTATCCATTTGAAAACAAAGAATGGTTTGAAAACCACTTCCCTGCTGACTTTATTGTTGAAGCAATTGACCAAACAAGAGGCTGGTTCTATACTTTGACTGTACTTTCTACTGCTCTTCATAATAAACCGGCATTTAAGAATTGTGTTTGCACAGGACTTATCATGGCAGAGGGCGGACAAAAACTTTCTAAACGCTTGAAGAACTATCCAGACCCTAACGAAATATTGAACTCTATTGGTTCTGATGCTTTACGTTGGTTCTTGATTTCTTCTCCTGTTATTAAGGGCGGAAACGTTGCAGTTGACAAAGATGGTAAAGAAATTGCAAAAGCAACTCGTAAAGCTCTTATTCCATTCTGGAATGCGTATTATTTCTTCACATTATATGCAAATGCAGAAGGCATCAAAGCAAAAGAAATCTCTTCTTCAGAAGATGTACTAGATAATTACATTTTAGCTAAATTAAAAACTATGGCTAATAATGTTAAGAAAGATATGGAAGCTTATGAAATTGCAAGAGCTTGCACAGAAGTTGAAGACTTCTTAGAAATTCTTAACAACTGGTACATTCGTCGTTCTCGTGCTCGTTTCTGGAGTGGTGATGATTTAAGTGCTTTTGATACATTGTATACTGTTCTTATTAATGTAGCAAAGGTTTCTGCACCTTTAATGCCATTTATGAGTGAATTCGTATACAGAGGCTTGACAGCAGAAGGTTCTGTTCACTTAACAGATATTCCTTTGCTTAATGGAATTAACAACAATGAAGAGCTCATCTGCCAAATGGATATGGTAAGAGCAATTTCATCTGTTGCAAAATCTATCCGTGAAGAACATAGATTAAGAAACAGACTTCCTTTGAAATCTATGATTATCGCAGGTGACAATGCCGGCAATTTAACAAACTTTGTTGAAAGCTTAAAAGATGAAGTTAACGTTAAAGAAGTTGTGTTAGAATCTAAAATTGATGGTGTTGCTAGTCGCTTCTTATACTTAAAAACTCCGCTCATTGGTAAGAGATTAGGCGCATACATGAAAGACATTATGGCTAAATCTAAAACTAATGAATGGCAACAAAACGAAGATGGCACATTGTCTATTGCTGGCCAAACATTGATGGCTGAAGAATACGAGCTTCGTTTAGTTATTAATGAAGGAATGAGTGGCTCTGCCCTTCCTGATAATACAGCTGTTGTTATTTTGGATACAGAAGTTGATGAAAATCTTGAAAAAGAAGGAATTGCTCGTGACTTTGTTCGTATGATTCAAGCTCTTCGCAAAACCAAAGACTTTGATATCACAGATAGAATTAAACTTATATATTCTTCTGACAACACAACTGTTAAAAATGCAATTAGCGAATACGCTGATTACATCAAAGAGCAAGTTCTTGCTTTAGAAATTGCAGAAAATAACGATATTTTAGAACCAACAATTGATGAACTTGGTGGTGATAAAGTTAAGTTTGATGTAACAAAAGCAGCTTAAAGCTCTTTATTTAATAGTCTTTTTAATGAGAGAATCTTAGAGTAAGATTCTCTCATTAATTTATTTTGAATAATTTCTTTATTGACTTTTATTTAATTGCAAAATATTCTTTTTTCGCATTGATTGATTATCAGTGTGAGGTTTGAAACCCTCTTGAGTGTTGCTCGTAAAAAAGAGCGTAAAACTGCCTTTTAGTCAGTGACTGGAAGGCAGCCAATAAGGTTTGAGTAATCAAACCAAATAAACTGCACATTTCACTCAAATGGTTTCAACTTCCAGTCGCCTTCATCAAGCGACTTTTTTTAATGAAAAAAAGGGAGTTCAAACATGGTTAAACGCTTGTGCTTATTTGCAGGATATAGTAAAAATAACATTATTGAAGATTATGTAGTGTATTACATTAAAGAACTTAGTTTATTTGCGGATGTTTACTATTGTGCTGATTGTAATATCAATGAATTTGAACTAAACAAATTATCAAATTATGTTAAAAAATCTATAGCTTACAGGCATAAAAAATATGATTTCGGGTCTTGGGCAATACTTTTATCTCATATTAACAATATCAACGAGTATGATGAAATATTATTGATAAATGATTCTGTCTATGGTCCTTTATTTCCTCTAAAAGATATTTTTGAAAAGATGAAAGACAAAGAGGTTTCTGCGTGGTCTGTTTGTGGTAATTTATTTATGATGAGTTTTTTTATTGTTTTAAAAAGAGAAGTTTTTTTAGCATCTTGGTTTAAGGATTTTATGGACAATATAAAAAATGATTTAGAAAAAAACGACATTGTACGTCTATATGAGAAAGGATTATCCAAAATAATTGAACAACACAACTTAAAATGGGATTGCGCTTTTTCATCCCAAAATCTCAAAGCACAAATAAAAGAAAAACAACATTTTATTCAAAAAGGTTTAAAAAATATACCATTAAAAACAAGAATATGTCACAGATTCAGATTTAATAAAATAAGATTATATGATGATGACTATTTTGCTCTATTGTTATTAGGCTTTCCTTTCATAAAAAAACAAGCTTTTGGATTTTATTCTAATAACTTCAATTTATTAGCTCCTATTTTTATAAAAAAATATTCACATTACGATTATAATTTAATTGCTAATTCTTTAGAAATAAACAACATTACCCAAAATCATTTAAGTTTTAGAACTAAAATAATAAAAAATCTTAAAAATTTTATATTTGAAAAAAAATACAAAGGAAAAGGTATTGTATATAAAATCTTCAAAATTAAAATTTATACAAAGAAACATTCCATATAGAATAGGCATGAAAAAAGGAGCTAAAAAGCTCCTTTTTTTTAACGTACATTAGTTCTTAAACTTTGAGATTTATATGCAACTTGCTTCTTTCGATAGTTATTTCTTTTATCTGCTATAGAAATTATCGTCCTTTCTTTAGAAATATTATCACGAACACCTTGCTTTTTTAAGTACTTGCTTAATTTTGTATATTTTTCTTTAAAATTTGTATCTCTTTGCATAAGTAAATAAACTTTAGAATTAAATTCTTTTTTATCTCCATCTGTCCAATTATTTGTATCGGCAGTCCTGCAAAATTCAATAAACTCACTAAAATCACTAAACTTCATATCACTCATACTCATCTCCTATTTATCTACCACAATAGAAAGAGTATACCATATTTTTAGACAAAAATCAAGTCTAAAAATCTTATTTAGATTATTTTAGCCAATATCGCTGTTTTTATTTTTAATAACAGTTTTTTATTTACAATAACATAGATTTAATAACTTATGCATACGAAAGTGCATCTAATACACCTTGCAAAATATATGCAGCTGCACTTGCATCTAAAACTTTTGCTCTTTTGGAGCGGGACAAATCAACTTCTTTTATTAAAAACCTTTCAACAGCAGATGATGACAATCTTTCATCCCACAAAAGAATCGGCAAACCAAAATTTTCTTCCAATATTAGGGCAAATTTCTTTACCTCTTCTGCTATTTTTCCTTCTTGTCCATTCATTTGCAAAGGAAGCCCCATAACAATTGCACAAATTTCTTTTTCTTTGATTATTTTTCTTAATTCTTCAATATCTGTTTTTAAATCTTTGCGATATAATATCTTATATGATGAAGCTATTGTTCTTAATAAATCAGAAACAGCAAGTCCCATACGCTTAGAACCATAGTCTATACCTAATATAGCTTTATAGTTTGGAAGATCTTGTTTAAATTCTTTTATATTCATATATTCTCCTTTTTTGTTTATGTTATCATAAAAAAAAATGATGTAAATAGTTGAATGTTAGGAAAAAGTAAAGATATTTATATTTATACTATATTGCATAAATGTTTTTAGGTGAGATTTATGATAAAAAAACTTTTGATATTATCTTTTTGCTTTGTTTTATTTTCTAATGTTTCATTAGCAAAAGTTCCATCTATTGAAGAACAAAAAAAAGAATGGAATGAATGGTTAGAAAACCTTAAAGAAGAAATGATAGAAAAAGGTATTTCAAAAAAAACTATTAATAAGGCATACAAAGAAGATTATTTCCATGAAATTAAAGATGTTGTCCTTCAAGATAAAAAGCAAGCCGAATTTATTTTAACTTCTGACAAATACATAAATCGTCTTGTTAATAAAAACAAAGTAAATTTAGCAAGAACTCATTATAAAAATCTAAAACCCAAGTATCAAGAAATTAGCGATAAATATGGAGTACCGCTTCATTATCTTATTTCTTTTTGGGCGATTGAAACACATTTTGGATATAACAAAGGGAAATATCATTTAATTGATGGTCTTACAAATCTTTCATACAAAAACAGAAGAGCAAAGTTTTTTAAAAAAGAGTTATTTAACGTTTTGCAAATTATGGATACATATGATTTAGATGGTGATAAAATAAAAGGTTCATGGGCTGGAGCTATGGGACATTTTCAATTTATGCCCTCAACTTATAATGCATATGCAATTGATTATGATGGCGACGGCGTTGCAGATATATGGGATAGCTTTGATGATGCCATAGCAAGTGCTGCTAATTATTTATCAGAACTTGGCTGGAAGGCAGATGAACCTTGGGGACAAGAAGTTATACTTCCTTGGAATTTTGATTACAATTTAGTTGGCCCCAAAAAATACAAAAAAGTATCCGAATGGAAAAAAATTGGAGTTATTGGGAGTAATGGCAAAAGGGTCTCTTTACCTAATGATGCAAGTGCCGTAATCACCCTTCCGGATGGAAGAAGAGGAAGGGCTTACATTACTTTAAGTAATTTTAGAAGAATTATGATATGGAATCGCTCTACAAACTATGCATTGGCTATTGTAAAGCTTGCGGACTATATCAAAAATAACAACAATTTTACACCTCTAAAAGAAAAAGCTCAGTACAAATTAACAGATGAAGATATCTTAACAGTACAACGTTTTGCTAATCGTATCCTTAAGGCAAGGCTAAAAGAAGATGGAAGATTTGGTGCAAAAACCGCAAGTGCAGTTAAAAAACTCCAAAAGAAATGGAAACTACCTCAAGATGGCATGCCAGATTATCAGCTTTTATATAGAATTAAAAACTTCAAATCATGGAAAGATTTTAGAGTTAGCCCTCAGCCTAAAAAACCAAGAGTTCCAAAGCAAAAATCTCAAATAGCTAAAAAATAGCTTTAAGATATTTTATCTATAATTACTGAAGATGCTTTAGTCTTTTTATCTGATGTTTTAACTGCTTCTACTATTAACTTTGATACTTCTTTAATTTTACTTTCATCTTCTGCGTGGATGTAGCAAAGTGGTGTTTTGGCATCTACCTTATCTCCTATTTGGCAAAAAGATGTAAACCCTGTTGTATAGTTTATGCTTTCTGTTGGAGAAGTTCTTCCTCCTCCAAGCATTATCACACCAAGACCTATTTTTCTTGTATCAATTTCTTTTATATAACCTTCAGATTTTGCATAAATTGGTCTTACATATTTTGCATTTGGCAGATTTTCCTCATAATTTTCTAAGACTTTTGCATCTGCACCTAACGATACCGACATTTTTATAAATTTCTCATAAGCATAGCCTTTTTCTATGCTTTGATTTAGCATTTTTAATGCAGTATCTTTGTTTTTTGCAACGTTACTATTTACAAGAAGCTCACAACAAAGTTCTTTTGTTACAACATCTAACCTTTTATTTGGTGTTTTTCCTTTTAAGTAATCAAGAGCTTCTTTTAACTCTAAAGCATTACCAACTGATAGCCCTAAAACACTATTCATATCAGTTAAAAGTGCTGTTGTTTTAGTTCCTGCGCCATTTGCAACATTTACTATTGATTTAGCAAGTTCTATTGCTCTTTTTTTGCTCTCCATAAAAGCGCCATTACCACATTTAATATCCATTACTAGATATTTTAAACCTGCGGCTAATTTTTTGGAAAGAATCGAAGCGGTGATTAATGGTATTGACTCAACTGTTGCACATACATCACGAATAGCATAAAGCTTTTTATCTGCAGGTGCTAAATTTGATGTTTGACCAATTATAGCACAACCTACTTTTTTTACTGTGTCTTTAAAAGTTTTTACATCTACATTGGTTTTATAACCAGATATAGAATCAAGTTTATCTAGTGTTCCTCCTGTATGTCCTAGACCACGGCCAGCAATCATTGGAACATAAACTCCACATGAAGCAAGCATTGGAGCAAGCATTAAGCTCACTTTATCGCCAACTCCACCTGTTGAGTGCTTATCAACAATTGGAGCATTAATATCTTCAAAATTAAGCGTTTCTCCAGAATCTCTCATTGCTAGTGTTAAATTTAAGGTTTCTTCTTTAGTTAAACCATTTAAGAATACAGCCATAGAAAAAGAGGCCGCTTGAATATCCGCAAGGCTACCTGAGGCAATTCCTTTAACAAGAAATTCTATCTCATCTTTAGTAATAACTTCCTTGTTTCTAGTTTTTCGAATAATTTCTTGTGGTAACATATTAGCCTCCTTGTTTAACAAACTCTGTAACTAATTTTATTAACTTTTCAGATGCTTTTTTTGCTTCTTCCAATGTTTCTTTATGTGATGGAGTATTATCAATTAAACCCGCCCCATAATTAGTAATAACAGAAAATCCGAGTACCTCCATTGAGCAATGTGATGCGGAAATAACTTCAGGAACGGTTGACATTCCAACAGCATCTGCTCCTAATATTTGAAAAGCTTTAATTTCTGCTGATGTTTCAAAATTAGGCCCAAGCACCATTAAGTAAACACCCTCTTTTAATTCTATACCCAACTCTTTTGCAATATCTTTACATTTTTGTCTTAAAGATAAAGTATAAGCATTATTCATTGAAGGAAAACGTGGGCCATACTTTTCATCATTTGGACCAACTAGAGGGTTTTTTCCACTAAAATTTATATGATCAGAAATTAGCATTATACTTCCTGGCTTTGTTTCTAGATTTAGAGAACCAGCAGCATTTGTAACAATTAAACGTTTAATCCCTAGCTCTTTTAACACATGAATAACATCTGCTATAACTTTAGGGTCATGACCCTCATATAGATGGAATCGACCATTTAAGCAAAGAACTTCTTTATTATTGATAAAACCTCTTATTAGTTCCCCCTTATGCCCTTTTACAGTACTTTGTGGAAAACCTTCAATTTTATTATAAGGTATTTTCTTTGTATTTTCTAAAACATCTACAAGTCCACCTAGTCCTGAGCCTAAAATTATAGCTGTTTTAGGATTTTTTAATTCCAATTTTTCTTTAATAAAATTTATCATATTTTCAATCATTTTATAGCTCCGATGCATTAAATTTATGAGGCATTAAATCTTCTAGCTTATATGTTTTACAGATTTGCTTATCATTTGCTAAATGAATAAGTGTTGAAGTATCTGAAAATTCTGCAATTCTTTGAAGACATGCTCCACATGGGTAAACTAAATCTTTTCCTGATGATATTATTAAAATCTCTACTATTTTTCGCTCACCTCCAGCTATCATTGCAGCTATTGCACCAGCTTCGGCACACGTTCCACATGGATATGAAACATTTTCCACATTGCATGATGAATATATTTTTTTGTTTTCAGATAATATTGCAGCTCCAACAAAATAGTTAGAATATACGGCATAGGCATTGTTTTTTGCGCGCTTTGCCTCTTTAAATAATTTATCTTTAATCTCCATAAAATGCTCCTTTTAAATAATTTTTTCTATTTTTTTTAAAATATTAGAGTTTCGTTAATTTTTTATATTATACAATAACAAAAAAATTTAGCAAAGCTTATTTTTGAGTTAGGAGAAGATCGTGCTAAAAAAGATTGTTATAGGAATACTCTGTTTTCTAATTCTTGCAGTTACTGGTGTTGGAATATACATTTATACACTTAACTGGAATAACCACAAAGATGTTGTGGCTAAGAGGTTTTCCCAAATTACAGGGTTAAAGGCTGTTATTGATGGCAACCTTAAGGTGGACTTATTGCCTAAACCTAAATTTACCGCTAACTCTGTAAGATTTATCGATCGCAACCCAAGACTTCCATTAATAGAAATTAATGAAATTTCTGCTGATGTAGAATTAATGCCTTTGCTAGAAAATAAATTTATTTTGAATTCTATGACCCTTAAAGGAGCAACTATTCATCTTAATATAGCAGAAAATGGCGACTTTAACTGGAAAGGTGTTAGTAAAAAAGGAAAAACTTCATCTGGAAACGTTGAGGTATCATTTAATGATGTAAAAATGCTAGATTCGACAATTAGTTATACTAACAAACTAACAAATGATGAATTTGAAATTCATGGAGTTTCTGGTACAACTAGAGCTCAATCTATAGAAGGTCCTTACAGATTAAATGGTCGTTTTAGACATAATGATCAAGACGTTCTATTTGACGGTGATGTTGTAAATGGTGATACAACAAGTGTAAGACTAAACATCAATAATACACAAACTGCATCAGAAATAAAGATTGATGGCACTTTAGGTAAAACAGCAAAAGGTAATATTGTTTTCAATAGTAAGAACCTACATGACACCACAACTCTTGCTTTTGGTAAGGATTTCTTATCTGATGTTTATAATTACCCTTTATCGGTATCTTTTCATTACGACCACAACGACCAAACAACTAATTTTGATAACTTCACTGTAAAATATGGCAATAATACTGCAGGAAGTGGTAATGCTACAATAAAAAAAGATGATGGCTATAATATTGATGCAGATTTTGATATGCTGCAATTTGACTTAGGTTTATTAGAAAATATTGCTAATAGTATCATTAGCACACAAAAACACGCTAAAATCGTTACTACTGCAGAAAATAATACAGAACTTAATGAAAATGAGGCTACCAAAACTGAAGAAAAAAGCAAAAATAAAATTAAATACAATGCCAATATAAATGTTAAGTCTAATCATGCCGTATATCATGGTGCTGATGCTCAGAAATTAAATTTTGGAATTTCAATTAATAATGACAACATTCAAGTAAATCGATTTGCTGTGACAATGCCTGGCGAAACAGTTATAAAATCTGTTGGTAAAATCAACCTTCATCCAAAATTTGAATATATCTTTAATCAAACTATTGACGCACAAGATATTAAATCATTTGTTTACCTTATAGGGACTGACTTAACAAAGTATGCACCTTTAGAAAATAGAAAAGACATTTTTAAACGA
The DNA here is from genome assembly GCA_015062535.1 of Alphaproteobacteria bacterium. GTDB lineage: Bacteria > Pseudomonadota > Alphaproteobacteria > RF32 > CAG-239 > CAG-267. The sequence continues at coordinate 114,429 of SUUK01000003.1, forward strand.
GCTCAAGCTGATTTTAATATAAGCGGTGATTTAGATGCTATGAAAGTGTCTATTGCAAAAGCTATTGTAGATTCAACAATGCTTTCGGGTAATATAGGTGTAATATTTAACAAAGATAAAAATGTACTTTTAATCCAAGCTGATGCTTCTAAAATTTTATTTGATAAATACTTACAACTGAAAACAAGTAAATCTAAATCTATGTCACTAAAAGACAAATTTGTTTATCAAATGAATCTCGCTCCTTGGAAAGGAAATTTTGAAACTGATGCAACAATACGCATTGATAATGCAGTATATAACAATGTGCCAATTGAAGGCTTAAATGTAAACTTTATAGCGAATGAGAAAAAATTGGATATTGCAAAATTTAGCGTTTCGAATATGGCTCAGGCTCAGTTAAATTTAAAAGCTAGCATTGATAATGTTTATACTGATCCTTATTTCAATGAGCTTACATATGATGTTCAAACAAATAATTTTCCATTATTTAGCTCTTCTATTGGAGTAAATACAGGCAAAAAACCTCTATTTAAACGTAAATTATTTGCATCTCAAGGTGCTCTTAGTGGCAAATTCTCTGAATTTAGTTTAAGTTCAGTACAAAAATTTGGAGATACAGAATTTTCTTACTCAGGTACAGTTACATGTCCTAAAGATAAAAAAGCTGTAGTAAATGGTAATATTGAATTAAAAACCAATAACTTTAAGAATTTTGCAAAGGATTTAGGTTTTAATTATAATCCAGATATTCCTGTAACAGCTTTTGCTCTATCTGGTGATATTTTAGGTCAATCTGATTTATTTGAAATAAATAAAATAAATGCTTACCTTGGTGCTAATCATATTGAAGGTAATATAAAATTAGATAATACTCTTTCTAAACCCAAATTGTTAGCAAATTTAAATTTTGATATATTTGATGTTAATAGAATGTTTAATTTAGAAAGAACTGAAGCTAAAGATGTAAATTTAGTTACAACTAACTTTATTGAAAAACCAAATTTCTCGGATGTGAAAATAGACTACAGTCTTCTAAATAAGCTAGACTTTGATATAACATCAAAGGTTAATCAGCTTATTTGGAATAATTCATATTATTCTAATTTTGAGGGCAAAGCTGTACTTAATGATAAAATTCTTAATGTTAATAAAATGAGTGCAGAAAAAGGGGATAGCTTATATAAGTTTGACTTTATTCTAAATACCAAAAGCCTTGCTAATATCAAAGGAAACTATGATATTGTAAGTGTAGAAACTCCTGTTATAGGAGGAAAGGTATATAAACTATCAAAAGCATTGTTAGATGCAAATGGTTCGTTTAATTCTATTGCAAGTTCTAAGAAAGATTTTTTTGAAAACTTAAATTCAAAAGGTAGATTAACGTTATCTGATGTAACTGTTGATGGGTGGGATTTTGATATAATCAAATTTGAATTTGAGCAAAGAAAATCTGTTGACGGATTTGAAGATACAATATTAAATAGCCTAAAAACAGGAAGAACCACATTTAGTAGTATAAAAAGTAAATATGATATTGTTAGAGGTGTAGTTGTTATTGATGATGCTACTTGGCTATCACCTGTTGCAGATATAAATATGACATTTAATTTGAATTTAAGTGATTGGAAATTTAACTCAGAGTTTAATGTATTCTATCATAATGCATCATTTTCTGATGTCTTAGAATATAGTTTGGATGGAAATTTAGCAAATCCAACCCTTAAACTTGAAATTGATAATGTTGTCAATCGTATTGGCAAAATTGAACAAGTTATTATCAAAGAAAAAGAAGATATTCAAAAGAAAAAAATTGAACAATTACAAAACAAAATCAATTCTTTAAAAGATGACTTAACTGATGCATTTAATAATATAGATAGAATATCTTTAGATATTGCAAGATTTAAGCCTATTACACAAAATGCTAATGTTGTTAAAGTATATGAAACAACAATAGAAGAACTTAAGGATATTAATGCTAACTTAAAAAATCTAAAGGAATTACTCGATAAATCAAATGATGAGAAAACCTTGATGAATATTGAGGCAGACTTAGCAAAAGAGACTTCTAGAATAAAGATTATTCCTAAAACATTAGAAGAGAACTATGTTGTTGATAGTAAATATGTTTTTGATGATAATTTTAGCAAATTAACATGGCTGTTCAATCTTGCTCAAAATAATAGTTCTTATTTTAATAGCTTAACTGATGTTTACATGACACAAGTTGATATACTAAAATCAACTGATGAACCTCTTAGCGAAGATAAAGTATCAGAATTACAGAAAAGTATTGAAACAATTAATGCTGATTTAGCGAAAATTGATGAATTTTATACTATAAATCGTGATAACTATTTGAAAATTATCGATACTAATAGTGTTAATGAAATGACAAAGAATAATGCTAGCGCATATCAAGCTCTACAAACAATGCTTGATGATGTTAAGAAACTTAATGCTAACATTGTTAAAAGTATAGACCTATTTAGGGAAGCTCTAGGAATTAAAGCAAGAGATTACGATTTATATATTGTATTTCCTCCTGAGACTATTGATAGTATAGATACATCTTTGCCAACAGATAAAAACTACCATATCGAAAGTATAGACGAGCTTACAAAAAAAAAAGATAGACTAAATATTTCACTTAATAGTGTTACAAGTGGAATAGCATCTTTATATAAAAAGTTTAAGCAACAAAAAAAGGCTAAAGATATCGCAAATATTGGTTTTGATGGTCTTTCTGGTATTGTTGATAAAACAACAGAGGCTAAAGAACCTATTTTATCAACACCTATTGAAACAACAATAGCCCAAAGTGTAGATATTGAAGAAAATAAAGAAAATATTGCATCTAAGGAAGTAGCCGAAATAAATCCTTCGGAGATTAAAGTTGCTTTGGCAGATATGCCTGTTGATACTTCAAGTTTAGACAAACAAGAAGTTAATGTAAATAAATCAACTATAGATAGTAATAAAGAGATTGATACTAATAATGAAAATATGTCTTTTACATCAAGTATTCTCAGCAAAACAAAAGAAGCTTTAGCTAGCTTAATGTCAAATATTACTAAAAAAGAAAAAGAAATAACTGCAATTCCACAAAAAAAATTAGAAGATATAAACAAAGAAGTGATTGTTGCTACAAGCGAAATACAGATTAATGATGATAATTTACAAACTCTTTCTCAAGAAGATACAACACTTACAAACAATCACAAAGTAAACCCCGTTATTGCAATGAATATTGGACAGAATGAAAATGCTAATGAAATTGATATAGAATTGGCTAATGTACACGAAAGAAAAGGAGGTTTTGTTGCTAAGGAAACAATCAAGGAACCTGAAACTCCTCTTAAAAATGACAATATCATTGTTGCAGAAGAAGAAAAAGTTGACGCAAAAGAAGAATTTATTAAATTATTTGCAAATACAAATGATAACTTTGTTAAAATGGTTAATATTGAAACACCTCAAATTATTGTTTCTCATAAAAACGAGGTAGATCATGCAAATAATAATAAGTATATTTTTAAAACAAGCGCATCAAATAATATTTTTTCAGGAAATATTGGAAAAAGTTCATTGAAAGAAAAAAATCAAATACCATCTGATGAAATCAACAATAAATATGTTTTCAATAAAGCTGATGTAAAAAGTTCTAATTTTAGTGGCAAAGTTGGTAAAAAGATTGCTTTATCAGTAAACTAAAATATATTTTTATTTAGGAGAAAGTCTAATGATTTATAATAAACCTGATGTTGCTGTATTACCTGTAGCAGGACTTTCAACACGAAATCTTCCAGCAACTAAAGCAATGCATAAAGGTTTTTTATGTTTAAACAACCTTCCAATTATTCAATATGCCGTTGATGCTTGTGTAGAAGCAGGGGTTAGGGAAATCATTTTTATATATAGCGATGAAACAAATCGTAAAATGTATGAAAATTATTTTTCATCAAATCCATCATTAGAAGAAAACTTGCTCAGAAATGACAAATTAGAACTATGGGAAGCATTAAAAAGAACAGTTCCTCAAAATGTAAAAATTTCCTTTGCCCAACAAACAGAACCAAAAGGTAATGGACATGCTATTTTATCTGCAAAAGATATTATTGGTAATAGAGATTTTATGGTTATGTGGGTTGATGATGTATATGTGTGTAGAGGAAAAGGAATATTATCTCAACTATTAGATGTTTATGAAAAATTTGGTGGAATCGTAGAAAATATTATACAATTTCCCAAAGAACAGCTTTGCCGTTATGGTGTGTTTAGCGGAGTTACAAGAAATGGAAATATTATAACCGCAACTGGTGTTGTAGAGAAACCTAAAATTGAAGAGATAGAATCTGATTATGCAAGTATGGGACCTTATATTTTGCCAAACAAAATTCTTGATTTACTACCTAGAGTTACAAAGGGTAATAATGGCGAAATAAACCTTACTGATGCTATTAATTTAGCTGCCAAAGAAGGATGTGAATTAAGAGGAGTTTTAACTGCATCTGAGCGCTATGATTGCGGAACGAATGAAGAATTAGCTAAATCAAACATTCGCCTATCCATACGTGAAAATAAAATACTTTATGAAGAAGCTGTAAAAACAATCAAAGAATTAGACTCTTCTATTTAATATTTGTCTTGATTTATTCTTAAAGTATCAACAATTGAAATTATTAAATATAATTCTTCAAAAACTTTTTCTATGCGTTTTTTGTTTATAATGGTTGTAAAGAAACTACTGCACTCAAACATATTTTTCTTTGTTTTAATATTAATAAACACATGATTATCGAAAAAACTTAGCTCTATTTTATTAAATTTACGTTTTAATTTAATTAAATATTCTAGCATAACAGATGTTAATAAGAAACGCGCTTCTATTTGGTCATCAGAATAAACTTCATAACTCTTTTCAAATTCAGTAGATTCAAGCCCTACTCTTTTTAATTTATTATACGATACAAGCTTATTTAAGAATCCTTTATCTTTAACTATAATCGTTTGGCCTTTGAATTTTTTATTCATTGAGGCATAAAATATTATTCCATTGTACATTTTATTTGATTTATTTATTACCTCATTTGCAAAATAATTATTAGTACCCGTTTGATTATTTACTCTTTTATATAAAGTATATTCCCTTATACAGAGAGAAACATTTTTATATGTTCCACAAAATTCATCATCTGTCTTCATTATATTATTTTTATCAAAAATCTTAGATTTTTCTAATATATTCTCTTGATTTTGGTAGTTATAATTATAAGAAAATTTGCCAAAAAAATTAGCTAACAAATAAAGTAAACTACTTTTAGTTTTTATATAATATGAAAGCATTGGTAAACATGCAATTAGGACTAAAATGCAAGATATAAACTCAATACCTTGAGGTAGATTTTCTAGATTTTTGAAGTTTTTAATTATATATACTATCCAAGAAGTAACAAAAATGCATAGCATACAAAAAACTTTTAAATATTTTTTTCTTGTTTTTTCTAACTCTTCTAATTTTGGTCTTATTTCTTTATTATAATATATATCAAAATTTTGTTTAGCTAAAACAAATTCTTGTTCTTTATGCATTTTATTTCCTTTGGTAAATATTAATCTTTTATATTTATAGTATCTACTAGAGTTATTAAAATTTATTAAATGAGGATTTTATGATAAATACTATATGGCTTTTTATGTTTTTAATTGCAATTTTATCAGCTTTATTACAATTTTTATTAGGACATAATATTGAAATTTTTTCTCATATTGTAAATGCTATATTTAGCAATGCTAAAGTTGCTGTTGAAATATCTTTAGGCCTTATAGGAATAATGGCTTTTTGGCTTGGTATCTTAAAAATTATAGAAGAAACTGGTATTGCTCAAAAAATATCTACCAAATTATCGCCTTTATTTAAGGTTATCATGAAAGATATACCAGAAAATAGTCCTGCTATATCAACGATTGTATTAAATATGTCTGCAAATTTTTTAGGTCTAGATAATGCAGCAACACCTGTAGGGTTAAAAGCTATGGAACAATTACAGGTTCACAATCCTAAAAAAGATGAAGCAAGTGATGCGCAAATACTGTTTATGATATTAAATGCTTCATCTATAACGTTTATACCTATTACAATCTTTATGTATAGAGCGCAAATGGGTGCTTTAAGACCAACAGATGTATTTATACCAATATTAATAGCAACATCTATTTCAACACTTGTTGGCTTTTTAAGCGTTGCAATAAAGCAAGGAATCGATTTAAAAAATAAAATATTATTAAAATGGGGAATTGGATTTGGCTTATTTATTGTACTTACGTGTCTTATCTTTTTTAATATTGATTATGAAAAAAGGATATTAATATCTTCTGTTTTGGGTAATGTTATTTTAGTTTTATTACTTGGTTTTGTAATGATTAAAGCTCTTAAACAAAAAGCTAAAGCATATGAACTTTTTATTAGTGGTGCTAAAGAAGGATTTAATGTTGCTATAAAAATTATCCCTTATCTTGTTTCTATGCTTGTTGCAATTGGTGTTCTTAGATCATCATTGGTCTTAGATGCTTTAATGGATGGTATTAAATATATTTGCGGTATATTTAATATTAATGCTTTGTTTGTTGATGCATTGCCTACAGCTTTTATGAAGCCTTTGTCTGGAAGTGGCGCAAGAGCTATGATGATTGAAACTATGCAAACATTTGGAGCGGATAGTTTTGCGGCATTTTGCTCATCAGTAATTCAAGGTTCTACTGAAACAACATTTTATGTGTTGACGGTTTATTTTGGCGCAGTTAATATCTCTAAAACAAGATATGCGCTAAAATATGCTTTATTTTCTGATTTAGCAGGTATTTTGGCTGCAATTTTTGTTTCTTATATGTTTTATAGCAATTAGGAGGTTTTATGAAACTGCTCGTTCAAAGAGTTTTAGAGGCTAGTGTTGAAGTTGATAATATTGTTGTTGGCCAAATAAATAAAGGGTTACTTGTTTTTTTGGGTGTTGAAAAAGGTGATGATATATCAAAAGCTCAACATTTGGCTAAAAAACTTGTTAATTTGCGCATATTTGAAGATGAAAACGAAAAGATGAATCTAAATGTATCAAATATTGGAGGCGAGATACTGGTTATTTCACAATTTACCCTTGCAGCCGATACTTCTAATGGTAATCGCCCAAGTTTTACAAATGCAGAAACTCCAGAAAAAGCAAAAGAAATGTACATTTATTTTAATGAACAACTTAAATTAAATGGTATTAATGTTCAAAATGGCATATTTCAAGCAGATATGAAAGTTAAACTTATTAATGATGGCCCTGCAACATTTTTGCTAGAAAAATAGAAATTATAAAACTTTTAGCAAATTTATTTTATCTTTTAAGGAGGCAAGTGCTTCATTTAATAGTTTTGTTAGCATTTTATGAGCTATTTCTTGATTTTTGAGACTATTATCAATAATTATGTAACGCTTTTTAGTTTCTTTTAGAACTTCTTTATTTTCGCTATTATTTATTTTTAATTCAACAGCCATACTAAATTTGCTATTTTTTTCATCAATTTTATCTATTGATGATTTTACAACCTTTGGATTTAAATAAAAATCAGCTAAATCTTTTTTTTCAGTAATTAAAATGCTTGGCTCAAATATTAATTGTTCTTTTATGTAGTCTTTATATTTTGGTGTCTTTGTATTGTTGTAAAATTCTAAATCATCAATATAAATCAAAGGTGTTCTAATGTTGTTTTCATAAATAGATTTAGGAAGTGTTTGGTTTATATTATTAGCTATTTCTTTTATTTTTGTTTTATCAATATTAGATTTTTTAAAATTTTCAAATAATCTATCCGTTTTTTGTTTATCAAGGCTAGCATTAAATGATAAACATATTTTTTTTTCATTTTCTTTTGTTATTTCATAACTTGTATCATTTAGGGCATTATCTACTATTTTATAAGCAATTAAACTATATTCGTAATCATTATATGATAAAGCTTTATTTTTTACATAATCTGATGATTTAACTGCAAGTAATGCAGCTTTATCATTGAGTTTAAATATTAAATCTTGTTTTTCTTCATTGTTGTTATTGTTTATGCATACATCTGATTTTATGGGCAAAAAAAAGCTGTCTGCTTTTGAGACTATGCTTATTAGCATAAATAACAAAATAGCAGACAGCTTTAATATGAATTGCTTCATCTTAGAAAATTATTCCTTAACTTGTCTAATGATTTCAATCCATTCATCTACTTTTTTACCATTTTTATCAAGTAAAGACATTCTATATTGCAATGCAGGAGTTGCATTGTTTGATGCCACAAACCAATCAGCAGATGGTTCAATTACAAAGTCAGCATCTTTGATGTTATTTACAACATCAAAAGTTTTTGAACCGCTGATGATATCTTTTGTAGCGCCTTTTAGACGATGACTTCCATATGGTAAATCAGAACTTAACAAATTAATATCTTTGATATAAACTCTTTTTGTTCCATTGTCATAAAGGGCTGAAGTATCTTGAAGCATACGATTTGTAGCGCGTGTTGCAACTACGATATAAGCTTCTGGAGAATATTTTACAGTTGTACCTGCGCTAACATTTGATGTTTGTGAACGCATATCAACTACTTCGCTACGATATGGATTTTTTTCAACAGTTACTTCTACATAGTCATTTGTATTAACAACTGGAGCAGGAGCTGGGGTTGCTACTGGTGCTACAACAGGAGCTGGTGCTGTTCCATAGCTTACTTCTGCTGGAACGATTTCTTCATGAACTGTTACAACTGGTTCACAAACAGGTTTTCCACATGGTTCTTCTAAAGTTGTAGTTGTTGTAATGATTTTTTTAGTTGTTGTAACTTTTGGTTGTGGAGCTTGCATTGCTTGGCATCCGCAAGGTTGATAGCATGTTGGTTGGTAACATGGAACAGGAGCAACTTCTGTGCATGGACAATCAACAACTGGTTGTGGAGCTTCTACATAAACAGGTGTTGGCTCTACATATACTGGAGCAGGCTCTACAACTGGAGCTGGCTCTTCATAAACAACTTCTTCAAATGTTACGTTATCTACTTCTTCCCATTGTGCGTCATTGCAAGAACATGCAGCTAACACAGAACAAGTAAGTACACTTAAAACTCTTTTCATAGGGTATCTCCTAACTAAATTTATTATCTTTTGATATACTTTTATAGCAAAGCAATTAAAAAAATCTTAAGTTTTCAATTTACTTTTGATTTTTTTGTGATAATTATTTTTTGTATTGGAGGTTTTATGGTTATTACATTTTCTGCTATTTTATTTTCTTTTTTACTCTTATTTCAAAGAATTAAGAAAAATGTTTTTTTTATTTTATACCTTTTTTCAATGATAGCCTTAGCTTTTATTGCAGAAAATTTTTGGAATTGGAGAGTTAAACTTTTTTCAAAAGAAGCTTTTTTATTGTTTGTTTTATTTCATATACCTCTTATAAATCTTTTTACTTTTTTGGCTTATGGCAGAGATAAATATTGCGCTAAAAAAGGTTTATGGCGAATCCCTGAAGTTCAATTACATACTCTGGAGCTACTTGGGGGCATTATTGGGGCAATTTTGGGGCAAAAAATATTTAAACATAAGCATAAAAAGAAATCATATATGGCTACTTTTTTTGCCACAATCATCATTCAAATAGGAATTGTTGTTTTTATTTTAAAATATTTAAGAATTTGGTAAATTACATTACCATAACACCAGCATACAAAGCTTGTGTTGGTGGTAAGTCTTGACGCATTACTGCGTTAAATATTGGATAAACTCGCTCACACTCCATTATAGAAAGCTCTATAATCTTGCTTATTTTGCTTGTAAATAATTCTTCTTCATCTTGTAAAATTATTGAATGTTTAAATATCGGCATTTTTTGTTCACTCCAATATGAAAAATGACCAAGCCATAAATTTTCATTAAGCAATGCTAACAATTCAAACATTTTTGTACGATCAACAGTTGATGTTTCTATATTTAGCAAACAAGAAATATGTAGACAACGCATATGTTCTTCATAAGAAAAGAACACTAACATATTATCCCACTTACCTAGAACCTCTGCAACAAGTTCATTATCTGAGCGTCTATCAAAAGAAACCTCATCTTTTTCAAAGATTGCTTCTATTGTATCAAGTGGATTATATAAATTTTGTTTTATTGCTAAATTCATAACATATACCTTTTTGTTGTTGTGATGTTATTTTTGCAACACTCATTATTATAAACAATAATAATATGTAGTTTTCCACTTTTTTAAGTATTTAATAACTTTTTAGAAAAACATATAGCCTGCAAATTCAATATGTTAGATTTTTTAGAAAAAAAATTAATGTTTTTATGTGGATTATATTTTTTTATTAATATAAATTTAAGTATATTTTACAACAACCATAATAGAGGTTTTTATGTATTTAGATTTTCCAAACTTTTCACCCGTTGCTATACAGATTGGTTCTTTTGGATTAAGATGGTATGCGCTTGCATATTTAGTTGGTATTATAAGTGCTTGGTGGCTTACAAAACGTAATATTGATAAATATAATTTAGGAATATCAAATGCTCAGTTGGATGACTTGGTATTTTACACGACACTTGGAATAATACTTGGCGGAAGAATCGGATATGTATGTTGCTATGGTTCTGATTATTTTTGGAAAAATCCATTAGAAATATTTGCCATTTGGCATGGAGGAATGTCTTTTCACGGCGGAATTGTAGGTGTGATTTTGGGATTATTTTATTTTTCACACAAATACAAATTTCCATTTTTAAAAATTACAGACATCGTGGCTCTTTATGTCCCTATTGGAATTTTTTTAGGAAGAATCGCAAATTTTGTAAATGGGGAACTATGGGGAAGAGTAACAACTGTTCCTTGGGCTGTTAAATTTCCAAGTGGAGGTTATTTACCAAGACACCCTTCACAAATTTATGAAGCATGCCTAGAAGGGGTATTAATGTTTATTGTATTATCCCTTTTATGGAAAAAAGATTTTGTACGTAAAAATTCTGGCATAATCTCTGCAATGTTTTTAATTATATACACAACCTCTAGAATATGTATGGAAGTATTTAGAGAACCCGATGCTCAAATTGGTTTTATATACAATTTTATAACAATGGGACAATTACTTTCTATACCATTGCTTTTAGTTGGATTGTTTATATTATACAGAACTCTTAAGAATATTAAGATTTCACAGTAATATTTCTTGTAAACTTACAAGCCTTTTGCAAACTTGCTTCTGCTCGTTGTAACACAACTTCTGCATTAGCATCACTACGTTTTTTCTCACTAACACATTGCGATACTGTTAGTTGGAGATGATTATTTTCATTAAAAATAAAAATAGATGTTGCAATCAAACGCCTTATATCTTCTGCTTTTGTAAAGCATTCGTTCATATTTATATTCATAAATACCAAAATCAAAGCATCTTCTTGATAATTATAAATTTTAACATTTGGATATAATTTTGCGATACGCTTTAAGAACATTTTCTTTAATAGTAATGTTTTTTGAGCACCAAAACGTTTTTTTATCCTCTCATATTCATCAATATATAGCAAAGCTATACTATATTTTGGAGGATACTTTTTCTCAGCTTCATGAAAAAACAAATTATAATTTGCTAAATTTAACTCTTCATTTTTGTATTTTATATAAAATACATAATATATGGAAACAACACATTCTATTAATACAGAAGATAAAAAGAATAAACTATATGCCTGTAAATTGCTTGAAAAATAAAAAGCAAGCATCAAAGACACTGAAGAAAAAAGTGTTTTTACTATTAAGATTTTTCCTTTTGAAATATAGTTTATTAATAAAGAAAAAATACAAAACAAAGATAAACAAACGGAAGGATAATTCATCATTCCTATATGCTTGTAGAAATATATAGAATCTGCATCAATATTTTGACTTAATAAACGCTCTATTAGAAATGTTTCAAGAAAAATAAAAACAAAAAAACAACTCCAATAGCGATTTGCAATTTTAGATTTAAATAAATTGTTTATTAGTAACAAATTTGGAAGGGCTAGCATTATCCACAAATTATATCCAGATGAAAAAATATAGTCCTCCCCATAGGCATAGCGCATACTATTGATAACGAAGTAACTTACATAGATAACAAAAATACTTACAACAGAACTCAGTACTCTTAAATACGCTAGGATAGCAATTCCACAAACTGCACATCCTAAAAATATATTATGGATTGTTTGATACATACTCTCAGAGTGCTCTGTCATAGAAAAGAAATACACCAAAAATAACCCTAATATAAAAGAAGGGAACATCGCTACCTTACTATATGATATAATTTTATTAGTATCTAGACCTCTGTTTATCACACTATACTCCATTTATAGGTATTAATTAGTGTATAATAATACAGAATAGTTAAATTTTATTTACACATTTTAATATTGAGCTATCACCATATGAATAAAAACGATATTTTTCTTTTATTGCATGAGCATAAGCTTTTTTCATCCTGTCTGTTCCAGCTATCGCACAAATCAACATAAAAAGAGTTGATTTAGGCAAATGGAAATTTGTGATAATGTAGTCTATGATTTTGAATTTATATCCTGGTGTTATAAAAATTGAAGTTTCCCCATTAAATGGATGTAATACTCCTTTATCATCAGATGCCGTTTCTAATAGTCTAACAGATGTTGTACCAACTGCTATAACTCTTCTGTTTTCTTTTTTAGCTTTATTTATGGCATCACATGCTTCTTTGGTTATTACTCCATATTCTGCATGCATTTTATGGTCTTCTGTGTTATCTGTTTTAACTGGAAGAAAAGTTCCAGCCCCCACATGAAGGGTTAAAAATACTTTTTCAACTCCCTTTTCTTCTAATTTATTTAAAACATCATCTGTAAAGTGTAATCCAGCAGTTGGAGCGGCCACCGCACCTTCATATTTAGCATAAACTGTTTGATAGTCTTCTTTATCATTATATTTATTCCAAATACTATTAGTTGGCTTATCTCTTTTTATATATGGAGGCAACGGCATCAATCCGTATGTTTCTAAATTATTAGACAATTCATCTGCGCTGCACAAAAATTCTATTAGAACCCCATTCTCACCATGTTTTTCTAGAACTTTTGCCTTAAAGGTTGAGTTTTCAGTTGAAATTTCTGCGGTATAAAAAACAATAACATCATCTTTTTTTAATCTTTTAGAGTTTTTAATGAAAGCCCACCAAGTTAAACCATTTTCTGGATGGTAAAGTGTAACTTCAACCTCTGCCAAGCCTCTTTTTCCATACAATCTTGCAGGAATTACTTTTGTGTTATTAAAAACTAATACATCACCTTTTTGTAAAATATTTGGTAAATCGTAAAAATGACGATCATTAATACAGTCATCATTTGTCACATCTAATAATCTAGAAGCATCTCTTGGGTTTTCCGGCTTTGATGCTATAAGTTCTTTATCAAGTTCAAAATCAAACAAATCTACACGCATGGCTCTCTCTTTTATATATAGTTTAGCCCTTTATATTATCTTTGTTTATATTTAGCAACCTATTTTTTAAGCCTAAAACCAGAACAATAATAGAACAAACAAAATAATATTGACAATTTTTTAAAAAATGTTTAAAATTGACAAAAAAGTTGTTGAAATTATACTAAAAATAGGGTATGATGCCCCAAAATAATGATTTTTTAGGAGTACAAAAAAAATGAATAGCATGGACTTAGAAACTGCTTACGAAATTGCTGGAGGCTATATTGAGGCTGATGAAAAAACTTTTGAAAAAGCCTTAGAAATGGTTAAAAAGCATGATGCCGAATTAGCAGAAATGCTAAAAGAAGCTCACAATGAAGAGCTTCTAGCTAAGCACAAGCAGGAAAAAAGCGAAGAATTTGCTATGCGTGTTGATGGAAAGATTCTTGAGGAGAACACATCTTTTCTATATTCAGAACTTGACAATACTGAAATTGATGAAGAGTTATTAAAAGATGATGAAATCATTGAGGCTGTAAAAAACACACCATTCGTAGACATTAATGATGAAGGCGAGGAATTCGTTCTTTCTGAAGAAGATAAAGCAAAACATGTTCAAATGTTAATCGAAAAAGCAAAGATTGACACTTTTGTTGAACAATCTACAAGTCGTGAATTTGGTGGTTTATCAAATGAAGAAAAGAAATCTACTTTATTTGAAGAAGTTAAAACTTCATTTTTGGGCACATTAGTTCATTTACGTACAGCTCAACAAATTCAAAACAATATCCCTGAAGCAGGAAAAGCTGTTGCAGAAAATAATGAAGACTTCTTTATTAAACAACAAGAAGCTCTTGGCTCTATGGCTCCCCAAGAAAAAGCTGCAGACTTTAATGAAGTAATTTCTGTATCTTCTGACCTTGTTATATCAGCTTGCGCAGATAGTGAGCATAGACTAAAAAGTTTTGCTAAAAAACTTTCAGACAGAGCTGAAACATTAAAAGGAAAAGCAAAAGATGCCTTCCAAAACGCAAGCACTCTTGCTCATAAATTAAGAGTATCTTTTAATGAGAAAGCTAAAAGTGTTTGGGGCCAAAGATATGAATTTGCTAATAGTCTTCGTGATAGAGCTCCTAAAGTAGTTACAGACGTTGCTGCAACTATTGCTTTAGTTGGAGCCACTGCCACAAGTGCTCCTTGGCTTGGTACTGCTGTTGTAGCTTATGGTGCTTATAAAGCTGCATCATCTTGGGTATGGCCTCTTGTTACTAAGACTAGAACTAGTGCTCGTTTAGATAGAAAAAATCCTGATGCACCTAAAAAGTCTTTTATGGAAAGATTTAAAGAAGTTACAAAAACTGTTTTTGGGGATCCAGATGAAAGAAAAGCATATTTCAAAGAAGCTGGCTGGGGCAGTGCTGCTGGTTTAGTTGGACTTGGAGCTGCAGGTGCTGTTGCTAGTGGAGCTTTAGGCGCTTTAGGTACTGGCGCTAGCGCTGTTGCCGCAAGAAGTGCTCAAAGACTATCTAGTCTTGCTGTTTCTTCTGTAAATGGTGCAATGAATACTGTTTCAACTCTAAAAAATAAAAAGAAAAGTGTTTGGGACAAAGCTTTCGCTGTTGTAGGATTTGGTGTAACAGCAGCTATTATTGCAAACTGCTGTGATGGAAACAGTCCTGATGACCTTACTGGCTCTAAAGAAGCTGGAAACTCTGGAAAGATGTTGAAATTTTTAAAAAATGATTCAACAGCTCATGAGGCTGTTGATACTGCAAAAGTTGCAACAAGTGAATTAACTTCTGAGACTGATTCAACATCTATTGCAACAAATGGACTTACAGAAACTCAAGATACAACTACTAAAGTTCTTGCTGATACTACACAAACAACTGATGTTGATTCTCTAAGAACTGCACAAGTTGATTCTTTGAAAACAGAACAAGCAGATTCTTTAGGTATTCAAAATACCGTAACATCAGCTCCAACAGATGTTGAGCAAGAAACTGTACCTAGCAATGCAGAAACAGAGCTTAATACAACACAAACCTCAGAAATTTCTGCACCTACTGAATGGTCTGAAGAAACTGGTATTACTAAGGCTCAATGGAATAGATTACAAACATTCTGGGGAAGTCCTGAAAAATATCAAGAATTCTATGGTAGAATTTCTGATGAAATGCTTCAAGAAGGTGGCCAATTTGAAGGAATGACAAGAGATGAAGTTTTGTTTAAATACGAAAGATTAACCTCTTGGAATTTACCACAACACAGAGAGGCTATTGCTAGACTAGACAGCTTCTTTGGTGGTTGTAACGACACCATTTCAAACGAACATGCTACCAGCCTTAGTGATGTTATGGATAATGGTGGCATTAAAGATGTTGAAGGAACAGAATGTGTTCGTGTTACCGGACGTGATGTTAATTGTTCTGAAAAATCTGTTTTACACTCAGAAAAATATGATTGCGGATGTGATAACGTTGAAGAAATTGTTGAAACAGTTGAAGAAACTCCGGTTCAAGTAGAAGAAGAATTAACAATTACTGAAGGTTCTAATGTTGTTACAGATTTAACCGAAGAAAAAGATGATACAAAAGTTAGGGTTATTAGAACCAATAACCTTGATGTACGTAGTGCAAAAGAGGTAGAATCAGGATTAACACTTGATGACGTTGATGTAAATGCAAAAGATATGAATATTGTTACTAATGTATCTGAAGCATCTGAAGGTGCTACATCTACTGCTGTTGAAGTTACATCTGAAACACAGGAAGGTGCAACATTGACTGCTGTAGAAGTTACATCTGAGACATCTGAAGTTATAGAAACCATAGAAGAAACAACTGCTAGTGAAGCTACATCAGAGACATCTGAAGTTATAGAAACCATAGAAGAAACAACTGCTAGTGAAGCTACATCAGAGGCATCAGAAGTTGTAACATCTACTGCTAGCGAAGCTACATTAGATGCATCCGAAGTTGTAGAAACTGTAGAAGAAGTAACTAATGCAGAAATTATTGAAGGTTCTGAAAACGTTGAAGAAGGAACTCCTGCTGCAGGAAACGTTGAAGAGCGTGGTGGATACAATAATAGCGGTATCACAGAAAATCAATATAACCGTATGCAAACATTCTTTAAAGATAGATTTGGTGAAAATGCTTATGATGATTATGCAGAAAAAATCACTGATGAAATGCGTGCTAAAGGTGGTATTTTTGAAGGATTAAGTGTTGAACAGTCTATGTTCTCTATTCAACAAATCATTGCATGGTCTAATGATAAAATCGGTGAATTTTCAAAAGAAATTAATACTATTGTAGATTACTTAAAAGGTTGCAGTGATAGTATTTCTCTTGAAGATGCACCAGATGTTAAAGAAGTTGTTGATCGCGTTAATGAAAATGGTACAATTGATGGTGTAACAGGAACTAAAAATGTAATGGTTCGTTATTTTACAGCTGGTGACTGCGGAGAAGCTGGAAGATATGCCACAGAACAAGCTGCAAATGGCGTAACAAATCCAAGTACAGAAGGTTTTGATCGTTTGTATATGCGCCCTCAAGTTGCTGCTATGAGTGAAGAACCATTAACAATTGTTGAAGGTAAAGACGTTGTTTTAGATTTAACTGAAGAAAAAGATGCTACAGAAGTTAAAGTTATTAGAACAAATAATCTTGATAAAGATAGCGCAAAAGTAATAAAAGAAGGTCTAGACCTTAAGGATGTTAATGTAAAACCAAAGGATATGCCTATCATGACAAATGTTGGAAAAGGTGGTAGATAATCTTTATTTTGCTCTTTAATAAAAAGTACCGGAAACGGTACTTTTTTTATTATACAACTTTCTAATCTGTGGATAACTTTCCCCAAGTTCGCTCAATTTTTCAAAAATTGGTTGAAAAATGCATAATTAGTGATATTTTAAGCACGATTTTAATGAAAAATGCCGTGCGGGGCTGTCCGCACATAATATTTTGGAAGGATAAAAACATGACTATTCGTGTTGGTATTAACGGATTTGGACGTATTGGTCGTCTTGTATTTCGTGCTGCTCAAAACAGAAATGATATTGAAATCGTTGGAATTAACGATTTAATTGATGTTGAATATATGGCTTATATGCTAAAATATGATACAATGCATGGCAGATTTGAGGGTACAGTTGAAGTTAAAGACGGCAAACTAGTTGTTAATGGTAAAGCTATTCGCGTTACAGCTGAAAAGAATCCTGCTGACCTTAAATGGAATGAAATCGGCGCAGAATATGTTGTGGAATCTACAGGTTTATTCTTAACAAAAGAAAAAGCTCAAGGTCACATTGATGCTGGTGCTAAATATGTTGTTATGTCTGCACCTTCAAAAGATGATACACCAATGTTTGTTTGCGGTGTAAACACAGACACTTATGTTAAAGGAACTCAATTTGTTTCTAACGCATCTTGCACAACAAACTGCCTTGCTCCTATTGCTAAAGTATTAAACGATACTTTTGGTATTAAAGATGGTTTAATGACAACTGTTCACGCTACAACAGCTACACAAAAAACTGTTGACGGACCTTCTGTTAAAGACTGGAGAGGTGGTCGTGCTGCTGCTGGCAACATCATCCCATCTTCTACTGGTGCTGCAAAAGCTGTTGGTAAAGTTATTCCTGCATTAAACGGTAAATTAACAGGTATGGCTTTCCGTGTTCCAACTTTAGATGTTTCTGTTGTTGACTTAACAGCAAACCTTGCTAAACCTGCTACATATGAAGAAATTTGCCAAGCTATGAAGAAAGCTTCTGAAGGTGAATTAAAAGGAATCTTAGGTTATACAGAAGACCAAGTTGTTTCATCTGATTTCTTAGGTGATTCTCGTACATCTATTTTTGATGCAAAAGCTGGTATTCAATTAACAGATACTTTTGTTAAAGTTGTTAGCTGGTATGACAACGAATGGGGTTATTCTAATAAGGTATTAGACCTCGTTGCTCACATGGCTAAAGTAAACGGTTAATACGTTTCCCTGCGTTAAGTATTTACACTTTTGTGTGCCTTACTTGACGCAGGGATTTTTTATATTTGAAGGAAAACAAATTAATGACAGAATACAAAACTATTGAAGATTTGGGCGACTTAAATGGCAAAGTAGCTATGCTTAGAGCAGACCTCAACGTGCCAATGGATGAGAATTTTAATGTTACAAATACAGCAAGAATTGACAGAACTGTCCCAACAATCAAAACTTTAATGAATAAAGGCGCTAAGGTTGTTGTTATTTCTCACTTTGGCAGACCTGAAGGTAAAGGCGATATGAAAAACTCTTTATCTCATATAGTAAAAGATTTAGAAAAAGCTTTAGGATATAAAGTTGTATTTGTTGATGACTGTATTGGTGAAAAAGTTGAAAATGCGGTTAAAAACATGGCAAACGATGAAGTTTTACTTTTAGAAAATTTACGTTTCTACAATGAAGAGAAAAAAGGCGATGAAGGATTTGCCAAAGAATTAGTTAAAGTTTGCGATGTTTATGTTTCTGATGCATTCTCTACTGCTCATAGAGCTCATGCTTCAATGGTTGCTGCAGTTAAAGAGCGCCCATCTTCTATGGGACTTTTGATGGCTGAAGAAGTTAATGCTTTATCAACTGGTTTGAACAATCCTGTTCGCCCATTAATTGCTGTTGTTGGTGGCTCTAAAGTTTCTACTAAGCTTGACCTATTAAACAACTTAGTTAAGAAAGTAGATAAATTAGTTATTTCTGGTGGTATGGCTCACACCTTCATGAAAGCAAATGGAATTGACACAATAAATGAAGCAAACTCTTTAGTTCAAATGGACATGCTAGATACAGCTAAAGAAATTATGGCTACAGCTAAAGCAAACAACTGTGAAATAATTTTACCACTAGATGTTGTTGTATCTAAAGAATTTAAACCAATGGCTGAACATAAAACAGTTGAATTAAACGAAATTCCTCAAGAAGGATGGAGCTTGCTTGATGTTGGCGCAAAAACAATTACTGCAATCAATGCGAAGCTTGATGAATGCAAAACCTTGGTTTGGAATGGACCTCTTGGTGTATTTGAAATGAAACCATTTGATACAGCAACAAATGCTGTTGCTGAGCATGCTGCAGAATTAACAGTTGCAGGTAAATTAACATCTGTTGCTGGTGGCGGCGATACTGTTTCTGCTTTAGAAAATGCAGGAGTTGCAAATAAATTCACTTATATTTCAACTGCCGGCGGTGCATTCTTAGAATGGATGGAAGGAAAAGAGCTTCCTGGCGTTCAAGTTATGAAAAAATAAAAAATTTATTATCAAAAAAGGGTGGCCAATGCCACTCTTTTTTATTATGTATTTTAAGTATTAACACCTAAAAAGACTAACATTGAAAAATATTTATTATGTGTTAACTTAAGATTTATAGTAACTTTATTAGGAAGAGAGGATTATATGAATAAAAAAGCTATAATTATAGGAGCTGGACCTGCTGGATTAACTGCGGCTTATGAATTACTAGAGCGTTCAGATATAAAACCTATAATTTTGGAAGAAAATGATTTCGTTGGTGGAATTAGCGCAACTCTTGACTATAAAAACAACAAAATTGACATGGGTGGACATAGATTTTTCTCAAAATCAGAGAGGGTTATGGACTGGTGGTTAAATATACTTCCTTTACAAGGCAAACCATCTAAAGACGACATACTATTAGATAGAATTGTAGAACTATCAAATAAATCTAAAGCTCCTAATCCAGAAAAAACTGATAAGGTTATGCTTAAAAGAAATAGACTATCTCGTATCTATTATTTAAAAACTTTTTTCAATTATCCTGTTAGCCTAAATATGGATACTATTAAAGGTTTAGGGCTTTGGAGAATGTTTAAGATTGGATGTTCTTATATGAAAGCTCTTGCTTTTCCTATTAAAGATGAAAAATCTTTGGAAGATTTTATGATAAATCGCTTTGGTAGAGAATTATACCTTACTTTTTTCAAAGACTATACAGAAAAATTATGGGGTATTGATTGTAATAAAATTTCCGCTGAATGGGGAGCTCAAAGAATAAAAGGAATATCAATTTTAAAAGTTATAAAACAAATGTTTAAGAGCCTAACTGGTAAAAAAGGTGGAGCCGTTGAGACTAGTTTTATTGAGAGTTTTTTCTATCCCAAGTTTGGACCTGGTCATATGTGGCAAAGTGTCGCAGAAAAAGTTATAGAAAAAGGTGGAGAAATAAAACTAAATGAAAAAGTTACACGAATAATCAAGAAAGATGAAAAAGTTATAGCTATTGAAGCCATTGACAATAAAGGCAATAAAAAAGTATATGAAGGCGACATTTTCATCTCTACAATGCCTGTAAAAGATTTAATAGAATCGATGAATGACGTCCCTAGTGATGTTACAGAAATTGCAAATGGTTTAATGTATCGTGATTTTAGAGTTGTTGGTGTACTTTTGAATAAATTAAAACTAAAAAATACAACAGCAATTAAAACTATTAACAATATCGTTCCAGACACTTGGATTTATGTACAAGAAAGAGAAGTTAAACTTGGAAGAATTCAGGTATTTAACAACTGGAGTCCTTATTTAGTTGATGATTTTGAAAATAAAGTTTGGATTGGCTTAGAGTATTTTTGCAACGAATCTGATAAAATTTGGACAGATAGCGACGATGAGTTTATAAAATTTGCCATTGAAGAAGCACATAAAATAGGCATATTTGATAAAAATGATGTTTTGGATGCTTACACTCACAAAGTTAAAAAAGCATATCCTGCATATTTTGGAACTTATGACAAATTCAACACAATCAAAGACTTTGTAAATGATATTGAAAACTTGTATTTAGTTGGTAGAAATGGCATGCATAGATACAACAATATGGACCATTCAACGCTGGCGGCAATGAAAACTGTCGATTTAATTTTAGGAAAAATCAAAGACAGAGAAGAAATATGGTCTGTTAATACAGAAACTGAATATCATGAAGAAAAAAAAGCGGCCTAAAAACCGCTTTTACTCTTAAAGCTTAGGAATAAATATGCTAAATTTTATAAAAAACCAATTGAAAACTTTTAATGATGAAGCAGTTATTCACGCATTAAAGTTGTCATTTTATGTGTCTTTGTTTGTTGTTGCTTATGGGGCTTTTTTTTCAGGATTTCAGGTAGTTGATGAGTTTGAACATTTGCACGCTTCTTGGCTTGTTAGCAAAGGTTTTATCCCCTATCGTGATTTTTTTGAACATCACCACCCTCTGCTCTGGTATATATCTGCACCAATAGTTAGCATATTTTACGATAATGTTATAATATTTTATTTTATGCGAGGAGTGGCAATATTAGTATCCCTTGCAACACTTTTTTATGTATATAAAATAGCTTTATTTTTTACTGATAAAAATGGGGCGTGGCTTGCTGTTGTTTTATCACAATGCAATATATTTATGGCTTATAACTTTTATCAGTTTAGACCTGATAATTTTATGAATCTTTTCTTTATAATGGGAGTGTATTATTGGTTTTGTTATTTACAAAACAAACGTATTAATTCATTAGTTTATAGCTTTATGGCTTTTTTAGTATCTCTTTTATTTTTGCAAAAAATAGGACTTATGCTTTTTGTTGTAGAATGCATATTGCTTGTTCTTCTTATAGCAAAAAAAATGAGTTTAAAAGCTACTATCATAGCTGCGGTTCCCACGATTTGCGGTCTTGGTCTTTTTATTGGTTATTTTGTTATAAAAGGCGTTTGGTATGAGTATTTTGCTTTAAATTTCAGATTTAACCAAGCTCTTGTTTATTATTTTGAAAGAGGAGCTTTTTGGAAACCAAATTTGCATTTTAGTATTTATGGATTAGGAGTAATTGCTGTTTTATTTATGTATAAAAAAAGCAATATCTTTTTTAAGATTATCTCTGTTCTTTATATCGCTGAATTTTTAATGAGAGGTTTTTATTTTGCACCACATCCTAATTACTACACCTTGCTTGTTATTTTGTTTGCGCTTGTTATTTCTTTTTCTTCAAAATTTATTTTTCACAAAAAGAAAGTTTTGGGTATTTTATTGATTATTGCTATTTTCATGAACTTTGGTGCTATTCTTAATAAAGTGATTGTGACATCTGAAAAATATAATAGTTTTAATCATTATAAACTTGCAAAATATATTCATCAAAATTCTGATAAAGATGATTTTATAATGAATGGATATGATAAAAATTTTAACATTTATAGAAAAGATGCTAGCTATTATTGGTTTGGCCTTGATATGTTAATACCTGTAATGGAACAAGAATTTGGTCTAAAAAAACTGATTGATATAAACGAAATAATCATTACTAAAAAACCTAAATTTATTTACACACAAAACTTTGTAGATTTAAGAGCTCTAAGGACATACGGAGAAACTAAATACACACAAGTTTACATTCCAGAATTAATTCATGCTCTTTATAAACCAACACCATTTGAAAGCTTAGTCGAATTAAAATAATTTATTGTTTTTTTAATAATTTTACGATAAAATAATAATGTTGATAAATTATGGGATGGATTATAAATGAGCACTATTTTTAAAGTTCTTTTCTTTTGTAGTTTTTTACTCTGCAACTCAGCTTTTTCTCAAAATGTTGCAATTAAGAGCAGTGATGCTACATCTTGGGCAAACCAAAAAGGAAACGAACTAATTCAAACTTTGGGCATGAGCAATATTAAACAAAAATACTCTAAGCTTGATAGAATGATGACAGAAGATGTTAATCTTGATTATGTTTCTAATTTTGTAATTGGGAAATATGCAAGAAAGATGGATAAAGAGCAAAAAGCAAAATATTCCCAATTATTCAAAAGATATGTTTTAAGTATATATAAGCAATTTAACTTGAAATTTAATTCTGATAATATTGGTTTTTCTGTAGATAAAGTAGTTGAACATCCTAAATTTACGACAGTAACTTGCTCTGTTGATGCTTCCAAATTGGTAAAAGAAGTAGAATTAGAAAAAATACCCGTTGAATTTAAGCTAATTAGAGGCAAAAAAAATAAAATTCAAGCTGTTGATGTTGCTATTTCAAATGTTAGCATGGTAATTGAATACCGCAAAAAGTTTTATCAAATGATTATGGATGAAGGTGAAGAAATAGATTGGTTTTTAGAAAAACTTGAAGATAAGACTATAGCTAATGAAGAAGCTGCTGAACGCATAGCAAACAAGCTATAATTAACATATTTATATAATTTAGTTGCAAGACTTTATTAAATAAAAGAAAAAAGATATTTTTTTCTAAAAATCGTTGTATTTTTTTTTCAATATGATAAATTACCTTCGAATGTTAAGTTAAAATTTTAAACTATGAGGATTTTAAGATGGGTAGTATTGCCAGATATAACGGAAAAGAAACTTTTGAAGAATGGAAAAAAGACTGGGAATTAGAAGAAAGATATAATTTCAAAAAAGTTGAAAGCAAATGGCAAAACATTTGGGATGAAGAAAAAGCATACAAAGTAGAAATAGATAATGAAAAAGAGAAATTTTATGCTTTAGTTGAGTTCCCATATCCATCTGGCGCAGGGCTTCATGTTGGACACCCACGTTCTTATACAGCTCTTGATGTAGTTGTTCGTAAAAAAAGAATGGAAGGATATAATGTTTTATACCCAATGGGTTTTGATGCGTTCGGACTTCCTGCTGAAAATTATGCTGTAAAAACAGGAATACATCCTGCAATTTCTACTCAAGACAATATTAAAAACTTTACACGTCAGTTAAAATCTATTGGTCTTTCTTTTGATTGGGATAGATGCATTAGTACTTGTGACCCTGAATATTATAAATGGACACAATGGATGTTTTTGAAATTCTATGAAAAAGGTTTAGCTTATAAAGATAAAATTGCTATTAACTGGTGCCCTCAATGTAAAGTTGGTTTAGCAAACGAAGAAGTTGTTAATGGTTGTTGTGAAAGATGTGGAGCAGAAGTTGTTCGTAAAAACAAAGAACAATGGATGATTGCTATTACAAAATATGCAGATAGACTTATTGATGACTTAAACAATGTTGATTTTATTGAAAGAGTTAAATCTCAGCAAATAAACTGGATTGGCAGATCTGAAGGTGCTGAACTTGATTTTGAATTAACTGATAATGAAGGCAACTCTTTGGGCAAAAAATTAAGAGTGTTTACTACTCGTATTGATACTGCTTTTGGGGTTACATATATGGTTATGGCGCCAGAGCATGAATACATTAATGAGCTTAAAGGTAAGTTTGAAAATATTGCAGAAATTGAAAACTATGTAGTAGAAACTTCTAAAAAATCTGATTTACAAAGAACAGCAAATGACTCAAAAACTGGTGTTGAGTTAAAAGGAATTAAAGCAAAGAATCCATTTAATGGTAATCTTATTCCTGTATTTATATCTGACTATGTTTTAACTGGTTATGGAACTGGTGCTATTATGGCTGTTCCTGCTCATGACCAAAGAGACTATGATTTTGCAAAATTATTTAATTTACCAATCATTCAAGTTTTAGATGGTGGTGACATTTCTGAAAAAGCTTTTGAAGAAGATGGTCCACACATTAACTCATCATTTTTGGACGGACTTGGCAAAGAAGATGGCATTAAAAAAGCTATTGAGTATGCAACCCAAAAAGGTATTGGAGAGGCTAAAGTTAACTTCAAACTACGTGACTGGGTATTTTCTCGTCAACGTTATTGGGGTGAGCCTATTCCAATGGTTTATTGTGAACATTGTGGATGGCAACCTATTCCGGAGTCAGAACTTCCATTAACTCTTCCTAACATTACAGACTTTTTACCAAATGATGAAGGAGATTCACCTCTTGCTAAGGCAACAGACTGGGTAAATACTACATGTCCAAAATGCGGAAAGAAAGCTAGAAGAGAAACTGACGTTATGCCTAACTGGGCGGGTTCTTCTTGGTATTTCTTAAGATACTGCGATCCTCACAATGATAAAGAATTCGCATCTAAAGAAGCTCTTGATTATTGGATGAATGTTGACTGGTATAATGGCGGTATGGAGCACACAACACTCCACCTATTGTATTCTCGTTTTTGGCATAAGTTTTTGTATGATTGTGGCTGCGTTCCAACACCAGAGCCATATAACAAACGTACTTCACATGGTATGATTTTGGCTGAAAATGGTGAAAAGATGTCAAAATCTCGTGGCAACGTTGTAAATCCTGATGAAGTTATTGACACCTATGGAACAGATGCCTTTAGAATGTATGAAATGTTTATTGGCCCATTTGACCAAGTTGCTATGTGGTCTGAAGAAAGCTTAAATGGTGTATATCGCTTTATTAGTAAAGTTTTTGGACTATTTAACAAAGTAACTCCTGTTGCTCCAAATGGAAAAGATTTACAAGTAATGCATAAAACAATTTTAGAGATAAGTGAAAGAATCGATCAAATGAAGTTTAATACTGCGGTATCTTCTTTGATGACTTTTGTTAATTACTTAACAGGACTAAAAGAAGTTCCTATGGCTTTATATGAAGTATTGTTAAAACTTATTTCTCCTTTTGCTCCTCACTTAGCTGAAGAAATGTGGGCAAGACTTGGTCATGAAACACTTATTGTAAAAGAATCTTGGCCTGTTGGCGACCCTTCTTTAGCAAAAGAGAATACTATTACTATTGCCGTTCAAATTAATGGTAAAATGCGCGGAACAATAGAAGTAGAAAGAGATTTAGACAAGGATAAAGTAATTGAGATTGCTCTATCTTTAGATAATGTTGCTAAGCAATTAGCAAATACCGAACCAAAGAAAATAATTGTTGTACCAAATAGGATTGTTAACATTGTTTTGTAGTAAAAAAAATATAGCACTATTGTTGTGTGGAGTACTTTTATCCGGTTGTGGATTTGAGCCTCTTTATGTTGAGAAAAAATCTAATAGCGAATGGTATTATGATAATGAATTTGATACCGGTATTAGAGATGAAATGGCAAGTGTTAAAGTTGAGCTTATTCAAGATAGAATCGGTCAACTAATTAGAAATGATTTGCTTGATAAATTAACACCAAAGGGACAGCCAAAATCATATAAGTATGTTTTGAGCGTTACAAAGATTGATAAAAAAGAAATAGATCAAGCTCTTCGTAACGACATTACCGCAACTCGTAAAAAAGTTATTTACACTGTATATTATGTTTTGAAAGATACAGAACACAAAACATTAATTAATGGAAATAGTGTTGCATATTTGGGTTATGATATTTTAAGAGACCCATATTCTACAACATTTGCTCAGAAGAAAAATGAAAAGAATGCAGCAAAAATCATTGCAAATGATATATCTTTAAGACTTGGCGCATACTTCCATTCTCTTCAAACAAAACGAGGAAATCCGGATGAATATTAAGCCGGAGCAAGTTGATGGAATCTTAAAATCTTTACCTCAAAAGATTAGAGGGGTTGTCATATATGGCAGTAATGAAGGTATGGTTTCCACTCTTTCTCAACAATTTACAAAAGCAATATCTCCAGATATTTATGATGCTTTTCATGTAAGTTATTTGGAGATGAGTGATATTACATCTGATGTTGGGTGCTTATATGCAGAGTTTAATGCCCAATCTTTGATGGGTGGAAGAAGAGTTGTTGTAATTAAAGAAGCAACTTCTAATCTCACAAAGCCTTTACGTGAATTATTAGATAACTCAACTTCTGACACTTTGCTTGTGATAACCTCTTCGGGATTAAAAACCAAAGACTCTCTTGCTATTATGGCAAAAGATGAAGATTTCTTGTATGGAATCGGGTGTTATGATGATAGAGATGAAGATATCTCTCAATTTGCTAATAAATTTGTTTCACAACATGGTTTTAATATTGATAATAGTGCTTTTCAAGTTTTATGTTCAAGACTTTCTAATGATAGAAAAATAAGCCAAAATGAACTTGATAAATTGATTATCTATATGGGGAATAAAAAAGAAATAACTATTGATGATATTGTAACGGTTATTAGTGATACATCAGCTTCTTCTCAAGAAGATTTATGCTATTTTATAGCCCAAGGAATGGTTGATAAAGCTATCGCCTCTTATAATCGTTTAATTTTTGAGGGAGAGAATCCTGTAACAATTGTAAGAACCATTAGCTATCATTTTATGAAGTTGCTTGACTGTGTTATAAAAATGGAAAAAGGCGAATCTGCTGATAGAGTTGTTTTTAGCTTAAAACCTCCTTTAATGTTTTTCAGAAAAAATGCTTTTATATCTCAATTAAAAATGTGGAATAGAAATCGCATATTAACAGCATTAAACCTTTTATATCAAACTGAAAGAGAATGTAAAACAACCGATTTACCATCGGAACAAGTTGCAAGTTTTGCAATAATTAGAATTGCCAATGGTGTTAAAAGATTTAGATAATAATTTTAATAAAAATAAAATTGCTTTAACTATTGGGCATCGTTAACTTACAATTATTTTTGTGTTTGGAGGTTTTGTAATGAAAAATAATGACTTAGGAAGATCCATGATTGAGATGCTTGGTGTTTTGGCTATTGTTGGGGTTTTATCTGTAGGAGGAATAGCCGGCTACTCTAAAGCTATGGTAAAATTTAAAACAAATAAACTTTTAGACCAAATAACACAAACCATAACAAATATACAAACTATGTTTGCACAATCAAGAGATTATCGTGGATTATCTAATGATACTGCTATTGGTGCTCAATTAGTACCTGCGGAAATGATTATAAATAATAGTATAATAAATGTTTTTGGTGGCGAAGTATATATTGCTGCTTCTAAAACAGATTCACGTGAAAATGGTGCTTTTATTGTTGCTTTTTACGACATTCCAAAATCTGCATGCATAGATATTGGTTCAAACAATATTCCTGTTGATGATGGAGGGTTAATTGCATTTTCTTTTGGTTTAGGTAATGATGATGAAGGAAGTGATTTTTCATTACACGATTTTACAGAAAGTAGTGAACCTGTGTATACAAATTCTGCCACAGGAGAACAAATGTGTGATTGTGATATACCTGGCCACCCTACGTGTCCTTATCCTCCAGCGCCTAGTAGTATTGCTGGTATTTTTGGTAGCACTTGTACTCTTGCGTGGAAATTCTTTTAAACTTTGGTTTATAAAAAAAATCCCCTCATTAAAGAGGGGATTTTTCTGTTATGCGCTTTTTTTATGACGTTTACGAATAAATGTTGGTGCTTTACCACCGTTTATCACCTTTTCATCAACAACTATTTCTACAACATCTTTTTTATCTGGAATATCATACATCAAGTCTAGTAGATTTTCTTCCATTATAGCACGAAGACCACGAGCACCAGTTTTGCGTTCTATTGCCTTTTTAGCTATTGCAACTAAAGCATCATTGGTGATTGTTAATTTAACATCTTCCATACCAAACAATGTTTCGTATTGTTTAATTAATGCATTTTTAGGCTCTGTTAAAACTTTTACTAAAGCTTCTTCGCTTAGGTCTTCTAGTGCTGTGATTACAGGTAATCTACCAACAAACTCAGGAATTAAACCATATTTAAGTAAATCTTCTGGTTGAACTTTTTTGTATATTTCACCCAATGTTTTTTCTTCACCATCTTTTATTTGAGCACCGAATCCGATAGATGTTTCTACACCTCTACGGCCAATAATCTTTTCAATACCTGCAAAAGCACCACCGCAAATAAATAAAATATTTGTTGTATCTACGTGCAAAAACTCTTGTTGTGGATGTTTACGACCACCTTGAGGAGGAATATTTGCAACTGTACCTTCAATAATTTTCAATAAAGCTTGTTGCACACCTTCACCTGATACATCTCGAGTAATTGATGGACCATCAGTTTTACGAGTAATTTTATCTATTTCATCGATATAAACTATACCACGCTCTGCTTTTTCTATATCATAATTTGCAGCTTGAACAAGTTTTAAGACAATATTTTCTACGTCTTCACCAACATATCCTGCCTCTGTTAATGTTGTAGCGTCAGCAATTGCAAAAGGAACATCTAAAACTTTAGCTAATGTTTGGGCTAGTAAAGTTTTACCAGAACCTGTTGAACCGATTAAAATCACGTTTGATTTTGAAATTTCTACTTCTGGATTTTTTAATTTATTATTTAGACGTTTATAGTGGTTATATACTGCAACAGATAAAACACGTTTTGCATGTTCTTGACCTATTACGTATTGATCCAAAAATTCTTTAATTTTTGATGGAGTAGGAAGATGTTCTTGAATATTTTTTTCTTCTGCTTTTTTCTCTTCTTTTATTTCTTGCGAAACAATGTTTATACATACATCTATACACTCATCACATATGTACACCCCACGTCCTGCAATTAGCTTTTTTACTTCGTTTTGACTCTTTCCACAAAAAGAACAATGCAAAACTTTATCTTCTGTATCACTCATATCTTCTTCCTATTTAATTATATCCAAACGATTTTTTACAATGTGATCTATAAGACCAAAATCTTTAGCTTCTTCAGGATTCATAAAGTTATCTCTATCCATTGCTTTTTCGATTACAGAAAGTTTATTACCTGTATTTTCTGCATAGATTTTGTTTAGACGTTTTTTAAGTTCTAAAATTTCACGTGCTTGAATTTCGATATCTGATGCCATACCACGAGCTCCACCTGATGGTTGGTGTATCATGATGCGAGAATTTGGTAGAGAGAAACGCTTACCTTTTGTTCCACCCGCTAATAAAAATGATCCCATAGAACAAGCTTGTCCAATACAAAGTGTTGCTACATCACATGAAATGTATTTCATTGTGTCATACATAGCAAGACCTGAGGTTACTACACCACCTGGTGAATTGATATACAAATAGATATCTTTTTTAGGATTTTCTGACTCTAAAAATAAAAGTTGAGCACATACCAAGGATGATACTGCATCATTTACTTCACCTGTCAAAAAGATTATACGTTCTTTTAGTAATCTAGAAAAAATATCAAAAGAACGCTCCCCTCTTGAGGTTTGTTCTATAACCATTGGCACCAATGTATTATCAAAAACTTCTATTGCACTTTTACTCATCTGTTCTAAATCCTTAAATTTAAAATATTTTAACTGGAGTTATCATATATGTGATTTACTCAACAAATGGTAAACAAAATTAAATTGTTTTGATTTTTTTATAAAAAACTAATCTCGTTTTCCTTTTATATTATTACCAAGATAAGATAGATTATATACAATCACATTTGTACCAAATGGATTTTTAAGACCTAAATCTTTATCATCATATCTTGAAAAATCGAATGTCAATCTAATAGATGCGAGCCATCTACTGATAATAGGTGTTTCTCTATTAGGATATGTATCTATTGTCTTAAAACGAACCTGCCAAAAATTGAATGATACAGGATATCCTCGTTCGATTTCTACAGTTCTTCTAACTCCCATTTTTTGCAAACTTTCAAAATACGGGCGCTCTGTTGCATTAAATTCATCCCAAACATCTTGTTTCGAAGCTAAATGTAAAAACTCATTTTCACTATATCTTTGACCTAGTTCGCCGATATCATCTCCTATCGTGTATCTTTGAGTAACATATTGCGCAATAACACTTTCTGTAACAAGGTTTCCGGCAAATGCTCTATAGTGAGAATGTTGCATATGATTTATTTGATATTTAACATAATCAATTTGCAGAGGCATTATCTCAGATTTTTTTAGTGGTATCATTATGCATAAAATACTACCGAGCACCATACTTATACACAGGCTCAAACAGGATAATACGACCAAAACACGTGATGTCCACAAATAACGTCTTTCAGGAAATGCAGTTACATCTATCTTTTCCGGATAATACCCAAGTTTATCTTTTTGAGCCTTTTCCTTGTATTTGAACAATGTATAAAACAAATCAAGCATATCTCTAACCACCAAAATAAATTTTAATTTAATCCTATTTTACATGAAAGTTGTATAAAATCAAATAAAATACTATCAATTAAAAAATATTTAGTGTAAACATTTAAATAAACAACAATGTTTGAGGGAAACTTTGATGAGAAAATATATTTATATTGTAGGGGCTATGCTTGGATTTCTCGCAGCATGCTCAACTGATAGAACAACTGAACCTGTAATTGATGCTCCTGTTATGTCTGCATATTATTCTGATTGGGATAGAGCTGTTAGAGCTGATGTTGATATGCAAAACATGTATGTTGGAACACCTTCAAAGATTACAAAACCAATTGATATGTACATGGCTATGGCTTTAGCTTTGAAGTATAATTACACAAGAAGACTTGCTAGTTACAAAGAAAGTTTGATTAAAACAAATATTTCACCAATGAGCTTACCAACGATGGCAGAAAATTTGGGTTATGAAAACTCAACAAATTCTAACGCGATACCTGCTGACTTAAAAGTTTCGTGGAATCTATTGGATTTATCTTCTCTTTATTATCAGACAGCATCTTTAAATCCTGAAGTTGTTGCTGAAGAACAAAGCAGAAAAGTTGTAAACAATATTTTACTAGAAGCTCGCACACTTTATTGGAAAGCATTGAGTGCACAAAGACTTATACCTGTAATTGATGACATGAATGAGTATTTAGTTAGAGTTGTTGACGAGTTAAGCTCTCGTTCTAATGAATTAGTAAAAGCAGGAAAAAACCCCTCAACAAACTTGCTTTTGAAAAAACGTAAATATCTTGAAAACATTAAACAACTTGCTGAACTTAGAAGAAAATTTGACACAGCTCAAGCTGAGTTCGCAGGATTGCTCGGTATGTATCCTTCAACAGAAATCAAATTAGCTGGTGCTGAATATGGAAATCTCCCTGTTCCATCTATGCGTGCTAAATTACAACAACTTGAATGGCTTGCTTTAACGAATCGTCCAGAGTTACGTATATTTGATACAGTAACAACTAAAGAAGAATTAGAGCTTGTTATAAAAGATGCTGATGATGTTGATAATAGCGATTATCGTCAAGACCCTAATTATTACAATCGCAAATGGGCAAAAGACTCTAGAGATTTATCTATGAATGTATTTGAAGATATTCGCTACCAAAGTGAAACAACATATAACTCTTTAGCTCGTCAACGTATGACTGGTATTGTATTAAACCAAGTTTATTTATCTTGGGCTTTGTTCCAATCTGCTGTTGAAGATTATTACTTAAATATGGGTGTTGCAACTACATCTGAAGATATTGCTGAAGATATTACAGATAAAGAAGGAACAAATAAAGCTATTAGCCATTTAGAATCTGCTAGAGCAATTGTTGATGAAGCTAATGCATTTTTATCATATATAGAAGTTCAAGAAGCAATTGGTCGTTTATATGCTAGTATGGGTATGGATGCAGTTTCTCAAGAAATGCTTTTAGAGAATCCATCTTTAATAGCTATTAGAATTAGAGAAAGTTTAGACAATTGGAAAGATGGTATATTTACATCGACACCA
The DNA here is from genome assembly GCA_015062535.1 of Alphaproteobacteria bacterium. Taxonomy (GTDB): domain Bacteria; phylum Pseudomonadota; class Alphaproteobacteria; order RF32; family CAG-239; genus CAG-267. The sequence goes on from SUUK01000003.1 coordinate 147,413, forward strand.
ACAAGCAACGCACCTTTTTCTAAGAAGAAACCTCCTTTAGATATTTCATCTCAAGTTCTTGTACCAAATGTTAAAGTTGGTGCCGGTTCTGATTTAAATGTTAAAATTCCAGATGAAGTATTTGAACAAATCAACTGGAAAGGGGATTATAAGACCGTTGCTGGCTCATTAGATGATGCTGGACTTCCTGATTGGTTAAAGTATGACGATAAGACACATACTTTTACAGGCCACCCGACTCTTGATGATGCAGGTGATTACAGAATAAAAGTATATGCTCTTGATGAATCTGGTAATTCTGCAGTATTAAGCTTTACAATAACTGTTAATAATATTTATATTCAAACGATGGAATATAAGGGATTAACTGGTTATAGACGTGCAAAAGTATATCACAAATGTAGAGGAGATGCACCTTGCGCAGCTGGTGATATTTAGTAGGTTTATATCGTGATAAATTTTTCTATTAAATATCCTTTCTATTGTTTATCAGGAATATGTCTGCTGTTTTTTTTGACAGCAGGCATATTCTTTAATAATGCATACATAAGCATATCTGAAATTTCATACATATTAGTTACTTTTTTTATAGCAACATCTATAAAGAATAGTAGTTTTAGAATCAGTTTTATTTTAGTAAATCTAATATTTCTTTTGTTTTTTTTATTATTCAATCTTAACAATCGTTTTTTATTAATTATCGAACTTTTACAAATTTTATCTTTATTTTATGACGAAAAAAAACACATCACAAAAAAAATAATTTTTAGCATTATTTCATCATCTTTTCTATTACACTTATTTTATATACAGCAGATAGATGTAGACTTTCGTCAACATGACCTAACAGGTATAATTACTTATATGACAAAGATTACAGAAAATGGTTTAAATTGGAAAGATTTTAACCCTTGGAATATGTATTATGCATTTCACCAACCTCTTCATTTTATAATTTTTCAATATTTATACCTTTTCAATAAATCTCTTTATACATCATCAGCTTTCGCGTACGAATCGCTACAATATTTATCTTTGTTTTATGTAACATCTATTTCAATATTGGCTGTTAGAATTTTCAGATTACTTAACTTTAGAAATTACATTCTTTATGCTTTAGTTGCTTTTATTTCATTTAATCCAACTCTAACACTCTTTTCTGGTTATATTTCTAATGATGTCTCTGTGTTGTTTTGGAGTACATTTTCTATATATTTTTTACTTACATGGTACAAAAAAGATAAAACAAAATATATAATACTTTCATCTGTTTGTTTTGGGCTTGGAACTTTATCAAAATTATCTATCTTACTTTATGTTCCAGCTATTAGTATTTTGTTTTTATGCAAACTAATTTATAGCAAAAACAAAGAGCATGCTATTAAACAATTATGTGTATTTTTAATTATAGCAATACCGCTTTCCTTAGCATGGATTATTAGAAATCACGTTCTTTTTGATATGCAATTTTATAACATCCCTGACACATCTCCTCAAGGGCAAAATTTTAATTCTTTATCTTTATGGGATAGAATACTTGATTTTTCTATGATATTTAAACCTTTTATAAATGCGCCATTTATAGCTGATCCTAATATATTTCTTGCTATAATAAAAACAGAATTATTTGGAGAGTGGGATTTTAGTCTTATTAATAAACTTCTAATTATTCCAGCTACATTGATTTATTTTATAAGCATAACCATTAAAATGATTGTGTTTTTAGGGGCTTTTTATTTAATATATAGAAAAAATAAACGCAGTGTATTTAATATGTTTTTTGTTATAATTTATTTTGCAACTTTAGGATATTTAGTAAAATATGCTTTAGATTATCCTTATATTTGCTCAACAGATTATAGACTTTTTACATCATTATTATTTTCTGAAGCTGTCATTTTAGGTAATATTTCAAAGAATAAGGCAATAAGTACTACTTTACTCATTGCCATATCCTTTTATGTATTTTTATCTACTATAATATATATCGTTGCTATTTAATCTTTATTCAATTCTCTAATTTCTGCATCTATAGCTTTTGACAAATCATCTTCTTCTACAACATCTGTCGCATCACTATCTTCTTTAACGATATTTTTATTAGTAAAATCTAACAAATTTTGAGGTTTATTTTCATCAATAACTTCCTCTTTATTTATTAATATTGGCTGTTCTTCTATATTTCTTTCAATATCCCTATCTTCATTGATAAACTCTTTTATATGAATAACCTTTTTAGCTTTGGGTTCTTCATCTTTTTTGCTATCATTTTTAACCTCTGCATTGTTTTTTTCTTGTAGAAAATCTTTAGTAGGTAGATTGTCTCTAGCATCTAATTCTTCTTTAGATAAAACCTTAGCATCAGTATTCTCAGAATCGATACACTCTAGCAACCAGATATCATATATAGGATGCTCAATAGCATTTATACCTGGCGCTGATGATAAAATCCAACCTCTAAAAATATTATACTCTTCGGAGCCAAAACTTTTGTCAGTAACATCTACGAAAGCAAAATTCTCAGGAGTTTCTTCTGCAGGACGTTTTTTGCATGAGCGTAAAACTAAAGAAAAATCGCCATAAGTTACTTTAGTATTCACAGGAACTGTTATTTTATTAACCCTACCTGTAACTTTATCCATAGCTTGCATTAATGCAGAATTTGTTTCTATTTCCGCAGAAAGAGCATTTGATGACACACCTAGCGCCATCATTAAACTTAATGTTAAAAGACTATTTTTCCTCATCACCTGTCACCATAAATATAATTTCACCCACCATATCTTCTAAAGATTTAGCATCTTTTGTATTACTTGCTATTGCCCCTGGAGATATTGTTTCTTCTGACTTTCCTGGTTCTATTTTTATAAATTTATCACCCATAAGACCATCACCAGCCACAGATATAACACTGTCTTCAGGTAAAGCTATTTCTGGCGATATACTCATTCTTACATCAACCATATAATCTTCTGGATTTATTTTTTGAGATAATACTGTACCTATTTTAACACCATTTATACGTACGTCTGCACCAGTATTTAGACCTCCGACCTTTAAAAATCTTGCCCCTATTTCGTAACCTTTTACAACTTGCAAATCAGATACATTGTATGCAAACACCATAAATAATGTGGCAACTGCAAGAACCACTATTCCCATTATTGTTTCCACTGGTTTTTTATTCATAACTATCTCCTTTTATCTCAAGTTCAGTAATACCATTTGAATTTTCTATACCTTTGCTTTTTACATTAGAGGACTTTTTGCTTTTTCCCATTGAAATTAAACGTTCTAATAACTCTTCTAAAACCATAGCGTCTTGAGTGTAACTTAATGTATCTCCAGATTTTATAAAATCTTCAGAACCCCCAACATCTATTTCCACATATTTACCACCAATAAGTCCAAAACTTACAATTGATGCACTACTATCATCTGGGATTGAATATTCGCTACCAATTTCTAGTGTAAGATGAGAATTAAAGTTTTCATCTAATTTAGAGCCAACGACTCTACCAATAGTAACACCAGACATACGAACAACATCTCCAACACTTAATCCGTCTGTTCTACCGAAATCTGCATATATATTGTAGGTATTTCCTAAACCTTCTTTTTTTATTGTTGCATTATGAGAGATGGTTATAAAAACAACAACCATGATGATAAGCATTGTGATTATACCTATTCGAATCGATTTAGCTTCTTCTATAGAATATTTATCTTCCACGATTACGCTCCTTACTTACTGTGTTTTGTACTTTATAGCGCATAAATAATTTTTTGTCACCATTGTTTTATTAAATTTTCAGTAAATTGTGAAAATTTTAAACATTTTCCTTTATATAAGTAAATATCAATAATTTTGTTTGAGTTAAGATATGATAAAAATTGATAATGTTTCTAAATTTTTTAGTACAAAAAAAGCTTTAGATGAAGTAAATTTTTCTCTTGATGTTGGTGAGGTTGTTGCTCTCATTGGCGAAAATGGAGCAGGAAAATCCACATTAATGCGTATTATGACTGGATATTTACCAGCGACTTCGGGAAGCGTTACTATTTTAGGATATAACGTTGAGGATAAGCGCCTTCAAGCATTATCTCATGTAGGTTATGTTCCTGAAATTTCCGCTTTATATGGCGACATGCTTGTTTATAATTTTTTAGAATGGATTTCTGATATATGGCAAATAAAAGAAAAGAAAAAAGCAATAATTGACTCAGCAAAACAAATGAAAATCATTGATGTTTTGGATGAAAGAATCGAGAATCTTTCCAAAGGATACAAAAAGCGAGTTGAAATAGCTTCTGCTATATTGCATAAGCCAAGATTTCTTATCCTTGATGAACCTACTGATGGATTAGATCCAAATCAAAAACATGACATTAGAATCTTTATAAAAGAATATGCTAAAAACAAAAATACTGTTTTAGTGTCTACCCATGTATTAGAAGATGCAGATATTGCAGATAGAGTTCTAATGTTGTCTCATGGCAAACTTATTAAAGATGCAAAGATAAAAGAATTTAAAAAAGTTTCTAAGAAAAACAACCTAAGTGAAGCTTTTAGAATTTTAAGTTTAGGTGATAAGGGGGAATAATGAAACTTTTCTTCACTCAATATATAAAAGATTTTAGAGCTAATTTTAGTAACTTTAATGCATATATAATCTTGGGTATTTATTATATTCTATCGATTTTTTCTGCAATTTATCTTGGTGATTATTTTTTAAGAGAAACCGAAATAATGAATTCATTTTTTGCTATGCAACCGGTTATTCTAACATTTGTAATACCTGCTATTACAATGAGATCTTGGGCAGAAGAAGTAAAATCTGGAACAATTGAATTATTGTTAACACAACCAATCTCTTATATTACATTAGTAATGGCTAAGTTTTGTGCTGCGCTTTGTTTTTTTGTTTTACTTTTATCCTCATCCTTATTGTTGTTTTTTATTTCGAATAAATTATCTGTTTTAGATATAGGAATTGTTGTATCAGGATATATTGGAGTTTTTTTATGCGGAACTTTATTTATTGCAATTGGGTGCGCAATTTCAATATTTAATAAAAATAATATCTTAAGTTATGTTACAACAATTTTTGTATTATTTACAATAACTCAACTTAATTTCACATATATTGGCAACTTATCGCTTGCATGCTTAAATTTTGAAAATAATTTTTCTGCATTTCTTAGCGGTATATTATCTATAAATAATGTTATTTATTTTGTTATAACAACCGCTATATTTATTTGGATAAATTTACTTGGGGTTTACTATAGAAAAAATAATTCAAGAAAAGACAAATTAGCTTTTATTGGAATACTTTTTGTTTTGGGTGGAATTTTTTTCTCCCTTCAGACTGCTAGTTTTTATATTTTAGATAAACAATTTGATATCACTGATGAAAAAAGATTAACTCTTTCTAATAAAACAAAAGAACTATTAAAAAATTTAGATAAAAGAATAGAATTAACCTTATATGAATCAAAGGTAGAACGAGAAAATGCTAACTCTAGTTTTGCAATATTTGCAGAATTTGCAGAAAAAATCTCTAAAATATTTGAAAAAGAATCTGGTGGAGCTGTTAGAACTAATATTGTTTTAGTAGAACCTTTTAGCGAATTGGAGAGAAGACTTGTTCGCCAAGGCATGAGTTTTAGTGAGAACAAGCTTGGCTATAAAAAATATCTTGCTTTTGAACTTTTAGATAATGAAGGAAATAGTTTCTTTATAAAAAGCTTTAATAATTTAAGGCAAAATCTTTTAGAAACAGATTTAGCAAGAGCAATTAATATGTTTGGAAACGAACGCAAAAAATTAGCGATATATTTTTCTCATAACAAAGAAGAGGAAATAACAGCTTTTCAGGCGTCATTAGATGAGTTTTATGAGGTAACAACTTTCAAAGAATTGCCACCAATGATGGATACATCTTTTGATAGTTTGATTGTATTAAACCCTTATTATCTATCAGTTGAAGAATTTCTTTCAATAGAGCAATATCTTCTTAGAGGAAAAAGTGTGTTATTTTTTGGAGAACCATCTTATTTATCAAATATTCGTAATAAATCTTTTATGGATTTTTTGAAAAGTTATGGAATTAAATTGGACACCAATGAAATACTTAAAATGGATATGGATAATGAAGAGTTTTTATATGGTCCAACAGTTGTGAAAAATAATGAAATATTTGAAAATATTCGTACAGTACTTGTTAATGAAGTAGGTAAAGTAAGTTATAATTCTACAAAAAATTATACAGTTAAGCCAATACTTGAATTCAATAATAATGCAGTAGGTGTTGTATCTGAAGGAACTTTTGTATCGAATTACCTTGATCTTGCGTCTCAATACGAAGAGATATTACCTGTTTCTGCAAAATCTGGAAAGCTATTTTTCTTTTATGATTTTGATTTATTAAAAGATTATATTATCTCTTCTTCTGAAACAAAAAATAATTACTTTTATGAAATTGTTACAGCTAGTGATAATCTTTTATTTTTACTTAGACTATTAGATTATGCTACAAATAGTAATTATGAAAAAGGCATAGAATATCGTCATTTTGCAATAAATTATTCTAGTATCGGTAATTCTGTATTAAAACAGATTAAAGATATTTATAAAGAAAAGAAAGAAACACTAGAAAAAAAACTTGCTGAATATACAAAGAAGAAAGAAATTTTCTATTCATCTCTCAGTGCTAAAGGTTTTGCTACGATAAAGAACTTAGGCGATTATAGTGAAATTGAGCAGATTATAGATGAAACAGAAGATAGCATAAATAAAATTAATTTATCAATTGGCAATGATTATAAAACCATTATTAGTGTTCTTACGTTTATTTTAATTTTGATATTACCTATGTGTTATATTTTGATATTGTTCCTTATTGTTAATCTTTATAAGAAAAAAACAATTACTAAAATTAGAAAGGAGATAAGTAATGCTTAAACAATTAAAATTAGGTTGCGTTATTTTAGTTTGTTGTCTTCCTTTCTTGTTTTGGGGAATTAGTATTAATAATGCAAAAATTCATAATCTCTCAAAAGGAAATTATTTTTTTGATACCTTGAGAAATCATCCTAATATTTCTTCTATTATTTTAGGTTTTAATAACAATAGCTCTAAAATTACAATAAATAGAAAAGATGATTTATGGCATATAAAAGAAGCTGATGATTATTTTGTTTCTTTTTCAAAGATTAATACCTTGGTTTCTTTGATACGTAATACTATTATTTTTAGAGCAGACAAAATAATCGATAATAAAATTCCTTTTTCTAAAGAAAACGCAATAACAATTACAGCTTTGGATAATTTTGGAAAAGTTGTAGAACAAGCTACCATTGCAAAAAAATCAGATAAAAATAAATATCATTATGCGTTATTAAATAATGATGGATTTTTATACCAAGTAAATGGAAACTTTGATATTACACCAAATGTAATTGATTGGTTGCAAATGCCTATTTTAAAGATAGCTCAAGATGAATATAAAATTATTAAAAGCAATAAGTTTCATGTATTTAAAAGCTATAAGGGGGATGATTTTAAAGATGTAAAAACGGGTTCTGTATCTCCTTATATAATTAATTTTATAAACAATCTTTGGTATTTGTCTGCTATTGATATAAAACATTCTGTTAACTTTAGCATTAATGAATATAAAAAAATAAATTCTTACGAAATATCTTTATTTAATGGAATTATTTATTATATTTCTATTTATAATAAGAATAATGAATATTGGTTAAGCATACGTCTAAACAAAGGAAAACTATTATCTAAAGATGGTATAACACAAATTGAAGAAAATGATGCCTTATATAAAGGATGGTATTTTAGAATATCACCGGAAAAAGGAGAAATAATTTCTAATTTTTCTATTTAATAAAAAAAGCGCTTTAAAAAGCGCTTTTATTTTAGTTACGTTCTAATTTTTTATATTTTATGCGGTGAGGATTACAAGCATCTTCTCCAAGACGACGAATCTTATCTTTTTCATAGTCTTCAAAGTTACCTTCAAACCACTCTACATGACCATCATCTTCGTATGCCAAGATATGGGTTGCTAGACGGTCTAAGAACCAACGATCGTGTGATGTTACTAGTACACAACCAGGATAGTTCATTATACCTTCTTCTAAAGAACGTAGTGTATCAACATCTAGATCATTCGTAGGTTCGTCTAGCAAGATTACATTAGCACCTTTTTTAAGCATTTTTGCCAAGTGAACTCTATTTCTTTCACCACCAGAAAGTTGACCAATTTTCTTTTGTTGGTCGGTTCCCTTAAAGTTAAATTGACCAACATACGCACGTGATGGCATCTGTTTTTTACCAAGTTCTATAATATCTAAACCATCTGAAATCTCTTCCCAAATAGTTTTATCTGCACGTAGTTCATCTCTTGATTGGTCAACATAACCAAGGTCAACTGTTTGACCTATTACTATTTCACCAGAATCTGGCTTTTCTTGTCCTGTAATCATTCTAAATAAAGTTGTTTTACCTGCACCATTTGGCCCAATTATACCAACGATTGCACCCTTTGGTATTTTAAATGATAAATCATCTATGAGTACTTTATCGCCATAAGCTTTAGAAATATTTTTAGCTTCAATTACCATATCACCTAAGCGTTCGGTCATAGGGATATTAATATATGCTTGAGTAATTTGTTCTTTTGAGCTTTCGGCTAGTAACTCTTCATAAGCATTAATACGAGCTTTTGACTTTGCTTGACGAGCTTTAGGATTTTTTCTAATCCATTCTAACTCATTTGCTAAAGTTTTTTGACGGGCACTTTCTTCTCTTGCTTCTTGCTCTATACGTTTTTGTTTTTGCTCTAACCATGAAGTGTAGTTTCCTTCATAAGGAATACCTTGTCCTCTATCCAACTCTAAAATCCATCCTGTAACATTATCTAAGAAATAGCGGTCGTGTGTTACCATTACAACTGTACCTTTATAATCTCTTAGGTGATGTTCTAACCATGCAACCGACTCGGCATCTAGGTGGTTTGTAGGTTCATCAAGTAACAACATATCAGGTTTTGACAACAATAAACGACATAATGCCACTCTTCTTTTTTCACCACCAGAAAGTTTTGTAACATCTGCATCTGATGGAGGACAACGAAGAGCGTCCATTGCAATTTGAACGGTACGCTCTATATCCCAACCATTAACAGCATCTATCTTTTCTTGAAGACTTGCTTGCTCTTCAATAAGTGCATTCATTTCATCATCTGTTAGGGGTTCTGCGAATTTCATAGAAACTTCTTCAAAGCGTTTGAGCAATGATACTGTCTCACCCAAACCATCCATAACATTTTCCATAACATTTTTAGATGCATCTAATTTGGGCTCTTGCTCTAAATAACCAACTTTTACACCTTCTTGAGCCCAAGCCTCTCCGTTAAATTCTTTATCAACGCCAGCCATTATTTTTAATAATGTGGATTTACCTGCACCGTTTACACCTAAAACACCAATTTTAGCTCCAGGGAAAAATGATAAACTAATATTTTTAAATAATTCCTTTCCTCCTGGAAATACTTTGCTCAAATTTTGCATAACATAGATATATTGATATGATGCCATATTTAACTTCCTTTACTAATGTTTTGGTTATTTAATTTAACGTTTTGCCTCTTGCTTTAGTATTTTCTCGTAAATACCTTCTTTTTTGGCTTGTAGTTGTTTCTTTTTTAAGACCTCATTATAATATGCGTCTAATTTTTCTTTTTCATTTTCGTTTCTATCGTATAAATTATTTGGATTATATTTACCTCGTGGTTTGATTATTTTTCCATCTGGCAACTTTAATGTACCATTCTTATACAATTTAGAATTAAATATTTTTTGATTATTAAATCTTATGTTTATTTCTTCACACCCTAAAAAACCATCTCGGCGTTTATTCATATAAGCTCTTGCTTTTGCAGAATTGTACTCATACATTCCGGTTGCTTGTTCTTTATCTGATGTAGCTGCGCTTACTAAATATGCTCTTGCAATAAGCTCATATGTTGGATATCTTGATGCTCCACAAGCTAAGCCTTCACCAGAGGCATAGCCAAAGTTTTTAACATCCTCTATATAGCTTGTTTGAGCGCTAGCATTATATGTATAAAATATCGCTAGAACCATTAGTATTTTTAAGGTTTTCATTACTATCCCTATTCTAGTATTTTTAAGTTATGATGATTATAACTACAAATAAATCTATTTCAAGTGAAAAAATCATTTGACAAATTAAAACAATTAGCTTATGGTTCGCATAAACTTTTGTGTAAGGAATAAAAAAATGAAACTTTATAGCTCTTTAAAGTCTAAAAAGGCACGTGTTAGAGGTTGTAAGCTTGTTCGCCGTAGAGGTCGCCTTTATGTAATTAACAAGAAAGAACCTAAGTATAAATGCCGTCAAGGTTAATTAGACTAGAAAAATTTTAAAATCGGGCAAATTAGTCCGATTTTTTTGTTTACATAAATAAAAAATTGTGATATTGTGTGTTTTATGAGAAACGTATATGACATATTAAATTCAAATTTTAAAGGTGCTTATTGTTTAGCATCTTCTTTGTCATATAATTTATTTACAAAAACCTCAACCACCGCCTAAATCGGCGGTCAGTATTTTTTTAAGGTGCATAGCACCATTTTAGCAATTTGTTTAAAATTTAATATAGAGGTTTAAAATGAATAACGTAAAACAATGTAATTTAAAAGAAAAATTAGCCAATTCAGATCATCGTAAAATTGGTAAAGAATTAGACTTATTTTCATTTGACGAATATGTTGGTTCTGGTCTTGCCCTATGGCATCCTAAAGGCGCAATCATTCGTCAAGAAATTGAAGATTTCTGGAAAAAAGAACATAAAAAAGCTGGTTATCAATATGTTTACTCTCCTGTTATCGGCTTAAAGCAACTATGGGAGAAATCTGGACATCTTGAGCATTTCCAAGATTGTATGTATCCACCTATGGATATGGGGCAAAAAAATAAACAAGAACAAGGGGCTTACTTTGTTAAACCAATTAGTTGCCCTTTTCATGTAAGAATTTTTAATTCTTCGATTAGAAGTTATAAAGAACTCCCTATTCGTTATTGTGAACTTGGAAACGTATATCGTTATGAAGCATCAGGTGGATTGCAAGGATTGTTAAGAGTTCGCTCTATTACGCAAGATGATGCTCACATAATTTGCAGAAAAGACCAATTTATGAAAGAATTATCCAAGGTATTTGATTTTGGAATAAAAATAAATCAGGTTTTTGGGTATGAAAAATTTAAGGTTTACTTTTCTGTTAGAGATATGGAAAACAATCCAAGTAAATATATCAAGAATGAGGAAATATGGCAATTTGCTGAAAAATCAATTGAAAAAGTATTGAAACAAAAGAAAATACCATATGATATTGATGTTGGTGGTGCTAAGTTTTATGGACCAGCAATTGATATTAAATCTATTGATAATAACGGCAAAGAGTGGCAATGTATGACGATTCAACTTGATATGAATTTACCTCAAAAATGGGGAATGTTTTACATTGGTGAAGACGGAAAAAAGCATATTCCAATTATGTTACATCGAGCTGTTTTAGGTTCCATTGAGCGCTTTATAGGTGTTTATTTAGAACAAAGACAAGGTTTGCTCCCAGTTTGGCTATCGCCAGTTCAGGTAAAAATACTTCCTGTTTCTGATAAACACCATAAATTAGCTAAAATGTTAGAAAAAAGATTATTAAGAAATGAAATTAGAGCAGAAGTTGATTTAGATAATGATACGATTGGTTGTCAAATTCGCAAATTCCAACTTCAAAAAATTCCATATGCAATAATTATTGGCGATAAGGAAGTGGAAAGTAATTCAATTTCTGTAAGAAAAAGAAATGGAGAAATGTTAAATAACATATCTATGGCTGAGTTTTTAAAACTTGTAAAAAGAAAAATTAAGCTTAAAGATTTGGATATATAACAACTTCTTTTAACAATACCTGTCCGGTTATTATGTATATAAATAACCGGACAGGAAAGACAGATTAAAAAGGAATATCCAAATCGTCTTTTTTAAATAACTCTATACTTTTTTGTTTAATCACTTTAATTAACATCTTTATTTTCTGTAGAAATGTTACTTTTTTGAATTTATCTAACCATATTTCTCTTCTTATAAGATCACCAGATATAGTACTTATATCATGTTTTTTATATAACAATTGTGTCCAATAAACAACTTCTTCCAAGCTAGCGTTAGGATAATTTGTTTGTAACATTTCGCGTATTTGTTTTTTATTTAAATAATTTTCCATATCCTCATCTGTAATTTCTACCTCCTTATCCTCTGAAGCAAAAACCACATCCTCTAAAACAACATCATCAGAATAAAATTCTATTTCGTAGTCATCACTATCTAAATATACATCTTCATGTTGCTTGTTACTTTTTATAGCAAAAGTGTCTTTTGAGCTTTGCTGTCTAAAAAGCTTTTCTATTTCTTCTTTCTTATATACCATTTTTGTTATTCCTTTTATTTCTGTGTTTTTAATATTTTCTTCCTTAAAAGAGCTACATCTCTATATCCATGAGGAAGGCTTCCATATATTCTACCATATCTATCTTTATATTTAGGAGTAAAAGTTATTTTAATTGCATCTTGCTCTGGTAACTCTTCAAATGTTGATGCAAAATTTTTAGTCTCCTGAATAATTATTTTTTCAACAACGTATCTAGCCACAACATCAACTGTTAAAGCTATTACAACCAATAAAAAAAATATATATATTACTTTTTTCATTTTCGTTTTTCCTTGTATTATGGTCTTCTACCACCACCATCATCATTATTCAAATATGAGCAAATTCCTGCTATTATCAAAAGAAAACAAAAACCCATAAATTTAAAAATAGATTTCCATGGTAGGTCATTAAAAAGAATATATAGTAGCCATACTTGTATGATGGCTAGCACAGCTACATATACCCAATCCTTTATTTCTTGAATTTTAATTCTAATCTTTTTCTTCATAAAAAACTCTACTTGCCATTACAAGAAAAAGGTCTGCATTTAGCCTCTTTGAGCATAAATTCGTTAACATTTATATCTTTTGCATAGAGAATACCAACAAGCCTATCTCCATTACCTGTTTTGCAAACTTTTTCCGGTGTTTCTACAAACGAAATATTTTCTTCATATAACTTTAAAAGACTTGCTAACTTCTCTTTAGATTTTTTACCTAATTTTACAACCTCATCTTGCTCCATATTCCATTCTTTTGCTTGTTTTGACAGCTTACCATTTGATTTTTTGCTAAACTCTGGGCAATCAATATCTGCAAGACGTATTGTAGCATATTTTTCACCACTTATTACACCTTTTAGTGTATCACCATCCAAAACTTCTGTTACTATGAATTTATTTTTCTCTTTAATATTTATATTTTTATCTTCTGCATAAGTATTTGTACCTATAGTACTAGAAATTAAAGTCACCAATAATGATAAAAAAACAAATTTATTCATAATCCAATCTCCATTTGTAGTTCTAATAAAAAAACAACCACCTTCAAATTGAGGTGGTCGGAGAGTTCGAAAATCATGTACATTGAGATGACTCTTTTAGCCTTTGAGGTATTTTTTCATAGATAAATATACCCTTGAACATACGCTAAAAGCTCCCCGACCAAAATCGGGGATAGTTATTGCTTTTTTATATAGCAATTAACGATGTTATCCAACACCGCAATGTACAAGAAGCTTTCGACAGCTCCGCACCTCTTTTAAAAGGCACTAACTAATAAAACATTAGCTGATAAAAAGATTAAGAACATTTATTGAACTTGTCAATATTTTTATTGGAATATTTAATATATTAAACGAATTAAATTAATTATTAAGCACACTCTATAACTGCAACTGCGTTGACATATTCTCTTTCGTTAGAGATGGTAATATGCATTTTAAAATCTTGATTATCTGATATATAATATGCTCGTGCTAGTGCATTGTTGTACAGATTTACCTCAGGTTTTCCTAGTTTATTATGAACTATTTCTACATCTTTTAGGGTAATACCTTTTTGAAAACCAGAACCCAAAGCTTTTGATACTGCTTCTTTGGCTGCAAATCTGGTTGCAACGGCCAAAGTTAAAAGATTTAAGTCTTCTTGCTTTATTTTATTTTCAAGCTCGTTTATTTCATTATCTGTAAAATATTTTTTCATAAAACGAAGCAAAAACTCTTGTTTTTTAGCGAAGCGCGAAACTTGAACAATATCACATCCTAGTCCTAGTATCATTTTGTTCTCCTTTTTTAGAGGTAGTATACAATGCTTTTTCTATTAATTTTGTTGTTAGCATCCATACAATTATATAGCAAGGAATACATCCTATTAGCATTGGTAAAAATATAGGCCAAATATCACTTATAAACAAATTAAAGTCAAGACTAATAATTGCATGAAATAATTTCTTAAAGAACTCCTTAAAATCAACAGGTATAGGTGCGGTATTTGCACCTAACATAAAATGTCCTAGATGCAATGTTAAATACCATATAAATGGGAATGTCCAAGGATTTCCAACTATTGTTCCTAAAGTTGCAGCTATTGAATTTTCTTTAGTTATTTTGGTTATTATCAATGATAGAAGAATATGAAAACCAACAAATGGTGTAAACGATATTGCAGCACCTGTTGCAAAACCTTTGGCAATACTTTGATTTGAGCCTTTTAGCCCCTTTAATTTACGAATAGTTGCTTGGTATATTTTGTAAAGTTTAAGTCCCGTTTTTTTTAATAGGGACATTTAACCTCCTTTAAGCTCTTGATACAAAACTAATTACTTTTGATGCCTTTAGTCCTGAAATAATATCGCTCAAATGGTCAATATTTTTAACGTCTAAATCAACCAGTATTTCAAAATAACTAATTGTTCTATATACAATATTCAAGTTAGTAATATTAGCATTATGCCTAGCAATAAGGTTAGATAGCTCTCCTAACGCTCCTGGTTCGTTACTAATCATAACTTTTATACGAGCTGTATGGTTATCAGTTTCAGCATCCTCACCCCAAGAAATATCTAACCAGCGCTCTGGCTCGTCTGCATATTTTTCTAGTCCTTTACATGATAGTGAGTGTATTGCAACGCCTTTTCCGGTTGTTACAATTCCTACAATTCTATCACCAGGAACAGGGTGACAGCAACCTGCAAAGTGTACAGCCATACCAGTTATTAAACCTTCTATCTTTAAGGCTGTATTTTTCTTTTTACGAGGTTTTGATAGTTTTATTGAATTAACAACTTGAGTTATTTTAGATTGTTTATATGCAGGATATACTGTGCGTAATACATCCCATCCTGTAACAAGTCCCTCCCCTACTTTTGCATATAAATCATCTAGGCTTTCACAATCAAATTGTGTTAATGTTCCATATATTGCTTTTTCATTAAACTCTAAGCTTTCTTGCTTGAATAACTTTTCAAGAATATCTTTACCTAGAGATAAAAATTGTTCGCGTTTACATGCGCGAACATATCTTCTAATTGCAGCCTTTGCCTTGCCTGTTACAACGAAACGTTCCCATTCTGTGGATGGGTGTTGCGCCTTGGAAGTTAAGACTTCAACTTGGTCACCATTTTGTAAAACACTTCTAAGTGGTTTAATTTCACCATTAATTTTTGCACCAACGCATTTATCACCAACACTTGAGTGGACTGCATAAGCAAAATCAACTGGAGTTGAACCATAAGGAAGTCCTATTAAATCGCCTTTTGGAGTAAAACAGAAAACTTGGTCGTTATACATCTCAAGTTTGGTGTTTTCTAAAAATTCATCAGGATTTTGAGCTTGCTCTAAAATTTCTAATAACTCTCTTATCCACCTAAAGCTACGACCTGCAACTTTTTGACCTTGTTTATAAGCCCAGTGGGCAGCCACACCCTTTTCGTTTATCTCATGCATTTCATGAGTTCTTATTTGTATTTCAATACGAGTATTTTCTGGACCGATAATACCAGTATGTATTGATTGATATCCATTTGGTTTTGGTGTTGATATATAATCCTTAAATCTTCTTGGCACCATGTGATATTTGCTGTGTATTATACCAAGCGCTTGATAGCATGCTCCAATATCATCTACACAAATACGAAAAGCCATGATATCTGACAATTGCTCAAATGAAGCATTTTTAAGTTGCATTTTTCGCCATATAGAATACGGAGCTTTTTCTCGTCCTGTTATAACAGCTTTAACTGAATTTTCTTCCATATCCTTTTGTAATTGTTTGATAATCTTTGGAACAAGATTACTTCCTTGCTCTCTTAAAAAGTTTAATCTTGCAACAATAGAATCGTGAGCCTCTTTATGAAGTTCTCTAAATGCAATATCTTCTAATTCTGTTTTAATTTCTTGCATACCAATGCGCTCTGCAAGAGGAGCATAAATATCTAATGTTTCTTTTGCTATTCTTTTTCTTTTTTCTTCTGAGCAAAAATGAAGAGTTCTAATATTGTGAAGTCTATCTGCTAATTTTATTAAAAGAACTCTTATATCTTCTGACATTGCAAGAAGTAATTTTCTAAAGTTTTCTGCTTGTTTACTTGAGCCCGACTTTTGCTCAATAATTGCCAATTTAGTAACCCCGTCTACAATAGCTGCGACAGGGGCTCCAAATAGTTCTTTAATTTCTTCAACTGTTGTATCTGTGTCTTCAACGGTATCATGCAATAGACCTGCAATAATGGAATTACAATCTAAGCGAAACTTTGTTAAAATACCTGCAACTTCAATAGGATGGGAGTAATACGGGTCACCAGATGTACGAAGTTGTGCGCCATGTTTTTTCATTGCAAAAACGTACGCTCTGTTTAATGCATCCTCGTTTGCATTGGGATCATAAGATTTCACTAAATCAACTAATTCATACTGTCTTAACATGTAACCTCTTTTCGCACTATCTTCTGATTATAGTATGTAAAATAAAAAAAAGCAAGATACTTTGTACCATATCTTGCTTGATAAATGATTAAAAAATTAATTTTAAAAGATATTTTTCTTACTCAAAATCATCCATATCGTCAGAAAAATCATCTTTTCCATCTAACAAATCGTCATCTAAATCTACATCATCAAAAGACAAACCATCTGCTTCAACATCAATAGTTTCGCCTTGACTATTTTCGATTTGCATACTTTCTGCTAGAGCTGCATCTAGAATTGTATCTCCATCAAATTGAGCATCTAATTCTGCTAATTCTTTTTCTGCAGCTAAGATTTCTAATTCTTCTTCCTCAGGCTCTTCTACTTCTACATATTTTTGCAAGCCCATAACTAAAGAACGTTGTAAATCTTCAATATTTGTTTTATTTTCTGCAATTTCTCTTAAGGCAACAACAGAGTTTTTATCATTATCACGATCTACATTAATTGGAGCACCCGATGCAATATCTTTTGCACGTTGAGATGCAACCAACAAAAGTTCATAGCGGTTAGGTATTTTTTCAATGCAGTCTTCAACTGTTACACGAGCCATTATTATCCACCTTTTTAAACAAAATTTACACTTTGGAAAAGTTTATACACAAAACATATTGGAATTGCAACTATTTTTTTGATTTTTTTTAATAAATTATCGGTGCAGATAAAATAACCCCTTTATTTTTAACAAATTTTTCATTGATAGTTTCTTTTAAGGGTTTTACAGCCTCTACATCTTCTTTAAATACTGAGTACATTTTTATAATTGTTGCTCCATTTGCATACATTTCTTTCTTCCACTTTTCTGGCAAACGCTCGATATATTCATCATAGTAGCCTCGGCGATGAAATTTTACAGCATAAGCGACTTCTGGTGTAGAATATGCAACTCTAAACGCCTTTATTGTTTTATCTCCAACATACGCCCACTCTTCCGGGGTGTAACCATGCTTTGCAAGAAGTCCTCTAAATTCATTATATAATCCAGCAAAACGTATTTTTACAACTAGCCTTTGACAAGGGTTAACTACATCTTTTAGACCATTTTGATGTAGCGCTGTACCATTTTCTTGTTCCCAAATATCTAAAGCTTGTTCGCTTAAAATTATTTGAGAATAAACCCTGTAATTATCTTTGTTTCCCCACTCAACAAGCTCATCAATTGTCCCCATAAAAGCCTCAGCATCTTTTGTTGTTAATGGAGAAATAAGAGTTGGCGATATAGTTCTTAAATTACCCCCTGTTGCTACTTTTTTAGCCTTAGAAGCCTTTACTGGCTTTGGTTTATTAACTGGCAACCCTATTTTTTCTTTCATAAAATCAGGCAATTCAATTTCTACCCTTGGCTTTTTTACAGGAATTTCTTCTGGCTCATCTAGTGCTACTTCTTCATTTTCTTCCCATAATTCAGGCATTAGGAGAAAATAAAGTGCAGGTGATAAATATTCAATATTTTCGATACCTTTCATTTTTTCTGCTACATTTTCAGGAAAGGTATCTTTAGTTTCTTTAATCCCTGGTAAGTTTAATATTTTTTCTGACATACCAGGAACTTGATGAAGCATTGGACCAATATATTGGTAAGTTTCTTTTGGCATCCAACTTAATACTTCTAATAAATCATCTTCATAACTATTTTTCAATCGTCCTTCACTTAAACCATAAAACTTAATTGTTTGACTAAATTCTTTGTTAAATTTTTTACCCATATCCATACGAGAGCGATATTTTTTATCGTATAACTTGTTTATTGACATAATTTTTCTAATATATTCCTGCAAATCTGGGAGTTGCATTCCCATATCTACCTTAAAATATTTATCAAAATCTGATGTTTTGGCACACACATTTAGTGAAAAAAACAAAGCACACACGAAAAAAAATATTTTTTTTAACATTTTACCTCCTCTTATCTTTCCTAATTTCTTTATTTTATTAAACAAAAATTAAAAAAACGTTATACTTGCATTTTAAAACCAAATGCTTTATGGTTGCTAATGAAAATGAATTTCAACCTTTTATGGAGTATAAAAAATGGTATGGACTGATGAAGCTGTTGAAGAACTAAAAAAAATGTGGGACAAGGGAATGACAACTGGTCAGATTGCCAAAGCTTTGAATGTAACAAAAAACTCTATCATTGGTAAGGTTCATCGCTTATGCTTAACAGCAAGACCTTCTCCAATTAAAAAATCTTCAAATAAAACTGAGAAAAAAGCAACTGCACCAAAGCAAGCTAAGGAAGTAAAAAAGGAAACAACTAAGAGCGTTTCTAAAAAAGAAACTTCTGTAGTTGCAGAAGCTGAGAAAAAAGTAGCTCCTGTTATTGAGGAAACAAATATCCCATTAGTTAAACTAGATAACCATACTTGCCGCTGGCCAATGGGTGATCCAAGAGATGAAGATTTTTGCTTTTGTGGAAAGCGCATTAAAACTGGTCAAACATATTGTGAAGAGCATGCTGCTGTTGCATATGTTAAAGCTGGAAAGAAAATATAAATAGAATCGATCTAAATTAAGGTGCGAATCTATTTCGCACCTTTTGTTTATGGCAAAAAAATGTATAGCGAGAAATTTTTAAAGTTTATTGAAATGTGGCAAAAAGAGTTTGCAATTGAGCGCTCTATTGATGAAAAGGTTTGCATTGATAAAGATGGCAACCCTATACCTTGGTATACATATCCTGCTATTGAATACTTATCACAATTTGATTACAGCCAAAAAGAAATTTTTGAATTTGGCTGTGGCTACTCTTCTATGTTTTGGGCAAATCGTGCAAAAAAAGTAACTAGTATTGAAGATAACATTAATTGGTTTAGTAAATGGCAAAATGAATTTAAACACGAAAATTTAGATATGCGCTGGAGAGATGAAGGCGAAGGATATTTTAATGCTATTTTTGAAGACAACAAAAAATATGATGTGATTGTAGTTGATGGTAAAAGAAGAGCTGATTGCGCTAGAACAGCGCTCAAATGCCTTAACAATGGCGGAATGATTATTTTAGATGATAGCGACAGAATAAATACAAGCAAAGAATATGTTAATGCCGTAAACGAACTAAAAAAAGGGGATTTAATACAAGTTGATTTTTATGGCTTTTGCCCAATGAATAATTACACAAAAACCACTTCTTTATTTTTATCTAGAGACTTTAACTTTAAATCTTTATACACCATACAACCCATTAATGGGCTAGGAAATTTATGGAGTATGGGGCGAAAGCATCGAAAAGAGTTTTTTAAGGTAAATAAGTAAACAAAAAAGTGTACCCCCATAAAGAGAAGTACACTTTTTTGTTTGGTTAGCATCGAAAGCTTATTAAGCTTATTAAGCATCTAGATACTTTGGAAGACACGCCTGCAGTGCGCTCCATCGCTCCGGTTTAAATCCTAAGAGGAACGTATCCTCATCAAGACTTACAACCTCTTCCACGATGTTGTAGCCTTCGGCTATAAGCTCTCGCTTTAGCTTCGAGATCTGATGCTTCATGGCTCTACTAAGAGAGGCATAAATCTCTCCTGTTTGGTTGAAGAATTCAACCTCGTCAAGAGGTCTAGATAAAAGCCACTCCTTGTGCTTTCTCTTGCACTCAAGCATTTCTGCATGGAGTTTATCCTCTATTTCCCTACAATACATACCCACCCTTTCGGCAAGAACAATATGCAAGTGAGGCTGAGGGGCGCCAATTTCTATACCACATACTCTTTCGAGGTTACGTGACAAGACTTCGGCATCTCCTTTGCTATTGAGGAGCTTCTCAATTCCAGACATCCCCATCTCTACTAATTGCCCCATCAAAAAGATGTTGCTTTTAGTAAAGATTCGAAGAGAGTTGTCCAACAATCTTCGAACGACACCAGAGGCTTTGTCATCCTTTGGCAGATTGAACACTTTACTGTTCTTCAGCTCCTCAAAATAACTTTTGGGAACCTCTTCAGCAGTAACCTCAACCTCCGGAGCAGTTTCCTCTACGACAGGTGTGACCTCCGGTACAACCTCATCAGTGACAATCACTGCCTCCGAGGTAACCTCATCATCAGTAGATGCAACATCTGTTGTAGTACCGGCGCTCTCTTTTAAAATCCCTATATACATTTCTGCATATGGGCTTATGAGCACCTTTTTAATCTGTTCAACACTCAGCTCATATTCCTTAAGGAATGAGGCTATTAACTTCGCGTCACCATTGACAAGCAAAGATGATAAAAAATCCTTATTTTCCACTTTTTTCTGGGTTTTAAGGGGTTAATACTCATATACTTGCATATATATTTTCACCACAAATTATCTACAATCTTTGCAAAGCCTTCGGAAACTAAACAAAACCACAGAATAATCATAATAAAAATATAAATACGTTTTGTAATATACTCTTATTTTCTTATTTTGTCAATTAATGTTTTTCTGTCTAAGAAATATGTTTATTTTATCTATTTAAGTTTAACTTTAACGATATTTGTTTAGCAATTTCTTCATAGGCTTTTGTATGAGGACTATCTGGCTTAGAGATAACAATAGGAGTTCCATTATCAGAATTTAGACGAATATCGTAGTGAAGAGGTATTTCACCTAAAAAATCTACTCCATATTTAGAAGCTGTGTTTTTAGCCCCTTCATGACCAAAAATATCTGCCCGATGACCGCATTTTTCACAAATATAATAGCTCATATTTTCAACAACCCCCATAACTGGAACACCTATTTTATTGAAAAGATTTATACCTTTAACGGCATCTATTAGAGCTATATCTTGCGGAGTTGAAACAACAACAGCTCCTGAAAAATCTATTTTTTGCGACATGGTTATCTGTATATCCCCTGTTCCTGGAGGCATATCTATTACCATTATATCAATATCCCCCCAATTAGTATCTGTTAGAAGTTGCTCTATTGCACCGCAAGCCTTTGCTCCTCTCCAAATAAGCGCTGTATCATCTTTTATCATACTACCAATAGACATTGATTTTATACCACATTCCATAAAAGGCTCAAAAGTTTTTCCATCTAATGATGTTGGCGGAACTTTCGCATATCCTAACATTGTTGGAATTGAGGGACCATAAATATCTGCATCAAAAAGAGCAACTTTTAAGTTTAGATTTGCCAAAGCTAAAGCCAAGTTTACAGAAGTAGTTGATTTACCAACCCCTCCTTTTCCAGAAGAAACTGCTATAATATGCTTAACACCTTTTATTTGCCATTTATCACTTTGTGTTGTTTCTTCTTTTTTCTCTAGCACAAACACGACAGATACTCTTAAGTCTGGAAATATTTTTTTTATTTCTTCTTTTAAGCTTTCCTTTTTTTCATTATTTTCACTAGATAAGATGGTTACTATCAATCTATTTTGCAATTGTTTTACAGACTTTACTTGCTCTAATGAAAAGTACTTTTCTATTATACTATTTATATCATTTACATTCGACATTATATAGCTCTCCAATGTGGATATTATTTATTCTATGTTGTTTTTATACAAGCTTTGTATTATTTTTCTACAATAAATTACAAAATTTTATATTTTTTATTTTAGCTTTTTATGAGGTTTTTGATGACAAAGAAAACAGATAATTATAATATTAATCCATGGGACACGACAGATGACGTTGTTTCAAAACCAAAAGTTATTGATTTTACTGCAAAAATTGCGAAGATGCAAAATTCAAAAGATAACTTCGATGGTTTTTATAAAATAGTTTTGGCGGTTATCGCTTTTTTATGGCTTGTTTCAGGTTTTTATCAAGTTCAACCAAGTGAAGAAGGGGTTGTGTTAAGACTTGGAAAATATGTAAAAACAACTCAGGCTGGACTTCATTATCATATACCTTATCCTATCGAATCTGTTTATGTTGTTGATGTCAGCAAAGAAAGAAGCATAAATTTAGGTGTAAACGAATCTGAATATGGTTCAAGAAACTCTCTTAACGAGCTAACAGAAAGCCACATGCTAACTGGTGATGAAAATATTGTAGATATTAACTTAACTGTTGTTTGGAACATCAAAGATGCAAAAGACTTTTTGTTTAAGACAAGAACACCTGAATCAACAGTAAAAGTTGCTGCTCAATCTGTTTTAAGAGAAATAATTGGCCAGTCTAAAATGGAAGATATTATTACTGGCGACAGAGGTAAAATTGAAAATGATACCAAAGAAGAATTACAAGCTTTATTAGATGGCTTTCAAACTGGTGTAAATATTGTTCGTGTAAAGCTACAAAAAGCAGACCCTCCAAAACAAGTTGTTGATGCTTTTAACGAAGTTCAAAGAGCAAAAACTGATGCTGAAAGATTTAAGAATGAAGCAGAAGCTTATGCTAATGAAGTTTTACCAAAAGCTGAAGGTGAAGCAATTAAAAGAAGACAAGAAGCAGAAGCTTACAAGCAAGCTGTTATAAGCAAAGCAGAGGGTGAAGCAAAACGCTTTTCATCTGTTTATGATGCTTACAAAACAGGCAAACTTGTTACCTCAAAACGCTTATATATTGAAACAATGGAAGATGTTTTGAAGAAAACAAAAAAAGTCATTATGGAACCAGGGCAAAAAGCTAATAACATGATGCCTATATTACCTTTGAAATAAGATACGGAGTAAAAACATGAAAAAGAATTTACATATCATTTTAATAGGCGCATTTGTTTTACTTTTGGTTGTATTTCAATCCATTTATATTGTAGCTCAACCTGAACAAGCTATTGTTTTACAATTTGGTGACCCTGTTCGCTTAGTTCAAGAACCAGGGCTAAAGTTTAAGGTTCCTTTTATTCAAAAAGTAGTTTTTTATGATAAAAGATTACTTAACCTTGAACCACCTGCTCAAGAAGTAGTTTTAAAAGACAAAAAAAGACTAGATGTTGATACATTTTCTAGATACAGAATAACAGAACCTCTAACATTTTACAAAACGGTTAGAAACGAATACCAAGCACAGAACAGATTACAAGAGATTGTAAACTCTTCTGCTAGAAATGTTTTGGCAACAGTTACCTTATTAGAATTGTTATCTGAAAAACGAACAGAAATAATGAAGAGAATCAGTGAAGCTGTAAAGATTGATGCATCTCAAATTGGCGTTGAAGTTGCAGATGTTAGAATTAGACGAGCTGATTTACCTATCCAAGTTTCTCAAGCAATCAATGACCGCATGAAAACTGAGCGTATTAGAGAAGCAAAAGGCTATCGTGCAGATGGCGAAAAAACTGCTCAAGAAATAAGAGCAACAGCGGATAAACAAGCGACCATTACTGTTGCAAATGCAGAAAAAGAGGCTCAAAAGATAAAGGGTGAAGGCGATCAAATCGCAACCCAAATATGGAATAAAGCAACAAGCGTTGACCCAGAATTTTATTCTTTTTACAGAACTCTTGAGGCTTATCGCAAATCTTTTGACGAAGAAACATCTGTTGTTTTAGCTCCTGAAGGAGAGTTCTTTAATTACTTTGGAAAATCTTTAAAATAGGAGCCAAATTTAATGCGATTACTTTTAATCATTATTTGTTTATTATCTCCATTAAATGCTAATGCAAATAATTCTTATGCGGATTTAGTTGATGAGCTAATGCCATCAGTTGTTAATATTTCAACCGAGAAAGATGCCGTTAATAGAGATGAATACATTGATAACATGATGTTAAACCCAAACTTAAAAGGACGAGAAGCATTGGGCTCGGGCTTTTTTATTAGAGAAGACGGACATCTACTAACCAATGCACATGTGATTTATGGCGCAAAAAAGATAACAGTCATAACAAATGATGATAAAAGTTTTGAGGCAAAAGTTGTTGGAACAGATAAGACAAGTGATTTAGCTGTTTTAAAAATAGAAAATCCAAACAAAGAAAAATTTCATCCTGTAAAGTTTGGTAATGCTGATAAATCTAGAATTGGAGATATTGTCCTTACATTCGGTAATCCTTATGGTTTAGGGGTTAGTGTTTCACAAGGTATTATTTCTGCAAAATCTAGAAATATAGGCTTAAGTGAGCAACAATATATACAAACAGACGCTGCTATTAACCAAGGAAACTCTGGTGGACCAATGTTTGATTTGAACGGAGAAGTAATTGGTGTTAACTCTGCAATATTTAGAGAAAGTGGAGCAACTGGAGTTGGTTTTTCTCTACCATCAAATATTGCAAACTGGATTTCTAATCAATTAATTGATAATGGAAAAGTTAAACGAGGCTGGATTGGTTTTAAGGTTTCTAACGGAATCGACAGATACACTGAAAAAGAAGGATTTGTTATAACAGAAATAAGTGAAGAATCTAATGCCTACAAAGAAGGATTAAGAGTTGGAGATATAATAATATCTTATAACGACACCCCTGCAACAGATGTTGCTGAATTTATTTACTTTACCGAAACAATGGATGTTGGGCAAGCTTTAAGATTAAAATCTTTAAGTTATGGTGAAGAGATTAGAAATGTTGTTAGAATCCAAGAAATGCCATCCAAAGAACTAAAAAATGTTACAAATGAAGCATTAAAAGAAAGTCAAATTTATACTCTCCAAACTAATGGCGAAGAAGTATTTTATGTATCAGAATTTGGAATAACAGTTAAAGAAGCAGACCCTAAAGGATTGGTTATTATAAAATTAGATAAAACTTCCCCATTAAAAAAATCAGGCATCAGCAAAGGGGATATAATATTACAAGCAGATGGGAGCGACATATACAGCACAGACAATCTTTTAGACAGCATTAGAAATGCTATTGTTGAAGATTTTCGCCCAATATCTATCTTAGTTCAGGGATTAGATAACTCTTTTTATGCAACAGTTGAATTGGTGCCAGAAAATGACTAGATTTGATTTTTACCATTTACAAAAAACACCATTAGAGCAAGTTTTGCCTAAACTATGCGAAAAAGCGTATAGCACAGGAAAACGCATAAAAATAATAGTAGGTAACGAAGAAAGAGTTGAATTTATAAATTCTTTGCTCTGGACTTACAACGAAGAATCATTTTTACCTCATGGAAGTAAAAAAGATGGTTTTATAGAGGAACAACCAATCTTTATTTCTTCCGATGAGAAAAATGAAAACAATGCCTTGCTACTTATCCTTGTAGATGGAGCCATGCCTAAAATTGAAATACTAAACACATATGAGAGAGTATTAAATATTTTTGATGGAAATGATGAATTTTCGCTAAACAATGCAAGAAATTATTGGAAGGAAATAAAATCTACAAATGGCGAGCTTCACTATTGGCAACAAAAGGAAAACGGCACTTTTGAGCAAAAAGTATAACATATATTTGGGTCTTATTTTAGTTATTTTTCAATAACTTACACCATATATAAGTGTATTTTATGACAAAAAAACTTGATTTTTTTTTATTATGTGTTAAATGGATTGGTAATTTATTTTAACTTAAGGAGTTTTGCTATGCAAGATGCTACAGCTCAAGTATTGGGCTTTGAAGACTTAAAACACGCGATTCAAACAATTGATCGCGAAATTGAAACTTTAGAAATATTAAAAAATAGTTTGGATAAAACATTATCACAGGCTGTTGATATTTTGCAAAGCGCAAAGGGACGTGTTATTGTTACCGGTATGGGTAAATCTGGTCACATTGCTCGTAAAATTGCTGCAACTTTTGCATCTACAGGTACTGTTTCATTTTTTGTACACCCAGGTGAAGCAAGCCACGGTGACTTAGGTATGATTACAGAAGGAGATGTTGTAATTGCTATATCTTATAGTGGTGAATCAAAAGAATTATCTGACATCTTGATGTATGCAAAAAGACATAACATACCACTTATTGCAATAACAAGGAATCCTGAAAGTTCTCTTGGTAAAAACTCTACTTTGGTGTTAAAATTACCAGACAATGGTGAAGCTTGTCCTTTAGGACTTGCTCCAACATCATCAACAACTGCAACACTTGTTTTAGGTGATGTTTTAGCTATTGATTTGATGTATCGTAGAGGTTTTTCTGCATCTGATTTTAGACAACGTCATCCTGGCGGGAAATTGGGTGCTATTTTATGTAAAGTATCTGACATTATGCATAAAGGCATCGAACTTCCTATTGTTAAAGAAGATGCTATAATGCAAGAAGCATTACTTGTTATGACAGAAAAAATGCTTGGTTGCGTTGGTATTGTTAACAATAATGACGAACTTGTTGGTATCATCACTGATGGTGACTTAAGACGTTGGATGTCTCCCAGTTTGATCACAGAAAAAGTATCAACCGTAATGACTAAAAATCCTAAAGTTATTGATCAAAATGCTTTAATTGTTGATGCTGTAAATATAATGAACAATACAGGTAGAGGTATTACAAACTTGTTTGTACTACAAGACAAAAAACCTATTGGTATTATTCATATTCATGATTGCTTAAAAGCTGGAGTTGCTTAACTTTGTTTGAAACACATAAGATTGACACTTTTTTTAGTGGAGAAAAAAATGTCTTTGATGAAGATGAAATAAACTTCATTAGTCGTAGAACAAAAATTGTTCGTTTTTTCAAATTATTTTTACCTAGTTTAACAGCTTTATTATTGGGACTTGGGGTGGTGTTGTTTGACTTTAACTCATCCCAAGAAACAACTTTGACTATGGCAGACGATGAAAAAATATATTTTGAAAAATTTAGAATAAAAAATACTGTTTTTGAAATCACAGAAAAAGACAATCAACTAAGCATTATAAAAGCAGATATTGTTGAAGAGACTATTCCTGGTAAAAAAATATACAATCTTATTAATCCAGATGCTGTGACTTATGATAAAGACAAAACAATAACATTAAAATCAAAAACAGGAGCTTTTAATCAGAACAACCACGTACTTGATTTGAAGGAAGATGTTGTTGCTGATTACAATAAAGAGTTGAAAATAAAAACCAATAGTGCGACATACAATTTCAAGACCGAGCAAGGTTTTGGAAAAGAAAAAATTTCTGGCTCTGGAAATAAAGGAAATTTCACTGCCAATAGTTTTTCCTTTAATAAAAAAGTTGGAAGCATTACTCTTATTGGTGATGTTATATTAAATAGTGGTGATATGAAATTAGTAACTCCGAAAGATGCCACTTTATTTACAAACGACAATAAATTTGTTGCAACAAATGCGACAGCAACAAAAGCAAAAGATTCTATAAAGGGAGATACTTTAACGGTATTTTTCAAAGACACTAAAAACTTTGAAATTAAGAAGGCTTTATCTTCTGGAAATACTGAACTTTATTCTGGTGGTAAGAAAGCTTATGCTGATAAAGGGGAATATCTTGCAATAGATAACATTGTAAATTTATATGGCAATGTAAAAATTGTTGATGCAAGAGGATACACTGCAACTGCTAAGAAAGGTATCTTTGATAACAATAAAAAAACATTTACTCTTCTAGAAGATGTAAAAATAACTCAAGGAAGTAGTACTGTTTTGACACCTAAAGCAGTTTATTTTCAAACTAAAGATGAATTTAGATTTTATGATGGTGTAACTATTACTCAAGAAGATACAAAAGCAACCGCAGAAACTGGTGTGTATTTTACAAAGAAAAATATTGCAGAACTAGAAAAAAATGTTGTTATAATTAAGTCAGGCAATATGGTAAAAGGTGATAAAGCAGTTTCTGACTTTAACACATCAAAAAGTAGACTTATTGCTGGTAATGGAAAGAGAATTTCAGGTAAATTAATAGAAAATAATTTAAAAGACAAAAAGGACTAAGCTATGACAACATGTTCTAACATTCAAGATTCAGTCTTAGAAGTATTTAATATTGGAAAACGTTATAAGAATCGCAGTGTTTTAAGAAATGTTTCTTTGAATGTTAAGAGGGGCGAAGCTGTTGGTCTTTTAGGTCCAAATGGTGCTGGTAAAACAACTTGTTTTTATTGCATTACAGGGCTTATAACACCTGACTATGGTGATGTACATATTGACGGACAAGATATTACATATATGCCAATGTATAAAAGGGCTCGTATGGGAATTGGCTATCTTCCGCAAGAAGCTTCTATTTTTAGAAATTTAAGTGTTGAAGACAACATTAATGCTGTACTAGAAATTGTTGTAGATGATAAAGAAAAAAGAGCTCACATGCTTGAAGATTTATTGAATGAATTTTCAATTGCTCATTTAAGAAAATCTCCTTCTATTGCTCTTTCTGGTGGTGAAAGAAGAAGACTTGAGATAGCAAGAGCTTTGGCTGGTCAACCTAACTATATTTTACTTGATGAACCGTTAGCCGGTATTGACCCTATTGCTGTTGGCGAAATTAGAGAACTTGTTTCACAATTAAAAAATAGAGGTTTAGGAGTTTTAATTACAGACCACAATGTTCGTGAAACACTAGATATTATCGATAGAGCATATATATTGCATGGAGGAGCTGTTCTTATGGAAGGAACTCCAGAAGAAATTGTTGCAAGCGAAGATGTTAGAAAAGTTTATCTTGGTGACAATTTTTCAATATAGTAATGGTTTTTTGTTTGACTTTTATGAGATTTTAGGAATAATATTTAATTAGAAACATATAAAGATGAAGGGATATAAAATGAAAGTTACATTTTCTGGAAAACAAGTTGATGTTAGTGAAAAATTGCGTAAACATGTTGAAGAAGCAATTGTAAACTCTGTTGAAAAATATTTTAGCGCACCTATTAGCTGTTCTGTTGCTTTCTCTAAAGAAGGCGAAGATTTTGGCGCTGAAATTACTGTTCATCCTGCTAAAAACATTGTATTAAAGGGTAGTGGTTCTGCTTCTGACCCATATTCTGCTTTTGACAATGCAAACGAACACATTGCTACAAGATTACGTCGTCACAAAACAAAACTTAGCGCTCATAAGAGCAAAGTTGGTTTGGCAGAACTTGCATATGAAGCAGTTTTACCATTAGTTGAAGAAAATGAAGAAGTTGATGTTAATGAAGATGCTCCATTAACAATTGCTGAAACAGATGCAAATATCCCTGTTTGTACTGTTAGCGAAGCTGTTATGTATATGGATTTGAGCAACGAATGTGCTATTATGTTTAGAAATAGCGCTAACAACCATATCAGCATGGTTTACCGCAGAAAAGATGGTAACATTGGTTGGGTAGAACCAAAGGCTGATAACTAATTTAAGGAATACTCACATGAATATTGCAGATATAATTTCTAAAGATGCTGTTCTTGATAATGTTCAAGCTACTAGCAAACGTGAACTAATCCAAGTTTTATCTAGTAAAATAGCTAACACTTCTGGCTTAGATGAACGTGTTATCTTTGATGCAGTTTGGGAACGTGAAAACTTAGGTTCTACAGGATATGGTGACGGAGTTGCTTTTCCTCATGCTAGAATCGAGGGTTTAGATAAAGTATCTGCAATGTTTGCTCGTTTATATGAAGCTGTTGATTTTGATTCTCTTGACAGCAAACCTGTTGATTTAGTATTTTTACTCATCAGTCCTGAAAATAGTGGTGCTGATCACCTTACGGCATTAGCCACATTATCTCGTGTATTAAAAACAGAAGGAGCTTGTGAGAAATTGCGCAAAGCAAGATCTGTTGATGAGATTTATACAATATTAAATGCTTAAATAAGTTAAGTGCTTAAAAGAAAATCCCCTTTATAGGGGATTTTTTTTATATTGAAAAATAACCTTTTCCTTCTCTTAGTATTTTTTCGGCTTTTAGAGTATACGAGCTATCTTGATTGTGAGTATAAAATGGCGGTAAAATTTTAGTTATACCTTTAGATGTTTTTCTTGCAATAACAACAACTCTTTTAGCCTCTTGCCCTTCTTTAGAATAAATTGGCAAAACAACTATATCACCTGCTTTATTTTCAAGTGAGCTAAAAATTTCATTTAATGCTTCTGCTCTATTGATTAGCAAAATATAACCTTTGGGTTTAAGCATTTTTAAACAAAATGCCAACCATCCGCTTAAATCAAAATCTTGGTGATTATGGGCGATTTTTTTACTTTTATTTGGCGATGGCATATCATGGTCGCTATAAGGCGGATTAGTCACCACAAAGTCAAAATTTCCACCTCTAATAACATTCTTTTCTCTTATATCTATATTTTGATATTTTAGAAAATCATCAAAACCATTTTCTTTTGCACTCAAGTTTGATAATTCAACTAATTCTTTTTGAATATCTATACCTAAAATTTCTACATTTTTATCTTTTAAGCGAGATGCTAAACACAACGATATAGCACCAGTTCCAGAACCAACATCTAATATTTTAGCTTTATTTGCAACTTTATTTTCATCTATCATTGATGATAAAAAAACGGCATCTGTTGAAGCTCTATATCCATCTTCTGGTTGGAATATTTTTATTTTTTTATTTAGTAGATAATCATTAGTATAGGAAACCATATTACGACTTTCAAAAAACAAAAGGCCTAAAAGAAACAATAATCTTTTAAGCCTTCACATTTTATCACTTATAAATATTAATAAGCGCTTGGAGCTGTTTTGGCTAACTGGGCATTAGCAGAAACCCATTTTTCTTCTGCTTCATCATCAGATGTGATTGCAGATTGTGGGCATTCAGAAATACATACACCGCAATCGATACATGTATCTGGATCTACTACATATTGATCATCTGCTACGTGAAAAGCTTCTACTGGGCATACACCTGCGCATGTTCCGCATTTGATGCACAAATCGCCATTTACTACTGAAGGCATATTGTTATCTCCTAAAATTAAAATTCTTTTTTCGCTATTATTCTTAATATCAATAACCCCTAATTGCAAGTGAAAAATAAATAAAACACAAAAAATAAGAGGCCTTTTAGACCTCTTATTTTATTTTTGATTTAGATAAGACTAGAAGTTATACTTAGCATCAACTGTTAAAGTATGATCTTGATAATCTTCTCTAATTCTTGTCAAGTATCCAGCAGATACTTCAACTTTTTCTGTTGCTTTAGTTGTTACTTTAGCACCAAGTTCAAAACCTAAACGATCAAGTTTTTCACCATCAACTGTGTAACTTGCACCATTTGCTAACAATACGTTTGCAGAGTTATCAGCATCAAACAAGTCATATGTTACTGCTGCTCTTAATTCTGGACGTACAACTGCACCATTTTCTAATGCATAGTTTTTAGCAAGTTTTGCACCAAATACTGCTGTTAACACATCTTCTTGGTTAGCAGAAACTTCTGAGCCAAGTTTGTTTTTGTAAGCATCTTGGTCAATGTGTAAATAACGTAAACCAAATTCTGGAGTTACATCATAACACTTATATGCTGTTTCATATCCATACATAGATTGAAGAGCAATTGTATCTACGTCATATTTTGCACTTGCATCATAGCCCATAACAGATTTTTTCTCATCATATTCTGACCAGCTATACGCCAAAATTGTATTGATGTACCAATCTTTTGGTTGGTATTTAGCATATACGAACAATGAGTTTGTATCAACATCTGTATCACGACCAGCTGATTTAATATCTGTTTGGCTGTTTGCATAACCGAAACCTAAACGAGTATTTTCGTTTACTTCAGAATCGATACCCATTGCAACTCCGTATGTATCAGAGTTAAATCCTTCTGCTTTGTTTGTTGTTTCATGATCTGCTTTGTTAAATAGACCACGTATCCAAGCAGATGCTTTTCTAAAGTAATCACCAGAAGCAAGACCTCTAGCCATAGCTCCGTGTTCACCATTTAACTCGCTTGTTACAACGC
The DNA here is from genome assembly GCA_015062535.1 of Alphaproteobacteria bacterium. Taxonomy (GTDB): domain Bacteria; phylum Pseudomonadota; class Alphaproteobacteria; order RF32; family CAG-239; genus CAG-267. Next base: position 180,092 of record SUUK01000003.1, read on the forward strand.
CAAACAATACATCATGAACACCGGTTTCTTGAGAAGAAACAACTGGAGTTTCTGTTGCACCTAATTTTTTAGCTTCGCTAACAGCACTTGCATCACCAGATTGAGCAGCTACGCTTAATGCACCTGCTGCTTCATTGAATGCTTGGTTGTCAGATGAAGAAGATGTTGCAGAAAGAAGAGCTGAAGCATCTTCGGTTGTTGTACCTAAGTTTTCTGCAATTTCTTCAGATGATTTTTGTGCAACTGTATATTTTGAATATGTTTTATCACTTTCATCTAAAGTAAAGTCATACATAGAGTTTTCAATAGTTAGACCTGCAGAATTATATCCATAGCCGTCTTCTGCATTGTCTTTATGTGTAAATAAGTTATCTAACTCAAGAGAATCAACAACTTCAGAAATTGCTAACTTGATTTTTTGAAGACCAGATAAATCTGTTTTGTTTTCAATTTTAGTTGTGTTATAGGTTGCACCCAATGTAGAACCACTTTCAAATGTCAATGTACCATCACCTGCGATACCACCATCAAGTGTTAATTCACCTGATACGTTAATTGTACCACTATTGTAGATATCATTAGCTTTACCACCAGCTGTGTTGCCAGTAAATACGTTTGTACCACTCAAGTTAAGAGTACCACCATTTGTAGATTCAACACTAGCATTTCCAGCATAGTTTGTTGCCTTACCTATGTAAATAGCACCACCTTCTGTGCCTGCTTTATTGTTTGTAAATGTAGAATCTGTGATATCAATTACACCATCATAAATACTAGCTAAAGCGCCACCTTCTTCTGATGCTTCATTACCATCAAATATTGCTGCACCCAAAGTTATATAACCTTGGTTAGCAAAGTGACGCGATGCGATAGCACCACCATGAGCACCAGATTTATTATTATAAAATTCAACATTTGTTAATGTAGCGTTACCTTTTTGTGCCACAAAAATAGCACCACCGCCGTTTGTTTCTGTTGATGCAGTTACATTGCCCTCTGACAAGCCCGCTGTATTAGATGTAAATACTGCAGTATCTATTGTAGCTTTCTTAGAAATACTTACGGCACCACCATCTGCAGCAGCATGGTTATTGGTAAAATTAGAATTTTCAATGGACATTTCACCAGTAGAATTCATAGATTCATGTATAGCACCACTAACATATGCGGTATTCCCTGTGAACTCAGAGTTTGCAATCGTTACGTCACGTCCCACTGAGAAAATAGCACCACCATATCCTTCATCTGCATTACCATTTACAGAAGCTTTATTGCTTTCAAAAATAGCATCTGTTATTGATAATTCACCGGTATTGTAAATAGCACCACCATCTACAACAGAGGTATTACCTGTAAATGTAGAATCGGCAATAGTCATTACACCACCATCATTACCAGCTCTATCTTTTTCACCATCATTAAAGATTGCACCACCTGATACACCTGCAGTATTTGATGTGAATGTTCCTTTTACGGTTACGCCTTTACCTTTATTTAATCCATTATCTGTGTAGAAAGTGTTATAAATAGCTCCACCATTGTTAAGAGCTTGGTTGCCTGTAAATGAAGCTTCTATATCTAATTTAGCAGCTGAATTGTTTGCATTTGCGCCAAGGCGTGTACCAATTGCACCACCATTTTTACCAGATTTATTCTTATTAAATTGTGCTCCTGATATTGAAGAAACTTTTGTTACAGATTCAGCACCTAAAGAAAGCGCACCACCGCCAACCGGTTTATCATCTTCTACGCCTTGATCCCAGTTTGCACCTGTTAATTGTGCAGTATTGCCTTCAAATATACCGCCTTCAATAACAAGACCTTTGTATGTACCTACAGCTCCACCATCATATACAGCGTGGTTATTATAGAAATTGGTATTTTTAAGTGTTAGACTATTATCGCCTGTTGTCCCTACGGCAAAAACACCACCAACAGAGGTTGCTATATTATTTTTGAATGTAGCATTCTCAACAGTTAGGCTGTTACCATTGGTTATTTTTTCTACACCGCCTTCTGCTCTGGTACCATTAGTTTCAATTTTTGTACCATCAAAAGTACCACCATCATAGGTTCCAGCCCATGCAGGCATTGCAAATGCAACAAGTGCTGTTGTTAATAAAAGTTTTTTCTTCATGAAAAATATCTCCCTATTTTATTAAAAAAAACCTCATTATAACTCTTAATGTGACGAATCCCTTTAAAACATAGAGTTTGCGCCACATCTTTATTATAATTGTGGCTCAAGACTATTAAATTTTACTATTGATGTCAACCACCAAACTATTAATTTTAAATACTCTTTTAAAATAACAACTTAGCTTTTAAAATAACTTTTTTTACTCTAAACGACTCGGCAAATAGTTAACAAACTAAATTTTATTTTATCATTTTATGATTGAAATTATAAAAAATATAAGTATTATCGCCAGTAATGATGTATTTTGAGGTAAAAAAATGACAAATATAAAAGTAAGATTTGCTCCAAGCCCTACTGGGTGGATTCATATTGGAAATGTTAGAACTGCTTTGTTTAACTATCTTTGGACTAAAAAGATGGGCGGAACAATGCTTCTTAGAATCGACGACACTGATGTAGCTCGCTCTAAAAAAGAATATGAAGAAGGAATCTATGACACTCTTAATTGGCTTGGCATTAAGTGGGATGAAGAGGCAAGACAGTCTGCTCGTGTTAAACGTTATGATGAAGTGGTTGAACGTTTAAAAAGTGAGGGTAGAATCTATGCTTGTTATGACACTCCAGAAGAATTAGAGTTTAAGCGCAAACGTTTAATGTCTAGAGGGCTTCCTCCTATTTATGATAGACAAGCTCTTAAATATACTCCTGATGATATAAAACGTTTTGAAGAAGAAGGTAGAAAACCTCACTATCGTTTCAAACTTATTGATACTGATATTGTTTGGAATGATGAAGTTAGAGGTGTTTGCAAATATGATGCAAACAAACTTTCTGATCCTATCATTATTAGAGAAGATGGTAGTTATTTATATCATTTGCCTTCTGTTATTGATGACGTAGATTTTGGTATTACTCATATCGTTAGAGGTGAAGACCACGTTACTAATACGGCAGCTCAAATTCAGATGTTTGAGGCTATTGGCGGTAAAGTTCCATCTTTTGCGCACCTTCCACTTTTAACCGGTAAAGAGGGCAAACTTTCTAAACGTTTGGGTAGTCTTGGTGTTAGAGAACTAAGAGAAGAAGGAATCGAAGCTATGGCTATTTCTTCTTTCTTAGCAAAACTTGGTACTTCTGAAGATATTAGACCTTTTTATACTTTAGAAGAATTAGCTAACACATTAGACTTTAATAAAATCGGTCGTTCTCAACCAAAGTTTGATGATGAAGAATTAAGAAAGTTTAGTACAAAGCTTATTCATAATATGCCATATAGCGCATTAAAAGATAATTTTGGCGTTAGTGAAGACTTTTGGAATAAAGTTAGAGGCAATTTAGAAATCGCAAAAGATGTTTTGTTATGGGACAATATTTGCAATAAAGAAATTGAACCTGTTATTGAAGATATGGACTTTACATTAAAAGCATCTGAAATGTTGCCTAAAGGCGATTTTGATGTTGAAACTTTTGGTGCTTGGATTAACGAAGTTAAAACCGCAACCGGCAGAAAAGGAAAAGATTTATTCCACCCTGTTCGTATGGCTTTAACTGGTGAAGCAAATGGTCCTGAGCTAAAAACTTTGTTGCCTTTGATTGGTTATGACAAAGCTTATAAACGTTTAAGAGGCGAAAAAGCTTAAATACGTTTGTTTGATGTATTAGAAAAGCCCGCTAAATCGCGGGCTTTTTTGTTATTGATATCTCAGGGCATCTATCGGGTTTAGGCGCATAGCTTTTAATGCAGGCATTAAACCTGACACTACCCCAACAACTATTGCAACACTAACAGAAACTATCACCGACCATATTGAAATTGGCACTTCATACCCCAAAACAGAACCTGCTAATTGAGAAATTATTATACCAAATATCATCCCAATAAAACTACCAATAAATGATATTAAAATTGATTCTGCTAAAAATTGAGTCATTATCCAATTGTTAGGTGCTCCTAGGGCTTTTCTTGTTCCTATTTCTCGAGTACGTTCTGTTACAGATACTAGCATCATATTCATAATGCCAATACTACCAACAATTAAAGATATAGATGCAATAACCGCTAGTAACATTGATAATACAAAACCAACATTTCTTACCTTATTTATAAAGTCTGTCATAGGACGAATCTGAAAATCATTTTTTTGCCCTTCTTTTAGACGATGGCGAGAACGGAGCAAATACTCTATGCGTTTTGAAACATTCTCTATTTGGTCTTCAGTTTCGGCTACAACATAAGCCATATCAACATATTTAGGGCGTTCAGAACCTGCCAAACGTTGACGAAGTGTGGTATATGGAATGTAGATAAAATTATCCATATCATTACCAAACAAACCATCGCCTTGTTCCTTTACTGTTCCAATTACCTTAAATGGTTGTCCTTTTAGGCGAATAGTTTTGCCTATTGGGTTTTGCAAACCAAATAGTTCGTTTACCATTGTTTGCCCAATAACAGCATATGGACGAGCGCTTTTTACATCTTTTTCTGTAAACATTACGCCATCATCTATCTCAGAATTGTTTACTATCAAAATATCGGGATTTGTTCCATAAACACTTGTTCCATAGTTATTAGAACCATATACAACTTGTACGGCAGTTCGTCCCTCATATGAGGCGGTTTTTACCCCTTTTAATTCTTTTAAGGCTTTTACGTCTTCTATGGTTACACTTGGAAGACCGCGCCCTCCTCTAACACCTCCTGTGACTAACTCTGCAGGACTTATAAAAATTCGATTACTTCCCATTGAAGAAAAAGATTTGGTAATGTGAAGTTGTACAGCTTGACCTGCTGATACCATCATAACAACAGCAGCAACACCAATCATAATACCAAGCATGGTTAAAAATGTTCTTAGCTTATAAGATGTAATTGATATCCAAGCTTCCTTTATAATTGCTTTTAACATCTTATCTCCTTTTCTTTGCTGTAATCTTTTCGAAGACCGTCATAAACTTTACAACCATCACTTATTTTTATCATACGTGTTGCATAGTTTGCGACATCATCTTCATGAGTTACTAGAACAATTGTTATTCCTTGTTTGTTTAGCTCTGTAAATAACTCCATTATTTCATCTGATGTTTTACTATCTAAGTTTCCAGTTGGCTCATCTGCAAAAATTATAGATGGATTATTAACTAAAGCCCTTGCTATTGCAACACGTTGTTGCATACCGCCAGAAATCTGTGATGGTGGGCGTTTTTGATAACCTAAAAGCCCTACTTTTTTTAGCATTTGGAGAGCTCTTTTATAACGCTCTTTTTCTCCTATTTTTTGATATATTAAGGGAAGAGATACATTATCTGCAATTGAGCGTTTCATCATAAGATTAAAGTTTTGGAAAACAAAACCAATTTTTTGTCCTCTTATTTTGGCTAGCTCTATATCATCTTTGGTTTCTATGTCGTAATTATCTAAGACATAGTGTCCTTTAGTTGGTTTATCCAAACACCCTAATATATTCATTAGTGTTGATTTTCCTGAACCAGATGGCCCCATTATAGCAACAAACTCGCCCTCGTTAATTTGAAAGTTTATATCCTTTAATACAAGCTGGCTGTTACCACCTTCCATAAAATATGTTTTATATAAATGTTTTACCTCTATAACAGGAGATTTTTTCATTATCTTCTCCTTGGCTCAACTGCTTCTATGATAACTTTTTGTCCTAAAGATAGTCCTTCTTTTATTTCGATATTGGTCATATCAGATAAACCCTTGGTAATAATTTTTGGAACTATTTTATTGTCTTCAAACAAATAAACAACATCTTGATTTTCTTTTATATCATCTATCTTTTTGATATTTATTTTATTTTTTATTGCTTGAGATGGTTTATATTGGAGCGCCATGGCTGGAATTGTTAAAACATCTATTGCTTCTTTGGCTTTGATAACAACTGAGGCAGTCATACCGGGAAGAAGTTTTCTTGATGAGTTATCAATTTCTATAATAACAGTGTACATCACAACATTTGATTCTTCTGTTGGAGAAAGTCTTACTTGGCGAATTACCCCATCAAATGTATCATCAGGATATGCATCAACTGTAAAGGTGGCTTTCATGTCTTGCTTGATATACCCAATATCTGCTTCTGAAATGCTTGCTTCTATTTGCATTTTTGATAAATCTTCTGCTACAGTAAATAATGTTGGTGTTGAAAAAGATGCTGCAACTGTTTGTCCTTGCTCTATTTCTTTTGAAATAACAGTTCCAGAAACAGGTGATGAAATTGTAGCATATTCAAAATTCTTTTTAGATATGTTATAATCTGCTTTAGCATTTAATACATTTGCAGATGCTTCTTTATGAGCAATTTCTGCATCTTCTAGTGATGCTTTAGATGTTAGCTTATCTTGGTATAATTTTCTTATACGTTCATGATTTAATTTGGCTTTGCTTTCTTTGGCTAAAGCTAATTCATAACTTGCATAAGATTTTTCCATTTGCTCTTTTAATGTAGAAGAATCTAAAAGAGCTAAAATATCACCCTCTTTTACATCATCATTATAGTCTGCTAAAACCTTTTCGACAATACCAGAAACTTGCGTTCCAACAGTGACCGTATTTATTGGATTTATTTTTCCGGTTGCGGTTACTTCATAGGATAGGCTTAATTTTTTTACTTCTCCTAATTCAAAAAGTTCACGACTTAAAGTCTCTTTTTTTAGTAGTTTATAAGATATACCTAAAACTATTAATAAGGCACTACCTATGTATAAATACTTTTTCTTTAACATCTAAAACCTCCCTATTGAACGGTATAATGTCGCTTTATTTATCAAAACTGTATAAAATGCATTTACAACTCCATCTCTGGCATCAGCTAGTTGTGATTCTGCTGTTAGTAGATTTATAATATCTGTTTGACCGATTTCATATGACTTAAATGCCACTCTTTCATTTTCTTTTGCACTTTTTAGAACATTTTTACTAACCTCATAAGATTTTAATGCGGTTTTATAGTCGTGATATGCGCCCCATACTTCATTTTTTATCTTATTTTTAGCATCATCTAATAAGTCTCGTTCTCTTTGTCTTTTGTGTTTTGCAGCACTTATTTTATGAGATGTGTCAAAACCAGTGAACAAAGGCAAGCGATAATTTAGACCAATAGAATTATCCCTTTTATAGCTACTATCGTCTTTTGTTGAGCCATTGTACCCACTTTGGGCAGATAAAGAAATACTACCTAATCTAGATGACCTTAATTCTTCTAAAGATTGATTAGCAATATTTATATTTTCTTCTTGCGCCTTTATCTCTGGGCGATTTTTTATAGCTTGAGATATTATTTTATCTAAAGTATCTTCTTTATCTAATGCTGTTAAATCTCTATCTTTGGGTGGTTCTTTTAGTATAAAAGTTGTGGTTGGCTCTAGATTTAAGATTATAGCTAAATCACCTTGATATTGCTTAACCTCATTTTCGGTTTCGATTACTTTTAATTTTGATTGCTCATAAGCTGTTTGAGTTTGTAATTTATCATTTAGGGCTGCCATTCCAACTTCATATTTTCGTCTTGCTTCGTCATAAGATTTTTTATACATTTGCTCATTTGCTTTAGCGCTCACTAAGTCTTCTTTTGCTCCAAGTAATTTAAAATAAGCTGTGTGTATTGATAAAATTAAGTCTTGAAGCGCACTGTTATATTCAAATCCTGAATTTCTTAAATATGCCTCAAAGCTATTAATTCTTGCACTTCTTCCCCCAAAATCATATAACAATAATGACAAACCAATATTAAGATTATAAGGGTCATTTTCAATATGGCTATATCCTTTAGTTTTAGTGGTTTGTTTATTTGCTCCAGCACTAAAATCTATACTTGGAAAATATTCTGATTTTGCAGAACCTAAATTTTCTTTTCTCTCTAAATACAACATATAATCTGCATTTAGATTTGGATTATTGCATATCCCTATTTTTATTAAATCAATAAGTGAAACTTCTTTTGTTGCTACAATATTTTTATCTAGACACTCTTGGGGAGCTTTTATTTCATATATATTTTCATTGTCTTTTGCAAAAGTATTAGATGAAAATATTATTGCACATAATGCAACTGATGTAAGCAATCGATAAAATGTCATATTTTTGCCCTTTACATAGAAAGTTTTATTGATTAAGATTAGCAATGCTAGTTTAATAAATAATTAAATTTAAAAGGTTTTTTGATGAGCGATAATCGTTTTTTTTATGTAGACAGCTTAAAAGATATTCTTAAAAATGGTGTTTCATTAGGAACTATCAAAGATCAAATAAAAGAAGATGAAAAAGCTTTTTTTAATATGCTGTTTATGAAAACTTTTAGACAACTTACCTTTATAAAAGATGATGTTTTGCCTTTATTTGTTAAAAAGAAAATTGCAAAAAAACAAGAAATTTTAGAATATGTTTTATATTTAGGGATTTCTGAGATTTTGTTTTTAGATACCCCCGATTATGCGGTAATCAATTCTTATGTTGATGTTGCTAAGAAAAAAACTGATAAATTTGGTGGTAATTTTGTTAATGCGGTTTTACGCAATGTAGCTAGAAAAAAAGATGAACTATTACAAAATAGAAAAACTAAAACCTTTAGCAAAGATTTCATTAATATCTTAAAACAAGACTACAATGAAACTGAAATAAATGAAATGGAGGAGTTTGCAAATATTGAGCCTATGCTTGATTTAAGTTTTAAACCAAATAAAGAAATCATTTTTGATGATAGTGTTTTGCTAGATTTTAACACTTTAAGACTTCCTTCAAATACCAAGGTAAAGAACTTAAAAGGTTTTGATGAAGGTTTGTTTTGGGTGCAAGATGCATCATCATCTCTTGCAGTTAAAGTGCTTGATATGGATTTAACTGGAAAAAACGTGCTTGATTTATGTGCTGCCCCTGGTGGAAAAACTGCGCAATTACTAAGTAGAGGAGCAAAAGTTACTGCTGTTGATATTTCTTTAGACAGATTAGAAAAACTTAAAGAAAACATCAAACGTCTAAAACTTGATAACAATCTTAATATTATATGCTCAGATGCTCTCAAATTAGATTTAGATGAAAAATTTGATATTGTTCTTATTGATGCTCCTTGTTCTGCAACAGGTACTTTTAGAAGGCATCCTGAAATAATTCATACTAAAAAATTTGATGATGTAAAAAAAATGGCACGTTTGCAAAGTGATATACTTGATAAATCTTTGAGTTTTTTAAAAGATGATGGAATACTTATTTATGCAACGTGCTCTCTTTCAAAAATGGAAGGAGAGGTTCAAATAAAAAATTTCATAAAGAAACACCAAGAGCTAAATATTTTGCCTATTAAAATTCAAGGAACTGATAAAATGCTAACACACGAAGGTTTTTTACGTATTCTACCTCAACATTTAAAAGATTTTTTTGGGACAGATGGTTTTTTTGTTGCTTGTTTGCAAAGAAAAAATTAACAATATTGTATTATTATATTGTAAAGGATAATTTTTAAGGAAGAAAAAAAATGAACGAAGTAATGTTATTTGGTATAGGTGCAATGCTTACTTGCTTTACTATTGCCACGTTCTTTTTAAGTCGCATACCAGCGGATATTCATCCAGCAGAATATGATTTTAGATTAGACCCTCTCATTGGTGTAATTTTGTCAATGTTTATTGGAGGGCTTGGAATATACTATTTATTTCCAGATTATTTTGATAATATAAAAGATTATGGCGTACTTGATTTTGTTCTTCCTTTTGTTTTTGCTATAATTATTTATTTCTTTTATATGTTAGATTTTGCAATATTTACAAATTTTGCTATTTTACTTTGTGCTTTTAGTATGACTTTTTTATTGCCTGATAATTTTAATTTATTTCAAGAATATCTAAGTGGCTGGCAAAATAAATTGGCCATTATAGCTATTATGTTTACCATAACTAAGGGGCTTAGTTTAATGAATGGCCTTGGTGGGATTGGTACATTACAGTTTATGACTGTAATGATTGTTAGTGTCTTTTTAACTTTACTTGGTGTTGCTCCTCATTTATTGGGATTTGTCGCTATGGCTTATTTAGGAGCAATGCTTGCATTTTTATTTTATAGTTGGCCTCCTGAAAAATTAATTATAACAACAGGTGGTTTTGCTGCACTTGGTTTTATTTTGGCTTGTTTTATGTTGAATATGAGTGTGGAATATGCTGAAACTTCTATGTTTATTGCTTGTTCTTATTTATTTACAGAAACAGCTTTGGCTATGTACAACAAATATATTAAAAACGAAAAAGAAGAATATAGTTTTATGAATACTTCATATTATAAACTTTCTAACTATGGAGAATTTGAACAATATGTTGTTAAAGGTGTTTTGAAAATTTTTGCAGTAAATATTGCTCTTGCATTGTTACAAGTATCTTCACCTGAAAGAGTTGCACTTCCTGTTTTTTCTGTAGCAATTAATATGTGGGTATTATCAATATTGTCTGGAGAAACATCACCAACAGAAGTTTTATCTGTTACAAGGACAGGTTTTAGAACACTTTCAAAGTTATTAAAGAACAACAAAAAAGAAAAAAATAAAAAAACAACTAAAAAAGGTAGCAAAGCAAAAAAGGATTAAAAGATGGATTTCATTAAAGTTTTATTTGGCAAAAATACATCTTCCTCACGTATGCTACCTAAAGTAGAAACACTTAATATTGTTGTTGCGGAATTTGTAGAGTATGGAAATTATAATTTTTCTAAATCTCTTGTTCGCCTATTAGAACGCAATCCTAATTTTAATGTTCAACATTTTACAGAACCTTTTGATAAATCTTTTTTAAGTTTGCAGGGAAGACATTTTTTTGATTTATCAGATACTGGAAATAAAATACTACAAAAATTTAATGCTGATGTTGTTATTTGGGGATATCAAGAAGAAGCCAATATTAGGTTAAATTTTCAAACTGCAAATGCTTATTCAGACTGGGATAATGTTTATTGTTCAATTTTAGATAGTCTTTATATACCTTGCGAACATTTTGAACTTGTAAACTTTTTCCCTGAAAATTTATTAAATCTTATTATTGGAGCAATAGCTACTTCTATTAGTGATCAACGTATAGATCTAAGACACTTAAAGCAAAAGCTACTAAAAAGTGTTGTTACAAAGTTTAGCACAGATAATGGAAAAACTAATAGTGAATATATGTTTTCTCCTTATGTATTAAATATTGTTGGTCTTATTTATCTAGAACTTGGTCAAAAAGAACTAACACAAAAAACATTTGATACAACAAAAGAGCTTTTTGATAAAGCCTTATCTTATAAAAATCAAATAATGCAAAATGTTCATCTTGGGTGTATTTATAAAAATTTAGGACAGCTATATGAAACTGCATTAAAACAAGAATTAGGTGGTCAATGGTTGTTGTTTAGAGAAGCTATTACCCATTACAGAACTGCACAGAAATATATTGACCATTACAATTACCCTTATGACTTTGCTTTGATTGCTTTTAAGCTTTCTCAATTGTACTTTAGATATTGGAAATTTACTAATGATATACAAGCACTTCGTGATGCGGTATTTTTCTTAAGAGAAGCAGAAAAAACTTATACAGAGATCACATTTCCAGAACTTTGGTCAAAGATTGAGGGATATCTTGGTTTTTATCTATCGTTGCTTGGCTTATTTTCCAAAAGTAATGAAATTTCAAAATTAGCTATAAAAAGTTACAAAAATAAACAAACAGTGTATAGAAAAGAACTTTATCCTGTTATGTGGGCAAAAATTCAAGAAAACATTGCAAATGTATATTATAACATGGGTAAAAACTCAAAAGATAAGACATCTTTTGTTGAAGCTATTGATTATTACCAATCAGCATTAAAAGTTTATGAAAATAAACGCATGCACCAAGAAGTTGCTATTGTGAATAATAGCATGGATAAAGTTATGAAAGCTTGGCGCGGATAACGTTTTATTTTTCTTCTTAATAAATAATTTTAAGAATTGAAATACTTCTAATTATATCACTTCTCTTCTACCGACATGGTCTGCAGGTCCAACAACTCCTTCTTCTTCCATACGCTCTATTAGAGTTGCAGCTTTATTGTAGCCGACACCTAATCTTCGTTGAATATAGCTGATAGATGCTTTTTTATCATTTCTAACAATAGATACAGCTTGCTCATATAAATCTTCTTTTGATGAACCACCGCCCATGGAAGTTTTATCAAACAAAGGACCGCTGTCTTTACCTTTTGTATCAAGCTCACCTTCAGTTACACCGTCAACATATTTTGGTTCACCCTGAGATTTTAAGAAATTCATTACAGCCTCCACCTCTTCATCTGGCACAAAACCACCATGAATACGTTGTGGACGAAGTCCTGCAGGCATATAAAGCATATCACCTCGACCAAGTAATTGTTCTGCACCTTGTTCATCTAAAATTGTACGGCTGTTGATTTTAGATGTTACTTGGTAACTGATACGACTTGGGAAGTTAGATTTAATTGTACCTGTGATAACGTCTGCTGATGGACGTTGAGTTGACATAATAAGGTGAATACCTGCTGCACGAGCCATTTGAGCAAGACGCTGAATTGCTGCTTCTACTTCTTTACCAGCTACCATCATAAGGTCTGCTGCTTCATCTACCACTATAACAATATATGGAAGAGGCTTGGTATCAAGAAGCTGTTCTTCATATTTTGGTTTTCCATTTTCATCAAAACCTACTTGGATAGTTCTTTTTGGTGTTTCACCCTTTTCTGCCATTTCTTTTAGTTTTAGGTTATAACCTGTAATATTTCTAACAGACAAACAAGCCATTGCACGATAGCGTTCTTCCATTTCTCTTACTGCCCATTTAAGACCTATTACCGCCTTAGCGGGGTCTGTGATTACAGGAGTTAAAAGATGAGGAATTCCATTATACATAGAAAACTCTAACATTTTAGGGTCGATTAACATGAATTTACACTCATCTGGGGTCATACGATAAAGAAGAGATAAAATCATAGCATTAACACCAACAGATTTACCAGAACCTGTTGTACCAGCAATAAGTAAGTGTGGCATTTTTGCTAGGTCTGCATATACATTTTTACCACCAATATCTTTACCTAATACAATATTTAGAGTGTTTTTACTGTCTGTAAAATTAACATCTTCTAGTAAATCTCTAACCCAAACAGTTTCTCTTTTTGAGTTTGGAACTTCAATACCCACAGTTGTTGAACCTGAAACTGTTGCAATACGAACAGAACTTACTGCCATTGAACGCGCTATATCATCTGCAAGAGAAATGATTCTTGATGTTCTTGTACCTGATGCAGGATCTAATTCGTATAGTGTTACAACAGGACCTGGGCGCACTTTTACAATTTTTCCATTAACACCGTATTGGCTTAATGCTTCTTCTAGTGCTGAAGCTGTTTCATTAAGCTCTTTTTCGTTCACACTTAGGCCAATTTTATCTTTTGGACGACTTAAAAGATTTATATCTGGATATTTATAACCATTATCTTGTTTTGACTTGTTTTTTATTACTTTTACCGGTTCTGTTGTTGCTTTTTTAGGTGCTTTTTCTATTTCTTTTTTATTGTTTTCAATTTCTTTTCCAAATACAGGTTCTTTACGCAAAGTGTCTTCAGTTTCTTTTGGTGCTTCATTAAACACAACGCTTTCTTTTGCTTCAAACAATGAACTTGGGTGAATTAATTTTTTGGAAAAAGCATAAATTGCAACTAAAACCTTATATGTAGTAATGCTTATCGTTTTTATTAATTTTGCCCAATGCTTGAATGTAATACCTGTTGCTAAATTAAAAGACATTAAGGCAATTGTTGTCAAAATTATTAACGACACAGCACTTTCGTAACCTTTGATATTCCAATCATTGAAAACTTTAATTAAAAAGGATGGCAACATATGGCTAAATTTACCAAGTAAGTTTATTTTTTCTAAAGCAATAGGCATTGTTTGGTAAAAAACACCGGATAGCGTTAAGATTCCAAGCAAAACTGCAAACAAACGAATTTTAAATTCTAAAATCTTTTGATTTTTAATTAATAAATATCCCCAAACAAATAAAGGAATTAAAAATACAAAAATAGCCATACCATAACTATTTACTATAAAATCTGAGGAATATGAACCAAAACGTCCCATAAAATTATTAATTTTATCAGAATTAGAAACATTAAATGACTCGTCTGTTGGGGTGTATCCTATCATTGATAGAATTAAACAAACACAAAATATCAATAAAAACGCCCCTAAAAGCATTGCAAAAAACTTTCCAAAACTTGTTTTATTTTTATTTATTGATGCTTTTTTTGTACTTTTTTTAGCCATTTTTCCCTCTTAATTTTATGTGGAATTATTTATATTTTTTTTATAGTTTAGCTCTAATTTTTAAATAAAATGTTAAGATAATAAAATATGTGCAAACTTATTTAAGCTATGCACACGCTTTTCATTTAAACTTGACTTTAGAATGAACTCATTTAGCCTAACAAAAAATAATTACTAATGGAGAAATAAATGAAATATGCATTTGTTTTCCCTGGTCAAGGTTCACAATTTGTGGGCATGGGGAAAGAGTTAGCTGAAAACTTCTCAACAGCAAAAGATGTGTTTAATGAAGTAAATGAAGCATTGGGACAAGACTTATACAAGGTTATGGTTGAAGGTCCTGATTTGGAGCTAACTTTAACAACAAACACTCAACCAGCTTTAATGGCTGTATCTATGGCTATTGTTAGAGTCTTGGAAAAAGATTTTGGTATTAAATTAAAAGACAAAGCAAGCTTTGTTGCAGGTCACTCTTTAGGTGAATATTCTGCTGCTTGTGCGGCTGGTGTTTTTTCTTTATCTGATACAGCAAAGTTACTTCGCATCAGAGGAAATGCTATGCAACAAGCCGTTCCTGTTGGGGTTGGCGGTATGGCAGCTGTTCTTGGTTTATCTTTTAAGGATGTTGATGCGCTTGTTGATGCATGTAATGATGTTAATCACTTTTGTGTTCCTGCAAATGATAATTCAGAAGGTCAAGTTGTGTTATCTGGGCACATTCAAGCAATTGAAAAAGCAGTTGAAATTGCCTCTGAATTTGGAGCAAAAAGATGTTTAAAACTTCCTGTTTCTGCCCCATTCCATAGCCCTTTAATGCAACCTGCAGCAGAAGCAATGGCTAGAGCTTTCATGGAAGTAGAAGCAAATGATGCTCTAATCCCTATTGTTGCAAATGTTTTAGCAGACACAGAAACTAACAAACAAGATATTATTAAAAATTTAATCGAACAGGTTACTGGCACCGTAAGATGGAGAGAAACAATGTCTTTCTTTGACGCAAATGGCGTTACAGACCTTGTTGAACTCGGCGCTGGAAAAGTTCTCTCCGGTATGGCTAAACGTAGCTTGAAAGATGTAAACTCTATTTCCGTTTACTCTGTTCAAGATATTGAAGAATTAGCTAAAAATTTATAACATTTAGAAAAGGAAACTATCATGTTTAATTTAGATGGTAAAATTGCTTTAGTTACCGGTGCTGCCGGAGGACTTGGAGATAAAATCGCCCGCACTCTTCATGCTCAAGGTGCAACTCTTGCTCTTACAGATATGCGCGCAGAACCAATGGAAAAACTTAAAGCAGAACTTGGTGATAGAGTTGAGTATTTTGTTGCAAACCTCACAAATTCTGAAGATGTAAATAGCCTTGTTAAAAACGTTGAAGAAAAAATGGGTCGTATTGATATCTTGGTTAACAATGCAGGCTTAACTCGCGACAACCTATTTATGCGCATGAGTGACGAAGAATGGCAATTAGTATTGGATGTTAACCTATCAGCAGGTTTTAAATTAGCAAAAGCAGCTATTCGTGGTATGATGAAAAGACGATTTGGTCGTATTATCGGTATTGCTTCTGTTGTTGGCGTTATGGGCAACCCTGGACAAGCTAACTATTCAGCTTCAAAAGCTGGTATGATTGCTATGAACAAATGCTTAGCTCAAGAAGTTGGTTCTCGTGGTATCACAGTTAACTCTATTGCACCAGGATTTATTAGAACGCCTATGACAGACGTTCTTCCTGATGATGTAAAAGCTCAACTACTTAGCAAGATTCCTCAAGGAAAACTTGGTGAAGCACAAGATATTGCTAATGCTGTTGCATTTTTGTCTTCTGATGAAGCTCAATACATTACTGGCCAAACATTACACGTTAATGGCGGTATGGCAATGATTTAATCTAGAATACATTTCTAGCAAAAAAAACGTCACCTTAATGGGTGGCGTTTTTTATTTTCATAACACGAATCCCTTTATTCACAAATTATTAACAATACAAAGATATCCAACCTATTGTATTTAAACGTTTTTTGTTTGCTAAACATAAAAATATTAATTTTTTGATAAAATTATGCATTTTTCCATTGATTCCCATAAAATACCATGATATACCATATCATATATGGTCATATAAGAAGGTTAACATGCGTAAAAGTTTTTTATTTTTAGATACGATTACCAATAAAGTGGATGCAAAAGGACGCGTTTCACTACCTTCAGATTACCGCGCAATTGTTAAAGAATTATCAACAGAAATTGTTTGTTACAGAAGCCTAACTTCTCCTTGCATAGAAGGTTGCACAGAAGAATTATTAGAAAAACTTGCAACAGATATTGAAAACTCAACAGACTTCTTTTCTGAAACTCAAGACGACTTAACCAACCTTATTTTTGGCGATGCAAAAAGATTTACCTTTGATAGCACAGGCAGAATCATGCTAACAGAAAAGCTATTAAAACATGCAGAAATCACTGACAGCGCTGTTTTTGTTGGTAAAGGTCGCAAATTCCAGATTTGGAGTGAAAAGAACTGGGAAAAAGAAGAAAAAAGGATTCGTGAAAAAGTAAAGCTTAATCGTCCTTCTATAAAATTGGAGGAAAAAGCATAATGACAAATACTGCTCGCCATATTCCCGTTATGTTAAATGAAGTATTAGAAGCACTTGCCCCAAAAGATGGAGAACTTTATGTTGATGCAACTTTTGGAAATGGTGGATATAGTGAAGCAATTTTAAAAAGTGCTAATTGCAAGCTTATCGCTATAGATAGAGACCCTAGTGTTATCAAAAGAGCTAACGAATTAAAAGAATTATATGGAGATAGATTCGAATTTAGAGCTGGCGAATTTGGTCAATTAGAAACTTTAGTTAAAGAAAATATCGATGGAATCGTTTTTGATATTGGCGTATCTTCTATGCAATTAGATGATGACTTTAGAGGTTTTTCGTTTTCAAAGGAAGCTGACCTTGATATGAGAATGTCTTCTAAAGGCATTTCCGCAAAAGATATTGTAAACACTTTAGCTGAAGAAGAATTATCAAACCTTATATATAACTATGGTGAAGAAAAAAAATCACGCCAAATTGCTAGAAGAATATGCGAGCAAAGAAATATTAAACCAATTAACACAACAACAGAGCTTGCTGAAATCATTTACAGCATCAACCCTAAAAGATTTGGTCAAATTGATCCTGCAACACGAACATTTCAAGCCATTCGTATTGCTGTAAATGATGAATTAAATCAGCTAAAATGTGGCCTTAATTCTGCAAGTAAAATCGTAAAAGAAAATGGTAGAATCGTTGTTGTAGATTTCCACTCTTTAGAAGATAGAATCGTAAAAAACTTTTTTAATGAAAACACTTCAAAAAAAGTACACACTTCTAAGTACAAAGACACAAATGAAGAAATTGATTATACTAAGATTTTTTCTTTTTGTTCAAAAGCTATTGCTCCTTCTGATAAGGAATGCAATCAAAACCCAAGATCTCGCTCTGCAAAACTAAGATATGCTATAAAAAGAAAGGAAAACATAAATGAGTAACGTTAAAACTGCTATATCTGTTCTTTGGATTATGTTTACTCTTGTAATTGGTTCATACTATTTTGTACTAACAAATAATGTACAAAATTTAGAAAAGCAATTAGCAGAAATTAATCGTGATATCGAAAATGATATTAGAGATATTCATATTTTAGAAGCTGACTGGAGCGAGTTAAACAATCCTGAACGCTTAAAAAACTTAGCTGGAAAATATATTTCTTTAGATTTTATAAAACCTGAACAAATTATTAACTATTCTGCGTTACCATTAGAGGGCGAGTTATTAGAGAATCCGACAATGTTTGCTAAAAACAATAGAGGAGTAAGAATGCTTGCAAATTCTGAACGGTAATTTTGAATGGATTAATGGTGTTAAAATTAAGTTTATCTAAAAAGAAAAGCTCATTTAATTATGTTCCTGGACAAGAAATCTATTTTTCTACCAGTAGATTCGGCTGGGAAACAGAAGATGAAACTGTAAACATATGCCGTAGCCGTATTATAAAAATAATTTTCCTTTTTTTGTTAATATATACCATCATCATTATTCGTATTTTTAACGTATGTCTTGTTGATGGCATACAATTAAACAAAGAATATGTGACCTATTATCGACCTCGTGTTGGAGTTATATCTCCTGTTCATAGAGCAAATATTACTGATAGAAATGGAGTTGTTGTTGCAACCAACCTTCCAACGGTAAACCTTTTTGCTAACCCTAAAAAAGTTAGTAATGCAAAGGAAGTTGCAAAAAAACTTTCTGAAGTTTTTGAAGATATTAGTTATGAAGATTTTTTAATAAAACTAACAAGACGCTCAAGCTTTGTATATTTAAAAAGAAACATTTCACCTCAACAACAAGCAAGAGTTAATGCCCTTGGGTTTCCGGAGTTAGAATTCCAAAAAAGTGAAATTAGAGTATACCCACAAAAAGATTTACTTGCCCATGTATTAGGAAATACAGATATAGACAACATTGGTATTGCTGGCTTAGAGAAATCACTAAACGAAAGATTAAGTTCATCAACAAAAGAACTGCGCTTAACTATTGATTTAGGTGTTCAATATGCCGTTCGAGATGAACTAATTAAAGCAAAAGAAAAATTTAAGGCAGAGAGGGCTACTGCAATATTAATGGATATAAATAGTTCTGAGGTTATTGCCCTTGCTTCCGTTCCTGATTATGATTTAAATAGAAGAGATTTCAAAGATAAAGATATAAAGTTTAACTTTGCAACTTTAGGTGTTTATGAAGCTGGTTCTGTATTTAAGGTATTTAACACAGCTCTTGGACTTGATAGCGGAAAAATTAGAATTACTGATAGCTTTGATGCAACAAAACCCCTTAAAATGGGAAGACACAGAATTACTGATTACAGAGTCCCTGCAAAATGGCTAACTGTTGGCGAAACTTTAATCCACTCTTCAAATATTGCCTCTGCGCAAATGGCTCTTAAGGTTGGAAAAGATTTACAAATCAAGTTTTTTAAAAACTTAGGATTTTGGGATAAAATACAAAATTTAGAAATTTATGAAAAAGGAAGACCTATTCATAGAAGTGAAAAATATTGGCAAGAACATACTGTTGCAACAACCGCTTACGGATATGGAATATCTGTTACTCCTATGCATATTATCACCGCATTTTCATCAATCTTAAATGGCGGTATATACACCCCGCCTACTCTAATTGCAGAAGCTGATACAAGACCTAAAAAGAGAATAATCTCAGAGCAAACCTCTCGTGATATGAGAAGACTTTTAAGAGATGTTGTAATATATGGTAGCGGTAAAAATGCAAATATTGAAGGATATGAAGTTGCTGGAAAAACAGGAACTGCAAATAAAATTGTTGACGGAAGATATGTAAAAGGTAAAAACGTTACATCTTTTGTTTCGGCATTCCCAGCTTCTAATCCTAAATATGCCTTAATGGTAATAATTGATGACCCTAAACCTATTAAAGAAACATATGGCTTTGTGACATCAGGATGGAATGCATGCCCAACAGGTGGAAACATTATTTCAAGAATCGCACCTCAACTTAATATCCGTCCAAATTTCGATATTGCAGTTCAAAAAGAAAAAGTTTTACAAAATTATAGCAAAAAAGACTAAAGTTTTATAATTTTTTTACATTAAATAAAAAGTTTATACACAAATAGTATAGTTTGTTATTGAAATATTTACTTTTGTTTCTTAAATTAGCTTTGTCTAGTTGATTATAGAGTTACTCGATAAACAACCAAGTTTTTAACCATATGGAGAAAATAAATGAAAAAACTTTTAAGTTTACTTTGTGCAGTTGTTTTGTTATCAGGCTGTTCTACTACAAGTAGCTGGTTTGGTGGTAGCGATTGCGCGTCAAAACTCGCAAGAGAATTCCAAAATGAAACAACAAACACTGTTTACTTTGCTTTTGATAGCTCTTCTTTGAATGCAGAAGCTGTTGCTGCTCTTGATTCACAAGCTGCATGGTTGAAGAAAAATCCAAAAGTAAACGCTGTTGTTAACGGTTACTGCGATAAAAGAGGTACTGCAGAATACAACTTAGCTCTTGGTGAACGCCGTGCTGAAGCTGTTAAACAATACTTAGTATCTCAAGGTGTTTGCGAAAAGAGACTTTCTACAGTTTCTTATGGTAAAGAATATGCATTCCCTGGCGATACAGAAGAAGCATATGCAAAAAGCCGTCGTGGTGTAACAGTTGTAGAATTAAGCAAATAATTCTAAATTGTAATACTTTTAGAAAAAACGTATTCGAAAGAATACGTTTTTTTGTTGAGTTATAAAATATATCGCTTATAGTTTATCTTAGTTTGGTTTTATTTTGAGGTAGATATGAAAAAATATCATTTATTATATATCGGATTGATGTTGTCTTTTGCATCTTCAGTAAAAGCTGAAGACTTATATCTTAGAGAAGACGTAAATAAATTAAAAGAAGATTTAGTTATGGTTCAACGTCAATTATATCGTGATAAAACAGATGCAACAGCTCCTGATGCTTCTGTATCAAATATTCAAGTTCGCTTAGGTGAATATGATGAGTTTATGCGCAATATAAATGGTAAAGTTGAAAATATTGAATATAGATTAAGCCAAATTGAAAAGAAATTAGAAACTTTTGATAAAGATATTGATTTGCGCTTTGAGCAATTAAAAAAACAAGGTGTAGTTACTCCTATGTCTGCCCCAAGCAAACCTATAGCTAAAGAAGCTCCTAAAGGGGTTAGCGCCAAAGAATTATATGAGCAAGCTTTAAATGATTTGAAGAATGAAAAGAATGTAAGTGCTGAGGAAAAATTCACACAAATCCTAACAAGTTTTCCTGATGATGCCTTGGCTGGAAATGCTCAATACTGGTTAGGCGAAGTTTATTATAAACAACAAGATTTCAAAAAAGCTGCTGTTGCTTTTAAGGATGGATATAGCAAATATCCCAATGGGACTAAAGGTCCTGATTGTTTGTTAAAACTAGGTCTTTCAATGAAAGCTCTAGATAAAAAAACAGAAGCTTGCACAGCATTTGTGAACTTACCTAAAGTATTTACAAAAGTTAGCAACGATATCTTAAATAGAGCAAAAAAAGAAGCTGAGGCTTTAGCGTGCAAGTAATTAAAGACTTTTTTATAAATAATAATATTAAAGATACAAAAATTGCTGTTGGAGTATCAGGTGGTGCTGATTCTCTTGCGCTTGTTTTAATGCTAAAGGAAACATATCCTAATTTTGATATTATAGCCCTTAGTGTTGATCATGGGCTTCGCCCTAGTTCATTAGATGAAGCATTGTATGTAAAAAAAATTATGCAACAATTTGATATTGAGCATCATATTTTGACATGGGAAGGCGATAAACCTCAAACAGGAATTGAAGAGCAAGCCAGAATTGCAAGGTATAACCTTTTATGCAACTGGTGCAAAGAAAATAATGTAAAATACCTTGCTATTGCTCATCATATGTATGACCAAGCAGAAACTTTTCTTATGCGCTTAGAAAGAGGAAGTGGGTTATTTGGTTTATCATCTATGGCAGAAGTGTCTAAAAAATGTGGGATTACAATTTTACGCCCTCTTTTAAAATGCCATCCAGATGAATTAAAGGAATATTTGAATAGTAAAAACATTTCATGGGTTGAAGATGAGTCGAATAATTGTGATGATTTTTTAAGGGTAAAGATGCGCAAATTTTTGCCAACACTTGAAAAAGAAGTAGGTATTAGTGTTAATCGCTTATGTGATGCGGTTTTAAATCTTCAACGCTCTAAAAATTTTTTAGAAGATGTTGTGGATGACACAATTAAAAATCAAACCCATAACTGGAATAATGTCGCATATTCTTTTGATTTTGCTAATTTTATTAATTGGCACGATGAGATTAAATTTCATATTTTAGGAAGAATTGTAAAACAACTAGGTGATAACTCCTATACTCCAGAGGCTGATGTTTTATTAAATCTTATTTCTTTAATCAAAGAAAATAACTTTGATAGTTTTACTCTTGGAGGATGTATTATCCTAAAAAGTGATTTAAGGATATGGATTATTAAAGAGTATAGAGGTAAAAACATTAATTATTTAAATGAAGATTGGGAAGATTTTGTTAGGCAAAATCCGATGGTTAGAGGAATTAAAATTCCTCATAAATTAAAGATTGCACTATTAAAAGAAAAAAAATAAAAAAAAATAAAAAAAGTACTTGCAATTATATTTTTTGTTGGGTATATATGTTTTTGTTCTGATGGGGGCGTAGTTCAGTTGGTTAGAATACATGCCTGTCACGCATGGGGTCGCGAGTTCGAGCCTCGTCGCTCCCGCCAGTTAGATAAAGCAGTCGTAAGACTGCTTTTTTTATTGTTCTAAATCGTTTGACATTAAAAATAATTCAACATATAAAGTGTTTTACCAAATAAATTATTTTGTTGAATTAAATTTATATATTTATGGATGTTATAGTTGATTTTAGACAGATTGGGATGTTTGATTTTTCCCCAAATGAAGAGCTTTTTCTTAAAGGCTTTAACTATGTTGCACTAATTCCTTTTGAACCTTTGTGTCCATTCTGCGGTAAGGAGTTAAAGAACTCGAATTGTGAATGTAAAGATTTTAAGGTTGCACACAAGAGGCTTTGTTCTTCATATCCTCGTAATAATGTTTTTACTAAGGCTTATGAAGCGCGCTCGTCATTTCTTTCAGGCATCAAAAATGTAGATGTTAAAACAAGAGAAGTTTCGCCTCATAATGTAGAGTACTGCCTATTTGACAAAGGAACAGTTGCCCATGCTGTAGGCGGTGATGAGTATTGGTTTATATCTCCAGGTGTTTTCAATGGAGATGAACTTACTTTCTACATCAGAAAAAAGGAAAGCAACAAAATCTTTCACTGTACAATTTCTAATCTAACTTATCCACCAAAGGAGTATGGAGAGGTTTCTTTTTACTATCACTATACAGCAACAGATGTACACCACAGAGGTTCGTTGCTTGTAACTAAAAGAGACAAGATTGCAACTATTTCTTATGAGGATTTTTTAGAGAAATTGAAAAAAGTAAAGTAACCATTTTATGTATTAAAAATGGCGTTAATACAAAAAAGGTATCACAAGAGTGATACCTTTTTTTGTTGTAGAATAATAAGCTAGCTAATCAACTTTAAGATGTTGTAATTCTCCGCCTTGTCAAGATAGGCAATTGCCTGTGTCTGATGATTAGGCAGGTGACGAGAGTAAATGCTCCACATGTCTTTAGAGTTTTCATCACTCATCAGACGTTCCCATGCTCGGTCGATAATCTCTGTCTCTGCACAGCGTTCAGGAAGAGGCAAAGTGTCAACATTAACAGAGCAAAGATTGCTTATGTAGAAACACTTCTTCAGCACATCCTCTTTTGAAAAATTAATAAGAGTTTTGTAGGCTGAAAAATCAACATCTTTGACGCTTTCTGCACTTGGAAGAATGCTTTCAAGATAGCAATCAAGCTCATTGTCTTTGATGTAAGCCTCACTGTACTTACCACCTCGTGAACCACATGCTTTATGAAAATCAAACACATGGAAGAGGTTTTCGCCATTCTTGGTTGCGTTCACACACACACAGAGCAACAGCTCTTCGAGATAGTATCTGTGACAAAGACAGATATGTTCCAATGTACATCCTGTTGGATAGCGACGTACCATACCTGAGTAGGACAAGACGGTTGCAAGAAGACCGGTCTTAAAGTCTTTAACTCCAAGAAGTTCCTGTTCTTTTTGAACACACTTCATAATAAAATAATTGAAAAGTAAAATCTTTTTCATAACACAGATTTAATATTAATAATATGTTTGTATTTTCGTTTTACTTCAATTTATGCAAATGTCAAGAATCTTAATTTAAAATAAACCATTTAGCTGTATTTTTAAGTATGTTATTTTGGAGAAAACAATGAAAGCATTTCCTAAAAAATTTAGCGGTTTGTTAAAAATATATCTTGGTAAATTTAAGTTTCAGATATTTATTGCATTATTATTAACAATACTTGGTATTTTGTTTGAAAATCTTAATATTAGATTTTTTGCAAATATTATTGGTGCGTTAAAAGAAAATGATGAAAACAGTTATAATGAAGCATTTAAGTATGTCTATCTTTTAATAGGTTCGTCTTTGGGATTTATTGTTTTTACTAATTATTCAAGATACTTTTTCAAAAAAAAGTTTATTATTTCATGCAAAATGTTGATGGAAAAAGAGTTATTTTCTTATCTTTTAGGGCACAGCTTTGAATATATTACAGACAAACAATCAGGGATGCTTATAACCTATAAAAATCAAGTAAAAAAATTACCTGATATGCTTGATAATTTTATGTGGGATATCAGAGCTTTTGTTGATATTATTATAAAGGTTGTATTGCTTATGATGGTTTCGCCCGTTATAGGAGGAAGCTATTTTGTCTTATGTATTTTGGTAGTTTTACCCGGAAAAATATTTACTAAAAATTTGAAAAAAGTAGGTTCATTAAAATCTAAAGCATCTGCACTTGTTAATGGTAGAATTTTAGATACTGTAAATAATATAAATATTGTAAAAGAATTTGATAATAAAGAGTATGAAAAAAAATCTTTTATGCCACTTCTCAAGCAAGAGTTTGATTTAGCTGTTAAGTCTTTAAAAGTATTTTTTATGCAATTTTCTGCAGTTGGAGTAGCAACATCTTTTGCTTCATTTATTTTACTTTTACTTGCTGTTTATTATTGGAAAATTAACAATATAACAACAGCTGATGTTACTTTTGTTTTCATGACGATAATATACGGACTTAATTGGTTTGGTATGTTATTTGATGGAATTCAAAGATTTGTAAAAGAAATGTTTGAGGTAGAAAAGGGTTTAGAAGTATTTAGTAATCCTCATGAAATAGTTGATAAAAAAGATGCTATAACATTAAAAAAAGCAAAAGGA
The DNA here is from genome assembly GCA_015062535.1 of Alphaproteobacteria bacterium. Taxonomy (GTDB): domain Bacteria; phylum Pseudomonadota; class Alphaproteobacteria; order RF32; family CAG-239; genus CAG-267. The sequence goes on from SUUK01000003.1 coordinate 205,525, forward strand.
AAAATAGAATTTAAAAATATTTCATTTACTTATAAGAATAAGAAAAAACCTGTGTTTGATAACTTTAATTTAACAATTAAACCAAAAGAAAAAATTGGAATTGTTGGAGCATCTGGTAGTGGTAAAACAACGCTAATTAATTTACTACAAAGAGCTTTTGAACTTGATAGTGGTGAAATTTTAATTGATGGCAAAAATATTTGTGATGTAACTCAAGAAAGCCTTCATCAAAATATTAGTCTAATACCTCAAGACACGGTTATGTTTAATCGAAATATTTATCAAAACATTGTTTTTGGTACAAATATAAATGATATTAAAAAAGTTCGTAATGCTTCTAAAAAAGCATATGCAGATGAATTTATTATGCAAAAAGAAGGAGGCTATGAAAGCTTTGCAGGTGATAGAGGGTGTAAACTATCTGGCGGTGAAAGACAGCGATTAGCAATAGCAAGAGCTATATTAAAAGATGCTCCTATTTTGATTTTAGATGAAGCCACTTCTTCTCTTGATAGCATGTCCGAAAAGCTAATAAATAAAGCAATAGAAAATATTATTAATAATCAAACTGTCATTGCTATTGCACATCGTCTTTCAACCTTAAAAAATATGGATAGGATTATCGTTCTTGACACAGGTAAAATTGTTGAAGAGGGTAATTTTGATGAACTATTAAAATTAGAAGGAAAATTCTTTAAGCTATGGCAAGTAGAATTGAAAAAGAAAGGAGGTAAAAATGTTTAATATAAAGTATGAAGAATTAAAAAATGCTAATACAAAATCACCTCTTAAGTTCTATTGGGATTGCTCTAAAGGGTTTAGATGGGTTTTAGTTTATGATATTATTTATTCATTTTTGAATAGCTTTTTAAAGGTTGCAAATATTATAATTTTTTCTAAATTAATTGGGTACTTTTCTTCTATTTCTAAAGATGAATTTAATAGCACAAGAGTTCTATCTTATGTTGGGTTAATATTACTTATTTTTTGTTTAACTCACCTAATTAGATATTTAAGAGAAACAATATCAGAAAAAGCACGTTCTATGCTTAGTTGGAGAGCCCGTATTTTTGCATTTGATTATGTAAGTAATTATTCTTTATCTTACTTAAAAGATCAAAAAGCAGGCGTCATTGCTCAAAGAATAAGGGCTTTGGGTGATAATATATGGTGGCTTAAATTAAGCTTTGCAAGAATTACCTCTTGTATATTTTTAATAATAATTCCTCTTATTTTTATCGGAAATAAGAATACATATTTTATGTTAATTGTAATAATGTTAGGGATATTGTCAGCAATATTTTCTTTTGTTATTTCAAAAAAATCATCCTCTCTTAATAAAAGAACAGAAGAAAAAACATCCAAATATAATGGTTTCGTTGCAGATAGCCTTACAAATATTTTATTAATTAAAATGTTTGGTGAAGAAAAAAATGAAAAAAAACGATTAGACAGAGAGTTAAAAATTTTGCAGGCATATGAAAACAAAACTGCATTTTCTATAAACTTAATTCACGCAATACAAGAAATATTACTAGCAATATTTAGGGTATCTTCAGTTATTTTAGCTCTTTACCTTTGGAGAGAAAATAGCATTAATTTAGAAGGAGTTATTGCTCTTTTATTACTTATTGATGATGTTATTCCTATGTTTTCTAGATTAATGCTTGATATTACGCTAATTAGAAACAATGTTGCCAAACTTTCTGATTCACTTAAAGTTTTTGAAGCTCCTATTGATGCAAAAAATACTACTCTAAAAACACTTAAAATAAAAAATAGTAAGATAGAATTTAAAAATGTAAGGTTTGGCTATGAAGAAGAAAAAAATATTTTTGAAAATTTCAATTTAACAATTAATCCTTATGAAAAAGTTGGAATTGTAGGTAAAAGTGGTGGAGGAAAAAGTACTTTAGTGTCTCTTTTGCAGGGAAATTATAATTTAAATAGTGGTAAAATTCTAGTAGATGGCAAAG
>SUUK01000003.1:212500-223285 GCA_015062535.1 Alphaproteobacteria bacterium
AAGATTGGCTTAACCTCGCAGTCTTGCTCCTCTCTGTAGTTGCCATTGTAGCACGTGTGTAGCCCAACTCGTAAGAGCCATGATGACTTGACGTCATCCCCACCTTCCTCCGGCTTGTCACCGGCAGTCCCACCAGAGTGCCCAACTTTACTCGCTGGCAACTGGTAGCAGGGGTTGCGCTCGTTGCGGGACTTAACCCAACATCTCACGACACGAGCTGACGACAGCCATGCAGCATCTGTCACTTATCCAGCCTAACTGAAAGCAATCATCTCTGATCGCCCCGATAAGGATGTCAAGAGTTGGTAAGGTTCTTCGCGTTGCATCGAATTAAACCACATGCTCCACCGCTTGTGCGGGTCCCCGTCAATTCCTTTGAGTTTTAATCTTGCGACCGTACTCCCCAGGCGGAATGCTTATAGCGTTAACTGCGTCACCGATTTCCACCGACAACTAGCATTCATCGTTTACAGCATGGACTACCAGGGTATCTAATCCTGTTTGATCCCCATGCTTTCGTGCCTCAGCGTCAGTTGATAGCCAGATACTCGCCTTCGCCTCTGGTGTTCTACCCAATATCTACGAATTTCACCTCTACACTGGGTATTCCAATATCCTCTCTATCACTCTAGATAAATAGTTATAATGGCAATTCCTAAGTTGAGCTCAGGTATTTCACCACTATCTTATTCATCCGCCTACACACCCTTTACGCCCAGTAATTCCGAACAACGCTTGCCCCCTTCGTATTACCGCGGCTGCTGGCACGAAGTTTGCCGGGGCTTCTTTAGATGCTACCGTCATCATCTTCACATCCGAAAGAGCTTTACAATTCGAAAACCTTCTTCACTCACGCGGCATGGCTGGGTCAGAGTTTCCTCCATTGCCCAATATTCCTCACTGCTGCCTCCCGTAGGAGTCTGGACCGTGTCTCAGTTCCAATGTGGCTGTTCGTCCTCTCAGACCAGCTATAGATCGTCGGCTTGGTAGGCCTTTACCCCACCAACTACCTAATCTTCCGCGGGCCAATCTTAAAGCGATAAATCTTTCCCCCTTAGGGCGTATGCGGTATTAGCAGTCGTTTCCAACTGTTGTTCCCCACTTCAAGGTATGTTCCCACGTGTTACTCACCAGTGCGCTACTCTCATTATATAGTGCAAGCACCATACAAATCCCGTTCAACTTGCATGTGTTAAGCCTGCCGCCAGCGTTCGTTCTGAGCCAGGATCAAACTCTCATGTTATTCGATGAGTTCTCATCCTGTCTATATTACTCAAAGTGCTTAATTTCTAGGTTCCTTGAATATATAAACATTATATATAAATCTAATATATACTGCCTACATATCCTCTTTGTATAACTTATTTACTATTTTATTTATAACTCCTTAAGCCTCAGCTTAAGACCGCAACAGCTCGCCAAGATTTTGTATCATCTCGCTTTGCTCCGGTGAACGAACTTATATAACCACCTTTTACAGAAGTCAACACTTTTTTTTAAAAAAAATTCACTTTTTTAAACTTTTTTTTCAAAAAATCTCTAACCCCCTGTTTTACTTGATTTAAAATTTATCGCCCTGTTTTTAAAATATATTATAACTTTGCTTAATATATATATAGTGCGCAAAGAAATCATATTTCATTACTCTTTATTAACTTATACCTTATATATAGTATTATGAGTATTAGCGTATCTAAATATAATTATAAGAATCTTTGATATGCACATTTAACAAGGGAAATATCTTTATGAATATTGATTTTTTTACATTTGGTGGATCTTTTTTTTGGGAAGATGTATTTTTTTATCAAAAATGGAGAATCCAACGCCATTGCTTTACAAAACGATATAGGCTCCTCGACTCTTGGGATATAAGAAGAGCAAGTGGAACATTTGAAAAATGCCAAAAAGCTTTTATTAAATATATGGATTGCTATGAAATTACCAAACAAAACAGCCATATGGTAATACTTATTCACGGTTACCTTGATAGTAAAAACATATTTAAGAATCTATGGCGCAGACTTATACTAACAAATTCCACTGTGGCGGCAATAAATTACCCTTCATTATTTAGAGGAGCTCTTTCTAACTCATATCAATTATTATTTTTCTTAAATCATATGGAAGATATTGAAGAAGTTTCTTTTGTAACTAAAGGTGCAGGGAATCTAGTTTTAAGAAAAATGCTCAATTTACCACTAGAATTACAAACATTTCGCGAATCCGTTAGAATCCGTAATATTGTTGAAATAAACCCTGTAATTAGAGGGAATATTTTCTGTGATTTATTAAATAAATTTAAAATATTTAATTTTTTATTTGGACCTATGATAGAAGATATGACTGAAAAACAAATAAAAAATATGCCAAGCATTCCAAATGAAATTAAATCATTAAAAATATTTTCAGAATCTAAAGCTTGCTCTCTGTTAGTTAAAACATTGAAATTATGTAAATTTCCCGTAGATAACTTTAAATATAACAAAAAAGACTCGATAATTATCTCGGAAAAACCTTTAAATGTTTTAAGTAATGATAGCGTATTGAACAGTACTGTTAAATTTATCAATAACGGAAAAATTTAACGATATTGTAATACTTTTTTATATTTTTTTGTGTTATAATAACTTAGTTTAAGGATTATTCCGAGGTGCCAAATGAAGTATATTATTGGTATGATTGTTGTGTTTGTTGGACTATATATCATTCTTTACTATGATGTATTTGGTCTTTTTGCGCATTCTTGGGTGTTTAACCTTTCAATAATCCTTGCTGTAACAATGACTTTAACTGCTGTTATATTGCTGAAATATCTAGAAAAGACAAAAGGAGGTAAAAATGATAAAAATTAAAACCTCCATAGCTTTTGTTTTTAGCTTTATTTGTTATTTTATTTCATCTATTTCTTTTGCATTTGCAGATGAATCTCTAGATGGAGAATGTCTAACCTTAAGTGAATATGTTAGCGAAGGAGCTGGTGATAATTTTTTATTAATGGGAGCCTTTAGGACAGTTGCTAAAGCTTGCTCTTCTGTTGCACAACAATCATGGTCTTTATTTGCGCCATCTTTACAAGAAGTTATTGCTATAGGTGCGGCAATATATGTTGCTGTTTACACATTAAAGGTTATTGGTTCTTTTTCTCAGCAAGATACTGCTGGTTATTTATCGAATGATAGAACAGGTGTTATTCCTGTATTAGCTAAAGCGGCTGTTGTAATTATTCTCTTGTCTGATGATGGAAATACGTTCTTATATGGAAATATTATTTCACCTGCTGTTGGTTCGTCAATGGAAGTTGGTAGCATGTTAGGAAATTCGGGATTTGGTTCTAGCTTTAGTAATGCTTCTAGTGTTTCAGGACTATTTAATAATATTATTGATAAAGTAAAAGAATTTAATAGTGCAAGCTACAAGATTGTTGCCATTGGAAGAAATTTAATTTGTTTAACATTTTTACCAAGTGGTATTCTAAATAAAGCATGGATTTTACTTCCGTTTGGAACAATACTTTATATTTTTGGCTGGCTTATATGTTTAGGTGTTGCTTTTTCAATGCTTGATGTTTTGTTTAGAATTGCGGTTGGTTGTATTCTTTTACCTTTTGCGATAGCTTGTGGTTTTTCAAAATTAACATCAAACTATACTAAAAAAACTTGGGAATTATTTGTTAATGCTTGCTTTAATTTTATTTTAATAGGTGTTGTTGTTTGTTTTGCTGTGAAAATGTTGGACAATGCTGTCTCTGCAAATGGAGACTTATCTCAAACGCTAGAAAGTGAAATATTTGAAGATAAAGATGAAATAGCAAAATTTGCTCAGGATCTTACTCTAAAAGGATTTCTTATGACATTTTTATGCTCATTGATAATGTTTAGATTTTTCTCAGAAATTGAGCAGATTGTTGTTAAAATATCTGGAGCAAAGGCTGTTGGTAATGCTGGTAAAAATACAGCAACTCCATTTATAAGAGGTGCAGGAAAAGGCGCTAAAAAACTAGCAACAGCTCCTGTTAAAGCTACAACTAAAACAGTTGGAGACTCTATATCTGATAGTGGTCCTGTTGTTGCAGCTAGAACTGCGATAAATAGAACTAAAAGAAGCGCTAAAGCAAATGTAAAGAATTTTTTTGGCATTAAAGACTAGAGGAATGGAACAATGAAAATGTTGAATAACATATTTACTAGAATGAGAGGAAGTATAAAAACATTTTTACTTCTCTTAGCTCCTATATTCCTTTGTTCTTGTGATGAATGTAGAACTTATCAAGAATATTATTCCGATGGTGCAGCTGGCAATTGTTTATTATGTGGTTTATTTACAACTCTAACAGAATCTGCTTCTGAAGTTGCAGATGCTTCATGGGATACATTTGCTAGTAAATTAGTAGTTATAGTTGTTTTAGCTACCACTATTTATATAGCTTTCCATACATTAAAAATGGTTGCTTCTGCAGGAAAACAAGATGCTGCCACCTATTTAATGGCAGATAAAAAAGGTATGATTTTTCTGGGATTTAAGATGGCTGTAATTGTTTTGTTATTACAAGACACATTTTTTATAGATAGAATAATTGCTCCTGTATTACAAGCTGGTTTAGAAATAGGTACAGCCCTTGGAGGCTCTGGTATACAACTTAGTTTTAGTGGCAGTGGTGGTTGGAGTGGTTTATTTAGTGATATCAATAGTGCTGTTGGTAAATATAATGATTTAATTTATGAAACTGTTGCAACAGGTCAAACTATGATTTGCGTTTCATCTGAGGGATTTATTTTAAAATGGTATTGGTTAGTGCTATTGTATGGTTTTATTTTCTTTATTTTTGGATGGTTTACCCTTGCAGCTGTATGTTTTTATATTGTTGATGTATTAATAAATCTCGCATTTGGCGCAATTCTTCTACCATTTGGCATAGCTTTTGCTATATCAAATCAAACATCACAATATTCAACTAAGATTTGGCAAATATTTATCAATGCATTTTTCAGCTTTGTAATTTTGGGAGTTATTTTAGGATTATCTGAAGAATTAATTAATTTATCACTGGGTAGAGTTGATCCAAGTAATATTACTTCGATGGGTGAAAATGCTTTTTCTGCTAGTGTAGTACAAACACTTGATTCAAATAATATAAAAGAGCTTTCAGAAATGTTATGGGCTTCTGGTAGCCTTCTTTTGACAATCGTTTGTTTCTGCTTATTAGTAAATCTCATTGAGGGATTTAAAGATCTCGTAAATAAAATTTCTGATACAGCTTCACTTACCGACTCAGGTACAAATACTGCGGCAGCCGAAGGCGAACGTATTTCTAAGAATGCTAAACGAGTTGGAAAATATGCAACAGACAATGCTTGGAGTGGTGCTAAATATACAGGACACGTTGCTGCAAGAATAACCAGACTTGATAAAGGTATCGACATGGCAAGAGAAAGCCTTTCATCTGTACAAGGAACACTTACAGGAACAGGGAGAAAAGGCTACAAAGCCTTTTGGAGGAAATAACCATGCTGAAGTTTGATATGAAAAAATATTTATCCTATGATGTGCTTCGCAAAGTGATGTTGTTTTGTTTTGTTACTTTGTTGTGCGCTTGTAGTGAAGAAGAAGGCATGGGAGAAGGAAAAGAAACAAATTATGCTTCTCAGTCTTCTTGCTGGCAAACAAAAATTCTGGATGCGACCTTAAAAATTGTCGATAATCTTTTTTCAACTTCTGCTGGCAAAGTAGCAAGTGGTGGCGCAGCAATAGTTATGATAGCCTTTTCAATTTGGGTTGCTTTTAAGCTATTAAAAGTTTTAGCATCATTTAAAGAAGAAAACGTAGGAGAAGTTTTAACCGAAATTGGTCATAAATTGTTTTTATGTTCTTTCTGTGCCTTATGCGTTAGAAGTGTTGGAGATATAACTTGGGCAGTTAATACCTTTGTTGTTCCTATTTATTCTGCATTCTTAGAGCTTGCATCTGGAGTTTTAAATATTAGCTCTTCTGCTACATTTAATCTAGGTGATGCTGGTAGTGCAACATTTAGCAATGCACATGCCTCAGATTGTGGGGTTAGTCCTAACTTTAATGTTTCAGGAGGAATAAAGTCTACTATATCACCAATGGCAAATTGTATAACTTGTTCAATTAGCACAAGACTTAATGCTGGATTAAAAATTGGTTTAGACTTAATTTGTTCATTAAATTTTGCAGCTATGTTTGTTGGTCTTGCTTTAATTGTTTTCTTTACTGTTGCTAAATTTGGTTTCGTACTTTTCATAATAGACTCTATATTTAGAATTAACTTTGCAGTTGTTTTAATTCCTATTATGATTATGGGAGTTCCTTTTGGCTTCACACGAAAATGGAGTGTTCATTGTCTTCTTATGTTTGTAAATTCTTCAGCGATAATGTTATTTATTGGTCTGCTTGTAAGTTTATCTGTTAATGCTCTTGAAACAATAATGAATAATATAGGTCCTAAAATTACATTTGCATCCATTAGTGGAACTGGTGAATTGTTGCTTGCACTTCTTATGATATCAATGTTGTTATTAAACATACCAGGACTTGGGGTTGGTATTGCTGACAAATTTGTTGGTGGTGGTGGCGATATGGAATTTCAAAAGAAAATTTCAAAATTTGTAGAAAATACTGGTAAAAAAATTAGAGATAAAGCTCTTAGTTCTTTGACGTATGGTTTATCTTCAGCTATTACCACACCTCTTGAAAAATATGAACAAACAAGGGAAAAAGTTGATACCATAAAACAAACGGCAAGCAAAATACAATCAAGACTAGATTCTTTAGCGGGGTACGACGATGATTAGGTATTATCTATATATAAAAAATTTGTCGTTTTCTAATAAGTATTTTAGAGGACTTGTAGTATTTTTGTTTGTTTTATTGTATGCATCATTGGGCTTTGCTCAAGCAGATGAAGAATATAGAAAACACTGCCTTGAAAAACAAATAAAAGAATCAACAGATGATGCAGGATGTTGGTCATGTGGTATTGTTTTCAGCCTTATGCAAGGACTTACATCAGCTGCAGAGACTTTATATAACTCAATTACAAGCATTAGTGAACAAATTTTAATATATTGTGGTGCAATATGGATTGCTGTATATTTGCTAAAAGCTCTTGGTTCATTTGCAGCCCAAACTCCAGGAAAAGTATTAGATGGTCTTTTTGTTTTCATGTTCAAGTGGGCTCTTGCTTATGTGGCTGTTACTAGTGGAATTAGCACCGTTTCTGATTTTATTGTAACTCCATTACTAGATATTGGTTATACAATTGGACAAAGCTTTGCTGAAAAATCGAGTATAGGAGGTTAAGATGAAAAAAATTGTTATTTTATTATTCTTTAGTCTTAGCTTTTTATTAACTCCAGTAGAAGTTAATGCTGACCTTATTAATGTGCAAAGCGAAACCTTTTCTGAAGTTTCTGGCGGAACTGCTATGAATAATTTATCTAAAAATATTACAAAGATGGCTAAGAGTATAAATAAAGCTTCTTCACAAATGATGAATTTTGCAAGTATGCTTTATTGTAATTCTTTGCATGGAAAAGCTGCAGAGTGGGCTCTTGAAATAGATGGAAAAGAATGGTTTACAAGAAAAGTTATATCAATAGAGTTATTTTTAAGCTCTATCATTCTTACTATTATTGGCTTTTTAATTCTAGTTGCTACTGCTTTTTATATGTTTGACGTTGCTTTCAATTTATCTTTATCAATAGTACTGCTTCCTCTTGCTATAGCTTTATGGCCTTTTGGATGGACAAGATCTAAATTAAGAGATGTAGTTGAAAGTATTGCTTATTATACAGGTGTATTTATTTTCTTACCTTTAGGTATTGTCATTGCTAATGCAATTGTTCTAGATGCGGTAGCAGATGCTTTTGGTGGAGCTGAAGAATTAAAATCAGCATTCCAAGAAGATAAAGCTGATTTAATTCAAGAATCACTTGCATTTTACAGATTACCTTTCTTAAAAGTTTTATTATGCTACATTTTGGCTCTTAAAATAATTCCATTAATGGCAGGCGAGTTCTGTTCTCGCTTCTTTGGTGATGCCCTAGCTGGTAGCCCTATAAGTGAAAAAATTACACAACAATTATCTAAGCTCAACCAAAAAACACTAGGAAGAGTTGGTAAATATGGCAAAGATGTTATAAAACATCAGACAGGTCATGCTATTCAGAGTATGGGTAAAGAAAAAGGTAATTTCTTACAACGAACAACGTTTAACCTCGGAAAGATCATTGGAAAGACTAAATAAGGGAGGCGGACATGAAAAGTAATATCTCATACTTAAAAAAATATCTGCCATTTATAGTTGGTATATTAATTTTATGCACTCCCGATATTGCAAAAGCTGGTCTCTGGGGATGGGTTGAAAGCATAGTGGATGCTGTAGTTAATGCAGCAACAGATGCAATGCTTAATTTTTTAGGAATTGATACAGAAGACCGCTGTTCTTTACCTCTAACAGAAAAAGCTACATGTTTATTCTGCCCGATGTTTAAGGTTATTTTTAATGCTGGAAGCAAAATGGCTGCTATTTCTTATTCTAAGTTTAGCGGAGCTTTAGCTGACTTAGTTTTGGTTTATTTAGCGGTATGTCTTGCATTAATTGTATTGAAATATGTTTCTTCTATGGGTGGAAAAGATACTGGTTCTTTAATGAATGATCTTATGCGCAAAAGTTTTATTGCAGCAATCGTCTATCTCATTATTTCTAAAAATTACTACTATATACTTAATCTAACATTAGTTCCGGTTTTTGATACGGCTATGGAATTTATTAAATTTTCTGGTGGTTCTACTGCTTCTACATCTTGCTCAGAAAGTGGTGGAATTATCGGTTTTTCTGGCACTTTTGCTGGTAGTGGAGGTGGACTACCTTTATCTGTTGGACAAATGATTGTTTGTTCTGTTAAGTCTATTGAAAATCAAATTAACTTATTATTTGAATATGGAGAATGGGCTTTATGCAAAGGATGTGGGCCTGATAGACTTCTATACGTATTCCCTCACCCTATTTATATTATCGATGGTCTGATTTTATATATTGCAGGTATATTCTTCATGGTTGCATATCCTTGGATTATGGCAGATGCTGTTTTACAACTAGGAATAACAATGACTCTTATTCCATTTGCTATCTGCGGATATGCTTTCTCTGGAACTAAAGCTTATTTGAGCAAATTATGGAACTGGATTTTGAATTCTATCTTTGTATTCTTATTTATGGCAATTTTAATTAATTGTGTTTTAGGATACATTGACACCGTATTTGGAAATTTACTATTAAATAATGGAACAGCTGATGCAAAAGTATTTTTCACAGATCCCAATAAAGGTATTGCCTTTTGGGGACCAAATATGTTGCTTATAGTATTTATCCTTGTTATAGGCTGGACTTATATGCCAACAATTAAGAACCTTGCTGGTAATTTCTCCAGTGGCTCTAGCATCAGTGCTGGTTCAAAAATAGGAAATGCAGTAACCGATCAAGTAAACAAAACCGGTGAAAAAGTTGCATATAAAGCTAGAGATGCAGCAGCTGCTGGTGGTGTGTGGGCAGCAAATAGTGCAGGTAGAGCAATGAGAAATACAGCTCGTGTAGGTATGGCTAATGCAGTAAATACTTTTGGTTCAACAAATGCAACGGGCGGAAAATCATTAAACGTTTTAGGTATGAAATTTGATACTGAGCTAGATTCAACAACAGGTAAGACAGTTCTGTCACGTTCTTGGGTAAATCCGTTAAATGGAAGAAAACATGTTACCACATATGATAGATATACTACAATAAAACAAGAATATGATAAGAATGGTGTACTAATTAGAAGTGAAGCAGATTTTAAACATGCCTTTATGAATGAACATCTTTTTGATGATAATGGCGATATAAACACTGGTGCTTTAGATGCAATAATGTCTTCACCTCTTGCTCAAAATCCTAAGTATAAAGAGGCAATTTTATCACAAATTGCTGTAAATGCATTAAAGAAAAAGGGACACAAAATTGGTAAATACTTTAACTCAAGGGCAATATCATTTAATCCTCACAATCCTAATGAAATAACTCTTCGCCAAGTAGATTATACAGGTAAGATAACAACCTTTGGAATGAAAGTAGATCCTGCTACAGGTCGTATGACTGTTGTAAATGATGTTATAAATACCAAAAAAGGTACAAGAGATGTATTTTTCAGTAATGGTATGGTAGATATTTCAATATCCAGAGATAAAGATGGCTATGAAACAACAACAGGTATTTATTCAAAAAGAGCTCAAAAAGATCATACAGATTTTAGAAGTAAAGTAGAAGATGGTAAAATTGTAAATAGTAGCGGTCAAATTGCTGATGATTTAGATCCTACGAGAGGAGGTAAGCCTGAAAAATCATTAACCTTTGGTATGGAAACATTTGATACTTTAGGTATAACTCCGACAGGTAGAACTGCTAGCAATTTTATAGTTAATGATGTACTTGCGGAATTTTCTCGCAAATCTACCAATAGATTAAAAACTAATATTTTAGGTGCCGGTGGCGGTACTGGTGGTGGCACTGGTGGCGGTTCTGGTGGTGGCACTGGTGGTGGTACTGGTGGTGGTACTGGTGGTGGTACTGGTGGCGGTACTGGTGGCGGTACTGGTGGCGGTACTGGTGGTGGTACTGGTGGCGGTACTGGTGGTGGTACTGGTGGTGGTACTGGTGGCGGTACTGGTGGCGGTACTGGTGGTGGTACTGGTGGAGCTTCAGAAGACGGCGATGAAACAGAAGCA
>SUUK01000002.1 GCA_015062535.1 Alphaproteobacteria bacterium
AGTAGTAGTCAATGTCGCAGATGCATCAGAGAAAATGTATGATTTAGAGGAAGATGAAGCGGCAGAACAGGCATTTGTTGCACTGGAGAATGGAAATGATGTTGAAGAATATCTGGATTACATGGATTCGGATGACGTAGCGAAGTTGGCTCTTAGAGCGTTAGAACTGGGTAAAAATACAGAATCTTATTTAGACTATATGGATTCGGATGATGTGGCAAAGTTGGCTCTTAGAACATTAGAGAATGGTAAAGATACAGAGATTTTTTTAGATTACATGGATGAGGATGATGTTCGAGATTTAGCATTTGCGGCATTTGAATCAGGTAAGTCTATTGAATGCTACTTGGATTATATGGATGAAGACGCAATAAAGGAATTATTATTGAAATCAATGCGCAAGTAAAAATTTGAAGAGGTAGCAATGCAAAATATGTATTATTTATGTAGACAATGCGTCTTTTTGAGCATGCATGCAGGTGTTTTGACGACAACTTGACGATACAAGGAAGAAAAAGTGGTAATACATTTGCGTTAAAAGAATGCAATGTTTTTGTATAATATGTGAAAGAGTTATGCGTCTAATTAAAAAAAGGGGACTTGAAAAAACAAGTCCCCTATGATACAATTTACTCAGAAAGGTACTCGGAATCAAACTCCGATTGCCCTCAGTTGAATGAAAATTAAAAGAAATTTAGCATCCTAAACTTTGGACGGTGTCAGGATGCTATTTCTTTTTATCGCTATCATGGTCGTAACGGTTATCAAGGTATGCTAAGATAGCAAAGATGACAAGTACTAAAGTTAATACTTCCATTGTGTCCATGGGCATCACCCTCCTTATGTACTAGAGGGCTATAATCGGAAATTTGCATCCACTTTCTTTTCGATGGTACAAAGATATTGTACCATAAAACAAACAAATGCTCAATGTATTTTTGGAAGAAAATGAGATTATATGGTAAAGATGTTTGCAAAGACATTTGGATTTGCTTAAACATTGAAAACAAAGACATTTCTCAAATAAACGAGATTTTAAATACAGTGGATTCAATAAAAATTTCTAAATTTCCAGTTAATGGGAAAGACCTTATTAATATTGGTGCTGACACTAGGTTTATAGGGCTTTATATGGATGTGTTAAAAAAAGAATGGTTTGATAGTGGATGCACTTTATCTAAAAAAGAATTACTGCAAAAATATATTAATGAATTTCAGTCTGTGTTTAAGGAGAGTATTTAATGTTTGACCATACTAAAAGATTTTTTACTTCGCGCTCCAAGTGGATAATAAGAGGCGGTTTTAAAAATGTTTATCAGATATTATTTATTATATGTTTTCCTTTTTTGTATAAATGGATGCCTGTTATATTTTCTGGTTTTGCAGATTTTGTAAAAAATATTGTTGGTTTTATATTGTTGTTTATAGCTTTTAATCATGATAAACTTAGAACAAAGATTTTTCTTATAAGTGTTGGGCTTTTAATATTATTTGATTATTACTACTATAATATAACAAATAATATTGCTGGTATTATTGCATTTATAGTGGTGGTGATTAATAAAAGAGTCCTAAAAAAGATTTTATCTTTGGTGGTGTTTTTTATTTTGTTTTATCCTTTTATAATAAAAATATACAATCAAAACACTTTTGGTATTCCTGAGTATAGAGATATTGATGTTTATCAAAAACCAAATATTGTTTTAATAGACAATCCAATCAAAGAAAAATTTGAAACAGATAAATACACTATTGAGATAAATAAAGCAGCTAATATTGAACTTGATGCAAAGGTTGTATATGTTGACCATTATGATTCACCTTTTCATTATGACTACTATCAAAATGAATTATATGACAATGTTGCTCCTCTTGATTTGAGTGTTTTTGTTGGTGATATGGCTTTAAATTGGAAAAATTATAAAATAAAACACGAACAAAGAGTTCTTTCAGTATATGGTGGTACTACCCCAGGTGAATGGGAGAATATTCATATTATTCCTGCAAATGATATTATACATAAGGGATTTAAGACAGTATCAAGAGGTGATGATGTTTATTTAAAAGGGTATATTATTGATTGGAATGGCTTGGGTGAATTTGATTATTTTAAAATAAAATCTGCTCGTTCTTTTACTGATGCTTCAAAAGAACGCATAGGCGGTAACTTTACTTGGTTATGCTTACAATTTTTTGTTGAAGAACTATATGTAAACGGATTTACATACAAATAAATAAAAATTATGCAAAAACAAAGTGTTATAAAATATTCTATTTTTTAAGTACTGAGGCATTGTTTTGATTATTTTTGATACAAGTATCACAAAAACTATAAAACTTCGTAGAATCTAAAAAAATAGCTTTTTATTCATATTTTATAAAAGGGGGATAATTCCCCCTCTTCTTTTATTAATTTTGACTTTTTTCAAGTATCTCCAAAATTGCATTTAGCTCTGATGGATTTTTATATTCTATGGTTACTTTCCCTTTTTCATCATCTTTGGCATTGATTTTTATTTTTAATCCTATTGACTTGGTTAAACCTTTTTCTAATTCTTTTATGCTTGGATCTTTTTTTATTGCTTTGCTTATTTTCTCTAAAGCACCATTTTTTATATTATTAACTAATTCTTCTGTTTGGCGAACAGTTAAACCTCTTGAAATAACCTTTTGAGCCACCTCTTCTGCATTTTCTAAACCAATTAAAGCTCTTGCATGACCAGCTGACAAAGAGTTATTTTTAACTAATTCTTGTATAGTTAATGGTAAATGCAATAACCTTAATGTATTTGTTATATAACTACGAGATTTACCAATGATTTGAGATAATGCATCATGAGTATGAGAAAACTCTGTTATCAAACGATTGTAACCCTCAGCCTCTTCTATTGCCGATAAATCTTCACGCAATAAATTTTCTATAAGAGCTACTTCTAAAACTTCTTGATTATCTAGTTCTTTTTCTATAACAGGAACTTCGTTAAGACCTGCTAATTTTGATGCACGCCAACGACGTTCTCCGGCTATAATTTCATATTTGTCACCATTTTTTCTAACCAATAAAGGTTGAAGAACACCTTTTTCTTTTATAGAATTTACTAAAGCATCTAAAGCTTCTTGATTAAATTCTTTACGTGGTTGATATTTACTTGGATACAAGTCGTTTATATCAACAGTTTTGATACCACTTTCTAAGATATCTTTAGTATTGATATTATCTAAGCTAAAACTTAAATCATCATCTCCTAATAATGCTTCTAAACCACGACCTAATCCATGTTTTTTATTTGATGACATATCTATAACTCCTTTTCTCTTTTAAGAACTTCTTTGGCTAAACTTAAATAAGCTTTTGCGCCAGTGCTTTTAAAATCATAAATTAATACAGGCATTCCGTGTGATGGTGCTTCTGATATACGAACACTTCTTGGTATTACCGTATTATAAACTTTTGCTCCAAAATATTTACGAACATCTGTTTCAACCATTTGGCTTAAATTGTTTCTTTTATCATACATGGTTAAAACAATGCCTTGTAAATCTAACATAGGATTAAAATTCTTTTTTATAAGGTTTATGTTTTTTACTAAATCTGTTAATCCCTCTAAAGCTAAAAACTCACTTTGTAATGGAACAATCACTGAATTTGATGAAACAAGAGCATTAATTGTTATCAAATTTAGTGATGGTGGGCAATCGATTAAAATATAGTCATATTTATTTTGTAATGAATTTAGCGCATTTTTTAGAACATATTCTCTTTTTTTAACATCTATAAGTTCTATTTCTGCGGCTGCAAGCGCTGGAGCAGATGGGAGAATATCAAACTTTTTTATATCTGTTTTAACAATTGCATCTTCTGCTTTGCAGTTATTTATCATAAGGTCGTATGTAGAAAACAGGCATTTATTTTTGTTTATACCTAATGATGTTGTAGCATTACCTTGAGGATCCATATCTAAAATAAGTACGCGTTTTCCAATAGCTGCCATTGCAGTTGCAATATTTACAGCTGTTGTTGTTTTACCTACTCCACCTTTTCGGTTTGCAATAGATATAACTTTTACCATTTTATTTTCTCCTTATATTTTTTATTTGCAAGATACAACCTGTGCTACTTGTTAAACTTTGTTTAGTTTGATAATCAAACTTCCAATTTTTTTCTGCCTCTAAAACCTCTTCTTTCCATTTTTCTCCTTTGGGGAAGATTAGACGAGTTGTAGGTTTACAAAATGGTTTTGAGTATTCTAGTAATTTTGGTAATGACGCTAATGCTCTTGATGATATAATATCTGCTTTAGGTAATTTAAGTTTTTCTATTCTATCATTATAAACTGTAATATTTAAACCTAAAACATTTTTTACTTCATTTAAGAATGTAGCTTTTTTACCAATACTTTCTACTAAACTTACTCTTAGGTTTGGAAATAATTCTTCTGCAACTATTGCTATAACTATTGCAGGAAAACCAGCTCCAGAACCAAAATCATACAATATTTCATCTTCTGTTGTTATAAATTGACACAACTGCAATGAGTCTTCTATATGTCTTTCCCATATAAATTCAACAGATGATTTACTAATAAGATTAAACCTATTATTCCACTCTAAAACGAGTTTTTCATAGGTTTTTAATTTATCAATTGTTTCACGTGAAACATTATATGTTTTTAAAATATCACTCATGTTTTAGATAATATTTTATCAAAAAAAATTTGGTATAAAAATTTTTAGTTATAAACATCAAAACTAAAAATTAGTTATTTTTCATATAGCTAAGTATAGCAATTATAGCGGCGGGAGTTACACCTGATATGCGTGATGCTTCACCTAATGTTTCTGGACGATATTTTTCTAGTTTTGCAACCATTTCTCGTGATAATCCACCAACTAAAGAATAATCAATATCTTTTCGGATTTTCAAATTTTCATCTTTTTTAAATATTTCAATATCATTTAATTGTCTTTTCATATAACCAGAATATTTAGATTCTATACTAATTTGCTCATAAACATCATCTGTTATATTTTTTAATTCTGGCGCTATATTAAAAATTGTTTCACGTGAAACATTGTCACAACCTATCAATGTAAATAAAGTTTTGCGACCACCATCTTTTTTTAGTGGTAGTTCATACTCGTCATAATCTTTCGCTTTTAAATACAGTGTCTGAGATAATTCTCTATATTTATCAAGATTATCCTTTTTACCTTTAAATACAGCGTATCTATCATTAGATACACAACCTATATCATAACCTTTTTGAGTTAATCTCATATCTGCATTATCTGAACGAAGATATAATCTATATTCTGAGCGAGATGTAAACATACGATATGGCTCATCTACACCTTTAGTTATTAAATCATCTACCATAACACCTATATATGCTTCGCTTCTATCTATTTTAAATTCTTCTTTATTTTGAACATATAAAGCAGCATTAACACCAGCAAGCAAACCTTGAGCACCAGCTTCTTCATAACCAGTTGTTCCATTGATTTGACCTGCTAGGTATAAACCATTTACTTTTTTTACACCAAGACTATGGTTGAGTTCCAATGGATCAACATAATCATATTCTATTGCATAAGCATGGCGCAATATTTCAACATTTTCCAGACCTTTTATCGTATGTATAAAAGCATCTTGCACATCAGCTGGTAGTGATGTTGATATACCATTTGGATAAACAACATTTGTTTCATAACCTTCTGGCTCTAAGAATATTTGATGACTAGTTCTGTCTGCAAACTTTACTAGTTTGTCTTCTATACTTGGACAATAACGAGGACCAATTCCTGTAATCAAACCAGAAAACAATGCGCATTTTGAAAAGTTATCACGAATGATTTTATGTGTTTCTTCGTTTGTGTGAGTTATATAACACTCTATTTGTGGTTGGTTTAATTCTTTTGTTAAGAATGAGAATGGAGTAGGGGTATCATCTCCTGATTGCTTTTCTAATATATCCCAATTAATTGTATCTCCATTTAAACGGGCAGGAGTTCCTGTTTTTAGACGACCAACTTTTAATCCTAACTCTTTTAAATACGCTGTAATACCTAAACAACTAACATCACCAACACGACCACCTATGGTTGTTTTGTGACCTGTAAACATAACACCATTTAAAAATGTACCAACAGTTAAAACAATTGCTTTTGAGAAATATTCTTCATTGTTTGCAAGTGCTATGCCTTTTAACATACCATTTTCAATAATAAGCTTTTCTACTGCACCCTCTATTAGAGTTAAATTAGCTTGCTTATTTAATTCTTCTTGCATATATTTTTTATATAATTCTCTATCTGCTTGAGCTCTTGGTCCACGTACAGCAGGACCTTTAGATGAATTTAACAACCTAAATTGAATACCGGCTTTATCTATAACTTTTGCCATTAAACCATCTAATGCATCTATTTCACGAACTAAATGACCCTTACCTAAACCACCAATAGCTGGGTTACATGACATTTCACCTATTGTATTTATTTTATGTGTAATAAGAGCTGTTTTACAACCCATTCTTGCTGATGCTGCGGCAGCCTCGCAACCTGCATGACCTCCGCCAACAACTATTACGTCAAAGTTATTCATTTTAATCCTTACATTGCAAAAAAAATCAATATTATCTGTTGTTTATGTAGGAATATATCTTTTATATTCTGATGTCAAATAAAAATATTGATTGACAAATTAAACTTTTAATATATATTTATAAAAAAGATAACGTAAAAAGAGAAATATTATGAATTTAGAAGAAAAAACACTAAGCAATCTCAAGCATTTTATGATTTATAACACTATCAATAGTTTAGATAATAAAAATTTTTATAATGAGATGGATGAACTACTTGTAAGAAAAAGATTTGATAATGTTTCTGAGTTATCTCTTAATGAAAACATCTATAAAATTGATATGACTTTAATTACAAGTAAAGATGTTTCTAAAATGGTTAGCGATTTTATTAAAAATTCTGCAAATAAAAAAATATACAATAAAAGAAATATTTATGAATTACTAAAAGTTTCTAATCTACCAATAGAAAAATTAGAAAAACTATTTAAAGATGAAAAATTCTTAAAATTACCAGAGATTTTGAGTAAAGTTTCACGTGAAACATCTTTGCTTAGTTTTGATTTTTTAGTACTTAGGATATTAGATAATTTTATACTAAAACTAAAAAGATATAAAAAAAGTAATGTAGATGATTTTATATCAACTAGAGATAATGTTATAAAAAAAATCGTAGAACACACATATTGCTATGATAACAAAGAAAGAGAGATAAACTTTTTGTGTTGGGTGGATAGATTGTTATCTGCTACAATAAATAAAGAAATATCTCCGATGGATTTTCAAAATGTTTGCAATAAAATATTAGAAACAACTACCCATACAATTTATCTATATTGGAAAATACTAAATTCTATCAATTATCTTCTTTTGCAACATGAGTTTTGTAGTTTTAGTAATTTACGTGCGTTTAGAAACGATATAAATAAAACTATTGATAGGAAATATAATTTAATTAATTTAACTGATGAAGAAATAAAAAAACTAACAATATCTATATTATCTAAAAATTTTCCATCTAAAGAGGATTTTTATTATTTATTTGATAGTATTCATGTTTTTTCTTCTAACTCAGTAGAAAATAAACGTTATGCAATAGATTTGTTTATGTATATTTTATATTTTGATGCAAAATATAACTTATTTTCTTATAGGTTTATTAGAAAGTATTTTATAGAAATTATATTCAAAACTATAAAACAATACGATACTATTGATGTAAAAAATAAGGAATTAGTGCTTTTACTTAAAATGTTTCACGTGGATCATTTTTTTAGTTTTTATAGAAAAGATATATTTTCTAACATAATAAATATATTAAAAAACATTAATAACACAGAAACAAAGATTACTAATGGCAATTTTTATAAATATTGCGATATGATTGATTATATTATGTACACAAACAAAGATATAACATCTGAAAATATTGTAGAATACATTGCAGGTTTAAAAGACAACAAAAACAAAATATCTAAACATTTTCAGTTAAAAAATATGATTTGTTAGATTTATTTTCCAATACAAAAACTACCAAATATATTATCTAGAATTTCATCTACTTCTACATAACCTGTTATTTTACCTATTGAACGACAAGCAAGACGAATATCTTCGGCTGATAATTCTATTTCTTTATCAAGTGAGAATGTATTTAAGTGTTCTAAACAATCTTCTAAAGCAATACGATAGCGCTCACGTGTGATAAGATAATTTGATGAATTTGCAAAATTGTTTTTGATAATTTCTAGTATTTTTTCTACTAATTCATCAACACCAATGTTTTGTTTAGCTGATATTTTTAGGTGATTTGATGGGATATTTTTTATATTATTTTCATCAAGTTTATCTATTTTGTTAGCAACATATATTGTTTTTGATGTATCTAAAGCATCATCATGAGTTGAGTTTATTGCGTCATAGAGATTTATTATTATATCTGCTGTTTCAATCTTTTCTTTTGCAATTTCTATACCTTGTTTTTCGATTGGGTTATCTGTTTCTCTAATACCTGCAGTATCTGTTATAACAACAGGGTAGCCTTTTATATCTAGATTGATATCTATTGCATCTCGGGTTGTGCCGGCTATATCTGACACGATTACAGCATTTCTTTTAGTTAGAGTATTTATTAAGCTTGATTTACCAGCATTTGTTGCTCCAGTTATAACAATATTAAAACCATTTTTTAGACGCTCATTAACGTTATTTCCATTTAAATGCAGTGTTATATTTTTTTTAACTTTAAATACAGTGTTTAAAATATCATTATATAAATTTTCTGGAATATCTTCTTCGGGAAAATCTATAAAAGCCTCTAGGTAAGATAAGGTTTTAACTAAATCTTGTCGCCAAGATGAATAAAGATTTTTAAGGTTTCCACTTAATTGACGAATAGCATATTTTTGTTGTTCTGATGTTTCTGCATCTATTAAGTCTGCTAAACCTTCTGCTTCTGTTAAATCCATTTTGTTATTATAAAATGCACGTTTTGAAAACTCTCCAGGCTCAGCTAGACGAACACCTTCTAATGATGATAATACATTTAAAACACTGTTTAAAACAGCTTTTGATCCATGGCATTGTATCTCTAAAATATCTTCACCAGTAAAAGAGTGGGGTGCTTTGAAATACAAAACCAAAGATTTATCTAAAATTTCTTTAGTTGTTGGATTTATTATATCTGTAAAATAAGCATAACGTGGTTTTATGGTATTTATGTTTATAGATGTTATTTTGGAGATTATAGATAAAACCTCGTTACCTGATATTCTTATTACAGCAACACCAGATTTACCAAAAACAGTTGATAGTGCATATATAGTATTCTTCATTTTTACCTCTTAAGAAGAACTTTTAGCACAAAAATTTTAAAAAGCTAGTTAATTATGTTTTAGTTTTTTACGCTATTTTAAGGGTGGTGTGTTATTTTGTGCTATATAAATAGCAAATGAGGTTAATATGAGAAAGAAATTAGTTATTTTTGATTTTGATGGTGTGGTTGCTGATAGTGAAAAAATTTGGCTAGAAAACAGAAGAACAGAACTCAATAAAAGATATAATCTTAATTGGGATTTTGAAACAACAAATAAGTATATTGGCGGTATGAGTGATAAATCTAAAAGAGAAGTTTTAGATAGTCTTGGTATAAATACAGATGATGAATTTTGGAGTTATACAACATCTATTGATATAAAAAACATAGAAGAAAAAGGACTTGATGTTTTTGAAGGTGTTACTGATATTTTTGATAGTGTTGATAAATATTGTGTTGCAACAGGTGGTGTTTTTGAAAAAACATTAAAAAAAATAAAAGCTATTAAGATGTGGGGAACATACTTTAATAAAGATAATTTGTTTACAGTTGATATGGTTGAAAAAGGTAAACCTGAACCTGATTTATTTTTATTTGCTTCTGAAAAAATGGGAGAAAAACCAGAAAATTGTGTGGTAATTGAAGATTCTATTGTTGGTCTTAAAGCAGGACTTAATGCGGGTATGGATGTGGTTGCATTTTTGGGAAGTAAAATGTATCAAAATGATAAATATTTGAAAAAAGTAAAAGATTTAGGAATTAAAAATATTTTTTATAATATGAGGGATGTGAAAGAGTTTTTATTGAAAGAATAAAAGAGAGTTATAAACTATGATATTATATCATTATGCACCCAAAAAAAATACTATAAAAAAGGATGGATTTTTATCTATATCGCAAAGAGATATGGATTTAAAATCATATATTTATAGAGCAAAATCTGATAAAAAAGAAGATATACTAAAATGGTTGGATAGTACTTTTTATGGTCGTTCGAGATCTATATCATGTCTTACTGAAAAAATTAAATGGAGAGGTAACGACCCTGTATTGAAAAAGATAATAAAAAAATCTGAATTATTTTATTTTGAATTAGATGATTTATTAAAAGAAGGAATAGTTGAATCTATTTGGTGTAAAGAAGGATCTGATTATGATGGATGTAATGAAAATTTTTATCAAGTAACACCTGATAAAATTGATACAACACCACTTTTTTGGGAAAAAGTTGATGTATCTAAGGAATTATTATACAGTGTAGTAAGACATTATATGATTGTTCTGAAAAACGGACATATTCCTGCTAAATATATGAAAAAATATCGTTTTTTCCATATAAAATAAATAAACCCTGCTAAAACAGGGTGTTATTTATTTTAAGAATTCATATTATCAAAGAAGTCTTGGTTGTCTTTTGAAAGTTTTAATTTTTCAAGCAAGAATTCCATACCATCTGTCATTCCCATTTGCATTAATACTCGACGGAGAACCCACATTTTGGTTAAAACAGCTTTATCAACCAAAAGTTCTTCTTTACGTGTACCTGAACGAGTTATATCGATAGTTGGGAATAGACGCTTATCTGTTAGCTTTCTATCAAGAATAATTTCTGAGTTACCTGTTCCTTTGAATTCTTCAAAAATAACTTCATCCATTCTTGAGCCGGTATCAATAAGCGCTGTTGCAATGATAGTTAAAGAACCACCTTCTTCAACATTACGAGCGGCACCTAATAAACGTTTTGGACGTTGAAGTGCGTTTGCATCCACACCACCAGTTAAAACCTTACCAGATGATGGAACAACTGTGTTGTATGCACGACCAAGACGAGTAATAGAATCTAGCAAGATAACAACATCTTTTTTAGTTTCTACTAAACGTTTTGCTTTTTCGATAACCATTTCTGCAACTTGAACGTGACGAGCAGCTGGCTCATCAAATGTTGATGATATAACTTCACCTTTAACAGAACGAGTCATATCGGTCACTTCTTCTGGACGCTCATCTATAAGTAAAACAATAAGATAAACCTCTGGATGGTTGGTTGCAATTGCATGAGCAATGTTTTGAAGCATAACAGTTTTACCAGTACGAGGTGGTGCAACTATTAAACCACGTTGACCTTTTCCTTGAGGGGAAACTAAGTCTATCACACGTGTTGTATAATCTTTATCACCGCAAATTATATCAAAATTTAATTTTTCTGTTGGATAAAGAGGGGTTAAGTTATCAAAATTTACACGAAGTTTAGATTTTTCAGGGTCATCATAGTTAATTGTATTGATTTTTGTTAAAGCAAAGTAGCGCTCATTTTCTTTTGGACCACGAATTTCACCCTCTACTGTATCACCTGTACGAAGACCATATTTTTTAACTTGTTGAGGTGATACATAAATATCATCTGCAGATGCTAAATAGTTTGATTGCGCTGAACGCAAGAAACCGAATCCATCTTGCATAACTTCGATAACACCATCTCCATATGTAATCTCGTCATCTTCGGCAGCTTTTTTCATTATTGCAAAGATTAGATCTTGTACTCTCATAGATGATGCATCTTCAACACCTAGTTCTTCTGCTTTTTCAAGCAAAACTTTAGGCGATTTGTCTTTTAAATCTTTTAAATGCATGGGAAAAACCTATTTGGTTAAGAAATTTTTAAGAATTATTTGATTAGTTTCATATAGTGTTTTTTTTTAGATGTCAATTTAAAAAGTTTTAACAAGTACCCCTTGGTAAGTTTAAAAAAATTTTCTAGGCAATAGGTGGTTCGGTATTTTAGAGATTTTTATCAACAGGGAAAATTTCCAAACAATTATATTTAAATAATTTTTTAGTTATTTGTTTATACCTGTGAGTTCTGTTGATAACTTTTTGTAAACAGATTTATGCACGAAAATTTTAGGGCTGTTTAAAAGGTTGTGGAGGACTCCAAAAATTTGATTTTAAAACAAAATTTTGGTTGTTTTGGAAAGTTTGTTGATAAATGGTAGTTATAAACAGGATTCACAAGTGTGGAAAATTGAAAAATTTTTGTTAATAAGTGTTGTTTATTTTTTGGGGTTATGGTGATTAAATGTTAAAAACTTTTTATACAATATAGTTATACACAAGATGAATTCAAGTTGTGGATTTTAAATAATTTTTTTAAGGTTAAAGATATGGCGTTTGTTGCAATTACAGGGTCTATTGGATGTGGTAAAACAACTATCTCTAATATTTTAAGAGATATGGGGTTTTTGGTTTATGATGTAGATGCTTGGTGTAGAGAACTTTATTTTAAAAATGATTTTTTAAGTGTAATTAAAGAAAACTTTCCTGAAACGTTTGATGGAGATGTTTTTAATAAAAGAGTTTTAAGAAATTTGGTTTTTAATGATGTTAAAAAGTTGAAATTTTTGGAAAGTTTAACTCATCCTTATTTAACAAAGAGATTGCTTGATAGCGCTAATGATTATAATGGTAGAGATATTGTTTTTACTGATGTTGCTTTGTTGTATGAGATGGGATGGGACCAATATTTTGATAAAGTTGTTTTAGCTGATGTTGATTATGAAACTCAAAAACAAAGAGTTATGAAAAGAGATGGTATTAGCGGAGATGATTTTGATAAAATTAATAATATCCAGATGAAGAG
This sequence comes from Alphaproteobacteria bacterium, assembly GCA_015062535.1. GTDB lineage: Bacteria > Pseudomonadota > Alphaproteobacteria > RF32 > CAG-239 > CAG-267. Next base: position 13,034 of record SUUK01000002.1, read on the forward strand.
AGATGATAAAATAAAAAAAGTAGATTTTGTTATAAATACTGGTTGTAGTGAAGATGAATTAATTGATAGAATAAATAAACTTATAAAGGAATTAAAAGAATGCAATCAATAAGAGAAATTGTTTTTGATACTGAAACAACCGGTTTTGACCCTTTAACAGGTGATAGATTGGTTGAAATTGGTGCTGTTGAATTGATTAACCATGTTCCAACAGGTAGAACTTATCACCAATATATAAATCCTGATAGAGATGTGCCGGAAGAAGTTGTTAAAGTGCATGGTTTAACTAATGAATTTTTAAAAGATTATCCTTTGTTTGAAAAAGTTGCGCAAGAATGGGTTGATTTTATTGGTGATGATGGAATTTTGGTGGCTCACAATGCTACTTTTGATATGAAGTTTATCAACTATGAATTAAAAAGATTAGGTTTTGAAGAATATCAATGGGATAGGGTTGTTGATACTTTAGAGATTGCTAAATCTAAGTTTCCAGGACAAAGAAATAATTTGGATGTTTTGTGTAAAAGATTTGGTATTGATAACTCTGCTAGAACTTTTCACGGAGCTCTTTTAGACGCACAATTATTAGCTGAAGTTTATTTGGAACTTTTAGGTGGTGCTGAGCCAACTATGGATTTATCTTCAAGTGTTAAAACTAAAGATGATAAATCTAGCGAATCGATTGAAGTTAAAAGAGTTTTTAGAGAAGCTAGAAAATTTTTATTTAGTGAAGAAGAAAATTTAGCTCATAGAGAATTTTTGGAAAAAAATATAAAAAATCCAATATGGCTCTTAGATGAAGTTGAGGAAAATAAAGAGGCTAATTAGATGTTTTATATAGATTACATAGAGGGTAGAAAAGTTGTTAAATCTGATTTGATTGATGAGGTTTTAAATTTTTTTACTACTCGTGATATTTGTATACATTCTAAAGAGGAAGATGTTTCTTATAATAGAAAAATTATTGAAAAATATATTGGGCAAAAAATGGCAACGAATCACCCTGTGCATGGAGTTGATATTGCAGAAGTTGTTGATAATAAATATTTTTACAATGATACAGATGGTTTATTGTTAAAAAAAGGTTGTGCGGGATATATGAATTTTGGTGATTGTGTTCCGCTTGTTTTTTATGCAAATGATGTTGCTCTTATTTCGCATGCAGGTTGGAGAGGAACAGCTCAAAGTATTGCAAAAATTTCTGTTGATAGATTAATTAAAGAAACAGGATGTAGGGCTTTAGATATTAAGGTTGTTATTGGTCCTAGTATTTGTTTTAATTGTTATGAAGTTGGAAAAGAAGTTTATGATGCGCTTTTGAGTACTGTTGATTATAAAAATGGTATTTTTAAGAAAGAAAATGAAAAGTATTTTGTGGACTTAAAAGGTATTAATAAACAACAATTGTTAGAAATGGGTGTTAATAAAATAGATGTTTGTCCTTTTTGCACAAATTGTGGTGAAAAAATGTTTTATTCTTATAGGTTTGAAAATAAAACTGGATATAGACATAGTGCGGTTGTTAAGTGTAGGTAGTTTTAAAAAGTAACATATTGATTTAAAATACTCATTTAAAATTAAAAACTGATAACTTTTTGCTTGAATATTCTAAATATTTGTTATAAATTCGTGCCAGAATTTATTGTTCTGCTACATATAAATGAGTTATATGTGGCTGTTTTTAACTTAATATAAGCTGAATAGGAGCTGAATAACCATGAGTAAATGGGTATATACATTTGGTAATGGAAACGCAGAAGGCGATGCTAGTATGCGTAATCTCCTTGGCGGTAAAGGTGCTAACTTAGCAGAAATGAATAAAGTTGGTATGCCTGTTCCTCCAGGATTTACAGTAACAACTGAAGTTTGTACATATTATTACGATAATAACAAAACATATCCTGCAGACTTGAAAGATCAAGTTCGTCAAGCAGTAGCATATGTTGAAGGTATTATGGGCAAGAAATTTGCTGACAGTGAAAATCCTTTATTATTCTCTGTTCGTTCTGGTGCTAGAGTATCTATGCCAGGTATGATGGATACTGTATTAAACTTAGGTTTGAATGATGAAACAGTTAAAGCTTTAGCAAAAGCTTCTGGTAGTGAAAGATTTGCTTATGACTCTTATCGTCGTTTCATTCAAATGTTCTCTGACGTGGTTTTAGGTGCTGATATCGATTTATACGAAGAAGCTTTAGAAAATATGAAAAAATCTAAAGGCTATGCTTCTGATACAGATTTGACAGCAGACGATTTGAAAGAATTAGTAAAAGAATATAAAGAAATCGGTAAAAAATTAGGTAAAGAAGTTCCACAAGATCCATGGGATCAATTGTGGGCTGGTATTGGCGCTGTGTTCGGTTCTTGGATGGTAGACCGCGCTATTACTTATCGTAAATTAAATAACATTCCTGGTGACTGGGGTACAGCTGTTAACGTTCAAACCATGGTGTTTGGTAACGCTGGTGATGATTGTGCTACTGGTGTTTGCTTCTCTCGTGACCCTGCAACAGGTGAAAATGTTTACTATGGTGAATATTTAGTAAATGCTCAAGGTGAAGACGTTGTGGCTGGTATTAGAACTCCTCAACCAATGGCTTCTATTGGTAATGGTAATTCTTTGGAAGAAAAATGGCCTCACTTATATCAAGAATTAGTTGATGTTCGTAACAACCTTGAAGCTCATTACAAAGACATGCAAGATATGGAATTCACAATTGAACATGGTAAATTGTGGATGTTACAATGCCGTAATGGTAAAAGAACAGCTGCTGCTGCTGTAAGAATGGCTGTTGAAATGTATGAAGAAGGCATGTTAACTAAAGAAGAAGCTATTATGAGAGTTGGTGCTGACCAATTAGACCAATTGTTGCACCCAATGTTAGACCCTAAAGCTGAAAAGAAAGTTATTGCTACTGGTCTTCCTGCTTCTCCAGGTGCTGCTGTTGGTCGTGCAGTATTTAATGCTGAAGATGCTGAAGAATGGGCTAATAGAGGTGAAAAAGTTATCCTTATCCGTAACGAAACATCTCCTGAAGATATTGGCGGTATGCATGCTTCTCAAGGTGTGATTACAGCTCGTGGTGGTATGACATCTCACGCTGCTGTGGTTGCTCGTGGTATGGGTACTCCTTGTGTATCTGGTTCTACAGATATTACTATTGATTATAAAGCTAAAACTATGGCTACAAAATCTGGCGTTGTTATCAACGAAGGTGATTGGGTATCTTTAGATGGTGCTAAAGGTCAAATTATTGAAGGTAAAATTCCAACAGTTCAAGTTGAAATGACAGGTAACTTTGGTAAATTGATGACTTGGGTTGATGAAATCAAAACTATGAAAGTTCGTGCAAACGCTGAAACTCCAAAAGATGCTCAAACAGCTCGTAACTTCGGTGCTGAAGGTATTGGTTTGGCTCGTACAGAACACATGTTCTTTGATGCAAACAGAATTGCTGATATGAGAACTATGATTTTATCTTCAACAGAAGAAGGTCGTCGTAAAGCTTTGGCTAACTTGTTACCATACCAAAAACAAGACTTTGTTGACTTGTTTACAATTATGGATGGTTTACCAGTTACTGTTCGTTTGTTAGACCCACCTTTGCATGAATTCTTGCCACACACAGATGCTGAAATGCAAGAATTGGCTGACAAAATGGGTATGACTTTGGCTCAAGTTAAAGCTCGTGCTGAACAATTACACGAATTAAACCCAATGCTTGGTCACCGTGGTTGCCGTTTGGCTGTTACATATCCAGAAATTGCTGAAATGCAAACTCGTGCTATCTTGGAAGCTGCTTTAGAATGTGCTTCTAAGGGTATTAAAGTAATTCCTGAAATCGAAGTTCCATTGATTGGTTCTAAGAAAGAGTTGGATATTGTTAAGAACGTTATCGATACAACTGCAGAAAAAGTATTTGCAGAAAAAGGTCAAAAAATTGATTACCTTGTTGGTACAATGATTGAGTTACCAAGAGCTGCTTTACAAGCTGAACATGTTGCTGAAACTGCTGGTTTCTTTGGTTTCGGTACAAACGACTTAACACAAACAACTTTAGGTATGAGCCGTGACGATACTGGCGCTATTTTAGATGAATACAGAGCTAAAGGCGTTTATGTTGCTGACCCATTTGCTTCTATTGATGTTGAAGGCGTTGGTAAACTTGTTAGACGTGCGTGTGTTCATGGTCGTATGACAAACCCAGATATTCACTTGGGTGTTTGTGGTGAACATGGTGGTGATCCTGCATCTATTGAATTCTTCAATTCTTGCGGTTTAGATTATGTATCTTGTTCTCCATTCCGTGTACCAGTTGCACGTTTGGCTGCTGCACAAGCTGCTGTTAAACAAAAAGGTCAACCAAAAGCTGTTGATGCAGCTAAAAATGGTTGTTGCTGTAAAGAAGCTTGCTAATTAATTAGCTTGTTTTAAGAAAAAGACCTCACTTATTTGTGGGGTCTTTTTTGTATATATCTTTTAATTTTGTTTGAATTGATTAAATATCTATTTAGATTATAGGTAGGTATTTTATAAAGGAGATGATGGATATGAATTTTAATGATTTGAAAGATATAAATAAAGTTAAAGGTTTAGCTTTAGATATTGCTAAAGATTTTAATAAAGAAATTGATAAAATAAAAGATGTTAACAAAGAGAGATTTATTGAAGGTTTTAATAAGTGCTTTGTTGAATGGTTGATGAATGAATATTTTGAATTTAAAGGTAGAGTATCTCGTTGTCGTTTTTGGATGATTGTTTTATATTCTATCTTAGTTTCTATGGGACTTGGTTTGATTTCTGCTATTTTCCCATTTTTAGGATATATTGTTTATATTTATTCTTTAGCTATTTTAATACCAAGTGTTTGTTTGATTATACGTAGATTACATGATATTAATTTTCCTGCTTGGTGGTTTTTGATTGCCTTAATTCCTTATCTTGGAGCGATTGCTTTAGTATTTTTATTAGCAATTCCAGGGGATAATAAATCTAATAATTACGGTGCTAAAGTAAAATAATATTTAAGTGTTTTGTAAAAACAAAGAGTTAGGTTAAAAAATCTAGCTCTTTTTTTGTTATTGATTTTAGGTTGAAAATGTAGTACTATTGTTTAGTTAAAAAAATTATTGTGTTATGAATGATAGTATATTTATGTTAAAAGAATGGGTTTTAGATAATCCATTTGAGTTTGTTTTTATTTTGTTGGGTGTTTTTATTCTTGTAAGATACTTTAAAATAATACTTAGTATAGTTTTTTTTATTGTTTCTTTGTTGTTTGACCTTATCAAAATACCTTTTTTGCTTGTTTTGCTCTGGTTTTTAAATAAAGTGAATAAAAAAATTATAAACAATGCTATAAATAATTTTGAAAATAGCATTAACAATATTGGTATAAAGAAAGATATAGACGTTGCGGCTTGTCATACTTATTTTAACCAAATTGGTGCAGGAGGTATTCAGTATCTGATAGAAGTTTATCAAGAAAAGATAATCAACGAAATAAATAATAATGAGTGTGATAATGAGCAGATTGAACGTTATAATTATCTTATGGAGATAATGAATAGAAGCCTTTATTACAACACTATTAACAACTCTTAAAAGAAATCCCCTAAAAAGGGGATTTTTTTAATATCTAAGTGAAAATAAAATTATTAAAGAAGATATTACTATTGATGGACCAAAAGCGCCTTGTTTTTGTTTTTTTATATAACAATTTATTGCAAAAATTGGGCACGATAACAAGATAACAAAAGGTATATTTGTTAAACCAAGCCAAGCGCCAATTCCTGCTAATATTTTTATATCTCCACCACCAAAGTTGTTGGGATATTTTTTTATTAAAAGTAATGATGCTATTACAGGGATTGTGTATCCAAATATTGCACCAAGAGAGCTGTTTATTACTGATAACTGAACTGTATCACCTAGTAAAAATCCTGAGAAAGAAGCATATGTAAAACCTGATATTAATAATGGTGATGTTAGTATATCTGGTAGGTACATTATTCTGTTATCTATTTCCATTAGCATTAATAATATTATTATAAAAAAGCTAAACCAAGAGGCTTCAAATGGTGATGATAAATAGTTTAATAATAATATTGCAGATGATGTTATACCCCATCCTAATGAACGCATAAAATAACGGTTTCTAAGTTTTATATATTTTGCATTTGATAGGCGTTTTTGTCTTGAAACTCGTTTGTTTGGAGTAAATATACGATATAGTGCATAAGCAAGAGTTGCTGGCATAAATTTTGCAAATCTTCTTGCTGTATAAGGTATAGAAAAACCAAAAATAAAACCAATTATAGCGTATAGCATTTTTATTCTCCGATAGTTGTATGGTTTTATTTTATTTATTAAAAGTAAAATAATCTTTAAGTTTTAGATAAGTCCTAGTTTTTGAGCGGTTATTACTGCTTGAGTTCTGTTATTTACTTTTAATGAGCGGAGTAGTGCGTTTATGTGTAGTTTTACCGTTGCTTCTGAAACCCCCATATCGTATGCAATTTGTTTGTTTGATTTTCCTTGAGCTATTAGGTCTAGGACTTGTGATTGTCTGTTGGTTAAATTCTTTTTTAATGAACATTGAGAATTTAGCGAGGAATAATCAATATTATTATTTAACATTACGGGGGGAATATATGTTCCTCCATCTAGGATTAATTTTAGCGCTCCAGTTAAAATATTACTATCTGATTTTTTGGGAATATATCCTTTTACTCCACTAGATAGTATTTTTTTGATATTTCTTATATCTTCTGATGAAGATATGGCGATTATTTTTGTATTTGGAGCTATAGTTTTTATTTTGTTTATAATCTCTATAGAATTTAGTTCTGCTAAATCTATATCAAGAATAACTATATCTGTATCTGTTTCATGAGATAAGATTCTTTGCATTTCTACAAGGTTTGAAGATTGTAGAATAATTATATCTTCTTTGATTTCTTTTAATCTTAAAGATAGGCCGTCTCTAAATAATGATTGCTCGTCCGTTATTAAAACTTTCATTTGTGTCTCCTTAATAAAGGTATTGGCCAAAATGTAGTTGCAATATAAGTCCGGATTATGAGTTTTAAAGTATTTAGGTATTTTTTATTTTTGTTCTGGAAGTATTAAAAGTTCTACACCTGCTTCTTTTAACATTTGTTCTGAGTAGTTTATTTTATCTCTCCAAGTGTTTTGAGGGGTGTTTTTATCTATAACAAGTGGGTTTGTTACAACAAGTTTTATTCCAGATTGGATGATAGCTCTTGTGCAGTCTGTACAAGGAAAATGTGTTGCATATAAAACACAACCTTTTACTTGTGTGCCACATAGACAAGCGTTGTAGACTGCGTTGCGTTCTGCGTGTTCAAAAAAATCATATTTTGTTGGGCGTTCAAAACGTTCAAAAACTTCATCATCAACACCTCTAACAAATCCATTATAGCCTGTGGCTCTGATTTCTTTGTCTGGTCCTACAATGACAGCACCTGTTTTGGTGGAAGTGTCTTTTGACCATGTTGAGATTAATTTTGCTAATTCCATAAAACGATAGTGCCATTTCATTGTAAACATTTTGTGTCTCCTTTTTTGAGTTATCTTCATGTATTTTAATGGTATTTTATATTTTTACAAGTTTTTTATTATTTTTTAGAATCTTGTTTTTTATAGTATTTAAAATTATATTTTATAAGATTTTAGTTTAATGGAGGTTTTTATGGGAAAAATAGAAAATGTTATTGGTAGAGAAATTATAGATTCTAGAGGAAATCCAACAGTTGAAGTTGATGTAAAATTAGATAGCAGTGTGATTGGTAGAGCTTCTGTTCCATCTGGTGCATCAACGGGGGTTCATGAGGCGGTAGAATTAAGAGATGGTGATAGTAATAGATATAACAAAAAGGGTGTTTTGAAAGCGGTATATAATGTTAATAATGATATAAAAAATAAAATAGTTGGTATGAATGCCAATAACCAAAAAGAGATTGATGAGGTTTTAATAAAGCTTGATGGTAGTGAAAATAAATCTAATTTAGGTGCTAATGCTATTTTGGGTGTTTCTTTGGCGGTGGCAAAAGCTCAAGCTGTTGAAAATAAGGAAAGTTTTTACAAATATTTAGGTGGAGATGATGCAAAAGTTTTACCTGTTCCTATGATGAATATATTAAATGGTGGTAAACATGCAGATAATTTGTTGGATTTTCAAGAATTTATGATTATGCCGGTTGGTGCTAAAAATATAAAAGATGCTATTAGAATGGGTAGTGAGATTTTTTATACATTAAAAGAAAAATTAAAAAAGAAGGGTTTTAGTACAAATGTTGGTGATGAAGGTGGTTTTGCGCCTAATTTAAAAACAACTAAAGAGGCTTTAAGATTTATTATTGAAGCGATAAGTGATGCGGGATATATGGCTGGAGATGATGTTGTTTTGGCGGTTGATGTGGCTTCTTCTGAGTTTTATAAAAATGGAAAGTATGAATTAGTTGGTGAAGAAAAAAGTTATAATTCTTATGAAATGGTGAAATTTTATAAAGAATTATGTCGGGATTTTCCAATATTTTCGATTGAAGATGGTATGGCTGAAGATGATTGGGAGGGGTGGAAGTTATTAACTGAAGAACTGGGAGATAAAATACAACTTGTTGGTGATGATTTGTTTGTTACAAATGTTAGCAGATTAAATAAAGGGATAGCAGAAAATGTTGGTAATGCAGTGTTAGTTAAAGTAAACCAAATAGGGACATTAACCGAAGCCTTAAACACTGTTGACTTAGCTCAAAAACATGGATATAGTGTGATTGTTTCGCATAGGTCTGGTGAAACAGAAGATGTATCTATCGCAGATATAGCGGTTGCTACAAATTGTGGGCAAATAAAAACAGGCTCTGTATCAAGAACTGATAGGGTTGCTAAATATAATCAACTTATTAGGATTGAGGAGGAGTTAAAAGATAATGCTATATATGCAGGTAGGTCTATTTTGTTGAGATAAATAGGGGGTATAATGAAAGCGATTGTATATATTTTAATATCTTTAGTATTGGTGTCTGGTGGGGTGTATTTTGTAACAGGTATGATACCTCAGGAACAATTTAATTCTATTAAACATAATTTTTTCAAAAAAGTTGAAGTTGGTGCTTCTAATACAGCAAAATCTGCTTCTAAACTTGGTAAAACCTTAAAAGGTCAATTAGAAGAAGCTCAAGATGTATATCATAATGGTGCAGAAGCAAAATATAATTAATTTTTAATAAAAAACAATTATCTAGTCCCTCTTATTAAAGGGGGATTTTTTTGTTGTTTTTTTATTTACAATAGCCGTATTTTGTGGTATAATATAGTATATTTTTAGGTTGGAGATGTATTATGGCTGATAAAATGAGAGAAGTTGTTCCAGAAAAAGGGTTTTCATCCTTTTATGATTTTATGGAGTGGGGAAAAACTTTAAAGCCAGAATATATTCAAAGTTTTTCAACAAAAGAATGGCTACAAATATATGAAAAAATTGATGATTTTGTAGAAAACAATAAAGAATTCGATAAATATTATAGAGAGAATGTTGCTACGTTGATTAATTATGGTTTAATTAATGGAACAGTTGAAAATGCCTTAGATTCTAAATATATTAATTATTATAAAAAATTAGCGTTTGTGCAGTTTGAAACAGGTGATATTATTTGCCAATTAAATAGAAACTATAGGTTTGAAAAAGAACATTTCGAAGTAATTAGCCAATTAGGAAAAAAAGCGGGAGAAAAACTTGCTGATAGAGGTTTTGATTCTGCTAGATTTACTATTAAAACAAAAGATGGTAATTCAGATGAATTACTAGGAATGGCTATAAATGTTAATAATATAACAGTTGGACAAACAGCATATGCTGAAAGTAGAAAACCATATTTTAGTACTAGGGTGGAGGTTGATGATAATATGCTATCAACTGGTCTTGCAAAATATGGTTCTGGTAATGATAGAATATTAGCAATAAATAGTAATTTTGTTCGAGATAATGGGGTTCATGTTGCTTTTCATGAAGCTGCGCATATCCATATGCAAAATGGTTCTTATTTTTTAGAAAATATGTTTAAAGAAGGGGTTGTTGCAATTCCAGAATTGGGAGAAGATTTTTATAAATTATTACAAAAAAATAAAGATTATTATATTTTACCAGAAAGGGCTTCAAGAGGTATTGATGGCTCTTTATATACGATGTTTAGTCAGAATGAGGTAAAGAGAATAAGTATAAATGCTTATAATTCTTATCATAAACAGCCGATGGAAAAGTTTAGTGAAATTTATGGAATTGAAGCAGAAAGAAGTTTTCGTCGTAAAACAGGTATGACCTCTGAAAGAAATGCTTTAAAATTAAGTGATATGATGTCTTCAGTTTTAGTTTCTGATGGGGAAAAAGTAGGGCTTCTTGGAAGACCTTGTGATGTTATGAGAGGAAGTAATGGAATAAATTTATATTATAAAGTTGATGGAATATCACCAGATATTGTAGAGAAGAGTTTATTACATCGGTTAGATGGGCTTGATGAAGAAACGTTGAAAAAAATGAATATTTGTAAGACCTATAATGGATCTATATCTGTTACAGTGCCTTCGAAATGGGAAGATGTTAAAAATTTTGAAAAGTTTTTTTCTAAACCTATGGCTTTACCACCATTACCATCAGTTAATATGCAAAATGTAGGTGAAAACATTTCTCCAAACGCTATAAGTTTTGAAGAATTTAAGACTCTTGAACAAAAGATGAATGATAGAGTTGATGTTAGGGCTCCTCATAAAGCTGTTAGCAAAGAATCTGTAGAAAAAGCGGCAGAAGAGGCTCAAAAACGTAAAGGAATTATTGATAGGTCTATTGATGCGGTTAAGAAGTTTAATGATAGAGTTGATGATAAAATTGGAGATGTAATAGAAAAAGGTTCAAAAGCTCTTAATGATACCAAAATTGGTAAAGCTTATTTGAAATCAGAAAAAGCTGTTTTGGATACAAAAGCTGTTAAAGGGGTTAAAGGTGTTTGGAATAAAGCAGGGAAGGTTATTGGTGATAGCGCTATTGCTAAAGGTTTTAAAAAAGCAGGAGCAAAACTTGGAGGAAAGGTTGCTGCAAAAGTTGGGGGAAAAGCTGTTGTTAAAAGTGTTGTAAAGAAAATACCTATTATTAGTGCAGCAGCTGGAGTAGGTTTTGCTGTTGATAGATGTTTTAAAGGAGAATGGGTAGCTGCAGGTGGTGAGTTATTATCTGGTGTTGCAGGGTGTTTTCCAGGATTAGGAACAGCGGCAAGTGTTGCAATAGACGTAGGTCTTGCTGCTAATGATATATCTAATGCTGTTAATGATGAAAACAAAACAAGCTCTGTTAGAGAACACGCAATAGCTGAAGCTAGAGCTCAAAAAAATATAAAAGATGTTCAAAAAGAAATTGCTGAACGTGGTGAAATACTTCGCCAAGAGGGGCGTTTAGAGGGTAATAAAGGAAAATCAAAAGTTACTGCAACAAAAATATCTCAAGAGGTGATTGCAGAACAAAATAGGATGAGAGCTTAATTTATATTATTAAAATAAGGGAAATAAGAAAGGGGAGTTAAACTCCCCTTTTGGTTTTATAGGTTTCTACTAGATACCGTTTCTAATAATTTTTTACTAGCATCTTCTAGAGAAATATTGTCATAAACTGCAACTTCACTAGCTAAACGCTCAACTGCTTGTTCGTAAATTTGGCGTTCGCTATATGATTGCTCTGCTAAGTTTTCGCTACGATATAAGTCACGAATAACTTCTGCAACAGCAATTGGGTTGCCTGAGTTTATTTTATTTTCATATTCTTGGGCGCGTCTAGACCACATAATCTTTTTGATTCTAGGTTTACCTTTTAATGTAGCTAGAGCCTCTTTCATAGTTAAATCATCTGAAATTTTGCGCAAGCCTACTTGACCGAGCTTAGCCATTGGAACACGTAAGGTCATTTTATCTTTATCAAAGTTAACAACCAATAGTTCCAATTCGCTGCCGGCAATAGTCTGCTTGGCTATGTTGGTTACTTTTCCAACGCCATGGGTCGGGTAAACAACATATTCGCCAGAGTTAAAACTGACAACAGAACTTTTCTTCATGTTGAAATAACCTCCTTAGGTTTTGTGTGTGTATTTAGAAAACGTACTGACTATATCATATTTTTTGAAACAAATCTAGACCTAAAATGAAAAAAATTTGATTTTTTTTCAAAAAAAATGAAAAATATGTAAAAACAATTATTTAGGGAAATTATCTGTTTGTCTTAGAGCTTCACCTATAACCATTACTGCAGATACAGCAACGTTTATTGAGCGTGCATTTTGATTCATTGGGATGATTAATCTTGCATCTACCATTTGGTGAACAGACTCTGGGACTCCGGCACTTTCGCGTCCCATTAATATAATATCGTTTGGCTCAAACTTAAAGTTTGTATATGGAATGCTTGCTTTGGTTGTCATTAAAACAAGTCTTCCATATTCTTTAGGATTGTTTTGGCGATATTCTAAAAAATCTTGCCAAGAGTTGTGGCGACGGTATGAAGCTAGGTTAAGGTAGTCCATACCGGCACGTTTCATTGCTTTTTCGTTAAAAATAAAACCACATGGCTCAATTATATCTATTGGTAAATCTAAGCAAGCACCAAGACGTAATAGAGTTCCGGTGTTTTGTGGTATATCTGGTTGAAAAAGTGCTAATCTCATTTTAGTTTGGCTTTACTAATTGGTCTTTTTTGCTTTTGTAAATTGCAACAAAATCAACAGGAGCTAGTAATAATGGAGGCATATTTGCTTCTGATAAGTTTGATGCGATAATTTGGCGAGCAAATGGGAATATCATTTTTGGAATCTCTATAAACAATACAGGTTCTTTTTGCTCTTCTGGTAGTCTTACTGTGCAAAAAGCACCGTATGCTAATTCTAAGATAAATAATTTTTCATTGTTTACATCTGCATTTATGCGAGTGTTTAAGATAACTTCATATTGTTCTTGGTTGATTTTTTTTACATCAATATTTAATTCTACACCAATTTGTGGTTGGGTTGTTAGTTTTGCGTAGATTTCTGGTGCATTTGGCACTTCTAAAGACATATCTTTTATATATTGAGAATTAATAGCAACAATATTTTGTTCTGATGTATTTGTCATTTTTTCCTCTCTAAAAAATTATTTTTTTGATATATTATAGAGTTTTATTTTATACGTCAAATATAATAGTTGATAATAAAGATATTTAGCCCTATATTTATATTAAATTAATTTGAGGTGAGGAAATGTCAGGATATTTAGATATTATATTTTTATTGATTTTGGTGGTTGTTGTTTTTAGCAAACTAAAGAGTTTGCTTGGGACAAATACTGAGGATACAAAGGTTATAATGGTTTCTAAAGAGCAATTAGAACGTGTTTATAATGAAATGAAAAGTAATGCCGAAAATCATTTTGCTAAAGAAGTTGATTTGAGTAATCTTTCTGCTTTGGATAGAGAATTGGTAAAAATTCCTAATTTTAATAAAAATATTTTTGTAAGAGGGGCTCAAAAAGCTTTTGAAATGATTTTAACATCTTTTAGTAAAGGTGATGCTAAGACTTTATCAACATTAGTAAATAAGGAATTATTAAAGAAGTTTGAGAGTGTTATTAGTGACAGAAAAGAAAAAGGTATTATTGCTGAAACTGATTTGATTAGTTTTGTTCAAACTGAAGTGGAATCGGTTAATTTTGTTAATGATGAAAAGGTTAATATTGTTGTTAAGTTTGTTAGCGAACAAGTTAATATGCTTAAAAATGCTGATGGTGAAGTAATTGAAGGTGATGAGAATTATGTTCAAACAATTTCTGATGTTTGGACGTTTGAAAAAAGTTTGAACCCTAAAAGTAATAATTGGTTATTGTGCTCGACGAAAAAATGCTAAGATTTGGACTTGTTTTTATTTTATGTGCTTTTTTGGCTTCTTGCTCTGGTGATGGAATAGAGGGAAGCGTTGGGTTTAGGTTGTCTAAGACTAGTTTTAATAAATTAGATGATTGGGATGAGGACAATCTATATTTGTTTGATAAAGCAATTAAACACGTTTGTAATGTGATTATTGAGAATCCAAATAAAAAACTTAAAAGCACTAAGTTTGAATATAGTTTAGATGAGTATAAAAAACATTGTAAAAAAATCGTAGATATTGAAAACAATAAAAAACTTAAAAAATATATTGAGCGCAATTTTAATCCTTATTTAGTGGTGTATAATGGCAGTAGTACTGGTAAATTTACATCTTATTATGAGGCTGAAATTAGAGGTAGTTTTGAAAGAAGTTGGAAGTATAAGTATCCAATATATGGGAAGCCAAATGATCTTGTTGAAATTAATTTGAGAGATTTTGATAGTTCTTTGCCTAATCAACGTTTAGTTGGTAGAGTTGAGAATGGTAAGCTTGTGAAATATTATACAAGAAAAGAAATTGACGAAGGTTTTATTGATGCGCCAGTTATTTTGTGGGGTGATAACCAAGTTGATATTTATTTGATGCAGATTCAAGGGGCTGCGGTGGCAACTCTTGATGATGGTAGCAAAATTAGAGTTGGTTATGCTGATAATAATGGGCATAAATTTAGGGGAATCGGCTCTATTTTGCTTGAAAGAGGTTTAATTGAGCCTAAAGATGCATCTATGGTAAAAATAAGAGAGTGGCTTGAAGATAATGGAAATAAAGCAAAAAAGAATATGCTTTTGAATGATAGGTTTATTTTCCATAAGATAGTTGATGCAGAAGGTCCTATTGGGGCAATGGGTGTTCCTTTGTTTGCGGGTAGAAGTATGGCTGTTGATAGAGATTTTATTCCTCTTGGTACAATAATGTGGTTAGAATCAGATAGTCCTGATGGAAAGATAAAAAAAATAGTTATGGCTGAAGATGTTGGCAGTGCTATTAAAGGTGCTATAAGAGGGGATTATTTTTGGGGTCATGGTGATGATGCTCTAGAGTATGCCGGTAAGATGAATGCAAAAGGTAAGTATTTTGTTGTTTTACCTAAAGATGCTGAGGTAAAAGTTTATGACTGATGATGCTTGGAGCGAAGCCGTAAAAGGGGTTAAATGCCTAAAAAATAATAAATATGTTGAAGAAAATGTTTCTAAAGAAGTTGAGATTAGAAAAAATAAAGTAACAACTGTTACCTTTAATGTGCTTAAAAAGGGGAAACCGGTTAAAAAAGATGATTTTAGCCAAATGGATGGTAGCTTAGCCAAAAGGTTTAAACGTGAAGAGTTTGATGTTGAAGCTACTCTTGATTTGCATGGTGTAACAGAAAAAGATGCTTACGACAAAGTTTGCGATTTTATTCAAAGAGCATATAATAGCGGTAAAAGAATTGTTTTGATTGTTACTGGGAAAGGAATTAGTGAAGAAATTTTTTCTGAACGTGGAGTTTTGAGAAAATCTGTTCCCTTGTGGCTTTCTGGTGATGAAATTGGTAGTTTGATTTTGGGATATAAAAATCCATCAGAAAAGCTTGGTGGTAGAGGTGCTTTGTATATTTTACTTCGAAAAAAAGCTTAATATTTTTAAATACATTGTTTAAATACAGCGAATTTTATTTAAAAACAAAGTGCTGTTTAGGTTGTTTTTGACGATTTTGGCAAAAAAGTGTTGAAAAAATAAAAAATTTGTGTTATGAGAGTTTTCGCAAAAATTAGAGTGATGTCAATTATTGTATAATCAAGCTTAATGAAAATTCTATAAATCTATATATAAACCCAAGTTTGTTACTACGAGATAGTAGCAAATAATAAGTTAAAAACAGTATGGAAAAAAAGAGACTTTTCATCTTAGTGATGATTGTAGCTGTTGCTACGGTAAGCGCATGCGCGCAAGTGATGAACGAGGTAATGCTCAGCGACCTTTCTTTGGAGGAGAAACTCCTTTTAAGAGATGGTAAAGCAAGCTATTACAAACCTCAAGCTTCTAATGAAGATTTTGAGCTATTTGAACGTGTCGGAATAGGCGTGTTTGGTGGTTCAAGTTTCATTGAAGGGTATGTGCACCCAATGGCTGGTGCTAAAATTACGAGTGATTATGGAGGGCTTTTTAAGAACTTTATAGTTGAAGGTAGTCTTGCCTATACTCGTATGCCCTTTCCGGAAGAAAGTACATCACCAGGTTTTTATAAAACCTATGTTGCGCTAGGTAGTTTAGGCTATAGATTGTGGAACAATCAAAAGCGTTATAACTATCTTGCTATAAAGGCTGGTGCTGGTGTGGCTCATCATGAAAGTGATAGCGATAAGAAAGCTGTTCAGCATTCTTCAAACAAAGGTTTTGCTGCAAGTTTGGCGCTTTCTATGCGTTTAAAACTTAAAAACAATTTCTTTTTTGTTTGGGATGTGGGATATCTTTTGATGCCAGAAATCAACCATTCGGTTGGTCGCCAGACTTTAGAGTCATCAGGTGGAAATCTATCTTTGGGAATTATCTATATGATGAATTTTTCTTAAAATAGAACATAAACCTTATGTAGAAAGCAGAGAGTGTGGATTACCACCTCCCTGCTTTTTTAGTTTAAATACATAGTATTTTGACGATTTTGGCAAAAAAGTGTTGAAAAAATAAAAAATTTGTGTTATGAGAGTTTTCGCGAAAACTAGAGTGATGTCAATTATTGTATAATCAAGCTTAATGAAAATTCTATAAATCTATATATAAACCCAAGTTTGTTACTACGAGATAGTAGCAAATAATAAGTTAAAAACAAACAGTATGGAAAAAAAGAGATTTTTCATCTTAGTGATGATTGTAGCGGTTGCTACGGTAAGCGCATGCGCGCAAGTGATGAACAATCAAGCTGGCTATTTTGATATGGCTTGTTTTGATGAGCGCCCTACAGATACTTCTCAAGTATCGGTGACTAAAGACCAAAAGACAGATAAGCGTGATAAGTTGTTTGACGTTGGAGTTAATAACAGCGTTGCGCTTAGAGCAGATAATAACTTAGACCAGAAGTTGTATGATGTAGAGAGCTATCTCGTCGGCAACGATACCGTCCCTTACAGGTGGGCTGGTAAATATGGTAATGTTGTTTTCGGTAGTCTTGGTTATAAAGTTGCTGATTATAGCGCAATGTCTTCTCCTATGCTTGGTGTAGGGTGGGGATTATATTTTCGCTATTTTAACTTCAGAGTTTCTGGTGCACTGTCTTCTGCTAGTTATAACAGGTTTGCTGAGCAAGATTTGAAAAATAAAAGATATCTAACATATGTTATTAATACTAGTGTTGGTGTAAAACCTTTTATTTTAGATTCGTTTGATCAGCATCAGTTGTTTTTAACGGCAGGTTGTTGCTGGGAAGGATTTAATACTGGTTCAGTAGTTGCTCCTTCTTTTGGTAATAAGGCAGACCCTGTTTTTGGGTTGGAATATCTTTTTCGTGAATTCGCCGAGAAGCATTCTTGGGGTTTTAGATTAGAGTATATTCCAAGCATTTCTGTTGTTCAAAACAAGGGAAGCATTGCTTTTAAGCAAGTTTTAGCGACGTTTAGCTTTGTCTTAGGACTTGGTAGAAACGAAACTAATTTGCTTTAACATAACAATAAAAGCCTAGAGAGTAATCTCTGGGCTTTTGTTGTGTTTAAATACAGTGCATTTTGTTTAAAAATGGGGTAATTTTATTTATTTTGACAATTTTGGCAAAAAGGTATTGAAAATAATAAAAAAATATGGTATAGTTGATGTGTTAAAATATGTAACATGTTAAATTATTCTAGATATATTATGGAGTTAGAGCTTGGTTGTAGCAAGAGAAACTTTCGTATGTCTTGAATAGTTTAACATGTTTATTTTTTGACACCAAAAGCGAAAAAAATAAATTAAGTTAAACAAAGTCTGCTTCTAGCGCAATGTTGGAAGTGGGCGATAAAATTCAAAAGTATGAAGAAAAGTGTTTTTGCCATCGCAATGATGGTAGTGGCTCTTGCCACATCGATTAGCGCTAACGCGCAGGTTTACAAAACCAATACTGACCAACTCTCGTTGGAACAGGTGAAAGCTATCAACAGTGGTAAAACGTTTACGTATCATAACGATGGTCACCACGACAGAAATGGTGAGTTCGCTCATCAGATTTTGTTCCGCATTAATGGTGGAATTAATCTAATACAGGGGAATTTTTACCCTGTAGTTGGGGCTGGTGCCCTGTATGAAACCTGTCACTTTCTTATGGGGGTGAAAGGTTCCTATACAAGAATGTCTTTCACGTCTGAGAGCACAGAGCAGGGTAGGTACAATACCTATACAGCAATGGCAGTCGGTGCGTGGAAGATAGTTCAAGACAAGAACTTCCGCCATTATCTGGCACCCTATGTGGCTGTTGGTTATGCTGGACATCAGTCTGATAGCGACCAGAATGCACAGACTTTCTCTAAAAATGCTGGTCTTTGTGCCGAAGCTGGTATTGAGGGGTCTGTTCAGATTTGCAAGTGGTTGAATGGCTTTGCGAGTGTCGGATACATCCATATGCCAAGTATTAGACATTCCGTTGGTCGTCAGGAGTGGTCAAGCTCAGGATTTACTGCTAGCGTCGGCTTGGCGATAAGCATAAGCCCGAGATAAGTAAACCTTGCGAAATTAATTAGCAGAGAATATTGGTGGTTTTCCACCATGTTCTCTGCTTTTTTTGTGAAAAAATTTGATTGATATAATAGTTTAAATACAGTGCATTTTGTTTAAAAATGGGATAATTTTATTTATTTTGACAATTTTGGCAAAAAGGTATTGAAAATAATAAAAAAATATGGTATAGTTGATGTGTTAAAATATGTAACATGTTAAATTATTCTAGATATATTATGGAGTTAGAGCTTGGTTGTAGCAAGAGAAACTTTCGTATGTCTTGAATAGTTTAACATGTTTATTTTTTGACACCAAAAGTGAAAAATAAATTAAGTTAAACAAAAGTCTGCTTTTAGCGCAATGTTGGAAGTGGGCGATAAAATTCAAAAGTATGAAGAAAAGTGTTTTTGCCATCGCAATGATGGTAGTGGCTCTTGCCACATCAGTAAGCGCTAACGCGCAGGTTATTAATGTTAAGGGTCGCAAGATCCAGACAGTTGAGATGAGTGATTCAGCAGTGATAGCTCATTTCATGGCGAACCAGACAGACACCCTTAGGGTGTTGGTTAAGACAGAAACCAAGGGTGAAGTTGTAAAGTACTTTGTAAAGAAGTACTACATGGCTTCAGGAAAAAATATCGTTAAAGACAATGAGACCATTCTTGATGGTTTTGTTGTAGTTAATGATAGCACAACGGTTGCAATGGTGGATGACCTTTCAGAGAGAGCTAAATTAAACGTTAACCTCGACAATTGCTTCGATCATAAGAAGCTAGATGTTGAGAGTTACGAAGTTAATCTTGGCGGTGAAACCTATATGGCACCTAAAAAGTATGCTCTTAAAGATGGAGCATCACTCGTTGCAGGAATTGGTTACAGATACGCAACGGAAGGCATTTCTACACCAGTTCTTAACCTGGGAGTTTCACACAGTCAGTCATGGTATAGAATTGCCTTGATGGGACAGCTTGCTATGAATGAGTACAATAAATTTGCTCAGGATGGTTTGAAACACCAAAAGTATGCAACTTATGGCACGAAGTTGCATGTTGGTTTGAAGCCATTTAAGTTGGACAGGTTTGACCAGCACCGCTTGTATATCACCGGAGGTCTTCTCTGGGAATGGTACAAGACAGGAAGTGAAAACTTCTCTTCTTGGGGTAATCGTTTCGACCCTTCTGTAGGCTTGGAGTACTCTTATCGCTGGTTTGCTACCGGTAACGAAATTGCCTTTGGAGTTGAATATATCAACTCTGGTAGTGTGGTACAGAATAGTCAGGAGATTAAAATTCATCAGGTTCAGGCCACGGTGAAATTTTATTTCGGTCTGTTCCGTCACAAGACAAACCTTAGCAAATAACCTTGCGAAATTAATTAGCAGAGAATATTGGTGGTTTTCCACCATGTTCTCTGCTTTTTTTTTGTGCAAATATTGAAAGGAAAAAATTTCTGATTATATCTTTTTTGTTTTTTTAATTTGGAGGAAAAAAGATATGTTAAAATTTTTTCTAGGATGTTTGTCTTTGGTGGCAATTGGTTTGATGATTAATCAAGCTATTGCTGGTGGTCAAAATCCTGCAAATAATAGTGGGATTATGATTGTTGAAACAATTTCTAGTTCTTCGGTTGTTAGCCCTCAAGAAAGTGATATGGAGCCTTTGCCTGGTAACCCAGGTGTTGAAGTTGCCCCTATTGAGGGAAGTAGTGCAGTAGAGCCTGTTATGGTTGAAGAAGATATGGAAATAGACGAAGTAGAAGACGGCGAATAATTATTTAAAAACACTGTTTAAAATGAATATAAAAAAACCTCTATCAAATAAGATAGAGGCTTTTTTGTGAATGATAAATAAAGAACTAATTATTCTTTATTTTTCAAAGCTTCACCTAAGGCATCACCAAGAGCTGAACCAGAAGATTGTGCATTTGAGTATTCTTCAATTGCTTTCTTTTCTTCTTCAATCTCATAAGCTTTTACAGAAACGCCTAATTTAACGTTTTTGCGGTCAACAGATGTAAGTTTTGCTTCTAAAACATCACCTTCTTGATAGCTTAATGGATCATTGTTTTCTTTTGATAGGTCTGCTTTTTTGATTGTAGCAGAAATGCCTTGAACTGTAACTTGTACACCTTTTTCGTCAGCGCCTGTTACAACAGCTTTAACGATATCACCTTTTTTCAAAGATTCTAAAGTCATAGCAACGTTGTTTTCAGACATTTGCTTAATACCAAGGCTGATGCGTTCTTTTTCTACATCAACATCAATGATTTTAGCTTCAATTGTTTGACCTTTAGTGTAGTCTTTAACAGCTTCTTCACCAGATTTTTCCCATGAAATGTCTGATAAGTGAATCATACCATCAATTTCGTCTGATAAACCGATAAATAAACCAAATTCTGTAATGTTTTTGATTTTACCTTCGATAACAGAACCCATTGGGTGTTCTTCAATGTATGCAGCCCATGGATTTGGTGTGCATTGTTTAATACCTAAGCTGATACGACGTTTGTCAACATCAACTTCTAATACTTTTACATCAACTTCTTGAGATGTTGATACGATTTTTCCTGGGTGAACGTTTTTACGTGTCCAGCTCATTTCTGATACGTGTACTAAACCTTCGATACCATCTTCAAGTTCAATAAATGCACCGTAGTCAGTAATGTTTGTAACTTTACCTTTGTAGATTTCACCAACTTGGAACTTATCTGCAACAGCTGCCCATGGGTCATTTTCAAGTTGTTTCATACCAAGAGAGATACGTTGTGTATCTTCGTTGAATTTGATAACTTGAACTTTTACTGTTTGACCTAGAGATAAAAGTTCTGCTGGGTGATTAATTCTCTTCCAAGAAATATCTGTTACGTGTAACAAACCATCTACACCACCCAAGTCAATGAATGCACCATATTCTGTAAGGTTCTTAACGATACCTTCAAGAACAGCGCCTTCTTTGATTGTGTCGATTAATTCTGCACGAGCAGATGCACGTGTTTCTTCTAATACAACACGACGTGATACAACGATGTTGCCACGAATCTTATCCATTTTTAAGATTTGGAATGGTTGTGAAATGCCCATTAATGGAGAGATATCTTTAATTGGGCGGATATCAATTTGTGAACCAGGTAAGAAAGCAATTGCGCCGTTAAGATCAACAGTGAAACCACCTTTAACACGACCAAAGATAACACCATTAACTCTTTCGTTATTGTTCATCATCTTTTCAAGATCTTGCCATACTTCTTCACGACGAGCTTTTTCACGTGATAATACGATGTTGCCATCTTTGTCTTCGTATCTATCAACTAAAACTTCTACAACATCACCAACTTTTAATTCGTCATTTCTACCGAATTCACGTAAAGGAATGCGACCTTCTGATTTTAAACCAACATCAACAGTTGCAAAATCATCAGTTACACGGATAACAGTTCCCTTTAATACTGAACCAACAATACCTTTGTCACCGAATTGTTCATTTAACAAGTCAGCGAAATTTTCAGTCATTTCAGGAATTATAATTTCTGCAGTATTTGCCATTATATTTATTTTCAAAAAATGCCAGACCCTCATTTTGAGGCGGACTTGTGCATGGTTAAAAAACGTCTTTTTGTTGCACCACATAAAAGAGTTGTTAGGTTTTTATGCCTAAAATATTAAAAAGTCAAGAAAAATGTATGCTAAATGGTTTGATTTTTTGCGATTTTTTATACTTTATGAGGTAGTCTTTTGTATATGAAGTCGCTTACAACATTTGGTAAGATGCTTAAAAACCATGTAGCAAGTCGCATAGGCCAAGGAAATGCTATTAATCCAACGTTTTTTTCTATGCGTTTTGCAATTAATTCTGCTGCTGGTTCTGTTTCCATAAAAAATGGCATTGGACATTTGTTTTTATCTGTAATACGTGAACGAATAAACCCTGGGCAGATGGTGTTTACTTGGATGTTATATTTTAATAAATCCAAACGAAGCGCTTCGCCATAGGCTTTTACACATGCTTTTGATGCGCTATATGATGGGCATGATGGCAAACCATGGTAACCCGCAATTGATGAGGTTATGGCTATGATTTTATTGGTGTCTTTACGTTTTTTATAAATTTCTACCGTTGGGCAAATAGTGTTTATTACACCCATAACGTTGATGTTGAAAGTATTAAAAATATTGTTTGGTGTTTCTTCTAGAGTGGCAACACCTGCATTTGCAAATACAAGGTTTAGAGGAGCGATTTTTTCTGCATCATTTATCCAATATTCTACGGCTTGTTTGTTAGATACATCTAAAACTTGAGAGTGTATTTTAGCAGAACCTTGTTTTTGGCAAGCAATTTTTACTGCTTCTAGGCGCTCTTTATTTCTACCACAGATAAAAATATTTTCTGTTGAGGGTTGTTTTGCATAATATAGAGCTAAAGCTTCTCCTATGCCAGAAGACGCACCGGTGAGTAATATATTTTTAATAATCATGGTATAATCCTTAAAATAAATCTTTATTTATCTGTAATATGGTTTATATTGGAATAACAATTTTGTAAAGAATAATAGTTTTTGTAAAGGAATAACTGATATGGGTGATAAAAAAATACAAAGACAAGGAACAATGTTTATCTTTTCTAGTCCTAGCGGTGGCGGAAAAAGTTCTGTTATCAAAAAAATATTGAAAGAAATGGATGATATTGAGCTTTCTGTGTCGGTTACTACTCGTGGTATGAGAGTTGGTGAAGTTGATGGAAAAGACTATTATTTTATTACTGAAGAAAGGTTTAAGGAATTAGTTAAATCTGAGGAGCTTTATGAATATGTTGACTCTGATTTTGGTCCTAAATATGGAACTCCTAAAGCTAAAGTTGATGAACTTTTAAGAGAAGGTAAAGATGTTATTTTAGATTTGGACTATCCTGGTGTTGTTCAACTTAGAAAATTAGCTGGTGATAGAGTTAGAGCTATTTCTTTTATTCCTCCTTCTATTAAGATTTTAAGAGAAAGATTAGAGGGAAGAGGAACAGATAGCAGGGAAGTTATTGAAAAAAGAATGAGCAAGGCAGAGAGCCGTATTAAAGAAGCTGAGTTTTATGACTATGTAGTAATTAATGATGATTTGGATAAAGCTGTATATGATGTTAAATGCATTATTGAAAGTGCTCGTTTGGAAAAACGTAATTTGTGCGGTTTGGGTGAATTTATTCAAAAAGTTGTGGATGATAAATAAATGGGTATGATTTATAATTCTATAACAGAAATGGTGGGTGGTACACCTTTGCTTAGACTTGGAAAGCTTACGACTCGCCTTAGGTTGAATGCTGAAATTTTAGCAAAATGTGAGATGTATAATCCTTGGTTTTCGGTTAAAGATAGGGTTGCTTTGTCTTTGATAGAAAATGAAGAGAAAAAAGGGATTAAAGAAGATACAATTTTTGTTGAGGCAACATCTGGTAATACAGGGATTGGGCTTGCTGGTGTTTGTGCGGCAAAAGGGTATAAGCTCATAATAATTATGCCTGAAAATATGTCTGAAGAAAGAATTAAAATAATGCGTCATTTGGGTGCTGAAGTTATTTTAACTCCAAAAGAAGAAGGAATGGATGGTGCTATTAATAAGGCTAAAATCTTAAAAGAAAGAAATGATAATGTAGTTATTCTTAGCCAGTTTGAAAATGATGCAAACCCTAATGCTCATAGGATGGGGACTGCTATGGAAATTTTAGAAGATACTGGCGGTGATTTTGATGTGCTTGTTGCAAGTGTTGGTACTTCTGGAACAATAACTGGTATTGCATCTGTTTTGAAGACTTATAACAAAGATTTGTATGTTGTGGCAGTTGAACCTGAAGGAAGCGCTGTCTTGAGTGGCGAATCTAAAGGAAGTCATAAAATTCAAGGAATTGGCGCAGGCTTTGTGCCTCCTCTTTATGATAAAAAGTTGGTAAATGAAGTTATAAAAATAAGTGATGAAGATGCGATAGAAATGACAAAAGCTGTTGCTAGAATAGAGGGGATTGGTGTTGGTATATCTTCTGGAGCGGCGATTGTTGGAGCAATTGAAGTTGCAAAAAGAAAAGAGTTTACAAATAAAAGAGTGATTGTTATTTTACCAGATAGTATTGAACGTTATTTATCTACGGGATATTTTTAAGGAAGCACTACTATGATGAAACCAAATTCTATTTTAGGCACTTATTTGATTAAACAAACAGTAATGTGTTTTTTGGGTGTTTTGGGTGTTATTTGCGCTATCATAATGATGTTTGATATGATAGAAATTTTGCGTAGAACATCTGGTAGATATGAGGTTTCTATTGGGTTTTTGATTCAATATGTGGTGGCAAAGTTGCCTGAAACAGTTGATAAGGTTGTTCCTTTTATTGTGATGATATCTACAATGATTACTTTTTGGAGAATTAGTAAATCCAATGAGTTTGTAATTATTAGAGCGGCAGGTGTGTCTATTTGGGGTGTGTTGTCACCGGTTTTGCTTGCTGTTTTTATGATTGGTGTTTTGTGGATTATGGTTGTTAATCCTTTTTCTGCAAAGATGTTTGAGCTTAGGGAAACTTTGTCTTATAGGTTATCTACAAATAATCCTAATGCCTTTTTGTTTTCTAACAAAGGGCTTTGGATTAGAGAAGGTAAAGATGATAATGTTGTTGCGATTATAAATGCTAGTAATCTTAATTTGAAAGATGATGTGTTGTGGCTTCATGATGTTAGTGTTATTGAAGTTGATGAAAGAACACAGGTGAAAAGAAGAATTGAAGCATTTGTTGCTACTCTTGAAGATGGTAACTTAAATTTGAAAGATGTTAGAATTTATAAATCAGGACAAAAGGCTGAGATTGTAAGTAGTATGCTTTATCCTACGGAGATGAATATACAAAGAATTAGAGATAATTTTGTTGATCCGGAGGCTATTTCTTTTTGGAATTTGCCTGACACTATTGATTTTTATGAAGCATCAGGTTTTAGTGTTTTAAGATATAAGATGCGCTATATTAGTTTGCTTGCACTTCCTTTTATGCTTATGGCGATGGTTTTGGTTGCAGGTATATTCTCGCTTAAAGCAAGCCAAAGACAAGGCGGTGTTTTATGGATGATAATTTTTGGTATTGCAACGGGATTTACTGTTTATTTTACATCACAGGTTATTTCTGCTTTTGGATTAAATTCTTATATTCCAGTTTGGTTTGCAGTTTGGGCGCCAACGATTATTGTTGCTTCGGTTAGTATATCGGTTTATTTGCATAAAGAAGAATAAAATAAAAGTAAGTATGATAAAAAAAGCACGGGAAACCGTGCCTTTTTTATTGGGTTAAATGTGTAATGTTTTTATAAAAAAAACACTTGCATTTAGACAAAAAATATGTATAATTTTATTGTATTTAAAAAAAGTTTATTATGGAGTATATTTCTAAAAAAGATGAGCTCCTTGCTAAAATTGATTCTTGCCTTAATGCAGGTCTTTATTCAAAAGCAAGGATGTACATTTCTGATTATAAGGCTTCTTATGGGGAGCTTGATCCTACAAAGAAGTTTTCCTATGTCTATTCTTTTAATGGTGATTCAGTGAATTGCAGTAAATCTTTGTCTGATGAGCAAACGTTGTTGACAGAAGTTTTTCTGTTAGAGGTTGCTAAGGGTGAGATTACAGAATTAACTGCTCTTGCTTATGAATATGATTATCGGCTTCATGAAATGCTTTTGAAAGCTTTTGAAGAAGGTGATGTTTTAAGATTTCATATGCTTATAACAGAACTTAATGCAAGGCCTGATTTTGTGTATACTGATAGCAATAGACGTCGGTTTACTTTGTGGGAAAAAATTAAATTTCGCAAAAATAGTGATTTTTACAAATATTTTGTGAAACACTGTAATGATTTGCCTGATGTGAAAGAACATTTAGACAATGTGGCGAAATTGAAAGCTCTTATCGGCTGATTATTGATTAAAGAAAGGCACGGGAAACCGTGCCTTTCTTTATTGTATTAGACTTATAATTTCTTGTGGTATTTTGGTTGGGCGCATTGTGTGTATGCTTAAAAATACCAACGTTACTTCTATTTGAGCTAAAATGGTGTCATTACGATAGAGGGTTTGCTCCATTTTTAATGAAACACCTTTTATTTCTGTTACTTTACAGGTCATATTTAGTGCATCATCTAGTTTTGCAGGAGTTTTGTAACTAACATGACATTCTCTTACAACAAAACCTACACCTTTGTCTTTAAGAAGGTCGTCTTGATTGAAACCTATATGGCGAAGGTACTCGGTTCTTGCTCGCTCTGCAAATTTTAGGTAGTTTGCATAATAAACAATTCCTCCTGCATCTGTGTCTTCATAATAAACACGTATAGGAAATGAAAATGTTTTATCTTCAAAAAGCTCGCCTTTGATTGTTGGGGTTTGGTATGTCATAGTTTAAAATCCTAAATCATCAATAAAACTAAATTGGTTGTTTGTGTTTTTAAACTTGCTAATGCCAAGATATTTACATCCTTGTTCTGATAAAACTCTTCCTCTTGGGGTTCTTTGTAAAAATCCTAGTTTTAACAAATATGGTTCTATTACTTCTTCTATTGTATCTCTTTCTTCGGAAAGGGCGGCTGCGAGTGTGTCTGCTCCAACAGGGCCTCCACCGTAGTTTTTGGCAATGCAATTTAAGTATCTGCGGTCAAACTCATCTAAACCATATGGGTCTACATCAAGTAAACCTAAAGCTTTATCTGCAATAGACGAATCTATTTCTACATTGCCGGCAACAGCGCCAAAATCTCGTACTCTTTTTAGTAATCTGCCTGCTATACGAGGAGTTCCACGTGAACGTTTGGCTATTTCCATTGCACCATCTTTTGAGATTGGCATATTTAGGATATTTGCACCACGTAAAACGATTTTTTGTAAATCGTCATGATTGTAAAAGTCCATTCTTAAAGGAATACCAAAACGTTCTCTTAGTGGAGTTGAAACAAGACCAGAACGAGTGGTTGCGCCAACCAAAGTAAATGGTTGTAAATCTATTTTTACTGAACGAGCAGAAGGTCCTTCGCCGATGATTATATCTAGTTGAAAATCTTCCATTGCAGAATATAAAACTTCTTCTATTGCGGGGTTTAGGCGGTGGATTTCATCTATAAATAAGACATCTCTTGCTTCTAGGTTGGTTAGGATTGCGGCAAGGTCCCCTGATTTGGTAATCATTGGGGCAGAGGTTGCCTTAAAACCAACACCTAATTCTTTGGAGATAATGTTTGATAAAGTTGTCTTTCCTAGCCCTGGAGGTCCATATAATAGAACATGGTCTAAAACCTCGCCTCGTTGTTTGGCTGACTGAATGAACACTTTTAAGTTTTGGCAGACTTTATCTTGCCCAACAAATTCATCTAAAGTTGATGGACGTAGGTTTATTGCAACAGGAGAATTTTGCTCGTCTGTTGAAATTTTATCTGCACTTAAAATTCTTTCTTTTTCTTCAAGCATATGGTCTCCTATTGATTAAATTCTTTTAATGCTAATCTGATTAATGTTGCTAAATCTTTATCAGGATTTTTTAAGCAAATTTCTGATGCTACTCTATACGCATCTATTTTTTGGTAGCCAAGATTTGATAGAGCAGATGTAACATCTTCGGTTTTTTTGTAAGTTTCATCTGTTTCGTCTGGTGTTTCTTGTTTTTGGGAATATGTGGTTGGAGTTTGTTTTTGGTCTTCATTTATAACAGTGTTTAAATCTTTAGTAGCAAGATATTCTGTTGGAATTGTAACTATTTTATCTTTTAGTTCTGTGATTAATCGTGCGGCAAGTTTAGGTCCTACGCCGTTTGCTCTTAAGAAAAGAGTTTTATCTTGTGCAGATACGGCTTGTGATAATTCTGCTGGTGATAAAACAGATAAAATACTTAAACAAACTTTTCCGCCGACACCTTGTATTTTGGTTAAAGTGTTAAACCATTCTTTTTCCCATGGGGATTGGAAGCCAAATAGAGTAATGCTATCTTCTTTGATAACAGTTTCTATAAGAAGTGAAGCATATTCTCCATGTTGTAGTTTTGATAAAGAGCGTGAAGACATATTTACTAAATAACCAACACCATTGACATCTATAATGCAACAGTCTTCACCAATATTTTCTATAATTCCTTTGAGTTTTGCTATCATATGTTTCCCTTTTGTTTTTTTTGTATCTTAAAAGGTTTTATGATTGGATTCAAGAGCTTTTTTTGTATACCCCCTTTTTTCGTGTTTTTTTAAGCATATATCAAAAAGGATGTTTAATTAACTTAAAGGATTAGTGATATGAAGTTTTATAATATTCTTTTGTTTGGACTAATTGGTGTTTTTGGGTGTGGTAGTGCAAATGCTAGTAGTATAGAAAGTGATTATCAAAACTTTAAAAACATGGTTAATAAAAAGTATGGGTTGGATTATAGTATTGATTTATCTATTTTAGAGCAAAGGACCAGTCCAAATGGAAAAAATAACGCTGTTCAAGGATATTTGTATCCTAGTTTTACATGGACCATGCCTAGCAATAAATATGGTACAGGTGAGCTTAATTTTGCATATACAGTGATTAGATATGGTAATCATAATGCGAGTGATTTAGCAAATAATTCTGGGTTTGTTACACCAATAAATGATTATGATGATAAAACAAATGAGTTTAATGAATTATATTATACTTTTCAATTTGGTGGAAAATGGAATTGGCTGACTGTTGGTGTTGGTCAGTTTCCAATATATAATTTTGACGGCACAGATTATGATGCTAATCAGCAAGTTAATTTTTTGAATGAAGCTTTGGCACAAAATGCATCTGCATCATATACGCAAGCGGGAATTGGTATGTATATGCAGTTTAATCCAAATGATGATTGGACACTTGCGTTTGGTGGGCAAGATGGAACAAATATTGATGCGCAAAGTGTGAGGTTTAATAATTTAGGAGAGGAACATTATACTACATTTGGATATGTGGGGTATACTCCTACAATTAAAGGTGTTGGTGATGCTGAAATATCTATTCTTGTGTATAATCAACCTTGGGTTAAAGAGCAGATGCAAACAACAAATGGTTGGTCTTTGAATTTATCGCAAGATATTGGTGAAAAATTAAGCTTGTTTGCAAGAATTAATGAAACAAGTGGTGATATGGAAGAAATTCGTCAATCTTGGGTGTTTGGTGGAGTGTATAATAATCCTTTTGGGCGTAATGAATTAGACCAGATTGGGCTTGCGTATGCATATAATAAACTAGATGAAAAAGCGGTTGGCGAAAAGCTTAATCATAAAGCTGAACAAGTGGTAGAAGCTTATTGGTCTTTTGGGATTGGGGATATGTTAACGATAACTCCTGATGTGCAGTTATATATTAATCCAGCACTTAATCAAAAATCTGATTATGGCTTTGCAACAAGCTTGAGGGCTACGGTGTTTTTTTAAATACATTGTTTAAATACATAGTTTAAATACAGTGTATAAAAATAATCATTCAAAAAAAAGAAAAAACGTTGTGCATTAGTTTGATTTTATTGATGTTTGTTCTGTAAATAAAGATTATTGTTTAGAGAAATGTTAATATATCAAAAATGAAGGTTTTTAATAATGCATAAGTTCTATCTAGTGTTGCTCGCATTGCTTGTTTCTGGATGCCAAGCAAAGCAAGTGATTGTTCCAGCTGTTGTTCATAACGTTAATACAACAAAACAAGAAATTGTTGTTGAAAAGGCTCATTTGCCAATTATTGGTGAAGTTGAGCCTATTTATTTTTTACCAATGAAATCTCCTTTTTTAGCTAGAATTGATACTGGCGCTACAACATCTTCTTTGGATTGTAGAGATGTAGAGTATTTTGAACGAGATGGCGAAAGATGGGTTACTTTTAAGCTTAAAAATAGAAAAACTGGTGAAGAACATGTTTTTGAGAAAAAAGTAGAACGTTCTTTTAAGGTTAGAAGATCCGGAGAAGATGAACGTAGAAAAGCGGTGAAAATGGATGTGAAGATGGGAAAAGAAGTTTTTAGCGCTGTATTTTCTATTGCAGATAGAGAGCAATTTGACTATCAAGGTTTGATTGGTCGTAATATTTTAACTGGTAGATATATTGTTGATACATCTACTTCTTATACTTTGAATTAATTTTGGACATAAAATAATGAGACTATTTTTTAAGAAATTTTTTAGCGTTAGATGTGTTTTGAGCTATTTGCTTGTTTTGTCTTTGTGGTATGCTGGGATGTGTTGTTATTACAAGATAAAATATTGGGGGTTTAGTTTATCACCTAAAGAAGTTACAGATATTTGGACTATTGATGCTAAAGTTTCTTTTAAGGCAATAGGTGGTGATGTTGAAGCAGTGCTTGGTATTCCAACAAACAATGATAGTTTTGAGATTTTAAGTGAAGAAATTGTTGCGAATGGTTATGAAATTAATCAAGATAAAGAGAATAATGTAATTGTTTTTAAAGGCGCAAATAAGAACGGAAAACAAAATCTTTATTATCGTTTAAATATTTATGATGATTATAAAAAAGAAGCTAAAGGTGCATTAGCACCCAAGAAAGTAGCAAGACCAATATTGGATGATGAAGAAAAAATCCAAATGAAGAAAATTTGGGAGCTTACAGAATTACAAAAAGGTGATAGAGTTCAAAAAGTTATTAAAACTATAAATCAGGAAATGGCTAATCCCACTATGAGTTTGGTTTTGCCATTGAATTATACTCCTAAAGAATTTGCTGAAAAGATTGTTCATATATTGTCTTATAAGAGAATTCCTGCTCGTTTGGTTAGAGCTATTAAGCTTGAAGAAGGTAAAAAAACGGATAAGCCAGATATTATGCTTGAGGCTTATTTTGATAATAAATGGACTTTGTATGATTTGAATACTGCAAGCGTAGGTTTGCCTGAAAATTGGGTCGTATTCCAACGTGGAGGGGTTGCTTTGCTTGATGTTCATGGTGGTGAAAATTCTAAAGTTATGTTTTCGGTGTTAAAATCTGTTGCAACACCTTTGAAAATGGCTGAATTTAGAGCAAAAGATAGTGCTTTGCTTGTTCCTTATAAGTATAGTGTTTATAGTCTTCCTATTTTGGAACAAAATACATTAAAATGGTTGATGATATTCCCTCTTGCGATTTTGATGGTTGTAATTATGCGCAACGTGATTGGTGTTTCTACCATGGGAACATTTACACCAATGCTTGTTGCTATGTCTTTGGTTAAGACTGGTTTTGTTCCTGGGCTTGTTTGCTTTTCTATAATGATATTTTTAGGCCTTTTAATGAGAACATTGGTTGCTAGACTTAATTTGTTGCTTGTTCCAAGAATTTCATTTGTGGTGATTTTTGTTATTATGCTGATACAAATATTAACAGTTATTGGTTATAGGTTAGATTATGAAATTATTAGTTCTGCAATATTTTTCCCTATAATTATTACAGCATGGATTATTGAAAGAGCTTCTATTACATGGGAAGAAGAAGGGGCTAAAAATACCTTAAAAGAGATTTTTAACACAATGATTACAGCAATGATGACTTATGTTGTAATTAGTAGCGAATATGTTCGTCATGTGATGTTTGCTTTTAATGAGTTTAACTTAGTTATCATGTTTATTGTGATGTTGCTTGGTACTTATACTGGTTATCGATTAACTGAGTTAATGCGTTTTGCACCACTTGTTAAAAATAAGGATTAATTTGATGCTTAATTGGTTTAAAATTGCAAAAAAATTAAAAGCACAAGGTGTTTTGGGTATGAATGAAAGAAATTACAATGTGATTTCTAAGCAAAATAAACGTTCATTATATACTCTGGTTGATGATAAAGTAAAAACCAAAAAGTTGGCTAATAGTATTAATATTAATACTCCTAAGATGATTGGTATTATTGAACACCAGTATGAAGTAAAAAATCTTTTGGATATTGTTAAAGGGCATAAGACATTTGTGATTAAGCCGGCGCATGGTAGTGGTGGTAAAGGTGTTTTGGTTATAAAAGAATATAATGAAAATGAATTTATCAATGCTTCGGGCGAAGTGCTTTCGTTTGATGATGTTTATCAGCATATTTCTAATACATTAAGCGGTCTTTTTAGTCTTGGTGGTAAATATGATGTAGCTTTGATTGAAGAAACTGTGAATTTTAGTAAGGTTTTTAAAGATTTTAGCTACCATGGTGTGCCAGATGTTAGGGTGATTGTGTATAAAGGATACCCTGCTATGGTGATGATGAGATTAGCAACCAAAGAATCGGGTGGTAGAGCAAATCTACACCAAGGTGCTGTTGGTGTGGGGCTTGATGTAAAAACTGGTAAAACACTTAATGCTGTTATGCATAATAAGCAAGTAACTCATCATCCTGATACAGGGGCAAATCTTATGGATTTGAAAGTTCCTTTTTGGAGAGAGCATTTGCTTATTGGTGCTATGGCTTATGATATGACGGGGCTTGGTTATTTGGGAGCGGATATTGTGCTTGATAAGGAAAGAGGCCCTATGATGCTTGAAGTTAATGCAAGACCTGGTCTTGCTATTCAGATAGCAAATGGAGTGGGTTTGAGAGATAGGTTGAAAGAAATTGATTCTTATCCTCAAAACTTGAGTGCAGAACAACGTATTGATTGGGTATTGAATTATGAAAAATAAATTCCTAAATATAGTTTTAGTTTTAACTGTTATTTTAATTGTAAAGGGTTTTATGATGGGAAATGTGTTAGCTAAAAGTGATACAAAGATTTTGGATAAAAGCGATACAAAAAGTATTGGTGTTGAAGAAACAAAAAAACTTGAAGTGAGTGAAACGAGAGGTAAGAAAATGAAACATTCTTATAATGTAAAAGATCAAGAAAATGCATTGGTTTTGAAATTAAAAGATGGTGAAGTGGTGATTGAGATGTTTCCAGAGGAAGCTCCAAACCATGTTGCTAGAATTAAAGAACTAGTTAGAGAAGGTTTTTATAATGGTTTGAAATTCCATAGAGTTATTGATGGGTTTATGGCGCAAACAGGTTGTCCTTTGGGTAATGGTACTGGTGGTAGCGGTAAGAAGCTAAAGGCTGAATTTAATAGAGTTCCTCATACACGTGGTACGGTTTCTATGGCCAGAGCAATGGACCCTAACTCTGCAGATAGTCAATTCTTTATTTGTTTTGATGATGCTCCACACCTAGATGGTCAATATACTGTTTGGGGTAAAGTTGTTAGCGGTATGGAATATGTTGACAATATCAAAAAAGGCGGTGGTTATAATGGTATGGTTTATGACCCAGATGTGATTGTTAGCATGGAAGTTATTGCCGATATGTAATAGGGATTTGATTTAAGAAGAAAGAGGGGGCGAGAAGCCTCCTTTTTATGATTGGTTTGTATTAAAAAAATCTTTTATATCAATGTGCAGAGCATCTGCAATTGCATATAATATATTTACAGAGATATTTGCTTTGCCGTTTTCTATCTCTGATAAATATGCTCTATCTATTCCAACCTCAACAGCAAGCTCTATTTGTGTTAAATTTTGTTTTTTGCGTTGGTTTTGAATATTTTTGCCTATGGTTAAGAGTCTGTTTTGCAATATATACCCTTATTAAAATTTGTTTGAGGGTATTATAATTTATTTATGAAAATATGTGTTGACTATAGTCAACATTTATAGTATTGTAGTAATATAGTTTTATTTTATGGGAGATGAGAGATGAGCGCTTTTGATGATTTGATTGCTAAATTGACAGAGAAAAATTTAAGCACGGATAAAGTTGATGCAATACTTGAAGCTGGTGAAAATTTAGCTAATGCATTAGGTGGTGGTGCTGAGATTATGGAACAGTTAAATGCATTAAGAACTGCGGGAATTCAAAAAAAAGGTAATAAAGATATAAAAGATATTGATAATCCAAAAGATTTAAATGCTATGTTTGATGACTATATAGCTAAAGTAAAAAAAGACGCTAGCGTTGTTAATCACTCAAGAGAAGCTGAAATGGCATATAAAATGTATTCGTTAGTATCAACCGGTAAAATGAGTAAAGAACAAGCGTTAGAATTTTCCGAAAAGCTAAAAGAAACAGATTGCATGAAATACGGAAGTTTAAGTGACAAAAGTTTGTTTAGAGATTCTGTTGTTGCTACATATGAATATTGTGGGTACAAATCGGAACAACAGAAAAAAATGGATGAATATACTAAGAAAATGGACGCTGAACTTCAAGGTAAGGAATATGTTCCTGAAAAAGAAAAAGATTTATATGAACGCAAAACAAATAGTAATGATTATGCTGATATGTTTAAAAAAGATAGTAAAAGTTATGAAGCTGGGAGAGGTGTTTTTGATAGATATAAAGAAGTATTCAGGAATGTTTGGAATTCTCCAGAAGTAAGAAAAAATAGAAAAGAGTTAAAAGATAGTTTTAATAGTCTTGGTGTTTTGGATGCTTTAAAAAATGGTGTTTCTAAAAATCCTAAACTTACTATGGCTGCTGGAGCTTTATCTGTTTTTGCAGGAATTGGAACTGCTAATCCTGCATTGGCAGCGGCAGGGGCTTCGATATTAACAGTTGCAGCTGTAAAATTATATAATGAAAAAATAAAGGGTAAAGTAAGTAGAAAAATAGAAGGAAAAGATACAAAAGAAACTAAAAAAATGTTAAGCGGTAAAGCTGGCACTAAAGGTGTTGTGATGATTAACTCTATTTCAGGAGGAAGAAATGGGTAATATAGATAAAGGTGTGTTTTTTGTAAAAAACGATAAAGTTGCTTTAGAATTATATGATTTAAATAAGAAATTTGTTAAATTTATATATGATGGTAAAAATACAGCTATATTAACTGATGAAAATAATGAAGAATATATTTTAGAGAATATTGTATTTGAAATTAGGTCTTTACTTAAAAATGGCGAAGATTTGATGATGCTGAAAAATGAAAACAATGTGGTTGAAGAAATATATTTTTTAAAAGTTAAAATAGATGATACATTGGCTTATGAAGATGATTTTAATGAAAAGAGCGTAAAACTCTTTGATGAGATAAAAGATTTTGTTGATAAGAGTGCTGTGTAAGTAATCAAAGGCTATTTTATGCAATTTTAGAATTAAAAGAGTTTCTTAAGTTTGCGTGGGTGATGGCGATTGCAAGCGCATCGGATGAGTCGTTATTTTTTGGTTTGCACCCAGGGAGAAGGATTTTTACCATTGTTTCTACTTGGGTTTTGTCTGCACGTCCCACCCCTGTTAGAGCCTTTTTTACCTTATTTGGTTCGTATTCATAAAGTGGGATGTTGTATAATGATGGCATTAAAAAAACTACACCTCTTGCCATGCTTAGTTTTAATGAGGTTTCAGGGTTGGAGTTTAAGAAAGTTATTTCTATTGATGCTTCATCAGGTTTATATTGTTCAATAATTTTTTGTAGTTCATTATGGATAATGTGTAGGCGCTCTGATAGAGGTAGTTTGTTAGAGGTAGGAATAAAGCCGTCTGCCTTATAAGACAAACGGCTCCCTTCAACATCTATTATGCCCCAACCTGTTGATGATATACTTGGGTCTAGGCCTAATATTCGCATTTATTCTGCCTCTAGTTCTGCCATTACAGAATCTGAAATTTCTGCATTGTGATATACATGTTGTACATCTTCATCTTCTTCAAGAGCATCAATGAACTCTAAGAATTTTTTAGCAGTTTCAATGTCTGTTATTTCTGATTTAACAGTTGGTTTCCAATCAAGACGAGAAGCTGATGGTGTACCAAATTTTTGTTCTAAAGCTTCTGTTACAGAAGATAGGTCATCAGGAAGAGTTTCGATTGTATGAATTTCATCTTCGGTGATAACTTCGTTTGCACCTGCATTTAATGCTTCTTCAAACATTGTATCTCCATCTGCAACAGATAGTGGATACTCAATGTAGCCAATGCGCTCAAAGTTGAATGTTACAGAACCTGTTTCACCCATTGCACCACCACGTTTACCAAAAATTGAGCGAACGTTACTTGCTGTACGATTTTTATTATCTGTTAGGGCTTCTACAATAACAGCTACTTTGCTTGATGAAAAACCTTCATAACGCATAGTTGTGAAGTCTGCACCGCCGGCTGTTTGAGTTGCTTTGGCAATTGCACGTTCTATGTTGTCTTTTGGCATGCTTTCTGCACGAGCTGCTTGGATTGCAAGTCTTAAACGAGGGTTTTTATCTGGCTCAGGTAGACCTGATTTTGCAGCAACAGTAATTTCACGAGCTAGTTTTGCAAAAACTCTAGCTTTTTTTGCATCTTGTGCACCTTTGCGGTACATAATGTTTTTAAATTGGGAGTGTCCAGCCATTTGTATCTCCAGTTTATAAGTTAATATTTTTGTATTTATATAGAACTTGCATCAAAATAGCGCAAGTATTTTTTTTATTAATCTTCACCTTCCATAAGCTTGCATTCTGTTAGTAAAAAGTGAGGAGGATTAAAACCGAAAGCTTTACCTTTTTTAGCAAGTTCTACCGCTTTTTTATCAAGAGGAGTCTTGTCTTTGTTTTTCTTTTTAGGTTTGGGTGCTTCTTTTGGTAGGGTTGGTTCATTTTGAACGTCTTTTACTTCGCTTTCTTTGTTTTTATCTATTTTTATTTCTGCAGGAGCTTTAAGGATTTTGTTTAATGTATCTTGAGTTTCTTTTGATCTGCGAGTTGTGAAAACAATGTTTTGCTTGTTAACTGGCAATAATTCTAAAATTTTATCTAAATTTTTTAATTGGCGATTTTTTTTGATTAAGTTTATATCATCTACAACTAGTATATTGGTGCTTGATACATCTATTTTTTCTTCTGAAATGTTTTCTAACAAGAGTGCTGGTGCGCCAATGATAACATTTGCTTCTGTTTCGGTTTCTTTTATCTCGTGGTATTTATTAAAAATTGAGAGCTTGTCTGAAACATTAACAGCTTCTTTGTCATCTGCTGTGATGATTAGAATATTTTGCCCTTGTTTTTGAGATATAATATCAATTAATGGGAAAATGTATGAACAAGTTTTGCCACAAGCAGATGGTGCTATTATGAAAATATCTTTTCCGGCAAGAACTGATGGTATAACGTCTTTTTGTACGGTTGTTGGCTCTTTGTAGCCAAGGTCTTCTATTGCATGAATTGTATGTTCGTCTAACCCTAAATCTTTAAAGCTCATAATTTTTCCTTAAATCGTTGTTATTAAAAGTATATGAATAGTATAACTTTATAAGGAACTGTCAAGTAATATGTGAAAATTAGTGAAGAATCTAGTTGTAGGAATGAAAAATTTGTGTTAAGGGTTACTATATTTTGATAAATTGAAGAGAAAAAATGGTAGAAACGTTGTTTTCAAATAGGGTTAAGCGCCCACTCGCAGATAGATTGCGCCCTAAAAAACTTGAAGATGTGGTTGGACAAGAGCAAGTTTTGGGCGAAGATTCTCCTTTGGGTAGAATGGTTATTACGGGAAAGGTTTCTTCTTTTATTCTTTGGGGACCTCCAGGTTGTGGAAAAACAACAATTGCAAGGCTTATTGCAGAGCATACTAATCTATATTTTGAACAAATTTCGGCAGTTTTTTCTGGTGTTGCGGATTTGAAAAGAGTGTTTCAATATGCACATGATAGAAAAATTACTCAAGGAAAAGGAACACTTCTTTTTGTAGATGAAATTCATAGGTTTAATAAATCTCAACAAGATGGTTTTTTGCCTTATGTTGAAGATGGTACAGTTATTTTAGTTGGAGCAACAACAGAGAATCCGTCTTTTGAATTAAATGCGGCGCTCTTGTCGAGGTGTCAGGTTTTTGTTTTAAATAGACTTACGGAAGAAAATTTTGAAGAACTCTTGCAAAGAGCTGAAAAAGAAGAGGGGATGAAGCTTCCTATTGATGATGAGGCAAGAGATTTGTTAAAAACTATTGCTGATGGTGATGGTAGATATATTCTAAATTTGGCAGAAAGTGTGTGGGCTTATGCTAAAGAGGGTGAAGTTTTTGGTAAAGACAAACTTATGAAGATTATTCGCTCTCGCTCACCTGTTTATGATAAAGGAAGAGATGGACATTATAATCTGATATCTGCTGTTCATAAATCTTTGAGAGGGTCTGATGTTGATGCGGCTCTTTATTGGGTTGGTAGAATGATTGTATCTGGTGAAGACCCTAGATATATTTTAAGAAGATTAGTTAGATTTGCGGTGGAAGATGTTTCTTTGGCTGACCCTAATGCCGTGGTGCAGGCGATTGCTTGTTCGGATACATATGAACGACTTGGAAGCCCTGAGGGAGATTTGGCAATTATGCAACTTACAGCATATTTGGCGACTGCTCCAAAATCTGCGGCGGTTTATAAGGCGATGCATAGTGTTTTTGATGTGGCAAGAAAAACAGGTTCTTTAATGCCTCCTAAACATATTTTGAATGCTCCAACAAAATTGATGCAAGAACTTGGTTATAAAGAAGGATATATTTATGACCAAGATTTAGAAGATGGTTTTTCGGGGCAAAATTATTTTCCTGAAGAGATGGGTAGAAGAAGATTTTATAATCCGGTTGATAGAGGTTTTGAAAGAGAAATTAGAAAGAGAATCGACTATTTTGATAAACTTCGCAAAGAAAAACAAAAAGTAAGAAAAGAGAATAATAATTAAAATTTGACAATATGCTTTAAATATAGTATGTTAGGGCTTCTTTTGTATAATTTAAAAATTTTTATGTATGATAAATAATCGATTAAAAATGGCTTTGGCAGCTATGGGAGTTAGTTATTGTGATGAAAAAGTGCTTACAACAATTATAGAGGTTCTTGAAAAAGAGTATGGAATAATATTCTATAAACCGGAAGTTGCTCTATCTGACATTAAAGATGTTATAAAACAGATGAGCGAAAGTGCGAACGATGTTAAAATTGTATTTGAACCAATAGCTAAAAAACAACCAAAACGCAAATGGGTTGTTCCTAAAAAAATAGGAAAACCTCAAAAGAGAAAAGGGCGGTTCTAGAAAGAATCGCCTTTTTTTGTTGGGTCGTTGATTATTCCAATAAACGCTCCATTATTTATCATAAAGATAAAAGGTCTATCAACGATAAATGGGGCTGCGTTTCTTCCCATAAAAGCACCTGTAGCAAAATCTAAAACAAATGATTGTAAGGAAACAGCGGCAGTACCTTTTTCGTTTACTATGATTTTGTTCTTTTGTTTAGCAGAGGTGATGTGAATATTTTCTTTTGTGCAAACATTAGTTGTAGCGGAATTTGATAAGATATTATTTAGCTCTGATTGCCCCGGTTTAAATAAATTTTCTAAACCTAGAGAAGTTAATATTTTTCTTAAGTTAATATCTTTAGATAATTCGAAAACAGGTATCATTAAACTGATTTCATGTTTTTCAAATTTTAAGGAACTAAAAGTTTCAGGGGTTAGTTTTTCTATAATTTCATCAAGAGATATAGTTTGATTTTGACTTTCATCAACTTCTTCTGCAAAAGAATCATTAATTAATGAATTACTTCTTATTGGGGTATCTTTTGATGATGGGAGAATTATGTAAAAATTATCGCCACTTTTATATGGTAGTGCTAATACTCTAAAATTTGGGCCTTGAGCGATGTATACTTCTCTTTTATCTGTCATCATTTCGGCATCTACTTTACCGGTTGGGGTATAGAAAGGGTGGGTTGTAAGGTGTTCTCCAAATTTGTCTTTCCACACTGATGCGAAAGACAATGTTGAAGAAAGCTCTAATGTACAATTATTTTTGGAGAAAGATGTTTTTATATCATATTCTTTTAGAGTATCTTTAAAGTTAGGAGATAAGTGTTTTTTATTCAAAATTTTTAGGTTGTTTTTAAATTTTAGAGCAGTGGAGTGATTTTTTAAAATCTCTTTACTTTTAGCGTTAATTTCATCTAGATTTTGACTACCTAGAAGTTGTTTAAGACGGGTTAATGTATCTCCAGTTGCACCATTTGCCATTAAACTTAATGCTTGATATAGGTTGTGTGTAGAGATTATAGTGTTTTCATTTGGCGCTTCTTTGGATATAGTTTGTAATAATGGGATAGATAGAGCATTAATATTTTTGTCACCAATAGAATCTACTTTTTGTTCTACAAAATTTGCATTTGTTAGAATGTTTTTTATCATTCCAAAAGAGCCAAAATCTGGTGAAACTACATTTAATGGTAATATAATACAAACGAAAATCATAGGAAGATATATAGGTGCATAAGTTTTTATTTTTTTATAAAGATAGATAGTATTTTTTTTGTAAAGATAGATAGCAACTAATGCGAGCATTAATATATATAATAATAAAAATATAATTGTTATAATATGTATATCGGCTACATAGGAAAAAAATAGTATTACTGTGATAGCAAATATTATATGTATAAAGTATGTTATACAAAAAAATAATAATGATACAAAAATGCCTATAATCACCAATATGTTGAGAATGTCTATTACTACTATTTTCACCGGTATGTTGAGTATATAAAATGCACCAACAAAAATAGAGATTACTAAAATTAAGAGAAGTATCCCTAAAAATTTTTTTAAGCGATGGATGCGTTTGTTTTTCTCTAAATATGTTTTAAGCTTTTCAGTATTAAATAAATGATAGCAGAATGAAAATAGAAAAACAAATGCTATATACATTGGGTGTATAGAAATTAAATAGTATGGAAAGAGAGGTTGTATAATAAAGAGCAAAACTGTGAAATCGTTATTTATTATACTTATAATAGCAAGTGGAATAAAATATATACATATTAATGTTCTAAATAGTTTGAGATTAAATATTTTTAATATGTTTTTTAATGAGATGTCTATGTTTAAAGCATGTAATCGTCGAACAATTAAACCAGAAAGAGGGATAAAAGCAAAGCTCATATAACACCAAAATAAAGCTATTCCAAAAGGAATTTTTGTGGTTATAAAGTTGCCATTAACGATAAAAGCTTGTTCTTCGTATGTTGTGCAAAAACTTATTAATGAGATAAAGAGAATAATAAGGCTGATATTGATAAAGTTTTTATATTCTTCTGCTATTTCTTTTGAGTTAAAATCAAAAGAACGTTTCCAAGAATTGAGGTATAAATTTAGAGAAGCTTTTATGTTGTTCATAGTTTTAGTCCTAAGATAAGTAAAATATATTTTGGATAGTATATTGGTTTTTGTTAAATAATTGTAAAAAAATGGATTTTTTTAGGTTTAAATTAAACTTGTATTTTTGTTTTATTTTAGTATGATTTTTTTGAATTTAACATTAAAGAGGTTTTATATGTCTGGTGTGCAGATTATAAAAGTAAAAGATGCTGATGATGGCATGCGCTTAAATAGATGGTTTTTAAAATATTATCCGGGGCTTAGTTTGGGAAGATTTCAAAAACTAGTTAGAACAAAACAAATAAAGGTTAATGGCGCAAAAGCTGAGGCTAATACAAGACTTGAGGCTGGTTTTGAAGTTAGAGTACCGCCTCTTGATAATGAGAAAAAAGAACAAGTACATGTTGGGGTTTCTCAAAATGATGCGAAATTTATTGAGAGTTTGGTTATCTATAAAGATGAGAAAATCATTGTTATAAATAAGCCATCAGGGCTTGCGGTACAAGGTGGCACAAATACTGAACGCCATATTGATGGTATGCTTGAAGCTTTAAAGTTTGGAATGGAAGAAAAACCAAAGTTAGTGCATAGAATCGATAAAGATACTAGCGGTATTTTGGTTTTGGCTCGTGATAGAAAAATGGCAGATATTTTAACAAAAGCATTTAGAGAGCATACTTTACAAAAAACATATTTGGCGCTTGTGCGTGGGATGTGCGATAAAGAGTTTGGTGAGATAAAAGCTCCTCTTGAAAAAATTGATGGTAGAGTTCAAGTGATTGATAGTGGTAAGAGTGCTGTTACTGAATATGAAATTTTGGATAATGTTGGTGATAAGTTTGCACTTGTGTCTGCTAGTCCTTTGACAGGTAGAACTCATCAGATTAGAGCGCATATGGAATATATGGGTATGCCAATTTTGGGTGATGATAAATATTTTGGAAAAGAACGTGGTAAAAACGATTTATTTTCTAAAAAATTGCATTTACATGCTTATAAAATAGATTTATCTGCGATTTATGGTAAAAAAATGGTTGTTAAAGCTAAATTGCCGGACTATTTTAAAGAGAGTATAAAAGTATTAGGGTTAAATTTTAGGGAGTAACTTATAATGAAAAAAGCGCTTAAAGTTATTTTGATTTCGATTGTTTGTTTGTGTTTGTTAGTGATTATTGGTGGTTATATTGCTTTAACACAAATTGATTTTAATAACTATAAAACAATGATTTCAAAATCTGTTTTTGATGCAACAGGAAGAGAGCTTGTTGTTGGTAATATTAAAGTTAAACCTTCGTTTAGTCCTGTGATTGAAATTAGTGATGTTACATTTGCTAATGCAAAATGGTCTAAAAACCCTAATATGGTTAGTGCAAAAACAATTGATTTAAGCGTTAGTGTTATTCCTCTTTTAAGTAAGAAGTTTGTTATTAGTAGTTTTAAGATTGATGATGCGGTGGTTAATCTTGAAGAAAATGCTGAAAATGGAGCAAACTGGGAATTTGGCGCAACAAAAGAGGTAGAAAATAAAGAAGAAAAAACAGCTTTTGGTTTTGAGTTTATTAAGAGCGCTAATGCTGGTGAATTAAGTGAGCCTAAAGATGTTGGAATATTGTCAGATTTGGTGATTAAGGAAGTTGCTTTAAATAATGTTCAAATTAATTATTTTGATAAAAGTGGCAAAAAACAAAGCTATAACATAAAGAACTTTAACCTTGATGAAAACTCTGATAGTAATATTGATTTGAATTTTAATGTTAATGATGGTGAATATAAAGGAAAAGGTGTTTTAGGCGCATTAAAGCTATTAGATGCAAAAGACGGATATCCTGTGGAACTAGATGTTAGTGTAATGGGAATTGATGTTTTAACTAAAGTTAAGTTATTTGATATTATGGGGAATTTGCAATTTAATGGTGATGCAAGAGTTGCTAAATTCTTAGGAAAAAATAGTGGTTTTAATGAAAGCTTAGATGTTGCTTTTAAGGGAAGTTTAAAAGACGTTGTTTTAAAAATTAGAGAATTAAAAATCGCAGGCAATATTATTGAAGGTGAAGTTGAAGCTGTTTTAGAAAATGTTGTTCCTTTGGTTAAAGCTGAGATTAGAAGCGCTAATATAGATATAGCATCTTTTGAAAAGAAAGAAAAAACAGCATTTTTAGGTGAATTTATAAAAAGTGCAAATGCAACTAGTCTAGCGCCAAATATTGTTGTTCCATATAATGATTTTTATAAGGTAAATGTCGATGGTCTTATAAAAATTGGTAAAGTATCTAATAATGGAGCTGTTTTGGTTTCTGATTTAGAAGTTAAGACATTATTGAACAATGGTGTTGCAAATATAAACTTTGTTAATGGAAAAATTACAACAGGTGATATTGGTGGAAATATATCTCTTGATGCTAAAACACATGGCTTAAAAGTTGATGTAGATGTTGCTAAAGTTGATTTATTAAAATTAATGAGAGCTTTGGGTGCAAATAGTGATAACTTTAGTTTTATTGATGGTGGTGTGACAGATTTATATTTAGACCTTACAAGTAATGGTGATA
Source organism: Alphaproteobacteria bacterium (assembly GCA_015062535.1). Lineage (GTDB taxonomy): Bacteria > Pseudomonadota > Alphaproteobacteria > RF32 > CAG-239 > CAG-267. The sequence goes on from SUUK01000002.1 coordinate 57,297, forward strand.
CATATTCTAGCTTGGTTGAGGGTTTAGATGGTAATATGGCTTTAATTATTGATAAATCAAAACTTTATTTGGGTAATATTGGTATGCTCAAAGGAAATATTATTTCTCAATTAATTAATACTCTCAATTTAACTAAAGGAAATGATGAGCTTAATATGAGTTGCGCTGTTGTTAGAGCGGAATTTAAAGATAAGAAAGCAAAGTTTCCAAATGGTATAGTGGTTAATGCGGATAAGTTTACAATTGTGGCTGATGGTAATATTAATCTTAAGAATGATAAGCTTAATATTAGTGTAAAACCTTTTGCTGGTAAACTTACTGATACAAATATTGCTAAAGCATTATCGTCTTTGGTTAAATTAACAGGTACTGTTCAAAATCCTAAGATTGGAGTTGACGGGGCTAATGCAATAAAAACTATTGTTGGCGTGACAACTGCAGGTCCAGTTTATTTGGGCGCACAAATGCTTTTAGAAAGTGATGGCTCGCCTTGTTATTCTGCTCTTGTTGGCACTGGTTACGAAAATAGATTTCCAGAACCAAAGAACGTTGTTTCTACAACAACAGATGATGTTGGTAAAATACTAGATGATAGTGTTGGTAGTGTTAAAGAAACAACAAAAGGTTTGTTAAACTTGTTGTCAGGTGGTTTGACGGTTAAAAAATCTAATTAGTAAAAAGTTTGGTTGTAATGAGAGTTGCAACCAATTTTTTTAAGTTTATTGAAGGTTATTATGGTAAAAGAAGTATATTTGAAGATTGATGGCCGAGTTCAAGGAATTGGTTATAGAAGGTGGGCTATTTCTAAAGCGATGGAAATTGGTGGAATTTCTGGTTGGGTTAGAAATGAAGATGATGGTAGTGTAGAGATTTTAATGAGCGGTGATGATGATAATATAAATAAAATGATTGAAGCTTGTTATAGAGGCCCTTTGTTTGCAAGAGTTGATAAAATCACCTTTTTACCAGGAGTTAAAAATTATTTTTTGCCACAAATAAAAGAGGGAAAATTTATCAGAATTTAGTGGTTTATAGAACTTAAATAAAGCTTAAGTATACTTGTTTTGGTTAAAATTTTGCATATTTATTTTTTGTATAATTTTTATAGGGAGATATAATATGCATGTAGATAAGAATATTGAAAACTTAAGAGAATGTTTGTGTTTGGAATGTCCTTCATATACCAAATTTTGTAAGAAAAAGAATGTTTATAAAGAGATTGATGATAAAATCGATATGAATAAACTCGGGCATTTGGAAATGATGTTTTGTGCCTTTGAGAAGAGTGATTGTATTCATGAAAATTTAGGGTGTTTGTGTATGAAGTGTCCTGTACATAAAAAGTATGCATTAAATAGTGAAGATTATTGTTTAGCAACAGGTGGTGTTTTGTAATTTTTGTGGTGAAAATATGGATGATAAGGTAAATATAAAAACTCGGAATAGTGAAAATAAGTTTTTTAACCTATATAAAATTGTGCAAGAAAGAGAATCGTTTTTATCAAATGATGCTAAAATTGTGCAGTACAATGCTATTTTGAATTTTTATATGAAGTTTTTACAGCAAAATGAAAGTGTTTCACCTAGTATTATGACGGTGTTGTTTTGGATTTATGTAAAACTTGGCGATATTTATTATGAAGAGGCTTTACAAAGTCAAGATAATAGTAAATACTTCCTAGCAGTAGGGTATTATAATCAATCTCTTTTGTATACTCGTTATCCAGAAGAACGAAATAGAGTGCTATTAGCCTTAAAAGATATATATTATTATATCGGTGATGAAGATGCTTTGGTTAAGGTAGAAGAATCTTGGGCAGAAAATCACAATGAAAAAGATAAGTTTGCGGCGTATATGTTACTTGCAAAAACAGCAGAAGTTCCGCAGATAAAGGTTTTGTTTTTAGAAAAAGCTTTAGATGAAGTAATGCGTCAAGATGAAAGCTTTTATACTAAATATCAAGATACTTTGAATGTGTGTAGTCAGCTAATAGCAATATATGAATTATTAGGGGATAATGATAAGGTAAAAAGAGTAAGAGATTTACGTGAAAGAACATTAAAACTATTAAACTAGGGAGGCTATTATGGCACTTTATACTACTGATTTGTTAATTTTGGGTTCTGGTCCTGCAGGATATACCGCAGGTATTTATGCTGCTCGTGCTGGAATTAAGGTTATGATTGTTTCTGGTAATCAAGAAGGTGGTCAATTAACAATGACAGCAAGTATAGAGAACTTCCCAGGTTTTGAAGATATTAGCGGTTATGAATTAATGGATAAAATGAAACAACAAGCAATAAAACTTGGTGTTGAATTTGTTAATGACTATATTGTTGAAGTTGATTTTTCTAATAGACCTTTTGTTTGCAGTTCTGAAAACGGGCATTCTTATAAAGCAAGAGCTATTATTGTTGCGACAGGTTCTTCTGCCAAATGGTTGAACATTGAGTCAGAGAAGAAATATTTAGGATATGGTGTTTCTGCTTGTGCTACTTGTGATGGTTTCTTTTATAGAGGAAGAACTGTTGCTGTGATTGGCGGTGGCAATTCTGCAGTGGCGGAAGCTCTTTATCTTGCAACTCTTGCAGATAAGGTGATTTTGGTACATAGAAGAAACCAATTAAGAGCTGATAAAATTTTGCAAGATAGAGTGCTTAACAATAAGAAAATTGTGGTTGAATGGAATAGTGTTGTTGAGGAAATTTTGGGACAAGATGAACCTAAAAAAGTTACTGGTATTAAAATTAAAAATGTTGAAACAGATGTTGTAAAAGAAGTTGCTTTGGATGGTGTTTTTGTGGCTGTTGGTCATAAGCCTAATACTGACATATTTAAGGGTAATCTTGTGCTTGATAGTAAAGGATATATTGTTACTCATGAAAATAGCTCTCAAACAGATGTTGATGGTGTTTTTGCGGCAGGTGATGTGAAAGACCCTAAATATAAACAAGCAGTAATTTCTGCTGGTAGTGGCGCAATGGCTGCAATGGATGCTGTTGAATTTTTGGATAATGAATAGAGCTGTAAAAGCTAAAAGAAAAGAGCGCTTAGGCGCTCTTTTTTGTTAAGGTTAAACGTTAAATAAGAAGTTTAGTAAATCTCCGTCTTTAACAATATATTCTTTTCCTTCGGAGCGCATTTTACCAGCCTCTTTGCAACCTTGTTCGCCTCCAAACTTGATATAGTCATCATAAGAGATTGTTTCTGCTCTAATGAAACCTCTTTCAAAATCTGAGTGAATTATGCCGGCACATTGTGGGGCTTTTGAGCCTTTTAGGAATGTCCATGCACGAACTTCTTTTGGTCCGGCAGTAAAATATGTTTCTAACCCTAATAGAGCATAGCCGGCTTTGATGATTTTGGTTAAACCGGTTTCTTCTAAGCCTAATGCTGATAAAAATTCTTGTTTTTCTTCATCGGTATCTAACTGAGCAACTTCTGATTCTATTGCAGCAGAAATTATAACTGCTTTTGCATTTTCTAAAGAAGCTTTTTCAAAAACTTTTTTAGAGTATTCGTTTCCTGAAGAAGCACTATCTTCATCTACATTGCATACGTACAAAACTGGTTTTGATGTTAATAATTGTAGCATTTGATATTGTTTGTAGGCATCTTTATTTGCAGGGTCTGGAGCTGCTGTTCTTGCAGGTTTGCCTTCTTTTAGAGCATTGATAATTGGTTCCATAACTTCTGCTCTTAAGCCTGCTTCTTTATCTCCACCTGTTTGAGCTTTTTTCTTTGTTTGTTCAAAGCGTTTTTCTAAAGACTCGAGGTCTGCAATCATTAACTCTGTTTCTACAATTTCTGCGTCACGAATCGGGTCAACAGAACCCTCAACGTGGGTTATGTTGCCATCATCAAAACAACGTAGAACATGAATTATTGCATCTGTTTCACGAATGTTTGCTAGGAATTGGTTTCCTAAGCCCTCGCCTTTTGATGCACCCTTTACAAGACCGGCAATATCAACAAATTCTAGTTGAGTTGGAATAATGTTTTTAGGATTAACAATTTTTGCTAATTCTTGTAAGCGATTATCTGGTACAGCAACTCGTCCTGTGTTTGGTTCTATTGTGCAGAAAGGAAAATTTGCTGCTTGAGCTTGTATTGTTTGTGTTAAAGCATTAAAAAGTGTGGATTTGCCAACGTTTGGAAGACCAACAATACCACAATTAAATCCCATTTTATTACTCCTAAAAGATTGTTTGATTTTTTTAGAGTTATATAGGAGATAAGTTTGTTTTGCAATAAGAATTTTTATATAAAAAGGGAGATTATTTTGCGTTATACATGCCGATTGTGTTTGAGTAGCTATCTATACCTTTTTCTACTAGTTCGGTAATTGATGTTGCGATAAATTCTAATTTTGGTTCTAATATTTCTAATTCTGATTTTGAAAATCTAGATAATACGAAGTTTATGGTATCGGTATTATGCTCTTTTGGTGAGCCAACACCAATGCGAATCCGATTATATTCATTACCTATTTGCGAATCGATATTTTTTAATCCATTATGTCCGCCAGCACTTCCGCCTTTTTTGGCTTTTAATTTGCCAAGGGATAAGTCTTTATCATCATGTATAACAATGATATTTTGTGGGGGAATTTTGTAAAACTTTGCGGTTTTTTGTACGGAATTACCTGATAGGTTCATATATGTTTGTGGTTTTAATAGAAGGGTTTTTTCTCTTCCGATAGTTCCTTCTGCAATTAAGCCATCAAACTTTTGCTTAAATGGTGAAAAATTATGGCGACTGTGAATTTCATCAGCCGCCATAAATCCTATGTTATGGCGGGTTTTAGAATATTCCTCACCGGGATTTCCTAATCCTACCACTAAAAACACTTGCTATTCCTTATTTACGTAAGAAGTCAACGTGAATAGGCATATCTGATACAGGATGGAATTGTACATCTTTGCAGATAACCTTTTCGTTTTTGCCGTTTACAACAACAGTTATAACAGATTTGTAGAAATCGCTCAAGTCTAAAGCTTTTTCTAATTCTACTGGGTGAAGACTGATGTTAAGAGCGTCTTTTTTGCCACCATAGATAACTGCAGGAACGCGACCCTCTTTACGACATGCGCGAGCTGCCCCCTTACCTGCTTTTTCACGTAAATTTGCATTAAATGTAATATCTGACATTTTTTTATCCTTTATATTTGTGTTTTATTTTTTGTAAACAACCTCCAGGGGTGCTGTTTACGTCGTACGTTTTAGTATGAAATATTTTAAAAATCAAGAAAATTTTGATTATAAAATAAAAAGCCCCGTTGTTTGGGGCTTTTTATGTTGGTTTTTTGAAAAATTATTTCTTTTCTGTGATTTCTTCACCTTCAAGAGTATATTTTTCGATTTTTGCAGAGTTGCGTAATTCTTCAAAAATTTCTGCAACTACTTTTTGTGTTACCATATTTTTCAATTGTGCTTCAACTTCTTTTAATTCTAATGGCTTAGAAGCTCTTGCATCATCTACTAAAATTACGTGATAACCAAATTCTGTTTTAACAGGAGTTTTTGAGTATTCACCTTTATTCATAGAAAATGCGGCTTTTGAAAATTCTGGAACCATCATTTCTTTTGTGAAGTAGCCTAAATCTGCAACTTGGTCTTTTGAATATTGGCTAGCTAATTTTTCGAAATCTTCGCCTTTTTTAAGTTTTGCAATAACTTCTTTAGCTTTTTCTTCTGTATCAACCAAGATGTGTTTTGCTTTTACTTCTTTTTGGCTTTCAAATTTTGAAGTGTATTCGTCATATAATTTTTTTACTTCTTCGTCGGTTACTTTTTCTTCAACCATTTTTTCTAAGTAAAGTTTACGAGCTAAATCTTCTTTTGCTGTTACTAATTGACGATTAAACTCTGGTGTTTCTTCAATTTTTGCAGCTTTTGCAGCTTGGTAAACTAATTTAGAGTTAACGAAAACATCTAAAGTTTTTGCATAGAATTCTTCAAAAGGAACTCTATCTTTAATCTGTGGATGATCTGCATAACTTTGTTTTAAATCGTTAATATAAATTGTTTCACCATTAATCTTTGCAGCAATGCCTTTGTTTGCTCCAGCGTTTGCATTATATACTTTAAAAGATACAAATGATGCTACAGCAACAACTACTACAGCAACAGCGGTTATAACAAAACCAACAAGTCTCTTTTTCATAAAATACCTCCAAAATAAAAGTTTTATTTTTAATTCTTTTATACATATATACTTATTTATAAAATATTCCAAGTATTTTTTAATTGAGTTTATAACTTTTGTTGATAGTATTGACTTTATTTCATATAAACACTAAATGTAGCTATAAAGACAAAATATATAAGGTAAAGAAATGTTAACAGATATTGCGCGTAAAATTTTTGGATCAGCTAATGATCGTTTTGTAAAAAAACAAAATAAAATTGTAGAACAAATTAATGCATTAGAAGAAAGCTTTGTAAAACTTTCTGATGAAGAACTAAAAGCTAAGACTGAAGAGTTTCGCTCTCGCCTAAAAGAAGGGGAAACTTTGGATGATATTTTGCCTGAAGCTTTTGCAACGGTTCGTGAGGCTGCAAAGAGAACTCTTGGGCAAAGACATTATGATGTTCAATTAATTGGTGGTATTGTTTTACATAAAGGTATGATTTCTGAAATGAAAACCGGTGAAGGTAAAACATTGGTTGCTACATTGGCTGCATATCTTAATGCTATTGAACAAAAAGGTGTGCATATCGTTACCGTAAATGACTATTTGGCTAAACGTGATGCTGAGTGGATGGGGCAAGTTTACCGCTTTTTGGGACTTAGTGTTGATTATATCGTTCATGAAAAGAATGATGAAGAGCGTAAAGCAGCTTACAATGCAGATATTACATATGGTACAAATAATGAGTTAGGTTTTGACTATCTTCGTGATAATATGAAATTTTCTTTAGATGAGCGTGTTCAACGAGATTTTAATTATGCTATTGTGGACGAAGTGGACTCCATTTTGATTGATGAAGCTAGAACTCCTCTAATTATTTCTGGGGCAGCAGAAGATTCATCTGAAAAGTATGTGCTTGTTAATAGAGTTATTAAAGATATTAAAGATAGCGATTTTGAAAAAGATGAAAAAGCTAAAAACGTTACTCTTACAGAAACTGGTATGGAGCATGTTGAAGAGCTTTTGAAAAATGCAGGTTTGATTGTTGAAGGTGGTTTATATGATATTAAGAATGTATCTTTAGTTAATCATGTTAACCAAGCTTTGCGTGCAAATATTATGTTTGAAAGAGATGTTGACTACCTTGTTCGTGATAATAAGGTAATGATTATTGATGAGTTTACTGGTAGAGTAATGGAAGGAAGACGTTATAGTGATGGTCTTCACCAAGCTTTAGAAGCAAAAGAAGGGGTTGAAATACAATCAGAAAACCAAACTCTTGCTTCTATTACCTTCCAAAATTACTTTAGAATATATCCTAAACTTGCTGGTATGACAGGTACTGCTATGACTGAGGAAGCAGAGTTTTGTGATATATATAATTTGTCTTGTGTTGAGATACCAACGAATCGTCCTGTTTTGAGAAGAGATGAGGAAGACTTTATCTACAGAACAACTGCTGAAAAATATAAAGCAATTGTTGATACTATTAAAGAATGTAACGCTAAAGGGCAACCTGTTTTGGTTGGTACAACATCTGTTGAAAAATCTGAAGCTATTGCAACATTGTTAAAAAATCAAACAAATATTAAGTTTGAAGTTTTGAATGCAAAACATCATGAACGTGAGGCTATGATTGTGGCAGAAGCTGGTCGTTTTGGGGCTGTTACTATTGCTACAAATATGGCCGGTCGTGGTACGGACATTCAACTTGGTGGTAATCCTCAAGTAGCATTGAACAAGCGCTTAACAGGAAATGAAACAGATGCTGAGATTGAAAATATTAAAAAAGAAATTGAAGAAGAAATAAAAATTAATAAAGAAAAAGTATTAAATGCTGGTGGTTTGTATATTCTTGGTACAGAACGTCATGAAAGCAGACGAATCGATAATCAATTAAGAGGTCGTTCTGGACGCCAAGGTGATCCAGGTTGCTCTAAATTTTTCTTATCTTTGGAAGATGATTTGATGAGAATCTTTGGTTCTGAACGTATGTCTGATATGTTAAGACGTTTGGGACTTCCTGAAGGTGAGGCGCTTGTTCATCCATTTATTAGTAAGGCTTTAGAAAAAGCTCAACAAAGAGTTGAAGAGCGTAACTTTGATATTCGTAAAAGTTTGTTAAAATACGACAATGTTATGAATGACCAACGTAAGGTTATTTATGAACAAAGAAAAGAAATAATGTCTATTGATGATATTTCTGAAACAGTTCTTGATATGCGCCATGATTATTTAGCATCTATCGTTTGTAATAACATTATTATGGGTAGTGTGCCTGAGGAATGGAATATTACAAAATTAAAACAGGATATTTTTGCTGTTACAGGTATTAATTTGCCTTTAGAAGAATGGGTAAAAAGACCTGAAATTGATAGTGAAGATATGTTGGAATTAATAATTAAAGAGGTTGATAGTTATATTGAATTAAAGAACAAAGATGTTCCTCAAGAGCTTATTAGATTAGTTGAGAAAAGTATTGTTTTACAAACTTTAGATCAACTTTGGAAAGAGCATATTGCTACACTTGACTTGATGAGACACACTATTGTTCTTCGTGCATATGGTCAAAAAGACCCTCTTAATGAATATAAGAGAGAAGCATTTAATATGTTTTCTGATATGTTGGATTTGCTTAAAGAAAAAATTACAGTAGTTGTTTGTAGAGCGGTTATTCAACAAAGCAGTGAAAAAGACATTAGAGCGCAAGAAGAAGCTAGAATGAATCAAAAAATGGAAGCTGTTCATGAATCTATGAATAATGGTGTTGCGCCTGAAAATAAAACTATTCAAGATAGTGCTAAAATTGAACGTCCAGAATGGGGAAATGTTTCTAGAAATAGTCCTTGTCCTTGCGGTAGTGGTAAAAAATTCAAGCATTGTCATGGAAAAGTAGCTTAATTTTGGGATATAATTCTAATGGTACATTTGTTAGAAATAAAAAATTTATATGCATCTGTTGGTGATAAAGAAATAATAAAAGGGCTTAATCTTACGATTAATGAAGGTGAAGTTCATGCAATAATGGGTCCTAATGGTGCAGGTAAATCATCTTTATCTTATGTTTTGAGTGGTAAAGAAGGATATGTTGTAACAAGTGGTGAAATTTTGTTTAAAGGTAAAAATCTTTTGGATATGAGTGTTGAAGAAAGAGCTAGAGAAGGTCTTTTTTTATCACTCCAATATCCAACGGAAATACCTGGAGTAGTTGTTTCTAATTTTTTGAAACATTCACTTAATGCTATTAGGAAATACAATAATGAAGAAGAGCTTGATACTTTGAGTTTTATGAAGTTATTGAGAAAAGAAGCAGAAACTTTAGGCATTAATCAAGAGATGTTAAAAAGATTTGTTAATGTAGGTTTTTCTGGTGGTGAAAAAAAACGTTTTGAAACTCTACAAATGGCTCTTTTGAAACCTTCTTTTGCAATACTAGATGAAATTGATTCTGGACTTGATATTGATGCTTTGAAAACTGTTTCTGAAGGTGTTAATGCATTAAGAAATGAAAAAAATGCATTTTTGGTTATTACTCACTATCAAAGATTGCTTTCGTATATTGTTCCTGATGTTATTCATATTTTTGCTGATGGCAAAATTATAAAAACTGGTGATAAAAATCTTGCTTTAGAATTAGAAAAGAATGGCTATGCATCTTTTTTGAAGGAAAAATAGGATGACTAATGTTTCTTTAATAAAAGATGTTGAGCTTTTTTTAGATGATAAACCATCTGTTTTTGCACTTAGAAATGAGGCAAAACGGGCTTTTTTGAATGCTAAAATTCCATCAAAAAAAAATGAAATATGGAAATACTCTAATGTAAAAGAGATTTTAGAAAGCGATTTTGATGTTTTAGCAAATGATGAAGAAGAGTGCAGATGCGGATGCTGTTCGCATCATAGTGATGAAAATTTTCTAAATATAGTTTTTTGTAAAGGAAGACTTCATATAGAAGAGTATAATTTACCTAAAGGTGTTAATGTTATATCTTTGGCAGAGGTTTTGTATGATGGTGAATATAAAAAATATATTCATAAAACATATGATTTAGAAAAGAATTTTTTTGCATCATTGAATGGTGTTTATTTAGAGCAAGGCGTTTGTTTTGTGGTTGATGAGAAAATTAAAGAGCCTATTATAATTAGATATCGCAATAATGATGCTAATAATTTGATGATGAATGTACACAATTTATTTTTGATGAATAAAAATTCTAAAATTGAGGTAGTTGAAGAGTTTTTATCTTCTAATGACAATAAGTATTTTATGAATGTTGTTAATGAGTTTTTGATTAAAGAGGGAGCTAGTTTTAACCATTATAAAGTACAAAAAGAAAGCTTTAACGCTTATCATATTGCATTAAACTCTATAAAAATTGAAAAAAATGCAGAATATAAGCAATATTATTTATCAAATGGGGCTAAAATTTCAAGAAATGAGACGTTGGTTAATCTTGATAATGATGATGCAAGGGCTGAAGTTTTTTCTATGTATAAGGCAAAAAAAGGTTGCTTAATAGATATTACAACCAATGTTAATCATAATGTTAGCAACACCCATTCTAATCAATATGCTAAAGCTGTTTTAGAAGAAGATTCTGGCGCTGTTTTTCAAGGTAAGGTGTATATTGCAAAAGATGCGGTAAAATCTGAAGGAAATCAACTTCATAAAGCATTATATTTAGGTGATGCAGAGCTTAATTGTAAGCCAGAGCTTGAAATATATGCAGATGATGTGAAATGCTCTCATGGAGCAACTTCTGGTGAGGTTGATAAAGAGCAATTATTTTACTTAACTTCTAGAGGGATAGCAAAAGAAGATGCGTTTAATATGCTAATAAACGCACATTTGGAAGAAATAGCATCTCTTGTTCCAAACGAAGATATTCGTTATAAGTTTTTTAGCTCTCTTCTTTAAATAAGTATTTTTCCTGGTATTGTAGATTTGATATCCAAAAAGATGCCATGGTGTATAGAGTGAAGTTTACTAAAAACTCTCCTATAATTGTATCTATCACACTTTCTCCAGATGATAAAATATAGAAAAATAAGTTTTTAAGCAAAATTGCAAAAAATATAAAAAATATTATAAACCAAAACAAGTATTTATAAATATTGTCAAATATAGGATAAAGGGTTTTATTTAATTCTAAGTAGTTTTTAGAGTTTAAAAATCTAAGTAATAATACATTATTTACAAATATTGCTGATGATAAAACAATCAATAAAGAGAATAATATAAATAATCCTAGTTCTAGAGCAAAGTTTGGAGTTGCTTCTCGTTGGTGTAGTAAATACGCGCTTATACCTAGAAGAGCTAAAGATAATATGTTTACAATGATTATACAAAGAGCTCTTAAGTCCTTTTTGAAATATTGTTTTGTAAAGGTTTGTTTTAGAGAAATAGATTGAGTTGATAGAGCATTCCATCTGTTAATATATAGTGCTGTACATATGATACATAAAACTACAGAAATAGTTGCAACTATTGTTGATTTGGAACAAAAGACTAGCTCAAAATCAAAAGCACAAACATATACACGTCCTGTTGCAAACGAAATAATTGTTGTTATTAGTGCAAATAGTAGTGTTAATTTTAAGAAATTCATTAGATGATTGCTTATATTTTGAAAAGGGTAAATAGCACCTTTCCAAAAGGGTAAAATATTTTTTTGAGTGTTTTTGTTTTCCAAAATATCCTCCTTTTATATTTCTTTAACAGATGAAACTCCAGGGATGTTTTTTAACTTTGTTAACATCATATTGTCTGCAAAAGCAAAACCTCCCTCTATTTCTATTCTAACATCCCAATCGTCTAACTCTGGTTCTAGGTAAACTTTGTTTGTTCCTCGCATATCTGAGTATAACACTTTTTTTACTTCAGGAACTGCAGATGGATTTGAAATGGATATAATTAACCCTTTGGCTTGTTCGGCAATAGCTTCATCTATTGTTCTTACAGAATTTATCATTATTCGTGGGTTTTCTTCTTCGGATTGTTTGTTGATGGTTACTTTTACAAGTAATGGACATCCGGAGTTTATTACCTCTTCATATTTAGCAAGACCATCTGAGAATAACATTCCTTCAAAGTTACCAGTTGTGTCTGATAAGCCCATAAAGGCATATTTATTGCCTGATTTGCTAATACGTTTTTGGAATGTTTCAACACATCCTGCAATGTTTGCTTTAATACTATCACCAACTTTGATGTTCGCCATAACCTCTTGGCATGATTTTATGCCAAGTTTTCCCATGCTTTCGGCATATACATCTAATGGATGAGCTGATAGGTAAAAACCGATAACACTTGCTTCTAAACGGAGTTTTTCTAGGTCAGGCCAATCTGGTGCATCAAATAGTTTTACTTTTGAAGAATATACTTCTGCCCCAAAGAGAGAGGATTGGGCGCTTGTTTTCATCTCGGTTGCAGATGAGATATTTTTTAAGATAGTATCTATATTTGCATAAAGTTTGCCACGTTTTTTCTCTAAGCAATCGAATGCGCCGGCTTTGATTAGTTGTTCTAGTTGTTTGCGGTTTAACTGTTTTGCATCAACTCTGTTGATGAAGTCTGACATATCTTTGAATTTGCCACCTTTGTTTCTAGCTTCGATTATGGCATTCATATTTGCTTCGCCAACACCTTTTATTGCGCCTAAAGCATATCTTAATTTGCCATCTTGAACGCTAAATTTAGCAAGTGATTCATTGATGTCTGGTTTTAATACATCTATACCAAGAATTTTGCATTCTGCCTTGAATGTTGCAAGTTTGTCGGTATTGGTGATATCTAAGTCCATAACGGCACACATAAATTCTACTGGATAATGAGCTTTTAGGTATGCGGTTTGGTATGATACAAGTGAGTATGCGGCAGCGTGTGATTTGTTAAAACCATATGATGCAAATTTTTCCATTTGGTCAAAAATACTTTTTGCAACTTCTTCATCTATGCCGTTTTTTATAGCGCCTTCGGTAAACATAATGCGTTGCTTTGGAATTTCATCTCGCATTTTTTTACCCATAACCTTACGGAGCTTATCTGCTCCACCCATAGTGTAGCCACCAAGTTCTCTGGCAATCATCATAACTTGCTCTTGATATACCATAATTCCGTATGTTTCTTTTAAAATCGGTTCTAGGGCTGGGTGTAGGTATTGGATTTCTTCTTCGCCATGTTTACGTTTAATAAAAGTTGGAATGTTATCCATTGGACCTGGTCGATACAGTGACACAATAGCAATTAGGTCTTCAAAACGGTCTGGTCGAATTTGTTTGTGTACGTCTTTCATGCCGGCAGACTCAAATTGGAATACAGCGGTGGTTTTTCCTTCTTGGAGCATTTTGTATGTTGCTTCATCATCAAGAGGAATTTTTTCCATATCTAAATCTATACCTTGAGAGATTTTTATCCAATCTATTGCTCTTTGGATTACAGTTAGAGTTTTTAAACCTAAAAAGTCAAACTTGATAAGACCTGTTTCTTCTACAAACTTCATATCGTACATAGTAACAGGCATATCTGCACGTGGGTCTTTATAGAGTGGAACAAGTTGGTCTAATGGTCTATCGCCAATAACAACACCGGCAGCATGCATACCTGAATTTCGGTATAAACCCTCTAGCTTTATAGCAATTTCAAAAAGTTTATTTATTTGAGGGTCGTTTTGACGCATTTCTTCTAATTCTGGAACTTGTTCTAAGGCTTCGGGTAGAGTTGGGTTTTTGCCTTGAGCACCGGCAGGAATCATTTTAGAAATTTTATCTGCTTGAGAATATGGCATTTGAAGGACTCGTGCCACATCTCGGATTACAGCTTTGGATTGTAATTTACCATAAGTGATAATTTGTGCAACATGGTCAAAACCATATTTTTCTTGAACATACTCTATGGTTTTGTAGCGATTTTCTTGGCAGAAGTCCACGTCAAAGTCCGGCATGTTTACACGTTCTGGGTTTAAGAAACGTTCAAAAAGCAAGTCTAACTTTATGGGGTCTAGCTCTGTAATTTTTAATGCCCATGCAACAATAGAACCAGCACCAGAACCACGTCCTGGTCCAACAGATACACCATGAGCTTTTGACCATTTGATAAAGTCTGACACGATTAAGAAATATCCTGGGAAGCCCATTTTTTTGATAACGCTAAGCTCGTATTCTAGTCTTGCATAGTATTTTTCATCTATAGCTTTTCTTTCTTCTGGCGTTAATTCTTTGTTATAAACGGCTATTTGCATTCTTTCGTCAAGACCACGATATGCTTCTTCGGTGATGAACTCGTCTTGAGTTCTACCATTTGGACATTCAAATATAGGAAGCAATGGGTCTACTTTTTTAGAAAGATAGTTGCATCTTTTGGCAATTAGAACAGTGTTTTCGAGAGCTTCTGGTAGGTCTTGGAATAATTCAACCATTTCTTCTTCTAAGCGAAGACGGTTGTTTATAGAAAATCTTTTACGTGCCTCGTTTGCAACATATTCACCTGCAGAAATACATACAAGCGCATCATGAGCTTCATACATTTCTTCGTTTAGGAAATATACTTCATTGGTTGCAACAAGTGGTATATTTAGGTCGTAAGCAATATTAATAAAATGCTCTTCGGTTTTACGCTCCTCTTCTAATCCTATTCGAGATATTTCCATATATAAGCGGTCTTCAAAGATTTCTTTTAGGCGTTTTGCCATGGTTAGGGCTTCGTCTTTTCTGTTTTCTAAAAGCAATCTACCGATTGAGCCATCAACTCCGCCTGTTAGGGCAATTAGTCCTTCATTGTGGTCTTTTAAGTTGTCTATGGTTAGTTGTGGTGCCCAACCACGAGCGGTGTTGTCTAGATAAAATTGTTTCATCAATTTCATGATGTTGCTGTAACCTGTGGCATTCATTACTAAAAGAATTATTTTATCTGGGTCTAATTCTTTACCTTTTGAAAGGAGGAGGTTGTCAGAGTCTTCGTTTCTGATTAAAAACTGGCATCCCATAATAGGTTTGATGCCTTCGTCTGCGGCATATTTAGAAAATGCCTTACCACCAAACATATTGGCGCTATCTGTAACAGCAACGGCTGGAACACCCATTTCATGTAATTTGTGCATAAGTTTGGGAAGCATAATTGCACCTTCGGCAAGTGAATATGCGGTGTGGACTCTTAAATGCACAAATTTTGGGTCTTTCATTGTTTTTATTTTCCCTTTATACGATTATTTGGAGTTTAGCATATGTTTATTATTTCTCAACCATTATTTTGGGTGAAAGTTGATATTTTAGATATAAAAAAGCCCCGCTTTTTGCGAGGCTTTTTTAGATTATTTTTGTTCTAAATTATGTAAAAATTTATTTAGTAACAATACACCAAATCCACTAGAGCCACAAGGATACATTGGTTTTTTAGTGTTTTCTATGGTGTCGAAACGAGTATTTTCTACCTTATCAACTCCGGCAATATCTAAGTGTGCCCACGGGGTTTTGTTTAGTAAGAAGTTTTCTAAGAAACAAGCGGCGGTGATTGAACCAGCTGAGCGACCTGCAGAGATGTTTTTTAAGTCTGCTGTGTCTGATTTTACTTTTTTGCGATAATTATCGGTTATTGGGAAACGCCATAATTGTTCACCTGTTTGTTCGCCTGAGATACTTAAAAGTTCTGATAGGCAATCATCATTTGAGAAAAGTCCTGCCATTTCATCACCTAGTGCAACAATTATTGCACCAGTTAGGGTTGCAATATCGATAATACGTTCTGGTTTGTATTCACGTTCAACGTAAGTTAGGCAATCTCCTAAAACTAAACGGCCTTCGGCATCAGTGTTTAGGATTTCAACAGTTTTGCCGGATAGTGATGTTACAATATCTCCTGGGCGAGTTGCAGTGCCTGAAGGCATATTTTCTACAAGTCCAACTATACCTACGATGTTTAAATTTAGTTTTTGGCTTGCGGCTGCTTTTAGGGAAGATACTACAACAGCTGAACCTGCCATATCTTGTTTCATGTCACCCATACCTTGAGATGGTTTAATAGAAATACCACCAGAATCGAAGGTTACGCCTTTGCCAACTAGAGCTACATCATAGGATTTTTTCTTTTTGTTGCCGTTATATTCTAGGATACAAACATAAGGGTCGTTAGCAGAGCCTTGTGATACAGATAACAACATATTAAAGCCTTTTTTCTTTAAGGTTTCTTTGTTCATAATAGTTATCTTTAATCCTAGACTTTCTAGACGTTTGATGTCACCAGCATAAATTTCTGGAGTTAAATTATTTGATGGTTCGTTTGTTAAATCACGAGCATAACGAACAGCATTTGTTAGGGCTTTGGTTTGTTCGTAGTCTTTTTTATCTAATTTTTCTTTGGCTACAAAATTAATGCATTCTAATTTTGGAAAATCTTTTGCTTTTTTGGTTGTAAAGTATTTATCAAAAGAATATGAAGCTAAATCTACACCTAAGCCGAAAGCATTTACAATATCTTTTGCTGAGTAATCTGTTTTTGGTAAATGGCGAGCAAATAGCGTTGCAGATGAAAAGTTTTTAATGTGTTGATATGCTTTGGCGCTTAAATTTTGGATATCAACGATTGAACATAAATTTTTTACTCTTAAAAGAACAACAACTTCTTTTATTAAATCTAGCACAAGGATTGGAGAGTTTTTTTCGTTTTCTAAATCTCTTTCTACTAGTGCTTTTAGCTTGTTGAATGTACTTCTATCGATAATAGAACCGGTTATGCCATAGTTTAATTGTTCTTCAAAGGTTGCAATTAGAACTTTTAGTGTTGAATCTTTAGGATTTTTATTAAAAGTAATTTCAGTCATTGATATCTCCTTTAGTTTGGTTATGGTGGGTATTTTGAAGTATGTGTGGTGAAAAAAAGGTTAAAATTAAAAGGTTGATTTTGGTAATTAAAGTGATATTGTAGGGGAAATTGTTTAAATAGAAAGGTTTATAATGAGTGGTATTTTTAAGGCTTCTAGTGATAATATAATAAAAGGGGCGGAAATTATCAAGAATGGTGGACTTGTTTCTTTTCCTACAGAAACAGTGTATGGCCTTGGTGCAAGTATTTTTAATCCTAAGGCTGTTGCGGGAATTTTTGAAGCAAAAGGAAGACCCTCGTTTAATCCTTTGATATCTCATATTGCAGAAATAGATGAGATGAAAGAGTTTGTTATAGCAGATGAGAGAGCTTTGGAGTTGGGGCGTTGTTTTTGGCCGGGGCCTTTGACTTTTGTTTTGCCTAGAAAAAATGAGAATCCACTATTAGATATTGTTTGTGCCGGACTTAAAACTATGACTGTTAGATGTCCTAATCATAGTGTTGCTTTGGAGTTAATTAGAAAATCAGGAGTACCAATTGCAGCACCATCGGCTAATCGTTCACAAACAATTTCACCCACAACAGCAGAAGCGGTTTATGAAAGCTTGGGTGATAGAGTGGATATGATTTTGGATGGTGGACAATGTGAGGTTGGAGTAGAATCGACTATTTTAGATTTAACGACTCCAAAAGCAGTTTTGCTTAGAGCAGGAGGCATTACAAAAGAACAATTGGAAGAGGTTTTGGGTGAAGAGGTTTTACTTTCTGATGGGAATCCTGATAAACCAAGTTCTCCGGGGCAGATGTTAAAACACTATGCGCCTTCTAAAAAGTTTAGAATAAATGCATTAAGACCAATGGACGGAGAACTTTATATTGGTTTTGGTAGTGAATATGATTTTGGTGAGATGAATTTAAGTAAAAGTGGTGATTTGAGGGAAGCGGCAAGTAATTTGTTTAGTTATATGCGAATTGCAGATAAGAATGATAAATTTGAGAGGATTGCTATGGCGCCTATTCCTAATGAAGGTGTTGGTATGGCGATTAATGATAGAATAAAAAGAGCTTCAAGATAAAATACGAAATATTGTTGTGATTGCAAACACTCCCTTTAGGGGGTGTTTTTTTATTGATGGAGAAGAGGGGTAATTTGTAGATCCCTTGACGATTAGGGGATATATTTGTTGCAAATGAGGTAAAATTATGATAAAATAGGCTATGTTTTGAGAAATTTGAGGCAAATATGGGTGAAATAACGTTAGAAAGCCAATTGATTGATATTATCAAAGATGAGGATATGGCGGAGAATATTAAGGTAGCCAAGATTGATATGCTAGTTAGGCTTGGCGTTGATGTTAATGCTATGTATGGAGCAAGGTCTGCCTTAAAGCTCGCAAATGAATTAAATGAAACAATAATTGCAAAAATGCTAGAAGATAATAAGGCAAGAGATTTTATTGATGATGAAAAAGCAGAAGAATTAGGCACTAAATTATTTGATAATTGTTCAGAAGATAGATTTGATATTAAAAAAATTAAAGAATTAATAGATATGGGTGCAGATGTTAATCAAAAAGATGAGACTGGGAAGACTGCTTTGATGGAAGCTTCACGAAGAGGTCATAAGGAAGTTGTGGAGTTTTTAATTCAAAAAGGGGCAGATGTTAATAAAGAAGATGATTATGGTTGGACTGCTTTGATGTGGACATCACGTAAAGGTCGTAATGAAATTGTGGAACTTTTAATTCAAAATGGGGCTGATGTAAATGTAAAGGATTATAAAGGTCGAAATGCAGTGATGGTTGCATATGATAATGAAACAAAAAAAGCCATAATGGATACTGTTAAAAAGAGAAATGAAAAGACTGGAGAGAATGTAGTTATTCAGGGATTTGAGAGAGAATAGAGGGGAATTCGTAGATCCCTTGACGATTGCTAAACGCAATCGAGGGATGACGGAAAGGTGAATAAAAATGAGTGATGATATTTTAGAAAAGCAATTGTTTGAGATTATAAGAAATAAGGATTTGAGTGAAGATATCAAGGTTGCCAAAATTGATATGCTAAATAGGCTTGGCGTTGATGTTAATGCTATATATGGGGCATGGACACCTTTGCATATCGCAAAGAAACAAAAAGAGCCAAAAGTCATAGAATTTTTAACCAAAATTGGTGCGATTGATGTGGTTGATGTTAAAAAAAGGAAATCGCTTTGTTGTAAGCTTAGGAGTGTTATCTGTATTAAAGGTGTAGATATTAACGAAGTTAAAGAACTAATAGATATGGGGGCGGATGTTAATGCGAAAAGTGATGTTGGATTGACCGCTTTGATGTTGTCTTCAAGTAAAGGTCATAAGGAAGTGGTGGAGTTTCTAATTCAAAATGGAGCAAATGTTAATATGACAGATAATGAGGGGTTGACAGCTTTGATGTGGGCTTCATATAGGGGACATAAAGAAGTTGTTGAGTTATTAATTAAAAATAGGGCTGATGTTTATCAAAAAGATAAATATGGTAGGACCGCTTTGAGGTGGGCTTCAAATGGTGGTTATAAAGAAATTGTGGAACTTTTAATTCCAAAAGAAGCAGATGTTAATCAAAAGGATAATGAAAGTCAAAATGCAATGATGGTTGCATATGATAATGAAACAAAAAAAGCCATAATGGATACTGTTAAAAAGAGAAATGAAAAAGAGAATGGTGGTTCTTTTTTTAGTAAAATAAAAAAAAGGATTAGAGGTCGATAGATAGTGATTTTAATTTGTAGATCCCTTGACAATTGCTAAACGCAATCGAGGGATGACGGGAGAGATATTTATTGCAAAGAGGGGAAAATTGTGATAAAATTGGCTATGTTTTGAGAAATTTGAGGCAAAAATGAGTGAAATTACATTAGAAAGCCAATTGATTGATATTATCAAAGATGAGGATATGGCGGAAAATATCAAGCTTGCTAAAGTTGATATGCTAATTAGACTTGGTGTAGATGTTAATGCTTTGTATGGTGCTAAGTCTGCCTTAAAGCTTGCAAATGAATTAAATGAAACAAAAATTGCAAAAATGCTAGAAGATAATAAGGCAAGAGATTTTATTGATGATGAAAAAGCTCTAGAATTAGGCACTAAATTATTTGATAATTGTTCAGAAGATAGATTTGATATTAAAAAAATTAAAGAATTAATAGATATGGGTGCAGATGTTAATGCAACAGATAGGTTCGGGGCTACACTATTGAGTGTGGCTTCGTTTTTGGGATATAAGGAAGTTGCAGATTTATTAGTAGAAAACAAGGCTGATGTTAATTTATGTAATGATTATGGAACTACTGCTTTGATGAACACTTGTAAAAAGGGATATACGGAAATTGCAAAACTGCTAATTAACAAAGGAGCGGATACTGAGGCAAAGGATAATATGTATCAAACTGCTTTGATTATGGCTTCGTTTTGGGGATATAAGGATGCTGTTGAGCTATTAATTGAGAATGGAGCAGATGTTAATGTAAAAGATCATGCTGGTCGAAATGCAGTGATGATTGCAAAAGATGAGAAAACAAGAAGAGCAATTATAGATGCTGTTAAAAATAGAAATGAAAAGATAGGTGAAAATATGATTGTTCAAGGGGTTGAGCGAGAATAAAGGTTTTAATTTGTAGATTCCTTGACGTTTTGCTAGACGCAATCGAGGTATGACGAGAAAAGGTGAATAAAAATGAGTGATGATATTTTAGAAGAGCAGTTAATAGAAATTATAAGAAATAAGGATTTGAGTGAAGATATTAAATTAGCCAAAATTGATATGCTAATTAGGCTTGGCGTTGATGTTAATGCTATGTATGGTGCAAGGTCACCTTTAAGGTTTGCAAAATATAAAAAAGAAGAAAAACTTGTAGAGCTTTTAGAAAATAATGGCGCAAGAGATTTTATTGATGAGAAAAGAGCAAATGAACTTGGTGTAAAATTATGTGAGATTTGTGATAGAGAAGCTAAAGGTATAAATATTGCTGAAATTAAAGAATTAATAGATATGGGGGCGGATGTTAGTGCAGAAGATACCAAAGGTAATACAGCTTTGATGTGTGCTTCAGTAGTTGGACATAAAGAAATTGCAGAGTTATTAATTCAAAATGGTGCGAATGTTAATCAAAAAGATATCAATGGTGCGACAGCTTTGATGGAGGCTTCATATTGGGGAAATAAAGAAGTTGTTGAGTTATTAATTCAAAACAGAGCTGATGTTAATCAAAAAAATAATAATGGTAATACTGCATTAATATATGCAACTCTAGAAGGTTATAAAGAAATTGTTGAGCTATTAATTCAAAGTGGAGCTAATGTTAATCAAAAAAATAATGATGGTGAGACAGCTTTGATGGAGGCTTTATCTAAGGGGGGCTATAAAGAAATTGTGGAATTTTTAATTCAAAATGGGGCGGATGTTGATCAAAAAAATAATGATGGTCGGACAGCTTTGATGGAGGCTTCATATTGGGGACATAAAGAAGTTGTTGAGTTATTAATTTCAAAAGGAGCGGATGTTAATGCTAAAGGCTATAACGATGAGTCTTCGCTGATTTGGGCTTCTCAATATGGACGTAAAGAAATTGCAGAGTTGTTAATTCAAAATGGTGCAGATGTTAATCAAAAAGATAACAATGGTCGTACTGCTTTGATAGAGGCATCACGTAAGGGTCGTAATGAAATTGTGGAACTTTTAATTCAAAATGGGGCTGATGTTAATCAAAAAGATAATAATGGCGAAACAGCAAAGACATTAGCAAAAGATAAAAAAACAAGAAAAGCAATTATTAATGCTGTTAAAAAGAAAAATATAAAAGAAAATGGTGGTTCTTTTTTTAGTAAAATAAAAAAAGGATTAGAGGTCGATAGGTAGTGATTTTAATTCGTAGCTCCCTTGACGATTGCTAAACGCAATCGAGGGATGACAGGTTCGGAGTATGGGGCAAGTGCAATCAAGGTATGACAGAATAAAAAACTCAAACGCGGGGTGGCTTAGGGAGTGTGTTGAGGAGTAAAAAAGCGATCAAGTGTTAAGTTGTGAGATTAATAAAAAAGGGGAGAAGTTTCTCCCCTTTAATGTTTTTAAGCATTTTGTTTTTCGTATGCGGATTTTTCTTTTGCAAAACGATAAACTGTAAATGGAATTGATAATGCATATAAAATTATCAAAATTCCAAATGTTAGCCATGTTTGTGTAAATAAAAATGTGGCTATTAAAGCAACACAAAATGCTAATGGTATCATGTGTTCAGTTTTTACTTTGGCTTTTTTTAATGAAAGAGTAGGGATTCTACTTGTTTCAAGATATGCAACTATCAACATCCAAACAGCACAGAATAAATGTGTGCGCAAAAATGGTTCTGCATCAGCAAAGTCAAAAGTAATTAAAATTGGCATTGTTGCCATTGCGGCAGCGGCAGGAGCTGGAACACCTGTAAAATAATGTGACCAATATGGGGGAATCGTATCGTCTTCTAACATTGTGTTAAAACGTGCGAGGCGCATTGCCATTCCCATTGAATATAGTAAACAGAAGAACCAACCAATTTTTGGTAAATCAAATAAGCACCATTGGAACATTAAAATTGCTGGTGCAATACCAAAACTTACAAAATCACATAGAGAATCGAGTTCGGCACCAAATTTGGTTGATGCTTTTAGCATGCGTGCTAGGCGACCATCTAAGCCATCTAATAGTCCGGCTAGGAATATAAATAGGATGGCTTTTCCCCAATCTTCTTGTACTGAATAGCGAATTGAGGTTAGTCCGGAGCATAATGCTAACATAGTTACAATATTTGGAACAAGTTTGCGAAAAGGGATTTCTTTTAACTTGTTTTTTGGAAGCTTGAGCTTCGAGTTTATAGGGTTCATCTAAGTTTTACCTTTCAAAAAGGTATATACCGAAACGCTGTTTCTGCCGTATATACCATATATTTTTAAGCAAGAATATGCGCTGCATATTCGGTTACAGTGAAAAATTGTAATTAAAAATAAAAAAAATACAAGAAATATGTTGCATTTATTTTTTTTTGTTTGTATAAGGATGTCTGTTATGGATTTGCGCTTGTGGCGGAACTGGTAGACGCTGCAGACTTAAAATCTGTTGGGAGCAATCCCGTGCCGGTTCGATTCCGGCCTAGCGCACCATTTCTTTTAAGACACCCGAAAGGGTGTTTTTTTTATACAAAAATGAGGGGGATTTTTGGTGTTTATTAGTGACTTTTTATACAGCCTTATTGTTATATAGGATGTATAAAATTTTATTGTTTTAAATCAATATGTTAGGTGTGTCGGGGGGGGGCTTGCTGAGTCGTTTTTTATTTGCATTTTATTAATAATTATGGTATTATAATAGAGATGATAAAGTATTGTTTTGAAAAAAATTTTGGTATTATTTGAGTGAGGACTATGACAAGATGCAAGGGGGAGATAAAGTTACTTAAGGTCTTAGTAGCTGTTTTAGGTGGTTATGTTGGCTTTAGTGTTAATGTAGCAGATGCATCTTTTTATGCGCCAACTCGTGGTGAGGAGAGTAGTTATTTATTTACAAAAGTTCAAAGTCTGGCTCTTAATACTATTTCAGTTCCTTTTTATAATAAAGATTTGGGTGTTATTGAAAACACAAATTTAGAATTAAATATCAAAAAGACAGAATATGGCTCAGGTGATGAGTGTAAAAGTAATTCTATAGAAATTTTTCCTGATTACAACGTGGATTTTACGGCAAAATATAATACTGAGGATTTGAAAAGTGGTGTTTTATTAACCAAAAATGATAAGAACTATTTGGAATATCAAGGTACATGGGTAAATTTAAATACAGTAGTAAAACAAGGTTATTATTTGGGTGGACCTGCTATTAATAATTATGCTGGTAAAATAGGTAGTATTAAAGGACTTTTTGCTAATAATGAAGTGGTGACGCCTTTGAATAGTGTATTAGCATGGGGTGGTGCTATCTTATTGAGAAATATGAAAGGTGGAATTTACGCAGACTTTATAGGTAATAGAGCAGTGTCTGCAGGAGAGTCTGCAGGTGGTGCAATTGCTATGGCTACTTTTAATCTGGATGAAATTGTTGGAGATTTTATCGGAAATTATGTTTCAGCAGATCAATCTGTTGGTTGGGGAGGAGCTTTATATCTTGCTAATATACCTAATGTCGGTTTGGTAAAGGGGAATTTTATTTCTAACTATGCGTATTCATCAGAAGGTTCTGCTATTGGTGGCGGTATAGAAATAAATTGGAATGCTAAAATAACAGATGTTGAAGGTGATTTTATAGCGAATTATGCATTAGGTGGTTATGAAGCTATTGGTGGTGGAATTCGTAATGGTGGAAGAATAGAAACAATAAAGGGTGATTTTATCGCAAACTATGTATCTTCTGATGTGGGTTTAGCTGTTGGTGGTGGTATTGCAAATTATCCAGAAAGCAGGACAACAAAAGAAAAGGGAATAGGGGAAATTGTTGGCAACTTTTATAATAATTATGCCTTTTCAAAAGAAAACGGTGCTTTAGGTGGTGCTATTTATAATATTGAAGATATAAAAAGTATCTCGTCTAGTTTTTATGGTAATTATGCTTTGTCTGAAACAGGTGTTGC
This sequence comes from Alphaproteobacteria bacterium, assembly GCA_015062535.1. Taxonomy (GTDB): domain Bacteria; phylum Pseudomonadota; class Alphaproteobacteria; order RF32; family CAG-239; genus CAG-267. The sequence goes on from SUUK01000002.1 coordinate 81,878, forward strand.
TAAAGGTGGAGCGGTTTGGACCAATAAAGATATGAAGTTTGTGGCGGATGATAAAGATATGGTTGTTGCAGGCAATTATACTATGTCTAATGGTGTTAAAGATGACAATGCTTTTTGGGTTGATGATGAAAATGTGAAATTAGATTTTGAGCTTAAAGGTAGCGGTGGTTTAGTTTTAGCGGATAATTTTGATGGTGCTCAAGGGTATGATGTAAATATCTTTGGTGATGGTAAAAATGATGTTTATTTATTTAATGATATTAGAAAAGCAGATGTAGGATTTAGCAATATTAAATTAAATACGCTTGATGATACGGCTCATGTTTATAAAATCAATTCGCTTAATTTGAGTGGTGATGTTGATTTTGTTGGAGATGTTGATTTTGAAAAAGAACAAATGGATAGATTTAGGACTGAAAATGGTGTTGTTGTTGATAATGGTGCAAAATTAAATGTTTTAGACCTTAATTGGCTTAATGAACCGGTTAAAGACAAAACATCTATTATGTTTGCTGAAAAAGGGTTGAAAGATAGCGTTGTTTATAAAGGAATATCAAAAGTTGTAACACCTTTGTATGTTTATGATATTACGTACAATAACAATGGTGATGCGGGATATTTTGAGTTTTCTAGGGGTAAAAGCTCTAAAGGTTTGAGTGGATTTAACCCAGCAGTTGTTGGCGGTGGTGTTAGTACTAATGTTGGTGCAACTGGAGTTTTGAGTCAAACTCTTAATTATTCTTTCCAAAATTTGGATAATTATATGAATGTGCCAATGGGTGAAAGAATTATGCTTGCGTATAATTTAAATCGGTATGAAACATCTATGAGTGCAGGTGAACCTTTGCCTTCGTTTATGAAGGAAAATAAACCAAGTGTTTGGGTAAAACCTTATGTTATTGATGAAGATATTCTTCTTAAAAATGGAGCAGAGATATCTAATAAGACATATGGTACTCTTGTTGGATATGATACAGGTGTTAGAAAAATTAATGCTAGTTTAGATGGTGCTTTTACTGCTTATATTGGTCATAGTGGCGCAACACAAGAATATGATGGTGTTGAAGCTCATCAAAAAGGTGGTTTGATTGGTGGTACATTATCTCTTTATAAAGGCGATTTCTTTAGTGCAACAACATTGTCGGCTGGTGCTTTAGATACAGAAAGCAAGAGTATGTTTGGTAAAGATGATTATACAACATTTCTTGCGGGAGTTGGTAATAAAACAGGTTATAATTTTGAGTTTAAGGGTGGTAAATTTATTATTCAGCCATCATTGATGCTTGCTTATTCTTACATTAATACAGAAGATTATAAAAATGTATTGGGTGTAAAAGTTAAAAATGATGCTATACATTCTTTACAAATATCTCCAGGTGTTAGGTTTATCTTTAATCTAAGTAATGGTTGGAAGCCTTATTTTGAGGCTAGCAAAGTTTGGAATGTTGGAGAAAGAGGACAAACTTCTGTTGATGGTGTTAAACTTCCAAGTATGTATGTTAAACCTTATGAACAATATGGTTTAGGTATTCAAGGACATATTAATAGCCACATTATGCTTTATGGTCAGACCATGATTGAAGATGGTGGTCGTGATGGTGTGCTTGTTACTGGCGGATTTAGATGGTTGTTTTAGCTTAAATATTTAGCATAGATTTTTTGTATTGGGCGCTCTATGGCGTAATATGTGATTATTCCAATAAATGTTGCAAGCATAACTGATATAAACAATGTTAGTATTGTATGTGAGTATATGAAATTTGTATTTTGCCAAAGTGTTTTTTGCAAAATGTTAAAAGCAACTTGTTGCATAACATAAATTGAGTAACTAAATTTTCCTAATATGGATAAGTATTTGATTTGTAGTAATTTTGAGAGAATGCCTTTTGTTGAGATTAGACAAGCAAAGAGTAGTGAAAAGATTATAATTGTTATAAAAAAGTTTTTAAAAATAGGAAAAATAGTAAAATTGTAAAGTAGGGTGCTTAAGCAAATTATTTCTATAATAGAAACTAGAATGGTTTTTGCTTTATTTGGAATTATTTGTTCTAAATTATCATTAAAAACCTCTTTTGCTATGTGTAAAAGAATACCAAGACTAAGCCCGCCAAAAACTCTAATCATAGCGATACTTAAGAAAGAATATACTACATTTCTTTCTATCCAACCATTAAAATTATTAATAATAGTTGCGTAGGAAAAATATGTGAAAATTGTAATTATTAAAGCAGATTTATGTTTTTCAAAAGTTTTAAAAATGCTAAATAGTAATATACTACACCAAAAAAATGGACCTATAAACCAAGTAGCACCAAAATAATGTAGTGAGATACCAGTTGAGTGGAATAGGAAAAGTTTGAGCATTAATTCATCTATTGATGTTGGTGATTGGATATATGTGATTATTGTAGAAACAAAGAAAACAGGATAAATTCTGAAGAATATTTTTAGTATAAATTGGTAGATTGTGAGTTTATTGGTTTTGATTGTTTGGTATAAAAAATATCCAGACATTACAAGAAAGCAGTCTACAATAAGAACAGCAGAAAATGTACGGAAAGTCAATTCTCTAAAAATTTCGGAATTATGTAAAAATGGTCTTAATTGTATATGGAATAAATGATAATATACAATTATGATAGAAAATATGAATTTAAGAGAATCTATTGATTTTATGTGTTCTGTTGGGAGTTTATTTAAAAGTTTTTTTATCATAATGCATCCTATTTTTGAGTAAATTAAGTATGTTTTGATGATAATGAGAGTTTGTTAATATTTGTTTTATGATAATGATGTTATGGTGTTTTTTGTTGCAAAAAGGTCGGTTTTGTGATATAATTGCTTATGTTTTAAGAAAAATAGAGGTTTTAGATGAGTGGAAAATGGGAATCTATGGCTGTAGCTGCTTTGCTTTCTTCGACAATGAATGCACAATCAGCGCCTATGGAAAATAATAATCAAGATACAGAGAACCCTAATAGAATTGAGGTTGTTCAAGAAGATACTAGAGATACCTTAAGAAATGATTCTGCTATGGCTTGGGAAGAAGTTCAAAATATGGCAAATGTCCCACCAAGTAATGGAAATAGTTCAAGAGAGAGTGCTGTAGAGAGTATGAGAGCTGATTCTCTGACTTTTAATGAGGTTAATAGTAGATTAAATGGTAATGTGCCTTTAAATGAATGCGTTGAAAGAAGTGTTACAGAATGTTTAGTTCAACAAGAAGGTACACATAGTAGAATTAGTCAAAGATACGGAGCTAGCAACGATGCTTATGAAGGCAATGTTTATGGTGATTTTTTGGAATATTTAGCTACTTCTGGTGATAAAAAACTAGGAAGAGCTTTAGGTTTATCAGAAGATAAGATGACACCAGAAAATATAACAATGGCTTTAGCGTATGGTCCGGAAATTTCAAGAGAAATGCAAGAGCAAATTTTTAATGAAGCAAGGCAAGATGGTCGATATGAAGGATATAGAAATCAAACATCTTCTATGGGGGTAATGCAAGAAAGATATCCAGAATTATCTTCAACTGGTCAGATGCCTGAAGGAGGGGCGAGATTATCTATTGGGCTTGAGCAATCAAAGGAAATGTGCGATAAAATTAATCAAAAATATGGAGAAAATGCAAATGCATTGATTGTTAGGGCTTTTACTGCTGATAAAGAGTTAGCTGAAAGCTTTGGTTTTAAGAAGGATGAAAAAGTTGATGCTCAACAATTAATATATATGTTAGCGGAGGCTGAAACATTACCTAAGGATGTTCAAGATAAATTGGTAACTCCTAAAGATAGAGAAAATGCGGATAAAGTATTAGATTTTATGGTGAACAAAGATAAAGATACCAAGTATTTTAGCTTTAATAGTGAAACCCAAAAAGGTGAAAATAAAGTTCAAGAAGTAGCTGATAATATTCGAGGAAATGATAATAAGACATTTAATTTAAATAAAGAATTAAGTAATATACATTCAAAGACAGTAAATACACAAGACGATATGAGTATGGCTGTGATGAGACATATTCAAGCTCAAAGGTAATAAAGAGGGTGGAATATGGAAAATGAAACAACTTTATTTGAGGATATTATAGAAAGTGTTTCATTGGATGATTTGATGAAACCTTATAAAAAGTTATCTGGTAAAGAAGTTAGCGAAAATAATGAAAATAATTTAAGTGTTGAAGAGCAAAAGTTCTATTTGGCTTATTATGCAAGAATGGCAACAGAGCATGTTGGTTTTGAAAATTTTAGTAAAGAAAATCAAGAAGCTTTTAAATCGCATATTGTTGAGATGTATAAAGGTATTGATGGGGCGAGAAAACAAGGTGATTTTTTGAGAGAAATGGGTGAGAGTGCTAAGTTTATTGAGGATAAGCACTTCGAGATAGGAATAGGTAGAGGTGAAGTTTCTCGTGGCGGTGGAGAAAAAAGAGAGAGAACTGTTGGAAAAAATTTTTGCTATAGAACAGATGATGAAAGACCTAAAGGATATGAAAAACTAGGTGGAGCTTCAATGGTTACCGAAAGTGGTGAGCATGTGCCGACTTGGGAAATTGGAATCTTAAAAAAGAATGGTGAAGATATTTTGGTGGTATCTGTTTTTGATATTATGCATAGAGGTAATGACTATGAGGAATGGAAAGACTTTATCGAAAAATTTGATGAAGTTTATGGAAAAGATAAGGAAAAGTGGGAAAAAGGCAGAATAATTCTTGATGTTAGAGGTAATAGAGGTGGTGAAGATAAGCCAATAGACCATATGGCTAAAAGATTATATGGTAATTTGGTGAATACTTATAAAAGATGTGAAGTTAAAGATAGTTCTTTGGGGTATCATTTATATCAACAACATGGAAGTGTTAAAAATGCTAAAAAATTAGGACAAGAACCTCCTAAAAGAGAGCATTTTTCTGGTAAAAATAAAGCGTTGTTTGATGAAACAGGGGTTTATTATGCCTTTAATGAAGAAAAAGGATATAAAGGAAGAATTGATATTTTGACTTGTGCAAGGGTTGGTAGTTCGGCAGAAAGTGCTTATAGCTCTTTTTATCATCATCCAAATGTTAGATATATTGGTGAAAATACCGCAGGTATGCAACAATATGTACAAGGAACTTTTGCAACACCTTGGGGTGGTGAAATGCGTGTTGGCTGGGGAAAGCTTACATATTGGGATAAAGAAGGGGAAAATATTGAAGTTAAAGGGCATAAACCTGATGTGGAGTGCAAAGGTAAAGACGCCTTTGATGTGGCTTTAGAGGGGGATAGAGATTATGGTAGAGTTATGGGGTTTAGAGAGTTAAATGAAGAAGTAAAAGGCGAAATTGTTATAAAAGATTATGACCCTAAATTGGTTAGTGACCCTTCTAGAAGAGCTTATTATTCTCTACAAACATTTCCAGCTATGGAGAAATTAGAAGCAGAGAATGGGCGAGCGATGGAGGCGCAAAATGCCATGGGAAGAGTGTCTGATATAATAAATAAGAAGAAAGAGAATGAGGCAATAAAGCCAAAAGAACCTCTACAAAAAGAAGTAAATAAGGGAAATAGTAATTTTGATACGAATAGTTATGTAAGAAGCAACTTTATACAGGCGGAGAGTAAGTAATTTGTGGTTGTTATAAGTCAAAAGAGCTGACTTAGGTTGGAATTAAAATTAAATCATGTGAATAAAAGTTTGGGTCTTGAATTAAAAGATTTGACAGAGTGATGTTTTCATTTTAGATAATATTATAGTTAATTTTTTAGGAGAAATGTGATGAAAAAGGCTTTAGTTTTATCTTTAATGTTGCTTAGTGGTTGTGCTGAATTGTCTCAATATACAACAGTTGATAGCAATGCTTCTGCAAAAACAAGAATGCGCGCATGTTTGATTAGTGAAGCTAATTCTAGATTTCAGGCAGGAACATTGTTTACTCAATCTCTTAGCGCTACTTCTGATGAATTGGTTAGTGTTTGCTTGAAGAAATTGGCTTTAGAATCTGCTGGAATTAGCCAAGAATCTCAATCTACTGCTCAAACAATTATTCAAAATTTGAAAAATTTAGGTACAGCTAATTAGTTGGAGATATAGCCCTACTAATGTGGGGCTTTTTGTTATGAAATTAAAAAGATTTTTATTTGCAAGTATATTGTTTTTGGGTGGGTGTCAAACGCTTGTGATACCTCATGATTTTGTTTATAAAGAAATTGAAACAAATACTTTTAAGCTTGCAAGTTGGCAGAAAATTACAAATCCTAAAGCAAAGTTTAAGGTGTATATTGAGGGAGATGGAGCATCTTTTGATGCATATGGTATGCCAACAGACAATCCTACTCCGAGAAATATAAATTTTAGGAAAATGGCATTTGGTGATTTTAGTCCTAATGTTATTTATTTAGCTAGACCTTGTCAGTTTGTGAAAGATGATATGTGTTCTCAGAGGCATTGGACAGATGCTCGTTTTGCGGTGGAAGTTGTTAGCGCAACATATGAAGCAATAAAAAATATAGTAAAAGATAATGATGTTGTGTTGATTGGTTTTTCTGGCGGGGCGCAAGTTGCTGGATTGGTTAGTGTGGCAAGAAAAGGGCTAAATGTTAAAAAACTAATTACTATTGGTGGAAATTTAGACCATATTGCATGGAGCAGGCATCATAAGATTAGAGTTTTAAATCAATCTTTGAATTTGGCGGATTATCGAGATGAATATATGAAAATACCTCAAATTCATTATGTCGGGGAAAATGACAAAGTTATTACTCCAGAGCTTGTATATGATTTTGTTAAGGATAATAGTTTGGTTTATGTGGTAGATGGTGCTACACACAATAGCGGTTGGGAAGAAATCTATCCTGTTGTTTGGGGTGATTAGTCTTTTGTTTCTTCTTTTTTAGAGCCTTTGAGATTTTGCAAGAATTGAGCTTCTATTTTTACATATTGGTCTAGTAACCATCTTGAACGAGATACAAAGAAGATTGTGGCAAGTAGTAGGACTAATGTAACTCTTGGGTTTTCGGTTAAAAACTTATGTACTGCTGTTACTATGAAGAATGAACAAACAAGAATGCGAAAACTTGTTAGGATAATTAATGGTAAGCGATTGGCTTTTTTTGCCATCCATAGTTTGTAGTAGATTTTTGATACTTGTGTTTTGCCTGAGAAGAAATTACGCAAGCGAACAGTTTTTTCATCAAAAGTATTGCAGATATTTTCTAGATGAAGAGTTTCTGTTAGGGTGTGTGGTTCTTCTTGAGCGCATTGGGCGGCAATTTCGATTTCTTCAGCTTGTTTTTTAGGGAATATCCACGATAGTCTGTCTTTTAGGAATTTTGTTGTAACGATATTCCAACCAATTAGAGCTTTTAGGAATGGTGACATTAATAAGAAAGTACATAATGTCATTACTATATTTGCAGGGATGCGATATGGAATTAGCTCTCTAACGTATGGTCTAACAGATGTTGCTAGTGCTATTATGCTATATAAAATAAAAGAGAAAGAGCTAAGTCGTATAAAATAATTTTTAAATAATGCACTCCACAAACGCTCTTCGCTAGAAGTAAGAGTTGGTGTTGAAGAATATTTTTCTATATAATTTAGCCAACGTTCTGGTAGAAGTTTTTTGAGTTTTTTATATGCAGGTTCTGCTGATTTTATCATTAATGGGGTTAAGAATGTTGTGATTACAGATACAGCAACGATAATCGGATAAACTTTGTTGCTTAACACTCCTAAGCTCATACCAAGTGATGCAATAATAAAAGCAAATTCACCTACTTGTGCAAGAGAAAAACCTCCTGATACTGATGTTTTTAATGATTGACCTGATGCAACAAATCCAAAGCATGAAAATAGGATTTTTCCGATAATTACGATAAGTGTTATGACTAAAATTGGTTTAGCATAGGTTATAAACATAGATGGATCTACCATCATACCAACAGAAACAAAGAAAACAGCGCCAAAGAAGTCTTTTAGGGGTTGGAGATTTTTTTCTATGCGTTCAATAAGTGGTGTTTCTGATAGAATTGAGCCCATAATGAATGCGCCTAATGCTGAAGAAAATCCTGATGATGTTGCGAGCCATACCATACCAAAACACATACCTATGGTTATTAATAAAAGCATTTCATCACTTAGGAATTTATGGATTTTTTGCAAATATGTTGGAACAAGATAAATTCCTGTTACGAAACAAATAATTAAGAAGAAAATTAGTTTTGATGCGCTTAGGGCTAATTCTAAGCCATCTATATTTTTACCCATAGCAATTGTTGGTAATAATACGAGCATTAAAATACCAACAAGGTCTTCAATTATAAGCACACCGAATACTAAATCTACGAATTTTTGTTTTCTAATATTTAGGTCATTAAATGCTTTGATGATAATGGTAGTTGACGACATGGATATCATGGAGCCTAAAAAGAAGCTATCCATTGTTGACCAACCTAATAGCAAGCCTGTATTGTATCCTAAAAAGAGCATGAATAAGATGTTGGCGGTTGCGGTTATCATGGCAGATTTGCCAACATTTATCATTTTTTTGAAACTAAACTCTAAACCTAAACCAAAAAGAAGGAATATTACACCAATATCAGCCCATAAAGCTAAATCTTCTTTGTCTTTTACGGCAGGAAGAAGGTTGAAGTATGGACCAGCAAGTATGCCGGCTAAAATGTATCCTAAAATTATTGGTTGCTTTAGTTTTCTGCACAATAATGTGGTTAAACCAGCATAAATTGTAATCATGGTTAAATCAATAATTAGAGGATGTATTGAGTGCATTTGTTTTTTCCAATTAATTAAAGTTTAGTATATTGGTTATTTTATAAAGAAAAAACCTTTAAGTTGTGTTAATTTATGGGAGATAAATAGTATTTTTAAGCTATTTTTCAAGAACGAAGTTGTTTTGATTGGTGTGTTTAAAGTATGTGGTTTTGTGGTTATCCCATTTTACTTGTAATCTGTTTGGTGGTAATATTTTGAATTTACCACAGAAAAAGTCTGGATTGTTGTATCCACAAATTCTATCATCTTCTTGTTTTACAAAAATATCTTCCCAGTTAGGGGTGTGTAGTTTTATAAATTCTGAATTTGGTGATGGCTCAAAAAAGCTTGAAGCAAGTGCAAATGGAAATTCTTTTATTCTTAAACCATGATATTTTTGATGATAGCGAAAATATATGGTAAACAAGCGCTCTGATAAGTATGCAAGAGCAAGTTTTTGTTCGGTGTTTCTTGTTTCTAAATCTTCTTTTATGGCATCATAAACAGGGAATAATATGCTAAATAACCATGAAGCATAGGAGTTTAAGATTTCTCTTTTGGTGATGAACATATTTGTTGGGTAGAAGCCTCTATTGCTATTTAATTCTTCTATGGCAAAAGAGTGCATTTCGGGATATTTTTGTTTTATTATTTCTAGAGCTTTATCTAGGTCTGATATGATGTGCTCTTTTTTGTATTGCTCATAGGTGTTTAGTTTTATTGGTTCTGAAAGAATAATGTCATGTGTTGCAAACCATGGAAGAATGAATTTTTTTTCTAACTCTAAATCTCGAAGGAATTCTTTGGAGAATCCTTTTAGGTGGTTTATGCCTAAATGTCTAAAGCGCATAGACGGAAATTCTTTTATTGGATATTTTGCATTGTTGTTTAGGCTTAAAAAACGTCTATACTGGAACATTCCAACATATGGTGATGATGTGTTTTTATATATCCAATAAAGAGCGGTTATTTCTGCAAAGTAGCGGTTTAGTTCTGAGATGTTTTCGCCGTTGTCGTCGCCTATCATATTTTCTTTTAGCCAAGTGATTTCTTTGGATGTAAAGGTTCCTGCTCTTGAGGGGGTGTTGGATATTGCACGACCACCTTGAATTGGTTCAAATATTTCGGTTTTTATAAGTGGGGCTGGTTTGTAATAAACTACAAAAATTTTTAAGAAATCTGTTTTGTAGAAAAACAAAGTGTATATTGCCAAGACAAAAATAAAAACAGCAAATATAACGTAAATAAATGTGCTATATTTGCTGTTTTTCATAATCTGTTACCTAAAATTTTAGCGCAAAAAAGGACCTTTACATAAAAGCCTTTTTATACGGCAATTACGCAATGATGTTTGGGTTTACAATATTTTCCAAACTTTGAATTTTGTTTTTTAAACTTGTTTTTTGTTTGTTTAATTGTTGAGCTTGATAAAAGTCAATCATTTGTTTATTTTTTACTAATTTAGTAATGTCTGATTTAACTCTTCTTTCTTCTAATTTAAGCTCACAAAGTTGGATTTGTAGCTTACTGAAAGAATTTGAATTAGCCATTTTATTTTAACTCCTCGATAAATTGTTATGTCGCATTAGTGCGATTCTTATTTTCTGCGCTAAGTATACACTATTTTTTGATAAAAATCAAGAAGTTTTGATTGCAAAATTAAAAAAATAGTGAAAAAAAGTATTTTTATACTAGTTTATATAAAAAATATAAAGTATGAGTGCAATAATATGAAAAATGAACTTTATTTGAAATAGGAAAAAAGTATGACTGAAATAAAAAAAATCGGTATTTTAACAAGTGGTGGTGACTGTGCAGGACTTAATGCTGTTGTGATGTCTGTGGTTAATTCTGCAGCTAAATATGGTTGGGAAGTTTATGGTATTCACAATGGTACAGATGGTCTAACAGAAGCTCCTCTTTCTTATGAGCTTTTGACTACACGTAATTTTTCTGATACTCCATGGCCAAGAATTGCCGGTTCATACTTAGGTTCTTTGAATAAAGGTGTTAAATTAGAATCTCAAGCAGAAATTTCTAAACGTTTTGGTGCAGGTGTTCGTGAATTAGGTTTGGACGCTGTTGTTGTAGTTGGTGGTGACGGTAGTATGAATATCGTTAGTAACTATTGCAGAAATGCAGGTGTTAGAATGGTTGGTATTCCAAAAACTATTGATAACGATACTCCTTTGACACAATATTCTGTTGGTTTTAACTCTGCTTGTAAAGTTTGTGTTGAAGCCGTTGATGCTTTATGGAAAACAGCTCGTTCTCACCAAAGAGCTTTGATTTTGGAAGTTATGGGTCGTGATACAGGTCACTTGGCAATGCATTCTGCTGTAGCAGGTTTTGCGGATGTTTGTTTGGTTCCTGAAATTCCATATACAATTGATGGTATTATTCAAAAATTGAAATCTATTAGAAAAAGTGGCAGAAAACATGCTGTTATTGTTGTTTCTGAAGGTGTTCATACAGAAAGTGGCGAAATGGTTTCTGGTGCAAAGAATTTGATTGGTGAAAAAATTAATGGCGGTATTGGTGAATATTTGAGTTCTGCTATTAATGCTAAATATAGTGAATTCCAAACTAGAGTTACAAAACTTGGTCACGTTCAACGTGCTGGTGACCCTACTGCTTTTGATAGAGCTCTTGCTTGTGCTTTTGGTGCTAAAGCTGTTGAGTTATTAAAAGAAGGTCATACAGATGTTATGGTTGCTTTAAATGGTGATAAACTTGAAACATATCCTTTAGAAGAAGTTGTTGCAGAAGGTACAACAATGCTTAATAAAGATAGCGTTTATGTTAGAGCGGCTATTGAAATGGGCATGTATGTTGGTGAAGTAAAATAAGAGTTATTTTATTTTTGGTTATTGAGCGGTAGGTGAAACTACCGCTTTTTTTTATATTACTTAATGTTTTGCTTTAAGCAGTCGAGGGATGACGGGTTAGGAGTATGGGGCAAGGCAAAACGAGGGATGACGGGTTAGGAGTATGGGGAGAGAGCAATTAAGGGATGACTTATATAGTGTGTTTTTTATTGAAAATGGGGAATTTTTGTGATAAAGTAGGCTATGTTTTTTAGAAAAACGAGGGCAAATATGAGAGAAGATATTTTAGAAAAGCAGTTATTTGAGATAATCAAAAATAAAAAAATGGCGGAGCATATCAAACTTGCCAAGATTGATATGCTAATTAAACTTGGGGTTGATGTTAATGCTATGTATGGAGCGAAGTCTACATTAAAGCTTGCAAATGAGGTAGATGAGCCGAAAATTATAGAATTTCTAAAAGAAAAAGGTGGAAAAGATATTTTTGATGAAGAAATTGCTAAAGAACTTGGTAAAAAATTAATAGAAGTTTGTGCAAATGGAGAAAAAAAAGACGTTGAAGAATTAATAGATATGGGAGCTGATATTCATCAAAAAGGTTTTGATGGACAGACAGCTTTAATGGAGGCTTCAAAAAGTGGTCATAAAGAAATTGTAGAGTTATTAATAGAAAAAGGAGCGGATGTTAATGCTGAAACTAATGGTGGTAGTACAGCTTTGATGAATGCTTCAGGTAAAGGATGTAAGGAAGTTGTGGAGCTATTAATAGAAAAAGGAGCAAATGTTAATCAAAAAGATGAGGATGGATGGACAGCTTTGATGGAAGCTTCAAAAAGTGGTCATAAGGAAGTTGTAGAGCTATTAATTCAACAAGGGGTGGATATTAATCAAAAAGATAACAATAGTCGGATAGCTTTGATGTGGGCTTCGTATAGAGGATATAAGGAAGTTGTTGGGTTATTAATAGAAAAAGGGGCTGATGTTAATCAAAAAGATAATGTTGGTTGGACTGCTTTGATGTATGCTTCAGGTGGTGGATGTAAGGATGTTGTGGAGCTTTTAATTCAAAAAGGAGCGGATGTTAATGCTAAAGCTAATGGTGGTAGTACAGCTTTGATGTGGGCTTCAGATGATGGATGTATGGAAGTTGTGGAGTTATTAATAGAAAAAGGGGCTGATGTTAATCAAAAGGATAATTATGGTCAAAATGCCATGATGCGTGCAAACGATGAGGAAACAAGAAAAGCTATAATGGAAGCTGTTAAGAAGAGAGAAGAGAAAGCTAGAGAAAATGTTATTATTCAAGGGTTTGAGCGAGAATAAAGGTTTTAATTCGGAGATCCCTTGACGTTTTGCTAAAGCAAAACGAGGGATGACGGGAGTTGTATGTTTTTATTGAAAATAAGGGTGTTTTGTGATAAAATAGGCTATGTTTTTTAGAAAAACGAGGGCAAAATGAGTGAGAATATCTTAGAAAAGCAATTAATCGATATAATCAAAGATAAAGAAATGGCGGAGTATTTGAAGCTAGCTAAGGTTGATATGCTTGTTAAGTTAGGGGTGAATGTTAATGCTATGTATGGGGCAAGGTCTGTTCTTTTGTATGCAAAATCAAAAGAAGCTAATCGAATATGTGAATTGCTTGAGAAAAATGGCGCAAAAGAAATTTTTGATGAAGAAATTGCCAAAGAAATTGGCAAAAAAATAAGTTTGATTTGTGATGATGAAAATCCGGATATTAATGAAATTAAAGAATTGATTGATATGGGTGCATATCTTAAAGCCAAAGGTTGGTGGGGGAGAACAACTTTAATGGATGCGTCAAAAAGAGGTCTGAAGGAAGTTGTTGAGTTATTAATTCAAAAAGGGGCTAATGTTAATGCAAAGGACAACTATAGACTTACGCCAATTTTTATAGCTACAATGAATGGACATAAAGAGATTGTAGAAATATTAATTCAAAATGGAGCAAATGTTAATGCTAGAGATAAAGATGGGGTAACAGTTTTGATGGAGGCTTCACGCAGAGGTTATAGGGATATTATAAGGTTATTAATTCAAAATGGCGCAAATGTTAATGCTAGAGATAGGTGGGGAAAGTCGGCAATATTATATGCAAAGGATGATGTAAAAATAAGAAAAGTGATAATTAAGGAAATTAAGAAAAGAAATATAAAAACAAGTGAAAAGATTAGTTCTAATGAATTTGATAGATAAGATTTTATGATTAAATTTTGAGCGGTAGGTAAAACTACCGCTTTTTTTATATTTTATCAAAGTTTATACGTGGGTCTACTAATGAATATGTTAGGTCGCTTATTAGTTTTAATACCAATCCAAGTAGTGCAAAAATGTAAAGCGTGCCAAAAATTACAGGGTAATCTCTGGTCATTATGGCTTCATACCCAAGTAATCCCATACCATTTAGGCTAAAGATTATTTCTATTAATAGTGAGCCGGTAAATAGGATTTTGATTAATAATGCTGGAAGTCCTGCGATTATTATCATCATAGCATTTCTAAAAACGTGGTGGTAAAGGATTTGCTTATCTTTTAATCCTTTGGCTTTGGCTGTTAAAACATATTGTTTGCTAAGCTCATCTATGAAAGAATTTTTGGTTAGCATTGTAAGTGAGGCAACTCCTCCGATTACTATGCAGATTGTTGGTAGGGCTATATGCCAGAAATAATCTAGGATTTTGTGTATTAGGGTAAAGTTTTCCCAGCCATCTGAAGTTAATCCACGAAGTGGGAAGAGGTTAAAATATGTTCCTCCAGCAAATAAAACAATAAGTAACACAGCAAATAAAAAGACAGGAATAGCAGAGCCTATAAATATGATAAATGAGCTTATTACATCAAATTGTTCGCCATCTAGACGAGCTTTTTTTATACCAAGTGGAATTGCTATTAAATATATCAAGATTGTTGACCATAAACCTAATGAAATTGAAATAGGTAAACGCTCTTTGATTAGCTCTATTACGGTTTTGTCTTTGTAGTAGCTTTTTCCAAAATCAAAAGTTGCATAATCTTTTAGCATTTTGATAAAGCGGATATGTACAGGTTTATCAAAACCAAATTGTTTTTCTAGTTCTTTTACTAAATCTTCTGGCACTCCTTTGGAGCCTTGGTACTTTTGCTCGTTGAGGTTTGGAACTCCGGAATTGATGTTTCCTGTTGCTGAAGTTTGTATGCCTTTGTATTGAGCAAGCATATACTCAACTGGACCACCTGGGGCTAGTTGTACAATTGCAAAATTTATTAGCAATATTCCAAATAGTGTAAAGGGGATTAGTAATAATCTTTTTATTATGTAGTTTCGCATGATGTTATTCCTTCATCCACCAAGTATTTATATCTACGCCAGTTGTTTGATTTTTGGGAAAATCAAATTTATCCCAATATGCAATTCTGTCTGTTGCTGAGTACCAATTAAAGATAACGTAATGGTTGAATAGTAAAATTCTATCTAAGGCTTTAACATAGGCGGTATATTGCTCCGCATCTTCGGTTTCAACGATTTTTTTAATTAGGTCATCTATTATTGGGTCTTTTATGCCGATTAGGTTATTTGAGCCTTTGGTGTCTGCTGATTGAGAACCCCATAGGTCGTATTGCTCTGTTCCTGGCATAGATATTCCACCAAAACCACCAACAATAATGTCAAAATCAAAATTATCTAGTTTGTTTTTGTAGGTGTTAATTTCTAATATGCGAGTTGTGGCTTTTATGCCAATTTTTCTGAGGTTTTCGATAAAGGGCAATAATACTCTGGTAAATGTATGACCGTTGGCTGAGTTTATTACTATTTCAAACTCGAGTGGTGTGCCGGTTTGTAGATTACACATTTTTTCATTAATAAAGTCATAGCCGGCAGATTGTAATAAATTAACAGCGGTTTTTAAGTTTTCTCTATCTGATAGAGTGTCATCTCTAAAAATTTGATTGATTGGTGTCGTAAATATCTTTTCATCAAGGGATTTTTCGTATTGCAATAAAGCATCTAACTCTTTGTCGGTTGGAGTTTCGGTTGCTTGGTAGGGGGTGTTTGTAAAGAAACTATTTAGTCTTTGGTATTGGTTATAAAAAAGATTGTTGTTTGCCCAAGTAAAGTTAAAAGCAAGTTCTATGGCTTTACGAACTTTAGGTGATGAAAATTTTTCTTTTCTGATATTAAATGCAAAGAATTGATTTGTTGCGGGGCGAGTGTGGGGGATGGCTTGTTTTTTTATTTTTCCGCTATTTATAAGCTCGTTATTGTAGCCTGTTGCCCATGTTTTGGCTATGTATTCTAATCTTAAATCAATGTTTTTTGAAAATAAGGCTTGCAGGGTTACGGTTGTGTCTTGATAGTAATCATATTTTATTTCATCAAAATTGAAAAAACCTTTGCGTGATGGAAGGTCTTTTGCCCAATAATTTGGGTTTCTTGTTAAAACTATATATTTACCTGCATCAAATGATTTTACTTGATATGGACCATTTCCAAGAGGAGGAGTTAGGGTTGGTTTGTCAAAAGATTTGTCTTTAAAATCTTCTTTAGAGAATATTTTAAGTGATGCAAGGATTAATGGTAATTCTCTGTTTTTTGTATTGGGTTTAAAATAAAAACGAACGTGTGATGGAGATATTTTAACTGCTTTTTCTACATCTTGATAATAAAATTTATAGATTGGTGAGCCTTTGGTGATTAGTGAATTAAAGCTAAAAATTACATCATCTGCGGTAATTTGTGTGCCGTTATGAAACTTTGCATTAGGATTGATAAAGAATCCAACGAAAGATTTGTCTTTAGGTAGTTCAAACTTTTCGGCAATAAGTGGGTAGGCTGAGCCAATGTCGTCTGCTGGAGTTATGGCAAGACTATCTAATGTTAATGAGGCTGTTTCTGTTGAGGCTGTGCCTTTGAATATAAATGGGTTAAAGTTATCAAATGTGCCATATGCTGGTAGGGTTATTTTGCCTTTTTTAGGTGCATTAGGATTTGTATAATCAAAATGTGTAAAATCAGATGAGTATTTTGGTGCGCTATTTATGGTTAGAACATCTGTGATTAGAACATTTTTATCTAGTGCTTTAGCAGAAGATATGTGTAGTAAGGATATAAACGAAAAAAGGATTAGGCTAATTCTTTTTTTCATCTAACCAATCCCCTAAAGGGCTAATTGATGTGTCATAATTGTTTTCTGGTGAGGCATTTATCTCTTTTTCTAGCTCGTCAACAGAAATCACTTTTGATTTTTGTATTGTTGGTTTTATGTTGCGCAAAGCTGATTGAGTGCTTGCAAAAGTGGTAATTGTTTGTGTGGTTTTTGGGGTTTCTGAGATAAGCTCTTGGCGAATAGCTTTTAGCCCTTCTTCTATGTTTATTGATTCTGAAGCTGAAGGGGCTTCGTTTTTAGGTGCTTTTACTTGTTTTAAGTAATTTTCTGATGTGAGGAATGATGGGAATTCTTTAACATCAGGTGTTTTTGCTTCAGCAACTTTGGTTGTTGCTTTGATTTGTGTTGTAGGTTTTTGAGAGGCTTTTTCTTTGGATAGAGATGAGAAGATATCTTCTAAAACATCATAAACCTTGCCTAATGGTCCATATTCTATTGTGCTAAATAGAATGTTGTGTGTGTCATAGGTTTTTAATTTTGCATGGATATCTTGGTAGCGAGATTGAAATTCTAAGATACTTCCTTTTAAAAGTGGGTCTTTTTGTGCTTTTTGGAGCAAATGTTCAGAAAAACCGGTTTGGAAGTTGTTTATTTCTATAAAAGTTTTAGCAATTAACCAGCGCTCGCCGTTTGAGGTGCGAGTTAAAAGGTGTTCCATTTGAGAACTTGAGATAGAATTGCTTCGTTTGATTATTTCTGATAGAGTTTCGTTGATATCAGAGATAAGAGTTTCTGATTGGGTGAGTATGAAATTGTTGTTAAACTCTTTTTTTTGTTCATTAAGAGATGAGTATATTGCTAAAAGAGTTTCAGAGTTTTTTTTGGTTTGCTCTAAATAGAATAGTAGATATTGGTTATTTAGCTTTGATTGGATATAATTTTTTATAATGCAAAAGATTACCCACATAGCAATAATAGGTAATACTATGGTTAAAATATTTTTATAAGCTGTTTCAGGCAAAAATGGTGAAAAGCTAAGATTTTTTAAACAATAAATAAACCAAGAAGTGCTTGAAAAAGCTATTATAAAAAAAGATATATTTAACAATGTTTTACTCCGGATAGATTTTTTATGTATTGTAGTGCTATATGAGTATTTTGCAAATAAAAAAATGAGAAACTATAGAGTTTTATACAAGTTTTTCGGGGTTTAAATGTATAGATGTAAAAAAAATGGTGAAATTTTTTTATTTTATGATATAAGGGGGGCAATGTTAATTTTAAAAAGGTATAAAAAATGACTGATTCTACAGCTGTTGTGCTTGATTTTGAAAAAGATATTTTGGAAATAGAAGAAAAAATTGAGCATTTGAAGCTTTTGGCAAAAGATGAGGATATGGATATCGCTCGTGAAATGCGCCATTTAGAAAGAAAACTTACTCAACATATTAATCGTACATATATGAATTTGTCTGCTTGGCAAAAGGCTCAAATTGCAAGACATGCTTTGAGACCTCATTGTTTAGACTACATAAATGCATTAATTGAAGATTTTACATTGCTTTCTGGTGATAGACGTTTTGCTGATGATGAAGCTATGGTTTGTGGCCTTGGTAAGATTGGTGGAATGGCTGTTGTGGTTATGGGACAAGAAAAGGGTAATGACCTTGATAGCCGTATTAAATATAATTTTGGTATGGCAAGACCTGAGGGATATCGCAAAGCTCAAAGAATGATGGATTTGGCTAATAAATTTAATCTTCCTATAATTAGCTTTGTTGATACAGCTGGTGCTTATCCTGGTGTTGATGCAGAAGCTAGAGGTCAGGCTGAGGCAATAGCTGCTTCTATTGAAAAATGTTTACAGGTTAAAGTTCCATTGGTTTCTTTGATTATTGGCGAAGGTGGTAGTGGTGGAGCTATTGCTATTGCAACTGCAAATAAGGTTTTGATGCTAGAACATTCTATTTATTCTGTTATTTCTCCTGAGGGTTGTGCTTCTATTTTATGGCGCTCTCCAGATAAAACAAAAGATGCAACAGAAGCTCTTCGCTTAACAGCACAAGATTTGAAGGCTTTGGGTATTATTGATGAGATTATCAAAGAGCCTTTGGGTGGAGCTCATCGCAATAGAGAGCAAACCTTTGAGGCGGTTAAAGAAGCTTTGATACGTAATTTGAATGAGCTTGTAAAAATAAGTCCTGATGATTTAAAAACACAAAGAACTGATAAGTTTTTGAAGATGGGACGAAATATTACAGTTGAATTTTAGATATTAAGGGCAGTAAAAACTGCCCTTTAGTTTAGCTTAAAAAAGATAGATTGATGGTTATTTATGAGGTGTATGTTGAGGCATACATTTGATTGTTGTTATTAAAATAATTGTTAAATTGGAGGTAAATATGAAAAATTCTCAATCTAAATTTGCTAATGAAAAGTCTAAATCAACTTCTTCTCAATCATCTTCTAATGCAAGTAGTTCTGCTGCTGGTTGTTGTTGCGGTTCAAAGTTGTCTGATGAAATTGACGAAGTTGATTTTATTGAGGTTGATGAGAAATAGAGTTTAGGAGAAAATTAATGAGAAATGCGGTGGCTAATAATACTCAAAAAAATCATGACTTATCCGTTTCTCACAATCCAACAGATTTTAGAAGCTTAATGAATTATTTTTGGAATTATATTGATAACTCAAATGCTGATATGACTGATTTAGC
Source organism: Alphaproteobacteria bacterium (assembly GCA_015062535.1). GTDB lineage: Bacteria > Pseudomonadota > Alphaproteobacteria > RF32 > CAG-239 > CAG-267. The sequence goes on from SUUK01000002.1 coordinate 101,280, forward strand.
GCCTAAAATTGAGGTATCTGAAGATAAAGATGCTGTAAATATTATGGCAGAAATTCCAGGAATGAATGAAAAAGACATTGATTTGAAAGTTTCATCTGATGGATATTTGAGTATATCTGGTGAGAAAAGAAATGAAACAAAAACAAAAGATAAAGATAATTATTTTTCTGAAATCTCGTATGGTATGTTTAAGCGTACCATACAGCTTCCTTGGGATTTGGATTATGATGCAACAACGGCTAAATGTGATAATGGTGTGTTGAAAGTATCTATTCCAAAATCTCAAGTGGAAAAACAAAAGTTTAAGAAAATTAGTATTGAAAAATCATAATTTTTTGCTTTTGTTTTTGGGGTTGGGTATCCAACCCTTTTTTATTTTAACTTTGTTGCTACAACTTTTTGATAAATTCCACCAAAGTAGGTTTGCTTTGACCATTTGCAGGTTTCGGCATTTGGAGTTAACCCTTTTATAGAATTTTTCCATAGAGCTTCGGCGAATGGTTGATATAACCTATTAAAAGCTCTTATGAAATACCATAATGGATTAAATGGTGATGGTTTGTGATAATCTATAAATATGATTTTTCCACCAGGTTTTAGGGCTGATATTGATTTTTTTAGAAGTTTTGTGCGAGTAATTGGTGGAAGTTCATGTAATAACATATAGCAAATAATGGTATCGTATTCGCCTTTTATGGTTTTTGATGCGTCTGCATGTATGAAATTGATTTTTTGTTCTAAGTGTTTTTCTTGGCAATTTTCTAGTTGATGAGGAAGTATATCAACTATTGAATATGTACCAAAAGTTCCTACGGCATGGTAGGTTTTTTCTATTTGTGAACCAAGAGTTACGCCGATTTGGAGAATTTTGGAGTGTGGAGTAATTTCTTTTTTTAGTTCTTCAATTAGTGTATTATGATAGCCAAAAGTTAAGAGGTTTTGGATTATTGAATTGTCTAATATGTTATAAACAAATGGTTTGAAGTATAACCAAGAATATACGTTTCTTATATATGGTGGGGATTTTCTTTTAGCTGTTTTATTCATAATATCCTCTAATTAGTTATTTTCTTCTTTAATGTATCCACGTTTTGCTGCTTCTATAACGGCAGAAGTTCTATTTTTTACATTTAATAGTTTTAATATGATTGTAATGTGTACTTTAATTGTTCCTTCTGTTAGGTTAAGCTTGTAAGCAATTTGTTTGTTTGATAAACCTTCGGCGATACATTTTACAATATCTATTTGACGAGCTGTTAGGCCTTTAGACTCTGGTTTTGGGGTGCTTTGGGTTATTTTTTCTAATGTTTTTAATGGATTAAGGTATTCTTTTTGTTTTTCTTCTGATACGTCTTGAGTTTTTGAGGAATACAATAATTCATGCGGAATATACATACCTCCGGCAAGAACAAGGTTTATAGCGCTAACAATCAAGTTGTTTGATGATGTTTTAGGAATATATCCAGATACACCAATATCTAGGGTTTGTTGCAATAATTCTTTATCAAACACTGCGGAGATGATAATGATTGGGGTGTCTGGTAGGGTGTCGTGTATTTTGGTGATGGCTGTTAGCCAATTTGCTCCAGGCATTGCAAGGTCTGTAATAACGAGGTCAAAATCTTTTTGTTTTTCAATTATTGAAAATATCTCAGTATAATTTTGAGCAGTTGTTATTTCTGGGTTTTGTAGGTTTTGCTCTAATGTGAACTCTAAACCTTTTAAGAATAATTCATGATCATCTGCTATTAATATTTTCATTTTAATTACTCCAATCACCTAATACCATTTGCCAACATGAAAGAGCGGAAAGAGAAGCTGTTTCGGCTCTTAGGATTCTAGGTCCAAGTGTTGCACCTTTGGCAAATGAGCTATTTCTTAATGTGTTTAATTCTTCTTTTGAAAAACCGCCTTCGGGACCAATAAGTAGGGCTGATTTGGTTGAAGAAGATGTTTTTAATAATTCATAAAAAGGGAGGCTTTCTAAGGTTTCATCCATAAAGTATAGTGTGCGTTCTTTATCCCAGTTTGTTAAAATTGTTTGCAATGTTTGAGGGGAAGATATTTCAGGAATATCGGTTCTTCTTGATTGTTCTGATGCTTCGATTGCTTGAGCAAGGTAGCGCTCGGTTTTGATATTGTTTGTTATAGTGTGTGTGGTTAGGGTTGGAATTATTTTTCTAACTCCAAGTTCGGTTGCTTTTTCTATAACAAAATCTGTATTATCTTTTTTTAATGGGGCAAAAAGTAACCAAATATCTGGTGATTGTTTATAGGGTTTGGTTTTTTGTTTAACCAGAATTTCGGTGTTTTTTTTGTTTATACTAATTATTTCGCACAAGAATTCACCATTTTTGTTATCAAAACAATGTAATGTGTCTTGATTTGAGATTTTTACTACATTTTTTAAATAATGAGTTTGTTGCTCGTTTAAAAATATAGTTTTATCTATTATTAGTTCTTCTTCTGTGTATAAACGAAAGTTTTTTGCCATTTTCTTATTCTTCGTGTAAATTGAGTTTATATTTAAGATATTAATGAGAATATGTTAAAGAATAAATAAAATTTGTTAATTTATGGACAGGGGGTATGATGATTATTACAATTGATGGTCCTGCAGCGGCTGGTAAAGGCACTCTTTCTCAAAAGCTGGCAGACAAATATGGTCTTGCTTATTTTGATACAGGGATGGTTTATAGAGCTGTTGGGCTTTGTATGTTGCTAGGTGGTAAAGATTTGAAAGATGTAGCAACTGCAGAGCAAGAAGCAGGGGCTCTTACATTTGCAAAAATGATTGAATTATCTAAACATAGTGATTTTCGTTCTGCAAAAGGTGGAGAGGCGGCATCAATTGTTTCTAGTTACCCAGGTGTTAGAGCTAGACTTTTGGATATGCAAAGAAATTTTTATAAGAATCCAACATTTGCTGATGGGACTCCTGCAAAAGGTGTTATTTATGATGGTAGAGATACTGGTACTGTTATTTGTCCTAGTGCAGATATTAAGTTTTTTATCACCGCATCTCCTGAAGTTAGAGCTAGAAGACGTTATGATGAGTTTGTGGCAAAAGGTATGGAAACTGAGTATGAAACTGTGCTAAAAGATGTAAAGACTCGTGATGAACGTGATGCAAATCGTAAAGATGCACCAATGAAACCTGCAGATGATGCAATTATTTTGGATACTTCTGATATGGGAATCGACGAGGTATATGATGAAGCAGTTAGAATTATTGAAGTAAAAAAATAAAGTATTTTAGCGTTAAATCAATAAGGTAGCAATTGGGCTACCTTTTTTGTTGCAAAAAATAAAATAAGTGATATTGTTTGTTTTACAAAAATATATATATGTCAATTATGAGTAAAATCAACGTTTACGTCGTACGCCATGGTCAGACAGATATGAATGTCGCTCAAAAATGGCAAGGCAGTGGTTCAGACTGTTTATTAAACGAAACAGGAAAAGCGCAAGCTTCTAATTTAGGTGAAACAATTAAGCATAAATATATTCGCAAGTTTTATTGCTCTCCTTTGCTTAGAGCAGTACAAACAGCCAATATTGTTGCTGATAAAAATTTCACTTATGCTCCAATAACAATCTTAAAAGATTTAAGAGAGTGTGATTTTGGTGATTTTGAAGGTAAACCTTATGATGAGGTTGAAGAAAAGTATGGTGATGAAATTCATGATTTTTTCTGGCCTACAAAGGAAACTTGGGGAAAAAAATTTCCAAATGGTGAAAGCAAAAAGGAAGTTTTTGAAAGAGTAATTAAGGCTTTGAACTACATTGTTAGTTGCCATAAATTTGATTTAGCGGATGTTGGTGTCGTATGCCATGCCGGAGTTATAAATGCCCTTGCGTGTGGTTTGGGTTTAACTGATGTTTGTTATGACAACTGCAGTGTTTTGCATTTGGTTTTTGATTATGACAAATGTGAGTTTGTGCACGTGAAAGATTAAAAAGTTAGACCGCTCCTAAAAGGGGCGGTTTACTTTTTGTTAAATAATAATTTTTATATTTAGAATATGAAAAATGAGTTGTTGAAATATAATGAATGTTTTGTCTTGAATGGTTTTGAGGGACAAATAGAAGAAAAAAGTGTTTTTTTATATATTGAAAAATGCTCGAAGGTATGTTTGAGCGCTCCGCATAGTGTTAAAAGTTTTGCAAATAAAACGATAAAAAAGAGCGATTTGTTTACAGGTGCTTTGGTTAGTTTTGTTGGTGAAAAGTTTGGTTTTTCTTATATTGTTAGAAATAAATTTGTAGATTATAAATGCAGAATTGATGATTTTGTGTTAGAAAATAAGTTAGATAATCATTATTTTTTGGATATTCATGGTATGAAGAATAATGATGATTTTGATTTGGCTGTGGGGCTTGGTTATGAAGGTATTGAAGATTACAGAGCAGAATTAGAAAAAATTGATGAATTAGCTTTAAAATTTGGTATTAGGTATATTGTAAATCACCCTTGTTACATGGGTAAAGCGGGATTTACGGGTAAATTTCAGCAAAAAAGCGGTAAAAAAAGTATAATGCAATTAGAATGGAGTAAAGATTTTAGAGATTTTAATAAAAAAATTGAGATAGTGGAAGAAAAAACAATACCTTTTTTGGTAGAATTTGCTAGGTATATTAATGAATTGGTAAAATAGGTGGTGCACCCGGCGAGGTTCGAACTCGCAACCTTTGGCGTCGGAGGCCAACACTCTATCCAGTTGAGCTACGGGTACGATTTTATCGATAAGATGTGTTTTATATTATAAAAATCGTAAAAAATCTAGTTTTTTTTAAAGTTTTTTAGAAGATTTTACTTGACTTATTAGGATTATGTTTGTATGTATGAGCAAAAGTTTTTTGAGTAAAGGATAAAAAAATGGCTAAGAAATGTGAAATTTCAGGCACTGGTGTTATGAGCGGTAACAATGTTAGCCACGCTAACAATAGAACACGCCGTCGCTTTTTGCCTAATCTTCAAGTAGTTTCTCTTTTGAGTGAAGCTTTGGGTAAAGTTTATAAATTGAGAATCTGCACAAAAACTCTTCGTTCTATTGAACACAAGGGTGGTTTGGATGCTTATTTGATGGCTACTCCTGATAGTAAGTTATCTGAAGAAGCAAAGAAAATTAAAAAAGTTGTTGCAGGCAAAGTTTCTGCTTAATATAAATTTGCTTATAAAGTATGAGTTCTAAAGGTCGCTTTGGGCGACCTTTTTTGTATATAAAAACACCGTAAATCAAAAATGATTTACGGTATTTGTTTTAGCCAATGGCGCAGAGGTAGACTTTGTCTTGAAAAATCTTCTCTAAATCTTTGCACTTGTTAAGTAATTGTTGTGTTCTCATGAGTGCAAGGATGAAAAGTACAATCATTGTAATTGTGTATCCCCAAAAATAACCGCTTGATAGCGGAAAAATGAAGAAAACCCACACAAAAAATGAAAGAGCAAAGAACATTACTCCGAGTGGAACTGCTTTTAGAAGTAGGTTAAGAACTTTTTGATGTGCTTTAAATGCGTCTGCTTCAACAGTGGATTTTGCGAAAATTGCAAGTCCGTCGTTAATTTTGCAGAAAACATCAAAACCAGCTTCATGTGGTTGTTTTTTCTTGTCAGCAACGAAACGTGTTGTTGCTTTTTCTTTTAATAATTGAGATGACATACTGTGTAAAATTTTTGCATAAGATAATAATTTAGTTGTTTGGTCAGTTTAGAATATTTTATTTAAAATGCAATAGAGAATTAAATAAAAAAAACCTACCTCTAGGGTAGGTTTTTCATTAGTCTTTTTGGTAAATTATTACTTTACCTTTGCAGACTGCTTCATTAAGGCGAATGAGTTTTAGCCCGTGAAGGTAAAACCAAATGCAAAAAACGATAAATACTGCGAGCATGATAAGCAGAAGTATTGACAGCGGTTTGTTAAAAGGACCGCAATTTGCGTAACTAAAAAATCCTACCAAGATGACACTTAGGTTGATGATAAAAGAATACAACATCATTTTGATGAGTTTCTTTGTTTTGATGTAAGCAGAAATTTCTCGTTGTTTTTTTGCAAAAAGAACAGTGTTCTTCCATTGAAGAACTTGGGTGTATCCCATTTGGTCATGCGCTTTTCCGTATTCTTTTACAAATTCGGATTTTGCTTTGTTTAATAATTCGTTAGGTTTCATAATAGTGTATTTAGATAATAATTTGTTTTATGAGCGGGATTATAGCTAGCAAAACAAATTTTTCAATATAATTTTTGTAAAAAAAATCCCTATTTGATGTTTTTGATTGTTCAAATAGGGAAAATAGAGTTTTAATCTTTAATTTTAATTAGTGTGATTTGATTGTTTTGGATTTTATTTAAGCGGTAAAGCTTGTATAAACTCCATAACAAAATCAAGATTGGCGTTGCAATTGATAAACTCATTAGAGTAGTTACGTCGGTGTTGTTTACCATTGCTAGCGCATCTGTAATGTACGTACAAGTTCCGGCGACAACAGGCAAGACAACAATAATTCCAAGAAGTGGAATTAAATATTGTAGTATAAGCTCTTCATAAAAAAAGGCTCGCAGAACTTTTTCGTCTGGCGCATAGACGAAGTGATTATTCCAAATTGCAATTGAAGAACAATTGGCTTCGTCAGGGGTTTTGCCGAACTGTTGTTTGTACTTTTGGTACGCTTTTTCTAATAATTGTTTATTCATAAATATAAATAGTTGAGTTAATAATTTTTTTATCGAGTGGATTTTAGGAAAATATTAAAAAAAATGCAATATAATTTTTGCTTGATTTTTGTGAGGTATATGTATAATGTTTAGGTGTTTCGGGACGTAGTTCAGCCTGGTAGAGCGCATGCATGGGGTGCATGAAGTCGGAGGTTCGAATCCTCTCGTCCCGACCAAATTTTTGAATGCTTATATATAAATACAGATAAACATAAAGGAATTGGTCGATGATTATCAAAAATATATTTTGGGATGTTGATGGTGTTTTAGCAAACTTGAATTATGCATATTATAATTTTTTAACAAAACATCCAAAATATGCTCCTATGTATGGCAATATCACCTGGGAACAATTGCCTGAAGTTTTGCCCATAGTTCCAAAATATGGTGCATTAGAATTAAAGACTCATCCAACACTTGGAACTGAAATGGATTATGATTTTTGTCATTCTTTTGAGTTTTTTACAAATAGACCTTTGTATCCAAATGTTATTGAAACATTAAAAGAATTTCATCAAAAGGGATATCGTCAGTTTACAATGTCTGCTACTTTTGATGTTGAAACAAAGACTAAGTTTTTGAATAAATTGCTTGCTCCTGTTACTGACTTTTTGACGATTAAATGTGTGCAACATGGTAAGTTTATGCATGATACAGCAAAAGAAGATATGTTAAAGAGTTGTTTTGAAGAATATGGGCTTAAAGCTGAGGAAACAATTTTGGTTGATGATAGGATTTATAACCAATATGCAACAATTAATGCAGGGGCTAATCCGATTAGATATCGTTGTGAATTTACATCTGATTTGCCAGAAGAGTTGAAATGGATTCCAGAAGTTAGAAGTATGGAAGAATTAAAAGACTGGTTAAACAAAAATACAACAATGGAATAATTGGTTAATAAAATAAAAAAGACCTCAAACTAAAGTGATTGAGGTCTTTTTTTGTTACTTTTTGAATAGCGGAATCATTACAGAGATTGCAAATGAAGCAAAAAGTCCGCAAGGGATAGCTATTCCTATGTTTATACGCTCTTCTGCGAGGTAAGAAAGAATGAACAACATAGCAACAATGTACAACATGATGCTCCCCATGAAGAACATAACTAAATTTTTAGTTTTGCTTTTTTCTTCAGGAGTGGCTTTGGTGGTGTAGATGTTTGGATGCTTTTTTTCCCACCGTTTGAAATAAAATAGGAAAGTTAGGCACATCAAAATACCAGAACACCCCATTAAGCAAATGATTTGCTTATAATCTTCAAGCATAATAAATAAATTTAAGTTAAACAAAATAATTAGTAATTGATGGAAATTTTAGGCATAAAATTTTTTTAGTCAATGAATTTTCGTGACTTTATTGGTTTTTTATGTTATAGTTATTAATATTATTTCTTTTGAATATAGGAATATGGTGATGGAAGATAAAAAGAAAGCGATGGTTATTTTAGATGTAGATGGAGTGCTAAATAGCTATTCTAATCACCGTTTTTATATGAAATTTATCATGAGAAGTTTAAGGGGGTTATCGAAAGTTCATGGTAAGAAAAAATTATTTACAGAAATTGTAAATTTGAAAAAACACGGTGGAGCAAATGGATTATTTGTGTTTGCTAAAAAATATTGTGGTGATGATGCAAAGTATGATAAATTTTGTTATGATTTGATGAATACTCTTAATTATGATCGTATTTCATACGACCCATCAATGAAGAAAATGATGGAAAGGCTTAGTAGTTTAGGAAATATTTGTATTAGAAGCGATGGTTTGGATGATATGGCTAGAGCTGTATGGATGAGAGTTATTGAAAATAAACCATCTTCGGAAATAAAAACAGAGTTAAGAAGAAGACGAACTGAAGAAAGTGATAGAATTGTTGAATTTTGCGGTAAAAAAGTTTGGTTTAGTGGTATTGAGGATAATGAATTTAAGCTAAAAAAAGATAAGGAAAGTTGGAAAATATTTTCTAATAAACATAAAGTTGATATAGAAAAATCGGTTTTATTAGATGATAGCAAAAAAAATCTTAATGTTGCTCAAAGTCTTGGAATGACTACTGTTCATATTAGTGTTTTGGATAGTTTTTTGCAAAAATCAAAGTTTGGTACTGTGTTTGGTTGGAGCTTGACTGATGTTTTAGGAGAGAAGTTATCTAAAACATTGGAAAAATATAGTATTTCTTATGGTAAAAAAGTTAATGTAAGTGAGTTGTTTAAAACAATATTTAAAAAAACAACAAAGACTGATGATAGAGTTCTTGGAGAGAATAAAAAAAGTAATTTTGATAAATCAAGATGATAGTGAAAATTTTATAATTTAAAACTTGATAAATTTATTTAAGTATGCTAGTTTTACAGGGTTTATTGTATTATTTTTAAATTTTTACGTATATGAATAAAGAAAAAATTTTGTATCGTGTGTCATCCATTTCATGTATTTTGGGTGTTTGTTGTTTTGTGTTTAGCATATTGGCTAGCGAGACTTGGGCTGCTATAGTTTGTTTTGTTTTTATGATTATGTTTGCGGTTTGTGAAGCATGGGCTGATAATATTAAGGCGGACAGAGGTCCTCTTAGTTATAAGAAAAGAGTGAGTGCTCTTAAGTTTGTAGCTGAGAAAAAAGCCGGTACTCCGGAAGAGTTTATTACTGAGCATAGTAAAGAGCTTTATGACTGTTTTTTGAAACATGGGTATATTCACGAATTTGCCGTTGAAGAAGGCAATGAAGCAAACAGAAAATGGGAAGTAACAAAGGTTGGCATGCGGAAAAAAGTTGAAATTTGTTCTTAAAATTAAAGGATGGGTAAAACCATCCTTTTTTTTGAAATAGAATATGGTAAAAGTATTGACTTATGTGACATGGGTTTGGTATTAGTTATATTAATGTGGGGATTTATTTCTCTATATTAAAGCTCTCTAAAAGAGGGCTTTTTTTGTTTTTAAATTTTAAGTTAAAGAGTTATTACCGAAAGGTTGTAGCTCTTTTTTATATGAAAGGATAAAATTATGACATATAATTTAATGGACTTGGTTGATGAGAGTAAACTTGCTACAAAAAGAGAAAATAAGAAAAAACTTCATAAACTTTTAGATAAATATGGAAGTGTGGAAGAAATTGAGCGAAGTGGAGATTTGAGAGATAATTTTGAGCTTGATTTTGCAAGAATTGATGGTGCGTTAGATGAAGTGTTAGAAGAAAGGAAATTAGGGTATAGAGAGCCACAATCTTCTAGTGATGATGAAATAAAAACAAATGTGAAGAAGTCTAATTCATTGCTTCCGGATGATGAGGATTTTTCTTTGGAGGGATTAAGGCTTTCTGATGAGCAAAGGAGGACAATTGATAGGCTTGATATGACAAATCAGTTAGCGGTAATTAGGGCGCTTCGAGAACAACAAGGAGTTAAGAAACCAAAGCCTAAGAAGGAAAATTCAGAAGCATCTAAAAGTGAGCTTGATGTTTTAAGAGAAAAGGTTGATAAGGCAAATCGGGAGATAAAAGTTGCAGATAATGAACATAAAAGAACAAAGAGTGATGCAGAAGTGGAGAAAGAGGATAATAAGAAAGGATATAAACAAGCTGATGATATACAAAAGCAAAGAATTTTATCACCTAATGAAATTATTACTGATTATTTAAATGATAATTTCTATTCAACTCTAGGATATAAAGAGTCGTCAAATGATTACCACAAAAGGCTTAATGATAAACAAGGTGTTGGAGCTGTTGGAAAATATCAATTTAGAAAACCAGCCTTTCAAGAAACAGGATTTATGGATAAAAATGGTAATTTTACTGGAAAATATGGCGTAAATTCTGTAAGAGATTTTCTAAATAATCCTGAAGTGCAAGAAAAGGCTGTTCGCGAATTATTGAAAAAAAATTACAATTATATGATTAATTATAAGGTATTACATCTGTTAGGAAACACAATTTCGGGAAAAGTTGCAGATTTTCCTATTACTATATCTGGAATGTTAGCAGCTTCTCATAAAGAAGGTGGACCGATGACTGCAAAATATTTAAAATCTCTTGAAAAAAACAAAGATGGATTGTATTATCTTCCATATCATAAATATAAAGGTAATACATTAAGGAGTTTTTTGGCAATTGAAACGAGGTTACGTGAATTTTCAGAGCTTAATACTGACAATTAGTATTGTTTTGGGTTTATCTTATGGTAAAGCTAATGCTTTACCACAAGATTGGCCCTGTTTTGATTTTGAGTTAAATAAAGTTGAAGTAATAGCAGATAATAAAGATGAATTTGAATATAAATATAAAGGTGAAACATCTTTATACACAATAGAAATTAATTTAATAGGAAACTATCAAGACTTAAATTTATTTGCAAATTGTGGAAGTGCTGGTTGTGGTGGAACTATAAGTGAGAATAAAACCGGTAAATCTGAAAATTTAAGATTTTTTTGTGAAAACTATAGTGATGATTATTCAAAAGTGAAATGTAGTATTGTAAAAGGTGATGAATTTATTTTTAATCAAATTAACGGAACTTATCAAGCAAATTATTGTTTAGATGATAAAACAAAAATTCTAACCTTTGATAAAAATAAGTGTGATAATTGTCATTGTGTGATTTATGGGAAAAATGATACTCAGACACTATTAAAAATGGGGTGTGATTTTAGGGATAATGTTGCACATTGTTTTAGTTATGCAGGGTATGAAGAGTGGCGTAATTTTGAAAATAATGAGAATGATTTTAAGAATTGTGTTAAATTGAAGTTTGATTAAAACCTAAAACCATCATTTTTTGCATCTAGTATAACTTCTAAAATACGATATATTTCAGAGGTTATACTTTTTTCTAAAATTAATTTTCCTAAAGATGTATCTTTATCATTGTTTTCTTTACACCATGAAGTTTCATTATTTTGTTGGCAGAAAATTATAATGCGGTAAAGGTTTTGGTTATCCTTTTCTATATTGTTTATGGTTTTTTTTAGATTTTCTATTTCTGTTTTTTCAATAAATGTTGAAGATATTTGTATAATTTTATTTTTTAAGCATTGACGGAGTTTTCTCTCGTTTTTTACATCTTCAATATTTGCTTTTACGCTATTTTGTATATTGGTTTTATTAATTGTTTTTTCGCAATTTTCATATATAGATTGGGCAGTAAGAGTATTTATTGTTTGAGCATTTGCAATACTAATAGCAAATAAAAAACTGAAAAATATTAAAAACTTTTTCATTAAAGAGCTCCTTATAGTGATTAGGTTATGATATGAGTTTTAGGGGAAAAGTCAATAAAAGAAATGGTTGGGTAATGAGAGAGGATAAGAGTAAAGCGCCGGATAATCGACGCTTTTGGAGAATGAAACTTTTATATTATTCCATAAATAGCTTCTGATATTGATGGCGGTGGTATGACATTGTTGTTATCGCTTATTTTGGGGCGGATTAGCTCATTGTAAAAATAAATGATTGAAAAAACTCTTATTGAACTGGTTAAAGTCATTTGTTTGCTTTTAGTTTGGTTTATTAATTCAATTAGGTTGTTTCTTTTAATGTTTTCTTTTTTGCAGATGATATCAATTGCTTCCCATTCATCTTCTGCTAGGCGCAAACAGGTTTTTTTGTTTTCGATAACTATTATTTTGCTTGTGAGGGTTACCAATTTTTTATCCTTTTTATTTAGTAATTTGATTTATTGCATCATGTATTGGGCTTTTGAATTCGTTATTATTTGATGTTTGTGAGGCATATATGATAGAGTTTTTATAATAAATGATTGTAAACAAACGGATTGATGAAGTAAATCCAAGCTTAGGGTCTTTGTTGGCATCAATTAAATCAAAAAGGTTTTTGCGATTTATTTTTTCTCTTTGACAGATTGTATCAAGAGCTTTCCACTCGCATGGAGTAAGCTTCATGCTGGTTCTTCGTGATTTTATATCTATAACTCGACTTGATGAATGTTTCATGTGTGCTCCTGTTTGTTTTTCTATATTATGGTGAATTTGTTTTAAAATGCAACGTGTATTTGTTTTTATTTTGTTTCTTTGAGGCTTGTTATTGAATTTATTGGCTTTTTTTTGTGTAAAAGTGTGGTGTTTTTGCTATTCTAATGTAATATTTTTTATAAGATATAATAAAAAGGTTGTATTTTAAGTAAATTTAGATTATAGAAAACATGAAAGGTGGAATATATGACTAGTGATTGTTTTTGGGAATTAAAAAAACTTTATGATGATATACAAAATGAGTGCTTAAGTGGAGCTATTTTGGATGTTAAACATTTTAGGGTGTATGAGGATGTTTTGAAAATTTGCTATGACTTGTTGGTTGATGCAAAAAGATATGAGGCCGTTTTTTTTAATAAAAATGAAAAAATGTCTTGTGATAAAGAAAAGATTGGCAACGATTTTAACAAATTTTATGGCTTTTCTAAATATGATGATGAATGTGATGATATAGATAGGAAAAGGGCTGTTTTTAGTGAGTGGAAAAGTGGCGAAAATGCATACAAGAATTTGCAAGACTTTTCTTTTGAAGTAAGCAAAAAGGAAGAATTTAATTTTGATAGATGTTTTAGTTTGTTTAGTGAAGTTTTAGATAACTTAAAAAAACAAGCCTCTATTTTGGATATTAAAGAGGCTGTTTTAAGTAATATTAAAAAATAACTATCATTGTTACAGTGTTGAAATTTTATTTGCGATTTCTTCTGCAGTATTTAGTGGTGTTGGTGGAGTTGAGATAGTTTTTTCTATATTGTTGGTTAGCTCTGTTGCGTAGCCTTTGTCATATAGTGATTGAACAAAGCGCAAGTGTTTTTTTGTGAGCCAATTTGAGCCAGTAAATATTCTAAGAGGCTTTTTAGTTGCAGTTGCTTCACAACACATAGAAACGGAATCTCCTGTAACAACTAAATTGTCTGCACAAGCTAGAAAACCTAAATAAGGATTATCACCTGTTGCACCCCATAGGTAGCTGTAATTTGGGATATTTTCTAAGTTTTGCATTATGATTTTTTCTGCTTCAAGACCAGTTCTTCTTGAAGTGGTGATTAGAAGAGAACCACCTTCGGTTTCTTTTAATTTTTTTACTGATTTTGCTAAATTAAGAGCATTTTCAAGAGAAAATTGGTGTTTTTTGATTGAGCCACCGATAATTAAAGCTGTTATTGGGTGGGGAAGGTTAGAAAAGGTTTCTTGCCAAGTTTTTTGAGCTTGTTCTAGTTTTTCATCAGTAATAAAGTGTGGAGCGCCTGTTGTGTAGTGTATGTTTGGTGATTTTGTTTTATACATATCATGCTCTGGTACAAAAACCATATCAAACTCTTTTAAGCCAGTTTTGCCAATATGGATTAGTTGAACTAACTTGGTTTTAGGGCTGTGTTTTTTGATAAATCTAGCAATTGGCGCTGTTCTTCTAGTTGAAGATAAAACTATATCTGGATATGGAGCGGTGATGCTTTGTTTGGTTGCATCTGTTGTTCCAAGTAAGGTTTTTTGACGGATAAAGTTGGGTAGAGCTGCCCATTTTGTGTATTCAATTTGTTTTTCAATAATATCGAATTTTGTTTTATCTAAATAGTGAGCAATACCTTCAGCTTGATGACGGCTTCCAATACGATTGTCTAGTAATATCCAAATAGTTTTCTTCATGTAGTTAAACTTTTTATCAATAATGTGTGGGTTTTTAGTATTTTATTAAGTTATATATGATAAGGACTAATATATGCAAGTATAAATTTGTTTTTATAGAGTGTTAAAAATGAAAAAGATTTTATGTTTAGGGTTAATGATTGCTTTTATGCCTTTTGGGAGTGCAAATGCTCAAATGGCTGCGCTTAATAAGGCTAAGTATATTGCAACTCTTAAAGTTGTTTGTGATCATAAGATGAATGACGAAGATATTGTGTCTGATCTTGATAGACTTAGAGAACATGAAAAATTTAGAAAAAGTTTAGCAAAAATGGTAGGTAAATTAGACAACTCAAAACCAAATGAGGCAAAAAACCAAAGAATTATGCGTATTTTGGAAAGAGCTGGTAGAGAAATATATAACGAATTAAAGTAGTGGGGGTTGCTATGTATCGTTTTTTAATGTTTGCAATGATTTTTATGTTAAATGCTTGTGCAACTGAATATGTGTTTGTTGATGACACAGAAGTGGTTGAAGTTAGTGATAATTCAAATGAGCAGTATTATGTTGAAAGTGTTCAAAGTGATGAAGGCGCAGAATTTAGTATTGCTGAAGAGGGTAGATTGATTACTGCAAATGATGTTTTTGTTGTTGGTGAGGGAAATGATTTTGTTACTTATCAATATAAAAATGTTCGTGTAGATGAAATTTCTCCACTTGCTACAATGTATTGTGCAGATGTTGCTTTTGGCGGTTCTCCATATTTAAGAGAAGTTAGTCTTTATCATAATGGTTTTATGAGAGCAACTTTTGATTGCGTTAGTCTTGCAATCTAAAATATAATTCCCTATATTGTATAAAAAATAAGGGAATAAACATGGTAAAAAATTTATATGATATTTTAGGTGTTAGTAAATCTGCTAGTCAAACTGAGATAAAATCTCAGTATCGTAAACTTGCGAGAAAATATCACCCAGATTTAAATAAAGATAATAAAGAAGCGGCAGAAAAATTTAAGGAAATTTCTGCAGCATATGATATTTTGGGTGATAAGGATAAAAAACAAAAATATGATAACAATGAAATAGATGCTGATGGCAAACCTACTGGTTTTGGAGCTGGTGGTTTTGGTGGGCAATATCAGTCTTATGGAGGGGGAGGTTTTAATCCTCAAGGTTTTGACTTTTCTTCTATATTTGGTGAAGATGTTTTTGGTGGCTTTGGCGGTGGAAATGGTTATGCTAGACGAGCTCAAAAGGGGCAAGATGTATCTTATCAATTAGATGTTGATTTTTTAGATGTTGCTGTTGGCGCTGAAAAAAGTATTGTATTAAATGGTAAGCAAATAAATGTAAAAATTCCGGCTGGGACTAGTTCTGGACAAGTTCTTAGATTAAAAGGACAGGGTGGTAAAGGATATAATAATGGTGCTAATGGTGATGCGCTTATTAGTATTAATGTTAAATCTCATCCTTATTTTAGAAGAGAGGGTATAAATATTTTAATTGATTTGCCTATATCTATGAAAGAAGCAGTGCTTGGTGCTAAGGTTGTTGTGCCAACGATTAATGGAAAAGTTAATGTTAGCATACCGGCGTATTCTTCTAGTGGTGAAAAACTTAGACTTAAAGGTAAAGGTATCAAAACAAAATCAGGTGTAGGTGATGAAATAATTAATCTTGTTATTATGGCTCCTAAAAATAAAGATAAAGAGTTGGAAGCTGTTTTGGAAAAGAGTAATGAGAATATTTTAAGGACGTATTGATGAACTTTGAAGTTTTAGAAAATTTTGAATGGTATAACGAGCCAGAGAATGTACGTTTTGAAGCAAATGACATGGTTGTTTATGCAAAAGAGGGGACGGATTTTTGGCAAAGCATTCAACGTGGATTTAAAAAAGATAATGGTCATTTTTTCTTTTGTAGAAAAGTTGAGGATTTTCAGTTTGTTTTGAAGTGGACAATTGAGGATTTGGTTAAATTTTCTCAATGCGGGATAATGCTTAGAATTGATGAAAGAAATTGGTTTAAGGCATCTATTGAGAAAGAAACGAGTAATGAGTTTATTATTACATCATCTTTAACAAATGGAGGGCATTCTGATTGGTCTAAAACAGATGTTAGCTCATATAATGGAGAAATTTGGTTTAAGATTGTTAAAGTTGGTGATGAGTATGAAATTTTTTATTCTGTTGATGGAATAAATTTTGTTAAATTTAAGATGTTTTATATGTTTAGTTTTGAAGATGTAAAAGTTGGCGCTTATATCTCTAGTTTGGAAGAGGAAAACTTTTCGGCGATACTTTCTGATATTTATTTTGAAGATGTTTTTTAATTTTACATACTAAATTTTATAAAAAAAATGCTCCTTGTTGCAAAAGAATATTGACTTTTTAAAGGATTTTGCTTATTATACGTTCTAGTATGTATTTTAAATAACGAGGGATTAATGGCTAGAAAATGTAAAGAAGATGCTGAAAAAACAAGACAAGCTGTTATAGAATCTGCTTTGGATGTGTTTTCTGAAAAAGGATATGCTAAGGCAACATTTGACGAGATTGCTGCACGTGCTGGATTTACAAAAGGTGCGGTTTATTGGTATTTTAGAAATAAGGCAGACCTAGTTTCGGCTTTAATTGTTGAATATATGGAACGAAAAAGGCATGAGCTTGCTAAAAATATTCCAGAAGGTGATACTTTAGAAGATTTATTAGATTATTTTACTCTTTGGGCAAGAGTGTTGCGTGATGATGAAAGATTTTCTAAATTTAATCGTTTTGTTATTTGTCAGATGGAATGGTCAGAGGCTGTTGTTAGTCGTGTACAAAAGAATTTAGCTACACAGACAGATTGGCATTTAGAAAAAATTAATCAAGTTTTGGTAAAATGTCAGGAACGTGGCGAACTAAAAAAAGACCTTGATTTATCTATGGTTTCGGATATTGTTCGCTCTACTTATATGGGAATCGTATTTTCATCTTTGAATAGATTTACAAGAGGGGAAATTGAAGAGAAAGTACGAATAGGTTTAGGTTTTTTATTTGAAGGGTTAAAGAAATAGAAAGGTTTTGAAATGAAAGTTGTTGAAAACATAACGAGCACAAAAAAAGGTAAATGGTATCTCTTTTCTGGTGTATTTGCTTTGATAGCAGTGGTGGCAGGTTGTCAATTTTATGGAAAGAAGGACGTACAAGGCGGCCTTCCTCCTGTTAATGTGACAGTTGTAAAAGCTCAAGAAGAGGTAATTAATAATTCTAAAACTTATGTTGCTCTTGTTGAAGCAATTAATAGTGTTGATGTTGTTGCAAAGGTTAGTGGTAGCTTAGATAAAGTTAATTTTAAAGAAGGTGGCTTTGTTAAAAAAGATGATGCTTTGTTTGTGATTGATAAAGATACTTATCAAGCAAAGTATGATTTGGCAAAAGCACAATTAGAAAGCGCAAAAGCTAATCTTACAAAAACAGAAAGAGATTTCAAAAGACAAAAACAATTGAGTGCTAAAAATATTGCATCTCAAGCAACATTTGATAGCGCTGAAAGTGCTTATTTGCAAGCAAAGGCTGCTGTTGCTCAAAATGAAGCAAATCTTAAGTTGGCTAAAAACGATTTAGATAACACAGAAGTTAAAGCATATATTGATGGCGTTATTGGTAAAACTAATGTTACAGTTGGTAACTATATTAATGCATCTAATATAAATGCACCTTTGGCTAGAGTTGTACAAGTAAATCCTATTCGTATTGCTTTTTCTTTAACAGATAAAGAATATTTGGCAATGAAAGCTCAAGGTAAACAAGATTTAAGTGATTTTGTTATCAATATTGAGCTTGCTAATGGTGAAATCTTTAGTGAAAAGTTAGATACTGTTTTTGCAAGTAATGAGGTAAAAACAGGCACTGCTAGTGTTGGTGTATATGCAGATATTAAGAATGATAAAGGTTTATTAAAACCAGGTGCTTATGTAAAGATGTTTATTACTTCAGCAAAACCTCGTAAAGATATTGTTGTTCCAGAAGAATCTATTGTGCAAGTTGAAGAAGACGCATATGTTTATGTTGTTGTAGCTCAAGCAGATAAAAGTCTTAAAGCTTTTCTAAGAAAAGTAAAACTAGGTGAAGCTTTTAGTGGTAAACAAGTTGTTTTAGAAGGTTTGAAAGATGGCGAAGAAATTTTATTAGGCGGTTTGGCTAATAGAATGTTAAGAGATGGCGCTACAGTTAATGTTGTTGCTCAATAATTAAGGGGATTATTAATGTTTTCTAAGTTTTTTATTGAAAGACCTAGATTTGCGATAGTTATTGCTATTGTGATGAGTTTGGCCGGATTAATTGCAATTTTCACACTTCCTGTTGCGATGTATCCAGAAATTACCCCTCCACAAGTTACAGTATTTGCGGACTATACTGGTGCTAGTGCCGAAACGGTTGCCAATACTGTTGCTATTCCGATAGAAAAAGAAATTAATGGTGTTGATAACATGATGTATATGAACTCATCTTCATATAACTCTGGTCGTTATCAACTTGATATTAGTTTTGAAATTGGTACTGACCCTGACCTTGCACAAGTAAAAGTACAGAACAGAGTGCAAAAAGCCATTAACTCTCTTCCTGATGAAGTGCAAGCAAGGGGTGTTAATGTGGTTCGCCGTTCTTCTGAAATTTTGGGCTTTTTACAGGCTATTTCACCAAATGGTACACATGATAGAAACTTCTTAAATAACTATGTGACAAACAATATTAAGAATAACTTAGGTCGTCAATATGGTGTTGGTGATGCTAATGTTATGGGTTCTGACTTGAGTATGAGAGTGTGGCTTGATGCTGATAAAATGGCTGCGCTAAATCTCCCTATTAGTGCGGTTAGAAATGCCATAAGCTCTCAAAACTACCAGCCATCATTGGGTTCTGTTGGTTCAGAGCCTAATGATGGTACTAGTAAAATAGTATTTTCTTTGGAAACTAAAGGTCGTCTAAATGAGGCTAAAGACTTTGAAAATATTATTGTTAGAACCGAAGAAGAAGGTGGTTTAGTTAGATTAAAAGATATTGCAACAGTTGAAGTTGGTCCTGAGAACTACTTGTTACAATCTGATGTTGATGGACAGCCAAACGTTGCAATTATGGTAAATAAACTTTCTGGTGCGAATGCTTTAAAAGCAATGGATGCGGTAAAAAAAGAGCTTAAAAGATTGGAAAAATATTTTCCTGAAGATTTTGAGGTTAGAATCTTTTTTGATGCGACAGACTTTATTAAAGTATCTATTGAAGAAGTGGTATTTACCCTTGTTTTGACATTTATTTTGGTGGTTTTGGTTTGTTATGTCTTTTTACAAGACTGGAGAGCAACCCTTATTCCATCTATTGCGATACCTGTGTCAATTTTAGCAACATTTGCGGTGATGTTAGCGCTTGGTTATAACTTAAACATTTTAACATTGTTTGGTTTAATTTTGGCGATTGGTTTGGTTGTGGATGATGCGATTATTGTGGTTGAGCGTGTGCTTTATCTAATGGAGCATGAACACTTAAACCAAAAAGAAGCTGCAAAGAAAGCTATGGAACAGGTGTCTTCTGCGATTGTGGCGGCAACATTGGTGTTACTTGCTATCTTTGTGCCTATTGCTTTTATGGGTGGTGTGACTGGTAGAATTTATCAACAATTTGCGATTGCTATTTCTTTTGCGGTGCTTTTCTCTGGTGTTAATGCTTTGACTTTAAGTCCTGCATTGTGTGCTACAATTCTTCGTCCTATTGAGCAAAAGACATCTGGCTGGTTATTTAGATTTGAGCAATTTGTTACTTCATCTAGAAATAAGTATGTGAAGTTTGTGGCTTTTATTGGTAGAAAAATGGTGGTTATTGTATTTATTGCTCTTGCTTTGATTGCGCTTAACCTCTTTTCTGTTTCTAGCATTAAATCATCATTCTTGCCAGATGAAGACCAAGGTGTGATTATGGCTAATATTCAACTTCCTGAGGGTAGTGCAGGTAAGAGAACATTGGATGTTATTGATAAAACTCGTGATATCATTAAAGCTGAAAAAGGTGTTCGTTCTGTTATGAACTTGAGAGGATTTAGTATTTTAGCAGGACAAGGTGAAAATGTTGGTTTTAACGTTATCGCATTAAAACCTTGGGAAGAACGTTCTGATATTATAGATTTTTCTACTAATATTAGAAATAGAATTACAGCAGAAATGGCAAAGATTACTGATGCTAATATTATGTTGTTTGAAATGCCCGCTATTCCTGGACTCGGTAGTAACAACAGTATGGACTTGAGATTACAGTCTATTGAAAGTACTGATATGAACGAGTTACAAAGGAATTTGAATGCATTTTTGGTTGAACTTAATAAACTTCCAGAAGTAAAGATGGCTTATTCTACATTTACATCTCAAACTCCTCATGCTTATTTGGATATTAATAGAGAAAAAGCTGAGCTTATGGGTGTTAGTATTGGTAGTATTTATTCTACACTTCAAACATATTTAGGTTCTATGTATGTTAATGACGTAAATATTGGTACACAAGCTAACAAAGTTATGGTTCAGGCAGATTGGAAATATCGTAAAAATCTTCAAAGCATTAAGGATTTGTACGTTCAAAGTGCTAGTGGTGAGATGGTACCATTGGGTAGCTTGATTGAAATTAAGAGAGTTACTCTTCCTCGTGCGGTAGATAGATATAACCAATATCCTGCAGCAACTATTAATATTGTGGCAGCAGATGATTCAAGTTCTGGTGAAGCAATGGAAGCTGTTGAAAAAATGGCAGATGAAAAATTATCAAATAAATATGCATATGAATGGTCTGGTATGAGCTTGCAAGAAAGACGTAATCAAGGACAAATCAGTATATTAATTATGCTTGCGATTTTGTTTGCTTATTTATTCTTGGTTGCTCAGTATGAAAGCTGGAGTATTCCTATGTCTGTTATTTTATCAACTTTAACAGCTATGTTTGGTGCATTTGTTGGTATGTGGATTGAGGGATTACCTTTGAGTATATATGCGCAATTAGGATTGGTATTGCTTGTTGGTTTGTCTGCTAAGAATGCTATTTTGATTGTGGAATTCTCAAAAGAAGAACATGGACATGGCGCAAGTGTGTTAGATGCAGCAGTTACAGGGCTTAAAGAACGTTTTAGAGCAGTGTTGATGACAGCCTTAACATTCGTTTTGGGTGTGGCTCCAATGGTTTGGGCAACAGGTGCTTGTTCTGGTTCTAGAATTGCGGTTGGTGTACCTGTATTTTATGGTATGCTTGTGGGTACACTTGTTGGTTTAATTGTTATTCCTCTATTGTATATCATGGTACAAACCATGGTTGATAAGGTTTATAAATCAAAATAAGATAACCTAATTAATTTTGGTACGGCAGTTTGAATAGAACTGCCGTATTTTAGTATGGGTTAAATTGAAGAAATAATCGTGAATTCTTATTTGGGTAGGGTCGCGATATTTTTATGTTTAATAATTTTAAGAAAAGAGTAATCCGGAGCATCTAAAGGAGTGCATCTCTTAAAATAAACCGGTAGTGATTATGAAGCGTATTATTATGTTGTTAATGTGCTTTGGTATGTTGTTTTCTTTTAATGTATTGAAAGCACAAAATGTGGAGGAAAGTATTCGCATGTTAAATGATAGTACAGTGTTGTATGAAAAAAAGAGCACTGATATTATTGTTGATGTGAATACCAAAAAGAAAAACCAGAATTATAAGCTTAAAATTCCGAAGATTGTTGACTTTAATGTCAAAAATTTATCTAGAGAAGACGAAGTGTTTTTTTGGATAAAGGTTGTTTCGGTAAAGAAGGCTTGTAAGGGTGCAGAACTATTGAAGGATAGTTTGTTTGATGGCAAAAACATTGTTGTTCGCTTAGAGCAGTATAATGTTATGCCAAAGGACTCTATTAAGTGAAATTTATAACCGCATTTGTAAAACGAATGCGGTTTTTTGTGTGTATTATAAAATAGGTGTAGAATTTGCTTGCATATTAAATTGTTTTGATTTATTTAAGAGATGTTTTAGGTTAAAGGTCCCATCGTCTAGAGGCCTAGGACGCGGCCCTCTCAAGGCTGCAACACGGGTTCGAATCCCGTTGGGATCACCAATACAAACAGCGCTCATTTTAGAGCGCTGTTTTGCTATATAAACCAAGCCTTTCAGCAGTTTCGAGTGTTAGTTTTTCAAAAATAGCTGTTTGGGAAAATTTTACGAACTCGTTATGGCAATTTTCTTTGTTTTCAATCTATTAAAAATATTGCGTTTATTAAATCTTTGTATTACTTTACTTTTATAGGGTAGTAAGATGCTTTTAGTTTTTTTACATGGGAAAGGTGCTGACAGCACAGCATATAGCGCACAAATGAAAAGATTGGCTGATAATTTGTCTGCCGATTATATCTCTTTTAATGCGCCATTTAAGCATCCCACAAAAGCTGGCAAATTTGTATGGTTTGATAAAATTGAGCAAAATAATCGTAAAGATGCAGTTAAGGAAGAATATTTATTTTCTCTGAGATATATTAAAGAAAAACTATTGCAATTAAAATGTCCTTTATCTGATATTATTCTTATTGGTCATTCACAAGGTGGGGGAATGGCTGTATCTGTCGGTATAGAATTAAATTTGAAAAGCATTTTCAGTATTTGTGGTGATTTGCCGTATAATTTGGAATATTACAATAAATCTCAAACACCTATTTATTGGCTTGAAGGGCAAAATGATACTTATATAAATCAAGAGCGGAAAAAGTCTTATCAAATTTTGCAAAAAATAGCGGTGGATTTGCATTTTAAGGTAGTTGAAAACTGCAGTCATACCGAGATAGATGAGGCTTTTTTAGAAATAGAAAAAGTTATATGTAATATCAGCTCGTAAACCGTGAGTTAAGCATCACCAATACAAACAGCAGGCTGAAAAATGCCTGCTGTTTTTTATTATTGAGGAGAGGTATAAGTGTTACTCTTGGAGAGAGGAAGGGGATCCTTTGACCTTGCTTACGTTCGGAAGGATGACGCTGTGTCGTGTGGTAGAAAAATATTTTTATAAATATATTAAAAATGTAAAAAATATTTTAATTCAACTATTGATTTTATTATATGAAACATCCTATATTATACTTGGACGTGGACTGGAACTAAATAATTTGTTTTAATTTTTTATTTAGGAGAAAGTAAATGCCTAGGTACGGAGATAAAACCCAAAAGGAACTTGATAATTATATAAAAGATTATAAGTTACCAGTTGGACGTGTAAGAACAGGTTTGGTTGCGCCAATTAAGGATTTGAGTCGTAATTATTTTACAATGAAAGAAAAACAATTGGATCCAAGCGATCATTTTTTTCATTGTAAGGCTAATTATGAAGCTGCTTCAAGAGGAGCTTATGGAGAAGCAGTGGCTGAAAAATTTGGTTATATAAAAGAGCGTTTTGATATGCTAGTCAAAGGTGATAGCAGGGGAGCTTCTGAAGCTGATTTAAGAGCAAATGCAAGAGGTCGTGCAGGTGCAAAAGCAGGAAAGTCTCTACGAGAAACATGTCCGACGCATCATACAAAATATAAATAAATCGGAGGTATAATGAGCAAACAAGTATTTTCTATTTCTAGAGTGGTTACTATTTTTATAACAACGATTATATTTTTATTTTTATCTCTTTTTATGGTAATCGATTTTGTTATTGTGTTTCCGATGAACAAATATATTTTGTTTATCTATGGTATAGACATGATTGTTTGCTTATTTTCTTTGTTAGGAACGATGTTTGTAAAATTTCGTAAAATTTGCTATGTTGTGTTTGTTGTAAGTTTTGCTATTTACTTAGCAATGTACCATTTTAATATGGCAATTATTGATGAGCATGGTGCAGACAGATGTTTAGATGCCGGAAAAGGTGTTTGGGACTATAAGGAACATCGTTGTAGGACGACAGATTGTTGGCGCTGGAGTTGGGAAAAAGGCTGTGAAAAAGAATAATTTTTGCTATTTATGGCTTTATTTGTGTTGATGTATTTATAAAAGTTTTGCTTAAAGCAGAAGAAAATCTGAATTTTGTTAAAAGTTACCATATTTCTTCTCTTTTGGCTTAATATAAAATATATTTATTGAGTTAGAGAACTATTAGTGTATGTAGAATAAATAACGAAACAAGGTGCTCTATTGAGCACCTTGTTTGTCATTTGCGGGGGGAAACAAAACTTTTTAGAATTATTTCTCCGTTACTTTTTTTTGTGTAGCTAACAACGTCACCTTCTTTTATGGCACATGCGAAAGATGTTTCAATAGAGTCCGTTTCTTTGAAAATATCGCCATTTTCAAATATGAGAACTGTTCCACTCTGATTACAATAACCGCCTGTGTTTATAAGATATCGACCAGTTCGAATAACTTTTGATGTTATGGTGGTGTCATTTTTGGGGTGTGTAGCGCCATAACAAGGAGAGTCTTCAGCTACGCATATGTAACTGCTAAGTGACATAGACATAATAGCCAGGCAAACAGCAATAGCTGTTTTGTAAAAGATTGTTTTTTTCATACTTTTGGTGGTTTAGAATAATTGACAATGTAGTTTTTTGTTTGTGTCTATCATAGCGTATTTTTTTGTCTATTACAAGTATTTTTTTTATAAAAATGATTTTAAAAATTCTATGGTTTACTTTATTGTATAATGGTTATATTGTGAGGATATATTTTAATAAGAGGAGAAATTTATGCCTACAATACATTTAATGGTTGGTTTTATTGGGTTTGGTAAAACAACAATTGCCAAAGAAATTGAAAGTAAGTTTTCGGCTATTCGTTTTACTCATGATGATATTATGCTTGAGAGATATGGGCGTAATCCTGATGATTTTCAGACAAAGTTTAATATAGTTGATGATTATATTAGAAATGAAGCCCAAAAATATATTAAGATGGGGAAAGATGTTATTTTAGATTATGGCTTTTGGTCTCATGATAAGCGTGATGAATATTATAAGTGGGCAAAAGGACTTACTAAAGATGTGGTTTTTCATGTTGTTTTATGTGATATTAAGGAGGCAAAACGAAGGGTTTTAAGTCGCACAGAAAATGATGATAAAGCTCTTTTGATTGATGAGGGTATTTTTGATGCTTTGTTAAAACAATATGAACCATGGTATTTTATGGATGATTATCCTGTTGTTTTTCATAATGTAGAGAATAATAAATATATTGGTCAAATTGTTAAGGTTAAGATTGATAGACCAAAGGGGAGTAAACACCCTAAGTATGGGTTTGAGTATTTGGTTAATTATGGTTATGTACCATATACTAAATCTCAAGATGGTGAAGAATTAGATGCTTATGTTTTGGGGTTTGATGAGCCTTTAGATGAGTTTGAAGGGCGCTGTATTGGTGTTATTAGACGAATTGATGATAATGATGATAAGTTAATAGTTGTTCATGAAGCAATAGATTTAGCTGATGAGCAAATTGAAGAAGAGATAGAATTTCAGGAAAAATGGTTTAAGCATATTTTGTTGAGAGAGTAGGTTATTAGATAAAATATATATTTGTGATATATTTTTTAAAGTTTTTTGTAACAAAATTCTCTTTCTATTGTTAGAGAGAGGTCGGCATCATGTTTGTATCCCGTTAAAAGAGGTTTTAACTGAGGAGGATACAGTCCCGACCGAAAAGGGGCGCATGGTGCTATATGTTAGGTCTGTTCTAGATTGGTGGGTTTAACCTCTTTACCATCAACTTAGTATGGACCATAGTATGACGGAGGCTTTTGGCCTCCTTTTTTTTGTTTAATATTAAAAAAATCTTTTCTTTTACATAAAATTGTGTTATATGGAAGGCATTGTAACAAAAGAAAGGATTTGATATGTCAAAAATCATTACAATGATTCCAGTTAGAATGGCTTCTACCCGTTTGCCAAATAAACCTTTGTTAGATATTAATGGCAAAACACTTATTCAACGTGTTTATGAAAATGTAAAAGCTTGTGTGCCAGGTGATATTGTGATTGCGGCTGGTGACCAAGTTATTGTTGATGAAGCAAAAAAGTTTGGTGCAAAAGCTATTTTGACTGACCCTAGTTTGCCAAGTGGTACTGACCGTATTTCAGCAGCGCTTAAAGAACTTGACCCTGATGGTTCTAAGTATGATATTGTAGTTAATTTTCAGGGTGATGGCTTGAATGTTGATCCTAAGATTAATCTTTCTTTGATTGATATGATTGAACGCACAAATTGTGATATTGCAACTTGTGGTATGATTTTTAAGAATGAAAAAGATGTTTTAGACCCTAGTATGGTAAAAATTTGTATGGGTTTAAGAGATGGTGAGAGAGAAGGTCGTTGCTTGTATTTTACAAGAGCTCCAGCTCCTTATATTCGTAATCCTGAAAAATGTGATAATAAAGATTTTTATCACCATATTGGTATTTATGTATTTAAGGCATCTTCTTTGCAAAAGATGGTTTCTCTTCCTGTTGGTGTGTTAGAACAAAGAGAATCTTTGGAACAACTTAGAGCTCTTGAAAATGGTATGACAATTAGAGCTTTGGTAGTTGATAATATGAAACTGGTTGATGAAGCTCCTGCAGATATTAATACTCCAGAAGAGTATGAAGAAGCACTAAAGTGGATTAAATAAGTTTATAAAATAAAAAAAAGCCCCGCAAAATGCGGGGTTTTTTAGTGTCTAATAAAGATTTTAGACTGTTAGAACAACTTTTTTGCGGTTGAAACGTTTAGCGTTTCGTTGGTAGGTTTTGTAGACTATATCTACATCTTGGAAGTTTGCAAAACCTATCCAATGCCAGCTGTTGTGAATTTTGCCAATTTTACCACCATACTTTTGGCGAAGGATTGTGCAAGCCTTGAAGCTACCAATGTAGGCTATTCTTCCATTTTGGGTGCAACCGTATCTGATATCTCTTGTGATTGTTTCTGCAAAGTTTAGTACCGCATCTTCAAGGTCATCAAGAGGGACACTGATAACGAGGTTTTTCTTTGGATTGGCAACGATTTTGGTGATGTCTGTTGAGAGAGCATAACCTATCCAGTACCAAACATTGCTTATTGCACCGATTTGACCATCAAAAGTATTTTTTAGGTTTTTGCATTGTTTGTAGGTGCCAATGTATGCAGATGGGGTGTTGCGACCGGTCACAATTATTGTGCCGAAAGCGATAGAGTTGCTTATCATTGCGACAACTTCTTCTATATCGTCAACCTCTGATTTTTGGTCAATGTTTTTAAACCACTTTAAGTAGGCGTTGTCTAATTGTTGCAAAAGTTGATCTTTTCTTTTTTGTTCCATAAGAATAGTTTTTTGGTTAACATAATTATATTTATTTTAAGAGATTTTCTGGCATAAAACTTGGTTTTTGTCAATAAAAAAAGCTCCCTCAATGTGGGGGAGCTAAATTTGATGATTTTAGTTCTTAAACAAAGTTGCGACAATGTACTTTGATGCGTTTGTTGCCTCAATAGAACCATCGACTGTGATGTTCTTTTGTGAGGCTTCTTTTACATCTTCCCATATTGGGGCAGTGTTTTTCTCGTACTCCTCAAGACGCTTTTCTATTACAGCATCGTCTTTTCTGATGAGTGATTTGCCGCCACATTTTGGGCATTTGCCATCGTCAACACTGTGTGTTGCTTTGCAACTTTCACAAACACGCCTCTTTTGAACTCTTTTGAGTATCAGCTCGGTTGGTGTGTCTCGTTTGATTGAGACAAGCTCTATGCTATTTTTGGAAGCAATAGAGATAATGTTTTCAAGCTGAGAAGGTGTGCGGGGATAACCGTCAACAAATAAGATTTGTTCTTCTCCGTTTAAGGCTTTTTCTACGAGTGCATCGACGATATCGTCAGACACAAGCTTACCGGAGGTGATTATTTGTGAAATTTGTTGACCGAGGGGAGAGTTTGATGCAACTTCTGCACGAAGTAGGTCACCGGTGGAGATGTAGCCAATTTGTGAGTCTGAAACGATGTTTTGGCTGATAATCTCTTGTTTGATGCAGTCTCCCAAAAATCCTTTGCCACTACCTGGAGCACCAAAGAGGATAATTAAAGTTTTGTTCATATAATAATTGATTAAAAATAGTTTAGCGATTTGAATATAAAGAACTTTTTGGGTTTGTCAATAATGAGTTTTAGTAGAATATAAAAAAAGCTCCGTAATTTACGGAGCTTTTTTGTGTGAAAGTTGCTAGGTGATTATAAATCTTTTACCATACGAACAAAGGATATGCCTTTTTCTTCAAATAAGTCGCTATCTTGTTTGAAACCAAGTTTTTCGTAAAAACCAACAACAGATAGCATTGCATGCATAACAAGTCTTTCATAACCAATTTCTCTTGCAATATTTTCAGTATGTTCAATTAGCTTTCTACCAATACCTTCTCCTTGGTGAATGGTGTCTACGGCAACTTGCATAACTCTTATTTCTTCATGATCGATTGGAACTAAGATTAAGCCACCAATGAGTTCGTCAGTTGAGTTTTCTATACAACCAACGTGTAAAAATGAGGCTTCCTCTTCTCTATAAGAATCAAGGAATTTAAGACCAAGAGGCTGTAAAAGAATTTTGTAGCGCAACTCTAGTAGTTCTTTATATCTTGAAGAACCAAATTCTATATCAATAAATCTAATCATGAGAGCCTCCGCTTATATCCAAATAATTTTATTTATCTATTAAAGCATAAAATGAGATGATATGCAATAAGAAAATACAAAATCTGTTGCGTTATTCTAAAATATAGGTTATTAGAGGCATATGTTTATGAAAAATATAAGGAAAAAGATACATGTATGATTTGGAAAAAATCAGAAATTTTGCAATAGTTGCTCATATTGACCATGGTAAATCTACAATAGCAGATAGAATTATTGAAACTTGTGGTGGCTTAGAGCGTCGAGAAATGACAGAGCAAGTGCTTGATTCTATGGATATTGAAAAAGAGCGTGGTATTACTATTAAAGCGCAAACAGTAAGGCTTAAATATAAAGCAAAAGATGGTAATGAATATTTGCTTAATCTTATTGATACTCCAGGGCACGTTGACTTTTCGTATGAAGTTTCTAGGTCTTTGGCGGCTTGTGAAGGGTCTGTTTTGGTGGTAGATGCAACTCAAGGGGTTGAGGCGCAAACTCTTGCTAATGTGTATTTGGCAATAGATAATAATCATGAAATTGTGCCAGCATTAAATAAGGTTGATTTGCCTTCAGCAGATGTTGAAAAAGTTAAGAGCCAAATTGAAGATGTTATTGGTATTGATGCTAGCGAGGCAGTTGAAACATCTGGTAAGACTGGTTTTGGTATTGATGAGTTGTTGGAAGCTATTGTTCAAAAATTGCCAGCGCCTGTTGGTGATGAAAATGCACCCTTGAAAGCTCTTTTGATTGATAGTTGGTATGATGCTTATTTGGGTGTGATTATTTTAGTTAGAGTTAAAGATGGTGTTTTAAAGAAAAAGCAAACAATTCGTATGATGAGTAATAATGCGACTTATTTGATTGATAAGATTGGTGTGTTTACTCCAAAAATGCAAGATGTTGAAGAATTGAGAGCTGGTGAAGTTGGTTTTATTACGGCATCTATTAAGAGTGTGGGGGATTGTAGTGTTGGTGACACCATTACAGATAATAAACGTCCTTGTGAAAAGGCTTTGGCTGGGTTTAAACCGTCTGTCCCTGTGGTATTTTGCTCTATCTTTCCGGTAGATAGTAGTCAATATGAGGCGCTTAAAGATGCTCTTGCAAAGTTGAAGCTTAATGATGCTAGTATTGAATATCAAAATGAAAATTCGGCAGCGCTTGGGCTTGGGTTTAGATGTGGCTTTTTGGGGCTTTTGCATATGGAGATTATCCAAGAGAGAATCGGACGTGAATTTGACTTGGATATTATTACAACTGCTCCGTCTGTGGCATATAAAATTAACCTTACAAAAGGTGAAACGATTATGCTTCATAACCCTGCGGATATGCCAGATTTGTCTACGGTTTCTAATATTGAAGAGCCAATGGTTAGGGCGACAATTATGGTGCCAGATAACTATTTGGGAGCGGTGCTTAAACTTTGTACAGAAAGACGTGGTGTACAACAAGAGTTGACCTATGTTGGTAGTAGGGCTATGGTTGTGTATCAGATACCGCTTAATGAGATTGTTTTTGATTTTTATGATAGATTGAAGTCTATTACTAGTGGTTATGCTAGTTTTGACTATGAGCTTACAGATTATCAAGTGTCTGATTTGGTGAAAGTGCAGATTTTGATTAATGAAGAGCCGGTTGATGCGCTTGCATTTATGTGTCATAGAAGTGAGGCAGAGTCTAGAGGTCGTCAAATTTGTGAGAGATTAAAAGACCTTATTCCAAGGCATTTGTTTAAGATACCTATTCAGGCGGCGATTGGTGGTAGGGTTGTTGCGAGAGAAACAATTTCTGCAATGCGAAAAGATGTTACTGCAAAATGTTATGGTGGTGACGTTACGAGAAAAAGAAAGCTTCTTGATAAGCAGAAGAAAGGTAAACAACGTATGCGCCAGTTTGGTAAGGTTGAAGTGCCTCAATCTGCATTTATTGAAGCGCTTAGAATCGGTGATGATTAGTCTTAAAAGAGTTAAAAAGAAAGCCTCCAAAACGGAGGCTTTTTTGTTAAAAAATAAAATATAGATTAAAAGGTGGATAAGTTCTTGAATTTAAAATATAACTTGCAAAACGAATAAATGTGTATTATGAGGTATGTATATATTTTTTAGGAACTGATTTTATGGGGTTTGTGTGAGCAATAAGTCTATAGGATTGTATGTTTGTTGGCATAACAAATGTCCTAGTTTTGATAATGAATTATTGTATGCAGTGAATGATGGGATAATTGAGGGTGATAATATATCTTCAAAGGGATTGCATTATGGTGAATTAAAAGTCACTTATTGGATTTGGAAGAATGCAAAGGAAGATATTGTTGGACTGTTTCATTATCGTCGATTTTTGAATTTATTAAATAATGAAGCTATGTGCAATAAGGTTAGTAAAGATTTTGCTTCTAGATATGGTTTTACTAGGGGTAGAATTATTGAATTAATGGGTAAATATGATGTAATTTTGCCATATAAAAATCCTCGCATTGTGAAAGAAAAGCATCCAAGTGTTTATGACTATTATGCAATGGAGCATTTTAAAGATGATTTAGATATTACTCTTGAGATATTACAAGAAAAATATCCTCAAATGTATGATACAGCTATTGAAATGTTAAAAAATAGCAAACAAGGGTATGTTGCGAATCTAATTATTGCTAAAAAAGAAATTTTTGATAGATATGCTAGTTGGTTGTTTGATATTTTGTTTGAAGTTGAAAAACGTATTCATGATAAAGTTATTTTAAGAGATAAATATCAACAAAGAGTTTATGGTTTTATTAGCGAACGTTTAATGGCGGTATTTTTTGAATATTTGGCAAAAAATGAAGATATAAATATTTTGGAAGCTCCTATGTTGTTTTTAGAAGAAGACAAATGGAAGTTTTTTAAATATTATTTAAAGAAGATAAATAGAAAAATTTTAACTTTAATCGGTTTTGGTAGAAAGGAATGGAATTTATATGTCAAATAAAGTAAATTTTATTGTTGGGGCTGGTTTTAGTGGTGCAACAATGGCTCGTAAAATTGCAGAAGAACTTAATGAAAAAGTTATTGTGATTGACCAAAAGGAGCATATTGGTGGTAATTCATTTGATTATAGAGATGATAATGGGATTATGATTCACAAATATGGTTCTCATATTTTTCATACAAATTTAGAAAATGTGTGGAAGTTTGTTAGTCGTTTTACCAAATTTAATACTTATATGCATAAAGTGATTGCTGTTATCGACGGTATTGAAACAACTATTCCATTTAATTTTCGCACTTTGTATGATGTATTTCCAGAAACTTTAGCTAGACGTTTAGAAGAGAAATTGTTAGCAAACTTTGAATATAATAAAAAGATACCAATTTTAGAGTTTCAAAAACAAGATGATGAAGATTTGAGGTTCTTAGCTAATTATGTATATGAAAAAGTATTTTTGCATTACACAACCAAACAATGGGGTGTAAGTCCTAATGAAGTAGATGGAGCTGTTACGGCAAGAGTTCCTGTATATATCAGTTGTGACGAAAGATATTTTCAAGATAAATATCAAGGTATACCAATAAATGGATATACAGAGGTTATCAAAGAGATGTTAAATCATCCAAATATTGAAGTTAGATTAAATACTCGCTTTGAAGATGTAAAAGAAAGTTATGATAGATTGTTTTATACAGGTCCGATAGATGAATATTTTGGATATAAGTTTGGTGAACTTCCTTATAGAAGTGTAAACTTTAAGTTTGAAGAATATGATATGCCATATTATCAAAGTAATGCATGTGTTAACTATCCATGCAATTATGATTTCACAAGAATTCATGAGTATAAGTATTATTTGAATGACTACTCTGAAAAGACGGTGATTGCGAAAGAGTATTCTGAATTTTTTGAACGTGGCAAAAATGAAAGATATTATCCAATACCAAATGATGAAAGTGCGAAATTGTATGCAAAATACAAAGAAGAAGCAGGTAGGCTTCCTAATGTATATTTCTTAGGTCGTTTGGGTGATTATAAATATTATGACATGGATAAAGCAATTAATCGTGCTTTAGAATTGTTTGAAGAAGTTAAGAACGGGGCAAACTACATACAAAGTGTTGTAGCGTAAGGATATTGGTGAATTTTATTAAAATTAAAGAAAAGGACTTGGACTATGAATAAGATTTTACAACCTAAAGTATCAATTGTTGTACCAATTTATGGTGTAGAAAAATATTTACATCAATGCGTTGATAGTATTTTGGCACAAACACTTAAGGATATTGAGATTATTTTAGTAGATAATGGGTCAAAGGATAAATGCCCTGAAATTGTAGATGAATATGCTAAAAAAGATAGCAGAATTGTGGCAATACATAAGCCCAATGGTGGTTATGGATCAGCTATAAATAAAGGTTTGGATATTGCAAAAGGGGAATATGTTGGGATTGTAGAGTCTGATGACTATATTGATTCTGATATGTATGAAAAATTGTACAATAGAGCAATTAATACTAAAGCTGATATGGTTAAAGGAAATTTTGATTATGTAAGTGATAAAACTGGTGCTCGTCGTAAAGAAACAATATTAATGCAACTATTTGAAGAGCAGAAGGGGGTATTCACACTTGCAGATTGCCCTAAAATGATTTATATTTTCGCATCTATTTGGAGTGCAATCTACAAAAAAGATTGGTTAAATAAACATCGGATTAGAGTTGTAGAAGACATAAAACCTTATGAAGATATTCCCTTTTTTACAGAAACCATTTCTAAGGCTGACAAGATAGTATTTGAGCCAGGAGCGAAATATAATTATAGAATAGATGTTGAAGGAAGTTCTACTAGTACTCTTAAACCAACAATTGTTCACTATTTGTTACAAAAGGGTCGTGTTAGAGAAATATTAGCAAAAAATAACATGTATAATGAGGAAATAAAAGAGTACTACTGGAAAAGTGTGTTTGTCGGTTCAAAAGTGTGGTTTTTGAAGAAAAATAACAGATATAAACGAAAATTTTATAAAGAGATGAAGCTCTTGTTCAATAAAGCAACTAAAGATGAAATTACTTTTAAATATTTTACACCTTCAGAGAAGAGAGAATTCAATAGAATATGTAAAGCTTCGTGTTTTGCCTATATTTTACATCGTAAGGTTAAGCGATTTGGGAAAAATATATATTCAACTAAAAAAACGGCATCTCACCGTATTATAAAAGTTTTAGGGATTAAAATTAATATAAAGAATAAAAATAAAAATAAAAAAGATGTTAATTTAGCAGAAATAAAAGAAAAATTAGAGCATATTGAAAATTTAATTAGAATTCAAATTAATCCACAAAATTTGCCTAAGGCAAATGGATATATGCGTATTCAACAGACAGCCTCTTTAGCTTTGTTAAATAAATTAAAGTTGTTTTTGGAAAAAAATAAATATAGCTATTGGTTAGATTTTGGAACATTATTAGGTGGAGCTAGACATTCAGGTTTTATTCCTTGGGATGATGACATAGATATTTCTATGCCAAGAAAAGATTTTGAAAATTTGAAGAAAAATATATCTGATTTTGCATATGGTGATTTTAGTTATAGTATCGGAGATATTATTCGTGTTTTTTATAAAAACACTTCAGCTCAAGTAGATATTTTTCCTTATGATACAGGAAATCAAGTTGAAATACCTCAACATTCGGAATATAAAAAAATTGTTGAAAAATTAGCAAGTTTGTATAAATGCATTCCGTTTAATTGGTCTAATGTAAGAGTATCTACTATTCCTGAAGATTTTAAAGAAAATTTAGAAAATATATATGTTAATGAAATATTAGAAAATAAGCCAATTGCGGAAAAAGGGTATATGTTTTTAGCTTTTCATTGTTTTGCGTTTAAAAGAGTTTTGTATAGATATGATGATATATTTCCTTTAGGAAAAATAAAATTTGAAGGAGAAGAATATCCTTGCCCTAACAAACTTGATAAATATTTATCGTTATATTGGGGAAATTATATGGAGTTACCCAATAATTGTGTTAGCAGACACCCTAATATGATAAGAGCTATGCAGAATTATGAAAATATTATAGATATGTATAATTTGATTGACAGTGATAAATAATATAGGATTTGTTATGAAAAAAGTGATTACATATGGAACATTTGATTTATTACATCAAGGGCATGTGAATATTTTAAAAAGAGCAAAAGAACAGGGCGATTATTTAATTGTTGGAGTTACTAGTGAAAATTATGATGAACAACGTGGCAAATTAAATGTAATGCAGTCTTTGTTTGAACGTATAGAAAATGTAAAAAAAACAGGTTTGGCTGATCAAATTGTTGTTGAAGAATATATGGGCCAGAAAATCCAAGATATTCAAAAATATGGAGTTGATAAATTTGTTATTGGCTCTGACTGGCTGGGTAAATTTGATTATTTAAATGAATATTGTGAAGTAATTTATTTAGATAGAACAGTTGGCATTTCTTCAACTGATTTAAGGAATAGTAAAAATAATATTCTTAGATTGGGGGTTGTAGGAAATGGTCGTATTGCTAAACGATTTGTAAAAGAAGCTAGATTTGTTAGTGGTTTAGAAATAGAATATGTATTTGGGCGTAATGAGAATAGACTATCCGAATTTTGTAAAGATTATAGTTTAGTTGGATATGATACGGATTATGATGTGTTTTTGGAAAAAGTTGACGCTGTGTATATAGCTTTACCTCATACACTTCATTATGTATTTGCTAAAGAAGCTTTACTTAAAGGAAAGCATGTATTATGTGAAAAGCCTATAACACTTTCACTAGATGAAGCAAAAGAATTATATACTATAGCTAAAGAAAATAATTTAATAATTCAAGAAGCAATTAAGACTGTTTATGCTCCTTGTTTTGCTCGTTTATTATCTATGGTAAAAAGCGGTGTTATTGGAAAAATTAAAGATGTTGAGGCTACTTTTACAAAATTAATAAATGACAAAACTCTTCGTGAATATGATTTATTATCAGGAGGAGGAAGTTTAACAGAATTAGGTAGCTATCCTCTTTGTTTGATAACCAAAGTATTGGGGACAAGTCCTAAAAAAGTTATATATACAGATTTTAAAGATAAAGAAACAGGTGTTGATTTAATGAATAAAACAACTTTAATTTATTCAAATGCAATAGCTACGTCAACAGTTGGAATAGGAGTTAAAAAGGAAGGAAATTGTATTATTTCTGGTACTGAAGGATATATATATATACCAGCACCATGGTGGAAAACTGAATATTTTGAAGTTCGTTTTGAAAATCAATCTAAAAATAAAAAGGTCTATGTCGAATTTACTGATGATGGTTTGAGATATGAGATTGCAGACTTTCTTAAGGCTGTAAATACCAAAAAAGAGACTTATAAACTTACTTTTGATGAAAGTCTATTTATTAGTAGTGTTATAGATGCTTATAAGAATAATGGAGAATTTTCTTTTGAAAAAGAATATATTTGCTTGGAATAATTTTTTATGAAATTGTTTTATCGGTTTAGAAAAGTAAATAGTTTAATTTTGTTTTTTAGTGAAAGGCCTTTGTAGGTTATTAAATTTTGGGTTTTTAGTTGTCTTATAAGGTCTTTTGTTTGATTAATTAACTCGGTGTCTTTTGAGCGGAGAGCCGAGTTCATCATCATTTTTATTGTTCGTGATATTCTTGTTTGTTTTACCTTTTGCCACTTTTTAGGCGCTTTTTCTTGATAATAGTTGTAAACAGCATTTATTCCTTTGACATAATCACAAGCTTTTTGATAGTTGAAACTACTGCGCATTATTGATGAACCTGAAATACGGTATCCATATAAACGTGATTTTAGCCAAACAAAACCATTTGCACGTTCAAAAACTTGGCAGTTATATACCCAATCTTCATAATATATGTGTGGTACAAACTCTATGTCTGATATGACGCTTCTTTTGTATAGTTTGTTCCAGACATTAAAATGGATAAAATTGTTTTTGTGTAATAGTACTTTTAGTGCATCTTTGTAAATGATAGGGTGGGCAGTGGTGTTTTTGAATTTATCGTTTTTTATGGTCATCTTTTCAAAATTACAGCCAATAATATCAAAGCCTAGCCCTGTTTGACTATATAAACATTCTAAAAAATTAGTTGCATAAAAATCATCACTATCTATAAAAGCAATGTACTTTCCGGTTGATTTTTTTATACCATTATTGCGAGCGCATGAAAGACCTTGGTTTTCTTGGTCTATTATTGTTATACGGGGGTCTTTGGAGGCGTATTCTTCTAATATTTCTAAAGAGTTGTCTGTTGAACCATCATTAATGCAAATTAATTCCCAGTTGGTGAAAGTTTGATTGATAACACTTTCTATGCTTTGCCTTAAATACAAAGAAGTATTGTATACTGGCATTATTACCGATATTTCGGGAGTGGTGGTTTTGTTAGTCATGATAGTCCATTGTTTCAATTAAACGTTCGATTAAATGAAACATATAATTTTAAAATAGGTATGTAAACCTTATTTATTTTTTTGGGGGAATTTGGTGGATAAGTAATTTTTTATGAGGATTTGGTAAGGTTGTAACAAAAGAATATATACTTTTGGCTATATTCTAGAACCTTTGTTTATATTCAGTTCTATATCTTTTAGGATTATATAGTGGTCATTAGTTGTGTTTTTAATCGGACGTTTAGATAAAACGGTGGGATTGATGAAGCAAGAATTACGGACTAATGAAATTTCTGTAATTATGCCTATTTATAAAACTAAAGTTGAGCATTTGCGCTTGGCAATTCAAAGCGTTTTGGCTCAAAGTTTTAGTGATTTTGAGTTTATTATACTAAATGATAGCCCTCAGGATAAACGTTTGAAGGAGATTGTAGATAGCTTTGCAGATAATCGTATTAAATATTTTGAAAATGAGGTTAATCTTGGAATTGCAAAAAGCTATAATAAGTTGCTTGATTTGGCTAAAGGTAAATATATTGCGCTTATGAATCATGATGATGAAATGAAAAAAGAGCGCCTTAAAAAACAATATGAATTTTTGGAAAAAAATAGTGATGTAGGGCTTGTTGGAACTGCTTATAAAAAGTTTGGTGAGGTAAATAGGTTTAAAAATATATTGTGCCCGAAAAGTCATGATGAGATTTTGGCGATGTTTTTATTTAAATCTCCAGTTCATCATCCTACTATCATGATGCGAGGTGATATTATCAAAAAATATAATATTCGTTATAACGAAGAGTTTATTAGTCTAAATGACAGACAGCTGTGTTGGGAGTTTAGTAAATATTCTAGGGTATCGAATCTAGATGAGGTGTTGTATAAATATCGGTTTCATCCGGATATGACCTCTAAAAAGATGAAGATGGATATTAGAAAAGAAAGAGCGAAGTTTCATAAGCTTTGGTTTGAGTATAATGATATAAACTTGAGTGATGATGAAGTTGATGTCTTTGATAATTATGTGACTTTTGGTAGAGCAAAAATTAAGGATAAGAGTGTTATTAAAAAATCTGTTGCAGTGCTTGATAAGTTGGTTGAGATAAACGAATCTAAAAACTTATTAAATAATGTTGCTTTTAGGAAAGTTTGTGCAGGGTATGCTAGGAAACGTTGTTTGAATGCGATTTTTTGCGGATTATTGAATATTAAAGATATTATCAATTCTACAAAACTTCCGATGAAGAAAAAAGGGCAGATGCTGTTTTTTAATACTGTTTTTGGGTGGAGAAAGTAGAGTTATGAAAAAGCTAGCTGTACATCTTCATTTGTATTATCTTGAGCAATTAGATGAGATTTTAGAAAAGCTTTGTAATCTTGAAGAAATCGACTTTGACTTGTTTGTAACGATGTCTAAAGTTGATGAGGAAGTTAAGCGTAAAATACTAAATAAATTTTCGAATGCGAAAGTTTTTGTGGTGGCGAATCGGGGGTATGATATTGGGCCGTTTATTTGGTTTTTGCATCAGATTAATCTAGATGACTATGAGTATGTTTTGAAGTTGCATACGAAGGGTAAAAAAAGTAGCAACTATACATTTATTAAAAATAGAAGACTAGATAACGCTCTTTGGGGTAAAATTATGTGGGATAGTATGCTCAAATCAAAAGAGCGGGTTAGGAAAAATATACAAATATTAGATAGCAATGAAAATATTGGAATGGTTGGCTCGACGTATTGTTTTAGCAATGAAGAAAGGCACTATTTGCATTTGATGAATGATATAAATATTGCTATGGAGAAAATGGGGTTTCAGAAAATAAGTGGTTTAAGCTTTATTGCTGGGTGTATGTTTATGTGTAGGGCTAAAGTGTTAAAGCCATTGCTTATATATTCGCTTAATGATTTTGATGAAACTAATGGTAAGGTAAAAGATGAGACTCTAGCTCATGTGGTGGAGAGGTTGTTTGGGGCTATAGTTTTGGCGTTAGGGTATGATATTTTTCAAGTAAAGAATAGAGAATATTTTTGGGATTTTTTTAAGATTGCATTTAAGCGTGCGCTTATTCAAAAAAAGGTAACTAAATCAGGAAAAACAATTGTTAAGGTATGCAAAATACCGGTGTATATTAAAGATATGGAGGTATAAATATGAAACTAGGGGCTTTGAAAGTACTTAGATTTTTTCATTTAATAGATAAATGTGAATATAATGTAAAACGTCAGATTGAAGTTATAAAAAGAACTCCGCTGTTTGATGAAAAGTGGTATTTGGAAACAAATCCTGATGTGAAAAATATGAAAGGCGGAGCGATTAAGCACTATGTGGTTAATGGGTGGAAAGAAGGTAGGAATCCAAATAAAGAGTTTGATGGTGAGATGTATCTTAAAAACTTTCCTCAATTAAAAGAAATGAATGTTTGTCCGTTGTTTCATTTTATTAAAAATAATAAGAAAAAAAGTTTTGAAATGTCTGAGTTTGCGGCTCATTTGTTTGATGTATGTGAAAGAAAAGATAAATTTGTTAAAAAAGATGAGACAGGAATTAATGAAAAAGATTTAACTAAATTAATTGCTTTTTATTTGCCTCAATTTCATTTGTTTGAAGAAAATGAAAAATGGCATGGAAAAGGTTTTACTGAATGGACTAATGTAACTAAAGCTCTACCTCATTATGTGGGGCATTATCAA
Source organism: Alphaproteobacteria bacterium (assembly GCA_015062535.1). Lineage (GTDB taxonomy): Bacteria > Pseudomonadota > Alphaproteobacteria > RF32 > CAG-239 > CAG-267. The sequence continues at coordinate 141,356 of SUUK01000002.1, forward strand.
CCACAATTGCCAATTGATGTTGGATTTTATGATTTAGCAAATGTTGAAGTTATGAGAAGACAGGTTGAACTTGCAAAGTTATATGGAATTCATGGATTTTGTTTTCATTATTATTGGTTTTCTGGTAAAAAATTAATGGAAAAACCTCTATATAATTGGCTTAAAAATAAGGATATAAATTTTCCGTTTTGTCTTTGTTGGGCTAATGAAAATTGGTCTAAGTTGTGGGATGGCGGTGATAGAGAAGTTTTGATGAAACAAGAATTAAAAAATGGAGATGATGAGAAATTTGCAAAAGACATTATCTGCTTTTTTAAGGATGATAGATATATAAGGGTAAATGGTGCGCCGTTGCTTATCGTTTATAGAGCAAGTTTGTTTAGTAATGAAAGGTTTTGCAAATTTATAGATAAGTTAAAAAGTGTTTGTAAAGAAAATGGAATTGATGATGTTTATGTTTGTTTAACAAATTCTTTTTCGTTTAATGAGAATCCTAAAAAATGGAACGCTAATGCAATTGTTGAGTTTCCTCCGCATATGGTTATTGCTCCACTTGTTAGAAAAAAGGTTATGTTTAGTACAAGTTGTTTAAATGTGTATGATTTTGGGCATTATATAAGAGAAGGAAAGCATCTTTATAAGACAAAGTTTACTTTATTTAAGACGGTGTTTCCAGGGTGGGATAATACTGCAAGAAAGGGTTTTAGTGGTGGTTCGGTTTTTGAAGGTTGTACTCCTCAGATTTATCAAAAATGGTTGGAAGACTGTATTAGGTATACACAAAAGGAGCATAGTGATTTTGAACAATTTGTATTTATTAATGCTTGGAATGAATGGGCTGAAGGAGCTCATTTGGAACCTGATAGATATTATGGGTATGCATATTTAGATGCAACTAAAAAAGCTCTTTATAATACTCAGAAAGTAAATCTTGAGAAAGAGGCTTCTTAAGCAAATTATTTTACTTCAAAGCGGAGGAGGGAGTTTGCTTTTTTAAGTGATGCATCTAGGCTTAAGTTTGGAGGAAGCCTATTGTTTCGGTATAAAGAACGTAGTTCGGCTCCATATAGAGAATAGAGCTGTTGGAATAATGGTTTTGATGTATCTATTTGTTCGATTGTGTTTAATAAATAATGAATATCTGCATTCAATAGTTGTTCGGTTGTGTTTAACATTGGCTTTGTTTTGGGTGTTTCAATTTCTTCTGGAGTTTCTTCAACCACAATGTGTTCTGCAGTTAATACTGGAATATTTTCTTCTAATTCATAAGCCTCAGATGCGTTTGATGGAGTTGCTATTTCTGTTGGTGGTGTTTGGGTAATGGTTACTATTTCAGGTTCTAAAATGTCTTTTGGATGAGGCTTAGGTAAATATTTTTGGGGCTTATTTTGGGGTTTAGAAGCGTCTTTATGAGTAGATGCTTCTATAACTGATTTTTTTAATTTTCGACGCTCTACAGGTAATGATATTTTGCGACGCAAATTATTTTTATATTGGGTTGATGGTGATAAATCTTCTTTGTTGGTGTCATTAGAAACAGTGTTGTTTTTTATATCATTATTTTTTTTAGGGTATCTTGCTTGGAGTTTTATATCATTTATGGTTGTGTTTTCTTGAAATGCTCCAGTTGGTACAAAGAAAGCATATTGGAGCTCTATATCTTTTGCATATAGGGATTTATGTATAAAAAAACTAGACAATATACTTAAAAGAATATACATATATTTCATGAAAAGACTCCAATGGGTTTTATTTTATATATAGGTATTATAGATGAAAAAAGTTTTTTTTGCATTAATTTTTGGTATGTTTTTTTGCAATCTAGGTATTGCTAATGAGAATCTTAAACAATATGAAGAAGAGTGTTTAAGTATTATTGATAAACCTAAAATTAAACTAACATCTTCATATGGAAAACTTAAATATGATTTTGAAAAAGATAGTAAGAGTTTAAGAGAAGAAACAGAGTTGCAATATAAAAAACAAGGTTTAGAGATGCCCAAAGAATTGGAGACTATGGGGCTTACAAAAATAAATGATTCTTTTGAGTTTAATATGGAAGTTGGACAGGTTGGTGTTAGTCAAGGATATAAGTGCTTGTATCCCGAATCTATTGATGTGTTTATGGGGTATTATTTGCCTAGAATTTATATTGCTAAAGATGCTCCTGAAGGCAGTTGTGTGTATAATATTGCTCTTCGTCATGAGCAAACTCATATGCGAATCTATATTGAGGCATTAGATTTCTTTTTACCTAAGTTAAAAAATAGAATGGAGAGGTCTATTGAAGAAAAAGGTGTGAGAATCGTTGCTCCTAATGAAGATGCTCAAACAGTTGCATCTATATATAATGAGGAATATACAAAGTATCTTAAAGATTATGTTGATCATTGGAGAAAGCAGGTTATAAATGAACAACTGAAAATGGATTCTATTAAGCAATACATTACAGAATCTAGATTATGTAAGGAGCTTGAAGAAGAGGCTGAAAGAAAAAAAGAAAATGAAGATGAATTTGATTTTTAATAAGAGAATCTAAAAAAAAGAAAAGTCGGCAAGAAAATGCCGACTTTTTGTTAATAGAATCTAGGCGTTTAGCAGTTGTAATCTTTTTTTAAGCCTTTGATTGTTTCTTCTATGCCTTTGTAGGCTTTATCTATAAATTCCATACCTTTTGCAGAGTTGTTGCGGTAGTAGACTCTAATGGTTGTCATACCTAATTGCTTTGCAAATTCTAGATTAGAGTAGCTATCATCAACAAAGATACAATCTGTTGGTTTTTTATTTATTTTTTCGCATAGTTTTTGATATACCTCAGAACTTTCATTTTTCTTATATACATCAAAGTCTTCTACAGAATAGAATCTACCTTTAAAGAACTCGTATAGTCCTAAATGTTTTAAGATTTTTTCGCAAATATCACGTGATGATGTTGAGAAAATATATTGAGTACATTGTAAGGTTTGGAGTTTTTCAAGGAGTCCATTATATGGTGTTATCATAGGGATATATTCTGTTTTATATTTATGATATGCAACATATAAATCTTTGTGTGATAATTTATAGAATCTAGCAAAATGCTCTAAACCGTCACGATATGTAGAGTAAGACTCCTTTACTAAATCTGTTGCTGTTTGAAAATCAAGTGGTAAATTAAATTCATTTATTGCAGCAAGTGCTGTTGCTTCGTTAAGTTTGTTTTTATATTCGTCTGTTTCAAAATATAATGTATTATCTAAATCCCAAATAATGGTTTTTTCCACTTTTATATCTCCGTAAATGTTAAATCTTCTAGAAAATATAGTACATCTAAAAGATTTTGAGGTCAATATTAATATTTTTTATAAGATAAAACAAAAAAGTTTAAAAACTTGTTAGTAACATATTTAAATATATTGGAGGGGTGGTTGTGGACGTTTTAAAAAAAAAAAATCGTTTTATTATTAGTGGGTTATGAAAAAGTTTAAAAAAAGTGGGTGCAAAAGCTTGTAATTTAAAGCGTTTTTTTTCATTATGAAAACAGTTTCGGAAATGAACTGATGGAGATGCTTCCACAATATATAGTATGTGTTTACCATTTTTTAACACAATATATAGTAGAGTGCGTTTCGAAGACGAAAAATTTAAGTTACAAAAATTTTATGAGAAGGGAAGAGTAAAAAATGGCAAATAATGAGTTGCAAATGCCGACGGCAAAAAAATACAAAATGCCGTTTAAAAGTATAACAAAAAGAGATGGGACGTTGGCTGATTTTGATGGTGACAAAATTTATAATGCCATTTTAAGAGCTGGTGAAAATACTTTAGAGTTTGGTTCAGATGATGCATGGTTGCTCTGTGCTCAAGTAATGAAGATTTTATCTCATAAATTTGATGAATCATTACCATCTGTTGAAGATATTCAAGATATTGTAGAAGAAGTTTTGATTTCTAATAACTATTTCAAAACAGCTAAAGCATATATTTTGTATCGTGATAAAAGAAATAGAATGAGAGGCGATGGCAAAACTGTTGTTGACGTTGAGAGTTCTATTAATGAATATCTTGAAAATCTTGACTGGAGAATTAAAGAAAACGCTAACCAAGGTTATTCTAATGGTGGTTTAATCTTAAACGTTTCTGGTAAAGTTACAGCTAACTATTGGCTTTCTCACGTATATCCTCATGAAGTAGGTGAAGCTCATAGAAATGGTGATATTCATATTCACGATTTGAGCATGCTTGCAGCTTATTGTGCTGGTTGGTCTTTGAAAAACTTGCTTAGAGAAGGTTTTAATGGCGTTCCAGGAAAGGTTGAAGCTGGTGCTCCTAAACACTTGAGTTCTGCTGTTGGTCAAATGGTTAACTTTATGGGTACTCTTCAAAACGAATGGGCTGGTGCTCAAGCATTTTCTTCTGTTGATACTTATCTTGCTCCATATGTTAGAAAAGATAAATTAACATACAATCAAGTTGAACAATGTATGCAAGAACTTATCTACAACTTGAATGTTCCTTCTCGTTGGGGTTCTCAAACACCATTTACAAACTTTACTTTTGACTGGGTTTGCCCAGAAGATTTGAGAGATCAAAAACCATATATTGGTGGTGTTGAACAAGATTTCACATATGGTGATTTGGGTGAAGAAATGGCAATGATTAACAAAGCATACATCAATGTTATGATGCGTGGTGACGTTATGGGTAGACCATTTACATTCCCAATTCCTACATATAACATGACTTGGGATTTTCCTTGGGAAAATGAAAATACAGAATTGTTGTTTGAAATGACTGCAAAATATGGTTTGCCTTATTTCCAAAACTTCCTCAATTCTTCTTTGAAACCAGGTCATATTCGTTCTATGTGTTGCCGTTTGCAACTTGACTTGAGAGAATTGCTTGCTCGTGGTAATGGCTTGTTCGGTAGTGCTGAGCAAACAGGTAGTGTTGGTGTGGTAACAATTAACTGCGCAAGACTTGGTTATATTTATAAAGGTAATGAACAAGCATTGTTCCAACGCACAGAAGAATTAATGAATATCGCAAGAACATCTCTTGAGATTAAGAGAAAAGTTATTCAACGTTTAATCGATAATGGTTTGTTCCCATTCACAAAGAGATATTTGGGAACTTTGAGAAATCACTTCTCTACTATCGGTGTTAACGGTATGAATGAAATGATTAGAAACTTTACTGATGGTAAGCATGATATCACAGATGCTTTCGGACAAGAATTTGCTGAAAAGTATTTAGATTTTGTTCGTGAAAAATTAGTAAAGATTCAAGAAGAAACAGGTCATATGTATAATTTGGAAGCAACACCTGCTGAAGGTGCAGCAACTAGATTTGCAAGAGAAGATAAAAAGCGTTTTGTTGGTATTATCCAAGCAGGTACTCCTGATGCGCCATTCTATACAAACTCTTCTCAATTGCCTGTAGGATATACAGATGATCCATTTGAGGCTCTAGATTTGCAAGCTAAATTGCAATCTAAATATACAGGTGGAACAGTGCTTCACTTGTTTATGAACCAAAGAATTTCATCTGCAAAAGTTTGTCGTGATTTTGTGAAGAAAGTTTTAGCAAACTACAGACTTCCATATATTACGATTACACCAACATTCTCTGTGTGTCCAAAACATGGATATATTGCTGGTGAGCACGAATTCTGTCCAATTTGCGATAAAGAAAAGAAGGCAGAGAAACTAAAAAAGCTTGCAAATATGCAAAAAGTAGTGTAGAATATTAAGTTAGTGAAAGGGAGAAACATGAGTAATATTATTAACATAGAAGACGTAATCTTGGACAATTCTGAAAGACAACGTTGCGAGATTTATAGCAGAGTTATGGGCTATATTCGTCCTACTACTGAATACAACGTTGGTAAATTAGGTGAGTTCAAATCTAGATTATGTTTTTGCGAAGACAAAGCCGTTGAAGGTTGTGAAGTTCGTGAATGCGTTTGCAACGAAACATTGGCTATGGCTGCAGAATAATAGTAGCGAAGCTTTAGTTTTAAGCTTTAGGTGAGTGGATTATGAATCCTATTAGAATCGGCGGTATTGAGAAATTCAGTATCGTCGATTTTCCAAATAAAATGGCTGCTGTTGTCTTTATGCAGGGATGTCCATGGTGTTGTCCGTTTTGCCACAATGTGCAATTGCAAGATGTAAGTGGTGAAACTAATATTGTTTGGCAAAAATTTATTGATTTTTTAGGAACCAGAAAAGGTGTGCTTGATGCTGTGGTTTTTTCTGGTGGTGAACCTTTGGTGCAAAAAGGTTTAATTGATGCTATTAAAGAAGTAAAAGCTTTGGGCTATGAAATAGGACTTCATACAGGTGGGTATAGACCTGAATTTTTTAGAGAAGTAGTTGAGCTTGTAGATTGGGTTGGATTTGATATCAAAGCACCTCTAGAAGAAAATAGATATAAGGTTGTTACTGGTGGCATTGCTGATGTAGAAAAAGTAAAAGAAAGCCTTAATATTTTAATAGAATCCGGAAAAAGTTTTGAATGCAGGACAACTTGTGACCCGAGATTTTTAAGTATTGATGATTTGTATGAAATTGCGGATACATTAAAGGGACTTGGTGTTAAAGAATATTATTTGCAAAAATATCGAAAAGTAGAAAGTGATATTGATGCAAGTGAAATAAAAAGCTTAGCTTTGGTTGAAAATGAACAATTGAATGAGTATTTGAAAAATTGTTTTGATGTATTTGATGTAAGAAAATAAGTCTAGCTTGTTTTTAGGTGCAAAAAAATTTTTGTTGATAAAGAAAACACCCACTTAAGAGTGGGTGTTTTTTGTAAAATTTTATTTATTTTGCAAACTTGACAATGACAAGAAAGAGGGGTAGAGTTTTTTTGTTTTGATAAAAGGGGAATAAATTAGATGAAAAATGTGATTTTGACAGGTGATAGACCAACAGGTAAACTACATCTTGGACATTATGTTGGCTCTCTTAAAAGAAGAGTTATTTTGCAAAATAGTGGTGAGTTTGATGATATATATATCATGGTGGCAGATGCTCAAGCTTTAACTGATAATGCAGATGATGTTAATAAAGTTAGAAATAATATATCTGAAGTAGCTCTTGATTATTTGGCTTGTGGTTTGGACCCTAAAAAATCTGTTATTTTTATACAGTCACAAATTCCAGAACTTTGTGAACTTTCTTTTTATTATATGAATTTGGTTACTGTTTCTAGATTACAAAGAAATCCAACAGTTAAGAATGAAATTCAATTAAGAGGATTTAAACAAAGTATCCCAACGGGATTTTTTACATACCCAATTAGTCAGGCGGCAGATATTACTGCATTTAAGGCAAATGTGGTGCCAGTTGGTGAAGACCAATTGCCAATGATTGAGCAAACAAGAGAAATTGTACGTTCTTTTAATACAATATATAAAGAAGTATTAGTTGAACCTGAAGCTGTGCTTCCTGAAAATGAGTTATGCGCAAGGCTTCCAGGTCTTGATGGGGCGGCAAAAATGAGCAAATCTCTTGGTAACTGCATTTATTTATCTGATAGTGAAAAAGATATTAAGAAAAAAGTTCAAAGTATGTTTACTGACCCACTTCATTTAAGAGTTGAAGACCCTGGACATTTAGAGGGTAATGCTGTGTTTACATATTTAGATGCTTTTTCTCAAGATAAGCATTTTGAAGAATTTTTACCAGCATATAAAAATCTTGATGAATTAAAAGCGCATTATTGTCGTGGTGGTCTTGGTGATGGTACTGTTAAGAAGTTTTTGAACGAGATTATGCAAGCTGAACTTCGTCCAATTAGAGAAAAAAGAGAAGAATTTCAAAAAGATTTGGGTGAAGTGTTTAATATGCTTCAAAAAGGTAGTGAAAAAGCAAGAGAAGTTGCAGCACAAACTCTTGATGAAGTTAAAACAGCTATGGGTATTAATTACTTTAAGGACAATAAGCTTACAAAATAGTTTTGAGGAGATTAGTTATGGCGGATAATATGGATGGTGAGATTAGTTTTTCTCCGGTTTTGATTATGGAATTTATTCGCCAAACTACGGTTGCTAGATTTTTAAATAGCGAAACTCTTGATATTTGCGTTAAGTTTAAGATTGCAAAAAAATATTATGATGAGATGAAGGCTTATCATCAACAAGTGCAATTTATTAGACTCTATGATGAATATGACGAAAATAGCGAGATATTGAGTGTGAAAACTGATGAAGTTTTGCTTAATCGTTTTAGAGAGCAAAAGTCTTTGGTCGAAATTGCTAACAAGTATGAAAATATGTATAAAGACCGTTATAAAAAATATATAGAAGTGGTGGAATAATGATAGAAAAATTTGAGTTTTTAGGAGAAGATGAAGGAGTTAGCCTTCTTGTATTTGGCTCTGTACATGGTAATGAAGTTGCAGGTAAATTTGCCTTAGAACAATTGATAAGTGAAATTAATGACGGAAAAATTGTTATAAAAAAGGGAAAGCTTGTAGTTGTTCCTGTTTGTAATAAAGAAGCTAGCATAAAAGATGTTCGCCAAATTGATGAAAACTTAAATAGAGTTATGAAAGAATGGGAGAATCCTAATACATATGAAAAGAAACTTGCAAATGAGCTTGTGGGATTGATTAAAGATTGTGATGTTTTGCTTGATTTGCATTCTACACATTGTAAGGGAGATGAGCCTTTTGTTTTTTGTGATTATCCAAAAGAAAATAACTTAAAACTTATTGACGTTATTGATGTTAAGTATGTGCTAGAGGGGTGGCCTGATATTTATGCAGGACAATCTGAAATTGAAGATTTTTCAACTGAAAGAGCTTGTTTTGAGTATGGAAAAAGTGGCACAACTTTGGAATGCGGTTACCATAAAGAGGTTGGAGCTCAAAATGTTGCATATGATGCAGTGGTTAATGCACTAAAAGTTTTTGGTTTAATTGATGGTCAAAAGCCTCAAAGCATATCTAAAACACATATTTTGATGAAGAATTTTGTGATTAAAAAGAAAGAAGGCAAATTATTAAAAGAATACAAGCACCTTGATAGAGTTTATAAAGATGAAGTAATTGCAAGATATGATGATGGACAAATCTTGGTTGCAGAAAATGATGGATATATTCTGCTACCCAATCTTAAATGTGAGATTGGGGCAGAATGGTATTACTTTGGTGTGAAAAAACTATAAAGTACCGGTTTTAGATAATCTTTCTAATTTTTTATATTCAAGAGGATTAAAGAGCATTGATTTTGTTTTTTCATTTGGTTCTTTTTGCCAGATGAGAGATTTTGTTTCTTTGTTTAAGCTAATACCCTTATAGCCGGTTTTTATGAGATGTTGCATTTTCATAAATAAACTTGGAATTTTTTTATGAATATTATCGCCTAGAAGCATGCTATATGTTGTAGAGTTTTCTTGAATAAACTTAGTGTATGGTGTTTGTTTTTTATTTATTTCTTTTTCTAGGTAGATAACTTTTACACCATCTGTTGGATCTTGGTCAACTTTAGTTATTTGCATACCATGATGAAGAGCATTTATCCAACTTGCAGGGTTGTCTATAGCAATTTGGATTATAGAATGAGTTCTTTTGCTATCTATCTCATTTTTTTCGATATATTCTAGCATTTTTTTCATAAGGCTAGAGCCTCTATATTCTGGGTCAACAAGGATTGCCTCAAAAATAACGAGTTCTTCATTTGGGGTGCTTGATTTAAATTCTGGCATATCTCTTTGTTCATTATTTTCTGGTAAACAATAAACGATTTGAGCAATTAATAAATCTTCATCAAAAACACCTAACATGTGTGATGTTTTACCATTTAGTGATTTCATATAATCACGTTCGGTTCTGTGCAATATAAAATGTTGTTCATCTGGGTTTAGGCCTGCAATAATTCTATCTTGCAAGCTCATAACATCTTTTAAATTACTTCCATTAAGTTTTTTTACTGTTAAATGTTTTTTATTCATATTTCTCTCTTTTAAGTTATTTTAGGTTATAAAAAAAGATTTGAGTTGAGCTCAAACCTTGCGACTGCTTATCAATAGGGTAGATGATAAGTCATCGTCGCATGTAAAGTCTTCTTAAGCGAAGAGAAATATGTTTAATAAATATTGTCATAGTATCTCTAAATTTGTTAACTGGACGTATTTGTAGCTTATTTAAGGTTTTTTGTCAATAATTTTTTTGGAATATATTTAAAAAAGTAAAAGGTAGCTATAAAATAGCTACCTTTTGTGTTAGACATTAAGGTTTCGGATTTCTTCCTTGATGTTTTTGCGGGCTTGTTTTTCAAACAGATCATAGAAGAAGTCTGTTTGGAAAATTCTATCTCGCTTTAAAATCTTTTGGAAGAACTCAAGACGACCTTTCGCAAATTCGCTGTCTGAAAGGTGAGAATACTCACGCCTGATGTTTTGGCAGTAAGTGTTCCATGTTTTAGGGTTAAATGTTCCCAAAATGCTTAAGTCCAAATCTGCGATAAGGGCTTTGTCGTCAGTTAGGTCATCATTGTTGTGAGTTGTTGCCATAATTAACTCTTCTAGGTATTGGCTAGATTTATAATAGCGTTTACCTATCCAGCTAATTACGGACTTAATCGACCGGGCTTCGTTGTCATTTCGGGTTACATTATACACATAGTCATGTCCGAAGATGGATATCTCAAACTCTGCTGAAGATGAGGTTTTTGTCTGTGTTTGGTATATATCAAGCATGTTGAACATATAACCAAGGTGTGACATGTTGTGGTATGGTCTGATTTTGTAAGCTTGTGTCAGTTCTCTCCAATTCATGTAGGCGGTGCTTTGGCTACTATCGAAGAATAGTTTGGTAAAGCGAGGTTCAAGAAAAATGCACATGAGCTCGTTGTGAACATTTTCTGGAACAAGGCTTGCTGCTGCAATATATTCACCAAGGTAGCAAAGGTCTTTTACGAGTGTAGAGGAAATTGACGCAAGATTGTCATCAGTGATTGTAATGAATATGGTTTCAAGATTGAAACCTCTTATGCTAGCAAGATTTTGGTTGGTTTTTGCCATAATCTTTTCTTGCTTTAAGTCATTACTGTTTTGACGGATGCCACGGATGAGTGTTGTTACGTTGTGTTTTTTCGCAAAATCAACAGTAAGCCCTTTGTTGATGGCTACTTCGATTTTGTGCTTCAACGGATGGTTTTTGAACGCATCTTCAATCATTTCCTTTCTTGTTTCGGCAGAAAAAAGAGATTTTTTCTGATTGTTTTGGCTAACGCATATGATAAGTTTATCTAGCGTTACATCATCTCCATATTTATGGGAGAGAGCTTGATTAATGACACTGATGTGCCCTAACGTAATCGGATCAAATGATCCGCAGAACATTGCATTCATAATTAAACATAAATATTTTTGTTAATAATAATTACTTAGTGATGTGGAATATAGGTAAAAAGATGTTTTTTGTCAAGAAATAAATAAAAGAGGCAAAGTTTGCTTTACCTCTTTTGGCTTATGCTACATATCTTATTAGTATAAAGTCTTCTCAATTTGTTTGATCTATTTCTATTAAAAAGCCACCTGTTTGATTATTGGGGTATGAAGTGTTTTCATTTGGTGCTTGCTCAGGGAGTTTGTGCATTCCTCTATGAAATTTTTTATTATGGTGATTTTTTAATTGATGATGTTTGTTGTAAAAAGTATCTGAATATCTACATCTGCCACAATTTCCAACCATGATTCCTGCCATGAATGTTAAAATTAAAATAACTAAAATCATAAATATTTTTTTGCACTGGCAACACTCATAATCACAATGAATATTGTCTTTATTGTTTTCGTTATAAACCATTTTTTTTCTCCAAAATATGTACATTAATGAACACCTCCTTTATAAAAGGGTGAGTTTTATATAATCTCTTTGGTTTGTTTTCCAATAGAGGGAAAATTTTATTTGAAAAAATAAATATTATTTTTAGAATAAAAAAAGAGGTTGAAAAATGCTAGGTAGAATTTTTGATTTTTTGTTAGAATTGATTAAGTGGCCTATGGCTATTTTGGCTGTTGTGGCATTGCCTTCTTTAATTAATGCGTTTGATTATTTTAGTATGGCAAATATGAGATTTTTTGCATTTTTGGGTGGGGCATTTGTGTATTTGGCTCTAAAAATCGTAGCATCTGCTAGAACAAATGTCTCTATGCAAATTTTGGCTCATGAATTTACGCATATATTTTTTGCCTTGATTACATTTCATAAGGTTGTACATATCCATCTTAATATGGATGAAAGCGGTGGCGCAATGGGATTTAAAGGGAAAGGTAATTGGCTGATTGTGGTTTCGCCTTATTTCTTTCCGTTGTGTTTGTTCTTTTTGATATTGGGAGTTACGTTTTTTTCTGAAAGTATGCCTGAAGGGTATTGGCTTAATGGGATATTAGGGTACTTTTTTGCATATCACGTTGCTAGTATGGTTGTGCAGATACATGGTGACCAACCTGATTTTAAAGAAGCTGGATTTTTGTTTTGTTTGTTATTTTTGCCTGCTGCTAATATATTTTCTTGTTCAATGATTTTGGCTTTTAATAATGGTGGATTTTTACATATGCAAAAGTATGTAGAAATTATTTATAAACTACTATTAAAAGATATTTCTTTTTGTTTTGATTATATTACCAACTTATAGAACATTCTTTTGATGAAGATTTGATTGTTACATCAACACCTAATGGTAAGATGTGTCTTGATGGGATATGACCATGCTGAAAATCTGTAATCACTGGAATTGTGAGGTCTTTTACAAAGTCTTTTATACAATCTTCAATAGTTCCATCTTCTTTGTCAATTATAATGCAATCAGTAAATTTGCCAAAAACAATTCCTTTTAGTTTATTAAAGTTTTTTTGTTGTTTTAGTTGGTTTAGCATTAAATCTACTTTGTAGGTTTTTTCGTCGGTATCTTCTAGCAAAAGGATTTTATCTTTTAGGTCTGGAAAATATGGAGTGCCACATAGATATAGAAGTGTGCTTAAACATCCTCCAATCATTGTACCAGAAGCTGTACCTTTGATGAATGATGTTCCCGATTTTATGAAATGTGTATCATCAAATAGCGCAGATTTAAGTGATTTTGATACAAGAGAATCTATTTTGTTATTTTTTAAATCATATAGTGGTAAAAAACCTGTAAGTGATGGGTTTTTTGTTTTAGCTATAAGAGCATTCTGTAATGCAGTAGAATCGCTTAGGCCTATAATGGGTTTAGGGTTGTTTTTTATTTGTTTATAATCAAGAAAATCAAGAGTTCTTGTTGAGCCGGCGGCTCCTCTGATGCAAAATAGGGCTTTTATTTCTTTGGCTTTAAACATATCGTTGATTGAAGATGCTCTTTTTTGGTCAGTTCCTGCCATGTAGCGGTATTCTTCGTTTAGGTTTGGGGCTAAAACTACGTCTAAACCTAATTTTTTGAAATAATCTAGAGCAAAAGTTAGGTCTTTGTTTTGCTGGCTTGCTGATGGAGCTATAAAGCCTACTTTGTCACCTTTTTTTAGTATTGCCATTATAATTTCTCCAATATTTCATATCCCATATCGGTTATAGTGTTATCTCTTGCGCCCATTAAAACTATTCTATCGTTTGGTTTGGCATTTTTTAAGATATATTCTTTTATTTCATCTCGTTTTTCAAAAAATAGCGCATTTGCATTAAGTGTTTTAGCATAGTCTACGAGGTCTTTTGATGAGATGTCTCTTTTTACTGTTCCTCCGGCAAAGAATATTTCTGGAATTAGCAATATGTCGTCTTTTAGCATATGGTTTGCAAAGCTTTCCATAATTTGTTTGCCCATCATACGCATTGGTGAGAAACCATGTGGCTGGAACATTATGATTAAACGACCTTCGTAATTTCTAAGTGCAGACATTGACGCAGATACTTTATCTGGATTGTGCGCAAAATCATCAATTACGGTAATGGCTTTTGTTTGACCAAGTATTTCTAGACGGCGTTTTGTGCCTAAAAATGTTTCTAAAATTTTGCATGAAGTATCTGGATTAATTCCAAGAAGAGAACAACAAGCAACTGCACACATAGCATTTGCTACATTAAATTTACCAATAAGGTTTAATTTGTATTGGGTTGAATTATGTGTGTAAAGCGTGCCATTTGGTATAGCTTTTATGTTTGATGCATAAAAATCTGCAGAAGAATCTTTGATGCTAAATGAGACAATGTTTTTGTTTGATGATGCTAAAACTGATGAGTTTTCGCAATCTTTGTTGTATACTGCACCAAATTTTGCTTTTTTAGCGAAGTCTTTGAATAAGGCTTGCAATTCTTTAATTGATTTGTGGTCTAAGGTAATATTATTTATAACAGAGATATAAGGAGTATATTTTTCTATTGAGCCGTCGCTTTCATCTGCTTCGATAATGCAGTAATCTCCATTGTTTAAGATAACATTTGGAATGCCTTTAGTGTTTTCATAGTTTTTTAGAAGAGCACCATTTATAACAAGTGGGTTTTTAGATGCTTTATCTAAAATGTATCCAATCATGGCGGTTAGGGTTGATTTGCCACTTGTTCCACCTACTGCAATATTGTATGGGTATGAAGAAAAAATTTCTTCTAATAAGTCTGAGCGGTGCTTTATAGGAATGTTTAATTCTTTGGCTCTTTTTATATCTGGAATCGTATCTTCTACGGCGGTTGATGCATATAGTACAGATGTATTTTCATCAAGCATTGAGCCATCTTGAGGATAGATTTTTATGCCGATATCAGTTAGTTTTTTTCTAATTTTTTCTTCTTTGTTTTGGTCAAAACTTCTGTCAGAGCCTACAATATCGTTATTTTTATATTTCAATACTTGTGCTAGAGCACTCATACCACTACCTGCGATTGCGCAAAAACCTATTTTAGCCATTATGTTACCCTTGATGTTGTTCTTGTTTGGTAAAATATAGTATAAAATAGTTAAATTTTTTATAAAAAAACTTGAACACTGTTCAATATTGTTATAGATTGTAAAAAAATACACAACGTTAGGTGATGATATGGCTAAAACAAAAGAAGAAATTAGAGTAGATTTAATTGTTAAAGCTCGTGAAATCTTGAAAGATAAAGGATTTGATTTTTTAACTGCTAGAAAGTTGTCTGAGTATTCTGGATATTCTGTTGGTACTATCTATAACCAATTTAAAAGTATGGATAATTTGGTTATGTGGGAGAACTGTTTGACTTTGGATGAGCTTAATGAATATTTGAAAAAAGCAGAGATGAGCTCAGATGCATATGTGAATTTAAATAGATTGGTTGAAAAATTTGTAGATTTTGTTTTAGAAAACAAGAATTTGTGGTTTACGCTTTATAATTTTCACTTCAAGGATATTATGGATGATTATGCGGTGTTTTATTTAAGACGAATCGTAAAAATCATCCAAGTACTTGAGAATAATTTGTGTAAATTGTTTGTGAAAGTTCCAGGTGGTGAGCGCAAAGTTTCAACAGAAGTGTTGTTTATTACTTTGTTTGCTCTTAGCTCTCTTTTGACAACAGAAAAAGAGTTTGTAAGACTTAATAAAAAGTATGTTGTAAAAGTGATGTTTAATACGTATTTAGCAGGAATTTCTATGCTTGCTAAGGGTTAGGAATATTTTGTTCTAGGTGGGTTATGATTTGGGATGTGATTTCTTTTGCATCTCCTAATAGCATTAAGGTTTTTGCATCATAAAATAAGGGATTATCTAGGTTTGCATAACCTGGAGATAATGAGCGTTTTACAAAAAGAAGATGTTTTGCTTGTTCAACTTCAAGTATTGGCATTTGGTAGATTGTTGAATCTTCTTTGGTTTTTGCAAGTGGGTTTGTTATGTCGTTTGCGCCTATTATGTAGACAACATCTGTTGTTTTGAATTCTTGATTAATGTCTTTTAGTTCAAAGATATCGTCTGGATTGGCATTTGCTTCTGCTAAAAGTACGTTCATATGCCCTGGCATTCTTCCGGCAACGGGATGGATGGCATATTTTACGATAATATGGTATTTATCTTTTAATATTTCTGCAAGTGTTACTAGTTCATGCTCAGCATTTGATGATGCCATCCCATAACCGGGGACTATGATGATTTTTTTAGCATTTTCCATTAAAAAAGCGGCATCTAAGGCGTTTCCTTGATTAAAATGTTTGTTTGATGAGTTAGATTTTTCTTTAGAATCGGATGGGGGTAAAAAAAAGATTTTAAGAAAACTTCGGTTCATTGATTTGGTCATAATGTATGTTAAAATTATCCCACTTGCTCCAATAATTGTTCCGGTGATGACAAGAATAGGAACATTTATACTAAATCCAACAAGTACAGTTGCCCAACCTGAAAGAGAATTTAATATTGAGATGATTATTGGCATATCTGCTCCGCCAATTGGAGATATGAAAAAGAATCCAAATAAAATTGAGGTGATTGATATAAAAGCTATGAAGGAGGGGAGAGTTTTGTTTGGGTAAAAATAGCTTAAGACAAGTAGAGTAAATAAAATTAGATTTATTAATTTTATTTTTGTAGCACTTTTGAAGTGATTTGAATTGTTTAATTTAAGATATGCTGAGATGGAACCTGAAAAGGTTATGAAACTTAAGGTTAAAAGAAATGTGATTAATGTTTGATTGGTGGGGTTTAAGTTTATTTCTGTTAAGCCAATGAGTGATGCTGAAAGACCTCCAAATCCATTGAGTAAGGCGATTATTTGAGGGAGGTTTTGGAGTTTTATTTTTTGAGAAATCGTAATACTAATTATTGCACCTAAAAGAATTATTGATGATGAAATTATTAGAATATGTTTAGGTAATGATATTAGATTTGTGATTATGATTGTAAGCATTCCAATGAATGCAAGTAGGTTTCCTTTATATGCAACCTTGGGAGTAGAGAGCATATGAATTGCTATGATAAATAAAATATAAGTAAAAATGGATAAATAACTAGTCATCTTTTTTCCTCGGTTTGAACATATTTAGCATACGTTTGGTTATGAAGAATCCACCAAAAATATTTAGAGATGCAAAAAATATTGAGAAGTATATCCATAAAGGAGAGATAAAAGAGGGTAGGTTATGTAGTATTTGTAGAGCTCCTAGTATGACAATACCTGAGATTGCATTAGTTAGGCTCATTAGAGGAGAGTGAAGTGTTGGAGTTACATGCCAAATGGCAAAATAACCAATAAAGATTGATAGTATAAAAATGTTTATCATGATTTTTTTATCCTTTTTATGGTGTGTGTCATGGGAGATAGAATAGGATGGTTGAGGTCTATAATTTTTGGGTTAGATGTTATTAGCTCTATTAGATTTAGCATATTGTTTGCCCAAAGTATTGAAGCACTTTTAGGATGTAAGCGCTCTATTTTTGTGTTTCTATAAAATTTTAGATTACTAGAAGGTGGTATGCTGATGTTATTAGAAGAAGTGTCTACAATGATGGTATCTTCGTTAATATATGAAGAAACTTTTTGAGAAATTATATTGGGGGAGTTATTGTTATTTATAGCGCCGATTATGATGTTTTTGTCTTTTATTAGTTCTTGTAGTTCTTCTTGATTAGATGGTGTTTTAAGGGTGGCGCCAACAGATTTTGCTAAATCAAAGTTTTCTTTGTTTATATCTAAAATTGTAACATCACAGCCATTTCTTTTTAGGACGTTAGAGGCTTGCAGACCGGTGATGCTTGCGCCAAGTATTAGGGCTTTGGCTGGTTTTAGAGTGGTTGAAGAGGTCATTAATAGAGGGGCAATAGTGGGTAATTTGCTTAAGGAATATATAGCGGAAGCATATCCTTTTATTGTGTCTTGTGAACTTAAAATATCTATACTTTGTGCAACAGATGTGCGAGGGACTTTTTCTAAACGAATAAACGTGATATTTAATGGTTTAGATTTAAAATTTGTAAAATTTGCAACTAAAATTTGTTTGTTGGTGAGTAAAGATAGGTATTTTGATGAAGGGGGAGAAATTTGCAATAAGAGGTCTGCTTTTTGATATATTTCGGCCGGTGGCATAAAAATAGCACCATTTTGCTCAAAAGTTTTGTTTTTGAAAAAAGATTTTACGCCTATGTCTTTTTCAATTAACAAGGTGTGTCCTAATGATGTTAATTTTTGAACAACATCAGGTGTTAGGGGAGTTCTTGTTTCATTTGTATCATTTTCTAATATTGAGCCTATTATCATAAAAAAACTTTTTGTTAATGTTTTATGTTGTATGGTCTAGACTGATATATGCAACAATGGAAAGATATCAATGGACAAAAATTAAAATATAATAAATAATTTTACTAAAAGGGTTTGTTATGCAAAAGAAATATAGAGATAAATGTTTGTGGTTTTTGAATTTTGGACTATTTTTTATTGGATTGTTTTTTTGTGTTTTATTGTCTTATGTTAGAATCATTTTTGGTAAAATTGAAATAGAGCAATTGTTTGAGATATTTTTTAATAATATATTTAGAAGTTTTAGTTTTAAGATTGTTTATGGATATATGTTTGTATCTATTGTAATTCCTTTGATTTTAACGTGTTTGTTATTTTATTTTTTTATACAATATAATAAAAAAAGTAATAAGAAACTTTTTTTATTAGGATGTTTTTTGTATGTGTTTGGAGTTATTGGCATCGGTGTTTTAGTTTCTTGGTATGCGGGTTTGGTTGCTAATTTAGATTTGTTTTATTTGTATTTAATTGGAGCTATATTGTATATTTGTATAGTTGGTAGAGATTTTAGCGCCTTTTCTGTTTTTTTATATGGAGTAGTTTTTATTATAGGGGTGTTTATCTTTGTTTTAGATGAATGGAAATTTAGTAGTTATGATGATGAATTTTGTAAAAAAGTGGAGTTTGTAGATACAAAAGATATAAAGATTGATGAAAAGAGGAATATAATAGTTGTTTTTGCGGAAAGTTTTAGGTTGCGGGATAGTATTGTTAAAGTAAAAGGTGAAATATTTAAAATAGCAGATGAAGATGGTATTAAATTTTCTAATTTTATAGAAGGTAGAGAAGCTCAAAATACATATGATGCTCTATTTTCTTTGTTAAATGGAATAGGGAAAAATGAGAAGTATGGATGTATTAAGCATATATCTAAAAATAATTTTATAGATATTTTTCAGAATCTAGCTTTGAAAGAAAGCTATATTGATTATTCTAAAGTGGGTATTGGAAATATTTTAGCAAATAATGGGTATAAAAATATATTTGTTAAAGGAGGAAATATAGATTTTTTTAATACGAGAGAACTTTTGTTATCTCAATCTTTTAAATGGGAAGATATTTATGATGAAAGTAGTTTTATCGAATGGTTAGAATATAAAAAAACATTGAAAGTAGATTGGTTTGGTCCTAAAGATGAAGATGTGTTTTTAAAATTTAAGCAAAAGATTGTGGAAGTAGATAATGAACAGCCTTTTTTTGCAGTAATGTTTACAGCAGATTGGCATTTAGATGATATACCAGGGTTAAAGAATCCTTTTTTTGATAATGATGTTGATCTTTTAAAATCTACAATAAATAATTTTAATGATTTTATTACATGGTTTAAAAAACAAGATTTTTATGAAAAAACAACGCTTGTGATTTTGGCAGATCATAAAAAAATGGGTGTAATTAATAATGGTAAAAATGAAAAATTGTATAATGCTTTTTTTAATTTGCCTGAGGAATTGAAAAAAAATGCCAATCTTAATAGAAAGTTTTATCAAATAGATATGGCGCCTAGTATATTAGAAATTGCTGGTGCAAAACTTAATAATAAAAAATATGGTTTGGGTATTTCTATTTTTGATAATAATAGAGAAGGAACAAAATAATGGCAGAATATGTAAAAATGTTTGTTTCTTTTTTTAAGATAGGGCTTTTTACCTTTGGTGGAGGGTATGCAATGCTTCCTATGTTTAGAAAAGAACTTATAGAAAAAAATAATTACATAACAGAAGATGAACTAATGGATTATTATTCTATTGGGCAATGTACTCCGGGGATTATAGCTGTAAATGTTGCAACTTTTACGGGATATAAGGTGCGTAAAACGTTGGGAGGAATCGTTGCAACAAGTGCTATTGTGTTGCCATCACTTATTGTAATTATGTCGATTGCAGGGATATTAGATATGGTTACAAATAATAGTATTGTTGAGCATGCTTTTAATGGCATTAGAATTGGTGTTACAGTATTATTGTTTAATGAGCTTATAGGAATCGCACGAAAAAATATAAAAAATAAATTTCAAATAGGATTGCTTGTTATGGCTATTTGTTTGCTATTTTTAGGAGCTTCATCAATTATGGCTGTTTTATTTGCAGGAATTATTGGCGGGGTTAGATTTTGGAGAATGGAAAAATGATATTATTGTTATTGTTTTATGAGTTTTTCAAAATTGGGCTTTTTGCCATTGGCGGTGGAGCAGTTACAATACCATTTTTATTTGATTTAACTGAAAAATATGACTGGTTTAGTAAAGAACAGTTGATTGATATGATTGCTGTTTCTCAATCAACACCTGGTCCTATTGGGGTTAATATGGCAACTTTTGCCGGGTTTCAAACGGCTGGAATTGGTGGAGGAATTATAGCAACAATTGGTCTTGTTTTGCCATCTTTGGTGATTGTTATTTTGATTTCTAAAATTTTAAGAAAATATATGAATAGTCCGCTTTTAAGTGAAATTATGTTGGCAATACGTCCTGTTGTTATTGCGCTGATATTGTTTGCAAGTTTTGAACTTTTTGTTTTGAGTATAACAAGTTGGTATAGGGCGGGATTTGCGGTTTTACTTTTTGTTATGGTTTGGTTTTATAAAAGAAGCCCGATTTTTTATATTTTGCTTTCGGGTGTTTTAGGGGTTGTTTTAAAATTATAATTTTATAACACTAAATGCTTGCTATTTAAAATTTTTTGATATAAAAAAGGGTAAATTTTAGAGCTTTATTTTGCCTTTAATGTTAGATTAGAGGCTTTTTTTGAGGAATAAATTAAAATGAGTATTAGAAATATTGCCATTATTGCTCACGTTGACCATGGTAAAACAACATTGGTTGATGGATTACTTCGCCAAAGTGGTACTTTTAGAGATAATCAAAAAGTTGAAACTTGTGTAATGGATAGCAACGATTTGGAGCGTGAAAGAGGTATTACAATTTTATCTAAGTGTACTGCGGTTGATTGGGAAAATACACATATCAATATTGTAGATACTCCAGGACACGCAGACTTTGGTGGTGAAGTTGAACGAATTTTATCTATGGTTGATGGTGTAGTTTTATTGGTGGACTCTTCTGAAGGTCCTATGCCTCAAACAAAATTTGTGTTAGGTAAAGCTCTAAAAATAGGTTTGAAACCTATTGTGGTTATTAATAAAGCAGATAAACAAGATGCTAGACCAGATGAAGTTTTAAATGAAATTTTTGACTTGTTTGTGAGCCTTGATGCAAATGATGAACAACTTGACTTTCCTGTGTTGTATGCATCTGGTAGAAATGGTTGGGCAGTTAAAGAATTAAGTGATGAAAAGAAAGATTTAAGACCTTTATTTGAGCTTATTTTGTCTTATGTTAGTGAGCCAAAATGCGAAAAAGATAAACCTTTTTCTATGCTTGCTACAACTTTGGAAGCAGATAAATTTGTTGGCCGTATTTTAACAGGTAAGATTTATAGCGGTACACTAAAGGTTAATGATGCTGTAAAAGTAATTAATAAAAATGGCGAAATTGAACGTACTCGTATTACTAAAATTATGGCATATCAAGGTTTGGAAAGAGTTGCTTTAACAGAAGCTCATGCTGGTGATATTGTGGCTGTGGCTGGTGTTGTTAAAGGAACTGTGGCTGATACTATTTGTGCTATGGATAATGTTGATGTAATTAATGCTCAACCAATTGACCCTCCAACACTTTCTATGACTTTTTCTGTAAACGACTCGCCATTGGCTGGTAGAGAAGGTGATAAAGTTACTTCTCGTATGATTTGGGATAGACTTCAAAAAGAAGCAGAATGCAATATTGCTTTAAAGATTTCTCGTTCTGAAACAAGTGAATCTTTTGAAGTGGCAGGTCGTGGTGAATTACAACTTGGTGTTTTGATTGAAACAATGAGAAGAGAAGGTTTTGAATTATCTATCTCTCGTCCTAGAGTTTTGATGCAAAAAGATGAAAATGGCGGTCTTTTAGAGCCTATTGAAGAAGTTGTTGTTGACGTTGATGAAGAGTTTTCTGGTACTGTGGTTGAAAAGTTAAGTCAAAGAAAGGCTGAACTTTTGGAAATGATTCCAAGTCAAATTGGTAATAAAACAAGACTTATTTTTAAAGCG
This sequence comes from Alphaproteobacteria bacterium, assembly GCA_015062535.1. Lineage (GTDB taxonomy): Bacteria > Pseudomonadota > Alphaproteobacteria > RF32 > CAG-239 > CAG-267. The sequence goes on from SUUK01000002.1 coordinate 163,652, forward strand.
CCAGCAAGAGGTTTGATTGGTTATCACTCTGACTTTTTGACAGATACTCGTGGTACTGGTATTATGAATAGAGTATTTTTTGGTTATGAACCTTATAAAGGTGATATTGCTAATAGTCGTAATGGTGTTTTGATTTCTAGTGAAGATGGTACTGCAATTGCTTATTCTTTATGGAAATTACAAGATAGAGGCCCAATGTTTATTGAGCATAATAGCCCTGTTTATGTGGGCATGATTATTGGTGAGCATACAAAATCTAATGATTTGGAAGTTAATCCTACTAAATCTAAACAACTTACCAACATCAGAGCTGCGGGAAAAGATGAAGCTATTGACCTTATTCCACCAAAAAAATTGTCTTTAGAGCAAGCGCTTTCTTATATTGCACAAGATGAATTATTGGAAGTAACTCCAAAATCTCTTAGATTAAGAAAGAAAATACTAGACCCAATTTTGAGAAAACGCTCAAGAAATGATGCTAGTCAACAATAAAAAAATAAACCCGTCTGATGGCGGGTTTTTTTAATTATATTTATAAATAAATAGTTGCATTGAACGTAAAAATATTTTATGTTTTAGGTGTTTTATTTTAGAGATTAATATTTTGGGTAGGTGAATGATGAAAAAATCTTTTATTTGTAGCTTATTGGCGGTTTTGATGCTAAGTGCATGTGCAACAGATCCTTATACAGGTGAGAGAAAAGCATCTAATACTGCATGGGGTGCTGGAATTGGAACTTTAGCAGGAGCAGGAATTGGTGCTTTAGTCGGTGGTGAAAAAGGTGCTTTGATTGGTGCTGGTGTTGGTGCTGCTGCTGGTGCTGGTACAGGCGGATATATGGATGTTCAAGCACAAAAGCTTCGTCGCGAATTGTTAAATACTGGTGTTCAAGTTAAAGAAATTAATGGTCAAATTTATTTGATTATGCCTGGTAATATTACATTTAATAGTAATGAAGCTACAATTAAAGCGAACTTTCTTCCTGTGTTAAATTCTATTGCTAAAGTTGTTAAAGAATATAACAAAACAATGGTTCAAATAAATGGTTATACAGATAGTACAGGTAGCCAAGCTACAAATAATGCTCTTTCTTTGATGAGGGCTAATTCTGTTTCTAACTATTTACGTGTTCAAGGTGTAGATGCAAATAGAATTGTAGCTAATGGTTATGGTAGCTCTAATCCTATTGCTTCTAATTCTACTGCAAGTGGTAGAGAACAAAATAGAAGAGTGGAAATTGTTTTAATTAATAGACAATAATAGTGTTGATAGGGAGAGTTTATCTCTCCCTTGTTTTGTTTTGACAACGTGTTGAGTATTATTTTAGATGATAAAAAAAGAGCATAAGGATTGTTTTAAAAATGTATCAATCAATTTGGGGTTGATATGTTTGGTGTATCTTTATATGCTCGCTAATTTTTGGTGGGGTAATCATGATTGGGGATACTTAAAAGATGGTGCAAGTATTCAATCAGGTTTATTTGAGGCAAGATATAGCCAACATTTGTTTACAATATTGTTTTTGGACGGGCATATTTTGCCGGTTTTTGCTTTTTTGAGTGGCTTTATTTGTATAATTGCTCAAGCAATATTGATAGAAAAGTATTTGAAACTTCCTAAAAATGCTTGGTTTTTTATTTCTTTATTTATTGCTTTTAACCCTCATATTTATGCTCTTTTTTATTATGTTTATTTGTTTTTTCCTTTTATGGCATGGGGGCTGTTTGGGATTTTATTATTAGTTTTTATTGAAAAAAGGTTTAGTTTTTTTAGATTTTTTGTAGGGGTTTTAGGTTTTATTTTGTTGCTTGGGAGTTATCCTCCTAATTTAGCATTTGTTTTTGTTCTTTTTGTTACTAAGCGTTTATTTGAATATTTGTATGACAACGAGAGTATAAAAGATAGTATAAAACATACAAGTATTTTAGGTTTAGAGTTTTTGGTGTCTGTTGCGGGATATAAAGGTATTTTTAATTATTTAATAAAAGCGCACTTAATAAATACAGATATGTATAACATTAAAACCAAAGGTGTTTTTGAAATTTTAAATACCTTGCCAAGTGAAGTTGGGCAGTCTTTTTTGCAATTGTTTCATCAGTTTTCATTTATGGGGTGGTGGTATTTATTGCCATTGGCGGTTATTGTTATAACTGCGGTTGTAATTGCTTTTTTGAAGTCTGAAAATAAGGTTTATGCAGTTTTTTGTTTAGGCGCGTTGTTTTTAGCTTCTAGGTTTGCATTTTTGTTATCTTATCATCCAGAATTTGCGGTGTTTAGGTTGATGTATTGGGGAAGGCTTGGGGTTTATATTTTTGGATTGTCGTTATTGTTTAAGGAAAAAGAGAAAATAACAAAAAATATATTGTTTTTTATGCTTTTGTGTGTGGGATGTTGTTTTGTTGCGACAAATCTTTATATCCAAAAAGTGCAGAATTTAGGCTTTGTTGCAGGGAGAATGTATCAAAAAAGTCTTGTTGAAACAGTTGAAAAGCATGAAGCCTTTGATAAAAAGTCGCAATATATATCTCTTAATTTAGGACAGCCTAATTTTAGAAAAAAATTTTATGAAGATAAATACAATACAGGCGAACTTGTAGAATTAAATTTAGTTTTTGAATTTGATGTAGCTAACTTTTTATTTTGGGAAGATGAAAAATCTCCTGTTATAATTGGAGCTGGGGTTAGTGGTAGAGATATTTTAAGAGTTGATAGAGGTGGGGGTGATAAATGGAGAGATATGCGATATTGGAGAGATAATCCAGAAAATATGGAAAATATACGATATTGGTTATATACTAGTGCTAGACCTTATCCTCATGAAAATTCTATTTATATTGATGATAAATATCTTCTTTTGATTTTAGAAAGTTATGATTTTTATAATTATAGAGAACTTGTGGCAATGGGGCTTGATAGATAGTCGTTTTTTTTGTTGATAAAATGGGGTAAAATGCAAATTTTACTTGGTTCTAAAAGTGTTTGTGCTATATTCAGATATACTTAAAAATTAATAATAGAGGATTAAAATGACTGATTTAACAGAAGATGAAATAGTTAAGGGTGAACAAGAATATAATGCTGATTCTATTAAGGTATTAAAAGGATTAGATGCTGTTCGTAAACGCCCTGGTATGTATATCGGCGATACTGATGATGGGTCTGGTCTTCATCATATGATTTATGAAGTGTTAGATAATGCAATTGATGAAGCTTTAGCTGGTTATTGTGATAAAACAGAGGTTGTTTTAAATCCTGATGGTAGTGCAACTATTAGAGATAATGGTCGTGGTATGCCTGTTGATATGCACAAAGAAGAAGGCGTTAGTGCTGCAGAAGTTATTATGACAGAATTGCATAGTGGTGGTAAGTTTGATAATAACTCATATAAAGTATCTGGAGGTTTGCATGGTGTGGGTGTTTCTGTTGTAAATGCACTTTCTACATGGCTTAGACTTAAGATTTGGCGTAATGACCAACAATATGAAGCAGAATTTAATAATGGTAATGTTGTTGAACATATTCATGTTACAGAACAAACTCCAGGTAAACATGGTACAGAAGTATCATTTTTGCCATCTCCTGAAACATTTACTCAAACAGAGTTTAGTTATGATGTTTTGGAACGTGCAATCAGAGAAAAAGCATTTTTAAATAGCGGTGTTTATTTGAAATTGATTGATAATCGTGGTGCAGAGCCAAAAGAAACAGTGTTCCATTATGAGGGTGGTTTGAATGCTTTTGTTACTCACTTAAATAAAGCAAAAGCTCCATTGCATGAAAATATTATTAGCTTTTCTGGTCAAGATAATGATATTCAAGTTGATGTTGCTATGCAATGGACTGAAGCATATAACGAGAGTATGCTTTGCTTTACTAACAACATTCCTCAAAAAGATGGTGGTACACACCTTGCTGGTTTTAGAGGTGCATTAACTCGTACTATTAATAACTATATTCAAGAAAATGGATTACTTAAAAAAGATAAAACAGTTATTACTGGTGATGATATGCGTGAAGGTTTGACTTGTGTATTATCTGTTAAAGTGCCAGATCCAAAGTTTTCATCTCAGACAAAAGATAAACTTGTTTCTTCTGAAGTTAGACCTGTTGTTGAAGGTGTTATGGGTGAAAAACTAAAAGAATGGTTAGATGAGCATCCAGCAGAGGCAAAAGTTATTGTTGGTAAAATTGTTGAAGCTGCAACAGCAAGAGAGGCTGCAAGAAAGGCAAGAGAACTTACTCGTCGTAAAGGTGTGTTAGATATTTCATCTCTTCCTGGTAAACTTGCTGATTGCCAAGAAAAAGACCCAGCTTTATCTGAAGTGTTTATCGTGGAGGGAGATTCTGCGGGTGGTTCTGCTAAGCAAGGTAGAGATAGAAAGAATCAAGCAATTATGCCTCTTCGTGGTAAGATTTTGAATGTGGAAAGAGCTCGTTTTGATAAGATGCTTAACTCTGCTGAGATTGGTACTATTATTACAGCTCTTGGTACAGGTATTGGTAGAGATGACTTTAATGCAGATAAATGTCGTTATCATAAGATTGTAATTATGACCGATGCCGACGTGGATGGTGCGCACATTAGAACTCTGTTACTTACATTCTTCTATCGTCAAATGCCAGAACTTATTGAAAGAGGTTATGTGTATATTGCTCAACCACCTCTTTATAAGGCAAAACGTGGTAACTCTATTATTTATCTTAAAGATGATAGAGAAATGGAAGATTATCTAATCAACGGCGGTTGTGAGGATGCTTATTTGGAAACAGCTGATGGCGAAAGAATTATGGGGCAAGATTTAGTAAATTATGTAGAAAGTACTAAAAAGGCTCGTAATCTTATTTCGTTGTTAAGTATTAAAGCACCTGAGCATATTGTTGAACAAATGGCAATTTCAGGTTTGTTTGATAAAGAAATTCTAAATGATAAGGCAAAATTAGAACCAGAACTTAATAAATTGGTTGCTCGTCTTGATGATTTAGAAGCTGAATATGATAAGGGATGGAAGTTTGAAATATTAGAAAATAGCAATATTTCTTTCTATCGTACTTTGAGAGGTGTTAAAGAAGAGCATATTGTTGGAGCTTCTGTTTTAGATAGTGCTGAAGCTAGAATGCTTAACTCTATGAAAGAATTTTTAGCTAACAACTTTACAAAAACATTAAAGCTTGTGGCAAAAGGTGGAGTTGAGATTGTTGTTGCTGGTCCTGTTACACTTGTTGATGCTATTATGGCACAAGGTAAGAAGGGTATTTCACTTCAACGCTATAAAGGATTGGGTGAGATGAACCCTGAACAACTTTGGGAAACAACTCTTGACCCAGAAGCTCGTTCACTCTTGCAAGTAAAAATTGATCAATTAGAGGAAGCTGATGAAGTATTCTCTACATTGATGGGTGATGTGGTTGAACCTAGAAAAGAATTTATTCAAGAAAATGCACTTAATGTTGTGAACTTGGATATTTAGTTTTTAGTTTTGATTTTATGAAATCCCTGCCTAAAAGCCGTCTTTTATAGACGGCTTTTGGTGTTTTAAATATGAATTATAATTCTAGTTGCATACTAAGAGAAAAGACTAAGTTGTTTTTTTGATGATGATAAAATTGGATATCTGGTCTTATTGAGATGTTAGAATTTAGTTTGTAATCATAGTATGTTTCGATGATATGTTCTTTAGATGTGGTGTTGTTTGGTTTGTTTATTGAATATGCTATACCAAATTTATCATTTTTGAGGCGATTAAATGGATTTGTGACCAAAACGCCAAAGGAATATGAGTTCTTTATAATAGGATAATTACTTGAAGCTCCATTTAATCTTAAAAATAAGCTATGTTTATGGGTTATATCTTGGGCTAAATATAGTGACCAACCTTGACTGTTGAAAGGAGCTTTTTCAACAGAAGGTTTATCATACAAAATAAGGCTATATGAACCTTGGTATTTGTTTTTGAGTTTTGGTGTGTAATTTACTGATATAAATGATGAATATTTATCAAAATTTTTGAAATGAATTCCATTGGCTAAGGGATTTGTTGCATCAATTGAACCCAAGGAAAGATTGAGGTTTTTGCTTAGCAAAAGGGTTGTATAGGCACCGATGCCTGCTGTTGGGTAAGTGAAGGTTGTATTTTGCGCAAGTGCTGAGTTTAGAAAATAATAGCGTTGTAAATCGCTTGCAATTGGGCTATCAAATTTTGATATTGGAATTTGACCTAAACCTAGTGTTATCCAATTATATTTATTTGGCATAGTATGTGATATATATAATTCATAAAGTTCATTATAATCGTTATCATAATTGTTAAATAGTGTTGAAATGTGTCTTTTTTGCGCAATATCTAGAGGTTTGGTGTTAGAAAATCTTATAATATTGAACGAAAAATCTAGGAACGTTTTTCCGTATTTGGTATTTGAAAGAGCTTTTTTAAAGTATGGCGTTATGAGTGTTCTAGATGTTGTTTGATTTGAAATTTTTTGTATGGAATACGTCGCATCTAGTCCAAAATTTATATTATATTGATTTTGGAGGTGTTGCTTTAGAGTGTTGTATTGTTCTAGAAATGGTGTTGCAAAAGCTTTATTTGAAGACAATAAGAGCATAATGCTAAAAAGTAATCTTTTTATCATGATAAAAGTCCTTTTGTTGGATTAGGTAATTAAATATCTAATTTGTTTAAGTGATAATCAACAAGTTCTCCGCCATAACAAACTATGTTTGAAATGCCATAGGATAGTTTTTTTATGTAAAATGTAATTGGAACTCCTTTATAGTGCCATTCTATTCTATCAAAAAACTCATTGTCTTGACGAATAACATTAGCGTGTTTGCTCATAAACTCGATTATGCTTTTGGCATCTTCTTTGGTTAGGGCATTGTTTTTAATCCATTTAGAGTATGGGTTATCTATGTTATTGTTTAGGGTGTTTAGGTTTAGAGTTTTTAGGCTAATGGTTTTGATGTTTTTGTAGGTATCAATATATTGTTTTATTTCATTTAAGTAGTCTTCAAAACTTTTATTTTTCATCAAAACGTAGTTTAGCCTTACATTTGCCTTAGAAAATAAGGGAGATTTGAGATAATCTTGTTTATAGCCTAAGGTTTTCATATCTTTAGAGCTATCAAAATCAACACGAGTTATTTCAATAATAAAGTCATCTTTGATTAGGTTTAATTTATCCTCTTCAAAGAAGATGTTTCCTGAAGATTGAAAACGTTTTTCATCAAAAATATTTACATTACGAGTAGCGGTTACAACTTTATTGATTGTTTCGTAGCTGTGTAATGATGGTTCGCCATTGCCACAAAAGATAAAATATCTAAAGTTGATGTCTTTTTCTTTTAGGTATTTAAATTTTGTTTCTAGTTCATCTATTTTATCATCTACTGGTGGCCATTTGGTGATTTTGGCTGTGCAGTATGGACAATTTTTGTTACATTTGAAAGATGATAGGATTAGTTCAAATTCTTTGTATTTCATATTAAAGTTCCTCCTTAATGATTTTTGTTATTAATGGTGTGATTTCTTGATAAGATTTATATTTATGTATTATAAGATTTTTACATCTTTTTATAGCATCGGCTATGGCAAACCAATATTCTGATTTTATATCATAACAAGATGCTTCTTCTTGATATAAAATAATAATTTGTTTGTTTTGGTTTAGCGCCCATCCAAGTTCGACAATTGTTCCAGGTGAAAATGTTTCTGAGAAAACAGCAATTAAAGTGTCTGAATTTTTGATAAGATTGTATTCGGCATTTAATATCTCTTTACAATCTGTTGAGGTAAAATTGCCATTTGATGCTTTTTCGCAGTAAAAAGGTCCTGCATATTGAAAACTATTGTTTATGATAAGTTTGTCTTGATGATGAGTTAATAATTTTGATGAACCTAAAAGTTTTGAGCGAAAATCGTTTTGTAGAGAATTTTCTAGTGAAATATTAGGTTGTTTTATTTTGTTAAATTTGCCTGCAAAGTATATTTTTTTCATGGCTTTTCCTTTCTTATAATTTTTAACCAATTTTGATATGATGCTATTGCCATAAACGTCCAAATTATATTTAATGCCATGAGATAGTATGCAGGGTTGTCTAGCAAGATATATTGAATGCTATATGCAATATCGTTTACAAACCAGATTATCCATGTGTCTAGCTTTCTTTTTACCATGTAGTAAGTGGCAACAAATGATGATGTTGTTGTAAAAGCATCTATTAGTGGTTTGGGGTCTTGAGTTTGTTTTAATATCATATGCAAAATTATGGTCGAAAGAGTGATTAGCAAAATGTAGATTAGTTTTTCTTTTAAGGTGCAAATGGTTATTGAAAGAGGCTTTGAGCTTCTCCAAGTAATGAAGCCAATTATTCCAAATATTAAATAAATACAATTATTTGAAACATCACCATAGAATTTGTTTTTTAATGAAAAAATAATCATACATATCATTTGTAAAATGTAAAATACCCAGTTTAGCCTTTTGTTTAAGAGCACAAAGAGGGCTTGCAACAATCCGAGGACTGTTGCTGAAATTTCTAAAACTATCATGACTTTTTACCTCTGTTTATCGAACCAATGTGGGGAATTAAAATGCGATTTAGAATATATATTTGCATGGTCTGCAAAGTATAATTCTCGTTTGTCTTTTAATATTTTTGTAGGTTTATTTTGAGGTACTTGATGCGGAAGTAACTCTTTTATTAGTGGTAAAAAGGTTTCTTGATATTCTGGATAAAACTTCATTAATGTTTGATAAGCATTTAGAGGTTTATCTGGTTTAGTGATACGAGCGCACTCCCAATCAATAATCGTGTCAATTAAATCATCTTTGGTTTTGATAAGATTGTTTTTGACATGATGTTTATTGTGTGAGCGGTGTATTTTTTGCACTTCTTTCATATCTAACCATAGAGCTAGATAAAGAAATGGTTTATCTAAATCATGCAAGTAACCTCTTAGAGTGTTTTTTCCTCTAATTTGTTTTTCTGTTTGTAAAAAGGCAATTTTATGCTTTAGCGTGTAGACTATGTGGTCATAACGCTTTTTTAATTCTAAACTCATTGAAAGCCTCCTATTTTATTGGGTTTTCAGTAAGATAGTTGTCAAAATAACCTTTGATTAAAACAACAGGTGTTCCTTTTTCGCCAGAGCCAGTTGTTAGGTCGCATAATGAACCTAATAGGTCTGTTATTTGGCGAGGAGTTGTGCCTAGTGCATAAGAGTTGTTACCTTTGTTTTTTTCTTCGATTGCTTTTTTTATGGCATCTTTAGGTGCGCTTGTATTGTTATCTGCAACAGCTTTTATTTTGATTTCATTAGGCATACCTTGTAGTCCACTAGTAAATCCAGGGGAAACAACAGGGTCTGCAAATTCCCATATTTTAGTTTTTGGACATTTGAATCCACCATCACCATATATCATAACTTCTATATGACGTCCGGTTTTTTGTTTTAGGAGAGTTTGTAGCTCGTTACAAAATTCCATGGCGTTTCTTGGGAATAATTTTAATTTATCTTGGTTTGAATAGTTAGAGCCTAAAAGACCATATTCGCTCCAACCTCTAGAAGTTGATGGAGTGTTGCATATATCATCAAGACCGATAACCTTAGCGCCTTGTTTTTCTAATATCTTTTTATGGCGGTGGCGCAAGTGAATGCTAGCAACAATTACTTGATTTGTATATTTTAAGATGTCTTTTGGGTTGTTTAATAAAATTACTTCAATATTTGGAGAAATATCTTCGTACATTTTTATGTAATTACAGCCGGTAATTGGGTGTTTGTATTCTCCGAATTTGTTATAGAAGAAATCTTTTGTCATTATATCTGAATAAGGATTAATGTCTGAATCAAACAATGTTTCTTCATCCATGATAGCATTTCCAACCTCGTCTGCTGGGTAAGATAAAAATACATAAGCTTTGCCTTTTATACCTTTTGAGATACCTTCTAGTACTTTTGCAAAGCGATTACGTGATAGAATAGGGAATGCTATGGCAACGTCACCTGTTGGGAAATGTTTTGACACTTCATCAGATATATCTGTTAGCTTAACAAAATTTCCTTGTGAACGTGCAAGAAAAGATTCTGTAATGCCGATTATATCGCCATCATTTAGGGTTATTGGTTGATATGTTGTATTATCTGCAGATGTAAGTGTGTCGGTGATGATAGTTTTAATATCTGCACCTTCTGTGATAATAGGCATTCTAACGCCATATACAGATGTCGTTACAAAGCGGTTTGAACTGTTTAATTCAGTCATATATGTTCTCCTTGGCAGTAGGTTGATTTGTATGGTTTGTCTCGACTGCCCCTACAAGACCCAAACCATAAAAGGTTTTACCCTTTAGTTGAATTCATCTCCATAAAAACTTTTTTCAATAAGTTCTATGTTTTCTGGATGAACTAGAGTTTTCCATCGCTCATCTTTTAAGACAATCATATCTCGCACCATATTTCCGGATAAAAATGGAAATTCTTGAGTTGTTCTGGAACAAATCTCCATATTTGGAACAGTGTCTTTAAATAACTCATATTCCATTTGGTTGCCTACGTATATGACATCTATTTTGTTTGCTGATGGAGAATCTTTATATATTGTATCTAGTACATGAGTTGGCCAATGTGTGTTAAATACATCTTTTATGCCGATTATGCGCAAGCGATTGTAATGTTCTGAATTGCGCCAAACATTTTGTACCATTTTTTTGCGGGTGAAGTATGGAAGAGGATTTTTTTCTGTGCCACTTTCTTGTGCTGAACCAATAAGAACAGTTCCTTGCTCACATTCGTTCATCATTTTTTGTATTAATCTGTTGTGACCAATATGGAATGGTTGACAACGTATTATGCAAAATCCGTGTTTGTATTTAAACATAAAAAAACCTCTCTTTCGAAAGGCCTTATCATCAAAAATAGGGTATATCCCTTATTGTAGATGACTGGCCAAGTCTTAAACATTCGTGCCCATAGCCCTCGAGCACCCGAACAAGATGATGATATTTTATTTATTTTTTAAAGTCAACAACTTTTATTGACAGATGTTAAATTTTTATGTATAATTTTAGTATATATGGGATTGAGGAGAATTGTTATGCCAGGAATTGATGAAAAAGGAATTTTTGATACAATAAGTGAGTATTGGAAGGTATTTAAAAATAAAGTTTCTAGCTATTTTAGTAGTGAGGAAGCCCCGGTTAAGAAGGTTCATGAAAAAGGGAAACCTGATGATGTGAGCGGAAGAATTTATCTCAAAGATATGGATGAAAATATGATTAATCCTGTTATAAAAAATGAGATGATTGAGGAAATGTCACAAGCTCAAATAGAACAATATCTTGAAGCGCAAAAACAATCTTTACATGAAACTATTGAAAAAATTGCTGAGTATAAAAAGAAATGTGAGCCATGCAAAAAACTTGAATTAGAGTTGTTAGATAAACTTTTGGAAAAAAAGGAAAATTCTGGATACGAAGAAGCTCTTGATGAAGTTTTGAAAAATAATGATAACACAGTTTCTTTAGAAAAAATTGCGGAACTTAAAGAAAAATATGGTATAGCTCAAATGGAAAAAGAACATGAGAAAATTTTGCAACAAAAATATAACGAATTAGGATTGACTTGTTCGGATTATCAATATGCTAACAAATTAACTGGGCTTGGCGATGGTGAAAATAATTATTGTATTGCTATTCAAACAAATGCTATGAGATTAGCCTCAAATCAATGCGGAGAAAGTGCTCTTAACCAAGTTAGAGATGGTATGGGGTGGACTTGTGATTATGCATCTAATTTCTTTAATAAAGCAGGATTTGCTGATAGTTATGATAGAGAAAACTCTCCATTTGTTGAAGTTGATGGTAAGTGGTTTGTAAAAAAAGATGAAAACGGAAAACCATTAGTTAATGATGGCGATATGTGCATTGTAGATGGTGTTCATTGTATAAGATTTAATGTTGATAAAGAGGGTGCGGTTACCTATTCAGCAGGAAATGAAGAAAGAATTAATAATAATCATCTTAAGTGGGTTTATTTTTCTCCTATTACTGTAATAAAAACAGGTGAGTATGCTAAAAGTTTATTGGAAAATGAGTATAAAAATATGAGTAATGAAGAAATTTTAGCAAAATACAGAGAATTTAAGGAGAAAAAAGGTGAAGGTGATTTCTTTTTTACGGTAAAAGATGATAATCGTCAAAGTGTGAAAGGTGAAATGATAAGAGCTAGAAATATGAAGTTTGACTTTGGATTGCCTATTTCACAGGGTGAAGAAGATTCTAGAAACAGGAGAGAAACAACTTCTCGATTTGATGGTAGAGTAGATTTCCGAAATGAACAAAGACAAAATGAAACTCCTGAACAACCAAGAGCTAGAATTAGAGGGGCTAGCAATATGAATTGGTTTGGTTTTCGTAGAAGAGATTAATAGCCTATTTTAGGTTTATGCATTATTTAAAAATCTCTTACAGAACGACTAAAGAATATGGTTCTTTAATTGTCGCATTTTTATTTTAGAATAATGTAGTTTTAATCTAGGTATAATGAGCTTAGTTTATAGCGTTTTATTGCTAAACGTACTAATACACCAATTATTGCAGCTAGAGGTACAGCAAGCATTAAGCCTAAGAAACCAAGCAATACACCACCTGCTAATAAGGCAAACATTACCCATACAGGGTGAAGTCCTACCGACTCGCCTACTAGCTTTGGTGTTAAGAAGTTGCCTTCTATAAATTGTCCTAGCATAAATACACCTGCAACATATAAAACATGCGAAATATCGCCATATTGAGCAAAGGCTAATATGCACCCTACAACGAATCCGGTTATTGAACCAACATATGGAATAAATGAAATTATGCCGGCAATAAAACCAACTAATAATCCTAATTCTAAGCCAACTAATTTTAAGCCAATGGAGTAAAATAAGCCTAAAATTAGGCAAACACTTAATTGTCCACGAATGAAACCAGCGATAATCTTATCTATATCTTTAAGTGTTGAGGTGATAGTTTTCTTAGATTTTTTAGGAAGCAAGCTTTCAAACTTTTTAACAAAACTATCCCAATCTCGTAACATATAGAATGTAACAATTGGCATAATGAGTAGTAGTGATAACAAGTTAATTAATGCAAAACCATTTGAAAGCAAGGTTTTTAGAACTTTGCCAATAAATCTCATAGAGTTACCGATATTGTTTTTGATTAATTCTTCAAGATTGGCAGATTTTATATCAGGAAAACGTTCATTTAAGTTTTCGATTGTTGGGCGAACTTTTTCCATAATTAAACTTAGGTATTTTGGAGTTGCTTGAATTAGAAGTGACACTTGGTTTTCTATCATTCCACCTAATAAAACAAGGGCAGGAACAATGATTAAAACAGCAAGAAAGCAAACTATTAAAGTTGCTGTGGTTCTTGATAATTTTAATTTTTCTAGCCTATCAACCATTGGGTCTAAAAGATATGCAACTAGTATGCCGGCTACAAATGGCATTAACACTGAGCGCAATACATACAATAAATAAAAGAATACAAAAAAGATGATAAACCACATATATGGTGAAATATAAAACTTTGTTTTAGTTGATGACATAGTATTCTCCGTTATCTTTAAGGTTGTAGCCATTAAGTGTTAGAGTTGATTGGAGTTTTTCTAGTACTCCATAGTAAGTAAAATTGAAATGTACTTTTTTGTTTGCCATTGAGATAATTTTTATGTTATCTATCATTGGGTTTGATTCTAATAATCTTTTTAAGGTCATCCATTTTCCAAGGTTTGGATAAGTATATAGCACATCAAATTGTTTTTGTGTTGTGGTTGATGGTGATGTTTCTTCGGTTTGTTTTTTATCACCTTTTAATTGTGGTAGGATTTTATCTATCAATAATGATGGAGTATCGGTTTCATCAAAGTTTGTTTCTATAACCTTGTTTGATGGGAATGATTTTGTGTAGATTTTTTTATCATTGATTGAATATTTTAAGACAATGATTTGTTCAACACGATTAAAACTTGATAGTTCTGCAAATTGTTCAGGTGACATATCAAAGATGGTATTAGCGTCTATATTTGAGATGTTGCCAAGATTTTTTTCTATATTATGGAAGTTTAGCACTCCATTGTGTAAGTTTGTTTTGGTTATAAAAGCTTCTCTCCAAAAGTTATCATTGCCCCAGATGTCGTGAGTTTTGTTTTCTTGTTCTAGTACAGGGATTAATAGAGCATTTTGAGCTTCAGTGATGATGATTGGAAGGTCGTTTTCTTTAATATAGGCATTTAATACATCTTTGTTTATTTCTATTTCTAGGTCTGCAATATAGCGTATATCAGAAGACTTTTCCATTAGAACTTGAATGCCGGAGATAAAGTGTTCTATTTGTTTATCATTTAGCAAGGATATTTGGTCTACGGTTTTTTGAGTGCTTATGGCTAAAATAACATTGTTTAAGCCTTCTCTTTGAGCCTGCTGTAGTGCTTTTTGCTTTGCAATTGCAACGTTTTCGTCCGTAACATCAACACTTATTTTGGTAGTGTATAAAGGAGATGCAAAAGCATTAAATGATAAAATAAAACCAACAAGAGTGTAGAAAATAAATTTATTCACTTTTTAAAACCTCCAAACATAATATAGAAACGATATCTTATTACACCTTAAAAGTAAAAAAATCAAATAAAATTCTTGCCTTTTAAATGGTTATGATATTATATGTAGATAAATTTTTTATTTATGCATATAAAGGAAATGTATTATGAATATGACTAAATTTTTAAATAATCTTTTAGATCGTGCATCTAAAGATGTTAAAACTATTGTTTTGCCAGAAGGTGAAGATGAGAGAATTTTGAAGGCTGCTCATTATATAGCTGAAAGAAAAGCTGCAAAGCTTATTATTCTTGGTAATCCAGAGGAAATTAAAGCTTATTTTGCTAATAACAATTGGAGTTTAGATGGAATCGAAATAGAAAAACCTGAAGAATCTCCAAAGTTGGAAGAATTAACAAATCTTTTATATGAATTACGTAAAGCAAAAGGTTTAAGTTTAGAAGATGCAAGAAAGTTTGCTCTTAATTATAACTATTTTGGTACTTTGATGGTTAAAGCTGGTTATGCTGATGGATTGGTTTCTGGCGCTAACCACTCAACTGCAGATACTGTTAGACCAGCTCTTCAAATCATTAAATCTACACATAAAGATAGAAGCGTTTCTTCTTCTTTGATTTTGGTTGCTAATGATACTCCATATTTGATGGCAGATTGCGCTATTATCATTAACCCAACAGAAAAAGAATTGGCAGATATGGCAATTGCAACTGGACAAACAGCTCTTAAATTTGGTTTGGATCCAAAAGTTGCTATGCTTTCTTATTCTACATATGGTTCTGGTAGCGGTGGCATGGTTGACAAGGTTAGAAATGCAACTATTATGGCAAAAGAAATGCTTAAATCTGATGAATTTAAAGATTTGCCAATTGAACTTGATGGTGAATTACAAGCAGATGCTGCATTAGATGAAGTTGTTGCTCGTAAAAAAGCTCCAGAATCTAAAGTTGCAGGTAAGGCAAATGTTTTGATTTTCCCATGTTTGGAAGTTGGTAATATTAGTTATAAATTGTTGCAACGTCTTTGTGGTTGTGAAGCATATGGACCAATTATGCAAGGTATGAATGCTCCTGTTAATGATTTGTCTCGTGGTGCTTTGGTTGAAGATATTGTTGGTATGATTGCTATTACAGCTATTCAAGCAACAAAGTAATATTTTTTAAGGATATGAAAAAATGAAAAAGATTTTAGTATTAAACTCTGGTTCTTCATCTCTTAAATATCAATTGTTTAATGTTGATGGAGATAATTACGATGTTGTTGCAAAAGGTAAGGCAGATCGTATTGGTATTAATGGTTCTTTTGTTGAAATAAAAATCACTGGTGGTGAAAAAAGAACAAGAGAAGTAGCTCTTCCAACTCATAATGAAGCTATTGAAGAAGTTACAAAAGAATTGTTAAATGGTGCTCTTAATAGCATGGAAGAAATTGATGCTGTTGGTCACAGAGTGGTTCAAGGTGGTGATATATTTAAAAATTCTGTTTTGGTTACTGATGAAGTTATTGACCAAATTGAAGATTTGGCAGAGCTTGCTCCACTTCATAACCATGCGCATGTTTTGGGTATTAAGGCTGTTCAAAATCTTTTGCCAAATGTACCTCAAACAGTTGTGTTTGATACTGCTTTTCATCAAACAATGCCTAAAGAAGCATTTTTGTATGCACTTCCATTAGAGCAATATACTAAATATAAAATTAGACGTTATGGTTTTCATGGAACATCTCATGCATATGTTTCTCAAAAGGCTGCAGAACTTATTGGTAAAAAAGGTAAAATCATTACTTGTCACTTAGGTAATGGCGCATCAATTTCTGCTGTTGATGAAGGCAAATGCTTGGATACATCTATGGGATTTACTCCTCTTGCAGGTCTTGTTATGGGAACACGTTGTGGTGATATTGACCCATATATTCCACTTTATATTTGTAAATCTCAAAACAAAACTCCTGATGAAGTTAATGAAATTTTGAACAAGAGAAGCGGTATGTTTGGTCTTTGTGGTTATTCTGATAACCGTGATATTGAAACTTTGTATGAAGTTGAAGAAGGTGCAACAGATGCTTTGAATGCTTATGTTCATAGTATTATTCGCTTTATCGGTTCTTATATTGCAGTATTAGGTGGTGTTGATTCTATTGTATTTACTGCAGGTATTGGTGAAAATGGTTCTTTAGTTAGAAAATTGATTATTGAACGTTTGGGATATTTGGGTATTACCTTAGATGAAGAAGAAAACTCTAAACGTGGTGATATTACAGAAATTTCTACACCAGATTCAAAGGTTAGAGTTTTTGTTATTCCAACTGATGAAGAATATATGATTGCTAAAGATACAATGAATATTGTTTTTGGTGAATAATATTTATTTATAATCAAAGATTAAGCCCCACATTATTGTGGGGCTTTTGGAGTTAGAATTTATAGTTTAGTCCGGCATTTAGGTCGTATGATTTATAATCACTACCAAAGGTGTAACCACCTGTTGCATATCCGGATAAGTTGTTTGTTATACCAAATGTTGTACCAAGTTCAATTCTACCAAGTACTTCATCTTCGTAACTCTTTATAGGATTTAGACCAGTAATCTTTGTTTTTGCACCATGGGCAAATGTTTTGATTATGCTTGGTTTTACATAGTAGCGATTTGTACAACCATTTCTACAACATAAATACTCAACTTTTAAGCCTAATTCTGCTTCTAGATATTGTGTTGTATCAAAGTATATTTCTTTTCCGAGCTTGTCGCTTATTTTATCAAAATCTAGATATGTGTAGTATAGACCTAAGCTTGGTTCTATATCAAGATGGCGAGAGATAGCTAATCTTTTAGCGAGCTCTAAACTTGCGCCATATTGTTTTGCATCTGTTGATGTATCAATTAGGGTGTCATCTGTTGTGATATCTAGGTCTTGTTTGCCACCAAAGATGGTTGCTAAAACAACCCAATTATTGTTGTCATAGCGGTAATAACCACCACCTAAGATACTATCTGTTTTGATATCTGAGCCAACTTTAGCTAATAAATCACCTTTACCTGAGAAATCATATTCACCATTACGATATGCTCCGAAGATACCGGCTCTTTGTTTGTAATCATGATAGATATCGATACCTAATGTTGTACCTTTTATTTTAGCATCTATTTCTGATGGAGCTTTAATTTTTGATTTTTCATAAGAAACATCTATCCATGCAGTTTTTTGAGGTAAAACGCGTCTTGTTCTACAAAATCCTTTTTTGCAATTACCATTTTTCTTGAAGCTTAATCCATCTTTGATGCTATCTGCAATACTTCTATTTTGCTCAATTGCTGTACGTGTTACACCAATGTATGTTGGAACTTCTGCTCTATAGATAGGTCTTGCAGATGGATGAAGTGTAGGGAAATTTGGATCTAGTGGAAGAAGATTAGGATTATCAGGTTCCTCTGGTGTAACAGGTTCATCAGGCTCCTCTGGTGTAACAGGCTCATCTGGTTCAACAGGAGGAACTGGATCAACTGGTTCTTCTTCAGTTTGAATAGCAAGATACCAAACGCTACCTGTTTCATCTCCTTTTATGTTGTATTTTGATACCCAAGCATATGGGCTTCCCATAACTGCGGCAACGTTGAATGTTGCTGATGTTGTTTTATCATCATTTGGCGCATTTACAAATGGGCTAAATACATCTGTTGGTGCAGATGAAGTATCATCTTTTAAGAAATCTAAGATTACATTTGAGTGACCACTTACATCATTTGATACATTTATTAAGCCATTAGTTAGTGTATTTGTTGTGCTATCCATTTCAGCTTTTAATAAAATTGCGCCATTATTGCCTGTAAGGTTTGTTGTATTCATAGTTTCTGTTAATTCTAGAGATAAAACTCCGCCTTCATTTAGGGATAATGTGTTTAGATTGTTTACAGAATTTTGGAAATCAACATGAGCAATCTGGTCAATATTTTCTTTTGTTAATAGGGAATAGTCTAAAGTATCGCCAGTGATATTAAGATTATAATTATTACCATCTACAATATCTTTAATTTCAATTAATCCATTGTTTTTAGTATCTAGATTTATGGTAGTGTTTTGGTTTTCCATAAAGATACCAGTGTTATTTGTTTTAGTGTTATTGTCTGCTATTTTTAATGTACCGTTATCGGCTTTTAGAGTAATATCAGCATGACTATGGATTGCACCACCTGATGCGCTTTCGTTTCCGGTTATTGTTGAATTTGTAATGGTTAAATTACCTTTTGCAACATGAACTGCGCCACCTGATGCGCTTGAGGTGTTGTTTGTGATTGTTGAATCGTTTATTGTGAGAGTTCCAGTTGTTGAAACTTCATCTTTAATGATTTCTCCAACATAAAAAGCACCACCTTTATTTGAGGATTGGTTATTTGTGATGGTTGAGTTATTTATTTCTATTTCGCCACTTCGGCTCGCACCTGCAGCACCATTAGCGCTTGTATTTGCTTCTATTGTAGAATTATTTATAGTTACTTTACCACCTGATGTGTAAACACCGCCACCATATGATTGAGCATGGTTAGAAGTAATTTTGTTATTATTATATACAAGTGTTCCGCCAAAGTTTGAGATACCACCGCCGGCACTATGTGATTTATTTTCTGTGATTAGAGAATTATCAATAGTCATAGTTCCGCCATTTGCTATTGCACCGCCACCAGTAGACCAATTTACAGTATCTTGATTTTTTTGGAATGTAGAATCTTTTATTGTATATTTTGCTGTGCTATAAATTGCACCACCAGTACGTCCTTTGTTTTGTGTAAATACAGTGTTTGTTATTTCACCTGTTCCGTTTCCGGTTTGGTATATTCCGCCACCTTCTTCGCCAGAGCTATTATTGGTTAAAAATGAGTCTACAAGTTTTAATGCGCCACCATTCCAACCGCCAATTGCACCACCTTTCCAATCTGCACGATTTTCTTCAAAAGTTGTATTGTATACATTAAAGGTTTGCCCTCCCCACCAAACAAGTCCGGCTCCGGATTGTCCATGGTTCGTACTTTTTAGGTTACCATCTTCATCTGTCCAGTAATATAATCTGCCTGTTGTATCGTTTTGGTAGAAAAGAGAGTTTGTTATGGTAACTGTACCATGGTTTCCACCAACAGCAGATCGATGATTGTTTTTAAATGTTGCTGTGATGTTATCTATGGTGCCATAGTTCCAAATTGTACCAGCCATTTGAGCTGTATTGTTTTCGAATGTACCGGTAATATTGCCTATGTGTCCTTGGTTGTGAATTGCTGCACCACTTGCTTCTGTATAAACTTTATCTGAATATGTTTCCGATTTATTGCCTGTGAATGTTCCATTAATAGAACCTATATATTTGTTTGAACCATTAAATATTGCTGCTCCATGGTATGCTTGATTGTTTTTAAATGTACCATCTATTTTTTCTATGCGTCCTTGGTTGGTGATAACAGCTCCCATGTTATCATCTGGATCTAGAACATTACCATCTTCATCTTTAGGAATTACTTGGTTTACAAAACCATCAAATGTAATGTTTTTAATTTCATTAATTGAACCACCCATATTGCGAATAAACTGTGTGGTTTGGTCGCCACCATAAATAGTGTGATTGTTTCCATCGATGCTGTAATCTGATTTTTTTGGATAGGTGGTGGAATAGTTTGAAGGTGCTGTTAAATCGTCTGTTAAAACAATGTTTTCACCATTATTTAGAGCATTTGTGAATTCTTCCATTGTTGCAACGTCGGTTGCAAATGCTTGGCTATTTATACCTACTAAAAGTATAAAAAATAATATCTTATTCATAGTCCCCTCCACTAAACAATAAATTTAATGGTTATATAAAACTTAGGATATCATTTTTTGTCGGTTGTGTCAACACCTTTGTTTTTTTTAGGGTAAATATTATTTAGTTTTAATAAGATAGTTTAAAGTCTATTTTGTTTAAAAACAAATAAACGCCCCCAAAAGGGAGCGTTTATAAGTAGAGTTAGAGAGCTCTGTTCTCAGTTCTTAGATGCCATCTCCATGTATATCTGGTGTTTCCATGGAGTTGTCTTAAAGAGATTGATGAGTCTCGGAGTGAGGTTGTCCCACTCGTCTTTAAGGATAGCCTTAAAGTACTCTCTTTCCTTAAGAGAAATGAGCATATCCTCAACAATGCTCTTATCCAGTCTGTGACCGGTCTCTCTGAACAGCTGGTACTGCTCAAAGCTCAGTTTTTGCTGAGCAAGAGTGCTGATGTTCTTCTTGTGCTCAAAGAACAACTTCCAGCGAGCATGGTTGCGACTTGCCGACTGAGTAGGGGACAAATTCTGGTAGCTGTAGGTGCATAGGGTATTTACATCTGTGTAAATATCTATAGCCTCCTCTACGAGACTTGTCAACTCTGTGTTGCTCTGCTTGTAGACATGCATCATCAACTCTGTTGAGAGGTTGTCTTTGATGATAATGTCTCTCAAGAGTAGTGCAGCATTATTGTCCTTGCTTTCACCTGCAAAGGATATCAAGTCCTTTACAAGGTTTGCACTCAGTGTCTTTCTCTGAGTATACTCCCTTAGGATGTCGTACTGTTTAGATCTCAGAAGACTAGAGAATTGATCCCTAGTGATGCCCGTTTGTATGACTAGAGCAAGCTTTCCGTGCCAAGGAAGAGTCCATAGGTAATCCTTAGTGTACTCGTCAAGATAGGAAATCCCCCATGAGTTGTATGGGATTGCTCCTATCAGACAGTCCAGATTTGTGCGTTCTCTCTTATCATCTGCTGATAAGCTATGACAGAGTGTCTGCAGGATGTCTCTTAGCTCCAAGGTTGACTTTTCTTTCTCTTTGCAGTGCTTATAGAGAGCATCAAGCAAATCGTCGCTTAAGAGGTCCTTTGCAAACTCTGGTTGTACATCCAGATTCTCAATGAGGAAGAGTCTCTCTTTGCTAGATGCCGACTCCCAGATAGAGGCAATAGCACCCTTTGAGAATTCATTTCTTTTGAGTAACCTTTCTTTGGATGGGTCGTTCGCAAGATTGTAGTACAGCATTTGGTTCTTTATCGAGAACTCTTTTAACTCCTTAGATCGGTTGTTTATAAAATACCACTTGGTCAACTTTGGACCTACGCTCATGCCTAAAAGATACCAGAAGGGGCGTGAGATTTTGAGGGCCATGTAGTACCATCGAGACCAAACTGCCTTCTTCTTTGTGTCTTTGTAGAGAAGTTCTGTAAGATCTTCTCCATCAAAGATGAACAAAAAGGTCATCCATACTGGTGATAGTCCAAGAGCTATCACAAGAAGTAACTCTGCGAATACAATTCTGATTGCATTCTCTACTGTTGCGAAAATCTTCGCGGTTGTTTCATTTGCCATAATATTTAAATTTTGGCATCCCTAGTTTCCAATCGGGATAATAGATAAACGAGAAGTTGCTTTGAGGAAACATCAAAACAACACCAATCTTTGGAATTACTCTTTCTTTTATCATTATTTAAATCGAAAACAGGTTAGAACCCCGCTTATAGACTTTAACAAATAACAAAATAATAGACATATGCCTTAGATAAGTGATATGAGTATAGCATTTGTCTATTGTTTTGTCAATACAAAAATCCCTATGAAAACATAGGGATTTGGCATAAAAAAGTTTTTGTTTTTAGTACATAGATAGTTTTATTGAAGTAAAAATCATACCCCAAACAAAAAGCATTGCAATAATTGCAAGGGCTTTGCTTTTTTCGTACTCTTTATATGTGTTGTACATACCAACTATGCAAATAACTGAATATACAATAACAGCTAAGAATGAAGCAGTATAAAAACACATCCATGCAAATGCATTGGAATTCATTGATAATATTGAAATGTTGTCCCATACAGCTCTAAGATAGTTTACATCATAGCCAACAGTTTGCTTTAAGCCAATCATTAGGATACGTGTAATACCTGTAATGCAGAATAATCCAAGAAATGAATATTTCCAAAAAGCTTCAGACAATGAACATTGTCCATGGAAAAAACGTCCAAACATTATAAATTCTCCTTAAAAATAGTTCATATTTTTGATAACAGAAATACTTTTTAATGGCAACTTGTTTTTAGAAGTAGCTTACAATATTTTTGTATTTTTTTACTCCTAGTTTCATTTGAGTTGTTGCAATGTATTCATGTAGATCGTTCCATGTTGTGTGGTTTATGATGTGTTGTTTTGCAAAATCTGGAGATTTTTTGAGTTGTACCTCTATAACTTTGGTTAATAATGAGTACATTGCTGGTGAAACTTTTTCAAAATTTATGTGAAGAAGCTTATTTTCATCAAAATAGATAGCATTTGCTTCTAGTAGTGTGTTGAATTCTATTAAATCTACTATTTTGTAAGTTTCTGTTGGGAAAACAGGTTTTGCACATAGAAGAAGACGTCTTGTTATCCAAGTTGTGTAAATTTCTTTTAGTTTTTCTTCTGATATAATGTTGCGTTTAACATATTCAGGCATAAAAGAAATGGAGATTGTATCTGCTTTGTTTTCTTCTATGATTGATTTATAAAGCCCTGGTGAATTTTGATATTCAGATGTTGGGCCTAGTGAGTGTCCGTTTTCGTGACCAATTACAAATATATGGTCTGCTTCAGGATTGTAATATTTATGAAAATCTGGATGCAAAAATGCATCTAACATTTTTTGTGTTCTAATAGGGTCGTGACTTTGTCTTACTTGGCGGTGATATACATTTCTTCTTCCGCCTCCAGTTTTTATGGATAGTTTATCATTGTTTGGTAAGTTTTGGGCAACAGTCATTCCGCCTCTTGCTTGAGCATAATCTCCGGTTAGGGCTACTAGGTCAACATCTACCATAGTTTGCTTTACTTCTGAATTTTTAGAGATTGTTTGAGTGTATTGGTTAGAAAGTGGCATTTGAGCGCTTAGTTCTGCCATTGTATCTTTGAAGTTTAAAAGTAGTGATGTTCCTTCTTTGTTTAAGATACCAACTCTTGCCCCTAGCATATCTTTTGAAACAAGTTCTATGTTGTGTTTAGCTATTAATTTACTTAATTTTTCGTTTTCTAAAACGGTTGATGACATTTCATCATCATAGTTTTCTCGGCTTATAGTAAATTCAAGAGGAGTTTCTTGCATCTTTGCCCAATGTTTATCTGCTAGCATATCCATATCTTCGTTATTTTGAAGAAGTGCTTGAGCTTGCCATGATAGGTATTCTTTAAATAGTGCATCCGTGGTATAAAAAGCGGCAACTTCTAGCTCATTTGCCATTTCTTCAAATTCTTTTTTGAAGTATATAGTGTAGTCGATGGCTTTTAGTTTGGAATTGTCTCTTCTAACCATTGTGCGAGAAGATAAGATTTTTTTTATTTCATCAATTTCGTTGTTTTCAAACATTGTTAGCAAAATGCTATGAAATTCTTCTATACTTAAATCATCTGGATAGAAGTTTTTACCAATTGGTGTTGTTAGGTCTTTAAATATGGTTATGGGTTTTTCATCTATACCATTTAGGCCTGATACACCATTGATAGAATTAAATAGTTTTAATGACAAAATAGCGTGTTCGTTGTTGTTTTGAGCTTCTTTTTCTAGGGCTTTTTTAAGTTCAAGATTGTGTTTATTGTCTTGTTCTAAGCTAACATTGTTTAAGATTTGAGCTGCTTTTACTAAATGTTCTAAGGCTTTTTTATCGCCATCAGATAACGTGTTATAAGATGGGTGTTCATTTGATATTAAAACAACATCTGTCATTTCGTTTGAGGTCATATTTTTTAATTCTTCAATGCTATAATTTAGCTCATATCCATTATATGTTGTCATTTAAGTTTATCTCCACTGTTTTAAATTGATAAAATTCCATGTCTTTGGTTTCATAGTTAGGATTTATTCCTGATTTTTGTTTTATTGTATAGAAATGATTTTTGTCTTTTTCATTGGGTAAGAGGATTGTTTCTCTGCTATGAAATTTAAATAGTAATCCATTTTGTGGTGAAAAGGTTTCAAGGGTAGTTTTTTCAAAATTTGTGAGCAAAATTAATTTGGTATATGGGGCGTTAGCTTTGTTTTGCTCTTTGGTTTTGATTATATTTTTAATGAGTGATGTTTTATTATCTAATGTACAAAAAGTGCTGTTTGTTGTTTGCAAACAAAGAGGGATGTTTTTTAACAATGCCGATTGTTTGTGGAATTTTTGAGAGTTATAGTTATTGGTTGTTGATATGGTTTCAAGCTCTTTTTGATAAGCTTTGGCAAAAAGGGTTAGGGAGTGTTTTTGCTTTGACAAATTGGTTTTGGGTGATATTGGAAGAGGAAAATATTTATTTAACAAGCTTAGAGATTTGGGGTTTGTAGAATTTACGTATGTAATAGTTTTTGGAAAAAGTTTATTGCTATATATATGTGATTTTAGTAAATCAAAATCAGATGAGATGATGATAGATTTTTTAGTTATTTTATCTGTTATTTCTATGTTGTGAATTTGGGCTAGTTCTTTGATAAGTTCAAATAACGAGGCATTACCTAAAAAATGTATTTTAGGTGAGGGGGTTTTTGATATTTTTTCTAATAGTGTAGATAAAGTTTCAGTGATTTCTCTTGTGAGGGCGTTTGGAATTAAAATAACCTTTATTTGATTGTCTTTGGTTTTATATATTTCAATTGGCTCATAGTTTTTGTACCAAGTATTTAAGTGAGTTATTGATTGATATGAGCTTAAATTGTCTGTTGTGGTGTGTAGTTTGTGATAAAAGTTTATGATGTTTGCAGTTATAAAAAATATTATAAATGCAATAAGGGATAGCAGTTTTATTCTTTTTTTACGCTCTTGTTTTTTGTTTACGTATAATAGCATAGTTAGCTCTTTGATGAAATGTGGCAGTTTTTCATATTTTCGAGAGATAATGAAATGATTTTCTTTTCTAGCTCTGTTATTATATCCTCATTTATTTCTTTTATCATTGGCTTTTTTAGGCTAGCCATTTTGTAGTATTCATTACCATTTTCGCAATCTTTCCAATATGTTACATCACCATTGTGATATTGATTTGCTTGGAGATTTGCTTCTAATTTATCAAGCATAGAAACGATTTTTGATTCTAAGGTTTTCTTTTCTTCGTATTCTTTGTATAGGTTTGATACTTTTTTGTTTAATGGTGGTGGAAGCATTGATTTTAGTTCTTTGATGGCTATGGCTTCTCTTTTTTGTTTTTCTTTTTTTAGTTCTGGATTGGCTAGTTGGTTTGCAACAGTGTAATCTCCAGTTTTGCCTTCTGCAATGTCATGAACAAGAGCTAGTTCAAGCATTTTTGTATAATCTACTGGTTGTTTTAAGTATGGATAAATTAACATAACAAGAAAGGAAAGCTTGAAAATATGCATTGCATTGTTTTCTCGAGAGCCTTCATATAATAAAAGATCTCTTTCTACAACGCAAACCTCTTCGAGAGCTCGCATAAAATTGACTATTTTATCAATTTTTTTCATAGCTTTCCTTTGTTATTTTATATTATTTAGCGTTTATACCAATGAATTTTTTACCCCCCATGTATGGTTGTAATTTTTCTGGAATGCGAACGCTAAAGTCTTTTTGTTGGTGATTTTCAATAAATGGAACAAGTATACGTGGAGTTGCAATACCGGTGTTGTTTAGGGTATGAGCAAATTTTACTTTTCCATCTTTGTTATCACGATATCTTAAGTTAGTTCTACGTGCTTGCCACTCTGTAATGTTTGAGCAAGAGTGTGTTTCACGGTAGCAATTTTGAGATGGTGTCCAAGCTTCTAGGTCGTATTGACGATATTTTGGAGCACCCATATCTCCTGTACAAATTTCTAAAACTTGATATGGAAGTTCTAAGTCTTGCAAAACCTCTTCTGAAATTTGTAAAAGTTTTTTGTGCCAATATTCACTTTCGTTAATGTCGTTTTTGCAGATAACAAATTGTTCTGTCTTTAAGAATTGGTGAACACGAACAAGTCCACGAGTATCTTTTCCGGCAGCGCCTGCTTCACGACGGAAACATGGTGAAAAACCTGCATATAAAACAGGTAAGTCGTTTTCTGATAAAATTTCATCTGCATGTAATGAGTTTAGTACAAGTTCAGCTGTTCCTGATAAATATGTGTCATCATTTGGCATATAATAAACTTCATCTTGGGCAAATGGAAGGTAACCCATGCCATAGAGAGGTTTTTCTTTTGACAAAGATGGAACAGTAATAGTTGTGAAACCATGATTTGCAAGTTTATCGAGCACTAGCATGTGCATTGCTAATTCTAGACGAGATAGTTCGTTTTTGATAGCATAAGTTCTTGCACCAGAAACTTTGGTGATGCGCTCTAATTCTGACCAATTGTTTTTTTCCATCAATTCAATATGGTCAAGTGGTGTAAAGTCAAATTCTGTTGGGGCGCCAACTTTTTTGATAACAACATTACCTTCTTCGCTATCAGCAACAGGAGATTGCTCTGATGGTAAGTTTGGCATGCGCCACATAATGTTATCAAATTCTTCTTGAAGCTTAGCTAGTTTTTCTTGTTCTAGCTTTAATTCTTCTCCTAAAGATTTACTTTTAGCAATGATTGCTGGACGAGTTTCGTTGGATGCGGATTTTATTGAATTACTTAAACGATTTTTTTCTTCAGCAAGTTGTTGGGTTGAAGTTTTTAACTTGTTTACATCTAGGTGGAGGTTAATCAAGGCATCAATATTGATGTCGTTTTCATTGTATCCTTTTTTCTTAAGACCTTCTTTTACAAGATCTTTATTTTCGATAATAAATTTTATATCTAACATTTTTTCATCCTTTTTTAAGTTTTTCAAAAAAATCCAAGCGTAGGCTAGCAGAATTTAAAATTAAATACAACATAAAATTAACTAAAATAACAATTTTGTCAAAAAAATACTTTTTGTGCAAAATAAATATTGAAAAAATAAATATTAGTTGTTAAAATCGCCCCGATTTAATATTTATTTTGTCTTGGCAATTATGATTTTTATAATTTTATGAAAGATTTTTTTAGTCTTTTGATTGTCAGAAAATACTAGAATTCAAATAGTTAACAAAAATATTCACAATTAAATTCTAAAGCGTATGAAAACAAAGAATTTTGTTTGGCAAAAGATGCTTCAGTGCATTTTTGCAATGTGTTTAGTCTTTTTTGTGGTGGCTTGTAATGAGGATGATCCTATTCAGCCCGGTAACGAAAAGACAACTGGTGAGGTTTCGTTTGTTATTGATGGTAACAATGAAACCGGCAGCGGAACTACAAGTTCCCCTGTTGTGGTAACTTCTGGTGAAGCTCTCGACATGGTTATTACCCAAAAGAGTAGCTACACTGACCCTGATGGAACCGTATTTACTTGTGAGCCGGAAGCTTCAATTCAGCTTTCTGCTACATTAGATAAGGTTTATGCGAAAGACATAAAAAGTCTTACTACAATCAATGAGAGTGTTGATGTAAAGACAAGTCAAAGTGGTTCAAACCCTGTTCTTAAGAGCACTATTCAGACTTTTAAAATTGGTGATCAAGAGGTAGTTTTTGATTTAGGATATGAAATTTATAATTATGTAAACTCATATTCTACTAAGATTGAAATGCCTTATATAAAGATTAATCAAGCAAAGTTTGGTAATAGTAGTGCAACAGAAAAGGGAGAGAGTACTCGCTCTGCTTGTCCTCCTATCGTTTTGCGTTCATTATCGGTTACTCGTGCTTCGGTTACTGATTCAGCAACTTTTGAGGTAACGGCTAAGTTTAGTCTTGACCTTGAAACTGTTAACACCGAAAAGAAACAGACAAAATCTCTTAATTTTGATGTTACTTATCTTGGTGTGGTTGAAGATGTAACAGAGCTTTATGGTAGTGTTGCTTATAAACTCAATGATGGTACAGGTGAAGCAAGTTCACCTTTTGTTGTTGAGGGTGGTAAAGAGCTGACTATTAATATAGCACAGACAAGCACGTATGCTAATGGCGATAATGCAGTATATACTGCAGAGCCAAAAGCTAGTATTAAGCTAAAGGTTAAAAACAAGGTTGATGCACAAACAAATGTTGATAGCCTTGTGACTTTGGTTGATGAAGGTAATGCGACTACATCTCAAAGTGGTGAAAATCCTTTGGTTAATCTCTACAAGAGAACGTTTGCAACTTTAGGTCAAGCATTTGACTTTGAAACAAGTTATGAAGTTTATAAATCTGAAAGTGGGGATGAAATGCCTTATTTGAAGATTTTGGAGCCTAAGCTTGTTTCTATTGAGGCAACTAAGCAGGACAATTCTACAAGAGCTACTGGTTATGAGGATGTGTACTATGATGTTGTGGCTAAGTTTGAAGTGGAAATTGAAGGCGTTAATGTTACTGATGAGTTGAAAGATGTTTTGACTTTTGAGGTAAAATACATTGGCGGAACAAAAGAAGCTGTCGAACTTTTGGGTGAGCTTGATTATACTATTAGTGATGGTACAAATGAGGTTAAATCTCCGTTTGTTGTTGCTGGTGGCAGTGAGCTTAATCTTAGCATAAAGCAGAAAAGTGCATACACCAATGGTGATAATGTAGAATTTACAGCAGAACCTAAGGCTACCCTTAAGCTTAAGGTTAAAAACGAGCTTGATTCTCAAGAGAAATTGGATAGCCTTGTCACTTTGGTTGGTGATAGCAAAACAACTACATCTCAGAGTGGTGAAAATCCTTTAGTTAACCTTTATAAGAAGTCATTTACGACCTTAGGTCAGGCATTTGATTTTGAAGCAAGTTATGAAGTTTATAAATCAGAAAGTGGGGATGAAATGCCTTATTTGAAGATTTTAGAGCCTAAGCTTGTGAATATAGAGGCAACTAAGCAGGAAAGTGCTACAAGAGCTGTTGGCTATGAAGATGTACGTTATGATATTGTTGCTAAGTTTGAAGTGGAAATTGAAGGCGTTAACGTTGCTGATGAGTTGAAAGATGTTTTGACTTTTGAGGTGAAATATGTTGGCGTATCAAAAGAAGCTGTCGAACTTTCGGGTGATGTTGATTTTACTGTTGGTGACGGAACAAATGACTTAACGTCTCCGTTTGTTGTTGCTGGCGGTAATGAATTTAATCTCGAAATTAAGCAAACAAGTACGTATGCTAATGGTGGTAAGGTGATGTATACAGCAGAGCCTAAGGCAACAATTAAGCTTAAGGCTAAAAATGCTTCGAATTTCGTTCAGGAACTTGAGGCGCTGTCTACACTAATCGAAACCGAAGATCCAACAGTATCTCAGAGTGGTGAAAATCCTTTAGTTAATCTTTATAAAGGTTCGTTTGCAACCTTGGGTCAATCATTTGACTTTGAAACAAGTTATGAAGTTTATAAAACCGAAAATGGGGATGAAATGCCTTATTTGAAGTTTGGTGAGCCTAAGCTTGTGAATATAGAGGTTAAACAAAGAGCTACAACCAGAGTCATTGTTAATGATACTACCTATTATGATGTTACCGCTCAATTTGAGGTACCATTATCTGGTGTTAATACTGAAGAGGAGCTTAATAAAACGTTGAGCTTTGATGTAAATTACACAGGTGGTGTTGTTACAAGTACGGATGTACCTGTAGAGCTTGTTAAGACCGAGTATCGAAAGGATATGCTTTGTCATGCTCCGCACGATAATATCTCTTCTACTTCACAATGTGTGGTATATAGAGATAATTATTACTCTGATGGAAGTGTCAAAACTGATGAATTCTACGGCTTGAGGTGGGATTTCTTGGAAAGAAGTGTAAGCATTATACCTTATGGAACTATTGTAGATGGAAAAGTTGGTAATGACTATGTTGCTACTTTGGATAATTCTCTTTTCTACAAGGTTAAATATCATAAAACAGATGTAGGTGATTATGGAACATATACTCGTATAGCAAGCACAGAAATTTATGGTGAAGGAGTGCCTGATTTAAGTGGTCTTAGTGTTACATGGCAAGGAGCTCTTGATTGGACATCAGATTATGCAGGAAAAACACCTCCGAGTGACTTGGGATTATATGGATCTGAAGCTGGTGATGGTTCAATGTATGATGCATCAAATCCAGTTGATGGTTTTTATTTTTACTATGTGTATAACTCTGTGGATAACTTTATTGAGTACAAAAAAAATGGCTCTTGGACTACGTTGTTTGCACTAGATTTGATACTTAACTGGTATGATAGATTTTTCTCTATTGATGGTGAAGTTATCAGTTTTGAGGAGTATAGACCGGTTGTTCAAGATACCAAAAATGCATTAACTTATGAAGAGGTTGGTGCAACTTCAACTCGTGGTCCTGCAAGAGTTTATACTCTTGAAGCAAAGGGTAAGTACCTTGAAAAGGACATCCACTTGATGCTTGTAGATACAGTGTACGTTACAAAATGATGTGCTAATACATTGATTTGTAGTTAATTTCAAAGCCCCCTTCTTTTGAAGGGGGCTTTTTTCAGCTTAATTAAGTTATTAATAGTTGTATGAAAATATGAGCTCACCTAATTAAGCTTACTCCATGAGCGTACGTTTGTACGCAAAAAGTCTGGTAACTCATCAAGCCCAGAAGCGCCAGAAGCCTTTTTGTGACCGCCACCGCCAAAGGTGCTTGCTATCTCCGATACGTCTACATTATCACGTGTTGTTCTAAAAGACAAGTTCCATTTTGATTTTTTATTTAATGTAAAACTAACATAAAAATCATAATTTGCAACATTATCTAACGATTCAAAAAAATCTGTTCCTGCTTGAGGCATGTTGGCGGCAATAAAACGATAGTTTTTATATGTTCCTTCAAAAGCTAAGTTTCTAACTAAACGATAATCTCTATGTTTTATGTATGAGAGAATCGCTTTTCCTTTTTCTACCATGAGAGGAATGTCTATTTTATCCTCAAAAAGTTCGTGCCAAATGCGTTCATATGGGCGGTTAACTCCTTCTGCTTGAAAAGCATATTCAAATGGACGAACACGTTTGTCCTTTAGGTCATATAAGTCATTTAACGCTAAAAGCTTTACACCAAGAGGAATAGGTTTGTCTGGAAAGAAATATTCCCAAGTTAGTTCTATGGCTGCTTTTTTTATTGAGCGATTACCTGGGATTGGTGAAAAATCTTTTTTTAAGTACTCTTCATAGGCATCTATTGCTGATGCATGGTGGTCTATCCAAACAAGCTTTTTGGTTTTGTTTAGCTCAAACATATATTCCATAGGAAAAGAGATATCGCATATAACGATATCTTCATGTTTTTTTATTTCTTCATAAGGTATTTCGCCATCATAATTAAAGCCAATTAATTCACAATCTTTATTAGCATATTTAACGATAGCTGCAGAACCTTTGCCGTCATGATCGGCTGAATGATATAAGCATAACATTTTTATTCCTCTTTTTTGTTTTTATGCTTCTAGCATGTCAAATTCCTTTTGTAAAGCAAAAATGCTAAAAGCTTGGTTTTCCTTTAGAATTAATGTAGTTTATTAGACCTTTTTTACATAACTTTTTGTAGATTGGACGATCTAATTTTAACATTTTGATTAGAACATTTGGTGAGCAATCTGGTGAAATGTTAAAAGTTTTAACGATACCATTTTTTATTGT
This sequence comes from Alphaproteobacteria bacterium, assembly GCA_015062535.1. Lineage (GTDB taxonomy): Bacteria > Pseudomonadota > Alphaproteobacteria > RF32 > CAG-239 > CAG-267. The sequence goes on from SUUK01000002.1 coordinate 195,840, forward strand.
TTTTATAACAGCACTTGGTAGGTCCTTTTTTCCGATACAAGAAGATAGATAAACATAGCAAGAATCGTTATCTTTTAGGTAATCAATTGCTAGTTTTCTAGCATATAAGTTTAAGGTTAGGTCTGCTTTGCTGGCATCTTTAGTCCAAGGAGAACCACCACCAATTGGGCAGGCTGTGGAATAAAAATCAACAGCAAGTTTTCTGCCGGTTATACCGCAATCTGCAATAGATGAGTGAGTTGTATATGAACCAGTGCCGTTGATGATGATATTTTGAGGAGTTTGATTTAAGGTTTCTATTACAAAATCTGTTAAGTCCTCTTTTTTGAGCATAGGGATGGCAACTATTGCCGTTGTAATATTATTTTTTTCATCTAGGGTTATTTGGGTTTTTATATCAAGGCCGAGGTTGTCTGATTTTAGAGCTTTTTCATATAAAGCATTGTTTAATTTTTGGGCTAAAAATAATTCGTGATTTATTAAACCATCATTTTTTTCTGCATAGCCAACAAATACACCTTGGTCACCCCAACCATTGGCGTTTACACCTTGAGCGATTTCTCTTGATTGAGCACTAATTAGGTTTGTGATTTTTATTTTATTTATGTTTATAGCATTATCACCCCAAAGAGTGTTGTATCTTTCATCGTAACCGATATGGCGCAAAGCTTGTTTTACATATTTTTTGATATGGTTTAGGGTGATGTTTCCGGTTATTTCTCCACCTAAGATGATGTTATTGTTTTTTACCATAACCTCTACAGCATAGCGTACGTATGGGTCTTGTTTTAAGCATTCATCTAAGATTGAAGAAGATATAAAATCAGCAATTTTATCAGGGTGTCCTAATGACACATATTCAGCAGTTCTAATCATAAAAAGTCTCCGTTTTAGTCCGTTATTGTGCCGGACAAGTAGGTTAAATCCACACAAAGAGAAAAATCTCTTTGAGGGGGATTTAAGCTTATTTTTTTGTTTTAGTCAAATGTTTTTTTTCTATTTTTTTAGGTTCATCAAGTGGTGCTACAATTCCGCATGAAACAACATATTTTAGAGCATCCTCAACACTCATATCTAGTTTTATAACGTCTTTTTTAGGGATTAAAATTAAAAAACCAGAGGTCGGGTTTGGTGTTGTTGGGATAAACACGCTAAGTAAATCTTTGTTTGGGACTTTGTTTTGCAAATTTTCTGCTGAAGGGCCTGCTAAAAAGCCTATAATCCAAATGCCAGTTCTTGGATATTGTACTAAAACAGCCTCTTTAAAAGATTGAGATTTTGGTGATAGAACAGTTTCAAAAAGCTGTTTTAATAGTGAATAAATGCTAGAAATAAGAGGCATTTTTGAAACAATAAAATCGCCAAGTCTTACAAAAAAGTTGCCAATAAAACCGGTTGTAAACATACCAATAATGATTAAGGCAGAAATTAAGACTATAATTCCAAAGCCTGGTATGTAGTAAAATAATTGGTTTGTTGATTGGGGTGGAAATAGGGATTTTGACCATTTATCTATCCACAAAAATAGTTCATATGCCATATAAAAAGTTATGGTTACGGGAGCTGTTACTAGTATACCTGTAAAAAGATAGGTTTTTAGTTTTGAGATAACAAAACCAAAAAAACTAGGCTTGTTTTCTTGTGGTGTTTGGGGTAAAGTGTTTTTCATCTACGACCTCTTTATATCTGTAATCATAAATTGTAGGGTTGTTTGGTTGTTCCATTTATTGAAACGAAGATTGCCAACAACATCAAAGCAGTCATTGGTCTTGCTTAGCATTATTTTTCCCATATCAGTATCAGCTATTTTGAAAGCGATTGCGGGAAGTTTATTTTGTGATAAATCAGTTAGTTCACATTTTATGTGCCCTTGTCCGATAATATATGCTTTTTTTATGTATACATTTTTTATTAGGACGTTTGGTTCGGGGTTTCCGGTACCAAATGGTTTTAGTTTTTCTATATCATTACATAAATTGTTGTTTGCGGCGCTTAAATTGATGTTTAAGTCGATATTTATTATGGGATTTGGAGATGTATTATCAAGTGATGATAGAATATACTCTCCGGCAAAAGTTTTAAATAAAGGAATTTGCTCTTCGGTTAAGGAAAAGCCGGCAGCCATTGTGTGTCCGCCCCCTTTGGTTATAACGCCTTTTTCTTTGGCGGCTATAATTAAAGCTCCTAAATCAACACCAGGGATTGAACGAGCAGAGCCTTTTACTTCATCTTGTTCTATGCTCATAACAAAAGCAGGGAGATTGTAGCGTTCTTTTAGCTTTCCTGCAACAATGCCGATAACTCCTTGATGCCAATTTTTGCTATATGTAAATGCCATAGGATAGGTTTGGGGAGAACCTTCTAACATTTCTATTGATTGTTCTAGTACAAAGCACTCAATATCTTTACGTTCTTGGTTGTAGGTGTTCATTTCTTTGGCTAGGTTTGATGCTTCTATTGGATTTGTAGAGCATAATAATTTGCTACTAATAGAAGCAAGCCCAACTCTGCCACAGGCATTAATTCTTGGTCCTAAAACAAATCCTAAGTGATAGGCATCTGGTTTTTCGTTTATATTTGCGGTGTCTAATAGGGTTTTTAGTCCTAAGTTTTGGCGAAGAGCCATAACTTTTAAGCCTTGTGATACGAAAGCTCTGTTTAAGCCAATTAAGGTTACAACATCACAAATAGTTCCAAGTGCAACCAGGTCTAACCATTGTTTTAAGTCTGGTTCTTTTATGTTAGAATTATAAAAGCCTCTTTGTCTTAGGGTTCTGTTTATAGCAACAACACTCATAAATACAACACCAACGGCTGCCATATATTCAAGACCTGATGGAGTGGTATCTTGGTCTAGGCGTTTGGGGTTTACAACTGCATAAACTTTTGGTAATCTTGTTTCTGCCTCATGGTGGTCTAGTACTATTATATCAAAATTTGAAGCTTCGTTATCTAGTATATCAAAAGCAGATGTTCCACAGTCTAAAGTTAAGACAAGTGATGCTCCAAAATTTCTAAACTCATCAAAAGCAATAGTGCTTGGTCCATATCCTTCTTCACGTTCTGGAATGTGAACGGCTGTTTCTACTTTTAGGTAGTTTAAAAACAAGCGCATTACAGAAGTAGAGGTTGCACCATCAACATCATAATCCCCAATTATTGCGATTTTTTCATGATTGATAATAGCGTCTGCTATGCGAGATGCTGCTTTATCCATATCTTTTAAGATACTTGGATTAGGCATTAGGCTAGATAGTTTTGGTTCAAGAAAGTTTGCTACATCTTCTTGGTTTATTTTTCTAATATTTAGCATGTGGGCTAAATGCAAGGATATACCTAAATTTTGTGATAAAATTTCGGTTTGTCTGTCATTTGTTTCTATAATATTCCATATATTACCATTTATGGATAAGGATGTATTTGGTGTATCTTGCATATTTTATTCCTAATTTAGGGAATATTCTAAGTGCAATTGAAGTTTAAAACAAGAGATTATTATTTTATATAGACAAGATTAGTAGTTTTTAGTTACCCAGTCTTCGGCTCTCCATTTGCCATCTGTGGTTAGGGTTAAGATTATTGTATTATCATCTATGTATATAGAATTGCTATTTGGCCATGGTTTTGCTTTGTATGTTAAGTAATCATATAATGATTGGGTCATTTTTATTTCGTTTTTATTTACATAGCTCCAATAAATGTCAAAATCTGATCCAAAATAGTCTGTTTGGGTGTAGAATTTATATGCTTTTGATGGTAAGTGCCAAGGAATATATGGTGCAGATAGTGTATAAGAATCTGTTTGTTCGTTTTGAGTTTTTATATAATATCTTTCTCTAAAGTTTAATACTCCACCTTGTACAAATGTGTATTTTTTTAAGGGATTAAAGTTTTCTTTATTTTCTATATGGGTAGTTATTCTATTCATTAGGTTTGTTTCTGCAATAAAGCCTAGTTTCCATGTTTTTGAGGCATAGCTTAAATTGTTTATGTTGCTAAAAATTAAAATACATAAACCTAAAGTGGTGATATTTTTTATAAATTGGTTAGAGTATTTTATTAATACAATAGCAGATAAAAGGTAGATATAGAATATTCCAAAAAACTCAATTCTTGGTTCATAGGTTACATAATGAGAGTTTTGGGAAATAAGAGTTGTGATTGTTGAAGATAGTAAAATTCCAAATATTGATATAATAAATAACGATATATGAGAAAGTGTTTTAGGTAGTTTGTTGTATAAACAAAGGACTGCTAAAAGGGTTAAACATAAGTTAAGGTATTTATATATAAATGGAATAAAATTTGTAGTTATGGTAAATTGGTTTATTGAAACTATGAAAGTATCATAAAGTTTTTGAGGTAATAAATTTAACTCTAGGCTTTTTGTATTGTATGTTGAAAATTGTAAATTATATTTTTTTAAGTAATGTTGAATTATTAAAAGCAAAGCAACAGAAATGCTTATAGATACAAAATAGCAAATGGCATTTTTTATGGTTGTTTTTAGATTTAATTTATTAAAGCAAATATCTTGTAAAATAGTTGCAAAAAACAAAATACCAATAAGGCTTATAGATGGAGGATAGCCTCCAAGGCTTAATAAAAATAATAACGTTGCAAGAAGTTTAAGCAATAAAGGGTATTTGGAACTATTTGATTTTTTTATTAAAATAAATCCCAAAATTATGAAGAAAGGCCAGGATAAACAACTTAATGTAATAAATGCAAAATAAAGCCAAGAGATTACATAAGGCGAGGTTGTTGCAAATAAGCCAATTAAAATATAAGAAATTTTGTTTGAGGTTAGGTTTGCTATTTTTAATATTAAGGAAATGCCAAGGCTATAAAATAATAGGGCGGTGATAATGGTTATTATTGGTAAAATCTTTTGTTCGGTTAAGATGTATTGAAGGATAAATTGCGAAAATCTACCTTCAAATAGACCACTAAATAAGGGGGTTTGTTCTTTTACCCAAGCCCAGTCGTGATTTCCCCATAGAAAATAAAATATAAAATGTGAATAAAAAATTAGGGTTAACAAAAAAAGTACTGACCACCTTTTTATGAAAGTATAGTCAATAAACTTTGATGTTAACTCGTTTTTTTGCATGGGCTAATCCAAGTTTTTATCAATTATGTAGAGTGGGCGATTTTTTACTTCGATAAATATGCTAGCAATATATTCACCGATTATTCCCATAAACAATATTGTTATACCACTAAAGAATGTTATAACAGACATTAGTGAAGCCCAGCCAACTATTGTAGAATGGTTAAAGTATGCAAAAATTGTCCATAGCATTAATATGAAGCTCAATGTTGAGATTAATACTCCAGAGAGGGTGATTAAATGTAATGGAACGGCTGAAAAGCTTGAAACACCTTTTAAGGCAAATAATATCATCTTTTTTAAGGGGTATTTAGTTGTTCCAGCTTCTCTTTTTTTGCGGTCATAATAAACGTTTGTTGATTTGAAACCAACTAGTGGAACAACAGCTCTTAAAAATAGATTTTTTTCTTTAAATTCGGACATTGCTTCTACGGCACGTTTGGAAAGTAATCTAAAATCTGCATGATTAGAAACTAGTTCTACGCCTAGAAGTTTCATTAGTTTATAAAACATAAGGGCTGAATTTCTTTTAAAGAAACTATCGGTTGTTCTTTTTTTTCTAACGCCGTAAACAATCTCATAACCATTATCAAATTGTTTTATCATATCTTTTATAACGTTTATATCGTCTTGAAGGTCTGCATCAATGGTGATAAAACAATCAGCCTTGGTTGTGTATAGTCCTGCAAGAAGTGCTTCTTGATGCCCAAAGTTTCTAGATAAAGAAATACCTTTAACAAATGTGTTTTTTTTGTGTTCTTTTTCGATTATGTTCCAAGTATTGTCTTTTGAACCATCATTTACAAAAACAAGTTTGCTGTTTTTAGAGATAAGTTCTTTTTTGATTAATGAAGATAGTAAATCACTTAGTTTTTTTATGGTTTTGGGAAGTATTTCTTCTTCATTAAAACATGGAATGATAATTGCTAAGTCTGTCGTTTTCATATTGCACCTATATTGAGGTTATAAATAATTGTTTTATGTTTAACATATAACAAGTAATTTTTTTATTAATTTTATGGGCGTAGCTGTCTTAATTTTAATTTAAAATCATCTAAGCCATATTGGTTATAAAAAATTATAATAATATTATTGTTTATAAATATTGAGTTTTCAGATGGCCAAGGAGAAGCTTTGGTCATAACAAAGTTGAATACCTCATCTGTTATATCACTTGGGGTGATAATGGATGGGGTTTGAAGATAGTCTTTTGGGGTATAGAATTGAATGAGGTTTTCTCCTTGCCACATTGCAAGATATGGAAGAGAATGCAAGAAAACATCATCTTTTTGAAATTTTCCTTTGTAATATGATGGGCGAAGGGATATGTCGCCTGCTTGATAAAATCGATATTTTTTATTTGGGGTAAAGCTTGGGTGGTTTTCTATTCTATCAATAACTTCGTCTAGTATTCTAAACTCGGCATCGAATCCTTGTTTCCAAACTTTTAGCGCATGTATGTTGTTTAGGATATTTAAAAAGATGATTATAAAACCAAAAATAATCCCTAAACTTTCAAATAAATTTGGTCTTAGCTTTAGTAATAGTACTAAGAAAAATGTATATAAAAATGCGATACCATAAAAATCTATGCGAGAAACAAGTTCTGTTGGTGGAACTACAAGAAGTGTTGTGAGAGATGTTGCAAAAATGATACCAAAGAACAAAACCAATAATTTTAAGCGTTGTTGTATTGTAGATGATGTAAAGAATGCGCCAATTAAACCAATTAAACACATTATGGCAAGGGTTAATTTGTAGCCTTTTTCCATAAAAGGAACACTAATAAAAAATTGCTCAAAAGAAATTTTTATTGTTGAGATAAGTTTTTGTGGCAAGGCATTTAATGGTGTTGTTTCGAGGTTGTATACATCATTTGGAGAAAAGATGTATAAGCTAAGCTTAAATAGGATTGTTGCAATTAAGATATTTAAGATGGTGTATTTGTATTTACTAAATAGTTGTTTTAGGGTTTTGTTGTTAAATAAAACTTCTATTATTAATTTACCCATAAGGCAAACAGCAAAAGTATTTATAATAGGTGGATAGCCTCCAAGTGGTAAATAAAAGCATAAAATAGATAGGATTGATAAGAGGTATTTATTTTTGTGATTTGGTATTTTAGAAGATAAATATAAGCCTAAAATTGCAAAAAAAGTCCAAGCAAGACAGCTTATGGTTATAAATGTAAAATATAACCAAGATAGTGTGTAGGGGAGAGTTGCAAAAAAGGTAATTGTTAAGATGTAATTTAATTTAGATTTTTTTAGCTCCCAATATTTTGCAAGTAACCAAATAGCGAAGCTTAAAAAACAAAAACCAATTAAGTTGTTTAAAATAGGTAATATTTGCCCATTGGTTAGTAGGCGATATGGGATAAATTGAGTAAATCTTCCTTCAAATAAACCAGAAGAGAGTAAAAGTTCTTCTTTTATAAATTTTACATCATGGTTGCCCCACATAAAATTTAATGTGTGGTATAGGTATGTAAAATTAATGATTAAAAAGCTTATAATTAAGGATTTTATATCGTTTTTATCAGGAACAAGAGATAGTTTTTTTAAAAAATTTTTCATCTAATATTTCCTTTTTATTAAATTGAATTGCTCTTTTAGGGCATTTTTTCCAGTTTTAGACAATGCTATAATGTTATAAAAGTCATCAGAATACATAGAATCTTTTGATGGCCAAGTTTGTATTTTGGTTTGGAAAAAATCTATCATTTGGTTAGAAAAATTATTTGTATCTACTGCAGATCCTCTACGCACAAAAGGTGTTGGTGCATAGAAGTTATAAAATTCTTGAGGTATCCAATGTCTTATAAATGGAATTTCTAAGTTATAGTAACCATATTTTTCGTATTTATTGGAGGTATAGTATTTTGAGCGAAGAGGGAGTTCTCCTGCTTGGACAATTGTTCGAAGTCTTCTTGATGAAGATGGTTTTATTTCTTCTATTCTGTTTGTTAATCTATCAAGTAAAAACATTTCTGCTTTAAAACCAAGTATTTGAGTTTTGGTGTAGGTTAAGTTTGATAAGGTGTTTATGGATATTAAAAGTATAGAAATTAGGGTTATGATGTTTTTTAGAAATTGATTTTGTTTTTTTAATAAAAATAGCAGGCAAAACATTATTAGGCATGGAATCGAATAAAAATCAGCTCTAACCATATATGTTATAGGGTCATGTTTTGAAAAGTAGCTACTAGGATTTACTCCTGTTAAAAGGGCTGAAAATTTTATACCAAGAAAAAGAGCGATAATTAGCAATATTCTAAAAAATGTAGTGCAAATATTGGTTAATGAGAATGTATAGCAAAAAACAAATGCCAAAATGATGAGTGTGGTTAAAAGCTTAAAAGTTATAGAAAAGAATGGTTGTGGCTGGATTAGAGATAAAAAACTAGCGCCAAGAGTTGTTGGGATATTGGTTAGAAAACTTAGAAAACTTAAAGTTTGATTGTTATATAGAGTTAGCATTAAATTTTTTTCTTGTAAGTGCTTATATATGAAATACAAAATAGCAAAAGAAATACATAAAGGGATTAAAAATATAATGGCTTTTTTGATTATGGGTATAATGACATTCTTATTGTAATAGTCATAGATTAGATATAAGATTGACGCTGTTACATATAAGTTGGCAGATGCTGGATAGCCACCAATGGAAAATAGTAATAATAGTGTTGAAGCAAGAAGGTTAATTGTAAGATGTGATGATAAGGCTTTTTTTGTAAAAAGAAGCGAAAAAGTGATAATAAGTGGCCAGGTTAGTTGGCTAAATAGAATAAATTGAAAGTAAGTTATTTCATTTATAAATGGCAGAGATATTGTTGCTAGGATTATTAAACATAATTTTACAAAAGGTTCATTAAACTCAAAAAAACGTGTAGCAAGAAGAACTATTGCGAGTGTATATGTGGTTATGCCAAATAATAAATTAAAAACAGGCAATATGTGTCCATCTAAGAGGATTGTTATAAATGTGTATTGGGCAAAACGACCCTCAATAAGTCCACCTTTAAAATTTGTATCGCGAAGCATTGGCATCCAGTCGTGGTTGCCCCATATAAAATTAAAAATAAATGGCATAAAGGTTATGCATAGAAAACCTAAAGCTATAAGCCAGAGGTGTAGCTCTTTTTTTGATAATAATTTAATAGACTTTAAGTTTGGCATTTAAAAAAGCTTTCTTTTTTGTTTTATATCATTGACACTTTAAGGCTAAAATGTCTAAGATATGGTAAATTATAGGGGGTATTTTATGTTTTATAAAGTTTTTTGTTTAAGTTGTTTGGTGGTTATTTTAGGTTTTTATGCATTAATGGATGAAAGACTTTGTGTTGAAGATAAGTTTTGCTATAATATAAAGGTTGCAAAAACTCCTAAAAAGATGTCAAAAGGGTTGATGTTTGTAAAAAGTATGCCAGAAAATGAGGGAATGTTGTTTGACTTTAGGTTGTATGACAGAAAAGGGGTTGCAATGTGGATGAAAAACACATTTATTTATCTTGATATGGTGTTTATTGGATGTGATAAAAAGATTAAAGATGTTTATAAAAATGCGAAACCACATAGCTTGGAACATATAAGAAGCGATGAAGATTTTTGTTATATATTAGAGATAAATGGTGGGGAATTTGATAAAAGAGGTATGAAAATTGGTGATGATGTTATAATAAAACCCGCATTGTAGCGGGTTTTTAGGTTAAAAATCACGTCCTTTAGTTAAAGGAATTGGAGTTTTTTGTTTATTAGAATTTTGTTTTATTTTTTTCAATAATTCATCTTTAGATATAGTTAAGGTTATATCTTTTGATTTTAAGTAATCTATAAAATTACTTAAATTTTCTTCAGATATAATATCAATGGTTTTGGGACCTGCTTTTACTTTAATAAAAAATTCAGGGTGTTCATTTAGAGCTTGTTGCCAAATAAATTGTCTTATTTTTTCTTTATCACCAGATCCTGTTGCAATAGTATTTCCATTTTGGGTTAGGGGGATTTTTTCGGAGAAATATTTTAACCCAAGGTCAGTATCAAGTTTTTCTCTTATTTGGTTTGGTATTTCTATACCTTGAGTTTTGAGGAAGTTTTTGAATTCAATCAAATTTTCTTCTGGTATAACATCAATGGTTTTGGAACCTGCTTTTACTTTAATAAAAAGATTAGGGTGCTCTGTTAGAGCTTGTTGCCAAACAGATTGTCTTATTTTTTCTTTATCGTTAGCTCCTTTTGTAACAGTATTTCCATTTTGGGTTAGGGGGAGTTTTCCTAAGAAATATGCTAACCCAAGGTCAGTATCAAGTTTTTCTCTTATTTGGTTTGGTATTTCTATACCTTGAGTTTTAAGGAAGTTTTTGAATTCAATCAAATTTTCTTCTGGTATGATATCGATGGTTAGGTTACCTGTTTTTACTTTAATAAAAAGTTCAGGGTGTTCATTTAGAGCTTGTTGCCAAATAAATTGTCTTATTTTTTCTTTATCACTAGATCCTTTTGCAAGAGTATTTCCATTTTTGGTTAGGGGTAGTTTTTCGAAGAAATATTTTAAACCAAGGTCAGTGTCAAGTTTTTCTCTTATTTGGTTTGGTATTTCTATACCTTGAGTTTTGAGGAACTTTTTGAATTCAATTATATTTTCTTTTGGTACGGCATCGATGGTTAGGGTACCTGCTTTTACTTTAATAAATAACTCAGGGAGTTCATTTAGAGCTTGTTGCCAAATAGATAGTCTTATTTTTTCTTTATCACTAAATCCTGTTGCAATAGTATTTCCCTTTTGGGTTAGTGGAATTTTTTGTAAGAAAAGTATCCTAGTAAGGTCTGTGTTAAGTTTTTCTCTTATTTGGTTTGGTATTTCTATACCTTGAGTTTTGAGGAACTTTTTGAACTCAATTATATTTTCTTTGGGTACAACATCAATAGTTCTGGAACCAGCTTTTACTTTAATAAAAAGATTAGGGTATTCTTTTAGAGCTTGTTGCCAAATATATTGTCTTGTTTTTTCTTTATCTTTAGATCCTATTGCAATAGTATTTCCCTTTTGGGTTAGTGGAATGTTTTGTAAGAAAAGTATCCATGTAAGGTCTGTATCCAGTTTTTCTCGTGAAGGTGTAGCGCTATTATCTGACAGCATTTGGTTAAAACGCATATTATAAATATCTTCTATATTAGTATAGGTTTCAAAAAGTTTTGGAATATAGTTAGAAGTTTTTTCAGCTGAATGATGGGTTTTCTGTGTATTTAGGTTTCTTTGTAAATCTTTATGGATGATGGCTACATCTTCTGCTATATCCATAAAGAGGACTTGTCCGTTGGCTCGAATTTCATCTAATACAGATGAGGAATCTGTTTTTTTGAAGCAAATATCTACGATTAAGGCAAGTTTATCAGGATTTTCTTTATTTGAGCGAAGAACACGTCCGCCACATTGGGCTGAGCGAACTTTGGAAGATGTTGGGTAGTTAAAGCAAATTTCTGCTTTAGGGTTTGAATAGCCTTCTGATATACGATTTACTTGAATTAGGACAGGAAAATTGCCTTGGTTAAATTCATCTAAAACAGATTCATCTGAATTAGTGTGGTATGCTTTGGCAATTTGTTTACCAGCTTTTACGTTAAAAGTTTTGGCTAGCTCGTTTGCTTCTTCTTGGTTTGGGGTGTTGATAATGGTTGTTTTGCCTTTTAGTTTACCAATAGAAGCATCTTCACCAAATAGATAAAAGTTTGCAATTTCTTCACGAATACCGGTTAGGTGTGATTGTTTTAAGATTTCTGATAGTTTTTCAGGATCATAATCACCTGATGAATTTTTGGCATCAGTTAAGTCTACGGCTGTACGAGAGACCATAAGTGAGTTTTTAAAACTACATAAAAGTCCATTTTCTACACCTTCTCGAAGGGTGACAGAATCGATTGTTTTACCAAAAACGTTGGCACAATCTCTATCTTTGTCATACTCTGGAGTGGCTGTAAAGCCATATAAACAAGCATGACTAAAAGCTTGAGCTACACGTTGGCGATTTTGAGATAATATATGATGAGCTTCATCACAGAGAACTAAGCCTATATTTTCTTGTCCTACTTCGTTTAGCATTTTTTCCATTGAAGCATAGGTACAAGTGATGATTGGGGAAGATGGTGTTTTTTCTTTGCCATAGTAGGCCCCGATATCATCTTCGTTAAAGTTTGTTTTTTCTATAAAATCTTTTTTTACTTGTTCTAGAACTTTTGTACTTTCTTCAAGTATGATGATTTTTTTATTTGGTTCTATATAGCGATAGCTTTCAGCTAATGCTATCATAAGGTAAGTTTTACCAAAAGCAGTGCAAGCATGAAAATAGCCTTGTGATATAGCTGTTTCATCTGTTTTAGGGTCTACTAATTTTAAGATACTATCTAATTGACGGTCTTTTAAGTCTAGGTCATCATTAATATATTTTTCTATTAAGCCATTTTTTAGTTTAGTAAAATTTAGACGGCGAGAAGAGCGTTTTTTATATTGTTCTTTATGTCTTTCTAGGCGATATTTTTTTATTTTTAATTCACTTGATGGCATATATGTTCTCCTCTATGCTTTTAAAATATGAGGAGATTATATCATGGAATCGAGGTATTCGCAAGCAAAAAAATAAGGGGTAGAACCCCTTAATAAATTAGTCTTTATGGCGGAAAGTGATGCGACCTTTGGTTAAATCATAAGGGGTCATTTCGATATCTACCTTATCACCAACCATAACACGAATGCGGAATTTACGCATTTTGCCAGCAGTGTGTGCCAAAATCTCAACACCATTTTCTAGGCGAACTCTAAACATTGCGTTTGGGAGTTTTTCTATTACATCACCAGTAAATTCCAAAAGTTCTTCTTTACTCATAAATTGATCCTTATAAATTCTTTTTTTTGCTATATATACCGCAAAATATTATTTTACAAGCATTTTTTGTGTTTTTTGTCGTGGAATCGTAATTTGGAAGGTTGTGCCTTCGTTTATTGTGCTTGAAACACTTATTTTTCCATTTAGTTTTTGGACTAAGTCTTTAACTATGGCAAGACCTAAGCCGGTTCCTTTTTTGTCTTTTGAGTGGCTTGCTGAATAAAATGGCTCAAAAATGTGTTTTAAATCTTCTTGTTTTATACCACAGCCGTTGTCTTTGATGTTGATTAAAATTTCTTCTTTGTTGGTGTTGGTTTTTATTTCTAAATCACCACCATTAGGCATTGCATTTATGGCATTTTGTAGAAGATTTAAAATTATCATCTTAAAGTCTGTTTCATTACCAATAATGGTTTCTTTTATATTGGAGAAGTTTTGTACAAGGTTGATACCTTTGCTTTTTATTTCATAGTCTAAAAGAGATAGCATATCAGTAATGCTAGAGGTTATGTTAAATGTTGTGGTGACATCTGTGGACCTTGATAGTTTTAGTAAACGCTCAGGTACTTTGATGCACTCTTTTATTTGTGACGATATCATTTGAAGATATTTCTTTTCTTCGCTTAGTTCTTCTGATTTATAATATTTTTGTAATAAGCCATCTAGAATTAAGTTAATGGCGCCAAGGTTATTTTTCATTTCGTGTGCGAGAGATGAGGCTAGAAAACCAAGAGAAGATATTTTTTGTTGGTGAGAGTAGTTTACGTTATCACTTAGGTCACGAATCGATTCAACAATACCAAAATCGTTATTTATGTTAATTTTTGCAGAGTTTATTGATAGAGGTCTGTTGTTTACAGTATGTACGATTTTTAAAGATTGTGAGGAGCTTTTTTGTAGCTCTGCTATTGGGCATATGATCTCGGAAGATGCGCAAGGATAGGAGTTATCTTTGTTGTATGAACAATAGCATTTTTGAGATTTATGAAAGTGCTTTTTCTTTACAGAATCATTGTAGGCTTTGTTAGATAGAATGATATTGTAGTCTTTATCTATGATACGGATAGCATCTGGCATAGCATCGATGATGTTTTGTAAGAAAATTTCTTTTTCTTTAATTTCATTAATATTGGTTTCGATATTGTTTAACATAAAATTGATGGTGTGCATTAGTGAGTTAAACTCATCAGTAAACCTTGTTTTGGGAATATCTAATCTTTTGGAGAAGTCACCATTTGCTACATCTACGGAAAGAGCTGTTAGCTTGTCAATTGGGGTTATTACCCAGTGTCTTAAAAGTAACCACAAAATGATAAGTGAAAAAATGGTAAGAGATGCACCAAACCCGATAATTCTTAAACTTTCAATGAGTGAGGTATAGTCTTCATTGTATGAATTTATGAGCTCGTCGTTTAAGTTTTTTTCTCGTGATAATTCTTCTTGTTGTTTGGTTATTTGGATGTGTTTTTCTGGTTCTAGATAGCTTATTTTTTTACGCAAGCTAATATTTTCGTTTAAAAGTTCGATTACGTATTGGTTTCTTGTAATGTTTTTGGTGTGTTCGGTTTGGATTTTTTTACCAATGGTGCTTTCAAATATAATAAGGAAAATGCCTGAACATAAAAGTAAAAAGGCAATGATTGTTACAAAAAATCGTTTATTTAAGCTAAAAAACATTTTGCTATCCTATATGGTTATGGTTTCTTTTAAGTATGGGTTAAATTGTTTTTCTTCGTCAATGGTTGTGGGGCATAGTTTTTGTTGTTCTCGTTGGTACATTTTTTGAAGATATGTATCAAAGTTTGGAAGTTTTAGCATACTTTGTTCTATGCATGAACGAGTGTACTCATGCCCTGGAAATATTTTTGTATTATTGGGTAATGATTTTATTTTATTTAGACTTTCAAACATTTGATGGGGAGTACCTTCAAAAAGTCCGCCTACACATAAATTAAATAAAACATCACCTGTAAAAAGTGCTTCAAGCTCTTTGATATAGTATATCATATGCCCGTTTGTGTGACCTTTGGCAAGGATTGGTAAAACTTCTATTTCGTTTATAGTAAGTAAAGTATTGTCGCTTGCTTTGATATCTGCTCCTGGTACTTTATCAAACTCATCAATAGGGGCTATGATTTTTAGATTGTATTTTTCTTTTAATCCAAGATTTCCCTCTACATGGTCAAAATGATGATGGGTTGTAATGATATGTGTTGGAGTTAAATTTTGCTTTTTAAGATAATTTAATATAGGTTTTTCTTCGGCGGCATCAATGATTATTGCCTTTTTTGAGTTTTCTTTATTTATTATATAGGCATAGTTTGCCATGTTTTTTTCGTTGCATAGTACTGGGGTTATGATTGTTGTCATATTATTCTCCTCTTTTTAGGTTTCCAATATCTATGGCAAATAAGTCATAAAAAGCTGTTGTATAGTCTAAAATACCAACATAGTTGGGTAGGTTTGAGGCATTTGATAGTGAATATGCAATATTTTCACCTAAGATTGCCCCAATTCTTTTATCCATATCGTATCTTGCGGTCCAAACAGGTTCAAAATTTATGTTTGAATTAAATGTTAATGTAAAGCTTCTGATTGAATCTATGAGACTATTGAATATTTTAAAACGATATCCGTCTTCTTTGTTTTCGAGTGGTTCTAAACCTTCGGTTGTAAACCAAACCTTTTCTTTATATAAATTGTTAGCAAGCCTTGCGGGGCGAGATGTTCCCCAATTGCTTTCCATTGCGGCTGCGGCGATAATGATTGATGGTGGAACTGTGTTTATGCGGTATTTTAGATTTTTTATTTGTAATCTAATTTTATTTTGAGGATCTTTTTCTTTTGTATGGTAGTCATATTTTTTTGCGAAAAAATCTAGCTTTTTTATTTGATTATCAGATAAAGATTGGTTTTTTAAGAAATCACTTTCGATACGTAATAGCGTTTGTCTTTCGTTTGAAATTTCTTCATTTATTTTTAATGCAAGAGGTGCTAAAATTCTAATAAATAATTCATTTCTGTATTTTTGAGTCGAAACTGTTTCAAAATCTATTGGAAGAGTTTTTACAAAAATTGCAGGATAAGAATCGTTATCTAAGGCTCTAAATCTTCTATATTTATGCTTTTTGAAGACTTCTTCTAGTTCTTCTATGGTGGCATTTTCTACATATGTAATGTTTCCAAATGTGCTAATTTTAATTTTTGCATAAGACGGAATGGTGTATCCGATGATTATTGTAAAAATAAAAAATATGTAGGATATCTTTTTTATCATACAAGTTCTGCCTTTCTTATTTCTGGAATGTAGCGAATAAGATTTTTTTCTACTTTCTCTTTTAAGGTTTTTGTTGCATATGGGCAACCATTACATTTGCCTAAAAATTTAACAAAAACAGTGTTATTTTGATATGCTTCAAACTTAATATCTCCGCCATCTTTTTTTAAGAATGGTGCAACTATTGTGTTTAGTAAAAGGATTATTTTTTGTTCTATATTTTCGCTTGAAGCTATGTTTTGAGGTGATGATAAAGGGTATTCATCTATTTCTGCAAAAGCGATAGATGTTAGGTCATCAAGTTCTTTGTCTGAAACACTTTCTATATATAAAAAATCTGAGGTTAACAGTAGTGTTTTGGCAAGAGATGTTTGTTCTAGATTTTCTATTATAGGATGTGAGGATGAATCTTTATGTAAATAACAACCAACAATAGGAAGAGGAGTTGAAAAAAATATTAAATTTTGTGTATTTGATAATTTTTGTAATTCAATCATCATAAATTAAGTTCCTTTGGAGCTTTGTTTTTTATGGTTGTATAAATGTGATTTATATGATTTTGAGCATTAGCTATATAATAAGCTAAATATATCAAATGATTTGCAGAATAAGTGTTATCAAGGGGGGCATTTTTTATTATAGTTGGGTTTAATTCTATGGCTTTTTGGATTATTTTTAGAGTAGTAGTTGTTTCATCATATAATTCATTTTCTACAATAAGATCTTGATAGTCTTTGCTTAAACCTAAAAGATAATAATGTGTGGTATATAAAACACCTTGAGTGTAATAAAATAAATCATCAGCTTTTATATCAAATAAATCTGATTTATGTTCTAGTGCATGTTTATCAATTTTGGTATTTTGTTTAGCAAGTAAATTATTTATGCCTTTTAGTTGAGATAATAAATGAGTAAGGCTTGGTTGGTAGCGGATATTTTCTTTTTTTGAAAATTCTGTTAAATCGGCAATGGCTTTTCGGTATTGTTTTGCAGAGCCTGGAGAAAGTTTGTCATTTTTATCTTGGGAAAAGAGCCAGATATTTGCTGGGTAATCTAAAAGTTGACCAGAGTTTTTTAGTGATGGGTCAAGATAAATTGCTGACATTTTTTTTACAAAATAGCGAGCTGCATCTTTTGAGCCTAACTGAAAGTTTGGTAGATTGTCAAGAATTGATGCTGGAAAAATAAGAGGAAGAGATGGTGTCCAAGGAGCATCATCTATTTGTGATTTAAGTGTATGTATTAAATAATGTGTGGCATAACGTGAGTTCTTTTTATCAATATTTATATTATGATTTAAGGTATTGTTTATGTTTGAACTAATGAAAGCACCTAAGCCATAATATATAAAAATTATGCTTAAAATAGTTAGCGAACTTGTTTTCCATTGTTTAAGTATAGATAAAATTAAATCTAAAAAAGATTTGTTCTTTTTTATTTTTTTATATTTTGTAGATATATTATTCTTTAGGTATGTGTAAGTATAAACTACTTTACCTACTAAGCGTTTGATTAATAATTTTAACTTATTTATCATACCTTTTTTCTCCGTGATAATATACCTTTGATTATGGTTTTGATATCTATTATGCCCGTTATTTTAGCTAAAATCAAAAAAGTTGCAAGACCTAATGTACCGATTATGGCTAATTTGAGGATTAATAGGAATATTGAGTTTTCACTTATTAGGATATTTAGCAGATATTGTGTACTAAATATGATAACTCCCATTCCTAATGTACATAAAATTGTATTTTTAATTTGTTTTAGGAGGGGGGCTTCAAATTTCCAATAATCTCGTTTTTTTAAGCCATGTATATATTGGTATAATGATACAAATGCGGCGATTGATGTTGCTACGGCAATTCCAACGTGTCCTAAGTATTTCATTAAAATTAGGTTTAAACTTAGGTTGGTAATAAAAACAACAAAACTGTATTTTACAGGTGTTATAGTATCTCCTCTTGCAAAAAAGTTTGGTGTTAGGGCTTTTACCATAACGTAAGCAGGAAGTCCTATTGCGTAAGCTTTTAAGGCATTTGCTGTTTTTGTGGTGTCAGATGATGTAAAACGTCCATGTTCAAACAACAATTCGATAAGAGAATCGGCAAGACAAATAAACATTACAGCAAAAGGAAGTGACATAACAAGACCATAAAAAATTGCTTTATCTTGTGTTTGACGAGCTTCAATGATGTCGTTTGCTTTTAGCTTTTTTGAAAGTAAGGGAAGTAAAGCCACACTTATTGCGGCGCCAATTACACCAAGAGGGAGTTGTTGTAATCTATTGGCGTAATATAACCAAGATACAGCACCACTTGAAACAAGAGATACAAGGATGGTGTCTACAACCATATTTATTTGGTAAATGCCTGCTCCAACAATACCAGGGGCAATGCGCTTGAATAGGGTTTTTATTTCTTGGTTTTTAAAGTTTTCGATAATGTGAAAATTAGGGGTTATTTTTATATGTTCTTTAGTTAAAAAATATCTTAACCAAATGATTTCGGTTATTCCGGCAATGGTTATACCCCAAGCCATTCCATATACAGGCATATCAAGTAGTACTACAGACAAAAGTCCTGAAACTATAATACAAAGATTTAAGATTATTGGAGCGGCAGCAGGAGCAGCAAAACGTTCAAAAGAATTTAGGATACCTGCTTGAAATGAAACAATAGAAATAAATAATAAAAAAGGAAAAGTAATACGACACAGGTCTATGGTTAATTGTAGTTTTTCGGTATCGTTTACAAAACCAGGTGCTAAAATTTTTACAATATAGGGCATAAATATTTCAAAAAGGATTGTAAAAATTATTAGTATAAATGTTAGAAGTGAAATTGCTTTAGAGGCAAATTTTATAGAATCGTCTTTACCAGAGGAGACTAATTTTGATGAAAATAATGGGACAAATGCTGATGTAAACGCACCTTCAGCGAAAAGACTTCTAAATAGGTTTGGTAGTTTAAATGATACTAAAAAAGCATCTGATACGGTACCTGCTCCAAGAAAATTTGCGATTATCATATCTCGAATAAATCCAGTTATTCGGCTAACCATAGTAAATCCACCAAAGGTGGCAATAGATTTTACAAAAGACATTATGTTTTCCTAATATGTTTAATTTAGTATAGTGTAGTATATTTTAAATCTGTTAATAAAGGGCAAATAAATTGTGCAATATCAAAAAAAAAGATAAGCTTATAATATATGATAAAAAATTGTGAGGGATTATGAGTAAAAAACAGATTAATGCAGATAAAGAGCCTGATTTATCAATCATTGTTTCTATGTATAATGAAGAAGAAAGCTTGGGCTTATTTTTTGATAAAATATTTAAGGTGTTAGAAAAAATCCCTTCATATAGTTATGAAATTATATGCATTGATGATGGTTCAAAAGATAAAACATTTGAAATGTTGGAAAAATATGCAAAAAAGAATCCTGTGATTAAAGTTATTAAGTTTTCTCGCAATTTTGGTAAAGAATATGGAATGATGGCGGGATTTAGTTATGCAAAGGGAAGAGCTGCTATTCCTATGGATGTAGATTTGCAAGATCCACCAGAACTTATAATCGATTTTGTAAAAAAATGGGAAAAAGGCTATGATATGGTTTATGGAATCCGTAATGATAGAAAGGGTGATACTTTTTTGAAGCGGTGGACAGCCAAGCTTTTTTATAAAATATATAATTTAATGACACGTTCTCCTATTCCTTATAATGCTGGTGATTATAGGCTTATTGATAGAAAAGTAATAGATGCAATATTATCTTTAAAAGAACGCAATGTTTTTATGAAGGGAATTTTTGGTTGGACTGGTTTTAAGTCTTGCGGTATAAAATATGTAAGACAAAAACGTAGTGCCGGTCAAAGCAAATGGAATTATTGGAAGTTGTGGAATTTTGCACTTGATGGTATAACTGCTTCAACAACTTTTCCTTTGAGAATTTGGACATATTTGGGCTCGATGCTTTCTCTTGTTGGGATGTTTTATGCTTTATTTATAATCTTTAAGACAATAATATATGGGGTAGATGTCCCAGGTTATGCATCTTTATTGGTGTTTATTTTATTACTTGGCGGTATTCAGATGGTTATTTTAGGAATACTTGGAGAATATATTGGACGTATATTTATTGAGGTGAAGAATAGACCTTTATATGTTGTAGATAAAAAGGTGAACATTGATAATGAGTGAAAAATTTAAAGCATATTTTTCAAAAAATATAATGATTACCATTTTTTTGGGGATTTCAAGTGGATTACCTTTAGCTCTTGTTGCAGGTACGCTTTCTTTATGGTTAAAAGATTATAATATTGCTTATAGCGTAATTGGTGCATTTTCTCTTGTTAGACTTCCGTATTCGTTTAAATGGCTATGGGCTCCGGTTGTTGATAATGTGAAAATTCCGATATTAAATAATCTTGGAAAAAGAAGAGGGTGGGCTATTTTTTCTCAACTTGGACTTCTTTTTTCTATTGTTTTAATATCGCTTTTAAATCCTCAGATTGATTTGAAGTATATGGTTGTTGTTGCATTCTTTATATGCTTTTTTTCGGCAACTCAGGATATTGTGTTAGATGCTTTTAGGGTTGAGCTTTTTTCTAAAACAACAAATGATGAGGTTAATGGAGCAACAGTTTATGTTTTAGGATATAGGTTAGGTAATATTATTTCTAGTGCAGGGGCAATAGGTCTTGCATCTATTTATTCTTGGAACGTGGTATATTTTATTAATGCGTTGTTTTTGATATTAGGAATTGTTGCGGTATTACTGGCAAATGAACCGGAAATAAATAAAGAAAATGAGCAAAAGAAAGGCAATGTATTACGTTATGCTTTGGTTGAGCCGTTTAGGTTGTTTTCTAAAAAGCAACATTGGCTTGCAGCTCTTGGGCTTGTTTTTTTGTATAGATTAAGTGATGCATATTTTGGTCCGCTTGCATATCCTTTTTATGATGATTTAGGTTTTAGCAAGATGGAAATTGCTAAAATTTCAAAATTATATGGAATGATTGCGACAATTATAGGTGGTGTTTTAGGAGGTTATATTCTTAATAAAATAGGACTACTGAAAGGAATTTTGGTTTTTGCTGTTATTCAAGGGGTAACAACACTATTTTATATAACTCTTTATTATGCAGGGCACAATATTTGGTTTTTGATAGCATCTGTTTCTATTGATAATTTGTGTTCAGGTATGGCAACTACTGTAATTATAGCTTTTATGTCGGTTTTGTGTGATAAAGGATATACTGCAACTCAATATGCTTTACTTTCTTCTTTGATGGGACTTTCTCGAGATTTATTTGCATCTACGGCAGGTAAAGTTGTTGAGATGACATCTTGGCCAGTATTTTTTATTATAACATCAATGCTATCTGTTCCGGCAATTTTAATTAGTTATTATTTGTACAAAAAAAGACCTTCATATTTATTAAAGTCTTGAGTTTTTATAAAAAACATAATATAATCATGGAAGTTATGATATCGTAAGGTGATGTTTATGGACGATAGTGTTGAAAACAATAATGATTTAGAAAATATTGCTTTAAGTGGTGAAAGTGATATTTCTTTTGAGCCTGTTGTTAAGGAAGAAATAGAAGAAGTAAAAGTTCGTAAATCATCAGAAAGACTTGAAAAACTCCGTTCATATTATGAGCAATTAGGTTTAGCTCGTATGGCCATGCAAGAGGAGCTTGAAGCAAGGCTAGAAGGCAAGGCTGTTGAAGGTGAAATAGAAGAAAAGCTTTATGAATATAGCCACTCATGGCGAGCAATTGCAGATGAAATAGAAAAAAATGATGATATTTTATCTCGTAGAAGAGCTTTGGCTACGGGGGAATTTCATGTTGGTGAAAATTTAGTTGGCTCGGATTTTAGTGGGGCAGATTTATCTAGAGCAGATTTTTCTGCGGCGAATTTACAGGATGTAAATTTTAGTGGTGCAAAACTTGTTGGTGTTGACTTTAGCGGTGCGGACTTATCTGGGGCTGATTTATCTAATACAGACTTAACAGATTCTATTTTTGCCGGTGCAACATTAAAAGGTACTAACTTTACTGGTGCCATCATGGAAGGTGTTATTCTTCGAGATGCAGATATCGAAGATGCCATCTTAATGGATATCAGAATGGATGAACTTGCAATTGAAGAGTTGCAAGCATTGGTTGAGTATTTAGCTATTTATTATCCGCATAAATTAAATTTAAGAAGAATTAATTTGTCGTTACTTGATTTAACAAGAATTGATTTAAGGCAAGTTAATTTGAGAGGTGTTGATTTTACTGGTCTTGATTTTACTGGTGTTAATATTATGGAGCTTGATTTAAGTGAATGTATTATTACTCCAGAACAAATAGCTCAAGCTTTAGGTAGAATTCCAAGTCCGGAAGAATTAAAGAAAATTTTAGCTCCTAAGAAGAAAAAGAAAGCAAAGAAATTTTATATAGATTTTACAGAGTTTTTAAGCAATGGACACTTTACTGGATGGATTGATTTAACTAAAGGTAGTATTAGTACAGATAAACTAGTTAGTGCATTTTTGAAAGCAAAGAAGTTTTTAACTGGAAAAGTGGAAGACACTGATGAAGTTATTTTTGAAAAAGCAAAAGAATTTCATGCAAATAAGTTAGAAGAAGAGCGTAAAGCTTATAATGAAGAGCAAAAGAAAAATATTGAAGAAAGAAAACAAAAAATGTTGCAAGAGCAACAGGCAAATAAAGAACTTAAAATAGAAAATGATGAAAAATATGTGCCATTAAAAGTAAATTTAGGTAAAATTAGGGAATAAATTTTTAATTTTGGTGTAATTTTATTAAAATATAGCTACAAATATTGTAGCTTATTTTTTTGAGGAGTAAATTTTATGAAAAAAATGATTTGGTATATTTGCTTGTTGGTTTTGGTTGTTTTTAATGCTAGAGCTGAAGAAATTATAGAGTTACCAAAAGTTGATAATTCAACACCTTTGATGGATATTATGAACAAAAGAAAGTCTTCTCGTATATATAGCTCTAAAGAAGTTGATTTACAAACTTTGAGTGAAATTTTGTGGAGCGCATTTGGGGTTAATGACAGAGGAACAAGAACTATTCCAACTGCATTAAATAAGCAAAATTTAAAGGTTTTTATCGTTTATGAGGGAAAAATTTGGAATTATGACGGCGTTAAAAATGCGCTTGTTAAAGTAAGTGATGAAAATGTTGAAGAATATATTGCAAAACAAGATTTTGTAAAAAATGCACCGGTGAATTTGATTTATACTGGTAGTGATAAGGATTATTCTTATTTCCATGCTGGTTCTGCAACACAAAATGTTTCTCTTTATGCTGCAAGCAAAGGTCTGAATGCTATTGTTAGAGGTTATATTGATAAAGAGGGGTTAAAAAACAAGCTAAATTTGGGTGATGATGAGTTTGTGATTATAAATCAGGTAATCGGTTATCAAGAAAATTAAGGTACAAAAAATAATGCTTGCCAAATGAGAAAATAGGTTATATTTTCTTGTTTGCTTGGACAGATGACCGAGAGGCCGAAGGTGCACGATTGGAAATCGTGTGTACCCCCAAAGGGTACCGTGGGTTCGAATCCCACTCTGTCCGCCATTTTTTTAAGCCCTTTTGATAGGGGCTTTTTTTATGTTTATTGGTGTGTTTGAGGTCTTTGCCGATGGAAATCGTGTGTACCCCCAAAGGTTGACCTAAGGGTTCGAAATCCCACTAAAGTCCGCCATTTTTTATGGAGCGCTTGTTATAGCGCTCTTTTTTTGTGATGGAATAGTGTTTGTGGTTTTTGCCGATTGGAAATCGTGTGTATCCCCAAAGGTTGACCTAAGGGTTCGAATCCCACTCTGTCCGCCATTTTTTATTTAAGCCCTTTTGATAAGGGCTTTTTTTATGTTTATTGGTGTGTTTGAGGTCTTTGCCGATGGAAATCGTGTGTACCCCCAAAGGTTGACCTAAGGGCTCGAAATCCCACTAAAGTCCGCCATTTTTTATGGAGTGCTTGTTATAGCGCTCTTTTTTTGTGATGGGATAGTGTTTGTGTGGGTCTTAGTATCCAAACTTATGAGGGTCAGTAGTTGCATTTACTATGAAACCGACTATTAAGCATAATGAAATGATTGAAATCACGCCAATTAAAATTCGGTTAATGATAATTTTAGAGTTTGATGTTAAATTCTTATTTTTCTTGATTAAATAGTTCATAGTTATAGTTAAAGGGATAAGAAGCACAGAGCATATTAGCATTCCAAAGTTTAGAGCAAGGCTACAATAACAAGAATTAAGAGTCATAACTAGTTGGAGTAAACTTAATATAATTAAAAAATTAATAATTATGCGATATAAATAAAAGGTTTTGTTTATTATTGCTTTTATAGATTTAAACATAAATATTGCGGAACATATAACTATTGGAATATACAATATTATTGGTAATAAATGAAGCATATGTATATCTCGTGGAAGATTTGTGATGTAACTGTATATTATAATACGTGTAGAAGAAACAAGTATACATCCCGTAAAAATTATGAATGCGATATATAGTATATAACATAATATAGTATATAAATGATGTAGAATGTTTTTTTGTTTTGATGTTTTTTCGTTTAGTAGTTGATTCATAGGTTAATCCTTTGTTTGATGTTTTATTTATTATTTTTTTTAGCTAAGAGTTTCTCTCTAGTTTTTTTAGCTTTTTCTAAAATATTTTCTTGTTTAGGTTCTTCGTTAGTTGTTTCTTTGTTTGCATCTTTTTTTGGGGTGTTATTTGTTTCTTGTTTCTTGTTTTGAACAGGAATTTCTTTGGTTGATGCATATGCATATACAATATCTGTTTCTTCGTCTTCTTTTAGATTTTCATTGTATTTTAGTTCGCAAACATAAATTGTATTTAATTTTTTTATTTTTTGCATATGTTCATCAGATAATTGTTCTATGTATAGAGTGTCTTTTGAATTTCTTTTGAGTATAATATGTTTTGCATATTCATTTATTGTGTATGTGGAATTTGCAGGTTCTGTTGGGCCAGCATAAATCAATATCATGATTTCATTGTTTTCATTTTCTATTATTTCATATGATTCTAAAGCTGGAGTTGAATTGTTTTCCATTATTTTATCCTTTCGTAGTGGCTTTGGTGGTATTTTATAGCATAAGTTATTAAAAATATATTACAAAAAATTAAAAAAGATATGCATTTTTTGTTTGCATTATAAAATATATGTGTTATAAGGGCTTAAATTTTAACAATTAGAAGAATAGAAAAGAGGTGATTTAAGTGGTTCAAGTTACTGTTATTGGTAATGACGTAGCTCAGTCTTTGAAAATTTTGAAGAAGAAAATGCAACGTGAAGGTATTTTCCGTGAAATGAAACTTCGCCGTTGTCACGAAAAGAATTCTGAGAAAAAGACTCGTCGTAAAGCAGAAGCTATTAGACGTTCTAGAAAGCAGTTGCGTAAACGCTTAGATACTGAAGGATTCTAATAAGAATTTTCGTATTATAGAGGGAAGCTTGAAAAAAGCTTCCTTTTTTTAAGCTTTTTTTACAAATTAGGTATATTGTTGTATTGAAGTGGAGGTTATTATGTATTTAGAAAAAGCAAAAAGAATTTTGGATAAAGAATATCAAATACAACGTGCTAAAGCTGATAAAAAAGGCTTAATTTTGATTGAAGAAAAAATTGTGCACTCTTATCAGGTTTTGGGTGCTGGCAATATGATATTAAAAAATGAAAAAATATATGAAAAATGCTCTAATGAGGAGATAGATTTATTAAAAGCAACGGTTTTACTTCATGATTTAGGGCGTTTTCAAGAGGGGGTAACTCCAAATATTGACCACGGGGTGCATGGTGCAAATTTATTAAAAAATGATGATGATTTTAGGCAAAATAAAGTTTATTTGGCAGTTAAACACCATGGGCATTTGATTGAAGCTTTGTATGATGATGAAGAGTATAAAGCTTTGAGTGAAGATGAAAAGAGTGAAGTTAGGAAATATATCTTTTTGGTTAGAGATGCAGATAAAATTGCTAATTTTTATTTGTTGTTTAGAAGTTTTCAAAAAATGGATAATTTGTTTTTTCACCCAGATAGATTTGACGGAACACTTAAAGCAACAAAAGGTGTACATGAGGCATTTATGGCTCATAAATCAATTAATAAAAAAGATGTAAAAAACGTTGCGGATCAGACGTTGATGGTTATGGCTTGTGTTTATGATTTAAATTATAAGGCTAGCTTTGAGTTTTTGGATAAACTAAATGTGATGAAGATTTTGATGGATAATTGTAGTAAATACTTAGAAGAATCATTACAAAATGTATATAAAAAAGAGATAATTGATTATATAAAGGAAAGAGTGTAAGAAAAAAGCCTCCGGTGGGAGGCTTTTATTTTTTTAAGATAACTTTTCTACTTGATTGAACTCTAATTCAACAGGAGTTTCACGTCCAAAGATTGAAACAGAAACTTTTAAGCGAGTTCTTTCTGTATCGATTTCGTTTACAGTACCAATAAATGATGCAAATGGGCCATCTGTAACACGAATTTGTTCGCCAATTTCGAAATAAATTTCAGTTGTTGGACGTTCGATACCTTCTTCAATTTGAGTCATAATGCGTTTTACTTCTTTTTCTGTAATTGCTTGTGGCTTATTATGACTACCTAAGAAACCGCTAACACGTGGTGTATCTTTAACGATATGCCATGTATCATCATTCATTTCCATTTTGATTAAGATGTAACCAGGGAAGAATTTGTGTTCAGCGTTTACTTTTGTACCTTTTCTAACTTCAACAACTTGTTCTGTTGGAACTAGAACTTCTAAAATCTTGTCATCCATTTTCTTCAAAACAGCTTGCTCACGAATCGATTCAGCAACCTTTTTTTCAGAACCGGAATAAACGTTTACTACATACCAACGAGCGGTCATAATGAAAACTCCTACTTAAATATTTTACTAACTATTGAGCCAAAAACTAAATCTACACCAAAAAAGAATGTAGCCGCTATTGCAACGATAATTATTACCATAATTGTTGCTTGAGTTACTTCTTTCTTTGTTGGCCAAGTAACTTTTTTTACTTCTTGTTTAACTTGTCTAAAAAATTGTATTGGACTTGTTTTTCCCATAGCTGTACCATTTCAATAAGTGTTATAAACATAGACAATTAGCGCTTAATTGTCATTAAACATTGGCTCTATATAAATATTTTTATTGGTATATGTCAAGTAAAAGTTTGAGATGTCTTAAGTTTTTTTATGAATTTGATTTTAAAATAAAAAAGGGGGCTAAATTAGCCCCATTTTTTTAATCAGAAAGTTTGGCAGAAGCTGCTGCTGTTACAAAAGCAAAAAATGCTTTTTCGTTGGTAAGAGCAATAGTAATCTCTTCTAAGCTCATCATTTCATAATCTGAGCAAGTCTGGATTGCTGAGATGATAACAGTTGCTGCCTTTAAATAGCTAAGAGGTCCATGGGTGCCGGTGTTCATTGATGGCATTACCAGTGTCTTGAGGCCAAAGTCTGCCGCGTAAATTAGTGCTGTAACAGCACATTTTCCTGTGTGCTCTTCGATTTCGTCCTTTGAAAAATTGTTACCATCTTTCAGAACGGGAATCTGTATCAGATATCTGTAATTACAGTTATCTGAAATATGAGAACACACGGCATCATCTGGGTTCAAGGTTTTGTTGCTTGTCATTTTTTGATAATCGGCGATGGCCCAGCTTGCAGGGGAATGTAGAAATGCAGATGAAACACCTGCTGGTGATATACCATTTTCGTACTGAGGTACGACACATGCTTCGGCAGTTTCTGACATAACTCCAGAAAGCCTAATGTTTACCTTAATCTTATTAAAGTAAACAATAATCTCTTTTGCTTTCATTTTTTTAATAATATAGAAGGATTAATAATTAGTTTTTTAGTTTTGTGTCATCATTTTTTGCAGGGTGTTGTTATTCTTCATTGTCCAATGCTAAAAAATATGACAAAGCATCTTTTAGTGTTTTGAAAGTAAAGGTTACTTGGTCTGTTTTTAGATCTCTTGTTTCATAATTTTCATT
This sequence comes from Alphaproteobacteria bacterium, assembly GCA_015062535.1. Taxonomy (GTDB): domain Bacteria; phylum Pseudomonadota; class Alphaproteobacteria; order RF32; family CAG-239; genus CAG-267. Next base: position 224,194 of record SUUK01000002.1, read on the forward strand.
GTTTTTATTATATACCAAATAATCCATTGTATTTTCACCTAGGGTAATTATACTCATTTTATCGCTTCTGTCAAGTAATATATTTTTGTCTAAAAAATCAATGAAATTACTATTAGATTTTTCATAGCAACCATATATACAAGCATCAAATGATTTTATGCCATTTATTTTTTGTATAAATTGCAAATATTCTAATGGAGGAGGTGCAAAATTTGTTGCTTGTAATAGAATTAATCGTGCTCTAATATCTTCATTAGAGCATGGTTGTTTGGTTGTAATATCTACGTTGTTTTGAATCTTATCTATAATGCTTTCCATTAATCTCTCCTCAAAGCTTTTTGGGCATTAATATATTTATCTATGGTAAAGTTTTCTTGTATGTCTTTTATAGTCTGTTTTTTATCTTTGCTAATAGGGGTTGCTGAGCTAATGACAGCAACAACGCGATTGGGGTGTGGACTTGTTTCATCCTTTATTGGTGTAAAATAAAATTGTAAATATTTACCGGATGTATCATTTGATGATTGAATGTTTACATCTGCTCCATGGAAAATATCTTTATGGATATCAAAGGTTTTGATTGGAGTTTTTCTTAGTTCTTTAATCTTTTTTCTTTCTTTATCAAGAAGTTGGGAGCTTATTTTGGTATCATTTAGTTTTAGTGTTTCAATGGATTTAATAAATCTTTCATATATATCTAAGAAAGAAACATCCTCTGATGGAATTATAGTTAAAATAAAGTTATCTATATTGTCGTTTGGATTTTTTCCTGAATGTATGCGGCTGGTGTCATGATGAAGTGATGGGGTAAACATAGTTGTTTTTATCTGTTTATTAGGAGCTACATCTACAGTTATTGGGGCAGTAGTTAGGAAATGATATAAGTTTTTATGGTAATTGGGTTTGACTTTGTTATTTTCATCTAGTTTTATTCTGCCAAATACGCGGTATATTATATTTTTATCTAGATTGTATTGTTCACATTGATATAATAAATATTGTTCCATTCCTTCACACATAAGAGCTAGGTTTACGTCATCTTTTTCTATCTGTTCTCGATATTTATATTTTTTGCCGGCTTCTATATCACTAGATTTTAGAATTTCTCCAGTTATTTTGTAATAAAAGTCTTGTAGATATTTACTGGTTTGATATGAGTATTTTCCTGTTTCATCGCGGGCAACTTTTTGGAAATATATGCTGTTGCCTTCGTATTTTGAGCCATCTTTATTACTCGATATTAGATAGTTTATTAATTGAGGAAAAGGTCTTTTTTCTAATTTGTTTTTTTCCATATATTTTTTGAATAGATTAATTATTTTTTTGGCTGTTTTACTTTTTGCATATGTGCCATTTTCTTTTGTTTCATCTTCTAAAATTTTAATAGCTTCGGCAGATGTTGGGTAATTTGAATTTTCATCTGCATAATCAGCTTTGTGTATTGCACCATTAAACATAACTCTATCCATATAAGCAATAGGATATGGTTTAGGTTTGTCATGCTCTTTTAGGTCTACTTTATAACCTGGAACAATTTGGTTTATAATATTTGTAGCTTGTTTTATTTTTTCGATATCGTCATCAGACATGGTAAATGATTTTGTTTGATAATCAAATTGGTAATTAAGATTTTTGGGCATTTGTTTGAAATATTCTAAGGTTGTTGCAACCATATCGTCAAAATAGTTAGGATCTGATTGTTTTATAAATTCAAAAAAAGCACGAGTTTGGGCTAATGTTTCTTGTTTTGGTGCAGATGTTGAAAATAATAGGTTTTTTATATATTCTTTATCAATAGGTTTTCTTAAAGCTTGAAATTTATTTGTAACTAGTTTTTGAGCATATTTAGGATCATCTTTAAATATATTTGTCAAGGTAGTGGCAAGTTTAAGTGTATTTTTTATGTTGTTGTTTTGTTCTTCAGTAAGGGGATTTCTTTTTTGGTTTTGCTTAAAAAAATTTTGAGCTATATTTATATTTTCTTTTATTTCGTCAATAGATGTAGGGTTTGAGCTTGATAGGATTTGTTCAACTGTAATTAATGTTGAATGATATACCTCTAGTTGTCTAATTTCTTCTGGTGTTAGTGTTTTTTTAGCCATTTTTTATCTCCCTGATTTCGTAAATATTAGCATAAAAGAGAGAGTATGTCAACAAAGATTGTTTAAGAGATGATTATAAAAAAGTACTTAAAAAGTACTTTTTAGAGAGAGGGGTAGACTTTTTGAGGTACCATACATACATTGGCTTTCTCTTTTAGAACATCAGAAATTTTGACTTTTATATTAAAACCAATGGGGGTAATGTTTGTGTATTAGCATCGATAAATAGTAGAGTTAAGGGATTGTTCTAATTTTATTGACTTAAGGTGTTTTTTATGATATATCTAGGGTATATTGGAGATTAAGAAGGAGATTAAACATGGTTAGTATTGTTCCGATTGTTACAGCAACAGCGGCGTTAAATACTGCAGCAATGGCGAGGATTGTACAACTTAGAAATAATCCAGAATACAGAAAAGCTGTTGCAGAGGTAAAAAGAGTAGAAATTATGGCTCGTCTTAAGGAGCGTGAAGAAATTTTAGCTTATTACTATAATCAAGCTTTTTTAGAAATTGCAGAAGATATAGATGAGTCTAAAACAGAGCATGAAAAAAATGGTTTTTCATATGAGCGTAGATATTTTAATGCAAAGGGCAATCTTTTGGTTAAGGAATCAGGTTGGAGTGCGATTATGGATGAAGAAGTAACAACAGAGTTATACTCACCTAAATCAGGAGAAAAGATATTTTCCAATCGTTGTTATTCCGATGGGGTACATGAAATTATAGATATTAATCGTTATAAAGATGGTGTTTGTGATACAGAAGAATTATTAAAAGAACATGCTCAGAAGCTAAAGAGAAAACAAATAGAGGAAGAAAAACAAAAGCATCTTGCTAAACGAAGACTTGCTAGGATGAAAGTGAAAAAATTTTTAGGAATAACAAAATCTTCTAGATAAAAAAGTTTTGTTTTTTATGATTTTAACGAAAATATTTTAAGCATAGTTTTTGGAATTTTTCTAAATCCTCTTTATTTTTTATTGAGCGCACTTCTGCTCTAATATCTCTGGAATTTATAGGGTTGATTAGTTCTTTCCATTGTTGCTTTTTTTCTAAAGTTAGACTTGAGTTTTCTAAATATTCTAGTATGTCTTTATATATGTATATTCTATTAAAATCAGTTTGACGTGTTACTTGTTTGTTTTTAGTAGGTTTTATACGGTAATAGTAAATAGCTAGAGGAGCTATTGCGATTTTATCCGTATTTATTAAGGCTAATGTTGTGAAGTATGCATCTTCAATACTAGATTTATGGTGGGTGCTTTTTATGTTATATTTTTTTAGAAAGTCTCTTTTATAAAGTTTATTCCATTGAGCCCATCCCCTGTTATTTTTGTAAATTGAGCGACTGTCTTCAATTATTTTTGTTTTGTTTATTCCTGTAATAAAAAATCCTTTTGATTGTCCAGTTAGTATTACAGTTGGTGTAGCTGAAATATCAGTTTGATGTTTTTTTGCTACACGATATAGTTCATTAAAATAATGTTTATTAATGTAGTCATCGCTATCTACAAAGCCGATATATTTTCCTTTTGCTTTTTCTAGTCCTAAGTTACGAGCTTTGCCAACCCCTTGATTGGTGGTGGTGTAAACTTTTATTGATTTATGTTTTTTTGCATATTCTTCAAGTATTTTTAGGGAGTTATCAGTTGAGCCATCATTTATAAATATGAATTCTATATCTTTTAGGGTTTGATTCAATAAGCTTTCTATACAAGGCTTTAGATATTGTTCTGTGTTATAAACTGGGATAATTACGCTAACTTTTGGGGTGTTTTTTAAAATTAAGGCTAAATATATTATAAGGCATAATATAAGGGCAAATATTACAAAAAATAATTTTTTGATATATCTTTTTTGTGAGGTTTGCATTGTTTTTCCTTAATTGCTGTAAAATTTTTTATTGTTGCGGTTTAGTATATGAGTTAAAGATTAAATAAGTGTAAAGTAAGTTATATTGATATGCATAGGTTTAAGTAATTTTTATTTACAGATGCCCGCCTTATCCTCCTTGTCAAACTCACTTTGTCGTGAGTTCTCATCAACTTTGACTAGCCATTAAAAAACCACCCATTTGAGGGTGGTTGTTTAATGGCAGGGGCAGTAAGATAGACCTTCGCTTTTTTTTATAAAAAAAAACTCGGTCGCTTCGTCGGATATGCCTAAAGGCACCGGCGTTCTTCCGCCCGCCTTATCCTCCTTGTCAAACTCACTTTTGTGAGTTCTCATCAACTTTGACTAGCCATTAAAAAACCACCCATTTGAGGGTGGTTGTTTAATGGCAGGGGCAGTAAGATTCGAACTCACGACACTCGGTTTTGGAGACCGATGCTCTACCAACTGAGCTATACCCCTAAACTGATTGAATGTTTCATCCAATCGCTTGTTCTTGATACACGTTTAGAAATAATAAATCAAGTGTTTTTTATACTTGTCGATAAAATATATTAATTCTTACGTAATTCTGCTGCTGTGTTCCACATCTTTTCTAAGTTGTAGAAGTCACGAACCTCTGGGCAGAAAATGTGTACAATAACATCAAAGGCATCTATTAATACCCAGTTAGCTTTTTCTTCGCCTTCTGATGATGCACTATAACCATTTTGTTTAAGTTCATATTTTACTTTGTCTGCAAGTGATGCTACATGACGATTTGATGTACCGCTTGCAATTACCATATAGTTTGCAATTGATGTTTTGCCTTTTAGGTCTATAGTTACTAAGTCTTCGGCTTTGTTATCATCCAAAGTTTTTTCTATCAATTCTAATAATTTTTGAGTTGTATCTGACATAAATTTCTCCTTGATAATCTTAATCTAATGGTGACCATGGTTTTTTAATTGGCGCTTCTTCTACAATTGGGGCGTCTATATCTTGTTTTTTGTTCTTTAATGGTACAAAACTTGATATCTCTCGTAAACACTCTAAAGTATTCATATTGGCAATAGCTGAAATTGCAAATACCGGAGATTTAGTTATTTTCTTTAATGCTTTTACTTTTTTATCTATTTCTTCTTTAGTTAGAGAATCGATTTTATTTAATGCAACAACTTCTGGTTTATTGATTAAATTTCTCTCATATAACTCTAGTTCTTTACGGATAGTTTTGTATGTTTTGGTAACGCTTTCGGATGTTGCATCTATGAGATGTAAAAATACAGAACAGCGTTCTACGTGTTTTAAGAATCTATCTCCAAGACCAACGCCATCATGTGCGCCTTCTATAAGACCTGGAATGTCTGCTAAAACGATTTCTTTGCTATCTACCCATGCAACACCAAGATTTGGGTGAAGTGTTGTAAATGGATAGTCTGCAATTTTTGGGCGAGCTTTAGTTACAGCGCTTAAGAATGTTGATTTACCGGCATTTGGTAAACCAATTAAGCCAACGTCTGCAATGATTTTCAAGCGTAACCATACCCACATCTCAACACCAGGCCATCCAGGTTCTGCATAACGAGGTGCTTGGTTGGTTGATGTTTTGAAACGAACATTACCACGACCGCCATCACCGCCTTTGGCTATCATAAATGTTTGTCCTGCTTCTACCATATCTGCAATAACAGTAATACCATCATCTGCGACAATCTCTGTACCAACAGGTACTTTGATTATCATATCTTCACCTTTGGCGCCACTCATTTCTGAGCCCATTCCATGTTGACCATTTCCGGCTTTGAAATGTTGTTGGTAACGAAAGTCAATTAATGTATTTAGGTTTTCTACAGCAACAAAGTAAACGCTTCCGCCTTTGCCACCATCTCCACCATTTGGGCCTCCGAATTCAATATACTTCTCACGACGGAAAGATACACAACCTCTACCGCCATCTCCTGATTTTAAGTATATTTTTGCTTGGTCTAAAAACTTCATTTTGAAACTTTCGTGTTAAAGATATGTTGTTAATAGCTTTTTTGAAAAATAAAGGGGATGATTGCCACCCCCTTATTATTTTTATTTGAGTGCTTATTACTCAGCTGGAATAACAGATACGTATGTTCTGTCATTTGCTTTTGTTTTGAACTCTACTTTACCTTCTGCTGTTGCGAAGATTGTGTGGTCTTTACCCATACCAACGTTGTTTCCTGGGTGGAACTTTGTACCACGTTGACGGATAATGATATTTCCAGCGATAACAGATTCACCACCGAATTTCTTTACACCTAAACGACGTCCAATAGAGTCACGTCCGTTTGATGAGCTACCGCCTGATTTCTTATGTGCCATTTTTAATAACTCCTAGTTAATTATTTACACAAATCGGTAATTTTTACGATTGTGATGTTTTGTCTGTGACCATTTTTACGACGGTAGTTTTGTCTTCTCTTTTTCTTGAAAACAATAACTTTTGCGTCTTTTGCTTGTTTAACAATGGTGCCTTTTACACTAGCACCAGCAACTAATGGAGTGCCGATAACGTCATCCATAGCTAATACTTCGTTAAAAATAACTTCGCTTCCAGCGTCGCCAGCAATTTTTTCAATTTTGATAACATCATTTGATGCTACTTTGTATTGCTTGCCGCCTGTTTTAATTACTGCATACATTTTTATCACCTATTTTATAGATTTAAACATAACTTTTTTGAGCAATATACATAAGAATTTTTATGAGTCAATAAGAATCTGATGTAAAATTTAAAAAAAATTGATTTTATTGGTTTTTTAGTCGTCTATATAATCTTGGATGTATGAAATCGCCTTGCCAAATGCCTCTTTTATTTAATTTGGCTTGTTCTTGCTCTTTTTGATAATTACTTTCGAGATAAGCTATGGCGTAACCAGATAAAACCATTTCTTTGTTAATCTCTATATCGTTTGCGTAACAAGTGCATAAATCTCTGCCGTATTGGTCTTTGGAATGAGAAATGCAAGTTATGGTTTTATCTTTGATTAGTTGTTTTAAGAATTCTTTTGATTTATTGCCACAGTTGTATTTTTTATTTTTATCTGTTTTGCAAGATTGCATGTATTCTGGAGCATCAATACCTGTTAGACGTATTCTTGTGCTATTTATTTCTAAACTATCGCCGTCTACAACTTTTACTTGATATGAAGGGGCTTTTATCTCATTTTCTTTGGCACTTAGCGCACTTATTAATGGGATAACAAAAGTAAATAAAAGTATTGCATATGGTGTGTATATTTTTGACAATTTTCTTTCCATTGAAATAGTTTAGTTATATTTTTATCATAAATAGTATATACTTAAATTTTATTAAAGGTTAGTTAGCGTGAAAAAAATATTTTTTAAGCTTTGTGTGTGTGCTGGAATTTTGGGATTAGTTTCTTGTTCTAGTTATGTGGTTGATGATGAAGTATATTTTGCTCCTGAAGTTGAAGATGATATAGCTCTTGAGAGCAATACTATGTATATGAATAATCCTTTGGCTGATGCTAAAGTATTTAATAAGAGAGTTCCTGAGCTCAATTCTTTGCTTGTTTGTCGTGATAAACAATGCGCTCCTGCTGAACTTTCTACATCTAAGCAATATATTTTTAATGCGCTTGCTCATTTGGTAGATAATAATAGTGATGCAACAGCTTTGCTTTGTGAGGCAAATCCTCAAGCTCATGTATGTGTTAATCCTTATTTGACTATTCCTGCAAAAATTGGTGTTACTCCTGGTTATGTTTTCTTTGATGGTGTAAAAGTAATTGATGCTAGCCAAGTAAAAGGAAAAACAGCTCTTAATTTGGTTTTAGGATATAATTTAAGTTATAATGGTCAGACTCCATATGTTTGCAAACCAGATAGAGCAATGTTGTATGTAAAAGATAACAACAATATTGTATTAAATGGCAATGGTTTTGGTTGTGATATGACAAGCCAAGGCGTTACAACAATTCGTATAATGTTTAATATCGATTATATTGATTTGGATTATGGATATCTTGGTGGTTATTACTCTATTGGTATGAGTGGTCCGGCTTATGGTGGTGGTTCAGGTTATGCTATGATTAGATTGCCAAATGATGCTCATCCACTAAATCCTGTTTTGAAAGCACCTGAAGAAGTTAAAGTAAAAGAAGAAGTTAAGAAACCTGTTGTTAAACCAGAAGTTAAGACAGAAATGTTAGCAGACCAAGCAAAAGAGGTTGAAGACGTTGTTGATGCTGTTAAAAAAGAGGCAGAGGAAAATGCTGTGAAAGTTAAAGATGATGTTAGCAGGTCTTTGAGTAATGCAAAAGTTAACCCAAATGTTGAGCCTCTTATTTATGGTAGTGCAAAGAACTCATCAAATAAGAATAACGAAATTATAATTAATCCAGATGAAGAAGATGTCCCTCTTATTGATGATGAACCGGAAGATGGTTATTATGGATATGAAGAAGTCTATGTTGAAGATTTGGATGAATATATAAAATAAAAATTAACAATTATGTTTTATTATAAAGGGGCTTCAGATTGGTGTTTGAAGCTCTTTATATTGGAAATGATATAGGAAGTGGATAAAATGAATAAGAAATTTGTGATTGCGTTGATTGGCGCTCCTGCTTCTGGTAAGGGCTATATAGCAACGTGTTTAAGAAATGAATTAAAAGAAAAATATGGATTTAATGATGAAGAGATTGCCAATCTTTCTGTTGGTGAGATGATTAGAAGAGAAAAGAAAAATGGTACACCTTTAGGGATAAAATTGGCTCAAAATATGAAAGAGGGCGGTCTTGCTCCAGACTATATGGTTAATGATATGCTAGTTGATGAGTTAAAGAGAGTTAATGCACGAGTTTTAATTTTAGATGGATATCCTAGAACAGTGTGTCAAGTTAGAGAGTTTGATAAATTGATGAAGAATTTTGATAGTGCTGTTGTATTTAGAGATACTCCAAAAGAGCTTATTTTAGAGAGAGTAAAAGATCGCAGAATTTGTGAAAAATGTGGTATGGCTCACAATGTTGGTGATGGTGTTTGCGAGTGTGGTGGAAGACTTGTTAAACGTCGTGATGATAGAGTTTTGCCAGAAAGACTTGCAGAATACGAAGAAATGACAAAGCCTGCAGTTGTTGAACTTAAGAAAGAGGGAAAGAACTTCTTTTGGTATGAGGGAACAGCAGAAGGTTGCGATATTGCAAAAGATTTTTTAGCAGATAATAAAAAATATTTGTAAGAATAAAAACCGGAGCTTTAATCCGGTTTTTTGTGTGTTAAGTAAATAAATGAAAGATATAAAAAAGAGGAGTTGTTGCTCCTCTTTTTTAGTGTTTGGGTAATTAAACTATTTGAGTTATGCGTCTTCACCTGTTTCTTGGTTTACACGTTTTGCTGATAGTTTAATTTTACCACGATTGTCTGTACCTAGGCATTTAACCCAAATTCTGTCACCTTCTTTGTAGAAGTCGCAAACAGATGCAATACGCTCGTTTTTAACTTCTGAAATGTGAACAAGGCCTTCGGTTGAACCAAGGAAACGAACAAATGCACCAAAGTCCATAATTTTGGTGATTGTACCATGGTAGTTTTTACCTTCTTCAGGAACAGCAACGATACCATTGATAATTTCTAATGCTGCTTCTGCATCTTTTTTATCAACAGCTGCAACATTTACTGTACCATCATCATCTATATCAATCTTAGTGTTAGTTTTTTCGATAATTTCACGAATTACTTTACCACCTGTACCAATTACTTCACGAATTTTATCTGTTGGGATTTTAATAGAGATAATACGTGGAGCATTTGGTGAAACTTCTGGACGAGGTTCTGCCAAAGCTTTTGCCATTTCACCTAAGATATGAATACGACCTTCGTGTGCTTGTGCTAGAGCGTTTTTCATAATTTCTTTAGTGATTGATGTAATCTTAATATCCATTTGAAGGGCGGTTACACCATCTTTTGTTCCGGCAACTTTGAAGTCCATATCGCCAAGGTGGTCTTCATCACCAAGGATATCTGTTAAGATAGCAACACGATTGTCATCTTCTTTGATTAAGCCCATAGCAATACCTGCAACAGGTTTTTTAAGTGGAACACCTGCATCCATAAGGGCAAGAGTTGAACCACAAACTGTTGCCATTGAAGATGAACCATTTGATTCCATAATATCTGATACTACACGAATTGTGTATGGGAATTCTGATTTGTCTTTTGGCATCATTGGGTGAATTGCACGCCATGCAAGTTTACCATGACCAATTTCACGACGACCAGGAGAACCAAGTCTACCACATTCACCAACAGAGAATGGTGGGAAATTGTAGTTTAACATAAATTCTTGACGCTCTTCTTCCATCAAGCCATCAATAATTTGAGAATCTTCTGCAGTACCTAAAGTTGTTACAACAAGAGCTTGTGTTTCACCACGTGTAAATAATGCAGAACCATGTGTTGTTGAAAGAAGGTTTACTTCACATGTGATTGGGCGAACAGTCTTTGTATCACGTCCGTCTATACGTGAGCCAGTTGATAATACTTTTTCACGCATTACAGAGTGCATCAATTTTTCTGTTACGTCTAAAGAATAGCGAACTTCTAGTTCATTTTCTGGGTCGATAGTTGCTTCTACTTCTGCTTTTAATTCACCAAGACGAGTAGAACGTTTTTGTTTATCAACTTCGTTGAATGCTTCTTCATATTTTGTGCGGAAAGCTTTTTCTGTACGAGCATAAAGCTCATCAAATTCTTTAGGAAATGTAGGTGCTTCCCAAGGTTCTTTACCGGCTTCTTTTTTAAGTTCGTTAATCATTTCAATAACTTTTTGGAAGTTATCAAAACCAAACATTACAGCATTTAACATTGTTTCTTCAGAAAGCTCGTTGGCTTCTGATTCTACCATTAATACGCCCTCGTTTGTTCCGGCAACTGTTAACTCTAAGTCAGAGTTTTTGATTTCTTCAATTGTTGGGTTTAGTACATATTCGCCATTGATATAACCAACTTTTGCAGCACCAATTGGACCTAAGAATGGAATACCTGAAACAGCAAGTGCTGCAGAGGCTGCAATCATAGCCAAAATGTCTGAGTCTGTTTTTTTATCGTGAGCAATAGTTGTACATACGATTTGTACTTCGTTTTTGAACGCATCTGGGAAAAGTGGACGGATTGGTCTGTCGATTAAGCGAGATACCAAAACTTCATGTTCTGAAGGTTTTCCTTCACGTTTCATGAAACCGCCTGGGATTTTACCTGTAGCATAATATTTTTCTTGATAGTTAACTGTTAGTGGGAAGAAGTCTTGATCTGGTTTTGCTTCTTTTGCGCCAACAACAGTTGCCATTACAGTTGTATCTCCGTAAGAGGCTAAAACTGCACCTGTTGCTTGTTTTGCAATTTTACCTGTTTCTAAAACTAATTTTCGACCGCCCCATTCCATTTCTTTGCGGCATACGTTCCAATTTACCATATTTTTTTACCTTTCCTTTAAATACCTCACCTAGTTTTATACTAGGATTTTAAGAAATAGCGGAGCCCCATTGCCCCGCTATTTCATTCAAACATCTTACTTACGTAAATCTAATTTTTTAATTAGTGTTTGATATCTTTCTTCGCTTGATTTCTTCAAGTGGTCAAGCAAGTGACGACGACGGCTAACCATCTTCATAAGACCTAAACGAGAGTGAAGGTCTTTCTTGTGTGTATTGAAGTGTTCAATCAAAGAATTAATTCTGTATGTCCAGATTGCGATTTGTACTTCAGGAGAACCTGTATCGCCTTCTTTTAAACCATATTGAGCAATAATTTCTTGCTTTTTTTCATTTGTAATCGACATCTTTTTTTCCTTTTTTTATTAAAATATTAAAATTAATGATTAAAAACCCGAATCGGTAAAAGATGATTTTCTTTTACTTCACATAGGGCTATAAGCTTGTTTTCTAAACAGCAAGCATATGGTCTATCTTGAGGGGGTAATCCTTTAGAATCAATGGCTTGTCCGTTTTTAAGCTTAAGAGCTTCTGTTTTAGTTAAAGCGATAACCGTGATGTCGCACAGAAATGTTTCAACTGGTAAAACAGGGTTTGCTCCGCCGTTCTTATACAACATATTTTTTAAATTATCCAGCAAAATCGTATGCGATAGGTCAAATTTTGCATTTTTTGTTCGGCGAAGAGATGATAAATGACCTACTGTGTTTAGAGATTTGGCAATATCGCTACCTAATGTTCGTACATATGTGCCTTTAGAACAGGTTACTTCAAATAGGGCTTTTTTGAGGTCTTTTTGATAAGATTTTAAGATAAGTGATGTGATTGTTATCTTGCGTTCTGGAATTTTAAAATCTTTTCCTTCTCGTGCTAGAGTGTATGCTCTTTGCCCATTAATGTGAATTGCGGAATATTTTGGTGGAATTTGAGTGATTTTTCCAATAAATTGAGGAGTAATTTCTTTTATTTCTTCTAGCGAGGGAATGATATTTGAAGTAGATAAGATTTCTCCTTCGGTATCATCTGTTGTGGTTGATGTGCCGAATTCTAGTTCAAACTCATATGTTTTATCGCCATTTTCGAGGTAAGGAATTAATTTTGTAGCTTCGCCAAATGCAAGAGGTAAAACTCCGCTAGCAAATGGGTCTAAGGTGCCGATATGTCCGGCTTTTTTGGCTTTTAGTTCATATTGTATTTTGCGTAAAACTTGATTTGAACTTAAGCCTTCTGGTTTATCTAATATTATCCAACCGTTAATATCTAGATTGTTGTGCTTTGTCATATAAATAGTTCCAATTGTTGATTATGATTTAGGTTTTCTATGGCTTCTTTTACGATAGGAATTGATACGGCTCTTTTGTATATCCATGAGATTTCATCTATTTCGGCAATGAGCTTGGTTATATAATCAAATGAACGCTCTGAGTATTTTAGGATATAATCAAGAATTTCTTGATTGATGATTATTTGCCTATCATTAAACAATTTGGCAATAAGAGCAGTTAGCATTTCATCATCTGGTTGATTAATTTCTATTGTTGGGATGATGTTTAAGCGAGAACGTAAATCTGGTAGTTTTAATGAAAGTTTTGAAGGTGGTAGTTCTGATGTAAATAATATAAATCTACCTGGAACGTTATAATTGTTATATAAATGGAAGAAAGCTTCTTCATTTATATTAGAATCTAGGTCTTCAATTACTAAATATGGGTGCTCGTTTGTGATTTTATTTAGATTTTTCATATTTATGCTATGTGAAGATAAAATAGGGATTTGTATTGGGCGAGGGAGTGATGCTTGAATGCTTTCAACCCAAATGTGGGCTAAGTGTGATTTGCCAGAACTTTTAGGGCCAAAAATGTTTAATGAAAAATGTTGCCAATTAGGCCACATTTTTACAGCCATGTAGGCATTTTGATTACATGATGTAACCATAAAATCTTCTTCTCCTAAATATGTTTTAGGCAAGAAATTAAAGGCAAATTGTTTTGATTTATTGGTTGTCATTTTATCCTTCTAGAACCTCATATACTTTTTGGGTTAGGTCACTTAAACTAAATGGTTTAGGAATAAATGACATATTTTCGACGTCTGCAAATTCTCCCTTTAGGATATCTTCTGAATATCCTGATGCAAGGATTATTTTTATATCTGGAATTTGTTCTAGAACTAGTTTTGATAGTTCTATTCCGTTAAGACCAGGCATTACCATATCAGTAATTAATAGGTTGAAATTTTTATCTTGCTCTAATGCTTCAAGAGCATTTTCGGCAGAGTTGCAACTTACAACAGTATAACCTTTTTTGCGAAGCGCACGTTGAGCAAATGTTCTAACAGAATCTTCATCATCTACAAGTAGAATTCTGATGTTTTCGATATTTTCTGGAGTTTGATTTAGGTTATCGGTTGCAGATAGACTTAAGCCTAAGATTATTTTATCTTTATCGGCTGGTGGCATTGGTGTTGGCGTTAAAACGGCTCTTCCTTTTTTGTCGTTTAGGGTGCGGAAAGATGTGGTTTCTTCGGTTGTTTTAGTGATATTTTGTGAAGAATGAGCAGGAAGATAAATTGAGAATGTTGTTCCAACATTTACAGTACTATTTACCTTTATAAATCCTTCCATTTGGCGAACTATGCCATATACGGTTGCCAAGCCTAAACCTGTTCCTGAGCCAACAATATTTTGTTTGGTTGAGAAGAATGGTTCAAATATGCGAGATAGGTTTTCAAGAGGAATACCGCATCCTGAATCTGTTACATCCATTCTAACAAATGTGCCGGCTTCTATGGTTTCGGCTCCAAAGTGATATGGCTCTAAGAGTGTTTCTGTTTGAGTGGAAATGGTTAAAGTTCCTTTTTTATTCATAGCATCTTTGGCATTTACACATAAGTTTAGGACTACTTGTAAAAACTGAACTTTATCTACCTTTATAAGGTCTAGGTTCTCACCATGGTTAAACTTTAGTTCTACTTGGTTGCCAACTGTTCTTTTTAACAATGGGGTATATGTTAAAAGAATATCGGTTATGCTGTTTAGTTCTGGTTTTAATGGTTGCTTTCTTGAGAATTGCAAGAGTTGGCGAACTAATTCTGCAGCGCAGTTTGCATTTTGCTTGATTTGGATAATATCTGCATGAGATGAGTCTTTAGGACCATGACGTTGCAATAATAAATCACAAAAACCAATCATTGCAGTAAGTAGGTTATTAAAGTCGTGAGCAATGCCTCCGGCAAGTTGTCCCATAGCTTGCATTTTTTGAGCTTGCGCAAATTGGGTTTCAAGATTTTTTTGTTCTGTTGTATCTAAGCAGAATAAAATAATGCCGGTAATGTTTTCTTTTATTTGTAATGTTGATGAGAATGATGGGCAAATATATATTCTTAAAATCTTATTTTCTTTTTTCTTTTGGAAGTTTAAGTCAAAATAAGCAACTTGGAGTTTTCCAGAACTAGATGTATAGGTGTCTATTTGTTTTTTTATTTTTTGGATGCTTTCTTCATCTAGGTAATTGGTTAGGTAATTGTTTTGCAATTGTGATGGTGATGGTACTCCAAGTATATCTGTAAATTGTTGGTTTACTCTTTTTATAGTTAGATCTTTATCTAATAACATCATACCAAAAGGAGATAAATTAAAGATGCTATTTGATTGAGATACAATTTCTTTGTAGTTTTGTTGCAAGGTGTTGTTTGTTGGAATTTCACCTATAACAATACCTCTT
Source organism: Alphaproteobacteria bacterium (assembly GCA_015062535.1). GTDB lineage: Bacteria > Pseudomonadota > Alphaproteobacteria > RF32 > CAG-239 > CAG-267. The sequence goes on from SUUK01000002.1 coordinate 239,382, forward strand.
GTTTGAATATCTTCCCCTTCTTTGAAGTGGTCTATTTTTACAAGATATTCGTGTATTTTATTTGAGATTTTTATATATGCATTGTATTGGATAGAGCCATTTGAAAGTTTTTCTTCGCTATTGGTTGCTTTGGTTAAAAATTGGTCTATTTCTTTTCCTAAAATATTTTCTTTTGGTGTGCCAAGCATAGTGCTTAGTGTTTTGTTTGTATAATCTATTTTGCCTTTAGAATTTAATACATATATACCAACAGGTAAGTAGTTTAAGAAATTATAAAAGGCTCTTCGTTCTTCTTTAAAAAGATCATCAATAGTTTTTAGGGAAGTAATATTTTCTATGCTCCAAAATTGATATAAATTATATCTTTTATCAAAGTTTGAAGGATTTGTGATTTCGGTTGTTTGAGTGTTATTTAGGGTTATTGGACGAAGGGTTATGCGATACCATTCATAATTTGAAAAAATTGTAGAATCGTCAAATTTAAGTGCGAGTTCTTGAGTATTTTCTTTTAAGTTTTCTGACGCATACTCTAATTCTTTTAGTTTTTGAATGTTGCTTTCATCTGTTACAATATGCTTTTTTAAGAAATCAATAATTGGTTCGTTTTTAAGTAAGTCTTTAGCTAGTTCGTTTTGCAGAATTACTTTTTTGTTTTGATTTGTAATGGTGTAGCATGTTTTTTTGTTTTTTAATATCTCGTTTGCAAGACCGCCATAAAGGATAGCTGTTTCACCAGATTGAAGTATGGTAATAGTTATGTAAATACTTAGTATTATAAAAACAAAAACAGATAAAATAATTGGACCAAGATATTTAGGGTAGGCAAACAAAAAACCAATACTTACAACTGTTGCAGTTAGCATAAATACTAATAACAATAAACGCTCTTCTAGTATTTTATCTGGTCTGGTATTTTGTTTGTCTTTAAACATTGGCTGTCCTAAAAGTGGTTGTTTTTTTAAGTTATTATATCTGGTTTTGCTTTTCCTGTAAGTTCGGTTACTTTAGAGATTTGTCTTGAAACTTTGCTTAATTCTTCAAGCATTGTTTCTGGAGCTTCTAATAAATTGTTTGTTTCATAGCGCTCAATATAAGTTCTAAGTGTTGCCCCACTTGTACCTGTTCCAGACAAGCGATAAACAATGCGTGAACCATCTGTAAAGTGAACAACAAGACCGTTTTTGGTAGATGTTTTATCTACTGGGTCGTTGTATATAAATGGATAAGCATCAGATACTATGTAACCAGAAAAGTTTTGGTTTATTAGTGATGGTAGAGAGTTTTCTAAATCTTCCATTAATTTATCTGCAACGTTTTGAGGAATGTTTTCAAAATCGTTTCTTAGGTAATAATTTCTACCATATTTTTTCCAATGTGATAAGGCGATATCTTTTATGGATTGTCTTTTTTCGGCAATGATGTTAAGCCAGAATAAAGTAGCCCAGATACCATCTTTTTCACGAATGTGAGATGCACCTGTTCCAAAACTTTCTTCTCCGCAGAAAGAAATACGATTAGAATCCATTAGGTTGATGAAATATTTCCAACCAGTTGGTACTTCATAAAAACCTAAATTTAATGCATCTGCTACTTTTTTTACAGCCATTGAGGTGGCTGCAGATTTTGCAACGCCATATATGCCATTTTTATATGCTGGAATTAGCTTATAATTATCTGTTAAAATAGCTAAGCAATCGCTTGGGCTAACAAAGAAGCTTTTTCCTAAAATCATATTTCTGTCGCCGTCACCATCATTTGCTGCGGCAAAATCTGGAGCGCTTTCTGAGTACATTAAATCAACTAAATGTTTGGCATAAATAAGGTTTGGGTCTGGATGAAGACCGCCAAAGTCTTCAAGCGGAGTTGCATTTATAACGGTTCCTTTAGGAGCATTTAAGGTTTCTTCAAACATTTTTTTAGCATAAGGACCTGTTACTCCATTCATAGCATCAAAAACAAAGCGAAAATCTGATGATAGAAGCTCTTTGATTTTTTTGAAGTCAAAAATACTTTCCATTAATTTTATATAATCAACGTATGGGTCGATTATTTCAATTATGGTGTTTTCGCATTGAGTTGTTCTTGTTTTTGAAAGGTCTATGTCTTGGCAATTAGATATTTTGTATTCTTTTATTTTTAGTGCTTCTTCTTGTATGGCTTTACTTTCATCAGGTTGGCATTGTCCACCAGATGAGGTTGCATATTTTATACCAAAGTCACCATCTATACCACCGGGGTTGTGAGATGCAGAAAGTACAAAAGCACCATCTAAGTGATTTTTTAATATAATATGTGAGCCAGCTGGAGTTGATACTAAGCCATCTTTGGCAATAAGAAGTTTTTTTACGTTATTTGCAGATGCTATTTTGATGATTTTTTGAATAACTACACTATTATAGAATCTACCATCACCGCCGACCAAAAAAGATTTATTTTCTAAATTTGGAATTGTATTGAAAATACTTTGAAGGAAGTTTTCAATGTAATTTTCTTGCATGGCAATCTTGGTTTTTTTTCTTAAACCAGCTGTTCCCATTTTTTGGTCAGTGTATGGAGTAGTTTTAATAGTTTCTATCATCATTAATCCTTATTTGTTAATAAATACATTGCTATGTTTAGAATAAAAAGTCCTAATTGTAAAGATTATTTATTAGCTAAAAATGAATTCTGCAAGTTTGGTTATTTCACGTTTAGCGCATATATCTTCATAGGTTAGGTTGTTTTTTAAGTTGGAATATGTTTTGTCTTGAGAAGATATTCCATTAAATGTGTTTAGATATGAAGCTCTTTTATTTATTGGTGGAGCAACCCTAAAACCATACATTCTTGCTATTGAAGATAGCTCTTTTGATGGCTCGGTTATAGATTTATCTTTTAAGTTATTTTCACAAATCACCCAATTTAGCGTTTTGTTGTGTGTGGAGGCTATTTTCTTTTTTAGTTCCCACATATTGTTTAGATATATTGTGTTTTTAGGAAATTTGTGTGCCGTTTGGGGAGTTAGCAAGGTTATATATGTGTCAGCATTTATAGCTAAGTCATCAATATTTGTTATCCCAGGGATAATGATAGCATCAAAATTTTGACATTCTTTTACAAACGAATCTTTGTTTATTATCGTTGGCGTTGGTAAAAATTGATGTGATGCTATGCGAGAATTTATTATTTTGTTTAATGGAGAATCGCTATCAAGTAAAATGGCTGTTTTTTGCTTGTTATACATTAGAGTTATAGCAAGTTCTAAGCCAAAAAGCTTTTTACCTGATTTTGATGGGCCATCAACTATTATAATATGTGCTTGTTTTTGTTCCATTTTATGCTGTATTAACGATTGTTGTATGCTGTTTTTGTTTTTTCAGTTTTGATTGAACGATTTATCGCATTTTTCAAGTTATAAGTATTTATTTGCTTATTTTCTTGGATGTGATTTAGAGAAATTTCCATCATTTTAGAAATGCTTTCGTCACGTTGTTTTACTTTTTTATGACCTAATGTTACAGCAATAACACGATAGTTTCCTTGTTGAGCTGATGTTAAAATGTTAAAACCTGAAGCTGCTGTGTAACCGGTTTTCATTCCATCTGTTCCAAGCGAATCGTTTAATAGATAGTTGTGTGTCTTGTATGTCGTGTTATTGTATGTAAATTGTGTGATTGAAAATAAGTGATAATATTGTGGGAAGTGGTGATATATTGCAGCGCCTAGAATAGCTAAGTCTTTGGCTGTTGTTTTTTGCTGAGAATTTGGAAGACCTGAGGCATTTTTGAATGTTGTTCTGTACATTCCTAATTTATGAGCTGTTTTAGTCATAAGTACTGCAAAATCTCTTTCTGTTGGGCTTAAAGCTTCAGCTAAAACTGTTGCGCAATCATTTGCAGATTTAACAATTAGAGCTTGAATTAAAGTTTTTACATCAATGTATGAACCTGCGGGCATTCCTAATTTTGAGGGAGATCTGGAGGCTGCCGTATGTGACACCTTTAGCTTATCAGTCATTTTTAGTTTGCCCGTTTCTAATGCATTGAAAGTTATATATAGTGTCATAAGCTTGGTTAGTGAAGCAGGGTAACGTAATGTTTCTGCATTATCAGAATATAAAACATTTCCTGTTTTAGCATCTATTACTATTGAAGAAGTGTTTGATGCATTAGCAGAAAAAGCTGTTAAACCAAGTAAAATAAGACCTAAATATAATTTTTTCATAATATACATTGTGCTCTGATTCCTTTCATGACTACGAAGATGAGTTATAATAGCAAACAAAAAGAAAATAAATTGTTAATTTTAGTTATGAATATAATTTTTTTTATTATTTTTTAGCTTGACTTTATGAAAAATTATATGTAAAAGATTGCAAGCGATGGCGAACGTAGCTCAGTTGGTAGAGCCCCGGTTTGTGGTACCGGTTGTCGTCGGTTCGAGCCCGATCGTTCGCCCCAGATTTTACAAGGTGTCTATATTTAGGCACCTTTTTTCTTACTGTTTGAAATAACGTCTTTTTATTTTAAATATAAAGAGATAGTAAGTTTATTTAAGTGATACAAAAAGCGTAATAAACGAATCTTTTATTTTAAAATATACTTTTTTATCCCCGCTATCTCCCCAATCTTGGAAATATACCTATTTACAATGTTTTTTTGTGATTCTCAAAACAAACCTCATTTGCCTCAAAAGCCTCATTAGGTTTTTTGTTTTTTTGCCCCACACCCTTAGTATGGCGGTTATTTTTTTAACTTACCACACTTATTTTCTTTATTTTCAATAAGTTGGGGATAGTTTTTGTTTGTTCAAAATAAGTTTTTGATATTTATAACAATAGATTGCTTTTTCATGTAATTTGCGTTACAGTTTTTTTGAACGTGGAAACTTACGTTCTGAGTACCTTTTAGGTGCAAGAGGGCTGTCGTAAGCTCGTATCTACTTCGGTGTTAGGATATAACATCGTCAAATTATCGGCTATTCGTAAAAAGCTGATAGTTAATATATCCCCGATTCATAGTGATATGGTCGGGGAGCTTTTAGCGTATGTCCAAGAACCATATCTTTATCTCTGAAAAAATATGGTTTGAAAGGCTAAGAGAATCATTTAAGTAGATATGATTTACGAACTCTCCGACCACCTTTTAAAAGGTGGTTTATCTTTAACTGGAGAGTAATAAAAATGGAACAGCCGAATATTTTTGATTATGCAACAAGTGAATTATCTCAAGATGCGTTCTTGTGCTATTTGTTAGCATTTGGAAAAGAACAATACAAAAAGGATTTTCCTAAAGAATATACTATAGCACATAAGTTTTTAGCTAAATGCGGTATTGAAAAAACAGAAGAAATTTTATCTATTGAGCGTCAAGTAGAACATATAGATGTTTTGATTGTTACAGCCTCACATATTTTGATTATTGAAGATAAAACCTACACTAATGAACATGATGACCAAATAATTCGCTATGTAAAAAATATACGCTCTAATGATAAAAAATTTTCTGGCGATAAAAAAATAAAGGTTTGTTATTTTAAAACTGGCGATTATGTTAAAGGATATGTTCCGTCGGCTGAACAAAAGGTATTATCTAAAAAAGATTGTTGTTCGCTTAAACGTGATGATATGTTGGAACTGTTAGAAAATGATTATTCCTGTAATTTAATTTTTGAAAATTTCTATAAGCGACTTAATTCTGTGAAAGAACGTATAAAAGCTTGTGATGACAAAGATATTTACACATGGAATACAGAAAAATGGTTTGATTATCTATATAATGCGTTACAAGGACATAATTTTAATATTGGATGGGTACATAATGCACGTGGTGGTTTTTATGGTTGTTGGTTTGACTGGCATAATGTAACCGGTGGGGAAGATTATAAACAAATAGAAATTTCTTTTGCCGACGGTAACACATCTCAAGTTAAGATGTGTTATAAATTCTCCGGTAAAAACAAAGAAACGACGCTTAATAGTAACTCTTTAATTAAAGAGTTACAGAAAAAAACTATTGCAAAAGGTTTTAATGCATCTAATCGCAAAGGTAAAACCACAACTTATGCATATAAGGTGGCAAGCAATATAAATGATATTCAAAATTTTATAAACAATGCGTCGTAGTTTGACGTAGTGAAGATGTATTTTTTAAGAAAGGAATAGAAAATTGGCTAAAGTTTATGCAACAGATAATAGATATGATTCTGATGTTATTAAAGTATTTTTAACTGATGATAAATATGACGCTGATTTATGGTTCTGTAAAATGAGCGATAAATATGATGCCGACAACAAAGATGAACTATGGTTTTTTACTGACGACAAATATGACTCAAGTGCTATCATTTATTGGGTGGACAATAAATATGATGCTGATGTTGTGGTTTACCAAATAGATAACAAATATGATGCCAAGTGGAATAAAGGAAATCAATATATTGGTCATTTTGGATAAAAATATGATTGATAATGTAAATAAAATAAAAATTACAGCTATGGTTGATATGTCAAAGTCTTTCTATACAGATTTTTTGCCTATAGTCAGCCAAATAAAAGATAATGTTTCAAAATTGAATATTAATGAAAATAATAAAAGTATTATCGATGATATAAATAAAAACTTATCTAAGGCTGAAAGTATTTTAAATACATTAAACAATGTAGCTAATAAAGCAAGTGAGGAGTAATGATTGATTATTTAAAAGATTTATCTGTTATCGGCTCTAAAATTACAAAATGTCCATATATTTTGAAAGGTCCGATAGGAATTGTAACTTCTAAAACTAAAAAAATGCGTTGTCCTGCTTGGGGTATTGGTCGAGAAGTTATTAAATTTGATAAAGAGTTTATCTATGTTAAATCTGATACAGCCGGTATGGTTGATGTATTTGATGAAATGGGTGCAAAAATTAAGGAAATAAATATAGAAGATTTGAAATGATTGGTATTTTTAATAAACTTTTTCAAAAGAATACATGTACTAAAAAAGTTGTTATTCAAACAGAGGTAACCGGTTTTGCCCCAGAAGATGGAAATAAATTGGTTGAAATTACTGCTATTGAAATTGATGAAAACGATATTCAAACCGGTGCTGTATTTCATGCCTATATTAATCCGGAATGTGAAGTGCCAGAGGAAGTTATTAAAATACATGGTTTAGATAATGAATTTTTGAAAAATTATCCGACATTTGAATTTTATAAAAATGAATTTTTACATTTTATTGCGGGTAAAGAGATAATCGGACATAATGTTCAATTTGATTTAAAATTTTTAAATAATGAACTTGGTTTTGAACTCCAAAATAAAATAACGGATACTTTAGAAATGGCAAGAAAGGTATTTCCAAATCAGAAAAATAATTTAAATTCACTATGTGAAAGATTAGATATTAAGATTTTACACTCTCCATATAATGGTGCATTGCTTGATGCTTTGTATATGCTTGAGGTTTATAAAAAATTAAAAGGCGGAGTTTGAATCCGCCTTTTTTGGAAGACCTAATAATTTTCCGCCAGTTCGTAAACTTCGGGATTAACATAATATGTTCTTCGGCATTTTCCTTTTGTTGTTCCGGCTCGTGAGTCCTCATAGCGTAGCCAATTAAGTTCTACTAATCTTTTGGTGGCTTTTTCTGTAGGCTCTTTTCGGCGCAGATACTTTACTGTGCCATTATTATAAACATCACGCAAAGTGAAGCTTTCCGGCTTATTTTCAAGAATCCATCGAGCTAATGCACGGGCTTCAATATTATATGTTGGACTATAATACATATTATAAACCCTTTCACACATTGGAGTTAAATATGTATCGTATAGTTCAATAGCTTTTTTTATAGCCTCAAGGCTAATTTCGGTTGGTTCAGGATATTCAGAACTAGCCCACCATAATAATTCAAGTAGTAAAGCTAAACGCAAAACATAGCCTTGTCCTTTACCAAGAAAATACTTTATACTATTTTCTTCTTGCTGAGTTTGGGTTAAATGCTTGATATACCAAGTACTAAAAACTTCTTTTGCCTCTATACTTAATGATAAACATTTTTTCTGTTCTTCTACAAAATCTACATACGGATTTAACAATGTATCCAATTTTTGTAATGTTTTTAGTGCTGTATCTGGCAAAGCGATATTTTGCGGTATAGCAGGCGGTATAACGTCCGGATACACCCAAAGAAAGCGCGCGAGGAAACCGTCCCCGCGGTCGGAAAGAACCGTGTCTGTGAGCCTTTTAGGCTGGATGGTGCCAAAGACTGATACTAACAGATTTTGAATTTCTAACCGTTCATCGTCAAATTTGACACGGTTACAAATAAATTTGTTACCATTAAAAGCCTCAAGCCAAAAGCCTCGTTCTGAACTGCCACTGTTGTAACGATTCATTCCGCAAATCCATGCGGATAATTCATCGCGAAAGAGAATTGCCCCTTTAATATTTCTTTCCATATCAGAGGTCAAAGCCTCTTGGGTCGTATCGCCATAAACGAAGCGATAAGTTTGAGGTTTAGGTGGAGTAATAGCAGAATTCGGAAAACGAGGTGCAAAATCTGGATTTTCTTTAATCTTATCTTCCCATTCTTTTTTCTTCTGCTTGGCTACTTCTTTTTCACGTTTCCATTCTGCAAGTTTTGCAGAATACTCACTTTTTCGGGAACCCTCAATTTGGTTTAAAATTTTACGGGTTGGTGTTGTTGCAGGAGTTTTACCTGAACTTGGTTCGCCAACTGCTCCAACCCATAAACAACAAGGTTCTTCCCAACCGCTCCAAGGAGAAATACTACGAGATAAACCTACAACACCTGCTGCACCTGCTAACAGAGAAAAAGCGACATAGTCAACAGGAGCATTGGTATTTTCAGCAGTCTGAATTACCCAATGTTCTAAACCTTTAAATATGCTTGTATTAAGCCGTGGAGCTGGTAATAAATCCTTAGTTTTAAGGATATCCATATCCGGCTCGTTCTCTGCAAAATTGGTGTTGTGAGTCTCTGAAAACTTGATACCATTGTTTACAGTTCTTATTGCCTCTGCTTTTGGTAATCCCGATTCAAGTGCGGCATTTATAATATCTCCCTTGACTTCGGAAATGTTGAGGAACTGCTTATTTGCACTATTGCAAATTCTAACAGTGCTACTTATCAGTGTATTGTTGCGTGTACCCTCTGGAGCAGTAGCTATTTCTTCCAACAACAAATCAATATTGTTTTCTGACGGATTGGTAATTAAATCAACCAACCATTGTGGAGCGGTTGGGAAATCTTGGCTAAAGTCAAAATTAACCCATTTGTAGCAGTTACCATTTTCGTGGATAGATGGTGGTACTACAACATAACCGCCATTGCCACGTATATCAATATGCGGTGCAATTTTACTTGTACTACATTTAATATCTATATTTTCAGGCATTTTGAAATACAAATGCTTACCCTTACCAGTTATGACCGTAGGTACGTCTAATTTACCATAGATATTTTCAAGTGCTATTAAAGATTGTGTACCAATTTCACCGTCAACATCTACAACAAAGATATTGTTGATTGTTCCGGTTGGAATGCCTATATTGCAATTTGGAAACAGTCTGTTCCATTCTTGTAATACGACTTTATCGTCACTTGCATCTTTCCAACCATGGTTGGTTAGCGGTTTTTTATCTTGCTTTCTAATCGGAATAACCTTAATATTACGGTTGGAATAAAATGTGGCACTATCTAAAAAGTTTGCGGCTTCGGAGATATTGTACACGTTTTTATTATCGAGATTTGATGTGCCAACATCATTTCTCGGAGGGAGAGGAGAGGCTTGTGCCTCTCGCTCCTGTTTTTCAATTATCAAATTTTTCATTTTCATATGAAAAATCCTTTCTTAAAACTAAGGTTTAAATGGAGTATCTACAAAAAAGTTTGTTAAATATTGCAGAAATCTATGTCTTCTTCAGAAATGATTTCAAATTTTCGTTTTATATATGCCAAAATTCTTTCTGGTGTATATAAAGCATCTCTTCCAGAATAAGCAGACACACCTATTCGGTCACCGTCTCCACGACTATCTTCCGCTTTTAAGGTATTATACTTAAAAATTTTGAATGTGTTACAAAGCTCTTTTCGAGTAATATCGTGTCTGTTGCTTAAGAAGTTTTTGATATCATTGAATAAATGTTGAGACATATACTTCTTTCTTGCAAAATGAGTTTCTTTTTGCATTATTATCCTCCAAAATTTGAGGGTTAAAAAAGGAGTATATACATTAAATTTTCTGAATCTTAGTGCTGAACAATTTGCTTTCGATTCATTTAGAAGTGTATCAAAAAAATTTTGTTGTTTCATCATTTAAAGTTCCTAAAAAAGTTATAAAAATGTTAATTGATTGATTTTGCAAGAAATTTATTTTTTTATAAAGAGTATAACTAATTAAGCATCTAATACTTGCACAGATTTCAGCAAACGGTCTTTATCAAAATGCGAGTATCTTATAGTCATTTTTATATCTTTATGTCCTAATAACTCTTTTACTTCATAAATAGGCACACCTTTATCAACGAGTCTGCTTGCGTAAGTATGTCGTAAAGAATGAAAAACAATTTTCTGTTTTCGATCTATAATACCTTTATTAATACCTAATGTTTTTACTGCTCGTTCAAATGTTCTTGAAATATGTTTTATTTGTTCTCCATTCCGACTCGTAAATAAAAGTTTGTTACCTTCATCTTGATTGAGTTTTGATAACTCTTCTTGAACACGTTTTGTCATGTAAGCATATCTATCCGTGCCATTTTTAGTATCTCTTAAAAGCATTAATCGTTTTTCTAAATTAATATCTGCCCAAGTTAGCTTGAAAATTTCTCCGGCACGCAAACCACAGTCAGCCGAAATAAGAGCCATTAAATAAACTAAATAGCTGTGTTTTTTGAGTTCATCCAAAAGATTATTTAAATCTTCTTCTGAAAGAAATTTCATTCTACTGTTATCTTCTTTTTTTAGTTCATCAAATTTTGATGCAGGGTTAATACCGGAATATAAATCATGTTTAATTGCAAAATTAAAAATCTGTCTTGTTAATGCAATGGCATAATTTTTTGACCGATTAGATAAATGTGCTTTTTCCATTTTATCCAATAAGCTATTGAGGCTAATGCGGCTAATGAGGTTTAACTTAAGATCCCCAAAAAAAGGATTAAGCCATTTTTCATATAAGCCAATTTCTCTCTCAACAGTTGATTTTTTATTCTTTCTTTTAATATGAGGTTTGTAATAATTTTCAAATAAATCTGAAAAAGTTATTTCTTTAAGTTGTTTTTGTTTTAAGGCTTCCTCATTAGCTATTTTTTCCTGTTGGCGTTGTTCTCTTTGTTCTTTATAAGAAAAGGCTTTACCAGTCTCAATATCTTTAATAAGGGCTGAACGAATGTTGTAAACTTCTTCGGCTGTATATCCTTCTGACTTCCAACCTATAGTTTCTTCACGTCTTACACCATTAACAGTATAACGAATAGAATATGATATATCTTTTTTATTTAAAATGTGTCCGTAAGTAACTTTTTCTCTGACACCTGGAAATTTATTTTTTCTCATTAAAAATCCTTTCTTGTTTTTCAATTTATCCTCAGTATATCCCCTTTGGATTGCAAAGAAAATGTCGCTACGTTACACGTAGATACGATTTGGAGAAAAAAATTTTAAAAATAAGTGATTGTTTTTGTTTGTTTTGTGTATCAGTGTGTGTAAAATTTGCGGTTTGTGGTACCGGTTGTCGTCGGTTCGAGCCCGATCGTTCGCCCCAGATAATGCCCTAGCTTGTGCTGGGGCTTTTTTTTGTGCGAACAATCGGGCTCTTGCAAGTTCTCGCCCGTCTTGTTTTGTAGGGCTCGCTTTTTAATAAAAGCTTGCCAACTTCACTTCGGGCAAGTCATTGTAACATTTGCATTGACGCCGTTTCCGGCTAATGCAAATTAACAAAGCCTGATAGTTTATGGCAAAAACAATTCACTGGATTGTTTTTGCTCATAAGCTCGTTCGCCCCAGATAATGCCCTAGCTTAATGTTGGGGCTTTTTTTGTGCGAACAATCGGGTTCTTGCAAGTTCTCGCCCGTCTTGTTTCGTAGGGCTCGCTTTTTAATAAAAGCTTGCCAACTTCACTTCGGGCAAGTCATTGTAACATTTGCATTGACGCCGTTTCCGGCTAATGCAAATTAACAAAGTCTGATAGTTTATGGTAAAAACAATTCACTGGATTGTTTTTGCTCATAAGCTCGTTCGCCCCAGATAATGCCCTAGCTTAATGTTGGGGCTTTTTTTGTGCGAACAATCGGGCTCTTGCAAGTTCTCGCCCGTCTTGTTTCGTAGGGCTCGCTTTTTAATAAAAGCTTGCCAACTTCACTTCGGGCAAGTCATTGTAACATTTGCATTGACGCCGTTTCCGGCTAATGCAAATTAACAAAGTCTGATAGTTTATGGCAAAAACAATTCACTGGATTGTTTTTGCTCATAAGCTCGTTCGCCCCAGATAATGCCCTAGCTTGTGCTGGGGCTTTTTTTGTGCGAACAATCGGGCTCTTGCAAGTTCTCGCCCGTCTTGTTTCGTTTATCTGTTTTTAATATATCGGTTTTATAGGTTGACATAAGGGGGAGAAGATAATAGTCTGTTTTTAGGATTTTTTTATTTTGGACTATTTTGATGACTTGGACTTTTTTTATTCGTAAATTAAGAAGCTTTGCATTTGGCTCGACAGATGCTTTGCTTTTTGATGATAGATTTATTATTGATGATATATATTTTAAGCGCCGTTTAAAGTTTCGCAATATTGATAAATATGAATTATCAAAAATGAAAGTTAAAGATATTAAAAGGTGTACAGGAGATGGTAATCACTCTTTGTATGATGTTGAGGCTTATAAATATCTTGATGGTGCATATAAAGAATATGATGAATATTGTGAATTTCACAGAGCACATGGTCATGAAGAAATGGATGTTGCGCATTATGATGCGTTGATAAAAAGTATTGAAGAAAATGGGTATGACAATAAACACGTTATAATTGTTGATTATAATGATGTTGTTAAAGATGGACAACATAGGTCTTGTTGTTTGCTCCATAATTTTGGTCCCGATTTTGAAGTTCCGGTGCTAAGGGTTAAGCTTGCTAAAAGAACTTTAATTAATAAACTTATGAGATTTTTCTATAAATATTTTGTGGGGTTTGTAGATTAATAGGTTGGAAAAGGTTATATATTAAAACCGCCGAGACTTTTATCTCGGCGGTTGAGGTTATTTAAGTATTGAGCGAAGAGAATATTCTACTTCGGTCATACTTGTTTTGGTTCGCATTCCATGTGTGTCGTTAGAAATTATCTTGATAATAGTTTCTGGTGAAGAAATTTTATCAGATAAATTTAAGACATCTGTTACTTTAACAGCTGGATCATTTCTTCCAACAAACAGGTGTACAGGGCAAGCAAGGGATAAGCTTTCTTGTTTGCGAATTTCTTCAGTTGATGAAATAAATTTTTCTGTTAGTTTGAATGGAATACGTTTGTCTTGTAAATAAAAAACAGTATATCCCTGTTTTTCTAGGTCTTTTTGTTGGTCTTGGCTCAATTTTTGTCGCCAATCAATGTCTGCTGCGCTTAGGGTTATTACACCTTTAATGCGTTCCTTAAAATAGGGCGCTGTAAATAAGCTTATAATACCACCTAGGCAAGAGCCGACGAGAATAACGTTGCCAGTTATGACATTTGTCAGCAGGTATTTTAATTGGTTTATCCAAATAAATAAATCTGCATTGTCATATTGTTCTAGATTGTTAGAATGACCAGCGAGTTCGTACCAGCAAAAAGAAGAGTTTAAGCGAGTTACAATCTCGCAAACCATTTTAGGTTTACGATGTTGATTGCGCGCTTGTTGACCGTGAACGTAGATAACCGTTAAATCGGTTGGGGTAACATCAGGAGTTGTGATTTGTACTTCAAAATCAAACCCTTGAAAAACTTCAGTTGACCTAAAAGTTTTCATAATTGTAAAGTTTATGATAATATATTAAGCAAGGTTAGTATAGAGTTATTTATTTTAAAATCAATAATATAATTATTGTTTTTTTTATGAGGTAAATAGAGTTTTTTTGTATTTAAATATATAATAAAGAGTCAAAATAGGGGATTTTTGAGTTAAAAAAGAGCTAAAAATGATTTTTTTGTCAATATGATTCAACGTGAATCTCTATAAGGGTTTTTAAAAGATATTTTTTTTAATTTTTTTTCGTTTTTTGTGCATTTTTTGCTTGCATTATTAAAATTTAAATGTTACAAAGGCCAAGCAACAAAAAAGTTAAGGAAGTGTTAACTTTCTTGCGAATCAAATATAACCCATAATGCAGACGAATGTTGCTAAAGTTTGCAGTAATTTTTTAGATGGCAAATTCCATTGTGGAGTTTTTTGCCATTTAGTTATAGGAAAAGTGTTAAAATGATGGATACACAAAATATCAGAATCCGCCTTAAGGCTTTTGATCATCGTTTATTAGACTTGTCTACTAAAGAGATTGTTCATACAGCTAAAAGAACCGGAGCTAATGTTAGAGGACCAATTCCTCTTCCAACTAAAATTGAGAAGTTTACGATTAACCGTTCTCCTCACGTTGATAAAAAATCTCGTGAACAGTTCGAAATCAGAACTCACAAAAGACTTCTTGATATTGTAGATCCTACACCACAAACAGTTGATGCGTTGATGAAATTAGACCTTGCAGCTGGTGTGAATGTAGAAATTAAGTTATAATTTTTAATGTTGGTTTTTGAAAGATAAAATCAACCTATTGAAAAAGGAAAAATAATAATGCGTACTGGTTTAATCGCAAAAAAACTTGGGATGACTAGAATTTTTGAAGCTGATGGGACACATGTTCCTGTTACAGTTTTGGCTGTTGAAGGCTTAAAAGTTGTTAATGTCAGAACAAATGATAAAGATGGTTATACAGCTGTTCAATTAGGAACAGGCGCTATTAAAGCGAAAAATGTATCTAAACCAATGAAGGGATACTTCACCAAGGCTAACGTTGAGCCAAAGAAGAAAATTGCTGAATTTAGAGTAAGCGAAGATTGTCTTCTTTCTGTTGGTGATGAATTGTCTGCAGAACACTTTGTTGCAGGTCAATTTGTAGATGTTTGTGCAACTTCTATCGGTAAAGGTTTTGCCGGTGTTATGAAACGTCACAACTTTGCAGGTTTGGAAGCAACACACGGTGTGTCTATTTCTCACCGTTCACATGGTTCTACAGGACAAAGACAAGATCCAGGTAAAGTATTCAAAGGTAAAAAGATGGCTGGACATATGGGTGATGAACGTGTTACTGTTCAAAACTTAAAAGTTGTAGCTGTTGATGGAAATCGTGGTTTGATTATGGTTAAAGGTGGCGTTCCTGGTGCTGAAAATGCATGGGTTAGAGTTACTGATGCTATTAAGAAAACTCAAGATGTTAAATTACCAATGCCTGCAGGTCTTAAAAAGGTTGATGAACCTGTTGCAGTTATAGCTGAAGAAGCAGCTGATAATGCATAGAGATTAAGGATTTTTGAAAATGAAACAGGACATCTTAAATTTGAATAATGAAAACGTTGGTAGCATTGAACTTAATGATGCTATTTTCGGCTTAGAAGTTCGTGCTGACGTTTTGCACCGCGTTGTAAATTGGCAATTGGCTATGCGTCAATGCGGTAACCACCAAACTAAAGGTCGTTCAGACGTTGCTTTGACACCTGCAAAACCATTCAAACAAAAAGGTAGTGGTAATGCTCGTCAAGGTAGCCGTAAGGGTACTCAATTTAGAAAAGGTGGAATTGTTTTTGGTCCAGTTGTAAGAGATCACTCTCATGACTTGACTAAGAAATTTAGAAAATTAGGTCTAAAAATTGCTCTTTCAGCTAAAGCTAAAGAGGGTAATCTTGTTATCGTAGATGAAGCAAAGCTTTCAAATCCAAAGACAAAAGATTTGATTCAAAAATTAAATGCTTGTGGTTTGAATAACTGCTTATTTATCGATGGTAAGGAAGTAGACATGAACTTTGCATTAGCTAGCCGTAACATTGTTGGTGTAGATGTATTACCTACAATTGGTGCTAATGTGTACGATATTTTGAAAAAAGAGAAGTTGGTATTAACTAAAGAAGCTGTTACATGCTTGGAGGAAAGATTACAATGAAAAAATCAGAAAAAACAAACAATGTAACTGCAGCTATGTATGATACATTACTTCGTCCGGTAATTACAGAAAAGTCTATGACATCTTCTGAAAGTGGTAAAGTTGTATTTACTGTACCTTTATCAGCTACTAAAGAAGAAATTAAAGCAGCTATTGAAGCTATCTTTAATGTAAAAGTTAAGAAGGTAAATACCGTTAAACAAGCTGGTAAGGTAAAACGCTTTAGAGGTTATGAGGGCGTTCGCTCTGATTACAAAAAGGCTGTTATTACTCTTGCCGATGGTCAAAATATTGATGTTACAGCAGGAATTTAGTCATGGCTTTGAGAACATTTAAGCCCGCTACTCCAGGTCTTCGTCAACTAGTTATTGTTGATAGAAGTGAGCTTTATAAGGGCAAACCTGAGAAGAGTTTGACTGTTGGTCTTACAAAAACAGGTGGGCGTGATAATTTCGGACACGTTACAAGTCGTAGAATCGGTGGCGGTCACAAACGTAAATACCGTGTAATTGACTTCAAACGTAATAAATTTGATTGTGAAGCAACTGTTGAGAGAATCGAATATGATCCAAACCGCACATCTTTCATTGCTTTAATTAGCTATGAAGATGGCGAGAAGGCTTATATCTTGGCTCCTCAAAGATTAAAAGCTGGTGATAAAGTTATCTCTTCTGAGAAAGCTGATATTAAACCAGGTAACGCAATGCCATTAAAGAGCATGCCAGTTGGTACTATCGTTCACAACGTTGAGTTAAGATCTGGCAAAGGCGGACAATTAGTTCGTTCTGCTGGTTGTTATGCTCAAGTTGTTGGTAAAGATGGTGGTTATGCGCAACTTAAACTTTCTTCTGGCGAATTAAGAATCGTTAGAGAAGAATGTTTAGCTACTGTTGGTGCTGTATCTAACCCTGATAACCAAAACGTTTCTTTGGGTAAAGCAGGTCGTGCTAGATGGTTAGGTGCTCGTCCAGTATCTCGTGGTGTTGCAATGAACCCAGTTGATCACCCACATGGTGGTGGTGAAGGCCGTACTTCAGGTGGTCGTCATCCAGTTACTCCTTGGGGTAAACCAACTAAGGGTGCAAAAACTCGTTCTAACAAGAAGACAGATCGCTTTATTATGAGATCTCGTCATGAAAACAAGAAGAAATAAGGAGGTAAACAAATGACACGTTCTGTATGGAAAGGACCTTTCGTTGATGGTTATCTTCTTAAAAAAGCTGATGCAGCAAGAGCATCTACTCGTAATGAAGTGATTAAAATTTGGTCTCGTCGTTCAACAATGTTACCACAATTTGTTGGTTTAACATTTGGTGTTCACAATGGTCATAAATTTATCCCAGTACTTGTTACTGAAGAAATGGTTGGCCATAAATTTGGTGAATTTGCTCCAACACGTACCTTCTATGGTCACGCTGCAGATAAAAAAGTTAAGAGAGGTTAATTATGGGAAAAAGTAAAGACTTAAGAAGACTTTCTGACAACCAAGCAATGGCTCAGAATAATTCTATTCGCTCTAGCTCTCGTAAATTGAACCTTGTTGCACAATCAATCAGAGGCTTAAGCGCTGAGAAAGCTGTTGCAGAACTTAGCTTTTCTAAGAAAAGAATCGCAAAGGTTGCATTAGAAGTATTGAAATCCGCTATTGCTAATGCTGAAAACAACCACAAACTTAACATTGATAAGTTAGTAGTTGCAGAAGCTTATACTGGTAATGGCATTGTTATGAAACGTATGCATGCACGTGGAAGAGGCAGAGGTGCAAGGGTTTTAAAACCTTTCTCTAAATTGACTATCGTTGTTGCTGAGCGTGGGGAGTAAAATAAATGGGACAGAAAGTAAATCCTATCAGTCTTCGTTTAGGCGTTAACCGCACGTGGGATTCTCGTTGGTATGCTGATGAGGAATTCACAGATTACCTCCACGAAGATTTGAAAATTAGAAAATTTTTGAAAGAAAAATTAGCTCAAGCTGGTATTAGTAAGATTGTTATTGAACGTCCTACTAAAAAAGCAAGAGTTACAATTCATTCAGCAAGACCAGGTGTTGTAATTGGTAAGAAGGGTCAAGACATTGAGTTGTTAAGAAAAGACATTCAAAAGTTGACTGCTTCTGAGGTTCAATTAAACATCATGGAAGTAAGAAAGCCAGAATTAGACGCTCAGTTAGTTGCTGACAGTGTTGCACAACAATTGGAAAGACGTGTTGCTTTCCGTCGTGCGATGAAGAGAGTTATGCAATCAGCTTTACGTTTGGGTGCTGAAGGTATTAAGGTT
This sequence comes from Alphaproteobacteria bacterium, assembly GCA_015062535.1. Taxonomy (GTDB): domain Bacteria; phylum Pseudomonadota; class Alphaproteobacteria; order RF32; family CAG-239; genus CAG-267. The sequence goes on from SUUK01000002.1 coordinate 257,827, forward strand.
GCATGTTCAGGTCGTTTAGGCGGTGCTGAAATTGCAAGAACTGAATACTATCGTGAAGGAAGAGTTCCTTTACACACACTTCGTGCTGATATTGACTATGCTACTTCAACTGCTCACACCACATATGGTGCTTGTGGCGTTAAAGTTTGGATTTATAAAGGCGAAATTATGTCTCATGATCCAATGGCACAAGACAAGAAATTGGCTGAACAAAAGTAAGAATGAGGTTTTAAAATGTTAAGTCCAAAACGCGTAAAGTTCCGCAAGCAACACAAAGGTCGTATTCACGGCCTTGCTAAGGGCGGTTCTGAATTAAGTTTCGGTTCATTTGGTCTAAAAGCTCTTACACCTGAGCGCGTTACAGCTCGCCAAATTGAGGCTGCTCGTCGTGCTATCACTCGTGAAATGAAGAGAGCAGGTAGACTATGGATTAGAATTTTCCCAGATGTACCTGTAACAGATAAACCTGCTGAGGTTCGTATGGGTAAAGGTAAAGGTGCTGTCGAATTTTGGGTAGCAAGAGTTAAACCTGGTCGTATAATGTTCGAATTGGGTGATGTTGATGAAGAACTCGCTCGCAGAGCATTTGCATTGGGTGCAGCAAAATTGCCTGTAAAGTGCAAATTTGTTAAACGCTTGAATTCAGATAATGGAGAAGCATAATGGTTAAAATTAAAGATTTGAGAGCTATGAGTGATGATGAATTAGAAGCAAGACTCGTAGAGTGCAAGAAAGAGCAATTAAGTTTGCGCATTCAACAAGCTACTGGTCAATTGCAAAATACATCAGCTATCTCTAAAGTTCGTAAAGAAGTAGCTCAAATCAATACGCTTTTAACAGAGCGTAAGAAGAATAGTTAGGAGAAAAACAGATGCCTAAAAGAATTCTTCAAGGTGTTGTAGTAAGTGCTAAACAGGATAAAACTGTCGTAGTCAGCGTAGAGCGTCAGGTTATGCATCCTGTTTACAAAAAATTCGTGAAGAAAAGTAAGAAATTTGCTGCTCACGATGAGAACAATCAGTGCAAGGAAGGTGATATGGTTTCTATTGTTGAATCTAAACCATATTCAAAAACTAAAACTTGGACTGTAATTAACAATAATGAAAATGCCTAGTTAGGAAGGAATGAATTATGATACAGATGCAAACCAACCTAGATGTTGCAGATAATTCTGGCGCACGTCAGGTGCAGTGCATTAAAGTTCTTGGTGGTTCCAAGAGAATGCATGCTTCAGTCGGTGATATTATCATCGTTTCTGTTAAAGATGCAATGCCTAAAGGGCGTGTAAAGAAAGGTGATGTTCAACGTGCAGTTATCGTTAGAACAGCCAGCGACATCAGACGTAAAGACGGTAGTGTAATCCGTTTTGATAGCAATGCAGCTGTTTTGGTAAACAAAGATGGTGAACCAATTGGTACACGTATTTTTGGCCCAGTAACAAGAGAGTTGCGTGCTAAAAAATTCATGAAAATTATTTCTTTAGCGCCGGAGGTTTTGTAATATGAGCAAAATGAAAATCAAAAAAGGTGATAAAGTAATCGTTATCGCAGGAAATGACAAAGGCAAAACTGGTGAAGTTTTGAAAGCTATGCCAAAAGAAGGTAAAGTTGTTGTTCAAGGTGTTAACCTTGTAAAAAGACATACTAAACCAAGCCAAACAAATCCTGGTGGTATTGTTACTAAAGAAGCAGCAATTCAGGTTTCTAATGTAGCAGCAGTTACAGCTGATGGCAAACCTACAAAAGTTGGCTATAAAGTTGTTGACGGCGTTAAAAAACGCGTTGCTCGTAAAACTGGCGAAGTAATCGATAATTAGGAGATAATTTGATGACAAATTTTGAACAATTATATAATGATGTCATTAAGAAGGCTCTTGTGGAAAAATTCGGTTACAAGAACCCACATGAGATTCCTAAGTTGACAAAGATTGTCTTGAATATGGGCGTTGGTGACGCTATTACAGACAAGAAAAAATTAAATAACGCTGTAGAAGAAATGGCTATGATTGCTGGTCAAAAACCAGTTGTTACAGAAGCTAGAAAATCTATTGCTACTTTCAAATTAAGAGAAGGTATGCCAATTGGATGTAAAGTTACTCTTCGTTCAGACAGAATGTATGAGTTCTTAGAGCGTTTAATCAACATGGCACTTCCACGTATCAGAGACTTCCACGGAATTAGTGGTAAGAACTTTGATGGAAGAGGAAACTTTGCTTTTGGCATTAAAGAGCAAATTATTTTCCCTGAAATTAACTATGAAAAAGTTGAACAAGTAAGAGGTATGGATATTGTTATCTGTACATCTGCTAAGACTGATGAAGAAGCTAAGTTTCTTTTGACATCTTTCAACTTACCATATAAGAAATAAGCGGAGATTTTACTATGTCAAAAACAAGTTCAGTATACAGAAACTTGAAGCGCGTAAAGATGGTTGCAAAATATGCAAATGTACGTGCTAAGTTAAAAGCCATTGCTGATGATAAGAATGCTTCTGAAGAAGATAGATTTCAAGCTACTTTGAAATTAGCAGCGTTACCTCGTAACTCTTCAAAGGTTAGAGTAAGAAACCGTTGTAAAGTTACAGGTCGTTCACGTAGTTACAACAGAAAATTTGGTGTTAGCCGTGTTGAATTAAGAGACATGGCAAGCTTCGGCGAAATACCAGGTTTAGTAAAATCAAGCTGGTAAGGAGTTGATATTATGTCTATGACTGATCCTTTGGGCGATATGCTCACACGCATTAGAAACGCACAAAGAGCGAAGAAAAGTGATGTTGTATCACCTGCATCTCGCTTGCGTGAAAATGTATTAGAAGTTTTGAAAAGAGAAGGTTACATTTTAGGTTATGAAAAAGTAAATGTACGTTCTGGTATTGATGAACTTCATATTCAATTAAAGTACCATGAAGGTACTGGTGTAATTACTGAAATTTACCGCGTGTCTACTCCAGGCCGTAGAGTATATTCCAGTGTTCGTGACTTGCCAAGAGTTTATAATGGTCTCGGTATTTCTATCGTTTCTACTCCAAAAGGTGTTATGAGCGATAACGAAGCTAGAAAAGCAAACGTTGGCGGCGAAATTTTGTGTCAAGTTTTCTAGGGAGATAACGGATGTCAAGAGTAGGAAAATATCCGGTAATTATCCCGGAAGGTGTTAACGCTTCCATCAATGGAAATGTTGTTAACGTAAAAGGAAAATTAGGTGAATTAAGTTTTGCATTTGATGATTCATATGTAAGTGTTGAATTGAATGAAGGCAAAATTGTTGTAACACCTCATTCTCAAAGCCGTACAGCTAGAACATTATGGGGTACAACTCGTGCACAAATTAACTCAATTGTTAAAGGTGTTAGCGTTGGTTACTCTAAAAGCATTGAATTATTCGGCGTTGGTTACAAAGCCCGCATGGACGGTAAAAACGTTGTTTTGAGTTTAGGCTTTTCTCATGATGTTCCATTTGAAACACCAAAAGGCATTACAATTGTTTGCGAAAGCCCAACTGTATTAAAAGTTAGCGGTGTAGATAAACAATTAGTAGGTCAAGTTGCGGCAGAAATTCGTAAATACAGAAAACCTGAACCTTACAAAGGAAAAGGTATCCGTATTGACAACGAATATGTACGTCGTAAAGAAGGCAAGAAGAAATAGGATGTAAAGCAATGAATACACCAAGAAAATTATATGAAAAAAGAAGAGCTCGTGTAAGAACAGCTTTGAAGGCTGCTGCTAATGGAAAGATGAGATTATCTGTATTTCGCAGTGGCAAACATATCTATGCACAAGTTATAGATGATGTTAAAGGTGCAACAGTTGCTTCTGCTTCTACTTTGGATAAAGAAGTAAGAGCTAACATTACTAAGACTTCAAATATTGAAGCTGCTCAGTATGTTGGTAAAGTTGTTGCTGAGCGCGCCGTTAAGAATGGCGTTAGCGAAGTTGTGTTTGACCGTGGCGGTTATGTATATCATGGCCGTGTGAAGGCTTTAGCAGATTCTGCTCGTGAAGCCGGATTGAAGTTTTAGGAGGTTATCATGGCACAATCTTTAGATCGTCATAATAAGGCAGAAAAGAAAGAAGAATTGGTTGAGAAACTCGTTTTCGTAAACCGCGTAGCAAAAACCGTAAAAGGTGGACGTACAATGTCTTTTGCTGCTTTGGTAGTTGTTGGTGACCAAAAAGGTCGTATCGGATTTGGTTCTGGTAAGGCTGCTGAGGTTCCTGAAGCTATTGTTAAAGCTACTAACGAAGCTAAGAAGAACATGGTTCGTATCCCACTTCGTGAAGGTAGAACACTTCACCATGATATTACAGGTCGTTTCGGCGCTGGTAAAGTGGTATTAAGAAGTGCTCCTGCCGGTACTGGTGTGATTGCCGGTGGTCCTATGCGTGCAGTATTTGAAGTATTGGGCGTTCAGGACGTTGTTGCGAAATCATTAGGTTCTAACAACCCTTACAATATGATTAAAGCTACTTTTGTTGCTTTACAATCAATCAACAGCCCACGTATGGTTGCTGCTAAACGTGGTAAAAAAGTTGGTGACATTGTAAGTCGTCGTGAGAACACTTCTAACGTTAAGATGGAAAAAGAGGAGGCTTAATCATGGCTAGTAAAAAGACTGTTAAGGTTACTCAAGTAAAGAGTTCCATCGGCCACACTAAAGATCAAATTGCGACTTTAAAAGGCCTTAAATTAAACAAAGTTGGTAGAACTTCTGAATTAGAAGATACATCAGCTGTTAGAGGTATGATTAGAAAGGTAGCTCACCTCGTTAAAGTTGAAGAATAATTGCTTTTAAGGGTTAGGGGTAAAGTTTTATTTACCCCGAGCCCGGAAGTATATTCGGGCGACCTTAGAGTAAATTTTTTGATATTTAACTAGAGTTATTTATAAAGGTGAAGAAAATGAAACTTAATGAATTAAGAGATAACGAAGGCGCTACAAAGAACCGCATCCGCGTTGGTCGTGGTATTGGTTCTGGCAAAGGTAAAACTGGTGGCCGTGGCGTTAAGGGTCAAAAATCTCGTTCTGGTGTTTCTATCCACGGTTTTGAAGGCGGTCAAATGCCTATTTACCGTAGATTGCCAAAACGTGGTTTTAAAAACCCATTTGCAAAGACATTTGCAGTTGTTAACTTGGATACAATCCAAAAGGCAATTGATGCTGGTAAATTGAATGCAAATGAAATTACAGAAGATAGCTTGATTGCTTCTAATGTTATTTCTAAAAAATTAGATGGTGTTCGTTTGCTTGCACGTGGTGCTTTAACTGTTGCTGTTAACATTACTGTTAATTCTGCTTCTAAAGCAGCTGTTGAAGCTGTTGAAAAAGCAGGTGGTAAAGTTACTGTTAACGCATAATTTTAGCATTATAGCGATTTAGAAAGGGTAGGCTTATTTGCCTACCTTTTTTTGTATTTAAAAAAATTGTTGAAAAAAATAGGAGGTGGTTGTAGTTTGGAATAAAGTAAAAGAGGAGCATTGATGATTGAAGTTTTTTATATAAATGAAAATGATATAAATGATGTTGCAGAACTATCATTTATAGTTGGGAAAATGCATGATGAGGCATTGCCTAAATATTTTAATAAGACAACTAAAGCAGAGCATTTAAGAATTATTGAAAATATGATAAAAGATGAAAATGCTCAAATTTTGGTTGCGAAAAATAAAGAGCAAGTTGTAGGTTTTGCGTGTTTATGTGTACAGAAAAATGAACATAAGGGATATAAGGTTAATAAGATTGGATATATTTATAACTTTGGGGTTGATGAAAGCTTTAGGTGCAAAGGTATTGGCAAAAAATTAGTTGAAAGTGCGATAGATTATTTTAAGGATAATGAATGTGAAGCGGTTGATTTAAATGTATTTATGTTTAATAGAGGGGCTTTAGAATTTTATAAAAGTTTAGGTTTTGAAGTGATTGATGTTAATTTAAGGAAAATGTTGTAAATGTTGATTAATAAAGCGTTTGATTTTATGGAAGAATGTCTTGGAGCAGATAACTCTGGACATGATGTTGAGCACATAAATAGAGTGGTAAAAAACGCTGAAAGAATTTTAGAATTTGAGAAAGATGCAGACAAAGATGTTGTGTTATTGAGTGCAATTTTGCATGATGTTGATGATTATAAATTAGGGGGAAATGGGGAGAATTTAGAGAGATTTTTTAGCGAAAATGATGTTGATGAAAATTTAAGAACAAAAATTAGCGATGTTATAGAAAATATTAGTTTTAGTAAAAGTGGTGAAAAGCCAGAATTTAGTTCGTTAGAACAAAAAATTGTTTCTGATGCAGATAAGCTTGATGCAATGGGGGCAATTGGGATTTGTAGAACAATTATGTATTCGGCTAAAACAAAAAGAAAATTGTTTGATGATAATGAATTTCCAAGCGAAAATTTAAGCAAAGAAGAGTATAAAAACAAAGATAGAAAGAACAATCATTCGATTAATCATTTTTTTGATAAGTTGTTGAAATTAAAAGGGGCTATGCAAACAAATGAGGGGAAAGTAGAGGCAGAAAAAAGACATAGATTTATGGTTATGTTTTTAAGAGAATTTTTTGATGAAGTTGATGCAAGCCAAAATTGGGGTGAAATTTTAAGTAAATTTGACAAAAAATAGCTTTTGAGGGCGATTTTGTTTGACTAAGGGGCAATTTTGTGATATATTTATAGTGTTTACAAATTATTGTCTCTATAGATATGGATGTGTTCTTAAGGCTATTGCTTTAAGGGTTTGTCTTTGTTTGTGAGGTAATGTTTGTGGCCGTCAATAGGAAAATCTTGTTGATGTAAATTTTATTTATTTTTTAAATTTTTAAAATTATGAAGAAAAACATTCTTCGCGACATGTTTGTCGTATTGGCGAAAGCCATCGCACCCAATTGGGTAATTACTAACAAAACAAAGAAGTCAAACCCTGATGCTACTGACTGGCTTCTGGGCTATGACAAGGAAATGGCCTACATTGACAAGTATCAGCCAACTCCATCAGAGATGAAGGAGCGACTTTGGTCTGACAGAACAAGGTTGGAGATCTTGAAGCAGGAGAATCATACTCTTGTCGCAGACTGGAAGAGAGATGAGGAGTTTATGCTTCTTGTTGAGCGGGCGGATAAGCTTGGGGCTGATGTATTTTTCGAAGCTATTAACGGCAAGACACCTAGTGTCAAGCTGCTGAAGGCTATGATAAAGGCAATGCCTCAGACCACATTGATGAAAGTGGCTGACGTTAAGCCTCAGGCCTTTAACGACATGCGAGTGCATGAAGTTTTGGGCTATGATGAGCCGGTATTTCTCCTCGACTCAGCTGAGAAGCTTGAGAAGAACTGGGCTCTTGCAAAGAGGCTTGTGGAGTATAGACCCAAACTCTGGGCAAAAGGCTTCTTGGATATTATCCTAGGTGAGACATCAGGTGATTATCAATCACTTTACACATGGCTCTTTTATGAGTGCATGAAACGAGGTGAGAACATGGTCAATCATGTTGCTTATACGTATAGCAAATATCCTGTGTTGTATGCTTATTTGAGAAGAAGTATGCTTCATAAGGAGGATGTTGCGGAATATGTAAAAGTGATGTTGCCAAAGCTGATGGACTCGCTTACAACCTTAACCCCTGTTGAGCTTTGGACAAGAGCTGAAAAGCAAGATGATGCAGTAGAGGCATACTACTGGTATACTATTGCTTTAGGTAGAATCCAAGGTGGTGGAACCTATCCGTTTATGATGGGAAACCTTGGGAACTTCAAATCTCGTTTGGAGGCTGTTGAGTTTGCCTTACTCGTTTCATATCTCAGTGAGAATGCATGCAGTATTCCTGATATTGAGGCTCTATTGAAAGAGACTAAGAAGGATACTGATATTGACATTCTACACGAAAGAATGTGGAGTATCTCAAAAGGCAATGCTTCAACTATTGAGGAGGTTGCTAAAAAGTACTTCCCGTTTGAGGATTGGAAAAACAAAGGTGCGATGTACCGAAACATGGTTGTTCATAATCTTATGACACCCGAAAGGTTGAATAAGATATCAGATACTGATGTTAGGGCTAAAGTCATCGAAATGATGCAGACAAAGGCTCAAACTGAAGTGCTGAAAAGAAATGACCATAATGAGTGGATCGCTCTTTTCGATGAGGGTGGTAAACTTACTCCTGAGGCAGAATGCACTATGCTTTCTTGCCACTTCTACAGAGGTGAGGATAAGAAGTATTATATCAAGAAATATAAATTGTCCGAGAGGGCTTTTCGATATCTTCTTGATATGAAGCCTGCCTCTATGAGCGAGGGATTTTCGTACCTTCTTACCTATGCACAGGCATATGGTTTGACAGAGGAAGAGTATCTTCTCGTTTTGCAGAGCCAGTATTTTGACAAGGCTCACTTTATTGTGAAGTTTGTCAAAAAGTAATGAACCAAGCTTTAAGAACATTAATTAGGGTGGCATTTGCCACCCTTTTTTATTTGATTGGAAGGTATATTGAAAATTCGGTTATATTATCGCTTGATGATATGGTTATGTTGCCTTGATGACGTTTAATAATTTGTGAAACAATTGCAAGACCAAGACCTGTACCTTTTATGTTTTGGTTTTTATGAGTTTGCAGGCGATAGAAACGTTCTGTTAGGCGTTCTAAATCTTCTTTGGGAATAGTATTGCTATGGTTTTTTATGGTTATTTTTATTGCTTCGCCTTCTTTTACATCATAATAACGGTGAGGGGGGATGTGATCTGTCTTTTGAGTGGTTATGGTTATTTCGGTTGAAGGAAAAGCATATTTTACCGCATTATCCATAAGGTTTTGGAAAACTTGAGTTATTTGGTGAGTATCTCCTATAATGTGAGGAATACGAGCAAATTTAGTTGTTAGTTTTAGGTTGTTTTGCTTTAGTTTTAATTCTAGGGCAGATTTTATTTCTTTTATAATAGAATTAAGATTGGATTTTTCTGTTGGTGGAGTGTTTAGAGATAATTCTATTTTTGAAAGTGATAAAAGATTTTCAATAAGTGCTGTCATATATGAGGTTTGTTCTTGAATGATGTGTAAGAACTTTTCACGAGCTTTTTCATCATCTTTGGCAGAGGTTTGAAGAGTTTCTATAAAGCCTGATATAACAGATAAAGGGGTACGTAGCTCGTGTGAGGCATTGGCTACGAAATCTTGTTGAAGTTTTTCAAGCTGTAAAGCTTTTGATAAATCACTAAACAAAACAACCGCAACAATTTCACCTTTGGTAAACCAAGGAAGGGTTGTTATTTGTACATATACTTTGGTTTTGTTTTTGGTGTTTAGTAGATTTAGGTTTAAATCTTCTTTTCGGCTTTGTCCGTTTAGAACTTTGGAAAGGGATATTTTTAATTTCTCATCATTAATGGTGGTTATAAAATCTACACCGTTTAGATCTTTGTTAAAAAGTTTTCTTGCAGCAAGGTTTGAACCTATGACAATACCATCTTTTGATATCATAAAGAGTGGTTCTGGAAGAGTATCTAAAACGGCGGCATCTGAAAGGGTTCTGTTTTCTAGAGTTTCAGTTTTATCTGCCCAAAATTTGTGCATAGAGTTTATGGCGGTAATTAAGTTTTGGGTTTCTTTTTCGGTTAGGTTTTCTAAAAGAGTATCTTCTGTTGTGCCGGTTGAGAGTTTAGATATATATTTTTTTATTTGTTGAATTTCGGTTGAGATAGGCATTAAGAATATCACATTAAAAAATATAACAGATATATATGAATATAATGCAAGGTAAACATCTAATACATTAAATATGGCTAAAAGTAAAAAAATAGAGCCGGCTGGGATTGATAATATCAAAACTCTGGTTGCAAATCCGGAGTTTTTATCAATTCCAAGTAATTCATCATCATTAAACATTCTGATATCTCGAAAATTTTTGTGGACTGAAAAAGTTGGCTTTATTATATTTAGGCTTAGGTTTAGATTTAGTTAATTTATAGAGCTTTTATGGATAAAAGAAAATGACTACAGATACTTTAAGTGATGAAGAAATAATGAAATTATTAAAGGATGGTCCAAAAGCGCAAGTTTTTAATGAAAGAGCGACATTTAAGGATACAGAAAATGTAAAAACAACTCCGGCTATGGATAGATATTTAGAATTAAAAAGAGAGCATTTTGAATATCTATTGTTTTATAGAATGGGAGATTTTTATGAGCTCTTTTTTGATGATGCAGTAAAAGTATCTGAAGTTTTAGGTTTAACCTTAACAACAAGAAGTAAATTGGGTGATAAAGATATTCCTATGTGTGGAGTTCCTTTTCATGCATATGAGTTATATTTGGCTCGCTTGATAAAAATGGGATTTAAGGTAGCAATAGCTGAGCAAGTTGAAGATGCTAAAGAAGCTAAAAAAAGAAAAGGCGCTAGTGCTATTGTGAAGCGTGATGTTGTAAGACTTGTAACAGCAGGTACTCTTACTGAAGAAACATTGCTAGATGCAAAGAAAAATAACTATATCGTGGCAAGCTTTGTTAGAGAAAAGGAAATAGGTCTTGCTTGGGTTGATATTTCTACTGGTGCATTTTTTATGCAAAGAGTAGAAGTTGGTAGACAACGTCCAGTTGAGGTGTTGAGTTCTGCTTTGTCTAGATTTGAACCTGAAGAAGTTTTGTTTGATGATGCACTTCTTGAAAAGCCAGAGTATATTCCTTTGTTTGGTGAATATAGAGATAAATTTGCAATGCGCTCTAAGACTTTGTATAACTATGATAGTGCAGTTAATACACTTCTTAAAGCTTATGGTGTACAAACAATGCAGTCTTTTGGTGATTTTTCTAGATGCGAAATAATTGCTGCTGGTGTTTTGTTCTCATATATTGAAACAACTCAAAAAGGCAAAATGCCTAAGATGCAAATGCCAAAGCATATTGTTGGTGATGCAATTATGGAAGTTGATGGCAATACTAGACATAGTCTTGAAATTTTATCTCCAACAACACAAGGAGGGCTTAGTCTATTAAAGGTTATGGATAGAACTATTACAAGTTCTGGTGGTAGATTGCTTGCTGAAAGATTGGCAATGCCTTTGATGGATATTGGTAAGATTAATGATAGGTTTGATTGCGTTTCTTTCTTTTTAGATAACCCAATGGTTAGACGTGAGGTTAGAGAGGTTTTACGTAGATGTATGGATGCAGAAAGAGCTATTGGTCGTTTGGGAATTGAAAGAGGTGGTCCAAGAGATTTATATGATTTGGCGGTGACATTAAATGTTATTCCAAAGTTAAAAAATATAATTATTGGATTTAAGACATATCAAAGAGATAGTATCTATGCATCAACACCTTTAAGTTTGTTTGAACTTGCAAATGAGTTTTATAACCACCAAGAACTGGTTATGGATATATTAGATAAATTAGTTATGGATAGAGAAAGACTTCCTTTATTACCTCGAAATGGTGGTTTTATTAGAGAAGATGCATATGCTCCTCTTGATTATCTTAGAAATATTAGAGGGTTAAGCGAAACAAAATCTGAAGAATTGCGCAAAAAATATGCAGAAATAACAGGTGTATCTGCTTTGAAGGTGAAAAATAACTCAATTATTGGTTATTATGTTGAAGTTCCTTCTAAGAATGCAACGGCGCTTCTTGATGATAAGAGATTTATACATAAACAATCTGTTTTGAATGCTGTTCGCTTTACAACAGAAGAATTGGAGGCTCTTGAAAGAGAAGTTATTAGTGCAGAAGAAGAAGCCTTAAAAATTGAGATAGAGATTTTTGAAAAAATAAGAGAATTTGCTTTAGGTCAGGCAAAACATATTATTCGCTCATCTGAAATTATTGCAGAAATTGATGTGGCAAGTGCTTTGGCAGAACTTGCTGCAGAGTGCAATTATGTTAGACCTGTTGTTGATAATAGCTTTGACTTTAATATTGAAGAGGGAAGACACCCTGTTGTTGAGGCTGCATTAAAAAGAGATGCAAAAGGTGGCTTTGTTGGAAATGATTGTAAGCTAAATTTTGATAATGATAGAATTTGGCTTTTAACTGGTCCTAATATGGCTGGTAAATCTACATTTTTGAGACAAAATGCTTTGATTGCAATTATGGCGCAGATGGGTAGTTTTGTGCCAGCTAAAAGTGCTAAGATTGGTGTGATTGATAAGGTATTTTCTAGAGTTGGGGCTAGTGATGATTTATCAAGAGGACGTTCTACTTTTATGGTGGAGATGGTAGAAACGGCAGCTATTCTTAATCGTGCAACTAAGAGGTCGTTTGTGATACTTGATGAAATTGGAAGAGGAACAGCAACATTTGATGGCTTGTCTATTGCGTGGGCAGTTGTTGAACAATTGTCTGAGGTTAATAAATGTAGAACAATTTTTGCAACTCACTACCATGAATTAACTAAGCTAAAAGATAGACTTGAGGCACTTAGCTTAAGATGTATGAAGATTAAAGAATATAATGGGGAGGTTATCTTTATGCATGAAGTAATAAGCGGGGCGGCAGATAGATCTTATGGTATTCATGTGGCAAAACTTGCAGGACTTCCAAGTTTGACAATTAATAGAGCAGAGCAGGTTTTAAGTCTGTTAGAGGAAGAAAAACAAAATAAAGTTATGAGTTCGGTTGAACTTGATTTACCATTGTTTGCAACCTTAAAAGAAGCAGAAAAAGAAGAAGAGCCAAACCCAGTTCTACTTGAGCTTGAAGACCTTGATGTTGATAGTTTAAGCCCAAGAGAAGCTTTAGATATGCTTTATAAATTAAAGGCAAAGTTATAAATTTTTTGATAAATATAGATGTTGAAATAATTTAGTATTTGTGCTAGTATATCAGAATGTACTAGCAGGAGGTTGTGTATGGCTAAAGCAAATAAAAAAGAAAATTATCTTCAATATGAAAAAAAGGAAATACTTGAAAGTATTCATAAAATTAGAAATCGATTAGATAAAAAGCGTAAAGAAGAATTAGCTAATGAAGCCCCAAAAGAAGAAACAGTTTTTTCGATGGTTCGTAGTGTTTTTTCTTTTGCCTTAAAAAAATCTAAAAAAGAAACTATGAAATATGTTAGCTCAAAAGTGGCTGAGTCCGTTTTTAAAGGGGCTGGACCATATAGTGGTAAATTGTTATATGGAAGTTTGGGTAATTTGATATTAAAATCAGTAAATGCTATAAATTTTTGGTCAACAGCGAGTTTTGTTGCATTGGAAGCTATTCGAGGTAGATTACAACATTTTTATGCAACCAAGGGTAAATTGCATGAAAAAGTTTTAACTGATAAATATAAAGATACAATGACAAGTAACTTATTTGGAGATTTGTTACGTAATAAGTCTAGGCCTTATTTTAAAAAAAATGATTCAGCATCTTTATTTACAAATATTAATTCTATAGCTTCTAGTAAAGCATCGCTTTTGACTAGTAGTGTAAATTTAGGATCAGAGATTTTAGTTTTTTGTATGGCAACAGGTAGTATGATGCTTGTTTCTCCAAAATTGGCTGGTGCTGTTTTGGGTGTTACGATTGTTGCGGATAGATTTGAAAAATATATGAATGCTCGTTTAAGAAAAAGTAAAAGTAGAGCTCAAACTTGGTCTAATAAAATGGGAAGTGAAAATAGAGATTCTGTAACAAATGCGACATTAGTGCAAGAAGTTACAAAGGTAGATGAAGAATCTCGAAGAATAAAAATTAGACAAAGTAGGATGTCTGGTGTTTCTCAAAAAATTAATAAAGCACAAATGTTTAGTAGTTTAAAATTTAGAAGTGCAATTATTTTAGGAATGCAGGCGATAATTTCTTTTGCTGCTATTGTAGAAGTTATTGAAACTAAAGATATAGGACGTTTTGCGCTTATAAATAATGCAGCATGGCAAGCTTTAAATGCTGGAATTGGGTTATCGATGTATTATTCGGATATGCAAAAAATTGCACATCAAGTAATAGATACTGAGAAAAAATTAAAAACTCCAAAAGCTCTAGAAAGAGAAATTGGTAGAAAAAACTTAGATGAGAATGATACAAAAATTAGTGTTAGAAATGTTAGTTTTGCATATCCTAGGTTTGATGCTGTTACTAATATAGATATAAACAAAGAAGAAGGTGATACTATTGAAAGAGGAAAGTCTGCATTAAAAAATATTAGTGTAGATTTTGATAGAGGTCAATTAACGTCAGTTATTGGTGAATCTGGTGGTGGTAAGTCTACATTAGTGAATCTTATAAGACATGATTATGATGTAGAGAGCGGTGAAATCTATATTGGTGATAAAGAAATTAGAACTGTTTCTGATGAAGAATTAAATGGGCAAATTTCTTTTGTGGATCAAAATGTACAATTTTTTAATCAGTCAATAAAATACAATTTAAGATATTACAATGAAAATGCTACAGATGAAGAAATTTGGGAAGTTTTAGAAAAAGTTTGCCTAAAAGATACTATTTTAGAAAAATTTGAAAAAGGATTAGATCATAATATTGGGTTTGCTGGAAAAGAGTTATCTGGAGGTCAAAGGCAAAGATTAGCTTTAGCAAGGGCAATTTTGTGTGATAAACCAATTGTTATTATGGATGAGCCTACAATAGGTTTGGATCCAGAAACGAGTTATAGTTTAATGAATACTATAAAAGAATTGTCTAAAGAAAAAACTATTATATTGGTTACACACAATCCAGCAGAAATAGCGCTGTCTGATAGAGTTGTGATGATTGATAAAGGTCGCTTAATAGCAGATGGAAGTCCTTTAGAACTTGTCGAAAAAGGATGTTTGGATTCTGTTTTAACTAAAAAAGGTATTGAAAGCTATGAAGAACTTTATGATGGGGTTTGCAAAAAATTAAAAGAACGTGAATTAATTGAAAATATTTTTGCTAGCGAAGAAGAAAAGCCTTTGAGTGATGAAGCCTTACAAGAAAAGCGTAAATTTTTAGAAGAGAAAAGAGATAAATATATACACACAAGGAAAATACAAATCTTATCTCAAAAAACGATGAGAAAAAAGAAAAATGGTAGGTGATATTTGTTATAAATAGCCTTCGGTTTGGAGTTTATAAAGATGGTAGAAAGTGCCATCTTTATTTTTTAGGAGCTCTTTGATTGTGCCTTCTTCTATGATTTTGCCATTGTCAAGAACGATGATTCTATCCATGTTTTTTAAGGTTGATAGGCGGTGGGCAATGGCGATTACGGTTTTGTTTTTCATAATGTTTGAAAGGGCTTTTTCTATGGCAAGCTCCGAATCGCTATCAAGAGCTGAGGTTGCTTCATCAAGGATTAAAATTGGAGTATTTTTTAAGATACTTTGAGCAATAGAGATGCGTTGGCGCTCTCCACCTGAAAGCTTTACTCCACGCTCGCCTATAATACTATCGTAACTTAAAGGCATTTTTTCTATTGTGTCATGAATGTGGGCTAGTTTGCAGGCATTTATGATGTCGTCAAAGGTGGCGTTTTTGCTGGCAAATTTTAGGTTATCCATAATTGAGCGATTAAATAAGCAAGGCTCTTGTGAGATTAGGGATATATTTTGATGAAGTGAAAAGAGGGTTGTTTTTGAGATATCTTGGTTTGAGATTAAGATTTTTCCTTTGTTTAAGTTATATGAACGAAGGATTAATTTTATTAAGGTTGATTTACCACTACCTGACAAACCGACTAGACCTACTTTTTCGTTTGGTTTGATAGAAAGATTTAGGTTATTAAATAATGGTTTGTCTTTGGAGTATTGGAAGGACACATTCTTAAAACAAATAGAATTGTCTTTTAGTTTAAGCTTTTTGGCATTTGGGATATCTTTTATTTCAAATGGCTGATATAGTAGTTCTAGAGCATCATCTATGGAGGCTTTAATAGAGATTATTTCACCAATTAAGTGTGCAGTTTGTTCTATATGGTCATTTAGACGCATGGAAAGAGTTGTAGCTAGTATAATATGTTCTAAAGATAGGTTTTGGTAGTAGTAAAAAGCAATTATGACTGCTAAATTTAGTACCATAAATAAGGTAATTAATAAGGTATTTTGAAGATTGGAGATACCTCTTACATGTGCTTCTTTTTGGCGGGCTCGTATGTAGATGTTTGCTTGATTACGGAGTTTCTTTTTTTCATGATAAAGTGATGATGTTGATTTTACTAATCTTGCATTAGCAATAGAATCAACTAATATTCCCATTATTTTGGAGTTTTCATTACTTCTTACTTTAACATAACTTTTTACTTTTTGAAGGACTTTGTATGTGATAGATAAATTTATAACGCTTAAAATAAATAAAATACCACAAAGTAGAGGTGAAATATTATAAAAAATGAAAAAAGTTACAACAAAAGTACTTAAATTTGGTAATATATAAGCTCTTATTTGACCAAATAATTGACACATTGAATTAACGAGGTTTCCGGTTTTGCCTAAAATTACACCACTTTGGTTTATATCAAAAAAGTTTGGTGAATGAGAGTGATTGTGAGCAAACATGGTATTATGTAGAGACATTTGGTAGCGGATTTTTACCCTTGCATCAATTTTAATGCGAATGTAGTTAATAAAGTCTATGACTATTTGAATAAGGGCAAAGATTATTATGTATGATAAAAGGGTTGAGTTAAAAGAGTTGCTTAAATCTTTTGCAATAAAATTCAATATTTTGGCATAATAAATATGTGCAAAAGATGAAAGAGCATCTGGAAGCAATGCTAAAATTGAGGAAGTGATAAAAAACAATTTGCATTTTTTTACGATAGAGATGAAAAATTTATAGATGTTCATAATTATTTATCTCCTTTTTGAGTATTAATGTTTAAGTAGCCATCTGCTTGGAGAGAGTAGAAGTGCTTAAAAGTACTTTTTTTCTTCTTTAAGAGATTTTGAGGTGTATCGTCTTCTATTATTTTTCCATTATCAAGGACGATTATTCTATCCATTGAGCGAAGAGTTGATAGGCGGTGAGCTATGGCAATTACCGTTTTGTTGTTCATTAGATTTGAAAGTGCTTGTTGAATAGCAATTTCTGCCTCGCTGTCTAGAGCAGAGGTTGCTTCATCTAGGATTAAAATAGGAGCATCTTGGAGAATAGCTCGAGCTATGGCAATACGTTGGCGTTCGCCACCAGAAAGAAGTATGCCTCGTTCTCCTACAATACTATCGTAGCCGTTTTTTAGTTCCATAATGGTATCATGAATGTGGGCAAGTTTGCAGGCATTGATAATTTCTTCATTTGATGCTTTGGGTTTGGTAATTTTTAGGTTTTCAAGCAAACTTCGGTTAAATAGGGTTACATCTTGTGGAACATAAGAGATATTTTTATGAAGTGAAAATTCGGTTATGTCTGATATATCTTGATTGTCTATAAGAATTTTTCCTTTTTGTGGAACATAAGAGCGAAGAAGAAGATTAATTAAACTTGATTTACCGGAACCGGATAAACCAACAAGCCCTACTTTTTGATATGGTTTTATAGATAATTTCAAGTTTTTGAAAACTTCTTTTTCTTTGATGTATGAAAAAGTTATATCTTGATATTCAATAGATGGTGATTTTATTTTTAAGGCATAGGCATTTTCTTTGTCTTTTATTTCTATTGGTTTATAGATTAAGTCTATATTTGATTTTAGTTCACCTAAATCTTGAAAGAAAGATGTAGAAACTCTTGATAAATTACCTAGCTCAGAAAGTAGCATATTTATGGCACTAAAAGAAAAATATGCTAAACCTAAATTTAAGTTATCATAAATAGCAAAATAAATGATGGCAAAATAGCAAGAGATTGTAAATATAGTTTCTGTAAATCCTAGAATAAAAGTTGATGAAGCACGATTATTTTCGCACTCATAAGTGGAATGAAGATATTTTTTTAAGATTTTGAACGCATTAATCTTTTCAGAAAATATAGAGCCTGTGTATTTTACGAGTTTGTAGTTTGTGATACTATCTGTATTAAATGCAATATAGTCTTTTTCTAATTTTCCACGTGTAGCCCATAAATTATGAATAGTTTTACCTAATTTTTTGATGATTAAATAAAAGGGAATTGACAATATTATAATTGTAAGGGCAAGTTTGGGGCAGCTATTGCCAATAATTGAAAAGGCAAAAATAAAGTTAATGATTGGGCGAATTAAACCAAAAAGTAAGACCGTTGATAGATAGTTAAATGTGCTAGAGGCAGAAGTAATGGCAGTTGAGATACGGCCAGTCATTTCATCATCAAAATAACGAGTGTTATGGTGGTGAACATGATTAAACATTTCTAGAGTTATGTTGAAGGTAAATGTTGATTCTGCATCAATCTTTATGGTACTTAAAAAATATTGATTGATAGCTTGAAGCACTTTTAAGATGATAAATAAAATAAACCAAAATAAAATGCTATCTATGGCAAGTGATTTTGTTTCTATACTAAAACAGTTTATGATTTTAGATGTTACGTATGGGGTTATGCTTAAAGCTATGGAAGCTAGTATAAAGCTCAAGGCATAAGGGATAAATAAGTGTTTTAATTTTTTGATATTAGTAAAAATAAGTTTTGTTAAATTCATAAGTATAGTCCTAATTATTATTTTTAATAAGGCGGATAATATCACAAAATTGTGGTATAGTCAACTTTAAAAATGTGGGGAATTTTTTTTTAAGGTTGCAGTTTATTGGTTTTCGAAATAGTGTAGGGATATGAAGAGGATTTTATTTATAGTATTGTTTTTGATATGTGTTGCAGGAGGCTGGCTTCTTTTTGCAAATAGGCTTGATTATAATAAAATAGTTTTGGTTTTGCCATCATCAAACAGAGCGTCTTCTCCATATTTTTATAAAAAAGATGGTGATTTCTTTTTAGCTAATGATTTGAAACTTGGATTTGAAAAGCTTGGATATGAAGTAGAGTATAGGTTTAGAGAAGACTATGATGATTTAAGGCTTAAAAATGCAGGTAATGTAATTTATTTTAAGGGATATTATAATTTTGAGAAATTGCCGATTGATGATAAAAAAGGGCGAAAAACTATTTTATATGTATATTATTTAGAGGGGTTGCATCCTAAGATATTAGGTGAGGTAGATGCGGTGGCTAGCGCTTCTAAGCGGTTTATTGAAGAATATGTCTTGGGCAATGGTTATAAAGGGCAATATATTCCTCAATATACCAACAAAGAGCGTTTTAAGGATGCAAATAGTGAAATAGGTAAACAATTTGAAGTGTTGTTTGTGGGTTCTGACCATACAGGTAAAGGGCGCAAAAGTGTAGATTATGCTTTGATGGCAAATGCGAATTTAAGTGTTTTTGGTAAGTTTTGGGATAAAAGCTTAGGACGAGATGTACTAAAAGGTAGTTATATTGATAATGACGAGTTGTATAAATATTATGGAAATGCCAAAATTGTTTTAAATGATCATAGAAAAGATATGGCATATTGGGGATTTGTTTCTAATAGAATTTATGACGTGAGTGCTAGTGGCGGATTTGTTTTTACAGATTATGTTAAAGAAATTGAAGTTGAATATGGCGATAGCATTGTGATGTATAAAAATAAAGAAGAATTCAAAGAAAAACTAGAGTATTATTTAGAACATGAAGATGAACGTAAAACTCTTGCTAGGAAGGCTCAAAAAATTACGCTAGAGAAGTTTACCAACGAAGTTGCGGCTAAAAAATTTGTAGAAATCTTTAAAAATATAAAAAAATAGAAAAATATTTTTAATATCGCTTGATTTTTTTTAAACTAAACACTAACTAAAGTATTAGTTGTAATAAACTTAATTTGTAGGAGTTGTAAATGATAGTTAAACCATTAAGAGAAAATATCTTAATCAAAAGAGTAGAAGAAGAAAATAAAACTGCTGGTGGAATTATTTTACCAGATACAGCAAAAGAAAAACCAAGTGAAGGAACGGTTATTGCTGTTGGTGAGGGACGAGTTACTACAGATGGTAGAGTATTGCCTATGAGCGTTAAAGTAGGTGATGTTGTTTTATTTAGTAAATGGACTGGAACTGAAGTTAAAGTTGATGGTGAGCCTTGCTTAATTATTAAAGAAGGCGATATTTTAGCCATTATTGAAAGATAAGTTTTAGAAAGGAAAATAAAAAATGGGAGCTAAAGATATTAAATTTGGAACTGATGCTAGAGCAAAAATGCTTAAAGGTGTTGAAGTTTTGGCTAAAACAGTAAAAGTTACACTTGGTCCTAAAGGCCGTAATGTTATGCTTGATAAATCTTATGGTGCACCAAAAATTACTAAAGATGGTGTGAGTGTGGCTAAAGAAGTTCAACTTCAAGACAAATTTGAAAATATGGGTGCTCAACTTGTTAAAGAAGTTGCTCAAAAAACAGCTGATAAAGCAGGTGATGGTACAACAACAGCAACTGTTTTGGCTGAAGCTATCATTAAAGAAGGTTGCAAAGCTGTTGCTGCAGGTATGAATCCTATGGATTTAAAACGTGGTATTGATATGGCTGTTGAGGCAGTTGTTGAAGATGTTAAATCTCGTTCTAAAGATATTAAAACATCTGAAGAAATTGCTCAAGTTGGTACTATTTCTGCAAATGGTGATAAAAGCATTGGTGAATTTTTGGCTCGTGCTATGGAAAAAGTTGGCAATGATGGTGTAATTACTGTTGAAGATGCAAAAGGATTGGATACAGAATTAGACGTTGTTGAAGGTATGCAATTTGATAGAGGTTATTTATCTCCATATTTTGTAACAGATGCAGATAAAATGACTGCAGAATATGAAGCGCCATTTGTATTGCTTTATGATCAAAAAATTACAAATTTACAAGCTATTTTGCCAGTATTAGAAGCTGTTTTGCAATCAGGTCGTGCACTTTTGATTGTTGCAGAAGATATTGAGGGTGAGGCTTTGGCAACTTTGGTTGTTAACCGCATTAGAAGTGGTCTTAAAGTATGCGCTGTTAAAGCTCCTGGTTTTGGTGATAGAAGAAAAGCTATTTTACAAGATTTGGCAATCCTTACAGGTGGTCAAGTTATTTCTGAAGAGCTTGGTTTGAAACTAGAAAATACAACAGTTGATATGCTTGGTACTGCAAAGAGAGTTGTTGTTTCTAAAGATGATACTACAATCATTGATGGAAATGGCGATAAAGAACAAATCGAAGCTCGTAAAGTTCAAATCAAAAAAGAAATGGAAAAAACTACATCTGAGTATGATAAAGAAAAATTAAATGAGCGCTTAGGTAAACTTTCTGGCGGTGTTGCTGTAATTAAAGTTGGCGGTGCAAGTGAAGTTGAAGTTAAAGAAAAGAAAGACAGAATTGATGATGCTCTTAATGCAACAAGAGCTGCTGTTAAAGAAGGTGTTGTTGCTGGTGGTGGTACTGCTCTTTTATATGCAACAAAAGCTTTAGATAAAGTAACTCCAGCTAACCAAGACCAAAGAGTTGGTGTTGATATTATTCGTCGTTCACTTCAAGCACCTATTCGTCAAATTGCAGAAAATGCAGGTGTTGACGGAGCAGTGGTTGCTGGTAAACTTTTAGAAGGAACAGATTATAACTATGGTTACAATGCAGCAGAAGATGTTTATACAGATATGGTAAAAGCTGGTATTATTGACCCAACTAAAGTGGTTAGAACAGCTCTTCAAGATGCTGCATCTGTTGCAAGTTTGCTTATTACAACAGAAGCTATGGTTACTGAAATTCCTGAAAAGCATGATTGTCATTGCGGTGGAGCAGGTGCTGGTGCTCAAGGAATGGGCGGTATGGGCTTCTAATTTAGAGCTATATTATAAGCTGAGCGGCACGAAAGTGTCGCTCTTTTTTTGCTTAAAAGTTTAATTTTATACCAAAAAGAGTTTCTTTGTTATCATGAAAATCGGTGTTAAAGGTTTGATGTTTTGCATAGAGATTAAGATTGTTATTTATGCTATATGATGCTTCTAGAGAATATGTTTCACCCTTGGTTTGGTGTGTAGTTGTGTAGTTTTTTTGGATATATGAATGGAGGCGAAATTTTGATTTGTTATAATAAAAACCGCCTTTTAGTGCAAAACCAATGTAGCCATTTTCTTTTAGCCCGCCACCATATGAAGCGTTAGGCACTGTCATTACATAAATTAATGCATTTTTAGTTAAATTATAGGCTTCACCAACACCTGTTTCTAGTTTGAGGGCAAGAGTGTCTTTGTTTGTTTTGGGATTAAATACTTCTTTTAAGCCAAAATTTATATCATAAGAAAATGGGCTAAACATAACATTTTTGCCATTTAGTGATTTTATGGAAAGAATGTTTAGTTCGCTTAAGGTGTATTTATCGTCATTGTCAAGGTGTCGAATCTTTGTTTCTAATACATTAATTTCTGCGCCGTCTAGTAGTCCATAGCTATTTTCTAATAAGTCATTATATGCAGGTTTTAAGGCTATTTCTTGGAAAAAGTTACCATTTTTTGAACCAATTGAAAAGCTTATACTATGTTCTTTATGTGAAAAAAGAGGGTTTTGACCAGTTTTTAGGTCTTCAAAGTATAAATTATTATCGTTTATTTGGCTTCGCTGTTTTAAGAGGTCAAAACTTTTTTTGCGATAATTTTTTAGTTCAAGATTTCCTTCTACATATTGGTATTGGATGTATTGGTAAGCTGTTTCTAATACATCTGACTTTTCGCTATCTTTAAGGGGTGTGAGGTTTATGTTATTGTTTTTTATAATATCAACTAGAGCTTTTTTTTGCGCTGTATTCATTTGATTATAGCGATGATTTAATTTTGACTGGCGAGAAGGTCTGTAATTGGTGTTTTTTATGAGTTTTTCATTATTTACAGCCTTTAGGGTAGATAGGGGGATGACGTGGGTTGTAAATTTGTCTTTTAAGTTTAGGGTTGGTCTTGTTGCTTCTAACATTGAAAGCAATATATATGAGCAATTTTTAGTAAAGAAATAGTAGCGAATCTTAGCTTGCTTTAGCTCCCACATTAGGGCTAAGAATAGCTCTTGTTCGGTTTTTGTTAAATCTAGCTCATATTCCCAAATATCTCTATTTTCGATATTGTTATATAAGTTAATTACATCATAATAAGGCTTTATGCCAAATGTACCATAATAGCCCCCATATAATCCTTTTATGGCATATAAAACACCTGTTTCATCACCGGTGTCTGCCCCAAAATTTGCACCATGTGCTAAGAGTTGTGAACCTTTTCTTTTGGTATCTATTCTAAAAAGTGTGTGCCCAAATAAAGACGATGGATTTGACATATAGGCGTTTGTAAAGAGCATTGTTATAGATTTTGCCTGTAAATCGTTTAAGTATTGTTGGTAATCTTTGCAATTATTAAGGTTGCCTTTAACTAGTCCTTTTTGCTTTAGATAAATAAATCGAGCTGGAAAATCACATTTTTTGGTGTTATTGGGAGTGTTAAATTGATTTATAGCTTCGTTTAATTCATCAAGAGGGGAATATCTGCCATTTGGGGTTAAAAAATATTCATTGTTTTCTACTAAAGATGTGTAGTTTTTATCATTTTTTTCGTAATGAAGTAGTTTTTGCCACTCGATAGGAGTTGTTGAGTTAGCAATATTTGGAATAAGTGTAATTAAGCATAAATAAATAAAAAAACGTTTCATTTGTTTTTATTAAAAAGGGTGCAAAAAAAACTTTACACCCTTTTTTGTATCAAAAAAATTAAGCGTTTGCTAATTCAATGATTTTTAATGTTAAATCAACTGCTTCAACATTTTCATCAACGAATAAGTATGCAAAGCTTTGTTGTGCTTTAAGACCTAAATCTTTGCTATCAACATTTAAGATGCCAGCGATTGTTTCAATTGTTTCGCCTTGACCACGAGATGCATCCATAGCAAATTGTTCCATGTTGTTTTCAATAACAGCAAGAACGAGTTTGCCTGTTCCGCCAGTTACACGGCCGTTAGGGTCACAACCTGATGTACCAAGTGTAACACCAACTGTGTTTAAGAACATAGAGTTAGTTGTCATAGCTAAAACTTGTGGAATGATACCAGAGTGACCTTTCCAAGCCATAGAACCAAGACCGCAACCACCTGTTGAGTCAATAGCAAATGATGGAGTTGATATCATCATAACAGCACCTAAAACTGTGCTAAGTAGTAGAGATTTTTTCATCTATTTTCTCCTTAAAATGTAATACGGTTTAATTTTAACTTTTATAAAATGGTTGTATAGCACAAAGTTTAAGTAATTAACAGAAGTTAGAGTAATTTATTGATTATAAGATGTTTTTTTTGAGAGTTTAGAAATGTTTTTCACATTGAAATAAAAATATTACTTGATTTTTAAAATAATGGGTATTATAAGACTTCATAACTTAAATAGAGATTGTTGGCTGCTAGTATAAAAAAGGCAGTCAAATTTTTTCGAACTTTTTTAAAAAACAACGTACCCGCAAGTAATTTTGCGGAAAACATTATTTTTAGGAGAAGTAAAATGGATAAATTTCCTCTAACCAAAAAAGGTTTTTTAAGATTGGAACAAGAACTTAAAGACCTTAAAGGCATTGAGCGTCCTAATGTTATTGCTGCAATTGCAGAGGCTCGTTCTCATGGTGATTTATCAGAGAATGCAGAATATTCTGCGGCTAAAGAAAAGCAAGGCTTTATTGAAGGTAGAATTCAAGAATTAGAAGCTGTGATTAGCCGTGCACAAGTAATTGACCCAAGCGAAATAAAAGGAGATGTTATTCGCTTTGGTGCTACTGTTAATGTAGTTGATGTTGATACAGATGTAGAAAACTCATATCAAATTGTTGGTGATTATGAGGCTGATATTAATGAAAATAAGATTTCTCTTTCTTCTCCACTTGCAAAAGCTTTGATTGGTAAAGAAGTTGGTGATGAAGTTGAATATGTTGCTCCTGGTGGCAAAAAGACTTTTGAAATTTTAGAAGTATCTTACATCTAAAAAAAATACTATTTCGGACTATATATAGAAGCTGGAAATTATTCTAGCTTTTATTTTTTTAGGAGGAAAAGATGAAAAGATCGCCATTTGTAAGTAGTTGTAAGTATGATTATGAGCATAAATGTGATTGCTCTGAAGATGATAATTGCGGGTGTGATTATCCAAACAATATGGTGCACGGATATACAAAAGAATGTTTGGATGATAAATTTGATGAAAAAATAACGGATGAGAAACTTCATATTAAAATTAATGAAGTGAAAATTTTTAATAAAAAAGAAAAAAGTTTTAGAGCAAATTTGTGATTTCTTGCTATCATGTTGAAAATGCTCAATTTAGGGTTGCTAATTTTAAATTAAAAAAATATTGACAAAAAATATTTTTTGTATATATTGAAGGTGTTAATATACAATTATGGCTCTTATTTTCAATCAAATGCTCTTTTTCATAAAAGTTTTTTGTTTAGATGTTTTTTTATTAATTAATCAATGTATTGTCCTTTTGAGATGATACAAATCAGAAGTTAAACCAGAAAAAGACAAAAGCTATGAGAAAGAAAATCATGGAGTACATCGGTTGGGGTGTAACAACTATCGCAAGTGTTTATGTGGTTATTGTTTCAGTATATGCTTTATGCGTATCTGTTTCGGACCTTAAACGACTAGTTATGGTTGTCACAAGTATTGGAATTGCGATTTGTTTGGGTGCTACTTTAAAAAGGTACCTAGACAGCGAATGCGATACTCCACCCTCGCGGATTTGTATAGAAGTTTTGGCCTTGTTGCCGATATTTTCTATAGTCTACCTATGTGTGAGAGTAGGATTATACTACTTCGCATAACCTATAAAATAGGCTGTTTACTTAGAACAGCCTAAAGTGCTTGCAAAATAAAAAATCTTTTGTTAGAAAAAATTAAGAGGCGGTTGTAATGTGTGGGAGAAACCGCCTCTTAATCGTTTTAATTGAAACTATTTCTTTTCATCAGGGTCTTTTAAGATATAACCTCTACCCCAAACAGTTTCAATATAGTTCTTTCCGCCAGATGCTTTTTCGAGTTTTTTGCGGAGTTTGCAAATAAACACGTCAATAATTTTTAGCTCTGGCTCGTCAATACCGCCATATAGGTGATTTAAGAATTGTTCTTTGTTTAAGGTTGAACCTTTACGCAAAGAAAGTAATTCCATAATTCCGTATTCTTTACCTGTTAAGTGTAAATCTTTGCCAGCAACACTAACAGTTTGTGTGTCAAGATTTACTTCTACAAGACCAGTTTGAATAACTGAATTTGAGTGACCTTTTGAACGACGAACAATTGCTTGAATACGAGCTAGAAGTTCGCTCTTGTCAAATGGTTTTGTTAAATAGTCATCTGCACCATAGCCTAAACCTTTAACTTTTTTATCTGGTTCATAAAGACCGGATAAAATAAGAACAGGAGTTGCAACTTTGGCATTTCTTAAACTTTTTAGTACTTCGTAGCCATTCATACCTGGTAGGTTTAAATCTAAGATAATGATGTCGTAATCATAAAGTTTACCACAATCAAGTCCATCTTCACCATCATCTGTTGTATCTACAACCATTCCTTCTTTTTTTAAGATGGTTTCAACGCTTTGTGATACGGCATAATCATCTTCAATTAAAAGAACTCTCATCTTTCCTCTCCATTTTGTTTATTGTTAATTGTATAATAATGTATAAATTTTATTTGTGAATCATAGATATTGGGTTGTTAACAATTATTAATAAAAATAAAAAACTATTGTAAAAATAATATCTTAATTGTAATAAAAAAGTAGTTTATGTAAAAAGGGAGAAAAAAATGATAAAGTTTATGGATTTAGATTTTAAAAAAAATGAATTAGAACCAGTGATTTCTGAAAATACAATTAACTTTCATTATGGTAAGCACCATAAAGCTTATGTTGATAAAACAAATGAACTTATTAAAGGAACAGAACTTCAAGATATGAGCTTGGAAGATATTATTGAGGCAAGTTTTGGTAAGTTAGAGCTTATGGTATTATATAATAATGCAGGTCAAGTTTTTAACCATAATGTTTATTGGAATAGTGTTGGAATTGGTGAAAAATTTGATGAAAAAATGTATAAAGAAATTAATGATACATTTGGCAGTTTAGATGATTTTAGAAACAAGCTTGTTGATGAGGGGGTAAAGCTCTTTGGAAGTGGCTGGGTTTGGTGTGTTAGAAATGAAGACGGGAAGCTTGAAATTATGACAACCAAAAATGGTGATACTCCTTTGGTTTTAGGTAAAAAAGCTATTTTTAATATAGATGTATGGGAGCATGCATATTATCTTGATTATCAAAATTTAAGAAAAAAATATTTAGAAGAATTTATCTTAAATGTCTTAAAAATATAAGTATTTTCTTGAAAATAAAATATTTTGATATATAAAGCAAAATATTTATGAACTATTTGGAGATTTCTAATGAAAAAGTTTTTTTTGATTTTGTTGTTGGCACTTGTGTCTGCGTGTTCTAGTAAAGCAGTTTATCCATATGGGTTAACAGAAAAAGAATGGGAATCTCTTTCTATTCGTGATCAAACAAGATTAAGACGTGATTTTTATTTTTATGAAAAAGGTTCTACAAATTATGTAAATCCTAGATTAGAAGTAGAAGGAAAAGATAGTCAGCCTACACAAAATGTGTATGCTCAGTAGTAAAAAAAGGTATTTTTTTAAGAAACGCACTTTAGGAGTGCGTTTTTTTATGATATTTAGTAGATATTTGTGTGGATATTATACATTTGTTAAGAAAGATTGTTTTAGAATCGCTTGAAAGCAATTGTTTTTGAATGTGTAAAGACTATGAATGTTAAAGTTTTAAAGTGCCTTTTAGCTATCTTTTGTGGGGTTTTAGTGCCCATAAGGGATGGTTTTGCTGTAACTGGAAGGCTACGTCCTCAAGACTTTAATAAAATGTATCACTTGGCTGCTTTAGGTAAAGTAGGTATTTTAAGAAATGCTGTAAATAGAGGACTTAATATTGATAGTGTTAACCCAAATGGTGATACAGGGCTTTGTATTGCAGTAAAACGCAAAAATTATGTGGCTTATAATAGCTTTAGGATGAGTGGAGCAAACCCAAGACACCAATGTACATATAGAATATATAAAGAGTATCAAGAATTTTTAGATTCTACTAAAACTGCTAGAGAAGAGAAGATTTTAGGTAATAAAGAATCTTTGTATTATAATGAAGAAGAAAGAAATTGGTGGCCTTGGATTCTTGGTGGTGTAGCATTAGGGGGTGGAGCTCTTGCCTTGAGTGGTGGAGGCGGTGGTGGTAGCCATGCTCCTGTTGTTGAAGAAATTACTCCTATTGAGACTGGTACAGGTTTAGGTGGGTATGTTGTTAATTATAAGGAATTGATTTCTGGTCAAAATGGCGGAAACTTATTAGACATTACTTTTGAAAATGATGGTTTAACAAATCCTGATAAAATAAGATTATTACCTAATACTTTGGATATGGCTGATTATTTGAAAGCTTATGTAAAAATTGAAGATGGCGGTAATTTTGATAACTGGGGAACTTTATCTTTAGGTAATGGGACAATTGGTATGTCTGCTTATGATAATGGTTCTAGAGCAGAAAACAATGGTACTATTGACATTAAGGCAGAAAATGGCGCTATTGGTATGGTTGCAAGTAATGGGGCAACAGCTTATAATAGTCCGGATTTAGGTGAAAAAGATTCTGGCCATGGTAATATAAATATGTCATTTAAGGGTGATAAAGAAGGTGATTCCCTTATAGGTATGTATGCAGATACTAATTCTAAAATTGTAAATTATGGTAAGATTACAGGTACAACGTCTGAAGTTGTTGACGATAAAAAGAATAATGGTGGGAATGTTACGGGAATTTTGATTGGAGATAAAACTACATTTGCAGCAACAACAGATGATATAATTATAGATGAAGGCACAGGTGATGAAGTAGCAGAAGAAGATGAAGAAGAAAAAACGGTATCGCCTAACTCTGGTAGTATGGTTGGTATGGGAGTATTTAACTTTTATAGCGGAACAGATTTAAGTAAAAATATTGTTAGTGCAGAAAACTGGGGAAGTATAAATCTTTCTGCTGGTTATAATGCAGCAACAGATGTTGGTGTTAATCTTGTTGGTATGGGTAGCTATATTGATGATAAGTTTTTGCATGAAAACTATAATCCTAGTTTTGCAGAGCAAATGAAACTTTATAATAATGGAAATATAAGTTTAAAATATCAAGGGTCTTATAAAATATCTGAAGGAGCATTGAAACTTGGTGATGGTGGTTTGATTGGTATTAGGGCAGATGCATCAACAGAAGCTACAAATACAGGAAATATTAGTATTGATTTAACATCAACAACTTTAGAAGAAGGTATTGATGTGGCATCTGGTATGCTTGCGGTTCATGGTGCAGAGCTTATTAATGGAAATAAAAATAGTATTTATGATGGCTCAACAGATGTACCAAGTGGTTCTATTATAGTTTATAATGATGCAAAAAGTGGCGGTATATCTTATGGTATGCTCGCAGCAAAAGGTGATGGTTCTCAAACAAGGGTTTATAATTGGAAAGATCCAAAATTGGCAAACTATGGTTTGATTGATATGCAAGTTAGCAACTCTTATGCTATGGCTTCTTTTGATGGTGGTGAAGTAACAAACTATGGTGTTATTAATCTTGGTGTTGAAAATGGTCATTCTTATTATTCAAATAACTATGGAATGTATTCTGAAGGTAAAGATAAGGCAGATGCTGCAAAGTTAGTTAATAAAGGTATTATTAATGTAAATTCAGAGTTATCTGTTGCAATGCAACAAATGTTCTCTGGTTCTGTTGATATGGTAAATGATGGTGAGATTTATCTATCAAGTAAAGCAACAAATTCTATGGCAATGGGAGGAAGTTTTTCTACAGCAACAAATAATAATAAGATATATTATGAAGTAGATAATAGTAAAAGTTTTATATATCCAACAGATAAATCTGATAAGCCTGATTGGAATGTTCAAAAAGATCCAGTTGCAGCATCAGTAAAGATTTCAACAGAAAATGGTGTTACAAAGCAGTTCTTTATTAATGATGGCGAAATGACTGTTGGTAAAAAGGTTATTGATGAAAATGACTATAATGGTACTTTTGGTACAGCAGCTGTACATGTTTCACAACAAGGTGGCGCAATAAATAATGGCAAGATTTTGATTAAAAAAGCTGATCTTACATATAGACAATTAAATGTCGGTATGTATTTGGATAGTAATTCAGAAAGAACAGCATATGTTAGAAATAAGGGAGATATTATTGTTGATGCATTCCATTCTATGGGTATGTTAAATAAATCTTCTAAATCTGCAACAGCATTTAATCTTGGAAATATTTCTGTAGCATCACAGCGCTCACATGGAATGGCTGGAACAGCAGGTTCTTATTTGTCAAATGGTAGCAGTGATGATAAGAGTGCAAATATTAATGTAAACGGATTAGATTCGGTTGGTATGTATCTTAAAGATGCTGAAGGATTTAATTGGGGAAATATTTATTTAAGTAAAGAAAAAACAACAGCAGTTTTATTAGATGGATCTGAGGCTGTATATAATGAATTTGGAAATATTTACCATGATACAGATGATGAACTTAAGGAAATGGTTTATTATGGATTTACCAATGACGCTGAAGCAAGATTTGATTATGAAGGTGTAACAGAGATAGATGGCTATATTTTAGGAAAAGCTTTTACTGATGATGCTGGTGGACATGTTTATTGGGGAGAAGATAGCGTTGCTAATGTTACTAAAGAATATGGTAGATTGTTTTTAGTGGAAGGTAAAGGTAGTGAAGGCTATGTATTAGGTGAAGCTAATGTTTCTAATAAAGCAACAGGAATAGAAATTAAGAAAGGTGCTAATGGTGGCATAGAAACGTTAGGTGTAATTAATGTAAAAGATGAAACAGCTACAGGAATTGATGTTGTTGATAATGGTAGTACTGCAAACGTAAATTCTGGTGGTTATCTTGATGTTAAGGATGGTATTGGAATTCAAGCAGATAGTCTAGCTATAGTAAATAATAATGGTGAAATATCTGTTGATTCTGGGGTTGGTATTATTAATGGAACTAAGGTAACAACAACTAATAATGGAGTAATAAATGTTAATAATGGTAGAGGAGCTATTTTGAATGGTGGACAATTTACAAATAGCTCTACAGGAAACATAAGTATAAGCTCAGATACAGAATGGGATATTAATGGACATGGATTTAGTAATATAGATATGTTTAGTATAGGTGGAATTATTAATTCAGGTTACTTTACTAATAAGGGTAAAATAGTGGCTAATGATACGCAAAAGGCAAATATTGGTTTATATGTGAAGGGTAGTGGTAGTGTAGTTGAAAATAATGGTGATGTAAAGGGGGCTGCAATAGGGATTTATGCGGATGAAGGGTCTGAAGTAATTAATGATAAAAATATCAAATATAATAAGGTAGGTGTATATAATAAGAATGCAACTGTTGTAGGTGGTGGTACAGTCGAGGGTAATACGTATGGGTATTATTTGGATGGTGGTACATCTGATTTGACAATAAATGGTGATGTTGAAGGTAATACTTATGGAGTATATGCAAAAGGAGGTAATATTACTTTAACGGGAACACTTTCAACAGGATCTACTGGAGCATATTTAGAGAATTCATCAACAATGACTAATGAATCTGGTAGTGTAATTGTTAGTGGGGGGGTAGGTGTAGATGTTGGAAGTGGAGGTGCTTTTTCTAATTATAGTGGAATTACTGTAAATAGTGGTACAGGTATAAATGTAAGAAAAGGTGGTTCTGCAGTTAATGGCTCGACAGGGGTAATTGATGTTGTAGGTGAAAGTGCTATAGGAGTTAATGTTGAAAGCGGTGGTAGCTTTACTAATGGTGGTAAAATTAATTTTGATAGCAATAAAAATAGTTGTGTTATAGGTGGAAGTGATGCTGGGTGTGAAGATTCTGCTAAAGGTCTATCAAGTACAGTCGGTCAAAAAATAATTTCTTTAGAAGAAGGGGCTAGTTTTATAAATAAAGGTATAGTTGATTTTGATGAGGAAGAAATTGATTTTAATGAAATTGTGAATGCTGAAGATGCAAACATAGTGATTGCCAAAGGTGGTAGTTATCAAGCAGAGAGCTTTAAGGGTGATGTTGTTGCAAGTAAAGATATTGTAGAAGGTGGTTTTGATGATACCTATACAAATAAAGACTCTTTTGTAGGTGAGAATAAGGGAATTAATGTAAAATCACAATCTTATATGTTTGATGCAAAACTAAATAATGATGGGGATGTTGAGTTAAATCGTAAAAGCTTTGAGGAATTAGTTGAAGAAAAAGATTTAAGTGAATTTTTTGAGATGAACTATAATTTAGCTCATAATGAAAAAATGTATAATAGCTTGAAATCAGCAGAAAACAAAGAAGAATTTGATGAGATTAAAGAAAGTGAATCAGGAAAGAAATTTTATGCAAACCTTCCTCGTGAGAATATGGCTGTTTTAAGAGGTTTGAGTTCTAATGAGCAAAAGAGAATTTTAGAAGATGGGATTAAAGACGTTAGCATTGGAGCTAATTACTTTAGAACTGGAAAAGATGGTTTAGGTAATTTAAGTAGTTATGAAGATGATGTTTATAGTGCATATATTGGCTATGGTCATAAATTAAATAAAAATTGGAGTATGGGTGCAACTGTTATGGGGGCATACCAAGATAGTGCTTATGATGATATTGATTCAACAAAAGAAAATAAAATCTTGATGGCGTTTATGCCAATATTATATCAAAATAGTAGATTTAAATATCTTGCTATGCCAAATGTTGGTGTTGGCTTTGGAGAATATACTCGTCATGCAAACTCTGGCAATTATGATGCAGATACATTTGATATCTATTATGGATTATCTAACACTATGGAATATAGTGTAGATATGAAAGTTGCAGAGCTTGTTGCAGAAGCAGAACTTAATTTGCAAGGTATACACTCAGATGATGCAAAAGAAAAGGGAGGTTTGGTATTAAAAGCAAATGATAGTGTGTCTTTAGAAGCTGGTGTTGGTTTGAAGGTTCGTAAAAACATTAGGCTTGCAAAAGAACGCTCTTTAATGCTTGCGGTTGGTGCTAAATATTATCATGAATTTTTAGACCCATATAAGAAGCTTGATGTAACAATGAAGGGTAGTCCAGTTAGTTTTGATGCAGGCTATTATGAAGAAAATAAAAATCGCATTAAAACAACAGCAGAAGCCGTATATAAAGATGGTGATTTAAGTGTTAGCGCAGAAATTTCTCATAACAACGAAAATAAGAGCAACGTTGAAGGTGGTGTTGGAGTGAGATATAATTTCTAATCAGAATTAAAAAAAGAAAGCCGAAGCATTAAACTTCGGCTTTTATGTTATTTAGTTGCTTTGTTTTGTTCTGCAAATTTTTGTTTTTGCTCGTTGGTTAATAGATTCCAAAATTGTTCAAAATACTTTTTTTCTATTTCTAGGATACGTGCTTTTCCTGCTTGTATTTCTTCCCAAATTGGTTCTATTTCTGCTTTGAGATTTGCTTTTAATTCAGTTAACTTTTGGTTTTGCTCAGATGATAAACCTAAAGTTTTTGCCTCTATATTTTGAGCATTGGCATTAAAACTTAATGTTAATGCTAGCATAAAACAAATTATCTTTTTCACCTTTATCTCCTAATTGTTACTTTATCATTTTAGTATAGTCTACGATAAGATTGCTAAAGGTGCAAATTTATTGTGAGTGTTATGAACACTATGCTAATTTTGCTTGAAAATAGGGGAGAATTGAAATATAGAGAAACTATATTAATTTAGGAGATAAAATATGAGAGTAACGGTTATTGGTACAGGTTATGTGGGCTTGCCTACAGGTGTTGGCTTGGCCGAACTTGGTAATGATGTTATTTGTTTAGATGTTGATGAAAAGAAAATCAATTCCTTAAAAGAAGGAAAGCTTACTATTTTTGAAGAAGGGCTTGATAGTTTGTTTGAAAAACACTCTAAAAGTGGTAAAATTAAATTTTCTACTTCTTTTAGTGAAAGTATTCCTGAGGCAGATTTAGTTATTTTGGCGGTTGGAACTCCTCCTCACCCAATAACTAAAGAAGCAGATATGCGCTATATTAAACAAGCATCAGAAGAACTTGCTAAATATTTGAGCGGATATACTGTTGTTGCAATAAAATCTACTGTTCCTGTTAATACAGGTGATATGGTTGAAAATCTTATTAGAAAAACAAATCCAAGTGCTGAGTTTGATGTTATCTCGTTGCCAGAGTTCTTAAGAGAAGGTTTTGCAGTGCAAGATTTCTTTAATCCAGATAGAATTGTTGTTGGGGCAAATAGCGAAAGAGCAAAAGCTTTGATTGCAGATTTGTATTTACCTTTTAAGGATAGATGTCCAATTTTGTATGTTAAACGCCAAAGCTCAGAAACTATCAAATATGCTTCTAATGCATTTTTAGCAATGAAAATCCAATATATTAATGAAATGGCAGATTTTTGTGAAACATCAGGAGCTGATGTGTACGAAGTTGCTCGTGGTATGGGTATGGATTCTAGAATTGGGGCAAAATTTTTAGTTCCAGGTCCTGGTTATGGTGGTTTTTGCTTCCCTAAAGATACTAATGCTATGGCATATATGGGTAAATTTAATGGAGTTGATTTGTCTTTGATTGAAGCGACAATCAAAGGTAATGAAAAACGCAAAATCAATATGGCAAAACGTATTCTTGATATGGTTGAAGATGTTAAAAACCCAACAGTTGCAGTGCTTGGTAGTGCCTTTAAAGGGGGAACAGATGACTGCAGAGAAAGTCCTGCTCTTCAAATTATAGAAATTATGCTTGCGCATGATGTTAATATTAAGCTTTATGACCCTGAGGCTATGGGAAATACAAAAGCAATCTTGGGTGATATGGTTACATATTGTAATTCTTCTTATGAGGCAATTGGTGGTGCAGATGTTTTAGCTGTTTTAACAGATTGGGAAGAATTTAAATCTCTTGAATTAGAAAAAATTAAGCAATTAATGAAACGTCCTCAAATTGCGGATTATCGCAATGTTTTTGACTTTAATAAAGCAAAAGAATTGGGATTTGATATAAGGTCTCTTGGTCGCATCTAAATTTAAAGGGGAAAATTTGAGTGTCTAGAGCGACCTTTGCGGGTCGCTCAAAATTCATTTACTTCTTTGTAAACTAAAATTTTGAGTGTCCTTAAGCTCATCTCTATCCATCTCAAATTTTCCGCCTTTAAGTGTCTAGGGTGACCTTTGTTGGGTGTTCAAGATTCATTTACTTCTTTGTAAACTAAAATTTTGAGCACTTTAAAGCTCATCTTTATCCATCTCAAATTTTCCGCCTTTAAGTGTCTAGAGTGACCTTTATGGGTGCTAAATTCATTTATTTCTTTGTAAACTAAAATTTTAAGACATTTGACAAAAAATGTTGACATAAATCTAAAAATGTGGTATTTTGCGTGCTAGTTATTTGTTTATATGTTTTTTGAGGAGAAGAAAATGCAATATAACGAAGAGTTTGAAACAAGAGATGATGTATTTAAATATCAACTAAAAGGGGTTACTTTTTATTTTGTGCCAAATGGTGATGGTAAATATGAGTTTTGTACCAAAGAAGAAACAAAAGAAGATTTTCAAGTAGCTTTATGGATGACTAGAGTTAAAAATAAAGAAGTAAGCTTAGATAGTACTCCATTTGTGGTAAGAGATGCTTTATTAAAAGCTGTTAAAAAAGATATTTCAAAAAGAGATTTAATTGAATTTAGAAAAGAAGCAAACAGATTTGCAGATACAAATGGTGTTGAATTTAAAGAAAAACCAATTTCTAACAAAATATATCCTTCTTTATCTAGATCTATTAAGGTATTGGGATTGGCCGAAGAATATTATGTAGAAGATTGGGTTGATTGTAATGGGCATAGTAGGAAATCTGATAATGTTAAATATAAATTTGTAGTTCAAGATGTGAATAATAAAAATACATATATGATTGAACTTAAATCTTTAAATGGTTCTTGTGGTAGTGGATATTGTAATGCAACAGTTGGTTGTTTAACTATAGATAAGTTTGATGGTAAAAAAATGCCTTTTACTCATATGCCTAAGTCAACTATGTATATTGAAGGTTTTGCAATTGATCCTGTCACACTAGAATACAGTCAAGAAGAAACAGCTAAATCTGCAAATGAAAAGATGTGGTTTCATCCAGTGGGTGATTTTGTTTATAACAATGTTTTTTACTATAATAGTTTAGGCAGTGATAGTTATTATCCAAGTGGCAGTGTAGGTATTGAGAAGGATAAATTTAATAAATTAGAGCGAGCTATGGATAAACGCCCTGTTTGGATTATTAAAGGTCCTTCTGGAAGTGGTAAATCAAGTTTAGCTCGTCATCTTGAAGGATTATCTGTGTTTGAAACTGATAGTGTTGATAAGTTACCTGAAGTTATTTATGATGATGTTGTTGTTTTGGGAAATCGTTCTGGTTTTAGTGTAGAAGATGTAAAAGGTCGTTTATTTGGAGAACACGAAGCAATTGTTGTATCTTTTGATAAAGATGATAGAACAAATGAGCGAAATAAATGTCAACAACCAATTAATAGAGATATTGAGAGATAAAATAAAAAAAAGAGGAGTTTAACTCCTCTTTTTTTAGTATGATTTGTTTATTAGCTCTAGTTCTTCTTTGGTCATAAGAACAGGATTTTTACCATGGTCTAAGCTATAACCTTTAATAGCTTTATCTTTATTAAACAATACTTTTGCCATTAATGTGCCATCTTTATTAAATGCATCTAGCATACCATGTTTTTTGCCTTTTTCATATGATACTTCACCCATTAATTTGCCAGTTGGATAGTAACGTTTTACTTTACCAGATTTGCGATTTCTTAAATAAGGGATTTCATATGATAGGTTGCCTTCGTTATCATAAATTAGTGTTAAACCATTTAAGATGCCTTTTTCATAAATAGCAGTTGATTTAATTTTGCCATCTTCAAAAAACTCTTTATATTCACCATCTAAAACGTCATCAACATATGTTTCTTCAGATAAAACAAAGCCATCTTTGGAATAATTTTTTTGGATGCCATTTTTTTTGCCATTTGTGTAATTTACTTCGGCAGTTAGCTTTCCTTCTTCATCATAAAATTTTGCAGGTCCTTCGGCTATGGCATTAACATATGTAATCTCACTTTTTAAGCCAGATGTTTCATAGTAATCTCTTCCTAAACCATTGATGATGCCATTGATGTATGGTGTTTCAGTTTTGACTGTTCCTGTTTCATAATATTCAGTTTCTATGCCATTTTTCATATCATTTGCATAGTTTGCAACTATCATTTTGGTTTGATTTGGGAAAAAGGCAATAGCTTCGCCTTCTCTTAAGTCATCTTTATAGGTAACTTTTAAGTTTAGTTCGCCGTTTTCTTTATAGAATGTTCCAACACCATTTATTAGGTCATTTTGGTAAGGTATTTCTGATTCTAAAACACCATCTTCATAGTAGTTGGTTGCAAGACCATTCTTTTTTCCTTGTGCATATTCTACTTTAGATTTTAAGTTGCCACTTTTGTAATAAATATAGCGCTCTCCGACAATGATGTCGTTTTCATAATTTAATTGTTCTGCAATGTTTCCATCATAAAAATAAATAATTGAAGCACCATTTTTTTGATCATTTATATATCTTGTTTCTTCTTTTAAGTTCCCATCTTCAAAGTAAGTTTTTTTAGGACCATTTTGAACATTGGAACTATATGTGATACGTTCTTTAACATTTCCATTTTCAAAGAATATGCGTTTCTCGCCATCTATAACACCGTTTTTAAATGGTGTTTTTTCTTTTAAGTTACCATTTGGATAGTAGGTTAGGGCAATACCTTCGGCTTTGCCATTAACGTATGGTAAGTCTGTGTCTTTGTGTCCTTCTGGGGCATAAAAAACAGCAACACCATTTAATATTCCATCTACATAAGATAGTTCACTTTTTTTGAAGTTGTTTTCATAAAAAGTCTCAAAAATGCCAGTTACAGGGTCACCATTAACATCATACAACACACCATTTACATTTCGGGTGTCTTCCATAGTGTATCTTGGTGTGGCGTTAGCATTTTCTATATTAATTATAAAGCCTAATAACAAATATAATGGAAAAAATTTCATTTTTACTTCCTTAAAAGATATATCTTTAAAGAGTTTAAACCATGTTTTGGTATATAATCAAGCAAAAATATATTTTTACCACACCATAAAAAATAAATTTATTCTTGTTTTTCTAAATTGTTTTTTAGGTATATTAAAGAGAGTAAAAATGCTAATAAAAATGTACTTAACTCGTTTATCTCTAGGTTAATTGTTTTTGCTATTAAAAGGTTTAATAGCTCTATAAAAGATATGCAAAGAGCAGATAATCTCATTAGTATTTCTTTATTAATTGGAGTTTTTCTTATTTTTAATATGAGTGAATTTAAGAAAGTTAGTATGAGACTTTTTAATAATAAAATTATAAAAAATAAGCATATTGCGAGTAATGAAAAAGTTGATGTAGTAGATTGAATAGATTTATCTAAAAAGCTCTTGAAATAATTTATATCATAAGTGCCATCAGTATATTCAAGTTTTTTGATATCCGAGGGGGAGGTGATATAAAAATATTTTTTGGTAATGATAATGGCTGTTTTTTCTTTAGTTAATTCTTCTGGTGAATTTTTAGTATCTAGGATAACTGGCAAAATAAAATTATCTTTATCGGTTATACCAAAATTTAGGTCTACTCTTTTGTATGTATCAGGGTGTGAAACTATTTCTTGGTTTTTTATTTCTATAGGAAGAAAATCTTCTGCGACAAGAAGAGCTTTGGGTTTTATATCATCTATTACTGTTTTTATGGAAAATAAAAATACGATAGTAATTACTATAGCTGTTGCTAGTAAAAATAATAGACCATGACCTTTTCCTTGTTTTATGTATAAGAATATTTTTTCCATTTTTACCTCAAAAATTAAAATTTATATTGCATTCCGGCATCTATTGTTATTCCATCAATAGCGCCAAATTCTTTTTCAATATTTCCATATAAGGTTATATTTTCATAATTATATGTTGCATTTAGGGATAAAACACCTCGATTAGAGTTTTGTTTTTTGATAATATCAAAGTTGTTATTCATTGCAACTATTGAACCTTTTAAGGCTTTATCAGGTTCTAAAAACTCAACATAATATATTCCGCCAATTTTTAATTTTAATGATTTATCTTTATCAAAAGAAAACTCTTTGGTTAAATATGAGCCAAGTCCTAGTTCTAGTGATGTGGCATTGTTCGATTTTATGTTAAGTGCATTTTCTTTATTTTTTTCTGAAATATCTTCTTGATAGTAGTTAATTAGGTTTAGTTCTGCAAGTGGCTCAAATTTTAGGGAGTTTGCAAGGTTTAGTGTATAACGAACTTCGTTATTTAATCCAAATTGATATTCGTTATAATCAGCAGAATTTTCACCGGTTAGTGTTTTTCTATCATATGAGTTGTCATTGTATCCGGCATGTAGTTTTGAATACCACTTTAAGCCGTTATTAAAGTCATAACCAAATGGCAACCACAAGCCAAATTGATTGGATTTGCGTTTAGAATGGTCATCATAATCTGTTTTTAATTGACTGATTGATGCACCCAAACCATAAGTTATGCCAGAAGTTGTTTTATTTTTTAATAAACCATAAGCGCTATGTGCGGTTCCTTTACTTTCTTCTAATGATTTATCAGAATCGTTTGAAATATCTATGAACTTATAACCTGCAACATAGTTTTTGTTTGGTTCATTAAATAGGATATCACTAAACTGGCGATTTAGGTTTTGGTGAACAATTTGGTTTTCTCTTCTAAATGATGGGAGAATGTTGTTTCCAGTTAAAGTATCTATTTTTTTGTTTAAGCTAGATGAAGTTGAAGCTGTTTTTAAGTTATTGTAAAGTGCTAGATTTTTCTTTTCTTCGTAGTTTTGTTCTAAGAAGTTTGCAACACTTTTATTTGTTATTAGGTCATTAAAGTTTTGACGAGTTAAAACAACATCATGATTTTGGCTATCTTTTGAAACCAAAGATGCATTAAACATTGCTGATTTTGACTTTAAGTTTAGCTCAGATAAGTCGTTTGCTTTAAGTGAGTTAGAAAGAGTATGGTTATTTTCAAAATTGTCCATGAGAGGGGAATTTGTGACAGATAAATCTCCTTTTATCGTGTCGCCAAAGAATTTACCAGTTGCTCCAAGTATTACCTCACCTTTACCCATATCATTAAAGTTTGTAACAGATTGAGGAGTGCGAGAGCCATAGATATCTATCATATCACCTGTTTCGGATTCTTTTTCTTCTCCATTAAATGTGATTGTACCTGTATTTTCTAGGGTAGCATCATCTTCTAAGTATATACCTTTTCCAGAGCTTGCATTTGTTATGGTTATTGTTCCGCTATTTTTTACACTAGCACCATTTTCGGCATATATACCATAGGCTGTTCCGCCAATTTCTGATGATGGAGTAAGTGTTTCGTTTGTTTTTTCGTCTTTATATTCTTGGCGATAGATATTTATTTGACCGCTATTTTCTATTTTTGAAAATGCTTCTCCGTAAATACCAACAGCTGTACCATTTCCTAAGTTGTTTATGTTTATAATTCCGCTATTGGTGATTTTGTTAAATCTTCCACCACGAAGTCCTGTTGTTATGCCATCTCCAGTATTTATTAGGTTTATAGTAGATTGTACACCGGTTTTGCCTAAGGTTTCGTGAGCATAACCTTCTTCGGTGATGTTAGCAATAACTCCATTGGCATCTTCTTCTGGCATATACATACCATATACATCACCATTGCCTTGATTTATAATACTGATTGTACCAACGGCTTTTCCTGTGGGATGTCCTTCTTCAGTTTTTCCGCCATAGTGCAGTCCATTCCATAATTGTTGACCTCCGTACATACCATAAACATTTCCGGTGCCTTTATTTCTTATTGTTATATTACCCTCTACGTAATCTCCGCCACCTGATGCAGCATTGATGGCAAACCATTGTTGAGCATTGCTTTCAACATCCTTGATATCTTTTTGAATATTTATTCCATAGATATTTCCGTTACCTTTAGAATCTATGTTAATATTAGCAATAGCTTCACGTCCTAAGTAGAATTGGTGAGATGTTGCATTCATTGCTGCCATATAGCCACCAATACCATATATATCGCCATATGATTCGATATTTATGTCACCATAGGATTTTCCACCGGTTATGGCGATAGCATTGTAGGCTCTGTCATCTCCAAAAATACCATAGGTTTTACCAGTTCCTTTATTTGTTATATTTATTTGACCATGAGCAATACCACCATCTGAACCTTCTGAATTTACAGCTTCCCATGAATTTTGTGCATCTAAAATTTTTGAATATATACCATATACTTCACCATTTTTTTGGTGAGTAATATTTATAATGCCTGTTGCTTCAGAGATGGGGTTTATTTCATCTTCATAGCGTTTTCCGTCAACAAGAGCATTTGTTACATGACGTTCGCCGTACATACCTATGGTTTTTCCGTTTCCGGAATTGTTTAAATTAATTTCTTGATAGTCATCAGGGTGTACATATACAGAATATAGGTTATATACGTCTTGGTCTGTTGAATATACACCATAGAGGTCTTCGTCACCAGTGTTTTCTTTTTCTGTATTACCAACGGCTACACAAATGTTGTTTGATTGCTCAAATCCCTCTGGGCATTCAATTATTAGTATGCAGACATTATCTTGTAAGAAATAGCCGTCATTACATTCTGTACATACATTTGCTGTTGGGCTGTATGCAATACAATTTGGAACATGAGAATGTGGTAAGCATTCTTTTAGTAGAGTTTCTCCTGATAAGCAGGTATTTCCTGTTTCGTATTGATTTTCGTTACATAAAGTTAAATAGTTTGAACCACAATCTGTTGGCTGGCATTCATCATCTTTGGTTATTGTATAACCTTCATCACAAGTATTTAATAAGCACTCATTACCAACTAGAGCATAATTTTCATTACATTCAGAACAAGTATTAGATGTAGGGCTATATGTTTTGCAGTTTGGAACATCTGTATGGGGTAAACATTCTTTTAGTAAAGTTTCACCAGATAAACAAGTATTTCCTGTTTCATATTGGTTTTCGTTGCAAGAACTTAAATAATTTTCACCACAAATGGTTATTTCGCAAGTATTTCCAGTTAATGTATAACCATCATTACATATTGCGCATGCATCTTCTAATGGACTATATGTTTTGCAGTTTGGAACATCTGTATGGGGTAAACATTCTTTTAATAAATTATTTCCAGATAAACAAGTATTTCCTGTTTCGTATTGATTTTCGTTGCAGGAACTTAAATAATTTTCACCACAAACGTTTGGTTCACAAGTGCTTCCAACTAATGTAAATCCCTCATCACAGATGATTGGTTTACACTCATTTCCGACAAGCTCTTCACCCTCTGGGCAAACGATTGGTTTACATTCGTTTCCAACAAGCTCTTCACCTTCAGGGCAAACGATTGGTTTACACTCGTTTCCAACAAGCTCTTCACCATCTGGGCAGATGATTGGTTTACAAATTCCATCTACACGTTCTTGTCCTTCTGGGCAATCTATTTGTTCGCATTTGCCATTTACAAGTTCTTCTCCGTCAGGGCAAGTAATTGGATTTTTATTATTAGAATCATTAGATGATGAGCCTCCACCACCTCCGCCTCCGCCGGCAAGGGCTGCGATACCTGCAACTGCTAAACCTGAAGCAATATAAATCCCCGTATTGCTGTCATCGGAAGACTTATAAATACTTTCTTTTTTAGTGGTAGATTTTTGAGTTGTTAGTTTTTGGTTTTTAAATTTTTTTGTGCAAGGGTGGTTTGTTTTTGCACCAAGAGATTTTATTTTACGATATGCAAAAATGTCATTTTTTGATATAGCAATGCATAGTGCAGAATTGCCTTCTTTATCAACCGAATCGAGATTATAACCACGATATAAATATTTATGTATGGTTTGGATATCACCTGTTCTTGCTTTGTGATATACAAATTCTGCAAATGATATAGCTTTTGCGTTTTCTATATTTAAGAAAAAGCTAAATAAAATAAGGCTTATTGATAAAATATATTTTTTAATAATCATAATAAATTCTCTTTAAGTGCACTAATTTAGTTTATTGTACATATGAAGTATTAAAAAATTATTTAGAGAAATAAAAAATGATACTTTAATAAAAAAAAGAGGAACCAAAATGGTTCCTCTAAAAACGGCTGAGAGAAGTTACTTCTCCTCGTTTTTTGTGAGCTTGCTAAGAAGCTGTTGTCCGGCTTCAGTGCCTGCAAAAGCCTCGAGCATTGAGCCGAGAGCCTGACCACCCTTGGCAGTGAACAAGTCCATTACGGAGTTGACACCTTCGGGGATGCTTGAACCAGCGTTAGCGATAATCTTGATTTGAGCTGTGCCCAAGTTCTTAGCCTGCTCTACGCCGACAGCCTGAGAAGCCTCGACCTTCTTGATCTCGATGAGGTACTTCTGGTAACCCTCGTTCTCGCCGATCTCTTTTGCAAGAGTAATCTGCGGCTGAACTTCTGCAAGACCGGTCTTTTCCTTGGCGGTTGCTTCTGCAAGACCCTTGACCTCGATAGCCTTAGCGATGTTCTGCTCTCTTACGAGTTCTGCTTCAGCCTCTTTGGTCTTCTGGATGTAGAGTGCGTCAGCCTCGTGAGTTGCAGCATCCTTCTGTCTTTCGGCTACATCAACCTTGGCATCAGCCTCAATCTTCTGGCGCTCACGAGATGCGTTAGCCTCGATAACGGTGCGCTCTTTTTCGATGTCAGCTTTCTTGACAGTTTCAACCTGAAGAACGGCCATTTGCTTTTCCTTGGTTGTTTTGGCCTGCTCCTGGATATCCTGCTGAGCTTTCTCCTGAGCGATACCTACCGATTTCTCACGTTCTGCGCGACGCTTACCGACGGTTTCCTGTTTTTCCTCTTCCTTCATCGCGATGGACTGCTCGGCAGCAATCTCTGCTTCTCTTGCCTCCTTGTTGTTTTTGGCAACCTCTCTACGGCTTTCCATGTCGATGAAAGACTTCTTCTTCTCCATGATGTTCGAGATAACCTTCTCGTCTTCCTTGTCACGAACGTCCATGAGCTCGATAGACTTTACAGGAACGACACCCCACTCTTTGAGGTTGTCAGATACTTCCTTTGTGAACTCCTCACCATAGCGTGAGCGCTGAATCATGATTTCATCCAGCGTATCGTTTGCAAGGATTGAACGAACGGAAGACTGAACAATCTTGGTAAGATGCTCTTCAAGTGTCGAATTGTCTTCGATACGAGAAGCAGCCTGCTTGTAGTCTGCGATACGGAAGAACGCTGTTACGTCTACAACGAACGGAAGTTTGTCCTTATCGTATGCCTCATAGCCTTCAAGGTCTACAGAGAAGTTGTGAAGCGGAAGAACCTGAACCTCAACACCCCAGATTGGTACCCAAGTTGGAATGTGGTAGTATACGTTGCCAGATGAATCATCACCTCCAGCAACTTCACCGGTGGCGGCGTTGGTAACGGGCTTTACGTTTCCATATATCTCGGTTTGCTTGGAGCGTCGAACAACATGAACCTCAGAAGGTTTCACAACGCGGCGCTTCGAGAGAAGCCAAGA
The DNA here is from genome assembly GCA_015062535.1 of Alphaproteobacteria bacterium. Classification (GTDB taxonomy): domain Bacteria; phylum Pseudomonadota; class Alphaproteobacteria; order RF32; family CAG-239; genus CAG-267. The sequence continues at coordinate 302,502 of SUUK01000002.1, forward strand.
GATGAACCAGAATACGAGTACAGCAACAACGGCAATAGCCGAAATCAAAATAATAGTTTTTGTTTCCATTTTTTAACAAAATTTTTAATTAATAATATAAGTTATCGGAAAGGTATATATCATAGTTTAAGAGTTTTGTCAATATGTCTAAACGAAAAAATTAAAAAAAAATTATTTTTTTTTGATTTTGCTATTGCAGGGGAAAAAAATGCTCCCTATATAAGGTGATAGAAAATGATTTTTTTATAACTTAAATATAAGGAATATTTAATATGAGCAATAAAGTTTTAGGTATTGACCTTGGTACAACAAACTCTTGTTTTGCAATTATGGAAGGCGGAGAAGCTAAAGTTTTAGAAAACTCAGAAGGTGCTAGAACAACTCCTTCTATGGTTGCTTTTACAGATGCAGATAGACTTGTTGGTTATCCAGCAAAACGTCAAGCAGTTACAAACCCAGAAAATACATTATTTGCGATTAAACGTTTAATCGGTCGTAGATATAATTCTAAAGAAGTTGAAAAAGATAAAGCTACATCTCCTTTTAAGATTATTGAAGGTGATAATGGTGATGCTTGGGTTGAAGTTAAAGGCACAAAATATGCTCCATCTCAAATCTCTGCTATTGTTTTGCAAAAAATTAAAGAATTTGCAGAAAGCTATTTAGGTGAAAAAATTGAAAAAGCAGTTATTACTGTTCCTGCTTATTTTAATGATAGCCAAAGACAAGCTACAAAAGATGCTGGTAAAATTGCAGGCTTAGAAGTTTTACGTATTATCAACGAGCCAACTGCAGCAGCACTTGCTTATGGTATGGATAAAAAAGCAACAGGTACTATTGCAGTATATGACCTTGGTGGTGGTACATTCGATATTTCAATTTTGGAAATTGGTGATGGTGTGTTTGAAGTTAAGTCTACTAATGGTGATACATTCCTTGGTGGTGAAGACTTTGACCAAAGATTAGTTAACTATTTAGCTGATGAATTCAAAAAAGAAAACAATATTGACCTTAAGGCTGATAGACTTGCTCTTCAAAGATTAAAAGAAGCTGCAGAAAAAGCTAAAATTGAGCTTTCTTCTACAACTCAAACAGAAGTTAATCTTCCATTTATTACAGCAGATATGAGCACAGGTACTCCAATCCCAATGCACTTGAATATTAAACTTACTCGTGCAAAACTTGAATCTATTGTTGAAGATTTGATTGAAAGAACTGTTGAACCTTGTAAAAAAGCTATGGCTGATGCTGGTATTAACCCAAGTGAAATTAGCGAAGTAATTCTCGTTGGTGGTATGACACGTATGCCAAAAGTACAAGAAAAAGTTAAAGAAATCTTCGGTAAAGAACCTCATAAAGGTGTTAACCCTGATGAAGTAGTGGCTGTTGGTGCTGCTATTCAAGGTGGTGTGTTAATGGGTGATGTTAAAGACGTTTTACTTCTTGACGTTACTCCTTTATCTCTCGGTATTGAAACTTTAGGTGGTGTGTTTACTCGTTTGATTGATAGAAATACAACTATCCCAACACGTAAATCTCAAGTATTCTCTACTGCAGAAGATGGTCAAACAGCTGTTACTATTAGAGTATTCCAAGGTGAACGTGAAATTGCAGCTCATAACAAATTGCTTGGTCAATTTGATTTGGTTGATATTCCACCAGCACCACGTGGTATGCCTCAAATTGAAGTAACATTTGATATTGATGCTAATGGTATTGTTAATGTTTCTGCAAAAGATAAAGCAACAAATAAAGAACAATCTATTCGTATTCAAGCAAGCGGTGGTTTAAGTGACGCAGATATCGAAAAGATGGTTAAAGATGCAGAAGCAAATGCTGAAGCAGATAAGAAGAAAAAAGAACTTGTTGAAGCTAAAAACCATGCAGAAGGTTTAATCCACACAACAGAAAAAACATTAAAAGAAAATTCTGATAAGATTAGTTCTGCAGATAAAAGCGCTATTGAAACAGCTGTTAGTGAATTAAAGGCTGTTGTTGATGGCGAAGATGTGGAAGCTATTAAAGCTAAATCTGATGCATTAATGCAAGCATCATTGAAACTTGGCGAAGCTATGTATAAAGCTCAAGGTGCAGATATGGGTGCGCAAGGAACAGCACAAGGTGCGCCAGAGAGTGATGCAAGTGGTAATGCTGATGAGAAGGTTGTTGATGCAGACTTCGAAGAAGTTAAATAAAATTTAAGTGTCTAATCGTGAATGGATGTCCCTCGTTGGTCAGGTTATGTAGATTTTACTACACTTACTTACTCGGGGGACATTTACTTCTATCTATCTTAAATTTTTAGAGGGGAAATATTGTGTCCCCCTTTTTTGTTTGCATAAAATGTTTTTTTAGTTTATGAGTTTGTGTAGACTAATTTTATGAGGTGAGTTATGGAAAAAATTGCAAGTTTTATGGTTAATCATTTAAATTTATTGCCGGGGGTTTATGTTTCTAGAATTGATGATTTTGATGGTAAGTTTATTACAACTTTTGATATTCGTATGACAAGACCAAATTTTGAGCCAGTGATGAATACTGCAGAAATTCATACTATTGAGCATCTTGGAGCTACATTCATGCGTAATCATAAAGATTATGCAAAAAAAACAGTATATTTTGGACCTATGGGATGTAGAACAGGTTTTTATTTGCTTTTAGAGGGTAAATATAGTTCAAAAGAAGTAGTGCCATTGATGAAGGAAATGTTTGATTTTATTCGTAAATTTGAAGGTGAAGTTCCAGGGGCTGTTGCTCGTGATTGTGGTAATTATTTGGATATGAACCTTAATATGGCAAAGTATCTTGCTAATAAATATTATGAAGAAGTGCTAGAAAATATTACAATTGAGCGATTAGAATATCAAGATTAAGACATAAAAAAAGCGTCCCCTTGAGAGGGACGCTAATTTTTTTGGGACTTCTTAGCATTATTCGTGCTGAAGAAGGGTGGTTCTTCCTGTGCCTTCAGTGAACTTAACACCGTTGCAGTATCCCTCAACAGAGAGTACGCGGGTGCCAAGATAACCTTCAGTTGAAACTTGCTCGTTTACAACCTCGTTCTTAACCACCTTTAATTCAGGGGTAAAGTTGAAGTGATACTCGCAATTTTCGTCCTTGTAGGTAACCTTCATGCCGTAAAGCATGAGGAGGTCAGTGTGACCGACTTCAAGTCCGTTATGGTTCCAATCGGCTCTGAAGTTGTTCTCCTGGGATGTTGAAATCCAAGAGAAAGCACCGCTTGCACCACTTTCTTCCATAACCTCACCTTTGGTGTAGGTATTAGAAGACATTTCGGAATTGAAAACCTTCAAGGTTTCGTCACCCGGAAGGCCCATCTCAGCAACGGTTAAGGTCTTTTGAGCTATCTTAACAGTGTCAGCAGGCTGTAAAGCCTTTGGTGTCACCTTATATACGATGAACTTGCATTTCATCGCGTTGTTCTTTACTGTGACAATAGTGTCACAGAAGAAATAAGGATCCTCCACCACAGAGATTTCAGGCTGAGGGATTTCCTGATAATAATAAGGTGCCACCATAATGGTGTCTCGCTTATAACTATCAGTGGTACCGACAACTGAATAACTAACCTCATAGTTGAGGGTTACTCGGTTAAGGCGGTCATTATTCTCAACAGCTGAGAGTTCAGCATTTTTGAAAACAATGTTGTTGATTTCTACGTGAGCGCAATCGTCGATTGACTCATCATAGTTTTCAACAAAACCATATACCCACTCTGCCTTAATTTCTGCAGACTGGCCGTCTGAGAAAGCGTCGTTTCCGGTCATGGAATAACTCTTGTTAACTCCATTCCAATCCTTGAGCTCAGCATCACTGAGGTTCGAAGTCTTGATGCTAGGTGTTGAAAACTCCTCTACATCGACAGTGTCGAGAAGAAGAGAAATTTCAGCTTTAGCACTCACTTCAAACTTCTGGTTTTCTGCACCCACAGATGTGGTGGCGTTTCCAGACAACTTAGCTGTTGCAAAACCCATCTCGTTCTTATAACTTACGTTATAAGACAGATTCTTGTTTGCAACGGGGTTGTAGTTTTCGAGGACGTCTTCACCTGAGCATGAGCTCATGAGGAACATTACAACCATTCCCATTACACATGCCAAAAGGCTTGTGTTGTTTGTTCTTTTTGCCATATTGATTTGGTTTTATGCCAGGGCTTAAGGGGAAAGATGACCTTCCTTAAACTACCTGGCTGGTTAATAAATAAATTAATTAATTCAAAGAAAAAAAATAGGTACTTTTCTTTTGATATCAATTAATTTTAAGCCTGAAACTTAAAACAATATGACAACAAAAAGAAGAATAATTTACTTAAAAATTATACATAATACCTACTTTGACAAAAGTATAATAGCATATTTTTTAAGGCATTGCAATAGTTTTTTTAAATAAAATTGCCAAAAAACAAGTGGTTTCTTTAAATTGTCTAAAAGAAATAAGAAAAATAATTAAAGAAATTTAGGTATAAAAAAAGCAGGCTTTTTACCTGCTTTTTGTTTTTTTAGAGCTCTGGAACCGAGGCTTTGGTTTTCTTTTCTTCTGGAACAGGAGCATCTTTTGATTTATCAACTATTTTACCATCTAAAACGTCTTTTATCTCATCTCCAGTTAATGTTTCATATTCCATAAGAGCAAGAGCTAGGGTTTCCCAATCTTTTTTGTGCTTGGTCAAGATTTTTTTAGCCTCTTCATAACCATCTGTTACTAAGCGTTTTATCTCTGCGTCAACTAAACGAGCTGTTTCTTCACTCATGTTTTGATTTTGGGTAACAGAACGACCTAAGAATACTTCATTTGAGTTTTCTGAGTAACGGATTGGACCTAAAATATCGCTCATACCCCATTCTGTAACCATCGCACGAGCAAGGTTTGTAGCCGCATTGATATCTGATGAAGCACCAGATGTTACGGCTTCATAGCCAAACTTTAGTTCTTCGGCAACTCGTCCACCCATAAGGATTGCTAGACGTGATAACATTTGTTGACGAGTGTATGAGTATTTGTCTTTTTCAGGAAGTTGCTGAACCATACCAAGCGCACGTCCACGTGGGATAATGGTTGCTTTGTGAATTGGGTCAGTGTCTTTTACGTTTAATGAGCAAATAGCATGACCTGCTTCATGGTAAGCAGTTAGCTGTTTTTCTTTTTCATCCATTGCCATAGATTTGCGCTCATTGCCCATTAGAACTTTGTCTTTAGCATCATCAAAATCTATAGATGATACTTTTAATTTGTTTTTACGAGCGGCAAGAAGAGCTGCCTCATTAACAAGGTTTGCTAAATCTGCACCAGAAAAGCCAGGTGTTCCACGAGCAACAACACTTAAGTTTACATCTTTGGCAAGAGGAACTTTACGAGTGTGTACTTTTAAGATTTCTTCTCTACCTTTTACGTCTGGATTGTTTACGGTTACTTGACGATCAAAACGTCCTGGACGAAGAAGAGCAGGGTCTAAAACGTCTGGTCTATTGGTTGCGGCAATTAAAATGATGTTTTCGTTTGCATCAAAACCATCCATTTCTACTAAGAGTTGGTTTAGGGTTTGCTCACGTTCATCATTTCCACCACCAAGACCTGCACCACGATGACGACCAACAGCATCTATTTCGTCTATAAACAAAAGACATGGAGCATTCTTTTTAGCTTGAGCAAACATATCACGAACACGAGATGCACCAACACCTACAAACATTTCTACAAAGTCTGAACCAGAAATTGAGAAAAATGGTACATTTGCTTCACCTGCTACGGCTTTGGCAAGTAATGTTTTACCTGTTCCTGGAGGGCCAACAAGAAGTACACCCTTTGGAATTTTACCGCCTAAACGTTGGAATTTTTGTGGTTCTTTTAAGAAATCTATAATTTCTTCTAGTTCTTGTTTGCTCTCGTCAGCACCTGCAACATCTTTAAATGTAACTTTTTTTAGGTTTTCAACTAGTTTGGCACGAGATTTACCAAAACTCATAGCCTTGTTGTTACCAGAGTTTGCTTGGCGCATAAAGAATATCCATACACCAATTAATAAAAGCATAGGGAACCATGAGATTAAAATTCCCCAAAAAGTAGTTTCTGCAGTTTCAATTGGTTTGGCTTCTATTTTAACATTTTGCTTTCTTAAAGTTTCAACCATGTTAGGGTCAAATGGGGCATATGTTTTAAATTTTGTGCCATTTACATATGTTCCAAAAATATCATTACCGATAATGGTTACGGTGTCTATTTGACCTTCTTCTGCGCTATTCATAAATTCTGAAAAAGCGATTTTAGAATTAGATAATTGTCTTGTTTCGGGGTTAAAGCTATTTAGCATAACGCTCAGTAGTACAAAACTTATAATCCAAAATAAAATATGTTTTCCTGATTTCATAAACAATATACCTTGTAGATAATATGGTTAAAACTTTGACGATAATATATCGAACTTTTATACTATATAGAGTGTTTGGAAGTAAAACTCAATAGCAATTTTTATTTTTTAGCTAAAAAGTTTTTAACTACAATTTAACATAGTTCTTCTAGTCTTTTAAAAGAGGTTTTAGTTAAGATGATTAAGAAGTTTAAAAAAGAATTTGTTGCTTTTTTGATTGCTATTTTGGGAATCGCTTTAGCAAGTTTTTTGTTTTGGGATAAAAAAGTAAAAGTAAGTGTGATTGTGCCGGTTTATAATACTGAAATGTATTTGGAAAAATGTTTAAGTTCGTTGAAAAATCAAACCTTAAAAGAAATGGAGTTTATTGTTATAGATGATGGTTCAACAGATAAATCTTTTGAGATAATGAAAAAATATGCAAAAGAGGATAAACGTTTTAGAGTATATTCAAAAGAAAATGAAGGGGTTGGTAAAACTAGAAATTTAGGAATTGAGCTTGCTAAAGGTGAATATATAGGGTTTGTTGATAGTGATGACTTTGTAAGTAATGATTATTTTGAAGAATTATATAATAGCGCTAAAAAAATGGATGCAGAAATTAGTGTTAGTCCAAATGTTTATATGATAGAAAATAATAAATCAAAAAAAATATCTCGTCCGATAGATAGTCATAGAAATAAAGAGGTTATTGATGATTTTTCATTTTTGATATCAGATGCTGGTGAACAATGGGATAAGATTTATAAAAAAAGCTTTTTAGATAAATATAATATTAGATGTTTAGAAGACAGAGTTTGGTTTGAAGATGTATGGTTTTCAACCTTGGTTGCTATATATGCTAAAAAAGTTGTGGTGGCAAAAAAGGGGGAATATTATTGCCTTTTAAGACCGGGGAGTCTTAGTGAGTTTTGGAATATTAGTGAAGAATTTTTATTTAAAGGTCTAAAGCTTTATAAAGATTTTTTTGTGGTAGTTAAAGATTTAGATGTAGATGAAAAAAGGAGATTACATTTAAGGCTAAAGCTCCGTGAGAAAATGTATATGTTTGTATCAATATTTAAAGAAACATTTGATGGTAATGAAAATGTAAAAAATAAAGTTAACGAGTACATTTTGAGTTTAGAAGATTTAGTTAAATAGTGTAAAAAAAGTATTTGTAAAAATTAAATTTTAAAACACAAGATTTAGTAATAATCCGAAATATTAAGTGTTCTGATGAGGGTTTTAAACGTCTTGTTAATTTATTTTAATGTATTATAGTGGCACTAGTTTTAATAAGTTAGGAGTATAGTAAATTATGGCAAAAGAAAAAGAGGTTCAGACAGTAGAAGAACAAGAAAAACAATATATTGACAACTTAGTGGCAAGAGTTGCAGAAGCTCAAAAGAAGTATGCAGAATTTAGCCAAGAACAAGTTGACTATATTTTTAGAAGAGTAGCTTTAAAACTCAGTTCTTTGAGAATCCCTTTAGCAAAAATGGCTGTTAGTGAAACAGGTATGGGTGTTGTAGAAGATAAAGTAATTAAGAATCACTTTGCTTCTGAGTATATCTATAATAAGTATAAAAATGCAAAAACATGTGGCGTTTTAGAAGAAGATACTGCAAATGGTATGATTAAAATAGCTGAGCCAGTTGGTGTTATTGCTGGTGTTATTCCAACAACTAACCCAACATCTACAACTATTTTTAAGACATTGATTGCTCTTAAGACCAGAAATGGTATTATTTTCTCTCCACACCCAAGAGCAAAAAAATGTACAGTTGAAACAGCTCGTATTATGTTAGAAGAAGCTGTTAAAGCAGGTGCTCCAGAAGGTATTATTGGATGGATTGAAGAGCCATCAATTCTTAAAACACAATACTTAATGCAAGATGCTGATTTGATTTTGGCAACAGGTGGTCCTGGTATGGTAAAATCTGCATATAGTTCTGGTACTCCAGCACTTGGTGTTGGTGCAGGTAATACTCCTGCTGTTATTGATGAAACAGCTGATATTGAAATGGCTGTATCTTCTGTTTTGATGAGTAAAACATTTGATAACGGTATGATTTGTGCATCAGAACAATCTGTTGTTATTGTTAAAGATATTTATGAAGATGTTAAAGCAGAATTCTTAAAAAGAGGCGCTTACATCTTAAATTCTAAAGAAAAAGAAAAATTAGCTGGCGTGATAATGGTTGATGGTCATTTGAATGCTGCAATTGTTGGTCAAAGCGCTTATAAAATTGCTGAAATGGCTGGCATTAAAGTTAATGAAGAAACAAAAGCATTAATTGCTGAATGTTCAAAAGTTGGTACAGAAGAACCATTTTCTGCTGAGAAGTTATCACCAGTTCTTGCTATGTATAAGGCTGATGATTTTGAAAAAGCTGTTGTGCTTGCAAAATCTTTAGTTTCTTTTGGTGGTAAAGGACATACTTCTGTTTTATATACCAACCCAATGAATAATGATAGAATTAAACATTATGGTCATGTTATGATTACTGGTCGTGTGTTGATTAACTGTCCTGCATCTCAAGGTGCTATTGGTGACGTATATAACTTTAGATTAGAACCATCTCTTACATTAGGTTGTGGTTCTTGGGGCGGTAACTCTGTAAGTGAAAATGTGGGAGTAAAACATCTTATGAATATTAAAAGTGTAGCTAGTAGAAAAGAAAATATGTTATGGTTTAAGGTTCCACCAAAAGTTTACTTTAAACCAGGTTGCTTAAGCCTTGCATTAAAAGAACTTAAAGGCAAGAAGAGAGCATTTATTGTAACAGATAAACCTTTGTTTGATTTAGGTTATACAAAGAAAGTTACAGATGTTTTGGATGAAATTGGTGTTCAATACAAAATATTCTCAGATGTTCACCCAGATCCAGACTTAACAACTGTTAATATGGCTATTGGTACTCTTCGTTCATTTGAGCCAGATGTAATTATTGCTCTTGGTGGTGGTTCACCAATCGACGCTGGTAAGATTATGTGGTTAATGTATGAACATCCAGAATTAAAATTTGAAGATTTAGCAATGCGCTTTATGGATATTCGTAAACGTGTATTTGAATTCCCTAATTTAGGTGAAAAAGCAGATATGGTTGCTATTCCTACAACATCTGGTACTGGTTCTGAAGTTACTCCATTCTCTATTATTACAGATGATGCAGAAGGCGTTAAATATGCAGTTGCAGATTATGTATTTACACCAACAATGGCAATTGTTGACTCTGATTTAGTTTTGTCAATGCCTAAGGGATTATGTGCAGCTTCTGGTATTGACGTATTAACTCACGCTATTGAGTCTTATGTATCTTCTATGGCAACAGACTTTACAAGACCACTTTCTATTGAGGCTGGTCGTGAGGTATTTGATTACTTACCACAATCTTATGCAACAGCTGATGTTGGCGCTAGAGAAAAAATGCACCATGCATCTACAATTGCTGGTATGGCTTTTGCTAATGCATTTTTAGGTGTATGTCACTCTATGGCTCACAAGTTAGGTTCTCAATTTAACATTCCTCATGGTGTTGCTAATGCGCTTCTTATTTCTCAAGTTATTCGCTATAATGCAACAGAGAAACCTAATAAACAATGTGCATTTCCTCAATATCGTTTCCCTAATGCTAAAGAAGCTTATGCTAGTTATGCAACAGCTATGGGCTTTAAGGGTAAGACAGATGATGAGAAGGTTACAGCTCTTATCAATGGTATTGAAGAATTGAAGAAGAAAGTTGGTATTCCTTCTTCTATTAAAGATTGGTTTGCTATTCGTGGTGAATATACTAAAGAAGACTTCCAAAAAGCTATGGAAACTCTTCCAGAATTAGCATTTGATGACCAATGTACTGGTTCTAACCCTCGTTATCCATTGATTAAAGAAATTAAAAAGCTTTATGAATTGGCTTATGAAGGTGTTACAGATTTTGATATTTAGTAATATCAAACCAAAAGAAAAGAGGGTAAGAAATTGCCCTCTTTTTTGTTGCTTGAAAATTAAAATAAATTAGCAATTAGTGTTTTTAGAATTGCGGATAAATTCGGCAACAATTAGAGCTGCTTTAATTGGGTTATTAAAATCTACTTGTAATTCTTTGTTTAGTTCGCAAACGCCATTATTGATGTCATATTGGCAATATGGGGTTACAAAATATTTTCCATAAACGTTTGAGTCGTCAATATGAAAGCCTATATTTTCTTTTGCACAATATTCGGCTTTAGCTCTATTCCATAACTCAGTTGGAACTTGGAAACTTCCATCATCAAAGTATGAAACTTGTCCTTTGGTTTCACAATGGTCTAAAATTCCCCATACATTGTCATATTCAATATGATGTTGGTGAAGATAGCGGATAATATCTTTTTCGGGTCCTCCACTGATGATATATACTTTTATGCCATGCTTTCTAATCTCTCGGCAGAATTCTTTAAATGCGTCGGGATAACTTGAGATTACTCCATGAAAATCTAAACCTATTTTATTTTCCATAACTATTCTCCTGATGAAAAAAGTTCTTTTACAGAATTTGGTGCTAGGGTTGAAAGCGGATTTATGGATATAACTGGTTTTTCTGATGTGCCAGTTATACTATAATTTGTAGCAAATACACTGCCGTCTTTACCTCTTAACATTTTGCCAACAAGAGGAATGCTTCCTATCATGGTGTTGAGGTTATAGGCTGGGATGATTAAGCCATTGGCATCGATTATTTCATCTACAAGGTTGTATGTTCCGTTTAATCTTAAGCCAAGTACAGGACCAAAAATTCTAGCATCTGTTGTTTCGAGATTTTTTGTTGAGAAAACATAACTAAATGGAGCGTTTAGGTGAGTAAAGCGTAAGCCTTCGCCGGTTAGCATATCAACAATACCAGAAAGGGAGGATAAGCTTAGAAGCTTTGCAAAAATAGGGGTGTCAGATAGTGAGAAATCTCTCATTTGAGCATGGCCTTTGAAGTTTTTGTATATATCTCGTTTGGCTTCAATTTTTAGGTTTCCGCCTTTCATATGGTCATATAAGCGCAACACTTTTAGGGTAGAGCCTGCATTGTTTGAATCTACAGTTAAGTAATATTCTTTGCCACGAGGTTCAAAGTCTAGCTTCATTTTAACATCTCTGCTTTTGCCATAGTTACCAACCATGTTTATACGATGAACACCTATGCCGTTTCTTAATTCGGCTTTTCCGGCAAAGTTTGTTACAGGCACTTTTTCGTTAGTCCATAACTTGTTAACTCCAATGATAATATCTGTATCCATAACATCTTCAAGAGGATCTTTTAGGCTCTTTTCTTTTTTCTTTGAGGTTTCTTTTGAAGTTGTTTTTTTAGAGCTAAAGAAGTCTGTTAGGTCGTATGAGTCACCATTTACGGTAACCTTTAATTTTAATTTTGGATTGTAAAGGAATTCTACTTTGGCTTTAGCAAAGGTTTTGGGGGATTTAATTTCTTTTATATCAACGGTTTTTATGTGGCCATCAGGGGTCATTTTGATATTGCCGGTTGCAGAAAATTGCGCTTTTAATAGCGAAAATTCTGGGATAGACTCGATTTTGTTTTTATCAATTATAAGTTTTACTTTAGCTCGACAAGGGTCGCCTTTATTTTTTGCAAATCCTAAGAATGCATAATCAATAGCGGTGTCTTTTAGTGAGCCATCAATAAAGAGCTCAATTTTGCCATTGTTTAAGAAGGTTATAATGGCTTTTATATCAGAAGAACCGGTAAAATATGGCGCTGATAAAATATCCGCATCAACTCCTAATTTTTTTAAGATTTCATCATTTATAGTAACATCTGCTGTGATGCGACTTTTATGAGCTTTGTTATGAAAGTCCTCTTTTAGGGCAAGGTTTAATGGGATGTCTTGATATTTTGCAACACCAGTTAAAGAAAAGCCGTTTTGAGTTACATTTAATTCTAATTTATCTGATGTAAAGGTTTTATCATCTTCTAATCCTAAGTATTCTACTTCTTTTAATATACCATTTACTGATACTTTTATTTCTTCTGGTTTGAGGTTTGATTTTAGTTCAAAATCTAATTTTAAGTCTATGTCTACATCACCTGTAACAAGATTGGGGGCAATACCCATTTCTTTGGTAAAACCTAGAGGTTCATGGTCGATTAAATTTAGAGCATCAGTTATGGTTGAATTTCCTTTTAGGTTTATGGAAATAAAGTTATCATCTTTATCTAAATCATATAAAACAACATTTCCACCGGTTAAAATAACATTATCGGAAACCCCTTTATCTACTAAAATTTCGATTTTATCGTTAGAAAAGAGCGCTGTTCCATATACATTTTTTACAACAGGCATACCTTCTAGATAGTGGAGGTTTGCATCTTTTATTTCTGAGGAGCCTTTTAGTTTTAGAAGTGAGAATTTTTTAGTTTTATCATCATATCCAAAATCAAAAGAGAAATTACCGTTTGATATTGAACCACCATAAAGGCTATCTTTACACCATACCCAAGCTTTTTCACCTAAATATCTTGGCCAAAGAAGTGATAAGTCATCCATATTAAAATCACCGAGTTTGGCATTGAAGTTTAGTTTGAAGTCTTTTAGGTTATTTTTTAAGAAGTACTCTTTAAAGCCGGTAGCAGATAAGTTTAAGATAGCTTTTTTGCCATTAAAATCAAAAAAAGCATCTTCAATATTTATTTTATCTAATCCACCTTGGAGGTTTCCTTTTAAGTTAAATGAAGATACGTTATAGTCAAAATCTTTGTTATCAAGAAAGCCAATTTTTCCGTTTCCACCTTCGATTGCAAAATCAAGGGTTTTGATATTTGAGCTCAAGTTATCTGCAAAATGATCTTTGTTTTTTAAGACGTTTCCAAAATCTATAATGGCGGTTAGTTGAGCATTTACGGGAACATCGACAAACTCTAAATCACCTTTGGTTGGAACAATTAAGTCGTATAGGTCTGTGATAACAAGGTCTGAAAAATTGAATTTATATGTAACTTCGCCATTTAGAAGGCGATATTTTAAGCCCATATCCATACCAGATACTCGGTCATTAAATTTTACAGCACTATCTATTTTTAAGGAGATATCGGTTATTCCTCTAGAAAAAGAAATATCTGCATCTGTAAATTGAAATTGCTTGTTTGTTTCTAGCTCTTTCATTAGAACTTCGGCATCGGTAATTTTGATATCGTTAATAAAACTTTCTATATAGAGTTTTTCGGGAGAGTTAAAACGTTCTAAGAAATCTTCAAACTGCTCAAAATAGAATTCTATTTTTTTTAAGTTAGCCTCGTTTAATACGGTATCGGTATTTAAAGAAGTGTCTTCTAAATTAGAAGGTTTAGGGTTAAAGCTTTCTTTGTTGTAAGATGTAGTTATTTTGATTTGAGGGTTTTCTAAGTTTATAGAACTTGGAGCAAGTAAGCCTTTTAGGAGAGCTCTTGCAGAAAATGATAATGATAACCTTGGAGTGTTTACTTCATAAGAGTTTTCGTTATCTTTAAAAGATACGTCTTTGGCGATAATCTTTATAGGTTGAACAGAATGAACTAGCTCTAGGTTTACAGATTTTATATTGATATCATATGAAGATGTTTCATTGGTTAGGGCTTGCATTATGTATGGACGCAAGAAATTGACTTTGATAGGTCCTTTACCCAAATGCCATAGTAAAATCAAAAATAAAATTAAGGATAATGCACTAGCATAATCCCAAAATAGCGATAAAAAACGCATCTTTTTGCTTTTACTACTCACGATTTCTCCCTAAGTTATAGAAAAGGTATCACATTATATAATAATGTAAATATTTTTTTATAAAAAAGAACACTATTTTTACCATGTAATTTCTAGTGTATCATAAGCTGGTTCTACATTTTTAGGGCACTGAGAATATACCTTATTATAATCGCTTTCGACAGCCATGTGGTTGATTATGGCTCTTTTGGGGGAAATTATTTCTATGTAATCTAATAAATTGTCTAGACTTGCATGAAAACGAGTTCCTTTTGGAGTTGTTAGAGGCATAACTAAAACCTCTGGAGTTCTTGTTATTAATTCTAGAGAACTTTTAGGGATTTCTCTAAAGTCTGGAATAAAGACAACTTCGCCGTCGTTAAAAATATATCCGGTAGTTTCAACATTGTGTCCGGTTACACTAATAGGGGTTACTTTTAGAGAATTAAAATAAAAGCTTTTATTGTATTCAAAAGTATTAGGATGAAGAGCTGCTCTATATACAGGGTCGATTTTGGTTTTATCATCTGCTATTAAGTAACCAAAGCGTGTACGAATATCTTTTAAGTTATTTGGGGAGGCAAATAACTCAATTGCTTTTTGGGTAATACGGTTTATTTCTCTTAGGTCATCAATACCATGGAGATGGTCGGCATGGGTATGTGTGTAGAATACTGCTTCGATTTGTCTTAGGTTTGAATTGATTAATTGAAGCCTTAAATCAGGTGAGGTGTCTATTAAAAATTTTACATCATTTATTTCTAAATATGTACCACTACGAAGTCTGAAATTTTTTGGATTTTTAGGGTCACAATCACCAAATCCGCAAGCAAGTGATGGAACTCCAGGGGCAGCGCCCGAACCTAAAATTATTATTTTTGACACGTTATGACCTTTCTTGTTTAATTGCTTTTTGATAGAGTGAAAAGAAGTTATTTTTGGTTATGTTTGCGATTTCGTTTAAGCTTAAATTTTTAGCTTCTGCTAGTTTTTGGGCAGTTTTTATGATATATGCAGGTTCGTTTGTTTTACCTCTATAAGGAACAGGGGCTAGGTATGGAGTATCTGTTTCGATTAAAATTTTATCTAAAGGACAATTTTTGAAGACATCAAGAATGCTTGCTCCAGTTTTAAAGGTGATAATACCTGATGCAGAAAGATAAAAGCCTAAGTTTAATATTTCATCTGCAAATTCTTGAGATGATGTAAAACAATGAATAACACCGGTTAGTTTGCCATATTTTTTTATACCATCTTTTAGGAGAGCTAAAGTGTCTAACTCGGCCTGTCTTTGGTGTATCATTAATGGTAATTTGGTTAGAGCTGCGGCTTTTATGTGATAAGAAAACATTTCTTTTTGTTCTTCTTTAATATCGCTTCCATAATGATAATCAAGACCACACTCACCAATTGCAATAACTTTGGGGTGAGATGACAGATTGATAATATCTTCGGTGGTGATTTTATTTAGTTTTTCTTTGGCACTATCTGGATGGACGCCAACAGAGGTGTAAATTGAAGGATATTTATTAGAAAGCTCTAATTGATAGGCTATTTCATCAAGGTCTTTTCCTGCATTTAATAAGGTGGTGACGTTTGATGCAAAGGCTCTTTTTATTATTTCTTCATCTTCTATATGGCAATGGCTATCAACAAACATTTTTTCCTCGTTATTTTAGTGTTGTTATATGTTAAAGTTAGAATATTTAAGAAAAAGTTTATTTGCAATAGGGTTCGCTAAATTCTGGTTTTAAGATGTATAAATCTTGTGAGTTTTTGTATGGTTTATAGTATTTTGTAATATAGTCCATATTAGGTTTATGAATAATAATATCAATTCCTCTTTCTAGGGCATATTTATCTTTATATGGGGTGGTTGAGATTATACGCGGTTTTTTAGTTTTTATTACATGGTTGATATCCATAAGGGGGGCTATTCCTACTTTTGCGCCGATTACATCTGTTTGACCAAGGAGATTCCAGTAATAATGAGGGTCACGATTATAGATATTATATACAGTTCCGTCACCATTTAAGACATAGTCGCATTTGGTTATGTGATGGAGGATTTGTCTGTGGAGAGGAGTATAGAATCTTTCTTTTTTAGAACCGATATTGCCTTCGTAAATACTTGGATTATACATAACAAAAAATAGCGAAAAGCATAATATGTAAACCATAAAGTAAAAGCGCTTTAAGATGATATTTGTAAAAAAGCTAGCGCCCAAAATTGATGCAATATAAACAAGTAAACAAAAATAATATGCAAAAGCAGAAAAATAAAAAGCACGTTGTAAAAATTCTAAAACAAAGATTATTGATAATATTTTATGATAGATATTTGATTTTTTTAAATAAAAGAGTGAACAGGTGGCAAGAAATAAAATGATTTTTAGTTCTGGCCAGAAAGTTCCTATTTTGCGAGTGTCAAATAGCTCTGGAATATGTAAATTGAAAGTAAAATTTGAAAGATACCATATTTTTAAGATGCCATGGTGATTTAAGTATAAAATAAATCCTAAACTAAGTACCAATGGAAGCAATAGGGCATATAGTACATCAGTTAATATGATTTTTTTCTTATAACTGAGGCAGAGAGTTATAAAGCCTAAAATAGCTAATGTAAAAATAATTTTTTGCAAAAACATAAAAGAACACCAAAATAGCACAAATGAGATGCTGAGGTCTTTTAGTTTTTTTTCTTCTATGTAACAAAAGTAATGATATAGACCAATAAAAAATGCGGTGAGCATAAAGTTATCTGGTCTAAAGTGGATTATGGATAATACCATATAAGGAGTTATGGCAATAGATGAGGCGATAAGTCCACCAAGTGGAGTTGTTAGAAATCGCTTTGAGATTAAATAGAGATAGTAATAGTTTATAAAAGAGGTAATAATTGCAGAGCTTGTTACAAATGAGGTTATAAAGTTGTCGGATAGTCCCTTATCAAATAACCCTAAAATTGGGGCAAATATGTACCAAAGTAAAGGGTTATGATGCTGAAAAAAGTCTTTATAGGGGATGCTATTTAGATGAACCAAATAAGAAGAGTGCATATGCTCTAGTGTGTCACCACCAAGGGTGGTTGTAATGCACGAAACATATAAACAAAATACCAAAGTTGTTATTAAATGGATAAGTAATAACGCATAAGGTATTTTGTTATATAGTTTTTTTAGCAATATAATAGCTCCTTAAAAAGTTGCAATTACAGGTTGTCTGAATACATTTTCCATGAATGAAAGTGAAATATAGCTTAGTATAAACGCCATTAGTGGTGATGTTATCCAACCAAGAACTAGTTTTGCAACTAAGCTCCATTTTATTTCTTTACCGCCTTTAGCTAAACCAATACCTACAATTGCACCAATTACGGCTTGAGTACTGGATACAGGAACAGCAGGAAGAGGGGGAAGCCCAATAGAAATTAAAAATGTTTCTAAGCTTTCTGATGAAAATAAAATCAATACAAGAGATTGAGATAAAATAACAATCCATGCAACAATGGGTGAAAAAGTTAAAACGCCTTTACCAACGGTTTTAATTACTTTTTTAGAATAGGTAAATACACCAAGGCTTACGGCAAATGCGCCAAGTAAAAATAGTACTTGGATGCCAGATAGTGGAATTAAATTAAATAATGTTGTGTCACTAAAAGCGCATGAGCCAACAAATACACCAACAACATCTGCCATGTTGTTTGCACCAAGAGCAAATCCACCAAGAGCTGTTGTTAAAATCATACCAAGGCGAACGATTTGATCTTGTCTTAAGATGTGTAGTTTTGTGTGATGAAGTAGGTGCTTTACTGTAAAATATAGTAAAACAGCAATTAATCCTGAAACAATTGGACACATTACCCAGCATGATAAGATATTGATTAGAGTTTGTTCGTCGGTTGTTTGGTGATTGTAAACGTTCCAGCCAATAATAGCGCCAACGATTGTTTGAGAGATTGAAACACTAATACCTGATTTTAGCATAACTCTTACAGCAAGAGCTGCAGAAAGTGAAACCGCAAAGGCTGCAGGAAGGGTGTTTACTCCACCAAGTGAGTTTAGGGTTTCGGTGGTGTTTTGACCGCTAATTACGGCTCCTAAGACGATAAATATGGAGGCGATTGTAGCTGCGGTGGTAAAGCGCAACATTTTGGTTCCAACAGCTGTTCCAAAAATATTGGCACTATCATTTGCACCCAAAGACCATCCTAGAAATAAACCACTTGAAAGAAATAATAAATACTCAAACATTATTAAATTTCCCGTTTAATTGCAAAAATTAATAGTGCATCAATACAGTCTTCTGCAAGGTCTGCAATATCTGCTACTTCTTCTACAAAAGCATTTATTTGATTTTTTCTGGCTAATTCTAAGTTTGAATCAAATAATGCTTTTCTTAGTTTTGCAGAGGTTTTATCACTATGGTGTTCAAGTAAAAATACTTTTTGAGAATAGTCTCTTAGGGTTGCAAGATCTCTAAAGAATGCACGAGATGCAATAGCCATATTTTCTGCGCAATCACTAACTTGTTTAACAAGGGTTCTTAGTTGTTCGTGATAGATTTCTGGAATATCTGGTTGTTCAATGTAAAATTTATGAGCAACTTCATCAAAAAGGTTAACAACTTTATCTAAGTTTTCAACTAGTTGCAAAATGTTACCTCTTAGGTCAGGGATGAGATTTTGCTCATAGAGTCTACTTTCTATATCACGTCTTAAGATATCAGATTCATGTTCAATTATTTTTATTTTTTTGCTTGTTTTACGGTAGTTGTCACTTCTTTTTTCTTTTAGATAAATATCGATAGCTTCTTTAAATTCGATAGTCATTTCGATAATTTTATCATGTAATTTATCGATTGTATGTTCTAGATCTCTAGTACGTGCAAATAAAGAAATTTTTACATTAAACATTTTATTTTCCTTAAAATAATATTTTGCTTAAAAAATCCCTTAATTTTTAAGGGATTTTGAGTTTTTGTTAGTGTTTTACTCAACCTTTTCTTGGCGACATGTGTGTTTACAGCGCCTAATGTTGCCATTTTCTAAATAAGTGTAATCAACTTTTGGTTTTTCTACATCTTCTACTTGATAAACTTGACGTTCGGTCATGATGTCTGTTTCAGGACAATATTCTTTTTTTCCAATAAAGCATGGTTTACACTCAGTTTCGCATGGAACAGGTTGAAGGTATACTTCTTTGGTGCAACCATTTATAAGTAGCACAGACGATAATAGTATAAGTTTGATTTTGTTCATTATAACCTCCAAATCTTAATGATTTTCTAGAAAATCTAAGGGTTGACTATTTTAAAAAAAGTCTTATATTGGGTTTAGTTTAAAATTATATTGTTTAATAATTATTTAAATATATAGATTATGAGTAAAAAAATTATCCCTCTCATTGAGCGCAACGCCAGTGAGGAGCTAAAAGCTTATTTCAGAGATGTGAGTGCCGAAGGTGGGATGCCTCTTGATGTTCATGAGGAACTTGTTTTCTTAGAACATTGTTCGGGGGATGTTATTTTATCTTATATTAATCGTTTCCGCTTTAGTGAAAGAGCCGAAAAGATTATGTTAGATAAAGTTCCTATCAACGTTCGTGTAACCTATATTAACTATCATGGGTTATGCGACGAGGTGCAAAAGTATGTGATTGACCAAAATCTTGTAGATGTTGCTCGAGAGTTCTTTAAGTTACGTGATTTGTCTGATGTAGACTATCTTTTGGTGCATGGTGGCTCTGAGATGATTAGGGCTTACTATGATACCCATACGTTTAGAACTGACGAACAAATTTTACAGCTTCTTCGCCACAAAAATTCTACGTTGTTTACTGGCTATGTTAATAAAGGTTACTTTATTAGCGACGCTATCAAACATGAGATTGTTAGGAGCGAAAATGATGCGGCTTTTAAGGCTTTGGTTTACCGGTATTGCCGGATGTTTAAATCAAAAGCTAAAAATGCTCGTGATTATAAGGAGCTTGTAAAAAAGCTTTCACCTTATGGGTTGAGGTCTGAACAGCAAATCATGGTGTTTGATACATTTGATCGCATTATGATTGAAGCTATGCTTATGAATATTCCTTTGAGTGTTGAGGCTCAGGACTATATGTTTAAGCGTAACTTTGATGCTCAGTGGTTTAAGCTACATGTTGAGCATTTGTATTGCGTTGGAGGTTATCGCTTTGAAGGTGAGAACGAGGCTAAGCTGTTTAGGGTTTTGGCAAAGAGAAACTTGGATGATTGTTTGACTGCGTTTCGTCATTCTGATGATGTAACGTTTGTTAAGTTTGCATCAACTGATGCTGTTCGCAAGTATATTAAGAATTTCTGGCTTACTGATGATGCACAAGTTGCATTGATTAGCGGTGGAAATAGTGCTTTGATAAAAGAGCTCTTATCTCGATATACACCTGAACATGGTATTTGTTGGCAGGCTGAAGTAGTTCTTGTTAAGCTTAATGGTCGTGACTTGATAGATTTTTATATTTCTTTCCATACAATGTGTTGGGAGGCATTGGAAATCTTGAAGGTTAGTAATCCAGAACTTCACAAGAAGTATTATACACTTCATCAGTATTAAAAAAAGCAGGCTTTTTAGCCTGCTTTTTTGTTTTATAACAAATCTTAGAAGTTGAATTTTAGTCCCATATCAAATAGGTCAGGGTTATTCTTTTGAATAAGCTTATTGTATTTAACATATAGGGCTAAATCTTTGTATGCATAATCTATTACAGCTTCTAATACGGCTCTATCTCTTTGATATAGATTTGCATAATCGTTTATTCTATACCATGAGCCAAGTGCGTCTTTGTGACGGAGTGTTATATCACGATATGGGTCTGCAAATTCATGATAATATACTCCACCAATCTTGAAGCCTAGTTTACCATATTTTTCCATCTTAACTTCTTTTTTGAGGAATACACC
Organism: Alphaproteobacteria bacterium; assembly: GCA_015062535.1. GTDB lineage: Bacteria > Pseudomonadota > Alphaproteobacteria > RF32 > CAG-239 > CAG-267. Next base: position 323,530 of record SUUK01000002.1, read on the forward strand.
TAGACCTAGCTCAACTGATAGATTGTTGGAGCGTTTGGTTTGTATAGCGTCTTTAGCATTTCCTTCATCAAAGCCTTTTTCTGTATAGCCGATTGCATTTAACATTAAGGCTGGTTCAAGTTCTGCAAAGCCGTTTATATTGATGGTGTATCTTAACTCGTTGGTTAAGCCATAGATTATTTCTTCGATATCAGATTCTCTATCAGAGCCTCTATCATAATCACCATAGCCATAACCTAAGTTTAGGATGCTTACGAGATTTAGTTTGTCGCTAATTTTTCTTAAATATGGAACAAATACGCTTACGATATTTAAGTCTCTATCTCCACCTTTTTCGTATGAGGTATTGATATCGGTAAAGCTTAAACCAAGTCCTAGTCTAGACCAGTTGTTTAAGCGCTTATCACCAAAGGTAAACATAGAATTTGAACTTAATTCATAGCCAGATAATACGCCTTTGTCGTCTGTTTCTAGGTTAAAGTTGTCATAGCCTGCAATAACTCTATTTTTCTCGTTGGTTGGTTTTAAGATTGTATCTGCCATAGTTCTATTTAAGCTACGTAGAACAGAGAAGTTCTCATCTGCGAAGTTTAATAATCTGTCGTGTCCCATAAAGTCTGCAAGGTTTTCTTGTAGATTAGATTGGGTAGTTGCAGATTTTAGGCTATTAAATGTGTCTTCAAACTTTTTAGCTTGATAGTTTTTGGTCAAATAATCTGCCATAGATTTATTTGGTGTAAAGTTGCTAAATTCTTTACGTTTTAAGACTACATCTGTGTTACCTTCTTTGTTTTTCTCAGTTTTTGCTTCAAATAGGGCGGATTCTGAAGAAATATTTAGGTTGTTTGTATCTTCTGCTATTAAAGCGTCTTTTTTGATATATGTATCAAGGTTGTCGTTCATAACAGTAGATACGCCAGCGGTTAAGTCGCCTTTGATAGATTGAGCTTCATAAGTTGCTCCATCTTCAAGATATACGGTTTTTGCGCCTAAGGTTTCTAAATCAAGCTCTCCAGATACTGACATTAAGCCCACGTTTCTAAAGTCTGCACCATTTAAGACAATAGAGCGGTTGGTGTCGTTTTGGTTGCCGTTTATGGTGATAGATCCAAGGTTTGTAACACTATTTGCAGAAGCATTTTGGTCGATATAGATACCATATGCTTCGTTTGTACCATTTACATTAATAGAGCCTTGGTTGATGATGGTTGTGTTAGTACCATCTAGAACTCTAATACCATATGCAGATGCACCTTCTACATTAATGGTTCCTTGGTTTTCGATATAGTTTTCGCCAGCACCCAATATACCAACAGATGTGCCAGTTGTTCCGGTTATGGTGATATCGCCTTTATTTATAGCACTACCACCACGTGAAGCATACATACCAACAGCAGTACCGCTAGAGTTGTTTTGGATGTTGATTGATGCATTTTCATCATTTAGGAGTTGGTTGTTTGATGAGCCATACATACCATATGCATACCCTGTTGAATTATGGTCAATTTTAATGATACCATTTGAGCCTGTGTTATCTGAGGTGTTTTGAAGGTCTTTATCTGATTTTAAGCCATAAACATCTTCTGTGCCACTTGAGGTTAACTCAATTAGAGTTGTATTAGTTGTTTTTTCAAGTGTGCTATTTTGACTTGTAAGTGAGCTTTGAGGTTGGTAGCAATAATATGTTTCTTTGGTTAAATTTACATTAATTTCAACCGCTGTAGTGTTACAAGTTTCTCCGCTCTCATCTTCACATTCTTCTATAGAATCATAGTAATTATTTGATGTGTCACATGAATATACACAAGTATGACATTGGGTTTGACCATGATATTGAGTTATGCCCGAGGTTGAAGATGATTTGAAATTAAGTCCAGTTACTTTTGTACAAGTTTCATGAGTTGTTTTAGTAGGACAATCATTTTCTAAACATTTGTAACAAGTTTTTCCGGCTTGTGTTGTGCCACTGTTAAAGTGCCAACCATTTGCGCCTGAAGTACCACATTGCATATAATCTTTTGTATCAAAATATTTATTTGTTTCATTACAGCTATATGTACAAGCAAGACATGGTTGCTCGCCTTCATAAGAGCCTGTTGGACTATTGTCTAAAACAAATCCTTCTTGAGGTGCTTCACAACTTGTATTAGATGGAGCGCTACAAGTTAATACATCTTCTCTAACAAAACAACCATATGTCGTATCTTCGGTGCAAGAGTATCCAGTTTCCCCATAAGCATTTTGAGTACAAGCTGTTGATGATGTATAAACATTTGCTTTAGTTGTATCGCATGTGAAATCACATTTATAACAATCACTTGCTCCAGATACACCGGATTTAACTTTGGTTGCTTTTACATAATCTGGGTATGTTCCGCAGATGCTTAAATCTGTTGGAGATAAGTCTTCAGTTACAGGGCAAGCGGTTGCTCTTAGGTAACATCCTGATGCTGTATCATAGCTACAACCTTGGTTTGTGGTTTTACATTCAGTTTCTGTTGAGTAATAACCTTTTGAGTTATCACAACCAGTTTTTTCTTTGTAACAAGTTAAGCCATAATCGGTAATTGTTTCATATACTTTACCGGTTATTATATGGTTGTAATCTAATAAAATGTTGTTGTCGCAGTTTATAGGTGTTACACAATTTGCATCGCCTTGTGATGATACATGGTCTCCGCAGTCATATCCTGATGGACAGCTTGGATAGTAGTCAACAGATTGATCACAAGAATATGTACATTGGTGACACTCTTTATTTCCTTCATAATAGGTTTTAGATGTCTCATCTTTTAAGGTTAAACCATGTTGTGCAGGTGTACAAGTATCGCTTAAGTTATTTTCTTCACAAGTTAGGGCGCTACATGTGTAACAGCTGTTATTTAGGTAATCTTTTACAGAACTTACAACAAATTCCCAACCACCGGCACCAGTTGAACCACAAACTTCAAGAGATGTTCCAGGAGTATTGTAGTATCCCTTACCATTATCACATCCACATTGATAGTATGTATGTGTTCCTGTATCGGTTGTTTCTGTGCAGTCATTTATTTGTGTTAAACCATAAGTTGCACTACAGGGTGTTGAGCTTGTGAAGATTTTTTTATCACATGCAGGACCTAAGTTTAGATAACAAGTAACTCCATAGTTTGTAACTGTTGAACAGTTATATCCATCAGGGCAGGTTGCTGTCATATCTTTATCTTCATCACAAGATATAGGTTTGTAACAAGTTATAGTTCCTTGCGCATTTGTAATTGTGGATTCGGTGCAATTGTAACCTGATGGACAATTTTCATAGTAGTTATTGGCTGTATCACAGGCATAGCTACATGTATAACAAGGGGTATTTCCTTGATATTTATCTGTATCGCCACGCGTTGTTAGGATTCCTTCTTCTTGTTTACAAGCGGTATAATAACCTTCTGATGATTGACAAGTTAGAGCATTACATTGATAACAACTTATACCATTGGAGTCTTTTACTGATGTTTCAGCAAAGCCCCAACCACCGGCACCAGTTGAACCACAAACTTCAAGAGATGTTTCATGAATATAGTAGTATCCATCATCATTACTACATCCACACTTATAAGTTGTTTTGGGTGCTGTTCCTGTAGCATTGTTTGTGGTACATTGGCCAGAAATTGTAGTTCCTGTGCTACAAGATGTTTCGGTATAAGCAGAACAATCGTTTGGTTCACATTGTAAATGATCTCCAGAAGTATCGCTACAACGAGCTGTTTCTGTCATACCTGATGGACAAGAGTTGTTAAATGTATAGATACTTGGGTTGCACTCATCTTCTATATAACAAGTTACACTTCCATTATATGTTGTGAATGTTTTTGTTGTACAAGTTTTACCATTTAGGGCTGCATCATCATTACAATCGTCTATATCGCTATAGTAGCCTTGTGCTGGGTCACAGGTGTATGAACAGCTATAACATTGGTCGTTACCATGATAAGCACTTGAAGATGTTGCTTTTTCTTTTAGTCCTGCAATAGTTGGACAGTTTTGAGCACCAAATCCGTAGTCTGTTTCTGGGCAAAGTAACTCTTGGCAAGTTTTACAGCTGATGCCGTTGTAATCTTGAGTATCAAATTTCCACCCATTTGCACCTGAAGTACCACAGGAAGTAATAGATGCTGATGGCTCATAATATTTATTGTCTGTATCACAAGCACAGCTAAAGTATGTAAATGTGCCTTCATCTGTTACATCACTACATTGACCAGTGGTTTTTAAGGCAGCGTTTACGTATTTACAGTCTTTTGTATAATTATAAACTGTTTGATCACATGCATCAGCGGTTTCTTTATAACAAGTAATACCATAGTTTGTTACTTTTGAACAAATTTTACCTGTTGGGCAAGATGTATGTAGGTTTTCACCATCACAGCTTTGAACTTTAACACAAGTAGCATCACCTTGTGAGGTTTCATTAGAACAATTATAACCTTCTGGACAGTCGTTAGAGGCAACATAGTTGTTATCTGTATTGCAAGTGTATTCACATGTATAGCAAGCAGCATTTCCATGGAAGTTAGTTGTTGATTTTGTTGCGGTTAATGTAATACCAGTTTTAGCGCTTTCACAAGTTGAATAGAAACCTTCGGCATTGTTACATTCAAGCTCGCTACATGTATTACATGTTAAGGTATTGTATGTTCCAGAAATAAATTCCCAACCTTTTTCAGCAGATGAACCGCAAACACTTAAATTTGATGTTGGATCATAATACCCTCTAGAACTATTACATTCGCATTTATAGGTTGTAGATTTTTTGGTTCCTGAAGTATTGTTTGTGGTACAAGAACCAATTTCTCTTGTTCCTGTTGTACAAGCGTATAATGTATATTCAGAACAATCGTTTGGTTCACATTGTAAATGTACATTTGATTCGTCTTCACAGCGGGCAGTTTCGGTCATACCCTCTGGGCAAGAGCCTAGGAAATTATAGGTACTTGTGTCACATAAAGCTTCTTTATAGCAAGTTTTATTTCCATTATATGTTGTAAATGTTTCTGATGCGCAAGTTTTGCCATTTACTGATGCGTCATCATTACAATCATCTTCGTTGTCGTAATAACCTAATGCTGGGTCACAGGTGTATGAACAACTATAGCATTGCTCGTTACCATGATAAGCACTTGAAGATGTTGCTTTTTCTTTTAGGCCTGCAACTATTGGGCAGTTTTGAGCACCAAATCCGTAGTCTGTTTTTGGGCAAAGTAACTCTTGGCAAGTTTTACAACTTACTCCACTGATAGTTGTTGAAGATGAGAATTTCCAACCATTTGAACCAGATAATCCGCAAAGAGTTAAGTTTGTTGCAGATGATGGGAAGTAATTTTCTTCTTCATCACATTCGCATTTGTAGGTTGTTGTTGGTGCTGTTCCTGTAGCATTGTTTGTGGTACATTCATCAGAAATTTTAGTTCCTGTGCTACAAGAAGTTTCGGTATAAGCAGAACAATTATTTGGTTCGCATTGGTAGTGTGTAGAAGTGTCTGTACATTCTGATACTTGTGTCATACCTTCTGGGCAAGGTGTATCAAATGTGTATTTGGATGTATCGCATGTAGCTTCTTTATAACAAGTTACGCTTCCATTATATGTAGTAAATGATTCTGATGTACAAGTTTTGCCATTTACTGATGCGTCATCATTACAATCATCTTCATTGTCATAATAACCTAATGCAGGGTCACAAGTGTATGAACAACTATAGCATTGCTCGTTACCATGATAAGCACTTGAAGATGTTGCTTTTTCTTTTAGGCCTGCAACTGTTGGGCAGTTTTGAGCACCAAATCCGTAATCTGTTTCTGCACAATCTAACATTTGGCAAGTTTTACAGCTGATGCCGTTGTAAGTTTGACTATTAAATATCCAACCATTTGAACCGGATAATCCGCAGGTTTTTAGGTCTGTTGTTGAGTTGCCATAATATCCACGAGTATCATTACAAGCACATTGATAATATCTAAATGTTCCATTTGCTGTTACATCATCACAATAATCAGCAGTTTTTAAGCCTTCAGTAGTTTCGCATTGTTCATCATATTTGTAAACTGTTCTATCACAAGCAGTGCCTAGTACTTTGTAACAAGTAATGCCATATTGAGTTACAGGTGAGCAGTTTTGACCTGTTGGGCAGGCTGTATGTAGGTTTTCATTATCACAGCTTTGAACTTTAACACAAGTAGCATCACCTTGTGTAACTTCAGTTGAACAATCATATCCAGTTGGGCATGTGGTATTGTAATTTTTTGATGTATCACAAGTGTATTCGCAAGTGTGGCAAGCAGTTTCACCTGCATATTTGCCGGTTAATTTATCATTTAAGATAATACCTTCTTTTGCTGTATCACATGATGTTACTTCTGGGTCTATACAAGTTAACTCAGTTCTAATATAACATCCCTCAGTTGTTTGATTTGAACAATCATAACCAACAAGGTTGTTTTTGTTTAGAGAGCATTTTCCTTGATCTTGATAGTATCCATTGTCCTCATCACATGTACAAGAATAGTGTGAGCCATTATCATCAGTGCATTCTGTTACTTCTTTCATGCCAGCTGGGCATTGGTTGTCATATGGGTATGATGCTGGATTACACTCATCAATCTTATAACAAGTATACGAACGGCCGTCTTGAACGGTTGTAGTTGTTGGTGTACAAGTTTTACCTATTACTTCGGCATCATCAGTACAATCTGCTTCATCATCATATAAACCATCTTTACAGGTGTAATTACAACTATAGCACTGGTCATTACCATGATATTGCGAGCTTAGAGATGATGATGTTTTAAGGTCAGGATATGTTGGACAATTTGGTGTGCCATATCCGTAATCTGTTTCTGCACAATCTAACATTTGGCAAGTTTTACAGGTTATGCCATTGTAAGTTTGACTATTAAATATCCAACCATTTGCACCGGATGATCCGCAGGTTTTTAGGTCTGTTGTTGAGTTGTCATAGTATCCATCATCGTCATCGCAAGCACATTGATAATATCTAAATGTTCCATTTGCTGTTACATCATCACAATAATCAGCAGTTTTTAAGCCTTCAGTAGTTTCGCATTGTTCATCATATTTGTAAACTGTTCTATCACAAGCAGTGCCTAGTACTTTGTAACAAGTAATGCCATATTGAGTTACAGGTGAGCAGTTTTGACCTGTTGGGCAGTCTGTATGTAGGCTTTCATTATCACAAGCGGTAATTTTAGTACAAGATGTACCATTTTGTGTCACCTCGTTAGAACAGCTATATCCATCTGGGCAAGAAGTTGTATAGTAGTTGGAAGTATCGCAAGTGTATGTACAATTATGACAAGCTACTTCACCTGCATATTTGCCAGTTAATTTATCATCTAAGATAATACCTTCTTTTGCTGTATCACATGCTTTTGTTGATGGTGCTTCACAAGTTAAAGCAGTTCTTAGGTAACAACCTTCTGGTGTTTGGGTAGAACAATCATAACCAACTTCTAGATTTTCATTTAGCTCACAAGCGGTTTTATCTGCAAAATAATTTGAGGATTCGTCACAAATACATGCATGGTGAGAGCCATTGGCATCACTACATTGTTTTATGGTGGTCATACCTAAAGGACAATTGTTATCGTAAGGATATTCTGCTGGATTACAAGTATCTATTGCGTAACAAGTTATAGATGAGCCATCTTTAACGGTTGTAGTTGTTGATGTACATACTTTTCCTTGGGCAGTTGCATCTTGATTACATTCACCTAAATCATCATATAGGCCTTGTTTACAGCTATAGTTACAGGTGTAACACTGTTCTTGACCATGATATGTTGCACTTAGTGATGAAGAGCTTTTTAAATCTGAGTATGTTGGGCAATTTGGTGTGCCATATCCGTAATCTGTTTCTGCACATTCTAATTTGTTACAGGTGTTACAATTTATACCATTATAGTTTTGGGTTATAAATTCCCAACCATTTGCGCCTTTACTACCGCAAGTTGTAATAGGTGCTGTTGTGTCATAATATCCAGAAGCATCATTACAAGCACATTGATAATATGTAAATGTACCATTAGCAGTTTGTTCGCTACAAGTATTAACAGTTTTTAAACCGGTTGTATCTGTACATGGTGTATCATAAACAAAGATTTCTCTATCGCACTGATCGCTTAGCACTTGATAACAAGTTATGCCATATTGAGTTATAGGTAAGCAGTTTTTACCATCAGGGCAGGTTGTAAATTGTGTTGTTTCATTACAAGCAACAGGTTTTTGACAATTTGCATCATCTTGAGAAACTTCTGAACCTACACAACTATAACCACTTGGGCATGATGTAGCATAATTGTTTACAATATCACAATTGTATTCACACTCATAACAAGGATTATCACCATTAAAATCGGTTGTAGAAGGGGTTGGAGTTAAGACAATACCTGTTTTAGCATCTGTACATTTTTGATATAGTCCTTTAGTTGTGTCACAAGTTAAAGGATTACATTGTAAACAAGTTATGCCATTATAAGTATTGGATGTAAATTCCCAACCTTTGTTTCCTGTGTCTCCGCAAGTTGTAATTGGTGATGATGGATCATAGTATCCAGAATTGTCATCACAAGCACATTGATAGTATGTGTATGTGCCAGAAGTTGTTGTTTCTGTACATGTATCAATAGTTTTTAGGCCTGTTGTATTTGGACATGGGGTATCATATTTATAAGTTGTTCTATCACATTTATCACTTAATACTTGATAACAAGTAATACCATAGTTTGTAGTTGATGAGCAGTTTTTACCATCTGGACAAGTCGCATATTGAGTTTTTTCATCACAAGCAATAGGTTTTACGCAAGATGCATCTCCTTGTGATATGTCTGAACCTGTACAGTCATAGCCTTCTGGACAAGAAGTATCATAATTTTTTGAAGTATCGCATGAATAAGAACAATTGTGACAAGCGGATTCTCCTGCAAAATTATTAGTTGTGGTGTCATTTAAGGCTATACCTTCTTTAGCTTGTTCACATTCTGTAACCTCTGGTAGAGGACAGGATAAAGGAGTTCTAATATAGCAACCTTCAGCTGTTTGAGCGGAGCAATCATAACCGGTTTGACCTGAATTATTTGTTGTACATTCGTTTTGGTCTTCAAAGTAACCATTTGATTTATCGCATATACAAGAATGATGAGAGCCATTATCATCTGTACAAACATTATCAGAAATCATACCAGTTGGGCATGAATTTTCGAAAGGAAATTGGTTCGTATCACAAATACATTGAAGATGAGTTCCTTTGGAGTCTTGACATTCTTCTGTTTTTACTTTGCCATTTGGACAGGTTTCATCAAATGGGTAGAGATTTTTATCGCAGAGCTTTTCTTTGTCTCCGCCTCCGCCACTACCGATTAAGGCTGCGGCACCAATTGCACCAGCGCCGAGTAATAACCAAGCTGGAGATATGGAGCTTTTTTCTGCGGCAACAATTGCACAAATTGGATCGTCATCATCATGACAAGCAACATCAGTTGAAGCACCAAATTTGAGAAGAGTTATATAGGAATTTTGGTCTTTTGCTTGTTGTGCAAGGCATAGAGCAGTGTTGTGGTTTTGGTCTTGGAGATTAATATATTTCTTAAATTGATGTAAACGAGAATAATTATTCATTCTCGCCCAACGGTACAAGTGAAGAGGTGTTAACCTAGTGGCGGCATAAGCCGGCTGTATAACAAACGAGGTCAGCATTGCGACCATTGTTATTGATGAAATTATTTTCTTTAGTCCTCTTCTCATTTTCTTATCTCCATGTTATTAGAGTTATACATAATTATATTTCTTCGGTGTTTTTGACACCAAATAGCATAGTTTTTGGTACCCAGCCTTCTATTTTGTTTTCAAACTCGAGCTCACAAAAAGAAAGTGTGCAACGTTTTATTTTGCCAATAACTCCAAATTCGGCTTTGGCAACTACTTCTGAGTTTAAGCTTTCTTTGGCATAAACATTATTTATACCAGGTTCCGTAATAAGAGCATAACGAGAATTTGTTAGTAAATTTTTTCTAACCCATGACACAGTTCCTTCAAAATCTCTTATTTTGCGCCATTGTTCGTATTCGGCTATTATTTCTACGGGATGATTTTGTTGTTGATATATCCATTCTATTGGATAGCGGATATTAGGGCCAGAACGTGCATTTACTTTATCTGCACGCATGGCTACAAAGCGAGTCTGGTCAGGATTTAATTCGATAATGGTTGCGAATGCATCAAGACTCGTTAGAAATACTAGTAATAGAGCAATTAAAAAGCGCATTTTTTTCCTCTTTAAAGTTTTTTATATGTTGATTTTACGAATCGGGAGTTAAAAAAGGTTTAAAAAATGGCTTTTTTTCAACAAAAGTATAGATTTTTTAATAGGTTGTTGTTTTTAAATAAAAAATTAAATTTTATTTGTTAAAAAGGGGTAAATTTATTTAAAAATAGGGTGAAAAAGATGAAATTAGTTAAAATTATTGAAGATTTAGTGCGTTTTAATACAGAAACAGGTAACAAAAAAGAAATTGATGATTGCTTAGAGTATATTGAAAAGTTTTTTGATAACACTAATGCAAATGTAAAAATTGAGCGTTTTGATGAAGCAAGCCCAGTTATTTATATTAGAAATAACAATGAAGATGAGCAAGATGTATTGGTTCTAGGACATATTGATGTTGTAAAAGCAGACAAAGAAATGTTTGAGCCAAAGATTGTTGATGGCAAGATGTTTGGGCGTGGAACTTTGGATATGAAATCATTTGCAGGTGTTGCAATGAAATCTATGCAATATGTTTTAGACAATAAATTAAATGTTAAGTTTGGGGTTTTGCTTTCAACAGACGAAGAAAAGGGAAGTAATAGTACACATAGCTTTTTGGAAAGATACAAAAACATTAAAGCTAATGTTGTTTTGGATAATGATGTTGGTGGGGATATTGGAGTTATTATCAATAAATGTAAAAATCCTGTATTTGTTAAATTAAAAGCAACTGGAAAAAGTGCTCATGGCTCTACTCCGTGGGATGGACTAGATGCAAATGAAATGTTAATGGAAACAATTCGGGATTTAAGAAAAATTTATCCTTACTTTGATGAAACAATAGGAAAACCTGAAAATACATGGATTGATACTGTTCATGTGGCAAAGATTTGTGGCGGTGATGTATCAAATATTATTTCATCTAGTGCAGAGGCTTTGCTTGACTTTAGACTTACTGAAACATCATCTTTAAGTAATTTAGAAGAAAATTTGAAAAAATCTTGCAAAAGGGGCGTAGAATATATAATTGTTTCATCATCAAATCCTGTTGTAATGAGTGAAAATGAGCCAAAGATTTTAAGCTATAAAGAAATTGCTGAAGAGGTTTTAGGCTATAAAATTAAGTTTGAGCAAATAGGTGGTGCAACAGATGCAAGACTATTTGCTGAGCGTGGGGCTGTGGTTATTATGCATTCTGGAACTGGTGAAGGTATGCATGGTGATAATGAGTGGGTTGATTTAGATAGTGTGAAAAAACTTCTTGATATACAAATAAAATATTTAGAAAAAATTGCTAAAAAGTAATGTTAAAGAACAAAAAACGCTAACCACGAGGGGTTAGCGTTTTTTTGTTCGTTGGAAGATTTAGAGCCAGCCTTCATCGAAGAACCAGTCCTTGGTCTCTTCATAGATTCTGCGGGCTTTGTCTTTCTCTTCTTCGGTGATGTCCGCCTTAAAGATATTGTCCCAAAGGCGGTCACAGTAGTCTGTGAAGAAAGTATCCGCAGACTTTTCGAGCGACAGAGCAAGCTTCTTGATTGTCGGCTTGCTAATCTTGTTTCTTACGCTCATGATTATCGCACCGATGACCTCGTCCTCTGAGTAGATAGACTTGCTAGGTATTTTAGCAAGCTGTATCATCTGTTTCTCGGTGAGGTTTATGCCCTCAATGAGAGTGAAGTTGCAGAGCACTTCATCGAGGTAAGGAACATCCTCTTTTGCCATTCTGTCGATGATGATTTGGAGGATGTTGGGCTCTTCTGTGAGTGTTGTGAGGTTTGTGAGGAAAACTTTACTGATGTTAGCTCTTCTTGAATTTTTCATCACTTCGATGTCTTTACACATCTCGTCCAAAAGGACGAAAATTTTTTTCTTTTCCATAATAACTACAATTTAATTAAACATATATTTTATAAGTTAGCGGTAGTACTACTACAAAATAAATAATAATGCAAGTCTTTTTTTGTCTATAAAAAAAGGTAGCTCATGAAGAACTACCTTTTTGATTTAGAATGGGCAATTTGGTATCCAACGATTTTCTTTTGCTTTAAGGTAAACCTCTGGCTCAACATCATGCTTTTCAAGGTGTAGCTTAAAGAGCTCTTTTGCTTTTGGATGATTGAAAATGAGCATCTGCGCTTCTTGTTCTAGCGGTCTTTTGGAGATGTAGTAGAAGAGAAGGTCTTCATACTTTGGGTTGTCAAGCAAGATGGTTTGGCTGTTGAACTCTAGTTTTAAGAACTTGTGCTCTCCATCAAGGTAATGGTCCAAAAGTTCTTTAGCATCAGGAAGATCCAAAAGATAAGCTTCTGAAGACAGACGCAGTTCAAAGGTTTGCGCATCAAGGGCTAGTATCAAGATTTTTTTGATACTTTCATCAAACTCAAGGCCGTTTTTTATCTGATGTAAGATAAAATCAGCAGGGGTGTAGGTTGAACACATAAAAATAATTATTTTTTAATTGTTAAACATAAAAGTATTTTCTCTTGTTGTGATATTAATTAAAAAATATTTTAAATCAATAGAGTTTTTTTGTCGAATTATACAGAAAGTTGTTGCAAAATAAAAAAAAAGGCGTAAAGTTGGGCGAGAATGTAATTCTAAGAATTTAATATTAACATTGTAAATATGGAGAATAAATCAGATGAAACAGTTAGCCGGAGCAATCAGAATCGGTTGGGTTATCGAATATAAAGGTAAACCATGGACAATTACTAAAGCTCAACACATTAAACCTGGTAAAGGTGGTGCGTTTATGCAAGTTGAAATGAAAGCTGTTGAAGAAGGTACTAAAACTAATGAACGTTTTAGAACTGAAGATAGCGTAGAAAAGATGATGGTTGAAGATAAAGACTGTCAATTTTTGTTTGAAGACGGTACTGGCTTAACATTTATGGAATGTGAAACATTTGAACAATTCTCTATGCCAGCAGATATTTTGGGCGACTCTAGACCATTTTTAACAGATGGTATGGTTGTTCGTATTTCTCACATTAATGATAGACCTATTTCTGTTCAACTTCCTCAACAAGTTATTTGTACAGTTGTTGAAACAGAACCTGTTATTAAAGGTCAAACAGTTACTTCTTCTTATAAACCTGCTATTTTGGATAATGGTGTTAGAATCGGTGTTCCTCCATTTATTGCAACAGGCGAAAAGATTGTTGTTGGCACAGCTGAAGCAAACTATGTAGAAAGAGCAAAATAATGGCTTATATTTCACCAATGCTTACCAATGTGGTTTCTGCGGTTAAAAAAGTTGCTATTAATCTAAATCGTGATTTTAGTGAGATAGAACGTTTGCAGACATCAATTAAGGGAAGTTTAGACTTTACTCGTATTGCATTTGATAAAATGCAAAAAAGTGTAATGGCAGAATTCTCTAAATATGGTGAAGCATATCCAATTATTTTTGCAGATAAAAATCCTCAAGGTTTGAATTCTTATTTAAGCATTTCTATTATTGATGGATTGGTTAACTTTGCACATGGTAATCCAGAATTTGCAATAAGTGCAGCTCTTGTTGATAATGGAATAGTTTTATGTGGTGTGATTTATAATCCTGCTCGTGATGAACTATTTTTTGCAGAAAAAGGTAAGGGTGCTTTTAAAGAAGGTTTTAGAAGCCATGAAAGACTTAGAGTTTCTGCTAAACAAGACTTAGAAGGAGCTTTGATTGCAGTTAAACCAGATGTAAATGATAAAGATACTTCTTATAAGCTAATTAATAATGTTATTGGTGCAACCGGTGATGTTAGAGTTAGCGGAGCGGTTGCTTTAGATTTAGCATATGTTGCAAGTGGTAAACTTGATGGTGTTATTGCTCCAAATGCAATGAGAGCAAGCATAACAGCAGGAGCTTTACTTGTTAAAGAAGCTGGTGGTATGGTGCTTGATATGGACCAAAAAGATACTCGCACAGAAGATATGCAAATGGTTTTAAATAGTGGTAATTTAATGGCGGTAAACTTTAATTTAAGTCAAAAAATTGCTAAGATTTTAAAATAGTTTAAAAAAAAGAAAAATTATGCTTGCATTATATAAAAGTGTAGTGTATAGAATTAGGCAAAATTTTGTATGATGCTAAAATATTGGAGATAACAATGAAAAAAGGTATTCACCCAGACTATCACAAAATTACTTATGTAATGACAGACGGTAGTGTTAAAGAAGTTAACTCAACTTGGGGTAAAGAAGGCGATAAAATGACTTTGGAAATCGATCCAAAATCTCATCCAGCATGGACAGGTGTTCACCGTATGGTTGACTCTGGTGGTCAAGTTGGTAAATTTAACGCTAAGTTTGCTAAGTTCGGTTTGAAATCTGGCAACTAAGTTAAGAGTTAAAAGAATAAAAATAAGACCTGTATGTTAAATACAGGTCTAAATTTTAACAAAAAATAAAAACTGTTGTAGAAAAAATGATATTAGGCTTGTATGTAATACAAATTAAGGTTAGTTTTTAATAAAATAGTTTTTAAGGTTTTTTATTTTAAGAAAGGATGACGAAATGACAGCACCTTTGATGCCTAAGGCAACAGCCGTATGGTTGGTTGAAAATACAACATTAACATTTAAGCAAATTGCAGATTTTTGTGAACTTCATGAACTTGAAATTCAAGCAATTGCAGATGGTGATATTGCATATAATATTTTGGGCGTTAGTCCTATTTCTAATGGTCAGTTATCTAGAGAAGAAATTGCTAGATGTGAAGCTGATGAAAAAGCAAGCTTGGAAGCTTTGCCTTTAGAAAAAAATGTTAAAGAAAGAAATGCTAAAGCTAAAAGAGTTCTTTCTCCAACACAAAGAGCTGAAAAACCAAATGCTATTTTATGGATTTTGAAGAATTGCCCTGAGGTTATTGATTCTCAAATTTGTAAACTTATTGGTACTACAAAGCCAACTATTAAATCTATTAGAGAAGGTACTCATAGCAACCAAGCTAACCTTCGTCCTGTAAACCCAATGGCTGTTGGACTTTGCTCTGAAAAAGAATTAGAAAAAGCTATGCGCATTTCTCAAGAACAAACAGAGTTAAAAGAAAATAAAGGTAAAAAGAAAAAAACAACTAAGGCTAAAAAAGCTCCAAAGGCTAAGAAAGAAAAAGTAGCTAAGGTTAAAAAAGAAGCTAAAAAGGAGAAAGCTCCAAAGGCTAAGAAAGAAAAAGTGGCTAAGGTTAAAAAAGAAGCTAAAAAGGAGAAGGCTCCAAAGGCAAAGAAAGAAACTAAAGCTAAAAAAGAGCCAAAGGCTAAGAAAGAAAAAGTAGCTAAGGTTAAAAAAGAAGCTAAAAAGGAGAAAGCTCCAAAGGCAAAGAAAGAAACTAAAGCTAAAAAAGAGCCAAAAGCAAAAAAAGAAACTAAGGCTAAAAAAGAAACTAAAGCTAAAAAGTAGTATTGTTCTTTTTCATTAAAAAGCTCTCCTTATTTGGAGAGCTTTTTGTTTTATAACAGGTTATTTAGCTAGGTTTTGGATTTGTTTATATAGCTTTTTTGAACCCCAGTTTATTGAACCCTGAATAGTTGCTACTTTTTTGCCTGATTTATCCATTATAACGGTATATGGGGTTGAGCCAATTCCAAGCTTTAGTGATAGTGAATTATCGGTGTCACTATAAAATGGAATTGATGGAGCTCCATATTTGGTTAAAAAAGTGCGCTCTGTTTTAAAGTCATCCCATTCTTTGGATGATGATACAAGCTTTATTGAGATGTTATCGTTTAGGGCTTTTTTATATAATTTTTCAAGGTCTTTCATTTCTTTTAAGCAAGGATAACAACTTTGTGACCAGAATACAAAAATTGTTAAATCTGATGAAGTGTCTTGTATTGGTGATGAGTTGTTGTTTTCATCAATAAGTGATACACTTGGCATTGGTACTGGATATTGCAAAACATACAATCCTTTGGGATGAGTGTATGAATGTGCTGGGTTTGCAAGTAGAGTTAAAATAAATAAAATTTTACAAAAGAGTTTCATTGCTTATTTCCTGTTAATTACTTTTAAATCTTTTTTTGTTATTGGTAAAGTTGATATAAGATCAAACTAGGTTTATTCAACATATAGGATAAAAAATGAAATATTTAGTTAAATTTTTAATGATTTTTTCAGTATTTTTTTTGATGATGTATGTGAGTGGTTGCGGAAGAATATCTCAAAATGTTCCTATTGAAGGAAGTGGATATCCACATTCATATCCAAGATATTAAATATTTGATAGTAAAAGAGGACAGAGCTTATGGATAACAATAATAATGATTTTTCTGATGAAATGATTCCTTATGTGGAATTTGCAGAAAATGCAAATGAAAGAACCCCTTGTATTTTGGTGCTTGATTGTTCAGGTTCTATGAGAGGTGAACCTATTAAACAATTAAATACAGGTTTAGAGGCATTAGAAAAAGAATTAAAAGAAGATATTGATGCTAGCTCAAGGGTTCAATTACTTGTTATTAAAGCTTATGGAAAAGATGATGCAGATGTATCTGCAGACTGGGTTGATGCAATGAACTTTAGTGCCCCAGTTATGGAAGCAAGTGGCTTATCACCAATTGGTAAAGCTATGGAACTTGCACTTCAAAAAATAGAAGAACAAAAGTGCTTGTATGACAGCTGTGGTGTTACTTCAAAAAGACCTTGGATATTTTTGATTAGTGATGGTGAGCCAACAGATTATGGTTGGGAACTTGCTGCAGAAAAATGTAGAATAGCACAACAAAATAAAAAAGTGGTAGTTCATGCTGTTGGAACTCAAGGTGCAAATTTAGAAAAACTTGCAAAGTTTTCGATTATGGCACCTAAAAGACTTAGTGGGTTGAAGTTTACCGAATTTTTCTTGTGGTTATCAAGAAGTGTATCTTGTATTTCAAGAGCTGCACCAAATATGCCAGACATTTTAGATGATATTGAGGGCTGGCATGAAGAAAACGCTTGATAGCATTAGGGTTATTGCAACCAAAATTACAGGAAGTCTTCATCTTGCTAAAAATACACCTTGCCAAGATTTTTATAGTTATGCATGTAGTGGCAATAAATTAGTTGCGGTAGTTAGTGATGGTGCAGGCTCTGCTAAATATGGTAAGATTGGTGCAAAAATTGTTTGTGAAACTTTGGTAAATGTGCTTATTAATACCCCATATAAAGATGTTGAAACAGGGGTTAAAAAAGCAATAGAAATTGCTCGCTCAAAGCTTATTATTCATAGACTTAATAAGAGCAAATCAGAAAAAGAAATATTAAATTTTTCGGCAACTGTTGTTGGGGCTTTTTATCATAAAAACAGGGGAATGTTTTTCCATATTGGAGATGGAGCAGGGGTTGCTCTTTATTTAGATGGCAAAGCAATTGATTATACAATATCAAGACCTCATAATGGCAGTTATTCTTGTGAAACATTTTTTTATACAATGAATAATTGGGAAAAAAATTTGCGATTTACAACAATAGATAAAGCATCTTCGTTGTTTTTGATGACAGATGGTGTTACTGGGTTTGCTTTGAGTTCTGATATGGCAAGATTAAAGTGTGGTTTTATAGAGCCAATAAATAGTTATTTACAAAAAGAAGAAAATAAAACAAAAGCCTTAAAAGCTCTTAATAATACTCTTGATACAGAAAAAGCAAGAAAGCTAAATTCTGATGATAAAACTTTTTTGTGGGTAGGTCTTTGATGAGTGATGATGTTGTAAAACAATATAATGCGATATACAAAGATAGAAGTTTTGAAAGACTAACTCTTGGCAATCTTTTAAATAAAGGTGGTGCTGCGGGTAAAATTTATGAGATTGTTGGTAAGCCTAAAAAAGTTGCAAAGATTTTTCATGAAAGACAAAAGAGTAATACGAATCGCCTAAAGCTTGAAGCAATGGTCGTTAATAACCCTAATATTCCAAGTGTTGAGGCAAAAGGTGTAGAATATGTGCAAATAGCATGGCCAGAGGCTATACTTGAAGATGATGAAGGATATTGTGTTGGTTATTTAATGCCATTTATTGATACAAATGCTGCAGTATCTTTAGACCATTTGATGCAAAGTGCAGTTAGAAGCAAACTTGGTTTGAGTGATAAATATGAATATCGAGTAATGGCGGCATATAATGTGGCGTTGATGGTAGCATCTTTGCATAGATATGGGCACTATATTATTGACTTAAAACCATCAAATGTATCGATATATAAAAAGACAATGACAGTTGCAATGTTTGACTGTGATGGTTTTTCAATTAGAGGTGAGGAAGCAAGATTTCCTGCAGAATTTGTTAGTGAAGAATATATCTATCCAGAAGGGATGAGTCAAACTCCTTTTGATATGGGTGAAGAGCAAGACAAATTTGCTTTGGCAGTGATTATTTTTAAGCTTTTAAATAATGGTATTCACCCATTTTCTGGAGTGGTTAAGAAAAATGCAGATAGCACTCTTTCTATTCAAGAAAGAATTGAAGCAAATCATTATGCTTATGGTATGTGGGGAGATAGCTATCAAGGTCCTCACCCATATAGTACTCATACATTTTTACCTCAGTCTACACTAAAATTATTTGACAGAGCTTTTGTTAAAGGTCAGACAAGACCAACAGCAGAAGAATGGCAAGCAGAATTAGACTTTTTATTAAAGAATGCTAAGAGATGTAAGAAGAATCCAAATCACGTTTATTTTACAAATAAAGGATGCGGATTGTGTGTTGCAGATGAAAAATTAAAAGTAAACTTAAAAAGCATTCAGGAGAAAAAAGCTGAGCCTAAAAAAATTAGAGGTTTTGAAGTAAATAAATTATCTTTAGAAAACTTAGAAAAAGATAAATTACAACATTTTTTGAATGAGAAAAAAGCAAGACAGATTACTTATTTTTCGATAATGTTTTATAGTATATTTATGACATTTTGGCCAAGAATTATGTATGGGCTAAAAGATGACTTAAAACAAATAGGAGTTTCGATTCAGCTAATTGTGTATATCTTGTTTCTTCAGTTGCTTCATTTTGTGGTTAAAAGATTTAAGAGAGTTTTGGTTAAAAGGGTGGGAAGTCTTACAATAAGTGCCCTTATTACATATACTTATTGTTGCATTATAGTTGCTATTTGTCTTGGAAATGATATTGAGTGGTCAAGGTTGTTTAGACCATTCTAGTTAATAGTATCCTTAAGGAAACTATGGGCGATAAAAGTACCTACTTTTCAATTAAAAAAAATATGCTATAAATATTCTATTATTGATTTTTAGGTGAGGAAAAAATAGTGATTAATTTAGAAAATATCGTTATTTCTGGTAAAGAAGTTTGCCCAATTATTGAGGGTGGAAAAGGTATTAATGCAACAAATGGTACAAGCAGTGGTCATTTTGCAAAAGAAGGCTGTGTTGGTACTATTTCACTTGTTAGTGCGGATTATTATGATGAAAATGGTAATCCAGTTTTGGAACGTTCAAATCGATTAAAACGTCAAGAGCGTCATGAAGATTTGATTAAAGGCGCTATTAAAGGTGGTATTAAACAAGCAGAAATCGCGCATGAAATTGCAGGAAATAATGGTCGTATTCACGTTAATGAATTATGGGAATTAACTGATTCTGAAACTGTTATTAGAGAAGTTTTAAAAGGTGCAAAAGGGCTTATCCATGGTGTGACATGTGGCGCAGGTCTTCCTTATAAATTAGGTGAAATTGCATCAGAAAATGGTGTTTACTATTATCCTATTGTTTCTTCTTCTAGAGCTTTGATGATTTTATGGAAGAGGGCATATTCTAAGTATAGTGAGTTTTTGGGTGGTGTTGTATATGAAGACCCATGGCTTGCCGGTGGTCATAATGGCTTGTCTAATGCAGAAAATCCAAATGAACCACAAGATCCTTATGATAGAATAAAAGACTTAAGAGCCACAATGAATAAACTTGGTTTAGAAAATATTCCAGTTATTATTGCAGGTGGTGTATGGTGCTTAAAAGAATGGGAAAAATATATTGGTAATCCTGAAATTGGTAAAGTTGCTTTTCAATTTGGTACTCGTCCTATGATTACAAAAGAAAGTCCAATTAGTCCAGCGTGGCAAAAGGTTATGATGAATGCAAAACCTGGTGATGTTGCGCTACAACTCTTTAGTCCAACTGGTTTTTATTCTTCAGCTATTAAGAATAAATTTTTACTTCGCTTGATGGAAAGAAAAGAGGGCGAAATTAAATTTGTAAGAGAAAAAACTGAAGAGTATGATACAGAACTTGCACTTAGCCCTGTTAAGGCTGTTTATATTAAAAGAGATGATTTAGTAAAAGCTAATAATCAAATGGCAAAAGGATATACTGTTATCCAAGAAACTCCAGACGAAACAGTGGTATTTTTAAGCCCTAATGAATGGAGTCAAATGAAAGAAGATAGAGTTAAATGTATGGGATGTTTATCTCAATGTCAATTTTCTTCTTGGTCTGGTGCAACAGGTACAACAGGCAAAATTCCTGACCCTAGAACTTATTGTATTCATAAAACATTAGTTGATATTGGTCATGGTGGCAATGTTGATGACAATTTGTTGTTTGCAGGTCATCAAGTTTATAGATTTGCAAGTGATCCGTTGTATGCAAATGGCTATGTGCCAACAACAAAAGAGCTTATTGAAGCTATTAAAGCTGGAAGATAAGTTTTTTATAAATAAACAAATTAAAGCGAGATTAGTCTCGCTTTTTTTTTGTTTGACTAAATAGGGGGAGTAAATATAATTTATAAAGAAGTTTTACTTAAAAAAAAGGATATAACAATGAGCAATATAGAAGAAAAATTATGTAAATTGATATCTTTTAAGACAGATAATAATAAAGATGAGATAGCCAAAATAGTTAGCTATATTGCAAATATCTTTGATAGGCATAATGTAGTTTATGAAGTTATAAAAAATAATGATGGTAGAGAAAATATTGTGGCGCTTGTTGGGGGTAAAAGTTTTAGAAATTTAGATGATGCTATTTTGCTTTCGGGGCATTTAGATGTTGTTGGCGCTATAGATGAGATGTTTGAGCCCAAAGTTCAAAATGGAAAAGTTTTTGGAAGAGGCTCTGTTGATATGAAGGGATTTATTGCAGTTGTTTTGGCATCTATTGATGAATTAAAACAACTTAATAAGCCAATTGTATTAGCATTTAGCTCTGATGAGGAAACTAGTGTTAATGGTGTTAAAAGTATACTAAAATTTTTTGATGAAAATAAAATAAAGTTTGTTGGAGGAATTGTTGGTGAGCCAACTAATTTTAAGATAGGTTTAGCAAATAGAGGATACTTGTGTGCAAGGTTTAATATAAAAGGAAAAGCAGTTCACTCAAGTGTAAATAAAAATGGAATTAATGCTGTTGAGATTATGGCAAAGTTATGGCAAAAAATATTTGAGCTTAATGATAGTTTTTATGACAATGGTGCAACACTTAATGTCGGAAAGATAAAATGCAATAATGAAGTAAATGTTGTAGCAGATAGGGGAGATTTTTTATTTGAAATAAGATATGATGGTGAACATAAAAAGGATATTATTCTTCAAAGTATTTTAAGACAAAGAGAAAAGCTTGAAGACGAATATAAAGGCTTAGAAATAAAATATGAGAAGATGCTTGAAATTTTATCATTTAAAAATGATGGTAAAAGTGATTTTGCTAAAAAAATTATAGAAAAAACAAATGGAGATATAAGAAATTTACCTTATGCAACAGAGGCAGGTTTTTACCAAAATTATGGAATTGATGTTGTTTTGTTTGGAGCAGGATTAGATGAGCTTTGCCATACAAAAAATGAGGCGATTTTATTAAGTGATTTAGATAAATATAAAGATGTTTTGTTAAAAATTTTGACTGATTAAAATCTTGTTAAGGCGTTTAAATAATTGACTTTTAGATTTTTTAATATATTTTTTGAGCTAGAAAATGTATTATTTAATCTAATTAGTATGAATTACAAAGTTATTAAGCAGATTTACTACACAGCTCTTGTTATAATTTGGGTTGTGTGTGTTGGTTTTTGTGTTAAAGAGTGTAGAGTTTCTCCTTACAACGTTGTTGAACAGGAATTGCAGTATGATGATGTTTATCATCTTTATTATGTGATGAATGGTGATGAGCGTTTTGTTGTAGAGACGTTTTCTTGTCCTCGTGTTGGTAATAGCTCTGAAAAGACAAGGCGAATGTTTGTCGGTAAAAAGGTTTGTTCTTTTTATTGGAAGGATGAATTTAAGGTTTATCCTAAGGAGGAGATGAAAGATCTTTATTTTAACATAAAAACAAATTCCTGCGGGATTATTTTTGGTTTTGGTTTTGGTGCAACTTTTTTTGTTATGCTTTTTTATTCATTTTATTTAATATCTGAAGATAAAAAAAAGACGTCAAAACAGAAGTTAGATAAAATCATGAATGAGCCGTGACAGGAACATGATTGTTAAAAAAAACTCCTCTTTATGAGGAGTTTTTTGTTGTTTTCTTTTATAGAAGTTTTAGGCAGGCAAATCCGCCAATTAGGAGTATCACAAAAATAATAGATAAAAGATTTAAGTTCTTTTCTATAAAAGTTTTCATCGGTTCTCCATAACGTTTTAGAAGCCATGCGATAATATAGAAACGTAATCCTCGGGCTAAAATTGAGGCTATTGTAAAAATTAATAAATCTAATCTTACAATGCCAGAGGCAATAGTGATTAATTTATATGGAATAGGAGTAAGTCCTGCAACAAATACAATCCATGCACCATATTGATGATAATAATCTTCAAATTTATGGAAGTTTTCCATGTAGCCATAGAAGTTAAGTAGAGGTTTGGCTATTACCTCGTATCCAAATACACCAATAGCATATCCAAAGAAACCACCTAAAACACTGGCAATGGTTGCTGTTCCTGCTATTTTGTAAGCATCTTTTTGACAAGCTAAAACCATCGGTATTATCATAATATCTGGTGGTATTGGAAAAAATGAACTTTCAATAAAAGATATCGCAAATAACCAAATAAGAGCATTGGGTCTTGAGGCTAAATCAAGTGTTTTATCATAAATTTTTCGAGTTAAATCTTTTAGTGCCATAACAATAAATGTCCTTTGTAAGTTTTGTTATGGGTTTATTTATTAATGTAAAAATTGTTCGATTTCTTCTACATTTTGCTTGTTTTCCACATAAAAAGTTTTGGGATGAGAAAAAAGCTTTTTGGATTTTGAAAGTGCTGGTAAAAAGTTTATGCAAATAATTGTAGGTAGGTTTTTCTTTAAGTATATGGATGCAGAATTTATGTTATGAACTTCAAAGATTTTATAACCTTTACTTTTAGCAGATTTTGTGAAATTTGAGGGTTCAAATGGTTTTAGATTAATGTATAGGATATGGTGAGTTTTATTGCCAATGCTGTATGTTTCAATAATGTTTAAGAGGTCGGTTTTAGCTTCGTTATGGTTTAGGTAGTGGCTTATTGAGGGATGATAAATAAGCGCTTTGGGTGATTCAGAAACAACAATTAAAGGAATGGTTGAACGCTCAAACCTATGCTCTAATGAGGTTATAAAAGAGGTTTTGGTGTGTCTGTCAAAATCAAATAGCAAAACATCTGGAGTTATTTCTTTGTTATATAGGCTAAATTTATGAAGATTATCTGTATCAAATACAAAATATCCTCTTTTTTCTAGTTCGCTATGGTATAGCTCTTTGTTTAGTGCGTTATTGTTGTATAGAAAAATATTGCCTAAATTTTGCATGGGACCTCCTTTATTATTTTAAGTTTATCTTTTATATAATAGAGGAGATGGCGTTTTTTAAGAGTTAGTTTGACTTAAAAAAGCTTCATAAGTATTTTCTAATAACATGGCAATAGTCATTGGTCCAACACCTCCTGGTACAGGAGTAATATGAGAGCATAAATCAATAGCATCAGAAAATTTTACATCACCTTTTAAGCCTTCAGTTGTTCTATTGATACCAACGTCGATTATGATAGAATTTTCTTTAATGTAGTCTTTGGTTATAAATTCTGTTTTGCCAAGAGCTGCAATTAAAATATCTGCAGATTTACAAATCTCTTTTAGGTTTTTGGTTTTTGAATGAGTAACGGTTACTGTGCAATTTTCATTAATTAGTAAATTGGCAATTGGCAAGCCAACAATTTGCGAACGTCCAACAACAACGGCATTTAGTCCAGTTAAATCTTTTTTTGCAAGGTGCAAAAGTTTTAGTATTCCTTTTGGGGTGCAAGGGATAAATGCTTTAGGGCTCTTTTTTAATAATAAACCAGTATTTAGGGGATGAAAGCCATCAACATCTTTTATTGGGGTAATCGCGTGCAAAATATGGTCAGTATTAATGTGAGATGGCAATGGAAGTTGAACTAGAATGCCATTAACATCATTGTCTTTGTTTAGAAGATCTATAAGCTCTAAAAGCTCGGTTTCTTGAATGTTTTCATCTAATTTATAGGTTTTAGAATTTATACCTGTTTCAAGACAGGCTTTTTCTTTGGAACGCACATAGGTTTCGCTTGCGGGATTGTTGCCAACAATTATAACGGCTAAGGTAGGCTTTTGTTTGAGGTTTGAGATTTTTTCTTTTAAGCTTGTTTTAATGCTAGAAGCTAGTTGTTTGCCGTTTAATATCGTTGCTGTTGTCATAGTGCCTCCAGTTTGTTTAGTTGTTCATCAATATATTGAGATACAGGTTCATCAAGTAAGATTTTTTTGTTGCGGTCTGTTTGACCTGAAATTACAGAAAAACTTGATTTTTTTATTTTAAGAAATTTACTTAAAAGTTTTATTAGTTCTTGATTGGCTTTACCTTTTTCGGGAACGGAATTTAGGTTTACTTTTAAGTATTCAAGATTGTTTATGTCTTTATAGATATCGCTAAACCCAGATACAGAAGAATTCGGTGTTACCCGAATTCTTAAAATGTATCTATTATCTTTTTTTTCGTAAAACATTTAGTTTGCAACAGGTGCTAAAACGTGACATGCTTTTTCAATTAAGTGTAATACAAAAGCAAGTGAGATAATTAGCACATATGGAGAAATATCAAAACCAGAAATAGGCTTAATGTGTTCACGAAGTTTTGCATATACTGGTTCTGTTATTTTGTGTAAAAAGTTTAAGAATTTTTTGAAAGCTTCTCCACCTTGTCCAATTACGTTAAAGTGCATACACCAGTATAAAGTGATGTTTACAACAGCAAGAATTAGATATAATTCTACGGCAAGGCCTAACATCCATAATATACTTTCAAATAAAATTGCCATTAATGTTCTCCTTAGAAATAATCTTAAAAGTATCTTTTCTGATACATTATCTTATTTTAGATTTAATTTATGGTTAAAATCAATTTTTTTTTGGTGTTTTTTGACAGTATTATGCAAAAGTTGGAATAAAGTGCACCATTATAAAGATTTTGTTTGAAAAAAATAAAGTTTGTTATATAATGCGTGCTAATTAAATGAATATATTTTGTGATGAAGTTTTAAGAATGGAAAAAAAATATTTTATAAAAACTTTTGGTTGCCAGATGAATGTTTATGATAGTCATCGTATGGCAAAACTTTTAGAAGAAATGGGTCTTAAAGAAACAATAGACCAAAATGATGCAGATGTCGTTGTATTTAACACATGTCATATAAGAGAAAAAGCTGCAGAAAAGGTTTTTTCTGACTTGGGCAGAGCTTATCTTATAAAACAAGAAAGAGAGCTTTTAGGCAAAGATACAATTATTGGTGTGACAGGTTGTGTTGTACAAGCGGAAGATAAAGAAATAATGAAAAGAGCACCTTATGTTGATTTTGCATTAGGACCTTTGAGATATTTTAGATTAAAAGAAGTTGTTCAAAGCATTTTTGATAAAAGAGATGCAAAACTTTTGGATACAGAATTTAGCGCTGTTTCTAAGTTTGATTATTTGCCAGAAAATAAGTCTGAAGGTGGATGCTCTTATCTTGCAATTCAAGAGGGATGTAATAACTTTTGTACATATTGCGTTGTGCCTTATACTAGAGGTGTTGAGGTTTCAAGACCAATTGAAGAAGTGTTAAGAGAGGCAAGACGTTTGGTTGAAACCGGAAGTTTAGAGCTTAATTTATTAGGGCAAAATGTTAACTCATATCATGGCGAAGATAAAAATGGTAAGGAGCGCAATTTGGCATATCTTTTAAATAAGATTGCAGAAATTGATGGATTGGAGAGAATCCGTTATACAACATCTTATCCTGCAGATGTTGATGATGATTTAATCGATTGTCATAGAAATTTGAAAAAATTGATGCCTTATTTACATTTGCCAATACAATCAGGCTCTAATGATGTGTTAAAGAGAATGAATAGACGTCATACAAAAGATGAGTATTTAAGAGTTGTAGATAGGTTAAAAGAGGCTAATCCGGATATCGGAATGTCATCTGACTTTATTGTTGGTTTCCCTGGCGAATCGGATAAAGATTTTCAAGATACACTTGATGTTGTAAATAGAGTTAAGTATATACAAGCATTTTCTTTCAAATATAGTAGAAGACCAGGTACTCCAGCTAGTATTATGGATAATCAAATTGAAGAAAAAATTAAAAAAGAACGTTTGCAAGTGTTGCAAGATTTGTTGTTTGATTATCAATTGAAATTTAACAAGCAAAGTGTTGGCAAAGTTATGCCTGTGTTGTTTGAAACAAAAGGACGACATAATGGACAATTAACCGGCCGTACACCATATATGCAAAATTTATATGCAAAAGCAGATAAAAATTTAATTAATAAAATTGTTTCAGTAAAGGTTACTGGGGCATCAACAAACTCTTTGAAAGGGGAGGTAATTTGATATGGCAGAACTTAATTTTGAATTGTTTAATAATCAACTAGTGAAAGTTATTGTTGGCGTTAATGACGTTAATATTCGTTTAATTGAGAGAATGCTCAATGTTGAAATATTGAGTTTTGGAAATCAAATTACAATAAAAGGCTCTGCAACTGATGTTGAAAATGCTAAAACAGCGCTTGATATTTTGTATGAAAAAGCTGCAAAAGGTCATTTGATTGGAGAGCAAGAAGTTAAGGCTGCTGTTAGAATTTGTGATGGAACAGGTAGCGCAGAAGAAAAGCAAAATTTAAGTGAAATTGTTTTGAAAACAAAGAAACGTTATGTATATCCAAGATCACAAACTCAAGCTAAATATATTACAGAAATGATGAAAAATGAATTAGTATTTGGCTTAGGACCTGCTGGTACTGGTAAAACTTATTTGGCGGTGGCTTTAGCTGTTTCTATGATGCTTGAAGGGGCTGTTGATAAAATTATTTTATCAAGACCTGCAGTTGAAGCTGGTGAAAATTTGGGTTTCTTGCCTGGTGATTTAAAAGAAAAGGTAGATCCATATTTAAGGCCTCTTTATGATGCTCTTTATGAGATGCTTCCTGCTGAACAAGTTGATAAAAAGCTTGCACTTGGTGAGATAGAAATTGCACCACTTGCGTTTATGCGTGGTAGAACATTATCTAACTCTTTTGTGATTTTAGATGAAGCACAAAATACAACACCAATGCAAATGAAAATGTTTTTAACCAGAATGGGTGAAAATTCTCGTATGGTTATTAATGGTGACTTGAGCCAAGTGGACTTACCTAGAGGTACAATTTCGGGTCTTCGTGATGCTCTTGATACATTGAAAGGAATCGGCAATATTGGTTCGGTTACTTTCTCTGCAAATGATGTAGTGCGTCATGGCTTGGTTGCAAAAATTGTTAAAGCATATGAAGAAAAATCTAAAAAGGCTCAAGATGAAAAATAAGATTAATTTAGACGTCATTATTGATGATGATAAATGGGTAGAAAATGTGGACTTTGATGCTCAAAAGGTAGCTTTTGAGCTCAAAGATCTTGTTTTTGATTTTGTTAAAAAAGAATGCGATCATGAGTTGCTTGGTCTTGGAAAAGATTTGAGTGTTAATGTTTGCTTGAGCAATGATGAACAAGTTCATAAACTAAATAAAGAATTTAGAGATATGGATAAACCGACTAATGTGTTGTCTTTTGCAAATATTGATGATGACGAATTTTGGGATGAATTAGAAGAAGATATAGAGCATAATCTTGGTGATATAATTCTTTCTTTTGAAACTTTGTTTAGTGAAGCTCATGAAAAAGGCATTAGTGTATATGCTCATTATTGCCATTTGCTTGTTCATGGGTTTTTGCATTTGCTAGGTTTTGATCATCAAGAAGATGATGATGCAGAAGAAATGGAAGGGTTGGAAGTAGATATATTAGATTTATTTTCTATTGAAAATCCATATACAATAGAGGAAGAATGATAGACGTTCTTAAAAATTGGGGCAATAAAACTCTTTTATTTTGGGCGCTTTTGTTTATGGGCGCTATGGGTGCTTTGATTTTTCCTTATTTTAAGAATGCAGTTTTAGGATATATTGCACTTATTTTATTTTTTTCGTATATGCTAAGCTTTGAAAATGTAGATAGAAACGTTTTCAAAAAAGCTTATGTTTTTTCTTTTTCTTTTTTTGTGGTGGGTTTTTCGTGGATATGTAATGCTCTTTTGATTGACGGAGATGCATTTGTTGGTTTTATACCAGTTGTTATATTAGCGATAGGTTTGTTTTTTGGCTTGTTTATTGCGGTACCATGCTATCTTATGAGGTTTGGAAAAAATATTTATTCAAGAGGGCTTATTCTTTGTTTGGGAATAGTTTTTTTTGAATGGGTAAGAAGCTTTATATTTACAGGTTTTCCTTGGAATTTATTTGGTAGTGCTTTAAGCTTTAATGTTAAGCTTATTCAAGGTGCAAGATATATTGGAACGTATGGTTTGTCGTTTTTATTGCTTTTGTTTTTGGTTGGGGTTAGCATTTTAGTTTTAGGGCTTAAAAGAAAAGAGTTTTATAAAGGTGGTTTGGTTTTTGTTTTAGTTTCTTTGATTAGTTTGTTTGGTTTTAGTTTTAGTTATCAAAATTTTGAGAATGGTGATATAAAAGTTCGCTTAGTACAACCAGCAATAGAGCAATCTTATAAATGGGATAATTTAAAAAAATATCAAAACTACTTAACTTATATTAAAATGAGCAAATCAGCTCCACTTGATGATGTAGATATTGTGGTGTGGGGGGAAACAGCAACACCATATGTTTTGGATATGGATAAACCACGTTTAGAAGAGATAAAAGAGGCAATTGGAAAAAATGGTTTTTTGATTACGGGGCTTATAAGATATGCTCATGAGTATGGTGAGTTTGTGCCATATAATTCTTTGTTTGTGATAAATAAAGAGGGCGAGATAAAAGATTATTATGATAAATCTCATCTAGTGCCATTTGGGGAGTTTTTGCCGTTTAGAGAATATTTGCCAGATTTTATGAGACCGGTTGCAAATGTGGTTGGCAATTTAGGACGTGGAGAAAAATATAAAAATATAAAAGTTAAGGGCTTACCTTTGATGGGCGGGGCAATATGTTATGAGAGTATTTTCCCTAAAGAAGTGCTAAATAAAAAACAAAAACCAGAAATACTTGTGGTTTTGGCAAATGATGGTTGGTATGGTATAAGCAGTGGTCCTTATCAGCATTTGGTTGCGTCACAATTAAGGGCTGTTGAAGAAGGTATCAGTGTGATAAGAAGTGCTAATACGGGTATTAGTGCTGTTATTAAACCAAATGGTGATATTGTTGGGCAAATAGGACTTGCTAAAAAAGGGATTAGCGATGTGTATATGCCAAAAATTTTAAGTGTTAAAACTCTTTATGGTGAGTTCGGTAATTTAATTTTATTGGTATTGCTTACTGTTGGAATAGGTGTGTTATTTGCTATAAATAAAAGTGGTAAAAAATAGGTGCTTTGAATTTTATATATAATAATAGTTGTATTTTTCACCAAATAGTTGTTGCTTTTTAAAAAAAATAGTTTATAAATATATATAACAATAAATTTATGTAATCTTTTTTTAGGAGAACAACAATGGGAAGAGGTCGTAAAAAACTTTGTGAAGATATTGTCGATGAAAGCCTAGAAGGTAATGTTGGTCCAATTGATGCCTATGTTGGTAATAGAATTTCTGCAAGAAGACGTTTGCTTCAGATGAGTCAAAAACATATGGCAGAACGCTTGGGAGTTACTTTCCAACAAGTGCAAAAATATGAAAAGGGTATTAACAGAATTGGTGCTGGTCGTTTATATTCTATTGCAAAAATTTTAGGAGTTGATGTAGGTTACTTTTTTGAAGAAATTGAGTATGATGCATTTTCTACAGCAATTAATGAATATGCCGATGGAGATAGCAAGAAAATATGCAATATTGGGTTCTTTAATGAAGATGATAATAGAATTGAGTTTGATCCATTGCGTGGTGCTGAGGCTACTTTATTGTTAAAGGCTTTTTATTCTCTTCCACCAAAATCTAGAAAAGGTTTAATTTGGTTATTAACTGGTCTTAAAGCTACAAGAGATGAATTTGATGATGATGAAGAGTGCTAGAGATAATAATGAACCAAAGTTTTTTGGTAGAAGAAAAGGTAGAGTTGTTCGCAAGGCTAAAAGCTTTTTATTAGAAAATATGTTGCCTCAGATTAGAGTTAAAGAGGTTACTGACTTTAATAAAAATATGTTTGGAACAGAAAAAAAGGAAATTTGTTTGGAGATTGGCTTTGGAGATGGTCAGCACATTTTTGGACAAGCTAAAAATAATCCTAATGTCGGGTATGTTGGGGTTGAAGTTTTTCAAAATGGTGTTGCAAATCTTTTGTCGTTGATTAGTGGCATTAAAGAAGGTGATAATTTGCCTATAAGCGTTAATGCTAGTGAATATGATGTTAATAATATCAGAGTTTATGATGATGACGTAAGAAAATTATTTCAAAAGATTCCAGATAACTTTTTTGATAGAGTGTATTTGCTTTTTCCAGACCCTTGGCCAAGGAAAAAACACGCAAGTCGTCGTTTTGTAAATCCGGATAATCTAAAAGAGATTGCTAGAGTTTTAAAAAGCGATGGTTTGTTTAGGGTTGCAACAGATCACCCAGTTTATAAACGTCATGTATTAAGAACAATGCATGAGGCAAAAGATTTTGTTTGGACAGCAAAATGTGGTGATGATTGGCGAAAAGAACCTGTTGATTGGGTGAAAACAAAATACCAAGCAAAGGCAATTAGAGAAGGTCGTCGCCCAGTGTGGTTTGATTATAGGCGAAAATAATTTATTTAGTAAATGAATAAAAAAAAGCTCTCTGAAAAGAGAGTTTTTTTTGTTTTAATTTTTAGTTATATAGAACATTTTTTCTTTTTTTAATTTTTCAAAATGTTCTATATTTCTTTGTTTAAATACTTTTGCTGGATTTCCACCGGCTATAGAATATGGCGGTATTTGCCCATGTACAACAGAGCCTCCTTGAATAATAGCTCCTTCGCCAATGTGGGTTCCTGGAAGTAGTGTTACTCTAGAGCCTATCCAAACAAAACTATCAATAGTTACATCTTTTTTTACAACATCATAACCATATGGAATGTGAGTGCTTTCATAATTATGATTTTGGGTTAAAACAAGAATTTCTTGACCGCATTGTACGTGGTTTCCTGTAATGAATTTTCCTGCACCAATTACACGTATTCCATTAAAAGAATTGTAATTACCTAAATAGCTAGCTCCGTTAATTTTAGTTTTTCCTCCAATGCGTAGATGTTTTCCGCATTTTTTTGCTTTTAGGTGTGTGTTTATAACATATATATTGAAGAAAGGTGAGCATAGAAAAATATATTCTAAAATATCTCTAAACCGTTTTCTAAATTTAGGAAAAGGTATCCAAA
This sequence comes from Alphaproteobacteria bacterium, assembly GCA_015062535.1. Lineage (GTDB taxonomy): Bacteria > Pseudomonadota > Alphaproteobacteria > RF32 > CAG-239 > CAG-267. The sequence continues at coordinate 355,594 of SUUK01000002.1, forward strand.
AACTAAATAATCTTGCTAAAATTTTCATAAATATCTCCTTTTGATTATAAAATTATTGTATTTTTGTTTTTTGAGTAGTCAATAATTGATAGCTTTTATTTACAGGATATTAATTTTTTTTGTTTATATAGGATTTATTGTATTATCTCGGAGAGCCGTAATGTTTAAGCTTAAAAAAAATAAAAAAGAAGAGCCTAAAAAAACAAAAAAAACTAGAAAAGAAAAAAATCTTTTTGATGAATGGGCAAAAAGAAATAGATGTTTAGCTTTGAGTGTAAGTGAATTAAAAGATAAAGATTGGTATGAAGAGTTTATTGGGTTTGTGAAAAAAGGTGGTGATGCAAAAGTATTTCTTACATTAAAAAATGAAAGTTTGATAAGAGAATTTGTGGAACATTCATCAGAGAGAAGTTTGGCTCGCATAGATGGTGTGCAAGAAGAAATTATAAAGTGTGAAACAGTAATTAATTATGCTAAAGATATTGAAGATGATATTGTAAGATTTGGTAAGGATGTAAAAAAGTTAGCAAAAAAGTTTAAAAAAGAGAATTTTGAAGATATAAAAAGATTGCTTGTAGGATATTCAGAGACAGCAAGGTTTGATGAGAAAGATTTAGAAGTATTAAATGTAAAGCCTGTAGGTTTTTTTAATATTTTATTTCATGGCTTTCATATGTGGCGAGCAAGACGTTTTTTAAGAAAATTTGTTAATCGTTATTTGGATAATAATGTTAGCAAAAGAGCTTATCAGATATTTTTTAGGCATTATGGTAAAGATTTGGGCTATGTTTTGTCGTTAAGGATTAGTACAATTACATTGTTTGATGATGCGACTACTAAAATTTGGACTAAGAAAAAAGATAAAATGATGGAAAAAAATGAGAAAATTATCAAAAAAATGATGGAAACGATAGCAAAAGAAAACAAAATGATAGATAAAATTAAGATAGCACATGAAACATCTGAATTGTTAAAAGAAGAAGAAAAAATAGTGTTAGAGTTTGTTGAAAATAAATTAGATGATAGATTAAAATAAAAAAAGCCCTGATGTTTAGTTCAGGGCTTTATTTTTTTCGTTAGGGTTTCGGAAGGGATTTTTCTTGTTTTCAAACATTAGACGTATGAAATCTGTAAAAATTTTCATAAACCAAATACACATTCCTAAAGGTATTCCAATCAAGATGATGATTGAAATAATTAAATTAACATCAAGTCCGTTCATAATAATTAATATAATTAGTGTGAAATAATATAATTTGGAGTGAATAATAAAGGGAAAAGTTTTATTTGCAACATTTATTAATAGAAAAGATACTAGGTGAGTAACTGAGCTTATGGAAAAAGTACGCGCTTCTCAAGCTCGTGATAATAGGTAGTATTTTTAATTAAATATGTTTTTATAAATAAGAGGCTTAAATTTCTTAAGCCTTTTATTTTTTTAAAAGATAGTGGAAAAGTCGCACTTTTTAAAGGTAAAATTAAATTTTATGTATTAAAGTGGTCGAAACTTGGGATTGTTTTTTTATTGTCCCTTGATTGGTATGTAATAATTTTAAGGAAATAAAAATGGTATCATTAGCAGAGAAAATGGCCGCAAATATGGATGCTTCTGTTTTTAGTAAAGCAACAGAATTAAAGAAACGTTTGTGGTTTACAGTGTTGGCTTTAATTGTTTTTCGTATGGGAACATTTATTCCACTTCCAGGTATTGATTCAAGAGTGCTTTCTGAAATATTCCAAAGACACTCTGGCGGTATTTTGGGTATGTTTAATATGTTTTCGGGTGGTGCGCTAGAGCGTATGACAATTTTTGCATTAAACATTATGCCATACATTTCAGCTTCAATTATTTTGCAGTTAGGTCAATCTATTATCCCTTCACTTGCTCAGCTTAAAAAAGAAGGTGAAGCAGGACATCGCAAAATGACACATTATACCAAATTGCTTACTGTTCTTATTACAATTGTACAAGGATATGGTATTGCAATGGGTTTGATGAGCATATCAAATGGAGATGGCTCAAGTGCAGTTGTTATTGCTCCTTTGCCATTTGTTGTTTCTACAATTATTTCTCTTGTTGGTGGTACAATGTTTATTGTATGGCTTGGCGAACAAATTACATCAAGAGGTGTTGGTAATGGTTCTTCTTTAATCATTACAGTTGGTATTATTGCAAATATCTTCCCAGCTATTGGTCAAACATTAGAATTGGGTCGTGTTGGTAGTATGTCTCCAATAACAATTTTGTTCTTGTTCTTGATGAGTATTGCTTTGGTTGCTATTATCTTAAGAGTTGAAATGGCTCAAAGAAAGATTTTAGTTCAATATCCAAAGCGTCAAGTTGGTTTGAAAATGAGTTCTGCTAGTAATTCTCACTTACCATTAAAGGTTAACCCAACAGGTGTTATTCCTCCAATCTTTGCAAGTGCTTTGTTGTTGCTTCCAGTAACAGTTGCAAATATTTGGTCAGAAAATGGTCCTGAATGGGTGCAAACTCTTAGCCGTTATTTAGGTCATGGACAACCTGTTTATTTGGTTTTATATGCCTCTTTAATCGTATTTTTTGCATTCTTCTATACAGCAGTTGTTGTAAATCCTGAAGAAACAGCAGAAAATCTTAAAAAGCATGGTGGTTTTATTGCAGGTATCAGACCTGGTAAAAATACAGCAGAATATTTAGATTATGTTGTTACTCGTTTGACAGTGCTTGGCTCTTTCTATTTAGCAGCGTTGTGTATTTTACCAGAAGTTTTGATTGCTAAATTGTCAGTGCCATTTGTACTTGGTGGTACAACACTTCTTATCGTTGTTCAAGTAACAATGGACTTTATTACTCAAGTTCAATCTCATTTATGGGCTTGTCAATATGAGGGCTTAATTAAAAAAGCTCAACTTGTGAATAAAAAGAGAAAATAGAATCGAGAGATGCTATTAAAAATAATGCCCCAAAACTTTATAGGATTGGGGCATATTTTAAGAAAAAAATAGTTGGTCATTGAGGAGTAATTTATTAAAAATAATAAAAAAATGTATTTTTTTTTAAAAGAATAGTTGACTCTAATAAATTATGTCCTATAATCCGCTTAATTTTGAAAAGTGGTGATCAACTTTTTGAATGGTTTAATATATTAAAATAATGGAGAGTTAATTTGGCTCGTATAGCTGGTGTAAATATTCCTACTGCCAAGAAATTAGAGATCGCTTTGACATCTATCTATGGTATCGGTAGGGAAACAGCACAGGAAATCTGTGCAAAAGCGGGCGTTGACGGTCTTGCTCGTGTACATGCATTGTCAGAGGAAGATATCGCTAAAGTTCGTGAAGTTATTGATAGAGACTACCTCGTTGAAGGTGAACTTCGTCGTGAAGTTGGCGTGAACATTAAACGTTTAATGGACTTAGGTTGCTATAGAGGCCTTCGTCATCGTAAAGGTTTGCCTGTTCGCGGTCAAAGTACTAAACAAAATGCGAGAACTCGTAAGGGTAAACGCAAGACCGTAGCTAACAAGAAGAAATAAGTGAGGTAGTGATGGCAAAAACAGTAATTAAAAGAAAAGAGAAGAAAAACATCACATCTGGTGTGGCTCATATCAATTCTACATTTAATAATACAAGAGTTACAATTACAGATGCTCAAGGAAATACAGTTTCTTGGTCTACAGCTGGTGCACAAGGTTTCAAAGGTAGCAGAAAATCTACTCCTTATGCAGCTCAAATTGCTGCTGAAGAAGCAGGTAAAAAAGCTCAAGAAAATGGTATGAAAACTTTGGAAGTTGAAGTTAAAGGTCCAGGTTCTGGTCGCGAATCCGCAATTAGAGCTTTACAAGTTATCGGCTTTACTATTACTTCCATCCGCGATGTAACTCCTATTCCGCATAACGGCTGCCGTTTAAGAAAACGCCGCAGAGTTTAATTTTAGGATTTTTAAGATAGAGGAAAGACTCCTTTCCTCTGTCTGTTTTGTTGATGCATATAAACTAGTAAAGAGGGTATTCCAGTGATTCAGAAGAATTGGCAAGAACTTATAAAACCAACTAATCTAGGGGTTGTTCCAGGCGAAGGCAGGAATGTTGCTAAGATAGTTGTAGAGCCTTTAGAAAGAGGTTTTGGTTTAACTCTGGGTAATGCGTTAAGAAGAGTTTTATTATCTTCTTTGCAAGGCGGTGCGGTTACTGCTGTTAAAATTGACGGTGTATTACACGAATTTTCAGTTATTGAAGGTGTTCGTGAAGACGTAACTGATGTTATCCTAAATATTAAAGGTATGGCTGTTGCAGTTCATTCAGAAGGTCAAAAAACTATGCGTTTGAAAGTTGAAGGCCCAATGGTAGTTACAGCCGGAATGATTGAAACAGGTCATGATGTAGAAATCATGAATCCTGATCATGTTATTTGTACATTAGATGCTGGTGCTAGCATTTCTATGGAAATGATTGTTAGTACTGGTAAAGGATATGTTCCTGCTGTTATGAATAAGCCAACAGACGCTCCAATCGGTATGATTGCAGTTGATGCGATTTATTCTCCAGTTAGAAAAGTATCTTATAAAGTTGATAAAACTCGTGTTGGTCAAAACACTGATTATGATAAGTTGACAATGGTTGTTGAAACAAATGGTGTTGTTAGCCCAGAAGATGCTGTTGCATTATCTGCAAGAATTTTACAAGACCAATTAAAACCATTCATTAACTTTGATGAACCAGAAAGCGAATCTGTTTCTATTAAAGAAGAATTACCATTTGATAGAAATCTTCTTCGTAAAGTTGATGAACTTGAACTTTCAGTTCGTTCTGCAAACTGCTTGAAGAATGATAATATCGTTTATATTGGTGATTTGGTTCAAAAAACAGAAGCAGAAATGCTTAGAACACCTAACTTTGGTAGAAAATCTTTGAACGAAATCAAAGAAGTTCTTTCAAAAATGGGTATTCACTTGGGTATGGACACTCCAGGTTGGCCACCAGAAAATATTGAAGATTTAATTAAAAGATGTGATGAACATTTTTAAGAGTTTCTAAAATATTGTAATAAAAGCGCTACTTAAATGTGGCGCTTTTATTTATAAATTTAAAAAGCTATCGAGATTAGTTTATCATCTATGGAACAAGCGCTCTAAGTCTTCTAAATTTAATTTAACGTATGTTGGGCGACCATGATTGCATTGTGCTGAATGTGGAGTTCTTTCCATTTCTCTTAAGAGGTGGTTCATCTCTTGATAATTAAGTGAGCGACCAGCTCTTACAGAACCATGACATGCAATAGTTGATGCTATATGGTTGATTTTGTCTTCTAAAACAGATGTTGCACCTAATTCGGTTAGTTCATCAGCAAGGTCTATTATCATCTTTTTTATATTAGCATCTTTAATTAATGCGGGAACTTCTTTTACGCTAACAGAAGAGCCAAATTCTTCAATAACAAGTCCAAGTTTAGAAAGACTTTCAAATTCTCCAAGAAGTGCTGCTTTTTGAGTTATGGAAAGGTCAATTATTTCTGGTAATAGAAGAATTTGCGATGGAAGTTTTTGTTCTTCGAACATTGCTTTTTTGAAGCGCTCTAAAACGATACGTTCGTGAGCTGCATGTTGATCTATTAAAATTAAAGAATCTTCTGCTTGAGAAAGAATATAGGTATTATGAAATTGAGCTTTTGCAACACCTAGTGGGCCAATGTTGGTATCGTCTATTTCATTAGGGGCTTCGTTTTTTACAGAAAATTTTCGTTCTAACTCTGGTAAAATAGAGGTATGTCCAGAAGAACGAGGCATACTTGATTGATATGTAAACGGAGTTTTTTTTGCAAAAGAAGTGGTGTGTGGCACTTGGTTTACATAATCTCCAAGATAGCGAGAATTTTGTTCTGTCGGCTCAATTAAAAACTCTCTAGAAGAGGGGGCGATATTTTCTTCGTGAAAAATGCCAACATTAGATGAGATGGTATCTAAAAATCCTTTAATAGATGATGTTGAGCTTTGTTTATCACCGTCTAAAAGGGCTTTTCGTACAGCGCCAACAATTAGGGAGCGAACTCCTTGTTGGTCAAAAAAGCGAACTTCGGCTTTGGTTGGGTGCACGTTTACGTCAACAAACATTGGGTCTACTTCTAAAAACAGAACACAAGCAGGGTAACGAGAGTTTTCTAATACTCCAGCATAAGCTCCCTTTAAGGCCCCAAGAAGCAATTTATCACGAACAGGACGGTTATTTACAAACAAGTATTGTGATAAAGAGTTTGCTTTATTGTATGTAGGGAGGCTTACTAGTCCTGTTAAAGAAATTCCTTCTCTTGAAGCATTTATTTCAAGAGAGTTTTCAGAAAATTCTTTGCCCATTACTTCGGATGAGCGTTGTAATCTTGAGTTAAACAAATCTCCGGTTGAGGCAAAAAGGGAGATTTTTTTCTTATCATCTGCGTAGAGGAAGAAAGAAACATTAGGGTTGGCAAGAGCAATACGGCTAATTATATCTGCACAAGCACCGGTTTCTTGGGTATCTGATTTCATAAATTTAAGTCTTGCAGGGGTTGCATAAAATAAATCTCGAACTTCAATTCTGGTGCCATTTGGTTTAGATGTGGGGCGCAAAGTTTCTCTTGTGCCACCTTTTACTTCAATTTCCCAACCTTGCTTATCATCTTTTCTTTTGGTTGAGATTTTTAGTTTTGCAACAGAGGCAATGGAAGCAAGAGCTTCTCCTCGGAAACCTAAAAAATTGATGTTAAAGAGGTCATCAGATGGTAATTTTGAGGTTGCATGACGTTCAACAGATAGGATAAGGTCTTCTTTGGTCATTCCAGAGCCGTTATCTTCGACTACAATAAGGGTTTTTCCTCCTTGCTTTAGGGTTATATCAATTCTTGAAGCTCCTGCGTCTAGGGCATTTTCTACAAGTTCTTTGATAACAGATGCAGGACGTTCAATTACTTCGCCTGCAGCAATTTGGTTAACGAGGTTTGATGGTAAAACCCTTATAGACATTTTTATTTCCTTATATTGTTTTATTTCTTGTAGAGTATGACAAAAATTATAGGGCTACCACAGATATTTTTTTATATCCCCATATTTTAAAAGGCAAATCCGCCAAAAGTTGGGGCTTTTTGGCGGATTTGGGTCTGAATAATCGGGAGGAAGGTATGTGAAGTGTTTATTCAGACCGAGGGTAAACCTTTATTATAAGTATTTTAATCCTATCACACATTCATGTCCTGAGCATGAACAAACTGTCATTGCTCTTGGAATGGTTAGAGGAATAGCGTCAGCGTGTGTTCCTGGTGTAAAAATGCCATTTTCTGGAACAGAATCTGTTGGAGTATGTACGTCTGCTAGCATTGCTGTTGTTGGTTCTGTTGTGCCAACATACATAGCTTCAAATCCAGATGAAGGGTCATAACCCCATTCAAGAGTTGCCATTATTGCACAAGTTTCTTTATCAAGTCCAGTAACATATAATTCAAAAGCGTGAGGGCCACCGGAAAGGTCTTTGCTTTCAAATAGCAAAATTTTACCACCATAGGCATTAGTTAGTCCTTGAGCTCTGTTATTAGGGTCATACATATCAAGTGGAACTTGATTTATATCAATTAATAGATCTGCAGATATGTTTTTGTAACCATTTATTTGGTGAGCATAAAGGTTACGAATATTCATAATCAATTCATTAACTTGTGTGGTTGTACGCTCACTTCTTACTTTTCTCATGGCTTTAGAATAGCCAGCAATTCCACCAACAGAAAGTACACCAACAATAGCTAGAACACCTAGCATTTCTATCATAGAGCGCCCTTTTTCGCAACACTTCATTCTAATACCCTCACCTAATCTATAAACATTTACCTATATTATCACAATAAATGCTTAATATTTCGTTTAATTGTATCATAAAATCGCTTTGTTGTAAAGCTTATCAAAAGTGATATAACTATAGTTATAAAAATGTAAATCCAAGATGTTAAGGATTCGCTATAAGGAAAATAGTTGTACCAAATATTATTGTGAAATTGATAATGATTAAAATCCTTAAAAAATGGCGAAATTGTAGCTTTTACAATCATAAATCCAATAAAATGGTGCATCATAATGGCAAATGTGTTGTTTGATATGGTGGTTAGAGTTTTACTTTTCTTTACTATAGGCGCCAATATTTTAGCAATTCTTAGCCAAAATAAAATTGCAAGTATGGTTATTAAAAGAGTTGCAAGAGGGGGCGCATAAAAATCATTTAGCCAAGATGGTGTATGGATATGATTAGGGTATAATATTGAAATAGTGGTATATGCTAACAAAATGGTAAAAAAGTATATGGTAGAGCTTTGTGTATCGTGTTTTTCTAGTATTTTCTTATATAAGAAACCAAAAGCAAAAGAGGGGAAGAAATAAATCGTTCTAAAAAAGAGAAGGCTAAAATTTCTTTGGGCATTATTTTGTGGAGCTATCGGTACAACAAGGCAATAAATTAGAATAGAAATAATAAAAAATATTAAAGATATTTCCTTTATGTATTTTGATTTTTCAAATGGTTTTAAGATGAAAAAACTTAAAATTTGCAAACAAAATAAAGGAACTAAGAACCAAGATGCCATGTTATAAATAAATTGATGCCCATCGGTTAGTGGCGCTATTAGTAGATTATATAAATTTATGGGTGAACCTAAAGAAAAGTTGTAATAGTTATTTAGAATATGGGCAATTATTCCATATATAAAATTCCAAAGGTAGAGCGGTAATATGAGGCGATAAAGTTTTGATTTTACATATTCTAAGGGCTCTTTGGTTAAGTTTAAAAAATATCCAGAGGCAAACATAAAAAGAGCTAAGTGGTAGTTTTGATAACGCAACAATCCATTTAAGCTTAAATAATCATATCTACCAATATGACCATCTACAACCATAAAAATAGCTATTATGTATAGCATTTTAAATGTATAGTTTATGTTATTTTTGGTAATATTTTCCATTTTTAAAGCCTTTTTAAAGAAAGTTGTGCTATGATTTGTTAGTTTAATGGGCAAAGCTTAATGTTTGTTTAATGGCGATAATCTTTAATGGATGTGTATAAAAAATAAAAATTGCTTTAAGTTTTTTTCATATCTTTTATCGTTTTTGAGAGTTAATATTGGGAGGAATTATGTCTTCTTTAGAGTTTTTGACTACTGAAAAAAAGAATAGTTTTTGGAAGGGAACTAATATTATGCTATTTTTATATAGCGTAATTGTTAGTTTTGCTTTGATGCTAGTTGTTTCTAAAAAATTTAGCTCAGATGAAGAATATGTAGAACAAAGTGATAAAATTGCTGACTATGAGGTTGTTGAAACTGTTGAAAATATTGCAGATACTAGTGTTACAGAAGTTTATGAAGAAGAAAATGCTTTAACTAATAATCTTGCTCCAGAATGGGAAATTGAAGTTCAAGAGGATGAGCCAGAAATAAAAGTTGAAGTTGTTGAAGTTAAAAAAGGCGATAATTTTATCGGTATTTTACAAAATATTGGTATGGAATATGCTGAGGCTTTAGAGATTGTTGAAAGCCTTAAAAAAGAAGGTTTTAATGTAAAGAATTTACAAGTTGGTCAAAAAATTGAAATTACTAAAAGTGTTGATGTTCCTTTTGGTGAATTATTAAGTGTTGATAAACTAGTTTTAGAGCCTAAATATGGTCAAAAATATGTGGTTGAGCGCAATGAAGATGAAAAATTTGTTGCAGAACTTATTGAGCTAGAGTTAAAGTCTGAAAATAAGCTTAGTGAAGGTGTTATTACTTCTAATTTATCGGTTGCTATGGGAAATGCCGGTATTCCTCAAAGTGTAATTGGTAATTTTATTAATATTTTTGCTTATACAGTTGATTTTAGAAGCGAAATAAAATCTGGAAATACCTTTAAGGTGTTATTTGAAAGAAAAATTGCACCAGATGGTAAAGTTGTTAAAAATGGTGATATTTTATATGCAGAATTAGATTTGGGTAAAAATAATAAAATCCAACTTTATCGTCATAAGGCAAGTGATGGAACTGTTGATTATTATAATTCAAATGGTTTGGTGTTAAAAAGAACTCTTGATAGAAAGCCTATGGAGTTTAGGTCTGCTCGTATTTCATCTCGCTATGGTTGGAGAAGACATCCTATTTTGAAAAAAAGAATTTTACATAGCGGTGTAGATTATGCTGCACCTAAAGGTTCTCGTATTTATGCTAGTGGAGATGGCGTGGTTAGACGTGCTGAGTGGGCTGGTGGATATGGTAAATATGTAGTAATTCGCCATAATTCAGAGTTTTCTACTGGCTATGCTCATATGAATAGCTTTGCAAGAGGTATTAAACCAGGTGTTAGAGTTAAACAAGGACAAGTAATTGGCTATGTTGGTTCAACAGGACGCTCAACAGGTCCTCATCTTCACTTTGAAATTATTAAAAATGGTAAAAAGATTGATCCTTTGAAAGTTAAGGCTGCAACAGGTATTAACCTTCAAGGAAATGAATTGCAACGCTTTAAAAAGAGTGTTGCAGAAATTAACGCATTGGCGGAAAAACAAGTCGACTATGCAGATAATAACTTGAAACTACAGGAGTAAACAAAATGGAATTAAAAGGTTCTAAAACAGAGGCTAATTTGCAAGCTGCATTTGCTGGCGAATCTATGGCTCGTAATAAATATACTTACTATGCATCTAAAGCAAAGAAAGAAGGTTACAATATTATTGCTGCAAAATTTGAAGAAACTGCAAATAATGAAAAAGAACATGCAAAAATTTGGTTTAAACTTTTGCATGATGGTATGCCATCAACTGTTGAAAACTTAAAAGATGCAGCAGCTGGCGAACGTTATGAGTGGACTGATATGTATGACACAATGGCAAAAGAAGCTGATGAAGAAGGTTTTACAAAAATTGCTTCTTTGTTCCGTTTGGTTGGCAAAATTGAAAAAACTCATGAAGAACGTTATAATGCTTTATTGAGCGCTTTAGAAGAAGGCAAAGTTTTTGAGCGTCCAACAAAAGTTATTTGGGAATGTGCAAACTGCGGACACCGTTTGGAATCTTTAAGAGCTCCTGAATTGTGTCCAGTATGTGAACATCCTAAGGCTTATTTCTTTGAGCTCCAAGAAAAGTTCTAAATAATAGGTGAAATTTAAGCGTCTAATCGCAAATGGAAGCCCCTCGTCGGTCGGGTCATTTACTTCTTTGTAAACTCCCCTCCCTCGGGGGACATTTGCTTCTATCCATCTTAAATTTCCCTCTATTATTACATAATAGGTTAAGTTTTAAGCGTCTAATCGCAAATGGAAGCCCCTCGTCGGTCGGGTCATTTACTTCTTTGTAAACTCCCCACCCTTAAGGGGACATTTGCTTCTATCCATCTTAAATTTCCCTCTATTATTACATAATAGGTTAAGTTTTAAGCGTCTAATTGCAAATGGAAGCCCCTCGTCGGTCGGGTCATTTACTTCTTTGTAAACTCCCCT
>SUUK01000004.1 GCA_015062535.1 Alphaproteobacteria bacterium
TACTGGTGGTGGTACTGGTGGCGGTACTGGTGGTGGTACTGGTGGTGGTACTGGTGGCGGTACTGGTGGTGGTACTGGTGGTGGTACTGGTGGCGGTACTGGTGGCGGTACTGGTGGTGGTACTGGTGGAGCTTCAGAAGACGGCGATGAAACAGAAGCATTAGATAATAATGAAGACAATCAAAATGAAGCTTTAGAAGATACAACAGATAATAACAACAATTCAGAATCTGAAAATGATCCACATGATGATGGTGTTAATAGCACAAGCGAGGAATTAAATGATACAAGATCTCATGCAGAAGAATTAGCTAGAAATGTTGAAAATGCTATTGCACATGGTGAGGGATTTAGTATAACAGATCAAATGGCTCTTGAAATTGCAGTTAAAGCGCTAAGGGATGCTATGCAAAGTGATGATGCTAATCTTATCAATGATAAAATTAACGAGCTTTCAAGTCTATTTTCAGGAAATAGATAATGTATAAATTATATTGTTTTATGGTTTTAGACTCTCTTTGACAAAAGTTATACAGATTTAAAAAAATTTTATCTTTTTGACTTGCATCTTTTTTTGGCAACACTATTATAAAAGAAAGTTTATTATTCATTAGAGGTGATAAGTCATGGAAGAAATTGTATTTCCAAATCAAATTAGAATTCAACGTAAAATGCATGGTGTTTCAATGCAAGATTTAGCTGATAAATTAAGCATAAGTCTTTCAGCTATCTCAAAAATTGAAAAAGGTTATAGACGCTTAAATCAAGAGCAACTTTTGCTTGTTGCAGAAATTTTAGATTGTTCTTTACAAGATTTATATGTAAATGAACAAAACTCTCAACATGAAGTTGTTATTGCTTGGAAAAAGGAACAAGAACGTAGACAAGAAATAAACAAAAGTAGCGGTCTAAAAGTACTTGGCGCTGCCTTAAGATATATTCGTAATGATAAGTCTTTGACTTTGATAGAGGTTGCAGAACGTGCTGACATGACTTTATCTGTATATCACAGAATCGAAATGGGTCAACGTGAAGTTTCTGATAAAGAATATAAAAATATTGCTAAAGCTTTAGATATGGAAGTTGATAACTTAAAAGCTGAAATCAAAAAACTTGATGAAGCTGGAGCTTTAGAAGAAATTATTACTCATAATGATACTAAATACAAAGTAAACAACATGACCAGAATGATTGCTGAACAAAGTAGCTATATTGATATAGAGGCTTTAAAAGTTCCTGTTTACGGACTTTCTGGTACAGATGGAGCCATTATTATAGATAGAACAAATTCATCTAAAGAAGCTACAAAACCTGCAAATCTTTTTGAAAAAAGAGATGTATATGGAGTTAGTTTATGCACAAGACGTTTGGGGTCTATTCTTTCAAACAGAGCTGTTATGTTTGTAGCGCCTTCTGAAGTTGCAAGCGTTGGTGATATTGCTTTGTATTACAAATCAGAACAAGAAGCTTTTGTTGTTAGTGTTAGAGAAGATGAAACAGGGCAACTTTATGGTTTAATGTGGAATCCTGAAGAAAGAATTTATTTCAACAATGATGACTTTAATAGAATCCACAAAGTTGTAGATATAGCTTTGTAATTAGTTTTGATTATATAAAATAATATTATTGTTTTAATTTCATTTAGAGGTAGGGTCGTGGAAAATTTAAATGATGTAGAGTTCGGTAGTGATAAGAGTACTGAAGAAGCGCCAATTTTGGTTGCTCAACGTTATTTGAACATCTATAGACAAGTACATATTTTTAATAAAGCCAAAAGAGATCAATTTGATGATGAACTATTGGCTTTGCCTCCTACAATAACAGACTTCTTCAAACGTATGCCTGGTGGTAGACTTCTTGTTGAACATATTGAAGAAGTAAAGACAGAACGAGGAATCGCTTTTGTTAAATCCAATAAAGAAGATTTTGCAGAAGGAAGCGGTACATCATCTACGCCTGCTCCTCAATCTGGTGCTGTTGTTCCTGTTGGAGTTGGAGGGAGCGTTACTGTTGATGCTTCATTTGCAGAAGCTCTTGCTCAATCTATGGCTACTGCTTTTAGTCAGAATCCTATCCAAACTAATGTTTCTGGGAACTTTACTCCTAGCGGAACTATTGATTTTGGAAATGCATTTGATGTAATTGCTGAGGAAATTAAAACATCTAGAGTGTGCGTTCTTGATATATTAAAAGAAACAAAAAGCATGACAGATTCTGTAATTGCATCTCAAGTTTCTATATCAAGAATCTTAGAAGGTATTTTATCTTCAAAAACAAAAGGTGACATTGGTGCTGCAGATTTAAATAATCGTATAATAGCATCTCAAACATCTATTACAAAATTACTAGAAGGTCTTTACAACACTGGAAATGCAACAAAAGGTGATGTTTCCGCATATTTGAATATTGATAAAAAGTTACAAGACTTCAAAGCTGAAATAAAAAAAGAAGTTGAAACCACTATTCTTAACACTCTAAAAAATTTTGATGTAAACAAAGTATCTTTGGTTAATGCTTTACCTTCATCACCAAATGATATTCTTGATACTGAGGACTATAGTGATATTAAAGAAGACAATACACCTTTAGAAACAACAAATTTCAATACTGATGAAATATCGCAAAAGAAAAAGAAGAAAAAAAAGAAAAAGAATAAAAATCCTCAAGCAGAAAATACAAACAATAGTGAAGTATTAACATCTGTTAGTGCACCAGTAGTTGGTGGTGTTATACATAATAAATTATTCAAACATGAAGATGATTTCAAAAATGTAAATCTTGACGAACCACCTATGGAATTTGATGAAGATATTTCTTTAGATATGGATGTAAATGAGACACCTGAAATTAGTTCTTTAGCATCTCTTGATAGCAATTTTACTGTTAAAGATATTGAGGATGAAACTTCACAGGATATTGACGACGGATTATCTTTTGAACTTCCAAAACAAAGTTTCGTAGAAAAGAATACTGATGATATCAACGAATCGTTTGATGAAAGTTCTTTATCAGAAGAGCTTGATGATGGATTATCTTTTGTTTTACCAGAACAAGGTGCTTTACTCAAACAAGAATTAGAGAACACCGATCAAACAATAAAAATAGACAATAGCTTAGAAGAGTTTGATTTAGTAAAACAATTTCCTGAAGATGATGGGCTTTCTTTTGACTTACCAGAAAAAGATATGGATTTAGATGATATATCTGTTGATGATACAGATTTAGATGGAAATTTCTCTAAAGATTATGAGACAATTCAAACCTCTAATCTAAACAAAACCCAACAAACAAATAATATTGATTTAGATAACTTTTTATCAAGTGGTGAAGAAATATCTTTTGAAGAAACTTCTTATGAAAATAAAGCAACCAATACACAATCTGATGTAGATTTAACAGCTGTTAACTTTGACAACATAAATACCATTGAAGATGCATCATTAGATGATTTTTCTAAAGCAAATTCTTTTGAAGAATCTGTTTTAGAAGCAAATAACGAGAGTATTTTTGATTATTCAAATGATGACGAATTAAGTATTCATGATAATGATACTTCGTTTGAACGATTTAATGAAATGACTAAAGAGGAAAATCTTGTTGAGGAAAACAATGACCTTGAATTAGATAATTTCTTTGCTAACAATATGACAGAAAATAGCACTATAACAGAAGAGGAAAACAATAATATACCTAGTGACAATATTTTTGAAGAAAATAACATAGCTCCAGAATCGACTGAATCTACAGATATTGATAGCTTCTTAAATTTTAACGAAGATTCAACAAATAAACAAACTATAGAAGAAGATGATACAATAATAGAAGTAGATTTAGCAGATGATGTTATAACAAAAGAAACTATTACAAGTACTGAGCAGCCTCAGAGTAGATATTCTGCTGAACTTGACAAAATAAGAGCAGCATTAACATCAGAAAATGTAGATTTATCTACTCTTGACGAGCCTATTGCTCTAGATGATTATAGCGATGATGAAAATATTTCTGATGATTATGATGGTATTACATCTAATACTGACGACGATCAAGAATGGGAATATGAGTATGTTGAAGAAGACGATGATAATACAATTCAAGATACAAATACCGTTATCGCTGAAGAAAACATCACTTCAACATCATCTGATAACCAAGAGGATTGGGAATGGGAGTATGTAGACGAGAATGGAAATCCTATTGAAGGAGATGAAAATTCTGAAGATTGGGAATGGGAATATGTTGAAGAAAACGAAGAAGAAAATAATCAAGATAATAACCAATAATAAATTGTTTACAAATAGCTTTGTTTGCTTTAGTTTTTTTTATAGATAAAGGTGAGGGACATGGAAGAAAACAGTGAGGTACAAGTTACAAAAGAATCTCTTTGGTACATAGATAATTATGTACTAATTAGGGATTATTATGATCGTACCGTTTCTAGAATAGCAGCAAGATGTATTCGCAAAGGAAATATTGCTGTTGAAGATTACCCTTTTTATTCATACATCATTGATGTTTTAGATGAATTATGCGAAACAGGTAATTACATAATTTCTCACAAAGAGCTGCATCCTTATGTTGAAAAGAAGATAAAAGGAGGAGTTAAAGCTCTTGAAGATAATCTTAGTTTATACAAGCAAGAATTAGATAGAAATGCATCGGTTGAGATGACAGCGAAAACTGATGCAGACTTAAGTGCTGCAAAAAATGCTTTTGAAGGTTTTACAAACCAAGCCAACACACCAATAAATGGTGCTGGTCAAAGTATAGATGATGTTATAGCAAAGCTTACAGCTGAGCAAAATAAACTTACAAATTCAAAAGATGAAAGTGATGATAATGTCTAAAATTTTAAAAAAATATCAACGCTTATTTTTATTGGTTTTATTATTTAACGTTACTGCTTGTAATGTGCATAAGGATACAGAAGAAATTATTTTTAAAAATATTACTTCTGACAATTCGTCAAACAAATATTCTGTATTACCTCAGCTAGACCCTAATATGATTAGAACTACATTTAGAGCTAATGATTTAGACTTAGAAACACCATTGCGCTGTAATGTAAATTGGAAAACTCAAGAAATGGTGCAAATTTTACCACATAATAATGTATCTTTCAAATTAGAGAGAAATGATATTGATAATACTTTGCCTGATTTTGAAGTAAGAGATTTTAGTTTTGACAATGTGTCTGCCGACCAAGCTTTACTTACATTAACAAAAGAAGCAGGGATAACTTTGGTTGCAAAAGATGCTCCATACCCAATGTTATATGGTAATGAACTAAACGGGAGCTTTAAAGAGGTTGTTGAAAAAATATCTCAATCGGCAGATTTATTCTATAGATTTGATGCCAAAACAAATTCTCTTATTTTAAGTAGAAGAGCTAGTTTTACTCTATACATTCCAAACTCTAGAACTTTAATGCTTGGCTTTTTAGATGTTTTAAGAGGCGCAGGCATTACAGATATGGTTACAAATTGGCGTGATTATTCCGTTACTTTTGAAGCTAATCTAGAAACAAAAGATAAGATTGTAGGTTTAATAAATGATTTTGAAAATAATCCAACAATGGTTATGTATGACGTTAGCATTTTTAGAGCAATTGCTAAAGAGCCTTGTGGTATTGTTTGGAATGATTTATTAAAAGATTTTGATTTTGGGAGTATTGCCACAGCTCAAACAGGTGTAATTGGTAGAATGCTTACAGTTACTAATGATATATCAATAGAACACCTAAAAACTTTTGTTAGCAAATATGCTGATATTCAAGATATTTCAGAAGGTAGATTTGTTGTGCCAACACAATGGTTTTCAAGATTTGACGTAGGTCGTTGTGGTAAATTAGACAATATGGAATACCCTTTATCTGTTTTAGCAAAGGCCGGAATCGAAAAGAACAACAGAATCTTGTCTGAAATAACTTTAGATACAACAGAAGGCGAGATTACAAAATTTAAAGCACGCAATAGACTTGGTGAAAACTTTTTAATTATAGGTTTACCTAGTGAAATTTTTGGGCCAGCAAAACAAGGAACAGAAACTATCGTATTTATTGTTCCAAGATTGGTTAGAATGCTTAAGACTGACGAAAAGATAAAGAACAAAATTTAATGGGTGATAATGATGGATGATAAAACATTAGATAGTTTTTTAGAAAATAATTTGCAACCTGCTAGCAATACTCAATTTTCTAATAATGAAACACAACAACGTCCAAAACTTAGAAAAATAAAGAGGGCAAAACCTCGTGTTGTTCCTGATATTCCTCAAACACCTCAAAAAGAAAGTGTTGATCAAGAACCTAACAAAAATGAAATAGATGCTTTTTTATCAAGCGAAATTGAAGATAATAATATTGAAGAAGTTAGCTCTAATACGTCTACGGATCTTATAACAGCAACTCAAGCAAATGAAATTACTTCTGATTTAGAATATGAAAATCCTTACGTATTAGAAGGGCTGCCACCTGATTTGGACTATAACTCTAGTGAATATATGCACGAAGAAGAACTTTCTGGCTATGTGAAGAAAAATATTTTGGTTGCAGTTTCTGCTATATGTTTGATATTAGGGTTATTTATTGGGAAAACTTTGTTTTCATCACAAAAAGTAGAAAAACACGGCTTAGAAGGAGTTGTAATAAATGAGGATGTTCCTGCTGGTCGACCAAGATGTGGATTAACAGATAAAAGTCAAGCTTGTGTTTTTTATTTGATGAATTGGTACAAACAAGAGTTAAATGGTAGAGATTTTTACAAACTAGCGGCGCAACTTACTGGACGAGAAGATTATATGATTGAAACAGATAATCTTAGATATGCTACTGTAAAAATTAAACCAGGACATTTTGCACAGCTAAATATTCCTGCATTAAAATAAGAAATATAAAAAAATAAACTACCAAATTGGTAGTTTATTTTTTTATTTGCCTTAACTTTATTCTTCACTTTCTTTTTTTGAACTTTTCTTTTCAGTATTTTCTTTTTTAGATTTTTCAATTTTAGAGCTTGCTTTTTCTTGCACATCTTGTGCTTTTTCTTTTAATTCTTTAGATACCTTTTTACCTGCATCTACAATATGAGGAACTTCACTTTTTACTTTATCCATAATATGAGGCAATCTTTCAGCATTATATATAGCAAAGACAACAATTATAACTAATACCCAAATCATCAAAAATCTCCTTTCTTTTGCATCTGATGTAAAACTTCTGTCGCATCATAAGAATATTCTTTATTAAGATACTCTTTCATATCTTTCAAATAAGACGCTCTTAATGTATCAATATCAACAGCATTTTTTTTATTATTAATTACTTTTTTTATGTTTGCAAACCTTATTAATGCTTTTTCACTCATAAATAAATTATTATTACATATTTCATACATTTCATTATATTTTCCGGCGCAATAACATACAGCATCAAGCCCTGCTCCTAGAGCGCTTTTTATTTTATCTAAAAGATTGCCATTTATTGCATGCATATTTATGGCATCACTAAGTAAAAAACCATTAAATCCTATAGTATTTCGTATAATTTTTGTTACGACTTTTTTAGAAATTGTTGTTGGATTTATTGCATCAATTTTATTTAATTTTATATGAGATGTCATTGCCAGAGGGTAATTAGAAAAAGCTTTTAAATAAATTATTTGTTTTTCTATTTCATCTATTGAAATATTGCTTTCAATTACATTTAAATGAGGATCTTTGCTTGTCGAAAAATGACCAGGAATATGCTTTATACAAGGACACACTCCCATTTTTATATATGTATCTGCTAAAGCTTTTGCATATGATATTATTTTTTTATCATCTCCATCAAAACACCTATTTTCTAATACTTTGCTTTGACAGGCATCTTTTTTATCTACTACAGGAGAATAATTTATATTTATTCCCAAATTATTTAGTTCATCAGAAATTAGTGTCGCTTGAATTTTACTATATTTTGTAGGAAAGTTTGTTAATGTTTCTTGATCAAGATACGAATACCCTCTTAACTCTTTTAATCTTGAAACACGCCCACCCTCTTCATCAACTGCTATTAAGACATCATCTCTGTTGATTGTGTTTTTTATATCCTCAACTAATTTTTTTACTTGAACATTGTCTTTTATATTTCGAGAAAATAATGTAATCCCCAAAGGGTTGCTTTTAGAAAAAAGATATTTTTCCCTATCAGTTAATTCATATCCTTCACAAGAAAGCATTGCTGCGGTAATTGGTTTTTCCAATATATATCTCCTAATTTTGTTTGATAATACATCCAATGCTATTTTGTTTTAATTTAGAAGATAGTGCTTCTGCCTCTTTTCTTGTCTTAAATGCGCCAACTTTCAATCGATACAAACTACTACCAGATGCAGAAGTTATTTCTTCTACTTCATGATAATAATCTTTGAGAAATGTATGTTTTGATGATAGTTTTTTCCATAAACTTTCAACGGCACTTCTACTTGATGAAGCTATAATTTGAGTATACCAACTACCTTTTACGCTTTTGGGAGCTTCTACTAATTTTGTTTCTGATTTTGTTACTTTATTTTCTGTAGTTTCCTTTGTTTTTGAAGCTGATTTATCTTGGTTTATAGTCTTTTGTAATTTTACATCTATTTGTTCTATTTTTGCAGGAATAGTAATTTTATCTTTACTATTAGTGTTTATTTCCAAAAGATTTGTTTGAGCAATTTTTACTGTATCATTTGTATTTTCAACAATTTTTGTATCTTCATTGTTAAGAGAGCTATCTTCTTCAATACTTTCTACTAAACTTTCCATATCATCTGGAGTTTCTATAGCATTTTCTACAACTAATTGGGGCTTAGCTGCTTGTTCTCTTATTTTAACTTCTTTTATTTCTTTGGGTTTATTATCCACTATATGGTATATTTCTCTATCTTGGTTATCAATTTCCATACCGCCTGGATCATTTGGCTGTACTTTAAATGCTTTTACTGGACGGCGAATTGTCGGAATAACATGCTCTTTTTGACCATTATCTGAAGGACTTAAAAATATCCAACCAACAAGAGCACCAACTAAGACTCCTGCGAGCATCCCTATAAAGCCATTTTTTGCATGCTGTATTTCATCTTGTCTATTTTCTATATCTTGAATATTACGATCTGCAACTCGTTGATGGAACTCATTTATATCACTTCTATTAGCATCAAAACCTTGCAACATTCCACACCTCTTACTATTAAACACTTATGTAATCATAACCTACAATATGTTTACAATCCTTTAATATTATATCAATTAAAGTTTAAGAAATTAAATTTATTAGGTATATGATATGAAAATAGCTACTTATAATGTTAATTCAATAAAAGCCAGATCACATTATTTATTTGATTGGCTAAAAAACGATGCTCCGGATATTGTCTTTTTGCAGGAAATTAAATGTGAAACAGAAAATTTTTTATATTTTGAATGCGAAAGTTTAGGATATAAAGTTGCCGCACTTGGTCAAAAAGGTTATAATGGGGTTGCTATTTTAAGCAAGTATGATTTTGTTATAGAGAATCGGAATTTACCAAATTTCAAAGACGAAAACTCTAGATATCTTGAGGCTTTAATAAAACACCCTAAAGGTGATTTTTATGCTATTTCTTTATATGCCCCAAATGGATGCTCTCCTGATAAACAAATAGAAAAAGAAAAACTAAAATATAAACTTAACTGGTATAGTGCTTTATATGAAAGATGCTCTTTTTTATTAAAAACAGGACTTCCGGTAATTATTGGTGGCGATTTTAATGTTATGATGGAAGATATTGACGTTTATGATGTTTCTGTTTTTAAGAATAGTCCTTTATTTATAAAAGAAGTCAAAGACTATATTACATCTCTTCATCATCTTGGATTATATGATAGTTTTCGTTTTTTACATAAAAAAGATGAAGGTTACACATTTTGGGACTACTCTGGTAACTCTTTTGTAACTAATTTGGGTTTAAGAATAGATTATCTTCTGATTTCTGCAAAATTTGCAGAAAAACTTGAAGAAGTGTATGTCGATAAAAAATTAAGAGCATTAGAAAAGCCATCTGACCATACAGCTTTAGTTGCAAAATTTAGAGATTAATATTATGAGATTGTTGTGTTTGTTTATTTTATCAATGTTTTTGTGCTCTTTTAATGCAAGAGCATCTGAAGCTATAAGTATTGATAAATTATATACTATTTTAGAGCAATCATATCCTCATAATATAAATTATAAAAAAATATCTTTACTTGCTACTGGGGCAATAAATAGTTTTGATAAAGATTATAGAGTATACAATAGTGACACAAAAGCTTTTTTGTATCATAAGAACACTTTATTAAAATCTTTTAATTTACCAGTAGATAATAATTCTTCTTATTTATGGAAAAGTGTTTTAACAGATATTTTTTTAACTTACCAAAATTATTCATCTAAAAACTTAGAAAACAATGAGCAACTAAAAAACTTAGTTTTAGAAAGAATAGTAAACAATATTGATGATTATTCTCGAATTGAAAGCAACAATTCTTTAGAAAACAAACTAAACTACGAAGTAAAAAATAATGTAATTTATATAAAGTCTGACATTTTTTACAAAGGATATTCTAATGATATAAAAAACATAATACAAAACACTACTAATGCAGAGGGGCTTATTCTTGACTTTAGAAATAATCGTGGTGGAGATTTTAATGAAGCAATAAAGGTTGCTGATTTGTTTTTAGATAACGCTTTAATAACCTATTGCAAAGAAAAAGACAAAACCCATTATTACACTTCTAAAAATGGAGATATTTTTGATAGCAAAAAAATTGTTATTTTGGTAAACAATAAAACTGCATCTGCGGCAGAAATTGTAACCGCTGCTTTAAGTGAACAAAGTAGAGCTGTTGTTATTGGCACAAGAACCTATGGAAAAGGTGCTGTTCAGTCTGTTTACCACTTAAAAAATAGTAAAATGTATATCACCACCGCATTATCATATACTCCATCAGGAAAAATGATTGACAATGCAGGCATTACCCCAGAGATTTGTACAGGAATGAACAATAGTTGCACAATTTCTAGTACAAATAACGATTCTAAAGATATTTTAATGGCAATTAATTTGATAAAAAACAAATTAGGTTAAAAATTTTGTTGACATTACTAATAATAAATGTATATTGCATTAAAAGTTTTTTGTATTTAACCTTGATTTTATAAGAGTAGAATAATGGCAAAAGCAGTAAAAGTAAAAGTAAAATTAGAAAGTAGTGCTGGTACAGGTACTTTTTATCTTGCTGAAAAGAATCCAAGAACTCATCCAGAGAAATTGGTTATGAAGAAGTATGATAAAAAATCTAAGAAACATGAAGAATTCGTAGAAAAGAAATTGAAGTAATTTTACGTATTTTTATAAAAGCACCCAATTGGGTGCTTTTTTTAATCTGAGAATGCTTTTTTATACTCTTCTTTTATCTTATTTAAATTAACCTCGGTATAGCGCTCTGTTGAGCTTAGTGAAGAATGTCCTAAAAGTTCCTGAATTGAACGCAAATCTGTACCTTGAGCTAAAAGATGTGTTGCAAACGAATGTCTTAATGAGTGCGGTGTTATATCATCTGGTAAATTTAATTTTAGCCTAATTTGCTGTAATTTTCTTTGTATAATCCTAGGGCTTAAACGTTCACCTCGAGCCCCTAAAAATAAAGGATCTTTTAGTTGTAAATTATATGGGCACATTTGTTTATAATCGTTTATTAAGTCTATTACCAGTGGCAATATAGGAACATATCTTTCTTTGTTACCCTTACCTCTTATTTTTATAAGGTCATTTCCTGTCATATCCTCTACATTTAGAGATAAGGCCTCAGAAATTCTGAGCCCACATCCATATAAAAGTGCAAATATTGCTTTATCTCTACAACCAATCCATGGATCTGTGCACTTTTTACTCGCTTCATCTATTATATCAAATAAAATATTCACATCAACTGCTTTAGGCAACGTTTTAGGAAGCTTGGGAGATGAAATCTGAAAAATTATGGTGTTATTAATAATCTTATTATTATTTAGCCATTTATAAAAATTTTTAATAGCAGATTCTTCTCTTGCAATAGATGTTTTGCTAATTTTCTTTTGAGCTCTTGAACTAAAAAAATTTCTAAAATCTCTAATATTTAATTCTTCTAATATAGATAAATTTATATTTTCTTTTGAAAAATATTTTAAAAATATATTCAAATCATTTAGATAACTTTGAGCTGTATGGGAGGAATAGTTACGTACACTTATAAGCCACTCTTGCCATTGTAAAATTATTTTTTTTAGCTCTGTATCTGGCATAATTTCCTCTTATCAATCTCTTAATAGAAATATTTTACTATCAAGAGATTAATAAAAGGTTATCTATAAAAACTAATAATACTCAAAATCTTTTAGAAAATCTTCCATTTCTTGTTCATGCTTTATTTCTTCTTTTAATATTTTTCTTGAGATATTAAATGTTTCATAGTCTTTTCCTTGACACATTTCACAAATTTGTTGATATCTTGCAATTGCACAGCGCTCGGCAACTAAATTTTGATTTACTAAAATTTTTGTATCAGGATTATTTGGCGCATCATATTTACATTTAGCATGTTCTTCCCAGTCTTTAGGATTTAGAATCGGAATTGCTCCTAGTTGTATAATTCTATCTGCAAGCCAATCGGCATGCTTTAACTCTTCTATTGCATGCTCATAAAACTCTTCTGTTACTTTGGGACGTTCTTTTCCTTCTGCAACCTTTGCACCTATCCAATACTGATAATAAGCCAGCCACTCTTCCGCAAACGCGCTTTGAAGATGGTTTAATAAATCATCACGTTGTGTTTTTGAAATTCTTTGAGCCATTTCACCCATTGTTTTCTCCTTAATTAATTACGACATATATTTAACTAATCTTAGAAAATCAAATATCAACGTTTTGGTTTGTTATTTACGATAAGTTAAAACTTTTTATGTATAATTTAACTCAACGGAGGTGTTTATGGTAAAAGTTGCTCCCAGTATTTTGGCTGCTAATTTTATGTGTTTAGAAAAAGAGCTTAAAAAACTAGAAAAAGCTCAAGCTGACTATGTTCATTTTGATGTAATGGATGGGCATTTTGTTGATAATATAACATTTGGTCCACAAATTCTTAAGCAAGCTAAAAAATGCACAAACCTTATGTTTGATGTGCATTTAATGGTTAATAATCCATCAAAATTCATTCCTTGGTATGCAGAGGCTGGAGCAGATATTATTACCTTTCATTTAGAAGCAACAGATAATCCATTAAATGAAATAAAATTGATAAAAAGTTTTGGTCTTAAAGTTGGTATATCTATAAAACCTCAAACTCCAATAGAAAAACTCAAACCATTTCTTGGTGATATAGATTTGGTTTTGATTATGTCTGTAAACCCTGGATTTGGCGGACAACAATTTGATGCAAATACTCCAAAACGTATTGAGAATTTAAGAAAATTATCATCATCTGTTTTAATCGAAGTGGATGGTGGTATAAATAAAGAAACTGCCAAACTTTCAATAGATGCCGGTGCTGATATACTTGTTGCTGGAACATCTGTTTTTAAGACTTGTAATTACGAAAAGAACATAAAAAAAATAAAAGGAGAGAACTAATGAATCTTGTTATGGTTATTGAAGATGAAGAAGCTATTGCAACTTTACTTACATATAACTTAGAAAAAGAAGGTTACAAAGTAAAGGTTGTAAGCAATGGCTTGAATGCTGTTAGCGAGGTTGAAAAAAACAAACCATCTGTAATCATTTTAGATTGGATGCTTCCTGAAATTTCTGGTGTTGAGATATGCAAACTTATTCGCTCTAAACCTGAAATAAAAACAATTCCAGTAATTATGCTGACTGCTAAAAGCCAAGAAGAAGACAAAATAAAAGGATTAGGCGCTGGTGCTGATGACTATGTTACAAAACCTTTTTCTGTACCAGAGCTTATGGCTAGAGTTAAAACAAATATGCGAAGAGCTCCTTTGTTTGAGGAAACTGATAAGTTCCTTCAATTTGAAGATATTTATATGGATTTAGTTGAAAGAAAAGTAAAACGTGGTGATGTATATATTCACTTAAGTCCTACCGAATTTCGCCTATTAAAAATGCTTGTTAAAGAACCTGGCAAGGTTTTCTCTAGAGAAGTTCTATTAAAGTCTGTTTGGGGTGAAAATATATTTGTAGAATCGAGAACTGTTGATGTTCATATTAGACGTCTTAGAAGTTCATTAAACAAACATGGCCCTGACTATATTAGAACAGTTAGAGCCAATGGATATTCTATAGATAAAAATAAAGAAATAGAATCGTCAACGGATGATAATATAGATTAGAGCTGTTTTCTCATATCAAGAGCTAGTTTTATTGTTCCGTCATCCATGTAATCAAGCTCACCGCCAACTGGAATTCCTTGGGCTAGTGTAGATATTTTGACATCTTTATCTTTTAATAAAGATGATATATAGTGCATTGTTATCTGCCCATCAACCGTTGCGGGTAATGCTAAAATAATCTCTGTTATGTTTTCTGATGAGATTCTTTGTAGCAACTTATCGATATTTAAGTCATCAGGTGTTATACCTTCTATTGCGGACAATATACCCCCTAATATATGGTATTTGCCTTTATACAAACCACCGCGCTCTAGTGCCCATAAATCACTTATATCTTGAACAACACATAAGGTTTGGTTTTCTCTTAATGTTGAGCAACATATTGAACAAGGAGAATTTGTATCATAATTACCACATACCTCACAAACCTTTATATTATCGTATACATCTTGCAAGGCTGTTATTAATTCTGGTATCACGTTTTCACGTTTTTTTATCATATGCAATACTATTCTTCTTGCTGAGCGGGAGCCAAGAGATGGAAGTTTTGCTACTATTTTTATCAGCTTTTCTATATATGTTTCAGACATTATATTTCCTTAGAAAGGTAATTTTAATCCCCCAAGGTTAACACCACCTGTTGCTGATTTCATACTTTCTTCTGCAAGTGTCTCAACTTTGTTATGAGCATCATTATATGCAACAAGGAATAAATCTTCTAGCATTTCAACATCATCTGCTGACACCAATGTTTTATCTATTGATATTTTTTTCATCTCAGATTTACCATTTAATGTAATTGATAATAAGCCATTAGCAGCAGAACCTGTTACTTCTGTATTAGCTAATTTTTCTTGTTCTTCTTGCATTCTTTTTTGCATAACTTGTGCTTGTTTCATTAGACCTTGTATATTTAACATTTTATTCCTCTTCATCAAAATATGTTGACATAGTATCTGAAGAAATATCTGGCTCTTCTTCAGATAATTGGCTTAAATTTTTACGAACAATCGTTTCAATTTTTGCACCTTTGAATTCTTCAAGTATCTTTTTTACTAATGGGTATTCTGCCACATTTTTCTTCTTGGCTTCAACTTTAGATTGCTCTTTATCCGCAATTGTTTGCCCAAGCTCTCCTTTAGTTATATCTATTTCCCATTTTTTTCCGGTAGTTTCTTCTAATAGTTTATGCAAACCCATTATAAAGTCTTGATGAACATTTTGTGCTATATTCATCTTTATATAGCCATTAGAAAAATTTTCAATGCTAACGTCATTTTTTATTGAATATTCAATGAGTACTTTTTTAGATACTTCTAGGTATTTTAATAAGTCTTCAATAGTTTCGAACACTTCATATTTTTTAGAAAAAGTTTCTTTTTCTATATTATTTTTTTTTTCAAAATCAGCGTTTTTTATTTCTGATTTTGAGTATGAAGTATTGCTAGCTATGATATTAGAGTTTTTTTTTACTTCATTTAAAATTTCATATGGTGTTGGAAGCGATGCAGAATAAGCAACTCTTAGCAATATCATTTCTAAAGCTTCCACACTAGAAGGAGCTAAGTTTAACTCACCTATTCCTTTAATTAGCATTTGCCATATTTTAGATAAAATAGCTAAAGATGAGGTTTGACTCAAAGCCTTAAATGTATTTTTTTCTACTTCACTTAAGCTTGTAGAATTAATCAGTTGAGGAACTATTTTAATCTTTGCCATATCATGAGTGATATTTATTAAGTCTTGCAGAATAATCATAGGAGTTGCACCATTGGTGTACTGACTAGTAACATTATTAAGAACACTTTCCATATCACCTTTAATTAAGCTTTCAAATAAAGATAATGTCTGACTTCTATCTGCTAGGCCTAACATTTTTTTTACAACATCTGTTTTGATATCTGCATTACTTAAAACGATTGCTTGATCAAGCAAAGATAGGCCATCTCTTGCAGAGCCATCTGCTGCTTTTGCTATAATATCTAGAGCCTCATCACTAAAAGGTATATTTTCATTTTTTAATATTTTTACAAAAAGATCTTTTAGAGTTTCTACACTTAGGCGTTGTAAATCAAATCGTTGGCAGCGAGATAAAATAGTAACAGGAACTTTTCGAATTTCTGTTGTTGCAAAAATAAATTTAACATGAGCAGGTGGTTCTTCCAATGTTTTCAACAAAGCATTAAATGCTCCTTTTGAAAGCATATGAACCTCGTCGATAATGTAAACTTTATATCTTGCATTTGTTGGAGCATATCTAACACTATCAAGTAATTCTCTTACATCATCAACACCTGTATGAGATGCAGCATCTAGCTCCATAACATCCATGTGACGCCCCGAAGCTATTGCTTTACAATTATCACAAACACCACAAGGATGAATTGTTGCACCCCCATTACCATCAGGACCTGTACAATTTAAGGCACGCGCTATCAGACGCGCTGTTGTTGTTTTACCAACACCTCTAATACCTGTTAATATATATGCATGATGAAGACGATTATTTTGAATCGCATTGGTTAATGTTTTTACTAAAGCATCTTGTCCAAGCAAATCTTCAAAATTTTGCGGACGATACTTTCTGGCTAAAACCACATATTGATTTTCTTTATTTTCTTCTACCATTTTCCATTAACTTCTGAGGCGAAGGGATACAGACCTTGTTTTGACTGTTACGGCTGCTTTCTTCCGAACCTGACCGAGTTGGCAGCAACCCAACCCTGTTCCCTTCATATTTTTTTGTATTATTTAGCAAATACTATTATTTTGCAAGCTTAAAATAACGATTACACTAATTATTATATAACCATTTTAATACTTCAGAATTATTTTTACCATAAATTGTTGGCAATGCTTCATATGGAATATAACGAATATCTATTTTACTTTCATCATATTCAACATTTTTATCTCCTTTTAGGACAACTTTGGGACCTTCTGATGTAATTTCATACATATCTAAACTATGTCTGCTTTGTCCTGTTGGGAGAATCTTAAAATACCCATTAACACCAATAAAACCACTTTTAGAAGTTAAGCCATCTTCTAGATTTTCATAATTTCCGGCAGATAATACTGATGCTAGCAAGACACTATCATATGCAACAGAATATATGCTTTTTGGGTGCTCGCCAAACGTATTTTTGTATTTATCAGTAAAATATGTTCCATAACTTTTAGATACCATAGGATATACACCATGATACAAAATAGTTTCTTTACTTAAATTAGTATTATCCCAAGCAGATGTCCCCATAAACAAAACGTCTGGATACATTATATCATTATACGCAAACATAGAAACAAGAGATTTTAATCTATTTCCACTATCGGCAATCAACACTGTATCAAAATCTTTATTTTCGGACAAGCTATTAACTAGTGATGTAAAGTCTATACTATTTTGATTATAAAAGCCGACTTTAACCAATGAAATCCCTTTATCTTGAGCAGACATAAGAGTTGATTTTACTATATTTAACCCACTATTATTATCTGGAACAAGAAGAACCAATCTATTTTTATTTTGAAGTTTCATATATGACAAAGTACGTTCTATTTGCTCACCATTTAACAAACCTATACTATATATTCCTTTTTGCAATACCTGTGGAGATGTTGTAAATGACACAACAGGAATATTTTCTGACAATGCATAATCAGCTATTGCATCAACTTCTTTATTCATCAAAGGACCTAGTACTAATTTTGCACCATCATTACTTGCCATTTTTATAGCTTCTTTAGCGCCTAATTCAGAGCTTTTAGTATCATAAAACTTTAATACGACTTTATTGTTTCCTAAATCGTCTAGAGCCATAAACATAGCATTTTGCATACCTTGGCCAAAAGCAGATGCCTCACCTGTCAATGGCAAAAGAACCGCAACATTTAGCGAATCCTCTGCACTTATTTCAGATTTTATAACATCATAATCGATTATATCATATTTATAATCAGATATTTCTATTCTATTATCTGTTAGACGATTATTACAACCAAACAGTCCAAACATAAGAAAAAATATAGCTATTTGTTTTAACACTTGCATTTATTCCTAAAAGATTTACAATTATGTTATTCTATTTAAATCAAAAAATCTTGTTTGTAAAGAGTTAGAAAATGACTAATCCATGTTTATATATTGTAGCAACTCCTATTGGAAATCTATCTGATATATCTATAAGAGCAAAGGAGGTTTTAAGCAGTGTACATGTTATTGCTGCAGAAGATTCTAGAAACACTAAAAAACTTTTTTCTCTTATTGGTATTACATGTAATAAAAAGTTTATAGCTTACGAAGACCATTTTGAGCATGAAAAAGTCCAAGAAATAATTGATATCATCAAAAATGGTAATGATGTAGCACTTGTTAGCGATGCTGGTTCACCTTTGATTTCAGACCCTGGCTATAAACTTGTTAGAGAATGCCATAAGCAAGGAATAAAGGTTACAACTATTCCTGGGTGTTGTGCAGTTATTTCCGCCCTTCAAATGTCTGGAATACCAACCAATAGATTTATGTTTGCAGGCTTTGTACCCAATAAAGATAAAGCAAGATTTGATTTTTTTAATGATTTAAAAAATATAAATTCAACAATTGTTGTATATGAAACAGCTATTCGCTTACTTAAAACTCTTAAAACAATAAAAGAGCTTATGCCAAATAGAGAAATATCTATTGTTCGAGAGATTACAAAAATGTATGAAGAATGCATCAATGGAACTATTGAGGAAATATGTTTACAAATAGAAAATTCACCTATTAAAGGAGAAATTGTTTTAGTTATTGCTCCTTGTTTAGAAGAGGAGAAATTTGAAGATATTGATGTTGAAAAAATATTAATTGAAGAACTAAAAGAATCGACATTAAAAGATGCTGTAAAAAAAGTTTCTGACACTTACAAATTAAAGAAAAGTGATGTTTATGAAAAAGCTCTTAAAATCAAAAATAACACCATATAATACTGGTAAACTTGCTGAATTTTTATGCCGTTTATATATGCGGTTACATGGTTATAAAATTATAGCAAAAAATTATCATGCAGGAACTGGCAAGAAGACTCCGTATGGCGAACTTGACTTTGTAGCTTTAAGAGGCAATCGAATCGTTTTTTGTGAAGTAAAAAAGCGCAAAAAAGATACTGATTTTGAAAAAGCTTTATCATACAAACAACAGCAACGTATCATCAATGGCGGGCTTAACTTTATTAGAAAAAACAAACAATATACATCATCCTTAATACAATTTGATGTTTTTTATGTAAAACTACCTTTTATGATAAAAAGAATCGAAAATGCAATTTATTTAGATAAGACTTATTAATAAACAACCTTGCTCAAATATAACCCACAGGCTGGCGCTGTTGGACCCGCAAAACGTCTGTCTTTCTTTTCTAGTATTGTTTTTACATCTTCTGGCTTTAATTTACCATCACCTACACATTTTAGGGTTCCGACAATATTTCTAACTTGATGGTAGATAAATGATTTTGCCTCAACAACAAAAATTATCTCATCTTTATTTTGAATTATTTCTATTTTATCAAGTGTTTTAATAGGTGATTTTGCCTGACATCCTGCTCCTCTAAAAGATGAAAAATCATGATTTCCTAAAAGATATTTTGCTCCTTCTCTCATTTTTTCTACATCTAACGGAAAACCTACGACCCAGACTCTATCTTTTTCTAAAACGCTTGGTGCTCTTCTATTTAATATACGATAAATATATCCACGGCCTTTTGCTGAGAATCTTGCATGAAATTCATCACTTACTTCTTCTACATTAAGCACTGAAACAGGTGCTTCTAAAATACGCAATCTTGCATTTAATGCTTCTTGTAAATGAAATTCATCCATAGATGTTTCTAAATCAAAGTGAGCAACTTGAGCTATAGCATGAACACCAGCATCCGTTCTTCCGGCACCTATAACTTCAACTTCTTGATGAGAAAATCCTTTGATTGCTTCTTCTAGATAATACTGAACACTAACCCCCTCGTTTTGTTTTTGCCATCCGAGGAGGTTAGTGCCTTCATATTCAATTGTGATTTTATATCGCATGCTAACTTATTATGCTGCTTTTTTCTCAACAATGTCTGGTGTTGAAATTCTACGAGCAAAACCAAGAGCATCTTGAATCTTCCATATTACACGAAGTGCATTTAGAGCATTTTCACCAGTAATTCTAGGAGTTGCTAGACCATTTACACACGCAATAAAGTGAGAAAGTTCAGCTTGCAAAGGTTGATTTGTTGGAATAAACAACTGTTCAACACTACCCTTTAATCCATAATTCATCCATTCTGGAATTTCTTCTTGGTTTACATAAGGCATACGACCTTGTGAATGAACATTGATACTTTGATTAATGAAATCCATATCAATATAGTTTGTATCTGTTGTTACAGCCAATGTTCTAACGCGTGCTTGTGTAATACGGCTTGCTGTAATATTTGCTGTTGCACCATTTTCAAACTGCAAGAGTGCTGTGATATAATCTTTACCACTTTCGTTGCCTTTGGTTTTAACAGCCATAGCTTCAACATTTACTACTTCTGATTTTACTAATGATTGAATAACTTCAACGTCATGTATCATCAAATCCATAGCAACATCTACGTCTGTAATACGGCCTGATGCTGCAGACATACGTTGAGCTGTTAGTGAACGAATCTTTGATGTATCAGATAAGATTTTACCCATTTGTTCAACAGCTGGATTAAAACGCTCAATATGACCAACAAGAAGTGTCACATTATTATTTTTTGCAGCATTAATTAAGCGCATACATTCTTCTTCTGTTGTTGCCAAAGGTTTTTCCATCATACAATGGATACCTTTGTTTAAGAAGAATTCACCTACTTCACAATGTGCAACAGATGTTGTAACAACGCTTACTGCGTCAACATTATGAGCAACCTCTTCTAAAGATGTGAATGCTTTAATTCCAAACATTTCTGCTGCCTTAACAGCATTTTCTGTAAAAATATCATATACACCAACAAGTTCTACGCCTTGTAGTGTTTTGTATGTTTTTAGATGGTTTCTACCCATCATACCAGCACCAATTACGGCAACTTTAATTAATTTTGACATATTAAACCCCTTTAAAATTGTCATTTGGCTCCTATATAACATTATTTTTTAGAAAAATCTTTTAAAAAGATGTTACAATTTGTTACAAAACAAAATATTAGCAAGATATAATAAAAAAGGGATTTTGAAATCCCTTTTTTTATTTAATCTATTTCAGCCAAACGCTCTGCTTGATCTTCTGTTATAAGCGCATCAATAATCTCATCCAAACATTCACCATTTACAACATCTTCTAACTTATAAAGTGTTAAATTGATACGGTGATCTGTTACTCGTCCTTGAGGATAATTATATGTTCTAATACGCTCACTTCTATCACCAGAACCTACTTGCAATTTACGTTTTTCAGAATATGTGGCATCTATATTTGCTTTTTGAGTATCATATAGCTTTGCACGAAGGTGGTTCATTGCTTTTTCTTTATTTTTAAATTGTGATCTATCATCTTGGCATTGAACAATAATTCCAGTTGGAATATGAGTAATACGAACAGCTGATTCTGTTCTATTTACGTGTTGCCCACCAGCGCCTGATGCACGATAAACGTCTATTTTTAGGTCAGATGGATTAATATATAAATCAACCTCTTCAATTTCTGGTAATACTGCAACTGTAGCTGCAGAGGTGTGAACTCGTCCTTGAGATTCTGTAACAGGGACACGTTGTACACGGTGCGCACCAGATTCAAACTTTAGTTTTGCAAACACATCTTTTCCGGTAATTTTAGCAGAAGCTTCTTTATAGCCACCAATACCATTTTCATTTGCATCTAAAATTTCAAAACGCCAACCTTGTTTTTGAGAATAGCGTTGATACATTTCGAACAAAACTGCGGCAAAAAGAGCAGCTTCATCTCCACCAGTACCTGCTCGAACCTCAAGAATCGCATTTTTTTCATCATCTTCTTCTTTGGGAAGCAATAATACTTTTATTTGTTTTTCAAGTTCTGGAAGTTTGTCTTTTAGTTCATAATATTCCATTTCAGCAAGTTCTCGCATATCCTTATCAAGACTTGCATCTTCCATCATTTCTTTAGCATCTGCAAAGCTTTTTTCCATATTCTGATATTGTCCAATAGCTTCAACTACTGGCTCTAAAACAGATATTTCTTTATTTAGCTTTACAAGTTCATCTGCTGATATATTTGGAGATGAAAGAAGAGCTTGCACTTCTTCAAAGCGAGTTACAACTCCAGCTAATTTTTCTTGAAAATTCATAAAATACTTTCCTTTGATTTATTTGTTTATTTTGGGGTTTGTCTTTTCTAACAGGTTTATTTAAATTTGCAACTAAATTTATTCCAAAGAATCGACTAAAATATTTGTTTTACGACGTTTTGCTAGTAAATTTTTCTTTACCCCTTTTACGTATACTTCAACATTTTTAGGACGACCTGCTGATATAAATAGATTATCTACATACTCAATTTCTTTTACATCACCTTTGTGATATACGCCTTGGAAATATACCTTTTTTCTGTCTTTTAATTCTACCCAGCTTTCGCCATTAAATTTCACAACCACTTTATTTTCATCAACAGCTTCTTCTTTATTTTCTTCTGTATTATCATTTATAGTAGTATCGTCTTCTGTTGTTTTATTTAATTCTTCAGTTTCGTTGTTTTCTTTGCTTTCAGCAACCTTTTCTTCTGTTTGAGAGGCTAAATTTTCATTATCATTTTCTATTACTTCTACAATTGAAGATGAGCTATCCTCAACCATTTTATTTTTAGAATTTTCTGTAGTGTTTGATGAAGATGTTAAACTACTAAACAGCACCCAACAACCATAAACAGCCACCAAAACCAAGAAACCAAATAAAATATGTTTATTGTTACTTTTATTTATTTCTGGAGCAACTTCTACTTCTTCTGTTTTGTTTTGCTCTTCAATAAGCGCTGCTGATTTATACAATTTAACTGCTCTTTCAGAACTTAGACCTAAATAATTTGCATATGTTCTAACATAGCCTATTCCATATGGAACAGGAGGCAATGTTTCATAATCACCTTCTTCTAGTGCTGTTAGATAAATTTTTCGAATACACAAATCTGAGGACACATCTTCTAAACTCTTTTTTTGTTTTAGACGACTACTCTTTAATATTGTACCGATATCATCTATATCTATTTCTAATTCTTCAGTGTTTTCCATGGCCTTAACCTTCAAGTTCAAGTTACTTTTGTGTATTAAAACATAGTTTTTAATAAATTTCAATAGCGTGATCGACTGCATATGATTTTAATTGTGGACGAAGTGTTTTGCGAGATGAGGATAAGATATTATCTAGATAATCCTCAATACCTGATGCAGATAAAGACCTTATCATAGCTTTTACTTTTCCATATGATGCACTAGATACAGATAGATTACGGAATCCAAGGCCTATTAAAGCCATTGCATCTATTGGAGAACTAGCCATTTCACCGCACACAGAACAAGGAACATTTGCAAGATTTGCTTCTTTGATAATCTTTTTCATAAGATTTAAGAATGGAGCAGATAAAACATCATATCTTCCACTTAAACGAGAATTACCTCTATCACATGCAAAGAAAAACTGATATAAGTCATTTGTACCAACAGATATAAAATCACAATATCTTAATATTTCTCTTAGTTGAAATACAACAGATGGAACTTCAATCATTAAACCAAGATTTACCTTTGACGGCAATTTAGTTCCCATTTTTTTCTCGCGTTCATATGCAAACATAAATGTTTCTTTTGCCTCTAAAAATTCATCTAAGTTTGAAACCATTGGAAACATTACATTTAATTCTCTTCCCTCTGCTGCTCTTATAAATGCTCTCATTTGTCTTCTTAAAACAGCTCTTCGATCTAACGTTATGC
Organism: Alphaproteobacteria bacterium; assembly: GCA_015062535.1. Taxonomy (GTDB): domain Bacteria; phylum Pseudomonadota; class Alphaproteobacteria; order RF32; family CAG-239; genus CAG-267. Next base: position 24,322 of record SUUK01000004.1, read on the forward strand.
GAATCGAACGCCATCCAATTGCAGGATTTTCTTCAGTTATACTATTCCAATATGGTAAAAGCTTATCAGAACCAACATCTAAGCTTCTAAAAATAATTTTTTTAGAATTTGCTGCAGCATATAATTTTTTATAGCAATCGACTTGTTTATGAATATCTGGCATTTTATCAGAAGACATAAAAGGAATCTCTGTTCTGTATAACCCAACACCATCACATTCTGTCTTTTTGATATTATCAAAATCAAAATCCATTCCAATATTAAGATAAAGATTTACTCGTTCTTTATCTTTGGTGACACTTTTTAATTTTTTTAATTTTTCTATCTGTTTTTGAACTTTTTCCTTTTCTTCTATTTTTTTTGAGATTTGTTCTATAACACTTTTTGACGGATTAATAACAACAGATCCATCTTTTCCATCTATAGAAATTAAAGCACCTTCTTTTACCTCTTTAAATAAACCATCTAAGCCTGAAATTACTGGAACGTTAAGTGTTTTTGCAACAATTGCCACGTGCATTGTTGGGGTACATTCTTCAATGATCAAACCTCTTATTTTTTTATAATCGTAGTCCATTAAGTCTGCAGGACCCATAGATGTTGCTATTACTATAATATTTTCATACGATGAGGATGCATCAGTATTACAATCTTCACCACTTAAATATAAACGAAGTCTATCTGCGATATCCCTTAAATCGTGTAACCTTTCTTTTAAGTATGTATCTGTTGCACCTGACAATCTATTCCACATTTCTGTATAAGCTTCTTCAACGGAGGCTTCTGCTGTTAGACCTTGGTTTATATGATTTGTTATTCTCTTATACCACCCTTTATCATTTGCAATCATTCGATATGCGTCCAATATTTCCACTTGCTCACTAGATTTAAGCTCTTCTTTATTAAATTTAGCATCTAAATCTTCATTCATTTTTTGACGAGCATCTTCAAGTTTTTGCAATTCTAAATCTTTATCTTTTGCAAACATCTCAACAACCGCTTTACGTCGTCTGTGAACAACTGCATTGCCTAAGGCGTATCCAGAATTTATCACTGTTCCTTTTAGTTTATCTTTAGAAACAATACCTCTACTTTTGATTATTTTCTTTAAATACAAGGCAACGTCTTCAGATGATATATATTCACTCAAAAACATAGAAATCGTTTCTAATTCTTCCGCTTCTTCTTTAGTATATTGATGAGATGCTTCATATATTAGATGAAAAACACCTATCGTTTTTGACCAACGTTTGATAGGCAAAGCTATTTGAAATTCTTTTTTAGATACAGCAAATGATGTTTGGTTATCTTGACCTACTTTACCAATCAATCCGTCACCCAATCGAATCGATTTACTTATTTCTTTATTTCCTAAAAAGGAAATTTGCTCAAACGATACATCATCTGCCTTTACATACAAACTAGCAAAAACAGACTTAGTTTCATCAGAAACGATCTTTAAGATAACTTTAAGCTTATTTTCAACACTATCTTCTATTACTTGCTCACTGTGTATGCGCCTAATAACATTGAGTGCTACGTTTTTTTGTAAATCGCTCATTCTTCCCCTATTAAAAAAAATCAACTTGTTTTTTTATCTATATCACTTATTATTCTTTTATTCCAGTTATTTTTTATTAAAAGGATAAAATATTATGACAACAAATTACAAAAAAGGTGATAGCGATACAAGACCTTGGGGAACTTGGGAAGTACTAGAATCTGCAAACAACTATTGTGTAAAAAAAATTACAGTAAAACCTAATGCAATATTGTCTCTTCAAATGCATAACTTTAGAGCAGAGCATTGGATTATTGCAAAAGGTGAAGCCATGATTGTTTTAGGTGAAGATACATTATACAGAAAGCAAGATGAAGCCGTTTATATTCCTGTTAAAACAAAACATAGAATAAAAAACACATCTCAAAGTGAAGAGCTTGTTTTTATTGAAGTTCAAACGGGTGACAATCTTGATGAAGACGATATCATTCGCTTTGAAGATAGTTATGGTAGAATTGGATAATTTTCTATTCTGTTGAAAAAGACGAGATTCTTTTTTACATATCCCTAAAAGTTAATTATTTATTAATTACTTTAAGAACTTTTAGGGATTTTTTATATGTACTGTAATGAACAATATGCTACCAATCTAGATGATGATGTTTTGGTATCTTTATACTTAAAACAATCTGAGGATATTGCTATCGATGGTAGTTTCTGTTGGGATTATTTTTTTAGATTTGAAAATAACTCTGATGCAGACGTTGTTCTTTTAGGTAAACATTTATCTGTAATTGATGCAAAAGGCAAAACAACCTCTGTTGATTTTGATGGTTTTAAAGGACAGCTTCCAGAACTTGTTCCTGGTGATGAATTTGAAGATGATGGCTATGTAACATCAAAAACCAGCGCCATATTAAAGGGTTTTTGTAAAATTAGAATCGGAAATAAAATTAAAGAAGTCGAACTTCCTGTTATGAGCCTTATTGCAAATGACAATACATCAAGAATTATGAATTAAAAAAGGCTTTCAAATTTGAAAGCCTCTTTTTTATCTAATTATATTCTTTAATTGAGTAATTATTTTTCACATACATATTTAGATATTCATTTATATTTTGTTCCATCCTTTTATCAAATTCATCAAACAATTTATAAACCATATCGTTCCAATATTTCTCTTTATCTGCTATTTTTGTATCAACAGGCATACGAAGTTCTCTCCATGCATCGATAGTTGTTTCTGCAGCAGATAAGTTCTCTTTATCTGTAACTTTTAACACTACAGATAAATTTGCACGATATTTTAATCTATCCTTTTGTAAAAATTCTTCAGACTTTTCAATTTCTTCTGTCACTGATGCATCTTTTATAATGTATTCTGCGATACGATTAGAAGAAAAACCATCTGCTTTAAGTCTGTCTTTTGCCCACAATTTTGCAGCTTTTTCAATAGATACAGGGAAAAGATGTTCAACATTTGGACGAGTAAATGATGGAACAAACTCAGATACAACATCAACCTTTTCTACATTTAATTCTATTGGTGCTGTTGTTTGGAATCGAGGCTCGCTATATTTTAATGGCACAGCATCTGTATCAGATGTTGTTGAACAAGAAAATAAGAACAAGCTAAAAAATGCTAATGCTAAATTTCTTATATTTTTCATCAGGTTTACCCTCTTATATAAATAGTTCCGACATAACAGACTTTCGTCTTTGTTTCTAAGTATACACAAAAAAGTTTAATACTTATTTAATATTAGTTTAGTTTTTCTAATATTTCAGGTATTGTAAACTCATAATTTTCGGAACAGAAACCGCATTTTGCTGTTATTTTATTATTATCGTCGACCATTGAAGACAACTCTTCTTCCTTAAAACCGCGCAATGTTTTTAATAACTTTTCACGACTACAACGACAAGCAAACTCATAAGTATTTGACTTTGTAACAGCTACATTGTTTGCATGATACAATCTATATAAGATTTCATTTAAGCTTAGTTTTTCATCAAATAACTCTTCTTTAGTTAATGAGTTCATCAATATTTCTGCCTCATTACGAAGCTCTGGCAATGTGTTCATATCTACATCTTTACCACCAAGTTCTGGAACTCTTTGAAGAATAATTCCACCAGCTTTCCATGTTCCTTCTTTGCTTTCAGGAATTTCTATAAACAATTTTAACATTGTTTCAATTTGCTCAGATTTTCTAAAATAACGAAGTGCACATTCTTCTAAAGTTTTACCTTGAAGTTCTACTATACCTTGGTGATAATCAGACTTACCATCATCAAGAGTAAACACTAAAGTACCTGTACCCAAAAGGTGAGGAGTTGCTTCAATTTCTCCTTCGTTTTTACGAAGAGCAAAAGCCTTTTCTAGACGCTTAGCATCATAGTTTGCACAAGCTCTTACTTGTCCCTTTGATGTAACATCTGTAACTATTGTAGATACAGGCCCATTTCCTTGCAACTGCAATGTAAATAAACCTTCAAACTTTAAGGCATTTGCAAGCAAAACACCTAAAGCGGTTGTTTCTGCAAGGGCTGCTGAAACATTTTTCATATATCCATGTTTATTTATTATAGTTTTTAAAACATTTTCTAAACGGCAAATTCTACCAACATACAAACCATCGTTGATTAAAAAAGATGTACATTCATCAAAATTTTTATTAGCCAATTTTTTATTCCTTTAATATAATTAAGACCAGTTGATGGCAACTTAATGTATTTAAAGGTAAATTTCAAGTGTTTAGTGAAAAAACAAAAAAAAGACCGCCCAAAATCCCAACAAAGGCAAGACTTAGAAATATTGCACTTTATTATTTAGAACGTTTTGAAACAAGCAAAGACAATCTTTATTTGGTTTTAAAGCGCAGAATCGATAAATATGCTTTTTTTGATAAAGAGTATGACCCTAGTCAAGCATATATTTGGGCAAATGAAATTGTTGAAGAATGCTCGAAAAAGAACTTTGTTAATGATGAACGTTTTGCTGAATATAAAATAAACTCATATTTGAGAGCAGGTAAACCCAAAAGGTATATAGAGCAAAAACTAAAACAAAAAGGAATAGATGACAAAGCTATCACTGATTTTTTTGAAGAAACAGAATATAATGAACTTGAGATAGCCAAGAACTTTGCTCAAAAGAAAAAAATTGGACCTTTTAGGGAATCGAAAGAAAAACAATTAGAAAATTACCAAAAAGATTTAAGCACCCTTGTTAGGGCGGGGTTTAATTTTGATATTGCAAAAGATGTTTTAGACAGCTCTTTAGAATAGCTACATAAACCATTTTAAGATTTTTATCACACCCATTTTTGCAACACTATTGTGAGCGGATACATTTTTTCTATTTAGTATCTCCTCTTTATTTTTATGATAAAAGTCATAAGCTCGAAGAAGCATTTCCTCATTTTTAAGAGTTGGAACGAATCCTAACTTCCGTTTTATTTTTGTTGTATCAAAAACAAATGATGATGCTATCATTTTATATTGATAAGGACCAAGAGGAGATATACCTAACCAAAAACATATTTTCATAGCCCAAATCATTGGAAGTTTTGGGAAATGCAATAACCTTGATTTTGATCCTGATTTTTTTATTACATATTCATACACTTCATTAAATGTTTTTACATCATCAGAGCCTATATTAAATATTTCAGAATAATTAGCCTTTAATGCAAGCTCAAAAGCTTTTGCTAAATCTTTAGCATAAATAAATTGATAACGATTTTTACCATCGCCAACCATCGGTAATTTTCTATTTTCATCAATAAATTCAAACAAGATCCCCAAAAGCCCTAATCTTCCTTCATCCATAATTGTCGGTGAGCGAAATATAATACTATTAATTTTATCTTTGTAAGATAAAAGTATTTTTTCGGCCTCTAATTTAGATTTACCATAAATTTCAGCAGGACTTGGCTCTTCTTCTTCGACCACTAAATTATCAAAATTTTTAGCCCACAAACAATTACTAGAAATAAACACTATTTTATTGATATTACTTTTTAGAGCATATTCACAAACGTTTTTAGTTCCATCAACATTTGCATGCCAAAGACGTTTTAAGTCTTTTTTTACATGAGCAAGAAGTGCTGCGCAATGAAAAATCGCATCAAACTTATGCTCTTTAAAGATCTTATCCATTAAACGATTATCATTTATATCACCTTGATAAGCTACAAAATTATCATGCTTAAAGTTATCATGTTCTAAATCTATGCTAACACATTTTGCGCCTAAACTTAAAAAGTGTTTTTTTAAGATTGTACCAAAAAATCCTGCTCCACCAGTGATAAGATAACTTGCCATATTTTTCTCCTTATTATGTATAGCATAAAAAAATAAGGTTAAAAAATCTATAAATAAAAACACCCTGTTAATTGCAGGGTGTTTTGCTTGTAAGATAATATGCTTAGAACATATAACGCAAACCTAATGAAAATTCTGTCAAACTTCTGATATATTCATCATCATTCATTTTTATATAGCGTGCCATTGCACGAAGTGCGAAATGCTCATTGAAATTATATTGAGCGCCTATGCCCAAACGAATACCTAGAGAATCAAAATCCTTTTTATTTGTATAAGTTTGAGCAACTATATTATAACCATCTGTTGCAGCTGCATATGCTATAGCGTTACTTTCAAAATTATATTGAGCAATTCCTAAAGATGCTAATAGTTCGAATTCTTGATTTATCGGTAAGTACCCCATCGCGTCAACACCATATGCTGTATAGCTTATTGTTGAGGTCTCATCACTTCCAATAGCTATATCATTATCGTAATCATAAGCTCTTCTTGATGTGTCTTTATCCTCTTCACTAGATTTTTGATAAAAAGCTTCTAATCCAAAATTTTTATTAACTTTTATACCAACAACTCCAGAATAAGAAGTAAAACTATCTTCAAAATAGTCATCATAACCAGAACGTTCATATGCATATTGTAAATCCATCCCCCCGATTGTACTCTTTGCAACATCTAGACCTATGTATGGACGTATTTTATTCTTTTTTTCAACTTCTGCATAATTGTTATATTGCCTATAATTATCTTTTTTATAGGAAACTACCCTATCTTGTTCTATCATTTCGTATCTAGGCGCTTCTTGATAACGAGAATTTCCTAAGTAACGAGGAGATTGATATTCATAATGAGCTTTTCTATAACCTTGACGAACAGGTTCTCTATATTCTACTCTTTCAACATATCTTGGCTCATCATGATAGTAATAACCATCATTTTCATAATATTGTTTTGCTTTTGCTTGGCTATATGCAAAAATTGTGAATATACCAGCAAGTAATAAAATTTTTCTCATCTCAAACTTCCTTTCTTAATATAGTATTTAAAGAAAAAGCCGCTTAAAATAAAAGCGACTGGAAGTTGAAAGCTATTGTAAGATAGTGCGGTATATTCACCGCAAAGGCTTATTTTACCGCCTTCCAGCCATAGACTAAAAGGCATGTAAAAGTTTCGTCTTTACATATAACGCTTACAAAGAGGCTTTCAAACCCCAAAACACCAACTCGGTATTTCGTGCATATTATATATAATATAGTTTAACATATGGTAAATGAGATAAATATCTTTGTAATTCCTATCCCGCAAGATAAGTTTTTACAGCTTCATCTTGCTCAAATAAATATAACAAAGTTTTTAATGCTGTTCCACGTTTGCTTTCTAATTTAGGGTCTGTTTTTAATATATTTATAACATCATCCCTTGCTTTTAGGAGCAAGTTTTGATGATAGCTCATGTCGGCTAATTTAAAATTTGCAAAACCCGATTGACGTGTACCCAAAATCTCACCACCGCCCCGAAGTTCCAAATCTTTTTCTGCAATAAAGAATCCGTCTTCTGTTTGTTTCATAATATTTAGACGTTCTTTAGATATATTGCTTATTGGATAAGAGTACAACAACATACAAACACCTTCATCAAAACCTCTTTTTATACGCCCCCTTAATTGATGAAGTTGTGCCAAGCCAAAACGCTCTGCATGCTCTATTATCATAATAGTTGCTTCTGGCACATTAACACCAACCTCTATTACTGTTGTTGCAACAAGGAGCGTTTTTTTGCCTTGCTTAAATTCCTCCATAACAACATCTTTTTCAGACTCTTTCATTTTACCATGAATAAGCCCAACTTTATCTCCAAAATGATTTTTTAACATCTCGAAGCGCTCTGTTGCAGCAGCAAGGTCAGATTTATCGCTTTCTTCTACTAGCGGACACACCCAGTAGGCTCTAGTTCCTTCTTCTAATTTTCGCTTTAGTGCATCTATAACAGATGGTAATTTATTTACATTCATAACAACTGTTTTAGATGGCTTTCTACCCTTTGGTAACTCTGCTATTTTAGAATAATCCATATCCCCATAGGCTGTTAAAAGTAAACTTCTTGGAATCGGAGTTGCTGTCATAACAAGCACATCACACAATGATCCTTTTTTAGAGAGAGCTAAACGTTGATTAACTCCAAAACGATGTTGTTCATCTATTACAACATATCCCAAGTCTTTAAATTCCACCTGCTCTGTAAACAAAGCATGAGTTCCTATTAATATATTTATTTTACCATTTTTTAGGGCTTCATATATTTCTCTTTTTTGTTTTGGGCGAAGTTTTCCTGTAAGCAATTCAACTTTTAGGTCTGTATTTTTACATAAATCTAATATCGTTTCATAATGTTGCTTTGCTAAAATTTCAGTTGGCGCCATAAGGGCTGTTTGTACACCATTTTCAATTACTTTTAACATACTTAAAAGTGCAACGACCGTTTTACCTGATCCAACATCTCCTTGCAAAAGCCTTAGCATTTTATATGGTGTTTTTTGATCTTGTGAGATTTCATCTAGGGCTGAAATTTGTGCATTAGTTAAAGAAAAAGGAAGACTTGAAACAACCTTTTGATACAAGCTGTTATCCCCTACAAATGAACGACCTTTTTTAGCTTTAACCCTTTGACGAATAAGAGCAAGTGCCAATTGATTTGACAATAGTTCATCATATGCCAAGCGCTTTCTTAAAATAGAATTTGGCAATAAATCTTCTATATTTTTTGGGCTATGAATGCGTTTTATTGCATCATTAAAACTTATATATTCTAAATCATACTGGCTCCCAACATCTTGCCACTCGGAAAATGAAGGTACCCTATTTAGGCTATCTTTTATAAGTTTTGTCATCATTTTATTTGTTATACCTGAGGTTAAAGGATATACCGGCTCTAAGCACAAAATATCTTTTAATCTACTTTCAGGTAAAACAAAATCCGGATGTGTCATTTGCCACATTCCATTAAAATATTCTATTTTTCCGCTTATAGCTCTTTTTTCACCAATAGGATAATTTTTTTCTATAGAATCCTTATATACCTTAAAAAATATAAGAACGAGCTCTTTTGTTCCATCTGTGCAATATACTCGGTATGGATGTTTTTTAGTTTGAGGCGGAATGTGCTCTGTAATAGTTACAACTCCTGTCCATATTTTATTATTTATTGCATTTGAAAGCGGTGATGTATAGGTTCTATCAACAACGTTATATGGCAAGTGAAATAATATATCTATAACTTTTGGACCACAAAGGTTTTTTATCAATTTTTGATATTTAGCCCCAATCCCTTTTAGAGAATCTATTGGAGAAAAAAGTGGATATAAAATACTTGGACGCATATTTTAAGCTCTTTACATTTTATTGGTTTTAAGTTAGTTATGCTTTATCTATAACAAAAAAGAGAAAAAATGTCTATTAATTTTAAAGAATGTAATAAAAAAACGATAACCTCTGTTGTAAAAGATGCTGAAGCTTTTGCAATTAGGGATTTATTTTATTCATCTGACAAAGATGTTCTTTGCATTTTAAGCGATGGTGTTAGTGTTAGACAAGTCAAAGATGTTCTTTCATTTATTGCACCTGAGATAGACATTTTAATTCTTCCTAACTGGGATACTGTTCCTTATGATAGAGTTTCACCTAATACAAGCATCATATCTAAAAGAATCGAAACTCTTTCTAAATTAGCTTTGGAACCTACTCAAAAAAATAAGCGCCTTATTTTAACAAGTGTTGGTGCAGCTATTCAAAAACTTCCACCTAAGAAGGTTTTCTTTAATTCTCGTAAAACAATTAAAGTTGGCGACAAACTTTTGTTTGGTGACTTTATACATTATGTATCAATTAATGGATATATGAGAGTAGAGCAAGTTATGGAGGCTGGGGAATATGCAATTAGAGGTGATATTATTGATATCTTCCCAAGCAGTTCAGATAAACCGTTAAGAATCGATCTTTTTGATGATGAAATTGAGCGTTTAAGACTTTTTGAAGTTGAAACTCAAAGAAGTATCGGAGAATTGAAATTTTATAATTTTGATAGCGCCAATGAAGTTATTTTAGATAAAAATACTATAAAATCATTTCGCACAAATTATCGTGAAAGTTTTGGAGTATCTGGAACAAAAGACGAAATATATGAAAGTATTTCTGAAGCAAAAAAATATATTGGTATGGAAAACTGGTTACCATTTTTTTATGAAGAACCTCTTCCTAATATTTTTGATTATGTACCAAATGCCAATATTGTTTTAGGAATAGATATTGATAATGCATTAAACTCGAAAGAAGAAATAATTTTAGATCATTACAATGCTCGTTTAGAAGCTCTGAAAATTAAAGACAGTTCAGATATTGATAGGTATAGACCTATTGAGCCTTCGCTTTTATATTTATCTCAAAAAAAGTTTATTGAGATTATCAATCAAAAAGATTTTATAAAATTATCAAATGTTGTTTTACCTGAAAACAATGATTTTATTGACTACAAAACAACACCTCAAAAAAAATTCTCAACATTAAAAAACATAAACAATTTAACAGTGTATCAAGACTTAAATGCAGAGTTTAAGATAAATAAAAATAAAAAAAGAATCGTCTGCTGTTTTACAGAAGGTTCTATGGATAGAATGCATAATATGTTTGTTGAAAATGGGATTAAAAATCTTCATATTTCACCAAGCTTTAGTGATGCCTTAAAAATGTCTTCTAATGGAAAAATTGTTTTTGTTTTATTAGAGCTTCAACATGGTTTTAGTTCCGATGATTATTTTATTGTTACAGAGCAAGATATTTGGGGGGAGAGAAAAAATTCTCGTATATCTAAAAAAGTAAGCGCCGAAAATCTAATTAATGATATATCTTCGCTAAATATTGGAGAATATGTTGTTCATATAGAACACGGAATCGGGCGCTTTGAAGGACTAGAAAACATTGTTACAGATGGAATTGCTCATGATTGCTTAAAACTTATTTATGCAAAAGGTGACAAGTTATATGTACCGGTTGAAAATATTGATGTAATTACAAGGTATGGAGCTGAAGACAGCAATGTTAATCTTGATACATTAGGTGGCTATGCTTGGGAAGCAAAAAAATCAAAAGTAAAAGAGAAAATCAAAGATATCGCTGAAAAACTCATTAAAATTGCAGCAGAAAGACGTTTAAGAAAAGCTGAAATATTTATTCCTGAACGTGGTTTATATGAAGAGTTTTGCACTCGCTTTTTATATAGCGAAACAGATGACCAAATAAACGCTATAAATGATGTCTTAAAAGATTTATCTTTAGGGACTCCTATGGATAGATTGATTTGCGGAGATGTTGGCTTTGGTAAGACAGAAGTTGCAATTAGAGCAGCATTTAGTGTTGCAACGGGCGGTGCTCAAGTTGCTCTTATTGTTCCAACCACTCTTTTGGCTCGTCAACATTATCTTAACTTTAAAGAACGCCTAAAAGGCTTTCCTGTTAAAGTTAAAATGCTATCAAGACTTGTTTCATCAAAAGAATCAAAACAAATAAAAGAAGACTTAAAAAATGGCGGACTTGAGATTGTAATTGGAACACATGCTCTTTTAAGTAAAGATGTAGAGTTTTGTAATTTAGGACTTTTGATTATTGATGAAGAGCAACATTTTGGTGTTAAACACAAAGAAAAGCTAAAACAATTAAAATCAGATGTTCATATTTTAACTTTAAGTGCAACCCCTATTCCTAGAACTTTGCAACTTTCTCTTACCGGTGTTAAACAACTAAGTATTATTGCGACTCCTCCAGTTGATAGACTTGCAGCTAGAACATTTGTTATGCCTTTTGATAAGATGATGATAAGAGAAGCTATCTATCGTGAAAAATATAGAGGCGGTCAAATCTTTTTTGTATGTCCAAGAGTATCTGACATTGCTCAAATTGAGCCTAAAATTAGAGAGCTTGCTCCTGATGTAAAGATTGCTATTGCACATGGGCAGATGTCACCAAATCATCTTGAAGATGTGATGTGTGATTTTGCAGAAGGAAATGCTGATATTTTATTATCGACCACGATTATAGAATCCGGTATTGATATGCCAAATGTTAATACTATGATTATTTATCGTTCAGATATGTTTGGACTTTCTCAACTCTATCAATTAAAGGGAAGAATCGGTCGTTCAAAACAAAGAGGATATTGTTACTTTACAATACCAAATCAAAAAAAACTAACACCTATTGCACAAAAACGATTAGATATTTTGCAGGCACTTAACCAACTTGGCGCAGGTTTTTCTTTAGCTAACCATGATTTGGACATTAGAGGGGCGGGAAATATTTTAGGTATAGAACAATCGGGACATATAAAAGATGTTGGTGTTGCTCTTTATCATCATTTATTAGAAGAAGAAATAACACGACTAAAACAAAACGACTTATCTGATATTAATGGTAACAAAAAACTTACAGAACAAGCTTTGGATTGGAGTGTTCAAATAACAACAGGTGTTCCAATTATTATCCCTGAAACTTATATTCAAGATTTAGGTGTGAGATTGGGTCTATATAAGAGAATCGCCTCTTTAAAAAATATTGATGAGATTAATGATATGAGAGAGGAACTTATTGATAGATTTGGCAATTTTCCAACTGAGGTTGATAATCTCTTAAAAACTGTTGAAATAAAACAATTGGCATTTATGGCTGGAATCGAAAAAATTGATGCAGGAGCAAAAGGATTTCTAATTTCTTTTCATAACAATACTTTTAAAAATGCTGATAGATTAATTGATTTTATATCAAAACAATGTGGAATTATTAAGATAAGACCCGACCAAAAACTATTTATTGAACAAGATTTATCTAATTACAAATCTCGTCTTGAATTTATCAAAAAATATGTGTCTAAAATATTTGAATTATCTATTTAAGATAACTTTTCTAATAGTTTTTTATATGCAGCTGTTAGACGTTTAAACTTTTCTTCTGCTTCTTTATCTTCAGGATGAAGATCCGGATGGCAGGTTTTTGCTAATTTTTTGTACTGTTTTTTTAGGTTTTCAATACTAAAGTCATCTACTTTTATTTCTAATTCCTCCATTTTTCTTCTATCATCTCTTGAAAAACGGACTTGTTCTTCAGCTCTTTTATAGTCATCAAAGCTATGAAGAAACTCTAATTCATCATCTAAATTACAGCCAAATTTATATTTTATCTTTGAATGAAAACTACCGAATCTTGCCTTTTTACGGAATACTTCTTGTTCATCTTCTTCATTGTCGCCATCAATATAGTAATTCCATTTAGCATTATATTCTTGAACATGCTCTAAACAAAACCAGTAATATGTTTTTAAACTTCTATCACGAGGAGCTTTAAACTCTCCATCTTTATTGCATCCAGGGTGATCACATTTATGCAAAACTCCTTCATTTTGAGGAGCAAAATATTTTCTGGTTCTTTTTTTTGATGCAGTTCTAATCACTTTATTTCCATTTTTGAGGTTAAAATCTTAGTGATTTTATATTAAAAATTAGCATCAGTCAAACACAAAATTATTTAAAATATTGGTGAAAACATAAAGTTTATATTCTAATAAAATATTTTTTTATTATCTTAAGACTTATAGATGAGAGGAAAATATGCCTGAATTACCAGAAGTTGAAACAATAAAAGAAGCGTTAAAAAAAGCGATTACAGATGTAAAAATTGTATCTGTAACCATTCGGAATCGACGTTTTAGAGAATTAATTCCTGATGATTTTGAAAGTATTGTATCAAATTCTTATGTAAAAAACGTATGGCGAAAAGCTAAATATGCTATAATCGACTTAGATAATGGTTATAGTATAATTTGGCACTTTGGCATGAGTGGAAAAGTAAAAATAGTTGATAAACCTTTAAGTGTATACGAAAAACACGATCATGTTATTTTTAACACATCAATTGGTGAAATTATATTCAATGATACTAGAAGATTTGGACTTATAACATACACAAAGACTCTAAACATAAATACTCATCACTTGTTCAAAAATATGGGATTAGAACCCTTTGATGACAAACTTGATGCAAACTATCTTCTAGATAAATTCAAAAATAAAAAGCTTCCGATAAAAGTTGCACTTTTAGACCAAAGAATCGTCAATGGTATTGGTAATATATATGCTTCAGAGGCATTATATCTTGCTAGAATATCACCTTTTAGAGAGTGCAATCTACTTTCAAAAGAAGAATTAACACTACTAATAAAATCTATTAGAACGACTCTAAATAAAGCAATAAAAGCAGGCGGCTCAACACTTCGTGATTATAGAAAGCCAGATGGTAGTACAGGCTATTTCCAGAATCAACACTGTGTATATAACAAGACAGGACAACGTTGCCCTAATTGCACTTGCGATATAAATAAAACCAAAGGAATCAAAAAAATAGTTCAAGGAGGACGTTCTACTTTTTATTGCGAAACACTACAACAGTGAGGTTTTAATGAAAACAAAATATTTAGCTATAATTTTTAGTATTTTAATATCAATAAACTCTTTTGCAAAAGACTCTAGCTTTATAGCTGGTTTTGAAGATATACCTATCGCTTCTAATATGATTCAAAATTCAGACAACGACATATCTTTTAATAATGAAGAAACAAGATATATAGAAACAAGCTTAATTGCAAAAAAGAAAACATCTTTTGATTCATTTAAACATTTTTACATAGAGACTCTGCCTCATCTTGGTTGGAAATTACACTTAAATAACCAAAAATCACTAATCTTTTATCGTGAAAATGATATTTTAGAGTTCCAAAAACAGTCAAACACCCCTCTAAAAGTGAATATAACCTTAAAAAACAGAAATTAATTTCAATTTTTTTTAAAAAATTTGTTGACTATCACAGATTATAGAGTATAAGTGTTTCAGAATTTTATTTGTAATTAACTTAAATTTAGACAGGATTAAAAATATGGCCAATCATAAATCGGCAAAAACAAGAATAAACAGAAACAATAAAAGAAGCATCATCAATGGTGCTCGTAGAAGTAGAGTTAGAACTTTTGTAAAGAAAGTTATTGCTGCTGTATTAGCTGGTGATAAAGAACTTGCTACTTCTGCTCTTAAAGTAGCTGAAAGCGAAATGATGAGAGCTGCTCAAAAAGGTGTATTCCATAAGAACAAGGCTTCTCGTACAATTTCTCGTTTGAGCCAAAAAGTAAAAGCTCTTTAATTTTATTGTTCTTTTAAGGGTTAACGCAAACGTTTCACTCTATAGTGGCGTTTGCGTTTTTTCGTTTTTATTTCAAGGATTTAAACCGAATCTCTTACAGAATCTATGTCAAGCTATTTTATTTAAAAATTGTTAAAAAAAGTATTTGTATTTCCTTTCATCTACCAATAAGGTGTCCTCAAGTTAATTGATAGATGATTTAGTAAAATAATTTTCTACTAGAAAACAAAAAAGCTTTTTCATCCTATCAAAGAGGGACTTAAAAAAAAAGAATCTAATATACTTAAAAGATTTGTAATACTTTAAGAAACTCTGGCAAGCATGAACAAAACAAAACGAATCATTACTTATTCAAAGTGTATTGAGATTGATGCTTTAATGATATTATTTTGGACCATTTATTGGTAGGCGGTTGAAGATGGAGCTAATTAAAGGAAGAAACAACAAATAACCAATAAAACAACAACTATGATTTTATGTAATATATCTAAAGTGGGAGATGGATATGGCAGAAGAAGCATTTGTAAGTGAAGAACGTGCAGTTGATACTCAATGGGGTATGATTTGCAGTCAGCTAAAGATGGAATTTGGCGAAACTGCATTTGACAGCTGGCTAAAGCCACTTACAGTTGGTGATTTTAATAATGGAGTTATGAATATTTGCGCTCCGACTGCTTTTATGAAGAACTGGGTTGTAACTCATTATTCAGATAGAATTAGCAAAATTTGGGAACAACAAAATCCTGAAATCAAGAAAATTAATTTTGTTGTACATACAGGCTTTAGCAACAGACGTACAACAGACACTTCTTTACTAAAGAAGATATCTTCAACACCTACACCTCAAAATATTTATGGTGGCAATATAAATAGTAGCTCATTTGGATTAGTTGCAGGCTCTGCTCTTGCAAATGACGCAAGCAAGAATCCAGCTAACGCTACATTCCCTAATCCAAACTATACTTTTGAAAACTTTGTTGTTGGCAAGACAAATGAGTTTGCATACGCTGCCGCAAAAAAAGTTGCAGAATCTAAGAATGTATCTTTTAATCCATTGTTCTTATATTCTAGCGTTGGTTTAGGTAAAACTCACTTAATGCACTCTATCATTTGGCACATCAAAAAGAACAACCCTGATAGAAATGTTATCTATTTAACAGCAGAGCAATTCGTTTATAAATTTGTCAAAGCTCTTCGTTACAAAGATACAACAGCTTTTAAGGAACAATTCCGTTCAGTTGATGTATTGATGGTTGACGACTTCCAATTCATGGGCAACAAAGGAACAACTCAAGAAGAATTCTTCCATACATTCAGCTCACTTGTAGAAGAAGGCAAACAAGTTATTATCGCCGCTGATAAATCACCTACAGATTTAGAAGGTATTGAAGAGCGCTTAAAATCTCGTTTGGTTGGCGGACTTGTAGTAGATATTATGCCTACAGATTTTGATTTAAGAATGGGCATCTTAAAGAAAAAAGCGGAATTGATGAACATTGAATTACCATCAAAAGTTGCAGAATTTCTTGCTCAAAAGATAACATCTAATGTTAGAGAACTAGAAGGCTCCCTCAAAAGAGTTGCAGCACATTCTCTACTTCTTTCAGGCAAAGAAATAACTCTTGATATGACACAAGATGTATTAAAAGACATGCTTCGTTCAATTGACAGAAAAACAACTATTGATGAGATTCAAAAGAAAGTTGCAGAACACTTTAATATATCAGTTAAAGAATTACAGTCTTCTCGTAGAGCAAGAACTGTTGCAAGACCAAGACAAGTTGCTATGTATCTAGCAAAACAACTTACATCACGTTCACTTCCAGAAATTGGTCGTAAGTTTGATAGAGATCATACAACTGTTATGCACGCAGTAAGAAAAGTAGAAGAACTAATTGTTGAAGATCAAAATTTAGCAGAAAACATTGAAATTTTGAGAAGAACATTAGAAAACTAATTTTCTTAAAACAAAAAACTTGTTGAAGACTTATTTTTTAACTTCTGATTTTATTGATTTATGATAAAATACAAGAAGAAGAGAAATAAGTCTTTTTTTAGGATAAAAATAATGAAATTTACAATAGAACGCGCACATTTTTTAAAAACACTCAGCCATGTACAGAGCATTGTTGAGAAAAGAAACACCATACCAGTATTATCTAACGTTAGAATCGAAGCAAAAGGTTCTACCATAAACTTTAAAGCTACTGATATGGATATTGAAATAACAGAAGTTGTAGAAGCAAACATTGCAGAAGAAGGGGCAACAACAGCTCCTGCACATATGCTATATGACATTGTTAGAAAATTATCAGATGGGTCTGACATAGAAATAACTTACCCTGATGAAAAAGGTGCTTTAAGAATCGCATCTGGACGTTCTAAATTCTCTCTTTCAACTATTGGTGTTGAAGATTTCCCAATTATCTCTGGCGACAATCTTCCTATCAATTTTGAAATAAATAAAGATGAATTAAAGACTCTTATTGATCGCACTCAATTTTCTGCATCTGTTGAAGAAGCTCGCTACTACTTAAATGGTTTGTACGTTCATGCCAAAAACGAAGGTGACACAAAAGTTTTAAGAGTAGTTGCAACCGATGGTCACAGACTTGCTTGTGCAGAATCTCCACTTCCTCAAGGGGCTGAAAAATTAGAAGGTGTTATTATTCCTAGAAAATCTGTATTAGAAATAAGAAAACTTTTAGATGATGTATCTCAAGAAAATGTAACAATGGCATTATCTGAAAATAAAGTTAGAATTTCCTTTGAAGATATAACTCTAACATCTAAGCTTATAGATGGAACATTCCCTGATTATGAAAGAGTTATCCCAACAGATAACGATAAAATATTAGAAGTTAATGTTAAAGAATTAGCATCTGCTGTTGATAGAGTTTCAGTTGTTACAGAAAGAAGCAGAGGTATCCGCTTAATTACAGATACAAATCATGTAACTATTGCAGCTTCTAATGCAGAATTAGGCAATGCTACAGAAGAACTAGAAGCTAAATATGATAAAGAATCCATTGATACAGGCTATAACTTCCGCTACTTGCTTGATATTTTAGCTCAAATCAAAGGTGAAGAAGTTCGCTTTAGTTTGTCAGGAAGCGCAGCCGCAACTGTTATCAATGATACTTCTGACAATAGCGCAATTTATGTTTTAATGCCTATGAGAATATAGTGAATACGGCTTTTAACATAGATAATTTCAATGATTTAACAAAGGTCAGTTCTGCTTTAAAGCGTCTGACCTTAGTTAACTTTAGAAACTACAAATACCTAAGGCTAAACTTTGATAAAAAATTTATTGTATTAAGCGGTGAAAATGGAAGCGGTAAGACAAACATTTTAGAAGCTATATCTTTTTTATCTCAAGGCAGAGGACTTCGTAACTCAAAGCTTTCCGATGTAAAAACTTTTGATTTTCTCGCTAATGAACAAAGCACCCCCACCTTTATAAATAACAATGGTTGGGCTGTGTCTGCACAAATCATAAGAGACCAAGATGAGTACAATATTGGTACAGCCGTAGAAAGCTCTAAAAAAGAAATTAACTACAATGAAACCAAAGAGATTGAACGAAGAATCATCAATATTAATAACCAAAAAGTGTCTTCCCAAAATGAACTAGGTAACTATATTTCTCTTATTTGGGTAACCCCTCAGATGGATAGGTTATTTCAAACAAGCTCCCAAAATAGAAGAAGTTTTTTAGATAGAATTGTTTATTTATTTGATACGAATCATGCCAAACGCTTATCGTCTTTTGATAATGTCTATAGACAATGGCTACAAATATTAAAAAGCGGAAATATAAATAATAATTGGCTTTACTCTCTAGAAGAACAAATCGCAGGAATCGGTGTTGCAATTGCCGCTGCAAGAAAGGAACAAATCACAAAATTAAATACCTTCATGGAACACAATGTTGATGATATATTCCCTGAAGCAACTTTATTACTTGACGGCACAATTGAAAAGATGCTTGATGAAAAGCCAGCCATTTATGTAGAAGATTTTTACAAAGAATCCCTTTTAAGTCAAAGACGCTCCATTTTAAATAATGATAATGGCGTAGGAATTAATAAAACCGACTTAAAAGCAATATACAAAAAGAAAAACGTTCCAGCTAATTTCTGTTCAACTGGAGAACAAAAATCTCTACTTTTAAGCATCATATTATCGCAAGCAAGATGCCTTAGTTCATTTAAGGGCATTCCACCTATTTTACTCTTAGACGAATTAGATGCTCACTTAGACGATATCAAAAAAAATGCATTTATTAATAAGGTAGGAGAGCTTAATACTCAATCATTTTTAACAACAACAAATATTTTTGAGTTTAGCAATTTAGGTAATCGTGCTCAATTTTTTGAAATAAAAAACAACAGTGTTTCTGAAATTCAGATTTAAAAAAGGCCACATATTTTATGTGACCTTTTCTATATGTATCTAACAAAAAACTATTCAAACTCTTGTTTTAGGGTTCTATCAAATATTGAGCGAATCGTTTCTTTAATATCAGCCCCGCCATATACAGCATCATAAAGAGCCTGACATATTGGCATACTAATATTATCTCTATCTGCAATATTTTTAACAGCTTTTAAAGTAAAATAGCCCTCTGCTAGTTTTCCAAAATTTTCTCCTTTCGCAAACTTTTCACCAAAAGTTCTATTATGAGAATGTTTAGAAAACAGTGTTGCTTCATAATCACCTAGATGAGATAAACCATAAGCTGTTAGAGGGTTTCCTCCAAAATGCTTAATAAAACGCCCCACCTCAACAGGAGCTCTTGCCATTAAAGCTCCTTTCAAGCCATACCACTCAAGTCCATCTAAAATACCTGCTGCAATTCCTATAACATTTTTAAGAGCTGCACCTATTTGATTACCAATAAAGTCAGACCCATAATAGAATCTAATCAAATCACTTTGCATGATTTTAATTACCCTATCTTTCACTTCTTCTTCATTGCTATCAATTACCGCACATGACGGAACTTTTTTCATATAGTCTTGCACATGGCCAGGACCACCAAGTGTTGCAATATGTATAGATTGAGAAATTTCTTGGCACATAACATCACTTAGAATTGTTGCATTTGGCTCTTCTAAACCTTTCATTGCAAGCAAAAATGTCTTACCTTCTATATTATACCCATTCAACTCTTTCGCAAGAGAACGCAAATGCTGACACCCAATAGAAATAATAATAAAGTCATTATCAAGAACATCTTTAATATGTTCATGCAAACTCATATTATCACTTAAGGTTAGGTATGGATTTTTTCGAGTATTTTTTAGCTCAATAAAATCAGGAGCATCCGGTTTACTATATATTTTAACATGTTCCGCGTTACAATAATTTGCTGCATACCAAGCTAAAAAAGTACCCCAACGCCCGCTTCCGATAACAGAAATACCTGACATATCTTTCATCCTTATTTATATTAATTTTATTGTAATTTAAGCACGAAAAAACATCTTGGCAAATCAAGTTTACAAGAAATCAACAAAACTATTGAAAATTTTACAAAAAACAACAAGTCATACTATTATTAGGATTTCTTCTTAATACGTTGTCTACCTATAATAGCATTAATATAATCAAACTTTGCAAAAGACTTATATGCAATATCTAAACTTTGATTTTCACCATAGAAAACTTTATTTGCTAATCCTTTTATAGCATCATCTATTTTCTTAAAAGCTTCATTGTAGTCTTTATTATAATTGTTTTTGGCTTTTTTTTGCACTAGATCATGATATGCAGCAATCACTTTAGCAGTCTCATCTGCAGAATTTGCATACCCTTTCCTCTCAAATTCATGCATAATTTGAGATGTTGTCTGATAAAAACACTTATGTGTTAATATGCTTTTCTGTGTTTCATTTTTACTGTCTATAATCATAAAAACCAAAACTCCAAATGTACACATATTATTTATAGCATAATTATTTTAACATTCAAGCATTTTATTTTTAACAAAAAAAATATTGACTTATTAAATATTTAAATTTATAAACACTTTGAACCGAGAGGCGATTAGGCTTAATCGCTTTTAAATAAATAATAAATTAACCGGAGTAATACTTATGAAAAGAACATATCAACCAAGTAAATTGGTAAGAGCTCGTCGTCATGGTTTTCGTACACGCATGGCAACAGCTGGAGGTCGTAAAGTTTTAGCAGCACGTCGTGCTAGAGGACGTAAAAGACTTTCTGCTTAATATTGGAGCACGATGACAAAAATACTTACTTTCAAAAAAAGAAAAGATTTTCTGAGGGTCGCTAGTGGATTTCATATTGCAACACACAATGTGGTTCTACAAGCGGCTCGCAGTTTATTTAATGACAATCAAATACGTGTCGGATATACTGCAACAAAAAAAATAGGTAATGCAGTTTTACGTAGTAGAGCTAAGCGCAGATTAAGGGCTGTAGTTAGAGAAGTATTATCGCAAAATTATCTATCCTCTGTTGATTATGTTTTTATTGCAAGAAGCTCAACACCTTTTTGCGACTACAAAGATTTAACCAGAGATATACTATATGCTCTAAAAAAAATTCACAAAAATTTCCAACCTATACCTGAAGATGAAACAGCAATCAAAAACAAAGAAAATACTAATGTTTAATTTACTATCACAAGCATTAAAAAACATTCTGTTATCACTATTATCTTTTTACAAAAAGTATATTTCACCATTTTTACCTAATGCATGTAGATATACTCCAACTTGCTCAGAATACATGATGGAAGCTATTAAAATACATGGCCCATTAAAAGGAATCACATTAGGCATAAAACGTTTATTAAGATGCCATCCTTTAGGAAAATCAGGATACGATCCTGTCCCATTAAAAATACAAAAAAAAGAAAACAAAAATACTAACAAATAGCTATTATACTTTACATTGTTGCTTTTTCATATTATAAGTTTTGAAAATTACTTAAAAAAAGAATCTAGGAGACATATTAAAAATGAAAGATGAATTAAAATCTTTATCACTTGCGATTATACTTTCTTTTATTGCTATATATGCTGTAAATTCCTACTTTGGAGTGAACAACAACGCACAAGTACCTCAACCAGAAGTTACTGAAGTTAGCGAAGCTCCTGTAGCATTAAATGATGTTAGTGTTGATGCATCTATCAATGAAACTTTTGAAACAACTGATAATGTTGTAAAAGATGATATAAGAATTAGTTTTAATAATTCATCTGTAAATGGCTCAATTAGATTAAAAGGCTCTAGATTTGATAATTTAAAGTTAGAAAAATATAATGAATCTATTGATAACCCTAATGATAAGGTGGAATTATTTGCACCACAAAAAACAAAAAATCCTTACTTTGCAGAATTTGGATGGTTATCTTTAGATAAGTCTTTAGTGCTACCTAACTCAAATTCTTTGTGGTTATCAGATAATATAAACATTAGCCCAGAAAAACCAGCAATTCTTACTTGGACTAACGAAAGAGGCGTCAAATTCATTAGAAAAATTTCTTTAGATGACAATTACTTGTTTACAATTACAGATACTGTTGAGAATTTATCTGGTGAAGAAATTGAAATCTTTCCATATGGTTTGATTTCAAGATCTATTATTGACAACAAGCAAGCACGCTCTGTTGTTCATGAAGGCATTAGCGCCGTTACTGACAACACGTTGAAAGAATTTAAATATTTAGATATTAAAAATGGAGAAAGTGAAGAACTTGAAACCAAAAGAGGATGGATCGGATTTTCTGATAGATATTGGTTTTCTGGTATTATAACTCAAGACAAAGCAAAAAACAAATACACTATAAAAAACAACAATCAAATTTATCAAATAGATTTTCTTGGTGAACGAAAAAATATACCAAATGGTGAAGCAGCATCATATACTTTTAAGATGTATTCTGGAGCAAAAGAGGTTAAACTTCTTGACCAATACACTAAAAATAACGGCGTTACAAAATTTGATTTAGCTGTAGATTTTGGTTGGTATTATTTTTTAACAAAACCATTCTTTTATATTCTTGATTTCTTCTATGGAATCTTGGGCAATATGGGATGGGCAATTTTACTTTTTGCTGCAATTCTTCGTCTTCTAATGTTTCCTATTGCAAACAAATCTTATGCAAATATGGCAAAGATGAAAGCTATCCAACCTAAAATTGAAGAAATAAAGGAAAAGTATGGCAATAACCAAATGCTTATTCAGCAAGCGACAATGGAATTATATAAAAGGGAAAAAATAAACCCTGCCTCAGGATGTTTGCCTATGCTTATTCAAATACCTGTATTCTTCTCTTTATATAAAGTATTAAATATTGCAATCGAAATAAGACATGCACCCTTTATTGGCTGGATAAAAGATTTATCTGCTCCAGATCCATTAACATTATCAAAGATTTTACATTTTTACGTACCATCTTTTATGGACATTGGTATATGGCCAATACTTATGGGTATAACCATGTTTGTACAACAAAAGCTAAATCCTGCACCTACAAATAAAGACCAAGCAAGAATGTTTGCTTTAATGCCTGTTTTCTTTACGTTTATGTTGGGTCATTTTGCTTCAGGGTTAGTTATTTATTGGACTTTGAGTAATATTCTTTCTATTATTCAACAAAAAGTTATAATGCATAAAAATGGGGTAAAATAATGGAAGATGATGTTAATATTCAAAATGAACGACTAAAAAAAGGAATTGAACTATTTAATAAGCGTTGTGACTTTATGTTGAGTGTTGCATCTCTTAAACAACTTCCTTTAGATGACAAGGTTGAAGTTGCTTTTGCCGGTCGTTCGAACGTTGGCAAGTCTAGTTTGATAAATGCATTATTTGGACAAAGAAAACTAGCAAAAACATCATCAACACCAGGCAGAACACAACAACTAAATTATTTTAATTTAAATGATAAAGTTTACATTGTGGACTTACCTGGATATGGTTTTGCAAAAGCTCCTAAAGATATTGTTAAAAATTGGCAAAATCTTATCAATACATATTTAGTTGGTAGGGCAAATTTAAGAAGAGTTTTTGTGCTTATCGATTCAAGACATGGCATAAAAAAAATTGATGAAGAAATCATGGACATGCTTGATAAGGCTGCTGTAACTTATCAAATAGTTTTAACTAAAACTGATAAAATTAGCGAAAAAGAATTAAATAAAATATTAGATGACACTAACAAAAAAATAGAAAAGCATACTGCTGCTTATGTTAGCATAATTGCAACAAGTTCTGAAAAAAATTTAGGGCTTGATAAGTTAAAAGCAGAAGTTTTTAGCTTGCTTTAAGTTATTGCTGTTATACCTCTAATGTTACCATCACGAACGATTTGAACAACATGAAGTTTACGACGCATTTCTTGCATAGTTTTCTCAACATTTATGTGAGGAGATTGCTCCATTATACATTTAATGAAAGCTTCATATGCAGCTTCGGGACTCTCTGCGTGAATCGTTGCCATACAGTTATCGTGTCCTGATCCCATTAAAGCCCAAATTGCTGCTGCATTTTTATTAGAAATCTCACCACCAATAATTGCATCTGGAGTTATACGTTTTATAAGGTCAATTGCATCGGCATCACTCATTCCTTCTGTTTCTTTATTTTTGCTTCCCTTTACACGCGAAAGAACAATATGCACTCGATTAGGATGGGGAACTTTAAGCTCTCTTGTATCTTCAAGAGTTATAACTCTTTTGTGTATATCTAGTAATTGCAACAAGTTGTTCAAGAACGTTGTTTTACCTGTACCAGTACCACCGCTTACCAAGATATGATCCCCTCGTCTTAGAGCCAATAACAATCTTTCATATGCATCAGATGGATCTTTAATTTCTTTTAACGGATTTATTTCTTTTAATTCTTTACCTTGCTCTAAACCATAATCGCTGAATCCAAAAGCAATATCATCAGAATACAAACGAATAGATATCGCTATACCATCTTTATCCTCAAAACCATATCGAATATTTCTTCCTGCAACACCGGTAAAACGATGTCCTCCTGGAATATCAGTGTACACTGTTGGAATACCTTCCATTGGATCAAACTCTTGATCGTTGAGGTTAGCAATAATATACAATAAATTCATAAGATATTCTTTGGTTAATTTTGGATCTTTATAATTAACCCAAGGAAAAGCCCTCTTACCTCGCAAACGTAGCCAAATATCACCAGGCTGATTTATTGCAACCTCTTCAATATTTTCTTGTTCATACCAATAAGCTAAAGGCCTTAATACCGAACAAAGAACTTCATCATCTGCTTTTCCCATATATATTATTCCTTCTATTTATAATTTAATCTTCTTTTTTTAGAATGATAAATCAATTTCTCCCTCATCATCCTCACTGCTATCATCAGGTATTACTATATCTGATCCATCTGCTGATGGAGGAGGAAGCGCTCTTACTCTTCTTTGTTGTTGCTGTTGGGCCTGAGGACTATTACTTGGTGAACCAACCAAAGGCTGATTTACTGATTGATTTTCTTGTTTTCTATTATTAGCTGTACTTGTACTAACAACTTGTTGCTGTTGACCTCTAGCTCCCGGTTCTACCTCATAGCCATTTGGATTAACAAGAGTATTTGTAATCTTTCTGTCGTTTATCAAATTAGATACACCTTTATCAATGTCCTTTGTTGTACGTAACCACAAATCAGTCATTGGATATATAATAATTCTCGTACCTGCAGGAACATATGTTACTGGCTCGATTTCTTTTTTTCTATCAATAATTTCTTGAAGAATCTCATCCATTTTATCCATAAAATTCTGTCTTGCATCAGATGCTGCTTGTTGTTTTGAGTTTTCTACTTGTCCTGTAGCTTCTTCATCAACAGCTGTCATATATGTAATTGCTGATGTAACTAATGTTCCAACAATTGGCAAAGTGTATTTTTTTACTAATTGCTCATCAACATAACCTAAAGCACCTCCACCTCGGCCTTGCGCATCTCCAGTTGCTGCGGCACCTATCGTAAATGATATACCATCAGGGCGAATAATTCTATTCCATGTAATTTCAATTTTTACACCACCGCTAGTTCCATCAAAACGACTATCTTCTCCAACTTCTTGTAATCCTCCTAAAACTCTACTACCTGCAGGAATTATGATATTACGACCACTATCACCATATATATTTCTTTCAACAATTGCAGTAACCGGAGCTTCACCTAGTGACACTAAAGATCTTGCTAATACTGCAGGAATTGGTTTATCTGCAGTTATAACATTACTCATATCAACTCTTAAGGTAGAAACCTGTCTTGCTAACCCCCAATCATCTTGCCAACCAGTATAAGATGCGGCATCAACTCCACTAGATATACTTACACCTTTTAATTCTCTTCTTCTGTTTTCATGCATTTGGGCTAATATTGCAGCTCTTTGTGGATTATAACGACCACCAGGACCAACACCACCACCAGGACCAACATTGGTAATATTATCATTACTTGAATAAGGAGATACTGTTGCTCCAGTTGCAACTTTATGCCACCAATTATTATTTACCGGAGTATTTCTTTCTCTTTTTTTATTTTCAGCTTTTCCAACCGTTATCCCTTTATTGTCAACAACATTACCCCTATCATCAACATGACCAACAATTTCACCATTTTCATCCATAACTTCTTGGTTATCATAGATATCTCCAATATATTTACCGCCTGGGGTTATGGCTATTCCAACAACCTTATGATTTAATCTCATTTCTTCGGCTTTTTTTTGTTTTAATTCTTCTGGGCTTAAACTACTTTCTTCACCTGAGGCTTGAGATGATAAAGAAGATGCGCTTTCATTTTGTTTATTATTGTTTATAAGGTCTTGTGTTTTTTCATTGTTATAATCTAATTGTTCTTTTTTGCCTTCTTTTTCTTCATAATCAACTAAAGAGCTATGCTCTTCTTTATCTTCTTCTGCTATTTCAGAAGTGTCTATTTGGTCCTCTTTTTGATTTGGGTAATCACTTTCTTTAGTGTTTATATTTTCTTCTTCATATCCATCAACTTCTGGAATAGATGCCTTTTTATAATATTGCAAATAGAAAGCTTTACCTAAAATATCATTTTCTGAATTAATAATATTTCCATCATTTTCTAAAGAACCGATTAAAATATTTTTAGTATCCACAACGCTTCCGTCTAATTTTAAGTATCCAATATTTTGTTTATTATTGTCTTTTATATTGTAATCTCTTAAAGCTCTTGCTATTAGATTTTGTTTTTTATCTACAACAAAACCATTATACATTGTACCTATAGGCTCACCCATTATACTATACACATGACCATTTTTTGCTATATATCCAACTGTATGTTCATTATTATCATATACATACAAATCATATAAAGCATAGCCTTTACGTCCATCAGTTGTTTTGACTTCACCAGTATAATCAACTTTACCTAAATTTACACCATCATCTGATATAACATTTCCGCTAAAGTCTACACGTCCTAAATAAATATTATTACTATCAAAAGCTACTTTATATTTAAATACTGAACCGACATTAATATTATCTTTCGATTTTATATTTTCATTTATATCTAATATACCTAATTGAACTCCAGATAAATCAACGGCAATTCCATTAATATCTATGTAACCAATTACTTTATTATCAAAATCCATTATTGGATTGTATTTGACCTTTTGACCAATAACCTCATTTTGTGAATTTACGATATTTCCTCTGATATCTTGACATCCTATTTTTTGATTTTGATAATTTAATACATAACCTAATGATGATTGAGTACCAATAACCTCTCCTTTGTCTCCGATAACAACCTCAGGTTCAATCACATATCCTATAATTTCTTCAGCATCATTTAACACTTGTTTATTTGGCAAAACCATTCCCACATATGTATTTTTACCATTTCTTATTTCACCTGAACTTGAAACAACACCTAAAAATTCACATTTAGGAGTTACAGCTACACCAAAAGGTAATATTTTTCCATAAAGAGCACCTCTTGTATCTAATACATATTCATCTGAACTTATATATCCAACATCTTGGTTGTCTTTTCTTAGTGCTCCATTGTATAAATTTGTTCCTAAATAATCTCCATTTATACTTACATTAACAGAACTATTTCCTGCTAACTCATTGTGTCTTATTTTTCCTTCTAAATCTGCAATACTATTGTCAGGTAAAATTTTTGCAATTTTTTGATTTTTATCATTGATTATCAAATTAGTTTTACCAATATAGCCAATGCTTTTACCTTCAAAATCTGTAGCATAAAAATTCTTTACAGCTTTACCTAAAATCTTATTGTTTTTATCGATAAAAATTCCATTTGTCTGTAGTTTTGCAATTTCATTAAGAGAGGTGTTTTCACTATTTCCTTGCGCAGACATATATGTTAATATATTTCCCTCAGGAGTATAAATTGGAGAGAACTCAACACTACTACCTTCTATTATTCCATCTTGGTTAAAAATATAGCCGTAAGGTGAAACAATATATTCTTGACTATCATAATCGATAAGAGCATCAATTCCTGATATACCCATAAAATTATTTGCATTATTATATATTAATTTTGATGTAAGTAATCTACCAATTTCATTTCCTTTATAGCTATATGCTTTATCCTTTAACACATAACCATTATCACTTCCATCCATTGCTATAACTTTACCATTTATTGATGAATTCCCTCTTATTCTACCCAAATAATCAAAAATAGGACCTTGATGATTTATAAAACCAATTACTTTCCCGTTTCCATCAATAACATCTCCTGTTGAACCTATATATCCAACAGTTTCACCACCTTTAACAATATTTCCATTTGGAACAATATATCCTAAAATTCTTCCATCTATTGTATTTGCTGTTGCATTAAAATCTACACTAAATCCAATTACTTTTCCTTTTTTATCTACAATTCTCTTTTCGTTTACAGCATAACCTACAACATTTGCTTTATTAACAACTTCACCATTATAGCTAATTACACCTAAGTAATTACCATTAAAATCAAAACCATATCCTCGTTCAACTATATGACCTATAGCTTTTTTATCTGTATCAACAACATAACCATTTGCTCTTATAAAACCAATGGTGTTTTTGTTTACATCTGTTACTTTTCCATTTGGAGTAACGCTTCCTAAAAACTTACCATTAAATGATGTAACGATTTTAGAAGACATTAGTCTACCAAGTAATGATAGTTTATTATTTTCTCCTTCTGGGGCATATACATATCCACTAGAAGTAATAAATCCCTTATTTTCACCTTGTAAATTATAAAAATATCCATCACCTGAAATACGTCCAACTATTATACCTTTATCGTTATAAACTAAACCAGAAGATATAACTTCCCCTAAAATATCATAATTATAATTTACAACTAAACCGTTTGGTAATACCTTTCCAACAATATCATTATTAATAGAACTTACCGATCCATCATTATTTACTTTTCCTAGTATTGTATTATTGTTTGCTATAGCAATACCTTGAGGAACAACACCACCAATCAACTCATTGTTACCATCAAAAATGTATCCATCTGCTGTTAAATGACCAATTATTTCATTATTAGAATTTATTACGGCTCCATCAGGGATAACTTTACCTATTAAATCTCCTTGAAAATTTAAAGCACTAATATCGGCAGCAAAAGCATTACTTTTTATACAGAAAAGCAATGCAATACTTAAAATTATTTTGCTAAAATTTAATATTTTCATATACTAATTAATTCCTCCGATTTTGTGCTACTTCGTCTAATACATATCCTGAAATTTTATTTCTAGTATTAATATATGAGCCATTGCTTTTTAGGTATCCTATTTTACCATTAGTTAAACCACGAACTTCACCTTCTGCATTCAAGCGTCCGATATATTCACCTTCGTTGCTTAATATATTAGCACCTATTTTATATGTATGTCCTATAATTTTTCCATTGTTATCTACAACTAAATTTGAAGATATTACACGTCCTATAATATTTTTATCTTTATCAACCACTTTAGCATCACTTACAACAAACCCTACAATCTTATCTTTGTCGTTTATAACAACATCTCCTGTTACAATTTCGCCAATAAGTACACCTTTGTCATTAACTATTTGACCAATACTTGTTACTTTACCAATTTTTTCACGCTCTAAAGATATAACATTTCCATTTGCGGTAATAACTCCTGAAATTTTTCCAGAATAATCTAAAACAAAACCTCTTTTTAATATACTATAGTTTTTATTTGTTATCCCGCCTGGTAATATAGATGTTATAATTGTACCTTCATTGCTAATAACATCACCTAGAGCATTCATATAACCTTGAATTTCTCCAAATACATCAACCAAAAAGTCTTCTTTTATAACTTCACCAATTATTTGCTTATTTACATCAAGGATATGTTTATCAGAACTTACCATTCCTCGCACTTGTCCGTCAACATCTATAACTTTACCTTGCTTACTTACATAACCTAAATAAGCACCATCATAACCTATTGCAACACCTGTTTGAACAACGCTACCTCTATAAATACCTTTTTCATCAAACATTTGACCTTTACTATTTATTTTTCCATATACTTTCCCAAATATATCTATAACATCAGCATTATCATTTACAAACCCGATATAATCCCCATTAAAATCTACAACATTTCCTTTAGGTAAAATATTTCCAACTTTTTTAGAATAAAATCCCAATCCATCTGATATAATTTTATCGACAACAATACCTTTTTTATTGTATATATATCCATCTGCAAATAGATGACCAACAACATTACCAACGGCATCTATAACAACATTTTTCTCTGGTAACACAATGCCTTTTACTTCTTTTTTAGGATCAACAATTAGACGTTGTTGTAATATCTTTGTATTTGGAATGATATCTTGGCTATTATAATTAAATGAAGATAGATTTCCAATAAACTCACCATTGTTATCAAAGGCTTGTTTTTTATCCATAACATGACCAATGATAAACCCATCTCTATTTAGCACTTCTCCATCTAAATTTGCGCAACCAATAGCTTTACCATCAGCAAAAATCATACCATCAGGCTTTAACACACCCATATTTTCACCATTGTAGTACACTGCATACGACTGCTCATATACAACTCCTACTTTATTTTTGTTATTAATAACACTTCCATCAGGGTTTACACAGCCAATATAATCACCTTTATCATTTTTTACAAAACCATCAGAACCTGCATATCCAATAATATTACATTCTGCATCTCTTACTGTTCCAACCTTGGCAACATCTCCGACATAAGTTCCTTGGCTATCAACAATACTTCTATCAAAAAGCATTCTATAGCCTGTGTCTTTTCCATCTTTCTTTACAGAACCATCGCTATCAACATAGCCAAAATGCTTACATCCCCAACCAACAGCTTTTCCTCCAAGTACAGCTTTTCCTATAATTTTGCCACCTTCTTTTGCTTTTATTAATGAGTTTGGCAATATATTTCCCACAACTTCTTGTTTTGAATTAACAACTTCGCCCTTGTTATTTATACGACCTAGACCATAACCATTTGGAGATAGCGCTATTAAATCTTTCTTTATTACTGCACCAATTTTTATACCTCTTGATGTTATAACATTACCATTCTCATCTATAAAACCAATAGCAATACCATCAAAGTTATATACTTTTCCGTCTTTTCCAACATATCCAATAACTTTTCCATTAGCATCTACAGCTAGGTTAGAATAATCACCTACAACACCTACAACTTGGCCTTTTCTATTGACTGAAAACTCAAGAACATCACCTTTTCTGCCAACTATATTACCATTTTCATCCCTAATTGTTCCGTCTTCATGAAGGCGCCCTATTATTTTTCCATTAAAATCTCTAGCTATACCTTGTTCATCTATATAACCTATTACATTACCATTCTCATCTAAAACAGATCTGTAACTTTTTATAGCTAATTCATCATTAACTTTATTAGCTAATTGTCCAATAACTTTTCCATCTGTACCATATACAAGGCCATCTTCGCCTAAAACCCCTATTATTTTTCCATCATTACCAATTACTTGACCTTGATCGTTTACATAACCGATAACATTACCATTTTCATCTAAAACAACTTTACGATAATCTCCTGCTTTTCCGATAATATTACCATTAACATCATGAATTGTTCCGTCTTCACCTAAATATCCGATTAGATTACCTTCAAAATCACGAACAGTTCCATCATCATCAATATAACCAATTACATTACCATCTTTATCTAATGCTAAACGTTTACTAACACTTGCTTTACCGATTATTTTATCTGATAAACCTATTACATTACCATTTTCATCTATAAAGCCAACAAGCTCTCCATTTTCTTTGTATACCTTACCATCATCTCCAACAAATCCAATAACATTACCATTTTCATCAACGGCTAAATTAACGTCTTTTCCAACTTTCCCTATAACTCGACCATAACTATCTGTTATTGTTCCATCTGCATTAGCTTTACCAATTAAATTTCCTTCAAAATCGTATACATTTCCATTTTCATCAACGTAACCAATTACATTACCATCTTTATCTAATGCAAGTTTTCCTACTCGTCCAGCCTTTCCGATAATTTCGTTTGTATTATTTAATATATTACCTTTTTCATCTACATAACCTATAACATTACCATTAAAGTCACGAACAGCACCATTATCATCAATAAATCCAATGATATTACCGTTTTCATCAAAAGCTACTTTTCTTGCTTCGCCTTTTCTACCTATAATTTTTCCTGAAGCGTCTATTATGTTTCCATCTTTATCAACTTTGCCAATAATGTTGCCATTTGCATCTATAACATTACCATTTTCATCTATATACCCGATAACGTTACCATTAAGATCATATGCAACATTTACCTTTTTACATGATGTACAAATGATTTCACCAACAGCTACTATTTCATTATTTTTATTTATAAATCCAATTATTTTATCTTCTAAATTATATGCAAGATTATTTCTTTTTACTTGGCCTATCTTTTTATTTTCTCTGTCATATATTGTTTTCTTATCTATTCCTACTGTGCCTAATATATTATTTTTTGCGGCTAACACATTTCCTTTAGCATCTACAACACCAATAACTTTCCGTTCTTGCCCATATACAAAAACAAGATCATCAATATATCCGATTATATTATCTTTTTTATCAACAACCATATCTTCTTGTTTGTTTGACACTTCACCAATTAATAATCCTCTAGTATCAACAGCATCTTTATTTCTTAAACTACCTATTATTTTATTATTAAAATCTTTTATGCGGTTGTTATTATCTATATATCCAATAATTTTGTTGTTTTTATTTCTAACAACCTTTCTTTGAATACATGTTTTTCCAATAATCTTGTTACCAGCTTTTATAACATTTCCTTTTTCATCTACGAATCCTATTATTTTATTATTATGGTCTAGCACTTGATTTTTATCATTTATATAGCCTATTACATTGCCATTTTTATCTAAAGCTACTTTATTATAATCTCCTGCCTTTCCAATAACTCTTCCTTTTTTATCTACGATACTACCGTCAGCTCTTACTTTTCCAATAAGGTTACCATTAAAATCTTTTACTGTACCATCAGCATCAATATATCCTATAACATTGCCGTTTTCATCATAAGCAAGTTTTCTCATAGCGCCAACACTTCCTAATTTTTCACCAGTTGAAGCTATAATATTTCCTTTATTATCAACAACCCCTATTATATTTCCATTGGCATCTATCACTCTATTTTTATCATCAATATAGCCAATTATTTCACCTTTATCATTTACAGCAAGCTCTCTTATTTCTCCAGCTTTTCCGATTATTCTTCCATTAGCATCAACTATATTACCATTAGCATCAACTTTACCTATTACATTTCCGTTAAAGTCTTTTACTGTACCATCAGGCTCTATATATCCAATAACATTACCATCTTTATCATAGGCTAAACGACGAGATGTACCAGCTTTACCAATAATTTTACCATTAACACCTATAATATTGCCATTTTCATCTACATATCCTTTTACTTCACCATTAGCACCAATAACTCTATTTTTTTCATCAACAAAACCTATTACTTTGCCATTTTCATCATAAGCTAATGTTTGATAATCTCCAGCTTGTCCTATTTTTTGACCATTTGCATCAATTATCTCGCCTTTTTCATTAACTTTACCAATTATATTTCCATCAAAGTCTATAACATTTCCATCATCATCAATATAACCAATTGGCTTTCCATCTTTACCTAAAGCTATTCTTTTTTTCTCAGCACCCAAAGTATCATTTTCAAAACTTCTGATATTACCATTTTCATCTACATAGCCAATTTTTTTGCCATTGTGGTCATATACTATTCCTTCATCATCAACATAACCAATAACATTACCATTTTCATCTAATGCTAATTTAGCATAATTACCAACTTTACCTATAACATTACCATTTTCATCAACGATTTCACCTTTTTCATTAACTTTACCGATTATATTTCCCTTAAAGTCTCTTACTGTGCCATCTGGATCAACATAACCAATAACATTACCATTTGCATCATATGCCAGTTTTCTTGCTGCGCCAACTTTACCTATTATTTTACCTTTATTTCCATCTATG
Source organism: Alphaproteobacteria bacterium (assembly GCA_015062535.1). Classification (GTDB taxonomy): domain Bacteria; phylum Pseudomonadota; class Alphaproteobacteria; order RF32; family CAG-239; genus CAG-267. The sequence continues at coordinate 59,061 of SUUK01000004.1, forward strand.
CTTACAACATTACCATTTTCATCTACATGGCCTATTATTTTACCATTAAAATCCTTAACTAATCCGTTTTCATCAACTATTCCTATTGGTTTTCCGTTTGCATCATATGCAATTTTTTCGCCATTATCAGCATATCCAATAATATTACCATCTTTATCTATGATATTACCATTTGCATCCACTTTACCGATTACATTGCCTTTAAAATCTTTTACTGTACCATCTGGTTCGACATAGCCAATTACGTTACCATCTTTATCATAAGCTAGACGGCGAATATCATTTGTACTTCCGATAATATTTCCATTTTCATCAACCACATTTCCATTGGCATCAACTTTACCAATTACATTTCCTTTAAAGTCTTTTACTGTACCATCTTTATCCACATAACCTATAATATTACCATCTTTGTCGTATGCTAATTTACGCACATCTTTTGTGCTTCCTATAATATTTCCATTTTCATCAACTACATTTCCATTAGCATCAACTTTACCAATTATATTTCCTTTAAAGTCTTTTACTGTACCATCTGGTTCAACATAACCGATAATATTACCATCTTTATCATATGCTAATCTTTTGGCTGCCCCTGCTTTTCCTATAATATTACCATTTTTATCTATAATATTACCATTTGCATCAACTTTGCCGATTACATTTCCTTTAAAATCTTTTACTGTACCATCTGGTTCAACATAACCTATTACATTACCATCTTTATCGTATGCCAACCTTCTAACCATACCGGTAGAACCAATAATATTACCATTTTTATCTATAATATTACCATTTTTATCAAGCTTACCAATTACATTTCCTTTGAAATCTTTTACAGTACCATCTGGTTCTACATAACCTATGACATTTCCATCTTTATCATATGCTAATCTTCTAACCATACCAGAAGAGCCAATAATTTTACCATTTTTATCTATGATATTACCATTTTTATCAAGCTTACCTATAATATTTCCTTTAAAGTCTCTTACTGTACCATCAGGATCAACATAACCTATTACATTGCCATTTTTATCATAAGCTAACTGTTTACCCGTGCCTGATTTACCTATTATTTTTCCATTTTTATCAATAATATTACCAAATTTGTCGACTTTTCCGATTATATTTCCATTAAAATCTCTAACATTGCCTTTTTCATCAATAAATCCTATCGGCTTATTATTAAAATCATATGCAATATTTTGCTTTTTACCAACTTTTCCAATTATGCTATCTTTTTTATTTATATCTGAAAATTTCACGATTTTACCATTAGCATCAACATATCCAATAGCTTTGCCATTCTTATCGTATACAAGCTTACGGCTTTCTCCATTTGATCCTATTTTTTCATCAAGAGTACGATAAACATTACCATTTTCATCTACATAACCTATAACATTACCATCTTTATCAACTACACTATTATCAGGCATAACAACTCCGATAACATTACCATTCTCATCTACAACTATGTTACCAGATGATGTAACTTTACCTATAATGTTACCATTTTCATCAACTACTTCACCTTTTTCATTTAATCGACCAATTACTTTGGTTGGATCGTTAATATCAACAACAGTTCCGTCTGCTTTCACTCGACCTATAATTTTACCATTACTATCGTATACGAATCCTGCTTCAACAGCCTTTCCTATCACATTACCATTTAAGTCAACAATTGTACCATCAGGTAAAGCTTTTCCAATTACTTCACCATTTAAATCTACTACTGTTCCGTCTGTTTTAACAAATCCTATTAAATTTCCATTTTCATCATATGCTAAACGCATATTTTGAGCAACGCCAATAATGTTTCCATTTTCATCAATGATTAAGCCATCTTCATTAACTCGCCCTATTTTATTTCCATCTTTATCAAAAACTAGCCCATTTTCATCTATATAACCTATTATTTCACCGTTAGGACCTATAGCTAACCTGTGACCTGCAGCACCTTTTGAAAAATCAGCAGAACAATTTCCACCCTCTACACAGGTGTTACCACTTTCTGCGGGATAAACAGCACTACCTCTAACACTTACAAATTCAGATTTTGCATTTGATGGCCCCAATCTTGTTTCATACCAGGTTATCTTTATATTATTTTGTACATTACCAGGGAAATGTGGAGCCCAATATATCTCAACTTCGCAATGTTCTGCACCTCTTAATGTTTTGTTTTTACAAGCCTTTTCTCTAAAATCAAAACCATCAGAAGTTTCATCATTAAAACCGACTTTAACTAACTCTACTTTTTCTATATATATACTTTCTGTACCATTAGTACCAATTGTTAGAATATTTTGATTTCTTGTATCAACATTTAATACAAATTGGCGCATATTTATTTCTGCAGGAGTTATAGTTATTGCCTTTTGAGGACCTTCCGAATCACCTTGTGTTTGAATAATAGCTGGTTGCTCGTCTATAAAATCATCAGGAACGCTACTTTCGTCAGCGGTATAATCTGGATTGGTTGATTCTATGTTATAAACATCATCATCACCTGATAGAAAAAACAACCCTAAAAAGAATGATAAAAGTAAAATTCCACCAATAATTAGGAATATCACTCCTGTCTTTTTTTCATATTCTTCAAACTGCGTACCGCTCATTGTATCCTAACCACACTACAAAAAATACCATTACGACCTAATTGACTACAAATATCATCCCCATCTTCTAAAGAATTAATTGGCCCAACTCTTAAATGAAATACTTCTTTTCCTTGGCCGTCTGCGGGGGTGTCTACAGAATAGAATGGTTGATATTTGCCAATTGTTGCAGAATATCTTTTAGAAATTTCATTCCATAATTTTTCTAGGTTATTAACATTTTCATCTGTTCCTAACTCAATAGATATGGAACTATCATTTCTATTATCGTAGGCTAAGCTATTTTTAAATTCTTCAATAATTTTGTTTGTTTTTGTTGAAATTTTTTCAGATTTAACATTTGTATTTTCAGATGAAATTAGAACAGGGTTTGAGTTATTGTTTGAATTACCCAATTGACCGCCATTTTCTTTAGTGTTTATATTTACATTCACACCTCCATTAACCTTAGCATCTTTATTATACTCAGGCACAACAATCTTAGAACCATCTATGTTTATATCATATTCCCCCTCTAGTTTTATGTCATTTGAAGAAGGAATAGATTTATTGTCTACGTTAACATTCACATCAACAGGCATTGTTTGAGGTACTACCTTTGGAATAGAATTAATATTAATATTTGCATTTAAGGCATCATTCTTAACAGGAATATTTAGAGCATTTGGAGTTGTTGTGACACCTGCTGGAACACCATTTACATCAACATTTGCAGATAAGTTCAATGATGCTTGCCCTTTTTGATTTACATTTTGTTCATCATTGTCTGAGTCTGAGAAAAATGAGCTAAAATCAAAGAAACTTGATTTATCCTTATTTACATTTTCTTGTCCGTAAACATCTTCTATTTGTTCGCTATCTTCAATATTTTCAACGTTTTCAGGTTTTGAAGCATATGAAGATTGTAAATCCCATTCGTTTGTTTTTGCATAAACAGTGTTTTCTAAACCATCTGAATCAGCTCTACGTAATTTCAAACAAACCATTCTCTTTCCAGAACGAAGAACCATATCTCCCATACCTTCTACAATAATCAAGCGATTATTTGGACCAGCCGCTCTAAATCCCACTGGTGTTTCAGAACGCTCAACTATTAATGTAACTATAGGTCTTTGGATAGCAGTTAAAGCTTTCTCACCTAAATCAATGTATGTAAAAATATTATCTCGCCATACACGTTCTGGCGCTATGATAATATCATCTGGATTTGGAACATATACTTCTATATCGAATCTAAACTGAGTAGGGTCAACAGGTATCTTTTCAATCCAATCTTCTTTCTGCAGATCTCTAGTATATGTAGAATCCACTCCAGCATCACTTCCTGACATTCCAGAATTACCACCACCATATACTCCGCCTGAACCATTGGCTCCTGCATACTTTGAATTCTTGTTTTTATTTACAACTTCAATATCAATTATTGCATTAGTAATTCTATCAGTATTTACAGTTTCACTTTGTACATAAAATACATATTTATTACCGGAGCGACCAAATACAATCATATTGGTATCAACACCAACAAATTGTGACGAATCCGGATATACCATCAAACTAGAAGGCCCTTGAATTTGAGCCACAAAAGATTGACCATCTCCTAAATATACATTTTCAATAACTTCCCAGCTTGGAAAATTAATTAATGTATACATACCCTCTCTTACACGAACAGGTAAAACCAAATCTGATGTCCAATAATATTTAGAATATCCTGGCTTTAGCTGTCCTTCCCCCATATGTTGCAATGGATCTTTCCAAGCGCTTTGCATCATACCCAAAGAGCCAACGCCACCCAAATAATTTAAGTTTGTTGCGGCATAGTTTCCCTGTGTTTGGTCTGCATTTTGATCTAAGTTATTTTTATTAACCTGCGCCTTAGCTGGCATACTAAACACCATGCTAAATATTATTACTGCTAAGATATTATTAATTTTAATCATAATGCACACCTTACTTAATTACGTTTCACTTGCCTATAATCAACAACAGTAAATCCTAATGGATTTTTCAAACGTTCACCAAATTTAACCTTTTTGGCAACATATTTAATTTTAACATGAGCCACCCAAACACTTACCCTTGGAGTTTCAAGAGCTGGTGTCATATCTTCCATTCTAAACTCAACTTGCCACCAATCTTCACCTCTTTCACCGCCAACTTCTGTAACAGAAGCTATTTTGATGTTACGAGTTATATTATATTGGCTAATTTTCTCAATTGTTGGTTTAGCAACTTCATTATAAAATTTGCTATAAGTCCCGGGAGAAGATAATTCTCTAAGTTGCCCACGTTCACCCCAGCGTAATTCCATTTCATCTATATCGTTTACAAATGTATTACGCAATAACACATACTCTCTTACAAATATTTCTGTTAAATACTTTTGATCATAAATATTTTTAACAGGAATAATAGAATAAATCTGTTCCTCTTTATTATCAAAGCTCATCAAATAAGGAACAACTCGATAAAGAGGTGTTATAGCCACAATCACATAAAGTAATATCATATTACAACACACACTAACTGCAAAAATAATTGCAAAAGCTCTTGCAGTCCATAGATATCTTTTTTCTGTAGCATTTTCTACCACAACATCACTTTTAGCTTTGCGAGAACGCATTGCTTGAGGAGGAACAGTGGCTTTTGGGCCTGACTTTCCTTCAAGTAATATTTTTTTTGTGTTATCTGATGATATTTGCTCCACCATAAAAAACCTCTTTTACAGAACTAAACGGATGCCACAAACCATTCTGGCAATCTTTTAGGCAATTCTACTTCGATACATGCACAAGGAGATAGTTTTAGTTCGTAAACATCTTTACCAATACCAACAGGTTCTGGTTCATAATAGCTTCCAACCAAACGACAAGAAGCTAATCCTAATAAAACAGATAATAAAATAAGCGCTTTATACATATTACTCCCCATATAAAAATATTCTCCTTTTATAATTAAATCTTTTAATTTTAAAAGTCTAACGAGAAAATGATTTCCCTGTAACTTATCAACAGGGTAAATATCATTATATTTAGGATAACATGCTAATACTTAAATTTTTTTTAAACTTTTATCTCACTTTGCGAATAACTACTAATTATAAACCCTAATGGATTTATTAATCTCTTAAAAGATATTATTCGCCTAGAATTTATCAATCCTCTAATTGTTACGGTCCAATATTTTTCTATTATTGTTGGCTCTACATCTGAAAGTCTTCCTAATTCTTCTTTATTATACGTATAATCATATGTTTTAAATTCTACCTCCCAAGTATTACTTTTTTCACCACCGGTTCTTCTTACAAACAATATCTCTACCGAACGACTTGCTCTTTTTTTATCTAATTCCTCTTTTACTCTAGGGTATTCTTCTGCAAACTTTTTATATACTTTAACAGTAGATAGATATGATACAATCCCCCCCCAAGCCCAACGATTTACCATTTCTTTTTCGTCTATAATATAGGAATTTCTCATCTCTATGTATTGTTTAATAAAATTAATCATCATCTTTTCACGAGATTCCATCTGACTATTTACAAATTCCCTTTTCACAATAGATTGCGAATCTGACATATTTACAAAAATCTGCGGATCAATCATTATCTCTGGAGCCAACTTCATAATGGATAATGTTGTACACACACCCAAAAGTAAAGACATTGTAGCCAATAGTCCCATTAGTCTACTTAGCCATTTATAATAGACAAGTTTAGCACGTTGCACTTCTATAACATCTTCTGTTATAAATTGCGGAGAATTATTAGCTTTATTATTTGAACCAATACGTAATACTTTTTGATTTTCTAGATTGGCCATTTTTTATCTTAACTCCTTTTAATATACTGGACAATATGCGACACTTCTTGATTGGTTATCCATAGCAACAATCGCAGCATTATCTGTTTCAAGAGATGCATTTCTATTAGCTTCAGCTTCCTTAACTGCTTCTTCAACACTTGTAGCTGTTGCTCCTGGAGAAATAACACTTAGTTCTCTTGTATCTTTATCAAAAGCTTCAATATAATTTTTTATTTCCTCTAAACGCTCATCGACTTTAGATATATGTTTATTATAGCGAGTATTTGATTTGATTTCATTATATAGCTTTCTTGCTTCTTCAAGCTTTTGCGTCTTCACAGCATCTAATACACATGCGATAGATGTATAATAGCCTTTAGATGAATTAACATTAGCACATTTTTCGGTTGTTATATTATAATTAGTGTCTGATGAAGATGATGCCAAACCGCCATCTTCCATTATGCTCTTAGCACAAGCTTCAGTGTCTACATTACCTTCTTCGTCAACTTCTATACCTTTTACAACCATATTGCTATATTCGCCTAGCTGTTCACAAAGATTTTTTAATGTATCCAAAATTTCTTGCTTACTTTTATCGTAATTCTTTCTAGCATTAAACTCTGCATTTACGTTTTCTAAGAAAGAACCCATAACATTACGTTTAAATGATACTGTTTCTGCAAGCTGTCTATCTACATTATTTCTTTGATTTTTCTTATTTTCTAAATACTCAAAACTACTAGATAGAAGTTTTCTGTATTTTAATTTCTTTCCATCTACTCGTAAAAGTTGTGACAACTCACTATGTTTTGTATACATTTCTTCAAAGCTTCCACCTTCAACCTTTTCTAGAGCAAAGTTTTTACTGTCTTTCTTAGAGCCATCAAAATCTGATAGTAAGTGTTGAATATATTTTGAGCTATAATATCCAACATCATGACATTGAACTCTTGCTGCTCCAGATGGAATATTTCCTGTGCGTCTAGTTATTTTTACCTTCTTGATCTTATCGTGAGAATCCAAATCTATAACCTTACCTGATAATAGACATGGATATACACCACCTCGAGACAATACTTTGGTTGCCTCATCATTTTTAAATCTTTTTAAGTAATCTCTTATTTTATTTTGACCATATCCTCTCTCAACAAATGTTTGTTGATATTTTCCATCTCTTCTCATATTTGGACGAGCTAAGATGTAATTCCAAACTTCAGGGAAATACTCATAGTCTTCATCTTGATATTTAAAGTCTAATAATGATGACAATGCAGGTGCTGGGTCTTTTTTCCTACCTGTCGTTGGAATTTCTTTATAATCTAAAGCACTGAAGTAGAATACTTCACGAAGAGGTGGTATTGATGCTAATGGTTCACGAGGAGCCATGTAGTCACAACCAGCATTCTTTTTGCTATCACCTCCATATGTACATCTATCTTCATCTGCAATATTTTCACTTACACCTCTTGCAGGCAATCCAACAAAATATTCACTGTCGGTTGTAATAACTTTATCACTTGGAATACCAAATAACTCTCTTAAATTTATTCCTGCACTATTTAATACACTTTCATTTTCTGGAGTTGCCAAATCTTCAATCAACTTCAAGTGTCCAATTGTTATTTTACCTTTTTCTGGTTCTTCATTAGTTGATTTATATTCATTTACGGCATCTCTTGTTAAATAGTTTTCATGTGACATAATGTCATATACACTACCCTTATTTGGACATGCTGGACTTACTTCATTGTCTCCTTCGCCTTCTAAACAAAGCTTAGCACCTGACCATTCATTTACTTCTTCAATCGCTTTTTCTAGCTCTTGGTGAATAATTCTGTCTGACTGTGCAATGTATTCAACAATCTGCTTTGCCGCCTCATTTTTTATTGCTTCTTTTATTGCGTTAATAACTTTTTCAAAACTTGAATATGTTCCTGCTTCTAGTGTAACATTCATACCTAGATCTAATAGTTCACTAACTACTATCTCATTTGGTAAATTAAGAGCTCCCAAGCCTTTACTTATTTCGCTACCGATATTTTTAAGCCACTTTTCTTCTATTTGATTTTTCGCATATTTAATAGCTTCTTGCTTTGCTTTTGTATCGTTAATTGATTTATTGTTTAGGTTTTGATAAAAGGCAGCGATTGTTACCATTAAATCATCATCACCTCTGTATTTTCCATTTTTAGCTTTCATACGAGGGCCATCTTCTTCTGCGACAAAATCCTCAAAATCACTATTTTCTTTTTCTATTTTTTCTTGAGCATCTTCTGCCATATCTATATATTTCTCAGCAAAATCTTCCGCTTTTTTCTCAAGCTCCTCATCAATTTTAATGATTTGTTGTTTGCTATCATCTATCAATATTTGTTTTTCATCTATCTTTTTATCCAAATTTTTAATTTGTTTTTCTGCCTCTTTTATAGTTATAAAGCTATCTTTTTCGTTATAAACTTTACATCTTTGCTTATTGTTTGCTAATTCAATACATGTTTTACACTCTTTTGCATAGCTATTGCTAATACAATCACTTTCAAGAGCTAACATAACTATTGAATCGTTTAGCACATCTATTTCTTCTTTTATCTTTAGTGTTGGATTATTATTTAATTTATCTATAAGCAGTCTCTTCTTTTGATCTATAGATTTTATATCATTATTAATCATTGTTAAGCGCTGTTTTGAATTTTCAAGCCTTGTTACATATTCTTTTTTCTCTTCACGCGCCTTACTTAAATCTTTACTCCAACTTGTTCTATTTTGAATTAATCTCTTGCGTCTTGTTTTTAGATTTGTAACGTTTGTGTTGTACGCTTTTATATACTCTGCTATTATTTTTTCTTGAGTATCTTTCACACTCATTACATCATCTAATCTATCTGATGCAACCTCTCTTTTTCGTTTAGAGTTTTCAGCAGTAGTTTTAAGTTTAAGCACTTCTCCTTCTATTGTTGGCATACATCCACCTAACGTTGCTTTCATGAAGTTTTTAACAATACCATTTATTGTATAATTCCAAGTTGGAGGACAGCCTGTGCTATTTTCCCCAATCTTTTCTATGATTGAAGTCGCATCAGCGCTTTCTTCTTTTTTAAGCTCTTCAGGATATGATTTCTCATCATTTTTAATGCTTAAATCAACGCTTCCAGATTTTGCTGTTGTTATTGCTCCACTCTTTTCTGGATTTTTTCCTTCTGTATAAGTTTGTTTTATAATATCAATGGTGCCTGCATTTTTCTTTTTAGCATAGCATTCTAAGTTAATCTCTTTACTTTTATTTACTGTATATTCATAAGATACAAGCTCTTTTTTTCCATCTCCATCTTTATCTTCCCACTTCGTACTTGTTGCAGTTTCAGTCCAAGTTGCTGTAACTTGATCTATATATTTATCTTCGCCATTAACATATGCATACTCGTATCCTGCGCACATACCTTGTTTTGCCGCATATCTAATAGCTGAACCATCTTTAATAGCCTCATCAACTGTCTTTACAGCACTTATTTTCTTAACTAGATTTGCTACTGGCTCTTGTTCTATTTTTAATGGATCTTTAGAACTTTCGCTTCTTGCTATTTTATATGAAGCAAGAGCTTTATCTGTAGAACGAATAATCATTCTCATATTTCTATATTTATTTGTCATATACTCTTTTTGGATTTCTTGTTGGTCGTTCCATTGGGCAAATGTTAATTGACCTGATCGTCCTAAATCACTAACAGCTTTTGCACCAATTCTCCAACTAGCCTCTGCTTTTTTGCGATTTTCTGTATCAATATCTTCAGCTTTTGTTCCGTCAATTAGTCCTTCTGCCGCATCCTCATTATTATCATTATTAGCTGCTGGTGTTCCAGCTCCATCTTCGTCTTCATCATCACCTTTTTCATCATCTTCTTTTAATATCTCACCATAATTAGTAACCTTACTAGAATAGCTTCCTGCTGACATATCTGATGATGCTAACTCTACAACACATGGATATAATTTAGCATCAGTTTCACAAGGATTATTTTTATCTGCAACATATCCTTCTGGACATGCATTTTCTTCATAATATCCATCACATGCTTTTGAATCTGTTCCTATAATTGTATCTGTGGTATGTTGTTGATACTCTTCAATTAATTGTCTAGATACACCACCTCTTAATTCGTGTTGATTTGAAGTTACTTTAGAACCACCATACCATAAATTTACAGCATCTTGCCTTCTTTTACTTGGAATATGTCTTTGAATAAAATCAACAACACAACTATCGCTTTCTTCTAAAACTTTAGCTGCTCTTTTTTTAATTTCTTCTGCCTTTAAGTATTTACGATATTGAGTTTTATAGTCTGGCAACTCACTTTTTAGATTATGTACTACCATTACTTCTGTTAGTAAATCCTCAATTGGTTGAAGCTTACTATTAATTTCTGTATCATCCATGGTTGTCAAATCTATTGTTGTTTTATTAACTCGAGGACAACCTTTTCCTCCATTTTTACACGCATCACTTTTATTTATTTTCAAGTTTAACACATTACCTTTTAGATATTCTTTTACATTTAATTTTGCATTTGCATATTCTTTAGTTGAGTTATATGCAAATTGGAATTTATTTTCTTTATTGATATTATTAAATGATGTTGTCATAGGTTCAACAGCATCAAGCTGTTTTGATGCATTGTATAGAGCTTCAATTGCTGTTAAATCCTCAATAACTCTTAATAATCTATCATAAACTGTTGCTATAATATAAGCATTTGTACTTTCACCAACCATTCCTGCTTGGTCGCCTTCTGTTGTTGGTGTTTCTTCCATTGTTGGATCTGTGTAACCTAATTGCATGCCAAAGAACACACAATCATTATCCCTTAATTCACCTATACGGCATTGGTCTAATCTGTTTATTGTTTTTTCTATTACATTCAATAAATCTTCATTCATTCTACCGGCAATATATGTATCAACAATCATATCTTGCTGATAGTCTAACTTTTTCTGTGCATATGCTTTTGCTAGAACTGAATAGTTTCCACTATAGCTATCCTTACTTGGTAATTGGAAAAATAGTTTGAAATAAGCATTATAATAAACTTCTTCATTTAATGCTTCTGGACTATTTGCATCTGGTAAACCTAAATCACTATCTCTTAGGACTCCGCCTCTACCTGGAGTTTTGTTACCACCTTTTTTCTCACTCTTATTACTATTTAATAAACTTGCAAACTTGCCTTTTAGTGCTCCTTTAAGATCAAAATTACCAAGTTTTAGTCCAGCAAGACCGCCTGATAGACCATTTGTTTTTATACTTTGTACCTTTCGATATATTGACTGAACATTTGATAAAACCTTATTAGCATTATTTGGAATATTGAACTCCAAATCCCAAGGCATAGGAGGTAAAAAGCCAAACGCCTTTGTTTCTGTTGTTACAGAGCATAAGATTACAGCACTTAATAACAAACATTTAAATAATTTAGATATGTTATTCATGGCGACCTCCCTATTTACTTTCCTTAAATGCGTCAATTCCGATGTTACCTTCATCTTCTATTGCTTTTACATATGAATCTGTTAGTTTATATTTTCCTAAATCAAAACCTTCGTACTCTTCTTCATCAACATTTCCCCTTCTACGAGGTTCTACTGTTAATAAATCTTTTGCTGCAATATATTGCAATTTTGCACTTTGCAATTTTGCATATAATAATAGAGCTCTCATATTTTCAACTTTTGTACCAGAATAGTAACCTATTGCTTGGAATTCACTATCTGTTGATCTTACACCATCATACATCTCTTTTATTAGATTTGTTCTTTCCGGTAATTCTCTACGAATAGTTGCTGTTACTTGCAATAAGTGTATTGCACTATTTACAACAAGATGCTTTCTATTTCTGGTTACTTTATCCATCTCTGTTTGATATGCTAACTTATCAACATCTCCAGTTATATTAAATTCACTATAAAAATATTTCTTAATGAACTTTTTATATTCATCTTCTTTTATAGTAAAATTCTCAATAAGATTTTCATCATCCCAATTTAAATCGTTTACATCTCCAGCACCTATATTTACTTCTTCATCTTTAGATGCATCTAATGCTTTTATTCTATCCTCATAAGCTTTATATTCAGGGTCTGCACTAGTTCCAATTATAGAAGCTTCTTTATCCAATAATTCAGAACTCTTTTCTAATTCTGTAATATTAGCTTCTAGCTCTTTTTGTCTTAATACTAATTCATCTAATTTAGATTGTGCTTCATCATATTTATCCCTAGCCTTACTAATTTCTTCTACATCATCACTATTTGCTTTTATTGTTTCATATTGAGTTTTCTGAATTTTCAAATTTTGTTCAGCTATTTTTATTTCTGTTTTTGTTTTTTTCAAATCAGTTTCTAGTTCTGTTTTATTGTCTTTTAGTACATTCTGTTTGGTTTCATAATACATTTGGCTTGTTTTTTGATACTGTTGCTTATCATCCTCTAGTTGACCTTTTTCTTTACTTTTTGTATCTTCAACTATTGCTTTATCTGATTTAGAAAGTATTTTACCTTTATATTTTTTTAGATACTCTTTACCTTTTTTAAAAACGTCTAATTTACTAAAACCTTGTGTTGCAGTTTGTTTTATTTGTGATATTTGTTGAGTAATTTTGGTTACAGCATCAGTAACTTTTCCCATCCAGTCACTAATCTTTGCAGACAAAGACATTGGGTCTAGAATGAGCGCATCTGCAGGCTTTGTACCTACAAATGTTAGCATCATTATTATCATTATATAACTTGCTATTTTCCTCATCTTATCCCCCCTATTAATTACTCAACTGTTCGTCTAATTCATCTTTTTTTACGCTATTTTTTGAAAGTTCTTTAGTTGCATCAGCACCAATCATATATGCGCGTAATTCTAATATTCTGCTTAGTCTTTCCTGACTTTTTAAGGTTAATGTATTATGTACAGCTAATATATCACTTTGACTTTCACCAATATCGTTACTGTATATTTCTTCAGCTTTTTCATTTCTTATACTTTGTCTTGTTGCCATTGCTTTTGCAAACAATATTGCAATTTCATCTGCTGTTACAGCATTTAATTCTTGCTTTTTCTTTGCTGTTGCTTCAAGAGAGTTTTTTTGTCCTTCTATAAATGTATAGTTTTCCATAATTTCCTTATCTAACCCTTTAGCTGATTCTGTTTTTAAGTTTGATGAAGCTAATTTTTCTGCTCCAGGAACTGTTCTAACACCAGTAATTGACTTTATACTGCCAATAGCGCCCTTTCCTAATGATCCAAGAGTTTTAATATCACATTTTAGAGGATTAGCAAAACAGTTTGATGCAGCTTGGAAACCTTGAACGGCTCTTTTATAAGCATCCATTATTTTTTTCTGAACAGCTTCGATTTTGTTCATTATCTCAGTTTTTAGCTCTAAACCTGATTGTATTGTTGCCATAACATCAATAATTGCATTTGCAGGTCTTGCAACTGATATCATTGATACTATTAAGGCTATCACAAATACTTTTTTCATACTTTATCCCTCCACCCTTTACTCACTTTCTTCTGGAAAATAACTAAAATCAAAAGTTTGTAAATCTCTTAAAATTTGTGTTTGCAAATTAAGAGCATCTGTATCTACCATATTGAGCATTTGTTGTGTTCCATAATAGTTTATTTGAGCACCAGCTGCATAAGCATCACGAGCTTGACTAATTTGCCTAATACCATCTTGCAAAGATACTATATTTATCTTTCCATTATCTAAACTGCTTACTGGAATATAATCTTCTGTTGAATTATAGTTTGCTATAGTTGCTAATACTAAATTTTCAAAAGCTGCATCTTGTAATGCCATCCTTTGTCTATCTTTCCATTCTTTTTTAGTTGCATCAGATGCTTCTTCTTTTGATTGTCCTTTAATATATCCTCTACTTGCTCCAGAGGCATACATGTACAAACATTCTTTTAATTTTTCTTCTTGGTCTGTTAGCTGTTCACCTTTTTTAATAGAAATATCTTCTGCCTTTATTCCACTTACAATTTTTTGATCATGACAATGATACAACATTACATTTGGAAAAACTTTTTGATTATCTGCTTCTATAACTCCTCCGTTATAATTAAGAGCGTCTTTCACTTCCTCATTATTTTCATCTCTTGTATCTATATAAATATCATTTTCTACAGAAAATATATTCACCATATCTTTTGCTCTAAATACAGCATCTACTTGACGAATCATACTCCAAAATCTTGGGCTCCAAAGTTCAATTGAAGCTAAGGCAGCTAGACCTGAAAGTGTGTTATCCACATCACCTTTACTAATCATCTCTTCTAATGACTTAATTTCTGATTGATTTTCATTATCATCACCTCTAAAGCTAGATGCAAACTGCTTTGCTCTACTTATTGTTACAATATTTGCAGAACTATAATCTTGAAGAATGTGCTTATAAACACCATCTTGTAAATAAGGCTTATATAAATCATCTTGAGATTTTTGTTCTTTTTTCGCCTCAGAAACACATACTCTCAACCAGTTGGGATTATTTAATTTTTTTAAATCATCCTTATCTTTATTATTACACATAAATTCTTTTGATATAAGAAAAGGACTTCCTTCTGATTGTTCATTATAAACAGCTACAGAAAAGACATTATTTTTCTTACTTGCAAAATTGAAAGAATATTTATCTCCTTGTGTCAAATTAACTGGTCTTTTTAGTGGAACAGTTATTTTTTCATCAACAGACGGATTGCTTTTAAACGAAGATGTATCATTTTGTTCAGGTTCATCTTCATCAGAATATTCTTTGCTATTACTTATAGAATCTAGCATTTCTTCTTTCAAGTTATCTATTTTTTCAACAACTGCATCAACTTGAGCAGAAAAACTATCTATAAGATTTTGAGACATTCCACTATCAAGTGAGTTTATTGTATCTTTAAATGTCTCACCTGCAGCCTTTAGCTGTTCAATGCTTATTTTACCTAAAGCATAATCATCTATAGCTTTACTATATTGGCTATAAGCATCAGAGATACTTTCTGCATATTGAGTATCTATATTTTCTTTAGCTTGATTTATTGCGCTATTTGCTGTTTCTTTTAATTTATTAATATCATTTTTAAGATCATTAGCGCTTTGGTTTAATTTATTCTTAGCTTCTTCAGATAAATCTTGATTAGTATTTACTGCACCTACAATCATATCGATAGATGTGTTTGCATTATCTAATGTTTCGTTTATATTATCTAAGGCTTCATCATATATTGCATTTATAGCATCTCTATTTGCTTCAGAAGCTTGTCGCGCTGCTTTTATTATTTCTTGAATATCACTACTATCATATCCACTCATTGCACTTTGATTTACGTTATTTACAGTTGATGATGCATTATCTTTTTCATTATTTAAGTAGCCTTCAACTTTTCCTTTAACATCTTCAATTATACCTGTCATTTCATCAATAGCACCTTTTACTGTTTCAACAGCCTCTTCTATTGATTCTTTTATTTTTGTTATAGTATTACGCAAGTCTGTCATGTATTTTTTCATTGTTGCTATTTGGTCACCAATAGCTTTAATTGTATTCATTACATTATCTAACTGACTTTTTGCATTTGTAATTGTTGAAATCCCAGTTGTTATTGAATTAACAAATGATGATATTTGAGTAATATCAATACATGGCCAAATAAAAGCTTTTGCAGGGTTAGATAAAACCAAACTACAACATAAGGCAACTATGCCTAATATTTTTTTAGTTGTTGTTTTAATCTTCATGTCAGTCCCTCCCTAATAATCTATACTCTAATTATCATCACTTTATACTTTTGAAACAACTTTATCTTCTGCTTTTTTTACATTATCACTTAAGATTGTTAACTCTTTTTGCATGGTTTTTATTGAATTTTCTATATTTTGCATAACACTATTATCAGGAGTTACTTTTATTGATGCAATAGATTTTTTTAAGTTTACTCCTGCATCTTTTAATTCTTTTTTAGTTGCATCTCCTTTTACATATGCAATTGCTATTTTTTCATAGTTTTTATAACCGCCAACTATTTTATCATTGTATTCTTGGTTATAGTTATCTTTTATTGCTTCTATTACCCCTACAAGTCTTTTAGATGTTTCTTCTTGTTTTTGTTTAATGTCTGATATTTTTTGTAATAAATCTTTTTTATCTTCTTCTTCAATATTTTGCGCTTTATTTATTACATATTCCATTTGTCTTAATTTTTCTTGATTGTACTCAAAGTTTTTATGAACTGTATTTAATGATATATCTAATAAATCATTTAATTGTTCACTCAAAGAGGCGCTTTCTGATAAAATCAAAGCAATATTTTCCTTTATAGAATCAATTCTTAATTGATCTTCTGCCTCAGAAACTTCTTCCTCCTCTTCTTCCTCTTCAATAAACATAGGAACTAAATTTCCATCTGTCTTTTTCAATGCTCCTTTACTTAAATTTTTATTTGGCAATGAAATGCCACTATTCTTTTCATTATTTGCCGGAGCGATACTACCACTTCCTAGACTTGTTTTAGGAAGTAAAATACCTGTACTTGGTTTTAATTCTTTATTACCGCTTCCTGTTGATGGAGTAATGCTACCATTTCCTAGACTTGGCTCAGGAAGTAAAATACCTGTACTTGGTTTTAATTCTTTATTACCGCTTCCTGTTGATGGAGTAATGCTACCATTTCCTAGACTTGGCTCAGGAAGTAAAATATCTGTACTTGGTTTTAATTCTTTATTACCGCTATCTATATTGCCATCTGCTATGCTTTCTTCTGTTGAGATGTCTTTATATTTATTATCATCTTTATCATCAGAAACTCCCGTCATACTTTCTGTAGACCCTACTCCAACATTAGCCATTTCACTATTTCCAGCCTCTACATTCTTTGCAGCATCATTAGCCCCTTTACCTGCTTTTAAGTCTACACCAAGAGTACCTGCCACATCATTTGCTGCATTCTTTATTGTCTCTGCTGCATTTGTAATTTGAGTACTAATATCTTTAGCAAAAGCACCTAAGCCATTAATGGTATTTCCTAATGCACTTAGGTTATCTTTTAACTCTATAAGTTGGCCCTTTAAATTTTTAAGAGATTCAAGGGTAGTACTAACTTGAGAATAAACAGGAGCAATTTCTGTAAAATCAAATACTGGCCAAAAAGCTTTTGCTGGCTTTCCCACAATTAAAGCACAGCAAAACAACACAGCTATTAAGCTTTTAGACTTCATCATAATACTCCTCCCTAGTAGAATAATATAATTCTTAGCGCATATAGTATCATATTTTTTAAATTTTGTCAAGACTTTTATCCTCCAAAACCTTCCAAATATTTTGTAACAAACGCTTCTTCACCATACTCTCTAATCAAGCTTTCAACCAACAATACGTTTTTAATACTAGAATTGTATAACTTAAGATATGGACCAAGCCCTCCTAAATTAACATCCAATATCACAGACTCTCCTCTACCATCATCAGCATCAGGTCTCTTTAATAATATAGCATAAGGACAATCTCTATACGTTCTTCCTTCAATAAAGTCATATTCACTTGCTGTTAAATTCCATTTTTCATATGATTCAGGTGTTGCTTGAGTGTTTCTAAAGAATATCATTGTTTTACATTGCCCACGAACAGCATCACCCACACCTAATGTATCAACAATATTTGGCTGTTGGAAAGCGCAAAGATAAGCTTGTCTTTTTTTACGTCCCTCTTGAAGACCTTTGATAAAGTTATCTCTAAACATTTCATGCTTTAACATAGGCGCGGTCTCGTCGATCATAATAAGTGCAGGCGAACCAGTTTCTGTACTTTCTGATTGAATTCTATGCATAATATAGCTAATAGATGCTGCAGCTAATACATCATCATCAAAAATTTCTGTAAAGTCAAAGGCTACAAATCTATTGCCACTCAAATCAAGACTATCATGATCTGCATTAAAAATATTACCGTATTGCTCTGGATTTATCCATCGATATAATTCTCTACGCATACTTCCTGTTGGAGAAAAGCAACTCTTGTATAGATTTTTTAACTTTCTTTCTTCTGGGCGTAAATATTCAAATGCTGTTGTTACAGCACGAGACGCTTCTCTTTCAGATAAAGCATCTGTTGCCATAGTAATAGATCTTAACCAGTTTCGCAAAAAGTCCCTATTTGATCTAGTATCTCTTGTATCAAAAGGATTGAGCGATACGTTTTTGCGCTCACCACTAAATCCTACATATGCCCCCCTTACTGTCCGTGTAAATATTTCTGCACCGCGGTGACGGTCAAAGAAGTATACTTTTAAGTCTTCATGACGCATAGCTTGGCCAGCTAAAAACGTCAATAAAGTTGTTTTACCTTGACCTGTTGGACCAACAATACAACAGTGAGCAACTGCAGCCTCACCTGCGGTAATATGAAATTGGAAACGATAAGGAGAACCTGTCATTGTCCTAAATACTGTAATAGCTCCTTCACCCCAGTCAGATCTTGGCAAACCTGTTGAAATTTGTTCAAACGAAACAGCTAGCGCCACAATTCTAGATAAATAGAAATATGTCCTACCACATGTGTCATATCCAGGAAACTGATTAAAGAATGTTGCTTGAGCTATCCAGTTTTCTCTAACAGGTGTTACACTAAATAAACGGCAAATTCTTTGTATTTCACTTTCAGCAAATTCTATTTCTTCTAAGCTATCACCTTTAACAAGAAAGTTCATAGAATATTGAACAAGAGACTGATGATCTGCATCACTATCTTCTATTGCACTTAGAGCTTCACTATATTGAGAAACTACACCCGATGAAAAGCTTGTAGCTGTCGCCATTTTTTGCTGTTGCATTAAAATAGCTCTAGCTTTTGGCGTGTATAAAGGCACAAGACTGTGCAACATTGTCATTTCGCAGTCTATAGACATTAATGACGAAACCATTGCTTCATCCATATAGTCACCAGAACTTCTAATACCAATTGTTAAAACATATTTAGTTTTAGTGCCTGAAAAAAACTTAATAATACCTTCTTCACCTGTAAAATGAATCCCTTCAGAAGTCATAAGTTCTTTTAATTGAAATCCTACTGCTTTTCTTGCTTTTGGTTTAGGTTTACTAATAGGATTTAAGACTCTCACAAATGGGTATATAGGACTTTGCTCTGCAGGGCTATTTTCATCTTCATACATAACCCTTATACCATAATCATTTAAGTTAGCTATTGTAGACTGAGATGCTGTATTTAAATCTTTTATAGCATCTTTTCTATCTGGCACCGATAAAATGATATAATGATCATTCTTATAAACTCTTGTTAAACTTTCTTTCCATTTACCATCAACCTTTTCAAGCCAAGGGTTACCAAAATTAGATTTATTCTCTGCAAGCTCAGCTCTTTCTCTAATAGTATATATACGACAATTTACTTGCGTACTTGATATATTATCTATCCACGATTTACGAGCTTCAAACATTGACATAATAACTTCTTCTCTTGCCGCAGTTAAGTCTACACCATCAATTTTAAACACTCTAACATACGATCCATTACTACATCTTAATGTTGTACCATCAGAAAGAAGTCTATCAAAAGGCAAAAAGTCAGCCACCCTTGTCTCACTTGGCTGAGGCAATACTTTTGCACCAATCTTAGAAACCAAAGACACAGAGATTAAACCAGCAGCAATAATACCTAGCAAAGCCACAAAAACTTCTATACTTTGCAGTCCCTCCATAAATAGTGTATAAAAATCAAAATTAAGGCTCAAATTTATTCCCCTTTACTTTGTAAAGATTAGTTGATTGCAAATTTGTAGCTCCATAGGCTTGAAGCATTCCAGACAAATGCGGATCTTTTGCACTAAGAACCACAACGAAAAGATGTCCCAAAACTATTGTTATGATAAATATAAGAGGGTTAGCATCAGCCATACCGATTGCCATAAACATAAAAGGAATCTGAAGCCCTGCATTTAAAGCAGCAGGCAACACAGCCCCCCAAAACAATTTTGGAGGATTAGCAACAGCTTTTAATATTACATCCCTCATAATTAACCTCTTAACATACTTTATAGTAGTATATCATGTTAAATATTACGAAATGATTAAATTTTATATTATTTATATGATTTTATAAACAAGATATATCAAAAAACAAAAATCTACTTACACAAACCACTATAACAAGAACCCGTTTGACCTGCATTTTTATAATTTTCACCAAATTCATGATCAGCAACGAGACTTGAACTCTGATCCATCGCATTATCTGTTACATAATCGATCAACGCACCAACAGCTGAAACCATGAACAAGCTAAGCGTGATATAACCAAGGTGTTTGAAATTTATTTTTCCACTAATTGCTAAAAATGTAAACATTATTAGACCAAAACCACTTAACACATATGCTAAATTTCTTAATCCAATAGCAAAAACACCCGCCCTCGTGGAAAGAGTGCCAAAAATATTAGCATTTGCATCAAAACACACAAACATGCTAAGAAAAACATACATAGCAACCAATATAAATTTCAAATTCCTTCTCATAACACCCTCCTTACTCACCATTCAAGTTCACATCAACGCCATCCGCAAACAATTGTATAAAACCAGAGCATGATGCGATTACTATCAAACCAACAACTATTGCCATTAACCACTTCCAGTTGATATTACCAAAAAAACCACCTATACACACACAAATAACACCAATTGCAGAAGCCGGATATATAATACTCCTTAAACCTACAAATATATTTGTACCAGAAGTCTTCAAACCCGTAAACTGAGCCCACGCACTATCAGGAAGCAAAATCACGATAGTCGCAAGAACAACAAATAAAATAAACGACTTATCTAACTTAAACATAACATACCTCCCTCCCAATTATATCTTTTATCATACCACATTTTTTCTAATTTTTCCACTAAAAAAAGACATCCTTAAAAACTTCCAACACATTGTTTTATAACTATTTTTACTGCTTGTAACAAAAGTTTAATATTGTAAACTTTTATTTATATAAAAAAGTATCGGGAGCAAAACTCCCGATACTTTATTTTGTTTAGTGATACACACAGATTATTCACCAGTACCACCAGCAATACCTGTACCAGCACCTTCAAATGTATCTATCACTTCTGCGTTATGTGCTGCACCTCTACCCATTATATCACCTGTTGCGTAGTTTACAATAGATGCTGCAGCAGCCAAGATAGCCATACCAACTGCAAGACCTGCAAACCATGTCCATTTTACTTTACCGAAAATAGCTTGGAAAGCAATACCTACTAAACCGAAACCACCTACAACAAAGATAATAATTTTAACGTGGTTAAAAATTGTAACAGCTTTTTCTGTCGCTGTGTTCATAACTTGCGCATGAGATGCATCCGCAAATAATAAAGTAAACAAGAATGCTAAAGAGCACAATGTTAACATTTTTTTCAAGTTTCTCATTTTCGTTCTCCTAAATTTATTACACATTATTATTAGAGCACATTTTTTAAAAAAAATCAAGACCCTTGCAACTTTTGAGAAATCAAATAACTACATGTTTTTACTATATATTTTTTTCTGTAACAAAAGTTTAACACCCACAAAACCCCAAAAAACACCATTTTTCCATAAAAAAATAACTATTTTTCAAAATTTATTGTTATTAGTTCAACAAATATACTTGCGAAACTTTTCAAACAATGTTTAAAATATGGTTAATTTTGGAGTTATGCTATTTTTACAGGCTTAAGTTTTATGAGTGAAGTTAAAAATTTTGTTTTAGGATTTACTTTATCTATTCTTGGTTTTGCCATCTACAACCAAGAAACTACTTCTATCTCTCCAAAGCAATCTACAGCGCAACCAAATGTAAAAATAGATTTATTTAAAGAAAAATCTTTTTCTACGAATACCCATGTAAATTTAATCCCTATAGAAAAAGAAACCATTTTATCTGCACCAACAGCTCTTCAGCAAGAAAAAAACGCCAAAGACTTATTAATAGCAGACACATCTTCAATAAACGGGATTGAAGATGATGAAATCTTAAACATAAATATAGAAGGCATAATACCAATAGAAATAAACAACGAAGCACCAAACTCCGCATCTTTTTCAAACTCCGAAAAAGAAGAGAAGGTAGCATTATTGCCTTCCAACAATTTAGAAACAGAAACATCTCCATGGAGCATAACACAAACAAGCAGAAGCAAAAACAAGCTTTCAATACCACAAATAAACACTAGCAACACTCCATCATATAAGGTTGCAGAGAAAATCAAGCAAAGCATCATCTTCCCTATTCCAGAAGAAATACTTAGCGACGAAAATTTAACCCCAACTTTCATAAAACCAAACCAACCAGATAAAGCACAAAAAAACAAAACAAAAACTCAAGATAAACCAAAAATAATACAAAAGAAACCTATCACACCTATTGAGAACAAGACTAAAGACACAAGTATCTTTAGCAATATATCTTCTTGGTTTAGCGAACAAAACAAAGATAAAAAAGAAAATAATAAAACCAAAGCACCTGCGCCAGTGTATAGTAGCCAACAACAATACACACCGACTCAAACAAAAACAACCACTACAAATAAAAAGCAAACAACTCAAAATATTGGTGACTTTTACGAAGCTCTTCAAAACACAAAGAAAGATTACATAAAAAACAATATAGTTCCAACAGAACTAAAACTATCCTTCAACAAAGGACGTGCAGAGATATCAGGTCAAACCCTTAGATGGTTAAAAGCTTTTTCTGAGAAATCACTTAAAGACAACTACCAACTGCAAGTTAGACTTGATGGCTCAGCCCCTGCAGAGCTACAAAAGAAAAGACTAAATCTACTATACACCATATTCACAAACCATGGAGTAAATATAGACAATGTAGATACAGCCTTTTCAAATGTAGAACCAAACACCTTTATTATTAGAACAATCAGAACAAATAAAACCTCATTTTAGGAGATTTTACCACATGTATCAACAAAACGTTTCATAAATAATGTGTTAAGCTTGATTAATTATTTTTTAACATTTATTGTGAACTGAGATTACATTTTAAAGATAGGTCGAATTATGAAAAAAAGTTTGTTATTATCGTTTTGTTTATTATGCGTAGCTGGAGTATCTGCTTGCAAAAGCACTTCTGCACAAGCACCTAACGACAGTGATGTTTTTTACTTTGAGGACACAGCTGAAGTTATTGACACAACAACTCTTCCCAAAGAAAGATGTGGAGTTAATGGTATTAGCTGCAACGACACAGCTCTTGTAAACTATACAAAGACAGAAGCTGATTACAGAGCTCATACCGAACGCACAAAACGCGACCATCTTTACACTCAAGCTGGAGCTGGCAACAATTTAACTGCAACTCTTAGACCTGGAGTTGAGGCAGATATTGTTGTAGCAAACAACATTCCTTCTGAACCGACACCTGTTACAGAACCTGTTATAGATGAAGGAGCATTTAGCGAAACCGGTAGTTTAGATATGACACCTGAACAAATTCAAGCTCCTGAAGTTATTGAAGAAAATATTGGTAGAGCAGATAATATAGAAACTAAGAAAAAAACTATAATACAAACTGTAACAGAAGAAGACGGCACAATATATGAAATCGTTTGCCAAGATATAGCTTGTACAGAAGTTGAAAAGATAAAACAAACAATTGAAGAAGATGGATCTAAATACGAGATAATCTGTGAAGAAAACTGCGAAGAAATCATGAGTGCAAATGCAGATGATGATGTTATTACATCTGAGTTCACAGAAGAATCTTTTGATATCGCAGATTACATAGATCAAGATGGAAATGAATTAGATATAGAATTTAATGAATATGGCCTAAAAGAACAAGTTATCGCAGATGCTTCTGTTGAAAAAGTTAAAATCACTGACGAAAGTGTGTTAACTTGGGAAGCTGAAGAAGGTGATAATTTACGTGAATTGTTAACAAAATGGAGTGAAATGTCTGGTTGGAAATTATTGTGGAAAACAAACCGCAATTACACTCTTAGTGCTGGCGTAATGTTTAAAGGTAAATTTGCAGATGTAAGTTCAGCTTTAATTAGAGCTTTTGCTAGAGCAAGACCTGCACCAATTGCTACATATTACAAAGGCAACCGTGTTATAGTTGTTGAAACAATGGAGAACGAGAATGCGTACTAATGGAAAATTTTTAATAGGATTAAGCTCTCTTTTATTTTTAGGTGTTGCTTCTTGCTCATTACCTACAGATTTTGATGCTGCTATTGAACGTGATGTTGATGCGACTGTTCAATATAAAGAAGATGCCAAAGCTCCTCAAAAGGTTTCAGACACAGATGTTATTAGAATAAAAGATGATATTTGGCTCGGAGATACTAGTGATGTGGAATATGAAGGTGATAAACCTTTACCAAGTTATTTAGAAACAAATGATGGTATCACACTGGTTAGCAACCGCCCTATTACATTGTATGAGATTGGTAATACTATTAGCCAAATTACTTCTATTAAAATGCGCTTTGCAGCACAATTAGAAGGTCCAGCAAAAGCAGCTGCTGACAAAAATGCCCCAACTATTTCTAAAGTAGGTAGCAAATGGTCAGATACATCTAGAATGCTTGTTTCTTACAAAGGTTCTTTAAGTGGCTTATTAGATGAGGTATGCTCTTATTTTGGTGTATGGTGGAAATACGAAAATGGTGAAATTTACATTTATAAATATACCACAAAAACATTTACATTATACACTCTTCCAACAAAACCATCTATGACATCTAGTGTTAGTAGCTCTTCTGGTGGTGGAAGCATTACTAGTGGTGTATCTGGTATAGATTTATGGGGAAATATTGTAACTGCTGTAAAATCAATGTTAGGTTCCGGCTCTAGTTTGGTAACAGATCCTTCAAATGGCACATTAACAATAACTGCGACTCCTGTTGAAATAAAAAAGGTTGCTAAATTTGTTCATGAACAAAATGTAAGACTTTCTCGCCAAGTTGCGATTAGTGTAAAAGTTTTACAGGTAGATGTTGATGAAGCTCATGGTTATGGTTTTGACTTAGATGCAGCATTTAAAGATAGAACAGAAAGTGGTGGAAGTATATCTATCGGCGAAGTTACAACACCTAGCTCTTTAGTTGATAGCAATGCTGGTATATCTATGAAAATTTTAGGTGGTGATGTTAGTGTAAATGCCGCTATGCAAGCTCTTGCAACACAAGGTACAACAACTTTGGTTACAAGTGGTACAGTTACTACTATGAATAATAAACCAGCTCCAATCCAAGTTGTTAAAACACAAAACTACATCTCTGAGTATACAAAAACAAATAATGGTACAGTTAATGGTGATGCATCATGGGATACAACTGTTGAAACAGAAGAAATTGAAGTAGGTTTCACATTAGATGTTTTACCAAGAATTATGGATCATGGTCGTTTGATGATGCTGTTTAGCTTAAATCTTTCTGACCTATTATCTTTAGAGAAAGTGTACCTAGATGGTTCTGAAGAATCCGGCTATATTCAAAACCCTGTTATCGAAGAACGTGGTTTCGTACAGGAAGTTGCATTGAAGTCAGGCGAAACACTTGTGTTATCTGGTTATGAAAGAGTTGAAACATCTAGTGATAAAGAAGGTTTAGGCGCAGTAAACAATATGTTACTTGGTGGCCATCAAAATGTTGGCAAAAAAAGAAGTATTGTTGTGATTTTATTAACACCTGTTGTGCTAGAATCTCCATTATTACCTGAGTCTCGCATGAATTACTAAGGAGCAAAACGTGGCTGAAGAAGACGAAATACTTGATGATTCTACTGAAAATGGCGCAAACCTAAGTAGTAAGGAATGGGCTTCTAGCTTTACTGTTAGAGGTGTTCCATATGCTGCCAGTGTATTTTGGGAAAGTCTTCAAAATGTAGATGCACCTTTCTTAGATGCAAAAGATGCAGCTGAAAATGTTTTAGTTGGCGCAGACTTGTTTTGTGTAAAGCATGGTAAATCACCACAGCTTGGTTTAGCAATATCATCACAAGGATTTAAAAAGGGTATGAATGTAGCTGCAGTTACAGCAGTTACATCTATGAGTGATGCATCTTCTTTGCTTGCCGTTTTTAAAGTAGATGCAGGATATTGGTATCTTTGTGTTAGAAATGATGTAATTTTATCTGATGGTGACGTATTATTTGTAAAAGAAGAAGATGCTAAAGAGCAGTTTATGTCAATGCTTTCTGTTCCTGATTGGTCAAAGAAAATTGCACCAGAAGAATGGGGAATCGATGACACTGAACAAAGAGATATTTCTGAAGTATTTGCTCAAGGGCTTGATTCAAAACTTGAAAAGATAAATGCTCTCCGTGGTACAGAATTATTAATTGTTGTAGTATTAAGTATTGCAGCTGGTGCTTGGTTAATTTCATACATATCAGAAACATTTTTTAAAACAGATGTTCAGCAGATGCATGTTCAAACACGAAGAGCACAGAAAAAAAAGGTCAAAAAAGTTGAAGTAGTTATTCCTGCTCCATGGGAATCTATGATTGATCCTGTTTGGATGTTAGATAATTGTCGTCAATCTATTTTATCACTAACCTCAATTTCTGCTCCTGGTTGGAGAAATCAAGGTGTTACTTGCATGGCATCTGGTGCTATGACTTCGTGGAATAAAGAGTTTGGTCGTTTATCTTGGATTGAGATGTCTTTAGCATATTCTGGATTAAGCTTTTCAAGTAAAACTATTGATCCATCATCATCAATAGTTACTGTTTCTCTGCCATTTCAAGAAGCTAAAAGAATAAAATCAGCACCTAAAAAGACTATGACAGAATTGCGACATATGGTGAATGATTTATTTCAGGCATTAAATTTAAGGATAAGTATTTCTGAAGAAAAGTCCACTGTTGGTGGTAAAGTGTATGAATCATTAAAATTTGGTATAACATCAAAATATGATCCTGAAGTTTGGAAAGAATTGTTAACAAAATTTTCAGGACTTAGGGTTAATAATATACGTTATGTTGATGGCGTATGGAATTATGAGGGGGCTATTTATGTTCAATAGTAAAAAAATACATCTTTTGAGTTTAGCTGCATTAGGTATTATTTTAGGTGCAAATAACAGCTTTGCTGCAGAAAGCAAGATTGCGAGTATTGACGGCAATAATTTGCCTATAAATTCAGCTACACCAGAAAAGGCGACAAAACCTGTGTCTACGCAACCAGCTAATTCTTTAGTATCTCCTTCAAAGCCTCAATCTACTGAAACTAAAAAAGAAGTAGATATTAAGAATGCTGAAAAAACAGTACAAAAAGCTCCTTTACCAAAAGAAAATGAAAAAACTAAAGATGATTTTGATTTTGACCTAAAAATGAAGGCAATCACACCTCCTTCTTCACCTAGTGCTACGCCAAAAGCTACTGAAGAAAAGAAAGAGGCTACTAAAGAAGTTACTAAAGAAGATTTATCAGAGGATTTGCCTAAAGATATAAAATACAAATCAAACCCTATTGAGAATCTAGGAAATAGTGTTTTATCTCAAATGGATGATGACTTATTTAAACAAATGTCTGATATCGAAAAAAGCACAACTCTATTAACATTAGAGTTAAAGAGAGAAAAAATACGTAACGAAATTGAGGCTCAAAAGGCTATTCGTCAAAAAAACATTGATGACATTGAAAAGCAAAAGGCAGAACAACGTATGTTAGAGCTTCAAAAGAAAAAAGAACTTGAAACAGAAGTTATTAACGCAAAGCAACACTTGCTTGACAGAGAACAAATGTTTGAAGTTTTAAAACAACGCAAACTGTTAAATGCTTATATGAATCATATGCTTGTTATGCAACAAGATTGGTTAAAAGAAAAAGAAGCATTATATGGTCAATTAGCAGCAATGGAACAAGAAAAAAGAGATTTGATTGCAGCTTTCAAACAGAGAATCGATTCTGTGTTAGAAGCTTCAGCTAAAAATATACAAGTTGCAGAAGCTGCAAAGGCTAACTTTGAAAGAGTTGTTAAAAACTTAAAAGCTCGTAACGAACAATTGCGTAAGAGAGTTGAAGCCGATGCTAAGATTATAAAAAATGCTAAAAATATGTATATTCAATCTCAATCTATTGAAGAGCTTAAAGACATGAATGCAGCGAATCGCAGTTTAGCAGAAAGCAATGCAGAGGCTTTAGCTTTAGCAGCTTTAGAAGCAGCAGAAGAAGAAGTTGAAGAAGTTGTAATTGAAAAATTAAGCACTAAATATGCCTTATTGGGTATTTCTGGACGAGCTGAATCTATGTCTGTAGAACTAATTGGCACAGATGGCCAACCATTTTTAATAAAAGTTGGATCATTATTACCAACAGGTCACACACTTAAAGAGATTGGTTCTGATTATGCTAAATTTAGCAAAGATGGTTATGATGATTATTTATATATAGGTAAAACTATTGATGGATATACTCCATTGTTAGGTCAAGCATCAGAAAAGAATGCAAAATAGAGCATAAAACATTATATATTATGTATGGATGAGTAGTAATGGCTGAGGAAAATAAAAAAGAAGAGCTAAAAGACGAACAAGTTGCAGAACAACCTAAACCTCAATCAAATTTTGAGGAAGAAGAAGGTGGATCACAAGCAAAAAAGGTAAACTTGTTTGAAAAGTTATTTGCTAATGGTAATAAATTAATTACTGTTAGTGGTTCTGATTTTGCTCTATCTAATGAAACAAGACGCTTACTTGCTCTTTTCTCTGACGGAACATATTTAGTATCAAAAGATAATAGATTTGATGGTGCAGTATATAACTTCGAATCGAATGTTAAAAGAAGAAAAATACCGATTAAAGCGCCAACTTTTGTTACATTAAATGAAATTGCTGCTATATATGCTTATGCAGAGCGTGGTACAGGTACTGTTGACGTATCTGCAGAAGAAGCTGAAGATATGCAAATGATGATTGACTTTGTCAACATTATTCAACGCGCATCACAAAAAAAAGTATCCGACGTTCACATTGTTGTAGGTTCATCTTCTACGGTATTATTCCGTGAAGGCGGTATTATGGTTAAGCAAAGTGAATATGGTGGCGAATGGGGAGAAGCTTTTGTTCGTTCCGTTTTTGCTGCAGCTGATATTTCAGACTCTAACTATAACCAAAACGAATTCCAGGGCGCACAAAAACTTGGTGCTACACCACTTCGTGGATCAAATGGTAAATTGATGTTACCGCACAACGTTTTAGCTATTCGTTTGCAATTTAACCCTATCGCGTTTGGTTCTCAATATTTGGTTATGCGTTTGCTTTATGCAGATGATAATCCAGAAGGTAGTTCAGACTTACGATCACTTGGTCTTGGAAAATATGAAGAAGATTTGTTCTTTAAAATGCGTAGTATGGCCGTTGGACTTAACGTGGTTGCTGGTCCTACTGGTTCAGGTAAGTCTACAACTCTTCAACGTAATATGATTAAACTATTACAAGAAAAAGATTATAAGATTAACCTATTAACGGTGGAAGATCCACCTGAGTATCCAATTCCTGGCGCTCGCCAAATGCCTGTGACCAACGCTAACACTGAGGAAGAAAAAACAGAACAATTTACAAAAGCATTATCCGCGGCTCTTCGTTCCGACCCTGACGTTATATTGGTGGGTGAAACGCGTTCATTAGCTACTGCTGAATTGACTTTTAAGGGAGCTTTGTCTGGTCACGGTGTTTGGACAACACTTCACGCCAACTCTGCGCCTGCGATTATTACTCGTTTGAGAGACATTGGTATTCAGCCATATATGTTAAACGACCCAGAATTAGTTAAAGGACTTGTTTCTCAACGTTTGTTTAGTAAATTATGTCCTGTATGTCGCCAATCTATAAAAACTAAAGAGGGTTCTCCAGAGTTTGAGCGTTTGAAAAATGCTCTTGGTGAATATGGTATTGAAAACGTTTATGTTAGTGGTCCTGGTTGTAAGGCTTGTGGCTATAAAGGATTTAAAGGCAGAATGGCTGTTGATGAAATTATTTTGCCTGACTCGCATTTCTTAAAATTAATTATTGATAATGAAACAGCAAAAGGTATTGACTATTGGATTAGTGAATTAAATGGTCGCCCTCTAAAAGACTGCGCTATTGAGCGTATGATTAAGGGTTTAATTGACCTTGATGAAGTTGAACGTTGGTGTGGTTTGATTGACCAAAGACCTGTATATTAGGAGATAAACTATGGCAGATGATAAAAAATCAAGTACAGGCTCTCTTAATAAAGCAATGAAGTCTTTGAACTCATTGGAAGTTTCTTTTGCTCAATTTCGTGTTGGAATGTCTGGTAAAGACAGATTAAAGATATATAAAAAATTAGCATCATTACTTAGAAACCGTTTCTCTTTGATGAATGCTTTAGATATTATGTATGATAGTATTACCAACGAAGGAAAAAACCCTGGTGAACCGATGGCTATTGCTATTGCATCATGGGGTAAATCACTTCAAAATGGTAACTCTTTTTCAGATGCTCTAAAAGGATGGGCTCCAAGCCGCGAAAGACTTATGCTTTCTGTGGGTGATATGTCAGACTTAGAAGGTGCTTTATTAAACTTGATTAAAGTTGCTGAAGGTACAGAAAAAATGTTAAAGCCAATTATTGGTGCTATTGCATATCCTTCGTTTTTGCTTTTAATGTCTGTGCTTGTTATTTATGCTATTGGTGCATACATGGTGCCTCCAATGGAAGACGCTGCCCCTAATGCTAGATGGACTGGTACGGCAAGAGATTTGGTGGCTGTTTCTCACTGGATACAAGACAACTGGCTTTTAGCCTTTTCTTTCTTTCCTGCATTATTTTTAGCAATTTATCTAACAATTGGTATATGGACCGGTCCAACTAGAAAAGCTATCGATAACTGCCCACCTTGGTCTATGTATAAGCTATTTATGGGTATTACATGGCTATTGTCTTTATCTGCTCTTATTAAGGGTGGTGTGCCTATTTCAGTTGCTCTGTCAGCTCTTAGAAAAGACTCAAATAGATATCTAATAGAAAGAATAGATAAGGCCATGGATTTTATTAAAAATGGTGATAACTTGGGTCAAGCATTGTCTAAGTCAAAATTGGATTTCCCTGACAAAGATATTGTTGCTGACCTAAAGATTTATGCTGAATTGGATAACTTTGAAGAAGCTTTGGATAGACTAGCAAACGACTGGCTTGATGCATCAGCAGAAATGGTTGAAGCAAAAGCATCAATATTGAACATGGTTGCTATGTTTGCAATTTCTGGCATTATTGCATGGGCGGTGTTTGGAGTGTTCGAAATGCAAGACCAAATTACAAGTGCTATGGGATAATAACATGAATGATTTTATTTTAAGAATAAAAAACTATCTAATAAAATTAAAAAAACAAATAATGCCTTATGTTTTACTTGTTGCTGAGAAAGTTAAATCAATCAATATTGATAAAGATTTTATTATAAAGATTGGTTTACCATGCCTTATTGTTGGATTAGGATTTTATTCTTGCTCTTTTTTGCAAAGAAGTATTAAAAAAAATATCAATGATATATTTTTAATATCAGATGACATTCGTGCTCATTTTAGCAATAAACCAGATTATTGGGGGCTTTCAACTTCATATATTACTAAAAACTCTATAATTGATAAAAGATTTATTGTTAAGGATAAAATCTTACTTGATGACGGAAAAGAAATTTTAATTGGAAAAGGAATTAATGGAGATGTTGTTTTCTTGAGAGACTTATCATTTGATATAGTGTTAAAAAATCTTAATAAGTCACAGTGTATCTCATATTTAGAAGCAAAATTAAGCAATGCCAACCAAGTGAAACTTGAGAGCATTTCTGTTATAAATACAAATTCAAGCACTGTTTTTACTTGGGGGGATAAAATAAATTCTTTACCTGTAAAAAATTACACAGGTAAAGATGTTTGCCTAGATGAAAATAATACCATAATTTGGTCTATTAGATAACTTCTTTAATTAATCAAATATAGGTTGTGACTGAGCTAATCTTATAGCTTGTCTTTCGATGATTGTTGCTAAATTTAGTGTACCACTTCTAATAATTGAACGCACTGGATCAGCTTTATTTAATTCAGGATTAGCAAAAACAGTTTCAACAACTGGGTGTCTTGCACCTTCTACGCCTATGAGTTCTTGGTTTATAACAGCCAGAATACCTCTTGATAAAATATCATAAGCAGAATTTTCACTCATACCATATGCAGCGTATTTAACTAATGATGTAATTGCATCTGTCAATGTTCCAGCGTGAATTGATGCCAAAACAAGGTGTCCAGAAATAGCGGCTCTTAAGCACTCAACAGCAGCATCAGGAGTTCTTATTTCTCCAATAAAAATATATCTTGGATGTGAGCGAAGAGCACTTTTTAATGGGCTTCTCCAATCATCTTCAATAACCTCAAATTGTCTACAAAAACCAATAGACCCATTTACCGCCTGATATTCTCCTTCTAAAGGCATTTCAGCAGGATCTTCAATTGCATAAGCAAAACCTCCATTAATATTTAAATATTCTGCTAATAAAGATGCTATTGCAGTTGTTTTTCCTTGACCTGTTGAACCGCTCCATAAAATAAGTCCACTTTTATCAGATAGAGACAACATATATTGGATAAATCTATGATTATAGTTTAAGTTATGAATGCTTGGTGTTTTATCAGGCATTCTTCTTAAGCACCATAACTCACCTCTAACACTTGTAGAGCATTCTACACGAAAACTTGTACCTTTATAAACTAAAGAATAAGAATTATCTATATGTTCAACGGCTAATAACTCTTTATAAAACTCTTCTTTATCTGTTGGCTCCACTTTCTTTAGACTGTTTTTATAATGTTCGTCTGATATATAAAATTCTTTATTTTCATTAATATAAAGATCTGAAAAATTGTATTGTAAAAGTTTCTTCATATAGGTATTCCTAAAGTTAGTTTTTTATATTTATTTTACTTAAATTCAAAATTGACTTATCTATGAGGCTATTATAATTTGCTTTTGTTAATTTTAATTTAAAAGCATCTTTTAAAATATCCATACTTTTATTTATGATAAGTCCATTTATTTCTTTATTTATATTTTCAAGAGAAATACTAACTTTACCATCAAACTCTTTTTGTTTTTGATTTAGTTTTCGGTTTAATTCTTTTATTTTTTGTTCTTTTAACTCTTCAATAACAAGCCTTTCGCCTTCAACAATATCTTTTACTTCTTTTTCTACATTTTCTAATTTTCTTTCATACTCAGCATATGTTTTTTGTGCATCTAATTTTAATGTTTCAGCTTCTTGAAATTCATTTTTTATATGATCTATTCTTTTGGTTATTAGATTATTTATTATTCTAACCGCAGGTTTATATATCAAAGCAACAACCAAAACAAATGCAACGCCTACCCAAAATTCAGCATTTAAATAAAAAGCCTCATCTGAATGACTAACTTCAATACTTTCTTCATTAGATAACATTTCTATCGTATTTTCTAAATTGCTACTCATTTCCTACCCTTTTTAGCGCTATTTCTTTAATATCCTCGATTGTAATGTTTTTTATCTCTATTTTTTTTACTATATCAAAAGCTAAAATTTCTGATAATTCATCTATATGATTTAATATTTCTTTTTTTTCTTTTTCTATTTTATCTTGGCTATCCTTTATCTTTTCCTCAAGATTTTCTTCTATTTCTTCTTCTTTTTTTTCAATAAATTCTTTTAACTCTATTTCGTTTTTCTTTATCTCTTCAGAGGCATTTTTTTTAGCCGCAGTTATTTTTTCTTCATATTTGTTTAATGCATCAAAGGCTTTTTTATTAACCTTTTCTGCTTTTAAGATAAGATCATTGTATTTTCTTTTCCTCTCTTCTATAGTTTCCATTATTTTTGGAGTTATCACCTTATCCATAACAAACCAAAAAGAGAAAAATACAACAACCAACCAAAAAATTTGTGTTGTATATGTCGAAATATCAAACTGCGGCATTTATTTATCCACCTACTAGAGCAACATCATAATAGCTATAGCTAAGCAATATAAAGCAATAGCCTCAATTGTTGCGAAACCAACCATTGCATAACCTTTTAATTCGTTATTTGCTTGAGGATTACGACCAACATTATCAAAAAGTGTAGTCCAGAATTTTGTGATACCCCATGCAACAACAGCCATCGGAATAGTACATAATGCTACGCTTATATATTTTGCTGCGTCTGATGATACTAAATTTTCCATATTTTTTCCTTTCAATTAAAATTAATGCTCATGAAGAGCATCGCCCAAGTATATGCATGACAAGATTGTGTATATATAAGCTTGCAAACATGCAATAAATAACTCAAATGCAATAATTGCTCCATCAAATACTAATGGAATAACGCCTGCAATATTCATCATAATAATAAATCCTGCAAATACTTTTAACACTATATGACCTATAATCATATTCATAACAAGTCTTACAGTTAAACTAAACGATTTTGATAAAAGAGATAGCATCTCAATTGGAATAATAAGAGGTGCTAACCATAAAGGAACACTTTTAGGTAAAAAAGTCCTCAAATACCCCCATTTTCTTTTTCGAATGCCCTGGAAAATATTATAAAACAACCCTATAATAGAAATAGCACCAACAGCTGCAAAATGGGATGTAAAAGTAAAACTATAAGGGAAAAGCCCTAGAATATTTCCTACTAAAATAAATAAAAAAAGGCTAAATAGAAATGATAAATATCGTAAACCTTCTTTACCAATATTATCTCTAATCATAGAATATATAAATTCATATGCACTTTCAGGAATACTTTGTGCAACGCTTGGTATCATTGTTCTTTTACGCAAACAAAGAGAAAAAACAACTATAACACTTAAAGCAGAAATAACCATGCAAAGAGAAGAGTTTGTAAAACTAACATCAAATTCCCCTATGTTAATAGGAGCAACTTTCTTTATTTCAAACTGATGCATTAAATCAGCCATTTATTACCTCTTTGTTTTCTCATTATCTGCTTTTTTTAAGTAACGTTCTACATTAAAAAAACCAGCTATTCCACCCAATATTGTTAGGCATATCACGAATATATCATTTAAGTCAAATATTTCATTTAATATATATCCAACACCATACCCCACAATAACACCAGATACAAGCTCTATGCTTATTTGCAAACCAATAGCCCAATTGGAAAAATCAGAATGTTTATTATCCATTTCTTCTTTGTTTTTTATTTTTTGTATCCTGTCATCTATTGATTTTATATCATCTGGCTTTTCTATCATTACTTAATCTCTTTTAATTTATTATTAAAGTATTCCTCAAAATCTCCATATTTTTTTGAACCTGCAATTAATTCTTTCCCATTTTTTGTTTCTATAACAAATGACGGAGTTCCTTTAATATTTAATTTAGAAATAGCGTTATCCCTTACTTGCAAAATGCTACTTGTTAGTTTTTTATTATCTTTACAAGCACTAATTGTTCCATCATTTAACCCGTATTGTTTAGCATATTTTAACAACACATTATCATCTTTTGCAAATCTCCAATCTTTCTTAGCATATAACTCCTCTATAAAGCTATAGTAATTATTTTCTGGCATACAGTAAGACATTTTTGCTATTTGCATAGAAAGTACATCTAGAGGAAAATGCACAAAGACATATTTAATCATTCCCTTTTCTACAAAACTCTTTTCAATTTTTGGAAGAATAAATCTATGAAAATCAGAACAATGAGAACACATCATGGATGAAAATACATACATTGTTATCGGAGCTTTATCATCTCCTTTAAAACGCATCATTTCCTTTGTTAGCATCAAATCTCCATTTACTTTAACCGAAAATTCTTCTTTTGCTAAAGCTTGATTAGAAAGCACAGGAACTCCGTCTTCAAACACGAATCCTTTTGCTGTTAGATACCCATATGCGCATATAATATACACGATTAAAATTGCTAGTATTTTACTTATTCTATTGATTATTGGCATTGTTTATGTATTCTCCTTTTTTGATGATATTACATTTTCACCCAATTTTATTAAAATTTCCTTTAACTCGTCACTATTTATTCCATCAGACAATTCTAATAAATAATTTTTATCACTTTCTTCTAGTATAGGTTTCTTTTTTGATGTTTTTATTTTTTTTATTCTCATATTTGCATTTTGGCTAATTAATAGTTTATGAATTGCCTTATAACCAAAATACGAATTTATTTTATCTAACAAATAAATTTCTCTATGTTGGAGCTCTAGCGCAAATCCTCCAACAGGCACTTCTATATGAATGACTCTTTCATCTGTTTTAGGATTAAACTTTACTTTTACGGGAGTACTAAATGAAGATATTTCAGAACCTACAATATCTTCCCATTTTAATATAACATCAGCTTCAATAAAATCTTTAGCATCAAACGCCCCATTCATTATAGGAATAAATATACTTCCTAAACTTTCTAATTCCTTACAATGACGCTCATCAGATATTTTAATATTTGCTTTCTTTTTCATATTTTTCTCATTTTTTATTTGCTAACGGATGTTTTGATTTAACCTCTTCAACTAACCCTTTTGTTGTTATATGGGTATAGATTTCTGTTGTTACAATATGTTCATGACCTAACATTTTCTGAATAGACCTTAAATCAGCCTTTTTATTGACCAATTTTGTTGCAAAAGAATGTCTTAATACGTGAGGATGCACTCTACTTGGTGACACCCCTGCAATAATAGAAAGTTTTTTTAAGTTTTTAAAAAAAGCATCTCTTGTTATATGCCCACTATTAGAACGTAGAGATGGAAATAGCCAATGATTATCTTTTTTTCCTAAAAAACAATTTCTATATTCACAATATTCATGAATATCAAATGCAACTTCTTTTGAAAGAGGAACAATACGTTCTTTTGCACCTTTTCCCTTTATTCTTATTTGTTTTAGGTCATAATTTATTGAATTATCTAAAAGAGATACTAACTCTGAAACTCGTAAACCAGATGAAAACATCAGCTTTATCATAACTTTCATTCTTCTTAGAGATGGAGTATTCGAAGCATCTGAACAAATGCAAAGTAAATTGATTTCTTCATCTGTTAAAAACTTTGGTAAACTTTTACCAATTTTAGGACTTATTATATCGCTTAATGGATTTGCTTTTATAACATTTTCACTAACTAAAAATTTGAAAAACTCTTTTATTGATGAAATCTTTCTAGATATCGTTTTTGCGCAGAATCCATTCTCTCTCATAAGATTAAAATAATTTTCAATCTCATTTTTTTTTACATTTAAGATATCTATATTTTTTAGAGAATCGCTAAACTGAACAATATCACGCTTATAGGCTGATAGAGTATTTAATGACACTCCATCTTCAACTGCTTTTTTATCTAAAAATTCATCAATATAGTTTCTCATTTAGAAAGCTTTAGTTCTACTTGTTTTTCTATAGTTTGTGTTGTTGGAGTTATATCCTTACAAGCCAAATATGCAACACCTGCTAATAAAACAGCCATGATGATAAATAAAACATACTTATTACTTTTATTTTTCATACAAACTTCCTTTCATTTTTTAATAATTAACTGTTGATTATTATTATTAACACTATATCCTTTGTTGTAAAGTAAGAATAACGATATAGTGAATTAAAGATGGAAAAATATAATAAAATAATTTTACTAGTTGGCTTAATAGGTAGTGGCAAAACAAGTGTTGGGAAAAGACTTGCAAAAAAGTTATCTCTTCCTTTTATTGATGGCGATCAAGAAATAGAAAAAGCATCAGGACTATCTGTTATTGATGTATTTAAGTGCTTTGGAGTTGAAGAATATCGCGCAGGAGAAGCTCGGATAATGAAGAGGCTTTTATCTGGTCAGCCTTGTGTCTTGGCGTCTGGTGGCGGAGCTTTTGTTGCAGAGCAAACAAGAAAGCTCGCTAAAGAAAATGCTTTAACTGTTTGGTTAAAGGCAGATATTGATATTTTATACAACAGAACAACCGGCAGAAAAAGAAGACCTTTTTTGCAATGTAGCGATTCAAAAATAAAAAACAAATTACAAACTTATATAAATGAAGAATCACCATATTACAATGAAGCTGATATTATTGTTGAAACAAAAAATGAAAACATTGATTGCACAGTAGATAGAGTTTTAAATGCAATTAAAGAATACTATATAGCAAAGGAGAAAGCATGAGAAATAATAATAGAAAATTTGATGAATTAAGAAATATTGAAATCATTCCCAATTACAACCTTTATGCTGAGGGCTCTTGCTTAATCAAATGTGGTAATACACATGTGTTATGTACTGCCTCTGTTGACGACAAAATTCCAAACTGGCTAAAAGGTGAAGAAAAAGGTTGGATTACTGCTGAATATGCTTTACTTCCCAGAGCAACACAAACTCGTGTATCAAGAG
This sequence comes from Alphaproteobacteria bacterium, assembly GCA_015062535.1. Taxonomy (GTDB): domain Bacteria; phylum Pseudomonadota; class Alphaproteobacteria; order RF32; family CAG-239; genus CAG-267. The sequence goes on from SUUK01000004.1 coordinate 97,958, forward strand.
AAACTCATGGTGTAGGTGGCAGAACTCATGAAATACAAAGACTTATAGGTAGGTCTTTAAGAGCTATCACAGATTTAAGATTATTAACTGGATTTTCTATTCATATCGATTGCGATGTTATTCAAGCTGATGGGGGAACAAGAACAGCTTCAATTACAGGTAGCTATGTTGCTCTTTATCTTGCCTTAGAAAAACTTGTTAAAGAGCAAAAAATCCCTTCAAATCCTATTAGAGAAGCAGTTGCTGCAATATCTGTTGGTATCTGCAACAATGAGGCTCTTCTTGATTTAGAATATGAGGAAGATTGTCATGCACAAGTTGATGCAAACTTCGTATTAACTGAAAACGGCAATATTGTTGAAATTCAGGGAACTGCAGAAGAAAAACCTTTTACTCCTGAAGAATATGCAACTTTATTAAAACTTGCTCAAAAAGGAATATCTGAGTTAATAAACATTCAAAAAGGAGCTATTGAAAATGCAAAAATCTAAAAAAATCATATTTGCCAGTCATAATAAAGGAAAAATTTCAGAGATAAAAGAAATTCTATACCCATTAGGTATAACTGTTTTATCAGGTGAAGATATAGAAATCCCTGAAGTTGAAGAAACAGGTAAAACCTTTGAAGAAAATGCTTATATTAAAGCTCTTGCAGCTGCAAAAAAACAAAATCTACCATGTATTGCTGATGATTCCGGTCTATGTGTAGATGCAATTGGTGGTAAGCCTGGTGTTTATACAGCAAGATATGCCCCAAATCGAAATTTTGAAATGGGTATGGATAAACTATTAAAAGAAATAAAAGAAACTAACTCAAATAATAGAGCAGCGCACTTTGCTTGTGTAATTGTTCTTGCATATCCTAATGGAAATTTCAAATCTTTTGAAGGTAGAGTTGATGGCTCAATTGCAACTCAAAAAACTGGTAAACTAGGCTTTGGTTATGACCCAATTTTTATACCAACAGGTTTTACTCGCTCTTTTGCTGAGTTTGATAGTGATGAAAAAAATAAAATTTCACACAGAGGACGTGCTCTTCAAAAGTTTATTCAATATCTAACAGAAAATGAAGATGTTTTATGAGTAAAATATTAAAAAATGTTTTTAATATTCCTGGTAGCTGTTCTTTTTGGGACACTATTGCTGAGATTTATATAGATAAATTCAAAGATAAAAAATTTGAGCTTGGCTCCGTTTTATTTATGGTACCAAATCGCAGAGCATGTACAGCTCTTTTGAATGCATTTTTAAGATATTTTGGCTTAAAACCTACAATTTTACCACAAATTGTGCCTATAAGCGAAATAGATGATGATGAGATGTTTTTTAGTGCTTTCAATCTAGAAAATATTTGGCCAGATTTAGATTTATCTATTAGCAAAGAAGAGCGCTTATTTTTATTTGCAAGACTCATAAAGTCAAAACCTAATGACTTTGGAATAAAACAGCTATCTCCTGCCCAAGCATTAAGTTTAGCTGGTGATTTAGCCTCTTTAATAGATACAGCATATAATCAAGAATTATCTTTTGATAATCTTTATAATTTAGTTCCTGAAAAATATGCAACCCACTGGCAAGAAACATTAAAACTACTTAAAATTATTACTCAATATTGGCCTGAAATCCTAAAAGAAAGAAAAGCCATAGATACGAGTTTTATGAAAAATTATGTATTATCTAAACAAGCAGATCTTTGGCTTAAAGAAAATACTCAAAAACACATTGTTGTTGCGGGTGTTACAGCAAGTTTTCCCTCCATTGTAAAAATGATGAAAACAATCCAACAACTTCCCAATGGCAAAATTTATTTTTCGGGAATCGATAAAATTGCTGACGATAAATATTGGGATGCCATAGATGAAACCCATCCTCAATATGAATTAAAAGATTTATTAGAAAAATTAGAAATTAATCGTTTTGATACTTTAGATATCAAAGAAGAAATAAACAAAGACAGAGAACAACTAGTATCGGAGATAATGCGTCCTGCGATTGTTTCTGATGTTTGGAGAAATATTTATAACAAATTTAATCTACCAAATGCAATCAATGGAATCGAAACCATTACATTAAAAACTCAACAAGAAGAAGCTTTAGCAATTGCTCTTAAAATGAGAGAAACATTAAATTATCCAGAAAAAACAGCAGCTCTTGTAACATATGATAGAGCTCTTGCAAGACGTGTATCTAATGAATTAAAAAGATTTGGGATTATTGTTGATGATTCTGCTGGCATTCCTTTTAGTCTATGTCCTAGTGGTGTGTTTTTACGACTTATTGCAGAAGCCTCTTTAGATTTATATTCTAAAGCAAGAATCCTAGATTTATTAAAACATCCTTTAACACTATTAAAAAATAACCCCAATGATTTTAGAAAAAAAGTATATGATTTAGAGTTATGTTTAAGACAAAAAAATGCTAAACCAATTATAGATAATGACCAATATCCTTTTTATAATAATCTCATCGAACATTTAGAAGAATTTTCTAAAATTTTAGAAAATCCTAAAATTGATTTTAGTGAAACATTAAAGTTACATATTTCAATTGCAGAAAAAATTGCAAGTTCCGACACCATAGATGGTAAAAACTTTATATGGAGAGGTGATGAAGGAAAAATTGGGGTAAAATTTATCTCTAAGATGCTTGAATATAGCTCTTTAATTGGAGAGATTGATGGTAAAGACTATCTTCCTATGCTTTGCCAACTTATGAGTAATGAAACAGTTAGAACAAATCATGGCACACATCCTAGATTAAGTATTTTAGGTCCTATTGAAGCTCATTTACAGCATTTTGATTGTATTATTATCGGCGAGGTTAATGAAGGAATTTGGCCAAAGATACCTGATGCAGATATGTGGATGTCACGACCGATGATGAAAGATTTTGGATTTTCACTTCCTGAAAAAAACATTGGCATTTTGGGCGCAATATTTGCAAACTTTTTAAAAACTAAAAATGTTATTCTTACAAGAGCTGAGAGAATTGGAGAATCGCCTGTTCAAAAATCTAGGTGGTGGCTTCGCATAGAAACAGTACTTAAAGCTCTAAATATGAGTATCAATGATATAGAAAATAAGTTCTTTCCAATTATTGCCAATAAAATTGATACTCCTTTGTCATATACACCAATAAAAGCTCCTGCTCCAACACCTATTGCAAAGTCAAGACCTCGAAAACTTTCTGCAAGCGGTGTTGATTTGCTTATAAATGACCCTTATAGCGCTTATGCCAAATATATCTTAAAATTATACCCATTAGATGATTTAGATAAAAAACCAGACCAACGAGATTATGGTACGCTAATTCATGGAATCGTTGAAGAGTTCAATAATACGTATAATTCTAAACTTCCAAATAATCCTTTAGAAAAAATAATAGAAATAGGCACAAAGCATTTTGAAAAAATAAATCTAGATAAAGACATAAAAGCCTTTTGGTATCCTAAATTTCTAACCACCGCAGAATGGATTATTGAGCAAGAATTAGAATACAGAAAAGATGTAAAAAAAGTTCATAATGAAATCGAAGGAAAAATAGAATATAATATTCAAGGTGGACCTTTCGTCTTTACTGCAAAAGCAGATAGAATCGACGAGCTTACTGACAACACAATAAACATTCTAGATTACAAAACAGGAAGCATCCCAACAAAAGCACAAATTCATTCAGGACACGCTATTCAGTTACTTCTAGAAGGGCTTATTGCTAGAAAAAAAGCATATCTACTATCATCTACAGGAAAAGTATCTAGCCTTATATATTGGAGATTAGGTAAAGAAAAATTAGAAATAAATGAAGACATTGATGATCTATTAGATAAAACAGAAGAATACTTAGTTAAATTAATGAATACTTTTGATTTTGAAACGACACCATATCATTCTAGACCAACTCCAAAATACATCCCAAAAAACAAAGATTATGAACATTTGGCTAGAATAAAAGAGTGGTCAGTACAAGAAGATGGAGAAAATAGTGATGAATAAATACGAACTAGAAAAAAAACATTTATCTTCTATTGCCTCATCTCAACAAATATCTGCAGCAAACCCTGATGCTTCTGTTTGGGTAGAAGCGTCTGCTGGAACAGGAAAAACAAAAGTATTATCTGATAGAGTTTTAAGATTATTACTAAATGATGTTCAACCTTCAAAAATTTTATGTTTAACCTATACAAAAGCTGCCGCAGTAGAAATGAATGAGCGAATCGCTAAAAGATTAAGCTCTTGGGTTATAATTGATGAAACAGAACTATACAAAGAACTGTCGGGTTTATTTGGAGATGATTTTAACAAGTGCGATAAAAATGAAATAATAAAAAAAGCAAGAACGCTCTTTGCTCAGATTTTAGACGCTCCAGGAGGCATGAGAATCCAGACAATTCATAGTTTTTGCCAAGATATATTAAAGCGCTTTCCCTTAGAAGCAAATGTTTCCCCTTATTTTGAAATTTTAGATGATAGAAGTAGTAAAAACATATTACAAAAAATTCAATCAGATTTATTAAAATCTATAGATAATGATAAAAATTTAATTCTAGCTCAAGATGTAGCTTTTCTTGTAAAGTCTGTTAGTGAATTTAAATTTCCTGAAGTAATGAATATGATCACAGGAAATAGAAATAAAATTGATATATTATTAAAGCAATATGCCGATATATCCCTTATAACTAAAGAACTTGAAAAAAGACTTAAAGTTTCTGTAGATTTGTCTCCAATTGAGGTTAAAGAAGATTTATTTGATAAAATTGATAAGAAAACCTTTAAGCTTTGTATGGAAGCATTTTTCAAAGGAGGAAAAGAAGATAATAAAAGAGCATTGTCTTTTGCTTTAATTAGTCAGAATAATTTTAATATAGAATATTATGAAGAATATAAAAATGTTTTTCTAACAAAAGAAGGAGGGAAACGTGCAAATCTTGCTAGAAAAGATGCTATAAAACATTTTCCTGATATTTTAGAGGTTATGAAAAAAGAACAAGATAGAGTTTTTGAGGTTGAAAACACCTTAAAATCTATAAATGTTTTACATTCAACTTTGGCTATTTTAAGAATATCAAAAAACATTATTGATGCCTATAATGAATACAAAGAACATTTTTGTGTTTTAGACTATGATGACCTTATTTTAAAAACAAAATATTTACTCGAAAATAAAGATACATCTGACTGGGTTTTGTTTAAATTAGATGGTGGAATCGAGCATATTCTTATTGATGAAGCCCAAGACACTTCACCAAACCAATGGGCTATTGTTAGAGCTTTAACAGAAGAATTTTTTGCAGGTCTTGGTGCTTATGAAAATCAAAAAAATCGGTCTGTTTTTGTGGTTGGAGATAGAAAACAATCAATTTATAGTTTCCAAGGAGCAGACCCTAAAGAATTTGATAAAATGTATAATTATTTTAAGCAAAAATCTGCAGATTTTTTAAAAATTCATCTAGATGTATCATTCCGTTCAACTAAAGCTATTATGGATTGTGTAAATACTTTATTTGATACAGATATTGCTAAAAAAGGTGTTATTCCTGATGGAGAAAAAATCAATCACTGCCCATATAGACTTGGTGATGGAGGTGTCTTTGAAATATCACCAATAGTAAAACAAATTCAAGATGAAGACAATGCTGAGATAAGTTGGCACATTCCATTAGAGAGAATACAAAAAAGTTCTCCATCAAGCATACTTGCAAAACAAATTGCAAGAAATATAAAAGACATGGTTCAAAACAAAGAAATTCTAGCCTCCAAAAACAGACCTATTCAATATGGCGATTTTATGTTTTTAGTTCAACGCAGAAATAGTTTTGTTGAAGAGTTTGTAAGAGCTTGTAAAGAGATTGGCGTAAATGTGGCAGGTGTAGATAAATTAATCCTTTTAGAACAAATTGCTGCACAAGATTTAATCTCTCTTGCTAAGTTTTTATTATTACCTAGTGATGATTTATCTTTAGCTGAAGTTTTAAAATCACCAATTTTTGGGTTAACAGATGAAGATTTGTTTGATTTATGTTATAACCGTCAAGGTTCTTTATTTGAAAATATTGTAAATAATCCTAAATACACATCTATTGTCAATGACTTAAAAAATCTTCTAAATATGACAGGATATTGTCGACCATTCGAGTTATATAATTATATTTTAGTAAACATGGAAGGAAGAAAAAAATACATTTCACGCATGGGGCTAGATGTTGTAGACGTTTTAGATGAATTTTTAAATCTTACTATAAATTTTGAACAAACCAATACTCCTACATTACAAAACTTTATTGATTGGATTAATCAAGACGAGGTTATTGTTAAAAAAGAAATGGAACAAGGCGATAGTAATACTGTAAAAATAATGACCGTACATGGTTCAAAAGGCTTACAAGCCCCTATCGTTATTTTAGCAGATACCGTTAGGGTAAAAAAGAAACCTCAAAATGCATCATTTTTATGGGATGACGATTTATTTTATTTTCCTATTTCTTCAAGTGATTATAATGATATTTGTTTAGATATAAATAATTCAATCTGCGAAGATAATATGGATGAATATAGACGTTTATTGTATGTTGCCTTAACTAGAGCTGAAGATAGAATTTATATTGCTGGGTATACCAAAGACAAAAACATCAACAGCGAATCGTGGTATAGTTTACTAAAAGACAATATTAAATCTAATATTGAACTTTTAGAAAATGATAAGCGTATTGTTTATGAAATAAATCAAGAAAACACTTTTGAAAAAGAAAATGAAATAATTAAAGATGCTATTGATAAAATTCCTGATTTTTCTTCAATACTTACAGATGCTCCTATTGAAAGTCCTTTAGCTAAACCTTATACCCCTTCAAAAGATGAAACCCAAAATGATGAAGTAGTATCTTCTCCACTAGAAGATAGTGGTAATTTTTACAAACGAGGAATTGCTATACATAAGCTATTGCAATACATAACAAATATTGATGAAGCTAATAGATATAATGTATGTTTGTTATTCTTAAAAAAGGAATTGCCAACATTTAGCGATAAAGAGTATGAAGATATCTCAAAAGAAGTATTAGGTCTTTGCAATAAATATAAAGATATTTTTTCAAGCAACTCTTTATCTGAGGTGCCTATTATTGGTGAAGTAGATGGTAAAATTATATCATCAAAAATAGATAGATTAATTATAAAGGATGATGTGGTAATAATTGTTGATTATAAAACCAATAGACCTGCAGCTAAAACATTAGATGATGTTCCTTTAATATATTTAAAACAATTATCATCTTATAAAAGGTTATTAGAATCTATTTATCCCAATAAAAAGGTTGAAACATACTTATTGTGGACTAATACTTGTAATATGATGAAAATATAAAACTTTGTGATTACAATTAATCAAATCTTTAATAATTAAAATAAGAGATTATATTGTTCTTATACATTTAATAAGAAAGGGGAAAAGTAATGTTAGCTATTAATGATAGTCAGTTTGATGCTGAAGTTTTAAATTCAAAAGGTTTAGTTTTGGTTGATTTTTGGGCTGAATGGTGTGGTCCTTGCCGTCAGTTGACACCTATTTTAGAAGAAGTAAATAAACAAATGGGTGATCAAGTAAAAATTTGCAAAATGAATGTAGATGAAGCTCCAAATGTTGCAGCATCTTATGAGATTAGAAGTATTCCTACAATGTTTTTATTTAAAGATGGCGAAAAGATTGATACAAAGGTTGGTTTTAATTCTCAATCTTCAATTGAAGAGTGGTTAAGATCTCACTTATAATATTATCTAATCAATTTATTAAATAAAAAGCTCACTTAAATAGTGGGCTTTTTTATATTCTAACAAAAATAAAAGAGGATTTCTCCTCTTTTATTTTGCTCTAAATACATATTTTCTTATGTGAGAATTATAAGGGAATAGAAATGAGAACCCTCAAGCCTCCTAATTTACTATCCATTAACTCAATTTTACCACCATGAGATGTAATAATATCTCTTGCAATAGACAAGCCTAGACCTACCCCACCTGTTTCCTTATTTCTAGACTCATCTATACGATAAAAAGCCTTGAATACCTCTTCTCTTTTTTCTTCAGGAATACCTGGTCCATCATCATCTACGCTTATTTCTAGTTTATTATTATTACTCTCTAATGCAACCGCTATAGTTTTTCCATAATTAAATGCATTAGATATAATGTTTGTAACAGCTCTTTTTAATGCCTGCTCACGTCCTTGAATTGCACTAACTTGGTCATTTGTAGAATAGCGTATCATAGCTTTACTGTTACGAAATTTATTGATGATACTTAAGATTAATTCATTCATATCAACGAACGTATTTTTCTCACCACCTTCTCCAGATACAAAAGCTAAATAACCATCAAGCATTTTTTCCATTTCACCAATATCTTCGATAAATTCTTTATTATCTTCTGTTTCTGGAAGCATTGCTAATTGTAATTTCATTCTTGTTAAAGGAGTTCTTAAATCGTGAGAAACTCCAGCTAACATTTGAGTTCTTTCAGATATTTGTTTTTGAATACGCTCTTTCATTTTAATAAAGGCAATACCTGCTTTTCTTACTTCTGATGAACCATAAGGTTTGAAGGGCGTATTAATTCCTTTACCAAAATCTTCTGCTACTTGGGCAAGTGTTGCAATTGAGCGAACTTGTATTCTTAAGAACAATGTTGCAACAATAAATAACAACATAGATATACCAATCATCCATGCAACAAATCCAAATATAGATGTACTAAAAATATTTTTTGTTGATGCGGTAAAACGATATAAACCTTGAGATGTTTCAACTAGCACAACAACATCATCTCTTCCATTTGCCAAATAAACGCTAGTCATTGCATTTGGGAATTTTTCATGTAATGAATACTCTAAAAATCCTGTTACAATTTTATAGTCTTTTCCATAGTGAGTATTGGTTTTCACAGATAATTTATTTTCCTCTGTTACCTTTTCCATCTTTATTTTATAATTATTTTTATATAATTCTTCAATTTCAGGCAATAATACTGGATTTGTTTCAACAATTTCGATAGCTGACGCAATATTGTTTGATAGATTATCAGATAATCTTTTTCCAACTTTTTCCCAGTTACCATTTAAAAATGCAACGACTACTGCAACTTGCAAAGAAATTAGCGGAATAAAAATAAGCAACATTGTTCTAAAAAACAATGTATTTGGAAGCATTTTTAATTTCATATATTGAATTAGTTTTTCTATTTTTGATGGAAATGTTATATGCATTATTATCTCCTTTTATTCAGAAATTAACATATACCCTTTACCTCTAATAGTTTGTAAATATCGAGGATTTTTGGTATCAGTTTCAATTTTTTTTCTAAGCCTTGTTATCTGAACATCTACTGTTCGAAGATTTTCAGTTACACCAAGAACTTCTGCTAGTTCATCTCGCGTATGAACTTCACCAACTCTTTTACCTAAAAAATTTAAAAGCATTCTTTCTACAGGGGTTATATGAATAACTTTACCATCTTTTGTAGAAAGCTCCCCCTTGTTTAAATCATAGTAAATATTATTGAAAATTAATCTTGCTAATTGCTCTTTAGTATTTAGAGCTCTTTTTAAAATATTATTTATTCTTAAAACCAATTCTTTGGGCTCAAATGGTTTGGGCACATAATCATCTGCACCTGTTTCTAAACCGGTTATTCTATCTTGAGCCTCCCCCATTGCTGTTAATAAAATAACTGGTATTTGATTGTTATCTTTTCTAATTTTTTTTAAAAATTCTATTCCTGTCATATTGGGCATCATAACGTCGACAATCATTATATCAACCTTATATACATCCAAAAACAGTAAAGCATCATTTGCATCTTTTGCTGCAGAAACTAAAAATCCTTGCTCTCTTAAATAACGTTGCAAGAGACTACGCAAACGAGTATCATCATCAACGACTAAGATATGTTTTTGTGTCTCTTGCATTTATTTTCTCTATTATTATTTTTTACCTTTTGCAGGTGTTTTCTTAGTTGTGCTTTTTGTTGCTACTTTTTTTACTGTTTCTTTAGGAGTTTCTGATGATTTCTTTTTATTTTCATCATTAATATACTCCATGCTTTTTTGAAAATATTGATATCCTGTAACAAATGTCAAGATACCCGCAATCCATAGTAAAAACTCACCTAACGCGCCCCAGAACAACCAACCATCAAAAAAGATCATTGATAGAGCGGTCATTTGAAAACCTGTTTTCCACTTAGCAAGACGAGTAACAGGAAGCCCTACATTTACCTCACGTAAAAATTCTCTCAACCCTGAAACAAGCAATTCGCGACATAAAATAACAAAAACAGGAATTATGCTAATTGGGTGCAAAACACCAGCTTTTGCAGTGAACACGATAAGAGCTGAAGCTACAAGCAATTTATCAGCAATAGGATCAAGCAAGCGCCCAAAAGCAGAAACAATGCCTCTAGCTCTTGCGATTTTACCATCGTAATAATCTGTTATTGATGCAAAAACAAATAACACGCCAGCAAAATAGTTATAAAAACGACAATCCACATATACCGCTAAAAATATTAGTGGAATAACAACAATTCTAGAAATTGTAAGTATATTAGGCAAATTATACACGATTACTTCCTTTCAAATAATATAAGTTCTATCTGTATGATAAAGTGTTTTTTTTATTTGTGAAAGTATTTATATATGTTTTCAGCTGTTTTTTTATTTATTCCATCAACTTTTGTAATGTCTTTTATAGATGCATTTTTTATTGCTTCAACAGAGCCAAAATAATTTAATAAATCTCTTTTTTTCTTAGGACCTATACCTTCTATATCGTCAAGTTTTGAATACATCATAGATTTAGAGCGTTTTTTACGGTGTGTTCCTATTGCAAAACGATGAGCTTCATCCCTTATTGTTTGCAAATAAAAAGCAATTGCTGATCTATATGGTAAAGAAAAACTTTCTCTTCCTTTTTGATGATAAAATTCTTTACCAGCATTTCTATCTACACCTTTTGAAATAGCAATAATATTTATTCCTTCTAAATTATAATTTTTTAGTATTTCATGAACTGCATGAAGTTGCCCTAAACCTCCATCTAGCAAAATAACATCAGGCTTATTTTCATCACTCATTTTATCAAAACGACGTTTCAGCACTTCTTTCATCATTGCAAAATCATCATTTGTAATGTCTTTATTTTTGATATTAAAAGTTCTGTATGATTTTTTATCAAAACCATCTGGAGTTGCAACAATCATAGCACCAACAGCATACGAACCTTGGTTATGTGAGTTATCATAAACCTCAATTCTTTGAGGAATTTTATTTAAGTTAAAATAGCGCATCATTTCTTTTAGATTTTCTTTTATACTACTAGTTTCTGCCATTTTTCTTTCTAGTGATATTTGAGCATTTTTTCTTACATTTTCAATTATTTTATATTTATCACCTTTAGAAAAAGTTGATATCTTGGCATTAATAGCATTTTCCATAAACTCTTTATTTTCAATTTTATCTGACAAATATATTTCTTTAGGTGGTTCTTTATTTGAATAAAAACTACTTAAGAAAGCTTCTAAAATTTCAGAAGAATCGACATCATCTTTTATGCTAAAAAAGTTAGAAGAATTTCCGCAATTTTGCCCTCCCCTTATGAAAAAGACTTCAATACAATATTTATTATTATTTTTCGCCATTGCTATTATATCGACTGATGTCATACCAATATATTCAAGATTTCTATTTGCTTGAATACCTGTTAGAGCTTTTATTTTTTCTCTTAGTAATATCGCTGTTTCAAAATCTTCGTTTATGCTCGCTTTAAGCATTTTTTTAGATATATCTTCTTGAATTTGACTACTTTTACCTTCTAAATAAGAGATAACATCTTGAACGATACTATGATATTCTTCTTTGGTTATTTTCCCAACGCAAGGTGCAGTACATCTTTTTATTTGGTAGAGCAAACAAGGTCTTTTACGATTATTAAAAACATTATCTCGACAACTTCTTAGCATAAATATTTTTTGAATAACTTCCATTACTTCACTAATAGCGGTCACGCTAGCATAAGGTCCAAAGTATTTACATTTATCATCTCTTTTACCTCTAAATTTACGAAGAGCAGGATAGTCTTCTAAAACATTTAATGACAAATAAGGATACGATTTATCATCTTTAAGTAATATATTATATTTAGGGTGGAGTTTTTTGATTAATTCATTTTCTAGAATTAAGGCTCTATTTTCATTTTCAACAACAATAAATTCCATTTTAAAAATTTCTGCGACCATTTTCTGCAATCGCAAAGTTAACTTATCAATATGAGTATATGAAGTTATTCTCTTTTTAATATTTTTTGCTTTTCCGACATATAAAACTTCTCCATTTTGATTTATCATACGATAAACACCTGGCAAATTAGGAGCTAATTTGACGTTTTCTTTTAGTACTTCAAGACCTCTTGTTATATTAAACATATTTAATCCTCATACCTCCAGGTATTTCCATCAAACACACAATTATTTTTTTGATATTCTTTTTTTAGCATATATAAATCTCCAACAGATGTCGGGTTATAATATTTATTTAAGATATCTCTATCAATCCAATGTACTATATTTTTCCTACCTCTTTCTTCAAGATACGTATTCCAATATATACCACTTGATATGATTTTGGGTTTATATTTTACTATTAACTCATTTAGGTTATCTTTAGGTGCTATATTTAATTTATCTCCCAATACATCTATCTGTCCTAACAAAATTGAATAAAACCCAGGGTCTTTTGACTTTAGATTATATACTGCATAATATCCATTGATAACATAATCGCAAAAATTGGTATTTTCAAAAACATACTCGTAATTTGTTTTATGTTCTAACCTCTTTTTTTCGACTAAATATGCATTTTTATAAATATATCCTAAAGAAAATAAAATATAAGCTATAAAAATAAATATCACCCCATCCTTTAGCTTAAAATATTTACCTACATAAATTGCAAATATCATTATAGATAGCATTAACAATAAAACATTATAATGCAAGAATGCAGAGAAATAAAAAAGGCGCAAACCTAACTCTTCAAAAAACAACACACTTAAAAACTTCTCTTTTATATCTCCTTTTTTGAATAAAAGAATCGCAAAAACTATAGAAATAGGAACAAACACATAAAATTCATAATATTCTAAAGGCGGAAAAACTATACGATTTTGTTTAAAAATAAGAGGAATATGCGCATTAAATAAGTAATTAGATTTTATATATATACTTAATGCATCATTTACATATAAATAACTAAGAAAAAATACCAAACATAATACCGGCAAAATAATTGCATATAGAAAATCTTGCTTTTTTATTTTATTTTTAATAAGTGCGTAGATAATAAATAAAACGATTATTACCATATTTAAGATAATTTTTTGAGAACTTAAAAAGCTTAAAAACAAACTAAAAAAGCTTATGACAATGCTTGATAGTTTGTTTTCATCTAAGTACCTAAATAAATAATCTATACCTATGAATAAAAATAGATACATTAAGGTATCTGGCCTAAAATCTGTTGAATAAAATACAGAATATGAAGATAAAACAAGGCATGCAAATATTATGCAAACAAGTTTATTTACTTTACATTTCTTTAATATTTGCACCATGTAAAACACTATTCCAAATGTTATAAAAACACTTATAATGTTAAATATCATAAATATATGCTTACTATTTATAAGTAAGGCAACTAGTGGCGAAAAGATATACCAGATAAGTGGATTGTGGTGTTGAAAAAAATCTCTATATGGAACAAGTCCTTTCCATATTAGCCATGATTCGTGAAGATGCTCTATATTATCTCCATTAGAGCGAACAGTTATTCCATACACAAGAATAGCAAAGATAGCACTTATAATTAGTAAAGCACGAAAGATTATATTACTTAATTTAGTTTGCATATAACCATTCCTTTTTTTGTTCATCATAAAGACATTTCTTTTTATGATATTCATATTTTAACAAGTAAAAATCCTTAAAGGGTGTTGGTAAATAATATTTATCTAACACCTTATCATCTACTTTTTGTATTGGTATAGAATACCCTCTATTTTTAGAATAATTATCGTAGTATGTACCGCCATAAACTAATTTAGGTTTATATTTTAATACAATATCTGTTACATCTGGCTTTGGATAAATTCCAATTTTCTCCCCTGCAACATCTATATGCCCTAGAAGTGCCCAGTAATAATGAGGATCTTTACTTATTATTGATTGATTACCCAAAAAACTACTTAATACATAATCGCAAGGTGTTACATTGTTTGCAATATATCTTGCAAAACTTCTATCATACCCTCTTGCTTTTAAATACTGTTCTTTTGAATTTACTGCATAAAATGATGCTAGTATTAAAAATAGTACTGATATCTCTTTTCTAAAGTTTAGTATTTTTTCTATAACAACACTATTTAAGCAAACAGTATATATCATCAATGGCAACATATAATATGGCGAAATTGCAAAATAAAAATATCTTTGCCATACTTCGAATACAAATAAAATAGATATAATCTTAAAGTATATTTTAGATTTTACAAAAAAGCATAAAATACTGATAATCGCAAGTGCTAACGAAAATCTTAAAACATCTCTATCAACAACGTTTATTTTATAATTACCGTAGTATTCTTGCATTTCTATATTAAATAGATAGTTTGTTTCAAAGTACAATCCTAAAGCACCTTTACTATACAAATACGCTAAGAAAAAGATTAGTCCCATTATAGGAAGCAGTAAAGAGTATAAAATATTACCTATTGAACTTTTCTTTTTATAAAAAATAAATAAGCTTAACATTCCTAACACAAACAAAACCACTAAAATCTTTTGCGTAAACAAGAATGATATAAAAAAGCTAAAAAAAGATATTACTAAAGAATTTAGTTTAGTTTTTTCCCAATATAAAAATAAATAATATACTCCTATTGCATAAAAAAGCGCCATAAATGTATCAGGATTATAATTAAAGCAATATATATAGAAATATGGAGGGCATAACACCAAAATACTTAAAACAGAAGCTAATTTGCTTGCAAAAAACTCTATACATATTTTATATACAAAAATCAGTGTTAAAACACCACCCAACATACCCAGTATATGAGCTAAATCCAGTAACAACATCTGATTTGTTATTTTTCCAATTAGTGGCGCAAAAATATACCATAGCAAGGGATTATGGTGCTGAAAAAAATCTTTATATGGTATTTTTCCTTGACTTATTAACCATGTAGAATGGATATGCTCTACATTATCTCCATTACCTGTTTCCGTATAGAGAACAGTCCAAACCATAAAACCAATCATATAGCACAATAAAGAAACACTAGTTATAGCTATCAGAGTTTTAACTATATCTTTTTTAATTTTTTCAACCATATCTATCTCTTAAAAAAATAATTTTTATTTATGTTAAAAAATTATAGTTAAAAAGTCTATAACATCTACAATATTTTATCTGTTGAATTACAATATTTAGCAATTTTACAATTATGACATTCTGGCTTTTTAGCCTTACAAATATATCTTCCAAACAAAACAAGCCAATGATTTGCATTTATAATATATCTATCTGGCAATACTTTTAACAAATCTAATTCTATCGCCGTTGGTGTTTTGGATTTACTAAAGTTTAAGCGATGAGATATACGCATAACATGAGTATCAACAGCAAGCGCTGGCTTTTTGTACCATACATTTAAGACAATGTTAGCCGTTTTTCTTCCTACCCCAGCTAAACTTTCTAATTGTTCTCTATTGTCAGGAACATTGCCTAAATATTTTGTTACAAGCTCTTTACTCATTAAAATGATATTTTTAGCTTTATTATTAAATAGGCCTATTGATTTTATGTGTTTTTTTAATCCTTCTTCGCCAAGCTCTAGCATTTTTTGGGGAGAATCTACTTTTTTAAATAATTCTTTAGTTGCTTTATTTACCCCTTTATCCGTTGCTTGTGCTGACAAAATAACTGCAACAAGCAAGGTGTATGCATTACAAAAATTTAATTCGCATTCAGGATTTGGATTTTCCTTTTCGAAAATCTCCATAATCTCTAATATTTCTTTTTTAGAGCGCATTAGGATTTCCTTTTTTTAAGCTTTTACCCCACCAGCACCTGCTGCTTTAGGCGCATTTATATCTAGTGGCCAACGTGGTCTTGGTTTAAAATCAAGTGGAGATGTGTAGTTTTTACGAAAACGCTCTAATCCAGCCCAAGCTATCATCACTCCATTATCTGTACAAAAACGAATTGGTGGAGCTGCAAAAATAAGATTATTTTCGTCTGCTAGTTTTTGCAATTGACTACGTAAATATACATTAGAAGCAACACCTCCTGACACAACTAGGTGTTTACCATTTGGATATTGCTTTTTAAAATATTCTATTGCTTTTTTTAGTTTACGGCACAAACAATCTGTTGCTGTGTATTGAAAACATGCACAAATATCTGCCATATCTTGAGCTGGAATATTAGCATGAGCCAAATTGCCATCAGGAGAATATGTTTCTATAATTTTACGAACAGCAGTTTTAAGGCCAGAAAAAGATAAGTTATAGTCATTGCTTCCAATCAATGGACGAGGCAAAGTAAATCTTGTTTTATCTCCTGATTGGGCAATCTTTTCTATAGCAGGGCCTCCTGGATATCCAAGTCCTAACATTTTTGCAACTTTATCAAAAGCTTCTCCCACAGCATCATCAATAGTTGTTCCTAAACGTTCATATTTATCAACATCTTTAACCACTAAAATTTGGCAATGCCCTCCAGAAACAAGCAATAACAAATAAGGAAACTCTACATCATTACTAATTCTTGCTGCCAGAGCATGTCCTTCTAAATGATTTACCGCAACAAAAGGTTTATTTAATGCAATAGCCATTGCTTTTGCAGCCATTACACCAACAATAACACCACCAATCAGACCAGGGCCAGATGCCGCAGCCACTGCATCAATATCCTTTGGTGATATGTTAGCTTTTTTAAAGCATTGTTCGATAATACTATCAATGTGCTCTAGATGAGAACGTGCAGCTATTTCTGGCACAACTCCACCAAAGGCTTTATGCTCTTCTTGCGATAGCAAAGCTTCACCCAAGATTTCCTTTTTATAATTTACTATTGCTGCAGCTGTTTCATCACAACTACTTTCTATTCCTAAAACAATCATCATTTTTTCCAATATATATTGAAGTTTATTTTTTTATTTTATAGACTATATTTTATAGAATGCAAATAACTATTGTGAGGAGATATATAAAATGTCTGAAAAAACAGCAAAAATCATTAAAAATGAACCTAAAAAAAGAAATTATAAGTGGCTTTTATATGTATTAATTGCAATTATTTTAGAGTTAGGGGCTATTGGTAGCGCTGTTTTTATTTGCGAATCGAAAGCAAAAAATCAAACTAATCTTTTAGATAGAACTGTTGAACAACTAGTTTTACAAAACGACCGTATTGTTACTTTAGAAAAGATACCTTTGGTTATTAGCCAACTTTCTTCTAATATATCAGAAAACAAAGGAAACATTGGTCTCTTACAAGAAAACCTAAATACCCTCAAAGAAGAAGTTGGAAACAAAAAAATAGAAATTTTATCAGAAAAAATGAATAAATTAGCACAAAGAATCGAAGGGGTTGAAGAAACTAAAAACCGGGAATCTTTAATATTAAGTATTGCTTTGCTCATAAAAGAAAATATTCTTTATGGAAGAGATGCTTCTTATGAAATAGATATATTATCCTCAATGGCTCAAGAGCAAAATAGCCTTAAAGATAGTATAGATACAATCACAAACTTAAAAAATAAAATCATCTTAACCGATAATAACTTACAAGAACAATTTAATCAGATTATTGAGGATTTTGATTTTGAGAAAAAACAAAAGACACATCAAAATACAAAAGAAAACCAAACAACCATGTCAAAAAGTATCCAAATGATAAAAGACACTGTTGCAGGAATTAACTTTGACAAAGTTGTTGTTGTAAAAAAAGACAACAAAACTGCTAAACAAAAAGAATTGATTGCAACTCTTAAAAATCTTGTAGCATTACATAATTTTAACAAAGCTATTGAATTTGTTGATGAAAATAAAGAATTTTCAAATGCCGAAAATCCTTTGTTCAATACTTGGCTAGAAAACGCAAAAAACAAAGTAGCTTTTGATAGAGCAATATCCAAAATCATCTCAACAGAATTAAATGTTTTAAGAGAAAATCTTAGAGATAAAAAACTCGCCATACAACCTAACGAGAGCGCAGAAACCATAGCCAAGGAATAACCTAAATGATAGTTCGCCTATTTAAGCAATTTATTATTCTTTCTTTAGTGTATTTTTATTTTGATTTTACGAACAAAGATACCTTTTTTACGATAACATATAACAGCCACACAAATAACATCTTACTAAAAGATGCGCTTTGTGTGTTATTCTTGGTTTACGCTGGTTTTGAGATTGTTGTTTTTCTATTTAGATTGGTTGTAAATTTAATAAAAAAGGATGTCTTAATTTCTAATCATGACTTTCTTAAAGATAAAGAATCGCTTGAAATACAACAAACAGATGACACAAACAAGCTTGTTTTGAGTCACAACCAATTTGATGAAGCAGCCATTCTTATCGTAAAAGCTATGAGTGATATCACTTCTGGTTTAATGAACAATGCTAGACGCAATCTAGTTAGTTTAAGAAAATTAATTGGTGATGATGCCATAATTGATATACTTATGCTAAAAATATATAAAGGCGAAAAAAACTTTGATAAGATGGAAACTTTATCTCAAAAGCTAATGCAAAATGAAGACATTCAATTAGTTGGAATGAAAGCCGCCCTTGAAGCGCAAATAGAGAAAAAAGCATTTAATGATGCCTTAAAAACTGTTAATCAAGCATTTGAAGTTCGCCAAGACCTATATTGGGTTGTTGGGAGTGCTTTTTTACTTAGAGCCAAAAACAATGATTGGCTTGGCGCATTAGAGGTTTTAGAATCTTCAATAGACAAAGGAATTACTCCGCCTCACAAAGCATCACGATTAAAAGCTGTTGCTTTATATGAGTTATCAAAAATAGCAAAAGAGGAAAACGACCAAACAAAATTCTTCAAATTTATAACCCAAGCGCTTGAAGAAAATCCAAAGCTTGTTCCTGCATCTTTGGACTTAGCTGATTTTTATATTAAAAATGATAATCAAAAGCGCAAAGCAGAAAGAGTCTTGTGTAAAATATGGTCAATAAATCCGACATATGAAGTTGCGCAAAAATACTTAAATCTGTTTGAAAAAGACACAAAATTAGAGCGCATACAGCGAATGGAAAGACTTGCTTTAGCAAATAGCATTAGGCCGTCATTAAATAATTTATTGCTTGCAGAGTTATATATAAAAGCTAAAAAACTAGCAAAAGCCAAAACAGAATGCAGAATCTTTTTATTAAAAAATCCTGCAACAGAAAAAATGGCATCACTACTTAATATGCTAGATAAAAAGAACAATAAAGATACAAAAGACATGATAAAAGATTGCCCAAAAGATTTCCAATGGGTTTGTGCTAATTGTGGAACAGTTCACAGCTCTTGGGAGCCAATATGCAATAAATGTAATGAAATCGGCAGAATCTATTGGCACTTATATTTAGATAACAATATAACTTTAGAAGAAGATAACTATTAAGGAGTTTACTATGGACAATCAAGAACTAAAAAAAATATGGAAAGAAAAATATTTAGTAGTCCCACAATGCTTAGAAAAATTAAAAAAAATATCTAAAACAGCAACAGCCTTTAACACAAATATAGATGCAATATACAAAATTAAAGGTTCTCAATTAGAAACTCTTTTAAAAGACTTTAATATAGAGGCTAAAGAAATAGAGCATATTACTATTTCTAGCTTTAATGAACCAAGAGATATTATCTTAGGCATAACCAAATGCTTTACACGTGGCATTGCAGAAGAATGGGTTACAGAAGATATAAATATATATAACTGGCTTAAAGATAACATTGGTTATCAACGTTTACAAATGGGTGGACAAGGTGGCATTATAGGAAACACTTTAGCTCTTCTTGGCATAAAAGAAGTTATCGCCCACACTAATTCTCACCCCAAATTACAAGCTGAGCAATTTCTTGATTTAAGCAATTTACTTGCTTTTGATGATGAGGGCAAATTAAGACAAGCGTCTTTAGTTGAGCGCAAAGAAGATACACCACTTATTCACTGGATTATAGAATTTGATAAAGGTGATGCATTTTTGCTCGATGATAAAACATTTACTTGTCCAAAATCAAATCGCTTTATCGCAACTTATGATCCATGTAATATGAACCTAGTTATGAACAAAGATTTTGTTTCATATCTAAACACAACAAAAACTGATTATTTGCTATTATCAGGCTTCAACCCTTTGCTTGAAAAAAATAATGGTCTAGCACTAATAGATAATGCGGTTAATGTTATATCAGAATGGAAATCATCAAACAAGGACATGATTATTCACTTAGAAATTGCATCAACTCAAGATAAAGCCATTAGAAAAGCCATTGTAGATAAAATAGCTCCTCTTTCAAATTCTATTGGTTTGAATGAACGTGAGACAATCGACCTACTTGAAGTTATGGGACAAAATACTCTTGCTAAAAAAATAGAAAATAACACAACAAGTACAAACTTATTTGATGCTATTTTGTATCTAAAAAAGACATTAAAAGTTGAACGCATCCAACTTCATATGTTTGGGCTTTACCTTACAATTCAAGATAAAACTTTTAAACACACACCAGAAAACAACATAAATGGAATGATTACTGCATCTGTTGTATCATCAAGCAAAGCTTATAATGGTGAGATAACAAAGTATGAGCACTTAACTCTTGCATCAGACAGGTTTGTTTCAGATATTGGTTTAAGTGAATTATCTAATCTTGCTAATAAGCTTAACAAACCAGAATTACTCAGCACTGGTCTTTGTAACTTTGATGATTTTATTATAACCGCAATACCAACCATTATTATTGACCAACCCAAGACATTGGTTGGTATGGGTGATACTATTTCGTCAGTATCACTATTAGCTGGTGCATAATTTTGTTACATTACAAGCGAGATAATTACTGCAAAAATAAAAACTATAACAATGATTATTTCTTTAACATTCATATTCCCTCCTTTTTGTTGTAGGGCTTATATATAATCATCAAATAAAAAATAAACACCTGCTATATGAAATAGCAGGTGTTTATTTTTATTAGTTCAGTGTATTGTAGAATTCCAGAAGCTTATCAGCGACTTCTTCATCCAATAACTGATTTTCAACTCCGTAGTCAAGCAGTGTCTTTACAGTAACAAGGCTGTACTTTTCGATATTGTTTTCTTCAAACATTTTGTTTACAGATGGGATATCCCAATCAAAAACGCTATAAACACTCAAAACTTCGGCCCTTTTACCATTTTTTCCTGCTCTTAGAGCATTTACAACACTTAAAGCAGACTTTCCGGTTGTAATCACATCATCAAGCACAACAACTTTTGCCCCATCAAATGGAAGCTCTCCTGCTATCTGGTTATACAACCCATGGTCTTTGGGTGATGTTAACACATAAAGCAATGGCACAATTTTGCTATTTGCTATAGGTGATGCCCAGACAGTTCCGCCATTGGCAATACCAACAACCGCATCAGACTTGGGATGATGTTGATTTATCCAAAACAGCATTGAACCGCAAATTCTAGCCCTTGCATCAAAATCACTTATCAGCACGCTAGCGTCAATATAAAGAGGTGATAAAACACCCGAGCTTAACAAGAATGGCTCTTTAAAATTTATTTTCAAAGCACCATTTTTGTAGAGATACTTCATGACTCGTTCTTTTGAGTCTTTTTCCATGTCGAACATAATTTCTAAATAATTTTTTCAATTAATAATAGGTTAGTTGCATAGATACTATAAAACCTATGCAATTATGTCAATAATTTTATTTTTATAAATAATTTATGATTTTTAATATCATTTAAAACAAAAAAACCGCCAGAGCACATTCTGGCGGTATACAAATAAGCCACTTTAATATTTTATAAAGTAAGGGAGATGAGATATGAGCTAAGTGGCTTATAAAAAAAAAGAAAATAAGCCGCGTTTTAAGATATTAGGGAGGGAGATTGAATTATGAGCAGCGGCTTATTAAAGGGAAAATAAACCGATTAAGATATATTTGGGAGGGAGATATGATAAATGAGAAAATCGGTTTATTTATGGGGGTGAGGCACCTCTTGACTTCCACATTCGTGGAGGACAATCTTTATTATTCTTCTTTTTATTTAGGATATTAATGCGAAATATCAAAAGATACCCCAATGGTCTATATAAGTAATAACTTAAGCAAAATCTTTATTTTTTTTGTGATTTGTTTCAACCACCTTATATAGACAAAATACACAAAAAATAATATTTGTCAACAATATTTTTCATTTTTTTTGATTTTTTTCTTTTAAATCCGTCCATCACACTGTTTTTACGCACATATTTTTTTGACAAATTTATTGATTAACCGACCTATTTTCATAACACACACTAGACTTGCCCACTCTCCAAACCCGTCATCCCTCGATTGCGTCAGCAATCGTCAAGGGATCTCTTTTACCACAAAAAAACTTGGGAGCAAATGCTCCCAAGTCTTATCACATTCAACCTATGCTAAGATTAGATATATTTCAAAGCAATAGCGTTGTTTGCATTGTTACTACAAGATGTTTGTGCATTAACAATGCTCATTGGCGTACCATTACTTGGATCACCAGGAATTGCTATAGATGACTTAGCTGAAATATCTGACCCTTTTAATTCAGCAGCAGCTGCTGATCCATCACCAGTACCACTTACAATCATAGCAGCAAAACCAGAACCTACGTCACCACCCCAGTCTGTTGTTGCAGCAGCAACACATGCAGCTTTTGGAAGACCATCAAAACCAATGATGTAAGCAGCATCTTCTTGACCATTATGGTTACCTGTCAAAATAGTAATCTTACCTTGGAAAGCGTTAGTAATTGTATCGTTACTTTCACTACTAAACATATCACCAGAAACAGCACCAGCTTTTTTAGCTAATTGGTTATTCAAACCATTGTAGTTTCTTTGAGAAGAATACAATGTTCTGATGTTTGTAGAAATCATATTGATTTGGTCAATAACTTTGTTTGTTTTGAATTTGTTCATAGCTTTTGAGTAACCAGCAATACCACCCACTGATAACACACCAACGATGGCCAAAACGCCGAGCATCTCAATCATAGAACGACCTTGTTCATTAACTCTCATTTTATATCTCCTAAAAATATAGTACCTTAAACATTTTTACTTTACATTAAATCCACATTTTTTACAATTATGTAAATAGTAATAGACATTAACTAAAGTTATATAACAAGGCAACTGTACTCCATTTTTATAACAGAAACCTTGCCTTTGTTACCACCTTTATCATAAAAAAATTAAATTTTAGTTAATGCAAATATTTTCCACATTTTGCTAAAAACAAAACTCTTGACTAACCTTTAAAAAAACAATATATCCTTATTAACAAAAGGAAACAAAATGGCAAAAAAAGTAAAAAAATCAGACTTTATCTCGACAGGGCAAGTTGCTGTTAACAGAAGAGCAACCTTTGATTATGCTATTGAAGAAACATTTATTGCCGGCATAGAACTCAAAGGCACAGAAGTAAAATCTCTTCGCCTTGGCAAAGCAAATCTTAGTGACACGTACGGCTCTTACGAAAATGGCGAACTATTTATAGAAAACCTAAAAATTGAAGAATATTCTAATCGTGGTTATGAGAGCCATGATGCCAGCCGCAAGAAAAAGCTTTTACTTACCCGCCATGAGATAAATAAGATAATTGGCGCTATTTCTAAAAAAGGTTATTCGCTTATTGCTAAAAAATTATTTTTTGACACCCATGGTAGAGCAAAGTTAGAACTCGGCTTAGGTAAAGGTAAAAAACTTTATGACAAACGAGAATCCATAAAAGAACGAGATATAAACCGCAAACTAAAAGAATACTAATCACCCACAATAAAGGAAAGCCCCTTGGAAAACCAAAGGGCTTTTTACTTGGATTATCGGACTATCACAACTTTTATAACATATAATTTTATTAATGCAAGCAAAAAGTTGTATTTCATCTAAATTTTATGCAACAGCCTCCAAATCTAAAGTTATTTCACCAACCAAAAGTTCTTGAGCTTCGTTAAATTCTAAAGCATTTGGATTTAAGTTACCAACATTGATAATATCTTCCAAACCCTCTTTTAAGACATCTTGAAGTTCAAGTGGCGCAGAAATTACAACTTTAGAAACGGCAGTTCTTTGAGATGTATTTGCTGTTGTTTTAGCTTTTCTAATCTCAGATGTGATTATTGAAGCATTGTCATATAGCGCACTATCTTTTGCAATCAATCCTTCAAAATCATTTGCCTTTGGCCAAGATATACCATGTAGAGAACCTAATGTTTCTCCCCAAGGACGACATTGGTAAACTTCTTCTGTAATAAATGGGCAGAATGGTGCAAATGCTTTTAAGAAAGTATCTATTGTTTT
Source organism: Alphaproteobacteria bacterium (assembly GCA_015062535.1). GTDB lineage: Bacteria > Pseudomonadota > Alphaproteobacteria > RF32 > CAG-239 > CAG-267. The sequence continues at coordinate 122,614 of SUUK01000004.1, forward strand.
CATCAAACTTGCTACCGCTGATGTATCTGTTTCAGAATATGCACGTTTTTTAACAATCTCTAAATAGTAGTCACAGAAATCCCAAAAACGTTTTTCTATCAACTCTAATGCTGAAGCATAATCATATGTTGCAAAGTTTGTTGATGCTTGTTTCATCATCAAATCCATCTTATAAAGCCAAGATTTATCCATTGGATTTGTAATATGAGATTCATAATTGTTAACGCCTTTTAATGGGCTATTTTCAACCATTGAGAACACAAACTTGCTCGCATTAAAGATTTTGTTGATGAGCTTTTTACCCTGTGCCATAATTTGCTCTTCAAAAGCAGTATCAACACCAAGTCTTGCACGAGATGCCCAATAACGAACAGAATCTGCTCCATAGTTATCAAGCAAATGTTGAGGAGTTACAACATTACCTTTTGATTTAGACATTTTTTTACGATCTGGATCTAAAATAAAACCACTAATCAAAATTTCTTTCCATGGAATAGTTTTGCTGTGCATTACTGCTTTTGCAATAGTATAAAATGCCCAAGTTCTAATAATGTCGTGTGCTTGTGGGCGAATATCAAATGGAATTTCCAAAGCATCATTTTTTACAACATCTAATGCAATTTGTGGAGTTAAAGCAGATGTTGCCCAGGTATCCATAACGTCTTTATCACCAATAAAACCATTTGGTTTACCTCTCATATCCTCTGTAAACCCATTTGGCACGTCAATCATTGGGTCAACAGGAAGAGCTGAGCGGTCTGCTATAATTGGATTATTATAATCTGGATTTCCATATGCATCTAACTTATACCAAACAGGGAAAGGAACACCAAAGAAACGTTGACGTGAAATACACCAATCTTGATTTAATCCTTTTACCCATTCTTCATAACGGTGTTGCATATAAGATGGCTTCCACTTAATTTGACGACCAGCCTCTACCATCTCATCTTTTTTATCAAGAAGTTTTATAAACCATTGTCTTGAAGTTACAAACTCTATTGGTTGATTTCCTTTTTCATAAAATTTAACCATATGAGTTATTGGACGAGGCTCACAAGCCAAAATACTATTATCACGAAGCATATTAACTAATACTTCACGAGCTTTTACAACCTTTAATCCTTTAATTTGAGAATAAACCTCATTAGCCTTCTCAGGATTATTAGAAACAAATGCACCTTTACCAAATTCTACATCCATCAAGCAACCATTTTGACCAATGATTTGCTTTAATGGAAGACCAGATTGCTTCCACCAAGCAACGTCGGCAGCATCACCAAAAGTACAAACCATCATAATACCTGTACCTTTATCTTTTTCTGCATGTTCTGATGGAACAATTTCAACAGGTGTTTCAAACAATGGAACTATTGCTTTTTTACCAAAATATTTTTGATAACGTTCATCATCTGGGTGAGCCACAATTGCAATACATGCAGGCAAAAACTCCGGACGTGTTGTTGCAATAGTAATAAACTCATCTGTTCCTTCTACTTTGAATTTAATATCATGGAAGAATCCTGCAACCTCTTTATCCTCTATTTCTGCTTGTGCAACTGCTGATTGGAATGTTACATCCCACATTGTTGGAGATTCAACAGATGATACATAGCCTTTTTCATACAAATCAATAAAACTTTCTTGTGAAACTCTAATTGATTTTGGACTAATTGTTGAATAGCTAATATTCCAATCATATGAGTGACCAATATTCTTAAATACATTTTCAAAAATATGTTCATCTGAAGCAGTTAAGACTTCACACGCTTCAATAAAGTTTTTACGAGAGACTTCTTTTCTTGGAGATTTGTCATTTTCTATATGTTCTAGTTTAAAATTTGGGTCATAAGGAATTTCAGGATTACAAGCAATGTTATAGTAGTTTTGAACACGACGTTCTGTTGGTAAACCATTATCATCCCAGCCGATTGGATATAATACTGTCTTTCCAGACATGCGTTGAAATCTTGCTACAACGTCTGTTTGAGTATAGCTAAAGATATGACCGATATGTAAAGAACCAGAGACTGTTGGAGGAGGTGTATCGACGATAAATGTTTCTTGTCTTGATTTTGTGTTATCATAACGATATACGTTTGTTTCTTGCCAAAAAGCCTTACAATTATTTTCAATCTCAGGCAAATTTATTCTATTATCTAAAGTCTTTGTTTCTTTATATGACATATACGTTCTCCAAATTAAAAAAATTCCTATCGTTTATATCTTGAAAAGCTATATCTGTCAAGGGGTTGTTTTGTATATTTTACAACGGCATTTTTTGATAAAATTCTTTCATAAATTTGCTTGAAAAGAAAAAATCCACCGCTAGTATTATGTAATCAATTATTTTATATTATAAAAGGAGCAAAATATGGAAAACACTCAATTGACTAAAAATGTTTTTTATGTAGGCGTTGACGATAAAGATATCGATTTATTTGAAGGTCAATATGTTGTACCTGATGGTATTTCTTATAACTCATATGTAATTATGGATGAGAAAATTGCAGTAATGGACACCGTTGATTTAAGAAAATGTAATGAATGGTTGGAAAACTTAGAAAAAACATTAAACGGTAAAGAACCTGATTATTTGGTTGTATTACATATGGAGCCAGACCATGCTGGAAGTATGGAGAAATTTTTAAATAAATACACAAACGCAAAAGTTGTTGCTAATGATAAAACTTTTGTAATGATGGGACAATTTTTTGATAAATTAAACCTAGAAAACAGAAAAGTAGTAGTTAAAGAAGGCGACACTTTGAGCTTAGGCGATAGTGAACTCACATTTGTTATGGCTCCTATGGTTCATTGGCCAGAGGTTATGGTTGCGTATGAAAGTAAAGAAAAAATCTTATTTTCCGCAGATGGTTTTGGTAAATTTGGCGCACTTGACGTTGATGATGAATGGGACTGCGAAGCAAGACGCTATTATATTAATATTGTTGGAAAATATGGCGCACAAGTTCAAGCATTACTTAAAAAAGCAGCAACTCTTGATATTCAAAAGATTTTCCCTCTTCACGGCCCAATGCTTACAGACAACTTAAGTCATTACATAAACAAATACGATATTTGGAGTAGCTACAGACCGGAAGATGAAGGTATTTTTATTGCCTACACATCTATTTATGGCAATACAAAAAATGCAGCTTACAAACTAAAAGAAATTATCGAAAGCAAAAGTAATGTAAAAGTCAGCATTGCAGACCTTGCTCGTGATGATATGCACGAATCTGTTGAAGACGCTTTTCGCTATGACAGACTCGTTTTAGCATGTCCTACATATGATGGCGGACTTTTCCCTTATATGGAAAAATTCATAAACCACTTAAAAGCTAAAAATTATCAAAATCGCACAGTTGCTTTTATTGAAAATGGCTCATGGGCTCCAATTGCTGCTAAAAAAATGAAAGACGAAATGATAAATTTGAAAAACATTAATTTTATAGAACATAAAATCACTATAAAATCAGCAGTAAAAGAAAGCGACTTAGAACAATTTGAAAAATTAGCGGAAGCTTTGATTTAAATATTTTATCATATCTATATTAAAGCCACTCTTTATCTTGAGTGGCTTTTTATTTACTAAAAAAACTATGTGATTTAAAAAACTTGACTTTTTTTCTTATTTTCTTATTATTCTTTGGAACATTATATAATTATGCCTTAAAAAAAATTACTATGAGTACAACTAAACAACAGATTTTCGAAGAAGCCAAATCTCTCTTGATAGAGCAGTTAGGCATTTCTAGCTTTAAGGATAGCGATAGCATAACCCTTAACACTCACTTAAAAAGAGAGTTTAATGTAGACAGCGTTGATATGTGTTTCATTTTGGTCGGACTTGAAGACAAATTTGGTTTCAGTTTCAGTATCGATGATGAAACTAAAATCTCCGAAAAGACAACTATGGGGTGCATCGTTGACGTCACTTACAATCGCATCAACTGCAAATAAGCTGTAAAAAAAACTCTAACCATAGGTTTAGAGTTTTTTTGTTTTATAAAAAGCACACTACCATGTGAATAAATCTTTGTGATGGTTGCTTCCTTTTTAAAATGCGCTATAGCATCATATATAGGAGGTTATTAATGCTACAAAAAATTGCATATCTTTATTTAATATTACCTTTAGTTATTTTTTGTACGACATGGTTTAACTTCTATGGAACTTCTATATTGATGTTATCATTACTTATTTCTTGCTATTTTATTAGATTATCTCCAAACAAATATTCTATAACAACCTTTTCAGCTCTTACAAATAAAAAAATCGTACTTTTTGCACTTACTATTGCATCTTTATGGTGCTTTTGGTCTGGTATTGGTGGTTACATGTATCAATCCGGAGATTTTGCTGCTAGAAATGCTATTTATAGAGATTTAATTGAAAGATCTTGGCCTGTATATTATAAATATTGGGGAGGATTTGCTCTAAATTATTATTTTGGTTTTTGGATTTTCCCTGCATTTATAACTAAAATTTTATACATTGTTTCTACAAATCACAATTTAATATTTGCTGTAGGATTAAATATTTTATTAATATATTCGATAATTGGTGTTACAATTTTTTTGTTACTTTTAGTTTTAATCACAAAGCCTAAAAATCTAAAGCAATTAATTTTAGTACTAATATTTCCTTTATTTTTCTCAGGACTCGATATTATTGGAGCACTAGTATACAAATCACCTTTTTTTAACATTGAAAACTTTAATCTAACAACTCCTTTCTTTGGAAACATGCATATTGAAACATATAATGGAGTAGGAAATATTCAATATAGCTCATTTACCACTCAACTTTTTTGGGTTTTCAATCAATGCATTCCTTGCTGGATAATAACATTATTACTTTTAAAAGACAAAACACCTGAAAACTATGGAATACTTGCAACTCTTGGATTTTTTTATTGCCCATTACCAATGATTGGTATTTCGGTCATTATGCTTACAAATTGCATTTTATTCCTAACAAATAATAAAGAAAACTTAAAAGGCAAAATAAAAAAATTTATCTCTTTATCTAATATTTACATATTACCTACATTTATAATTATCGTTTTATTTATATCCTTAAATGGAGCTAAAAAACATGCTGAACTTGAATTTAAGGGAGTGGAAATAAGTAGATACTTACTCTTTATTGTTCTCGAATTTGGCTGTTTTTTATTTTTTATATTTAATCGATATAAAAAAAATATGCTGTTTTATGTAACCATAATTTCGTTGTCTTTATTATGCTTGTTTTCATTTAACGAAGGTTATGGCGATTTTCAGATGAGGACAACAATTCCATTCTTATTGCTTTTACTTATCTTTATTCTAGAGTATTTATTAGGTAATGCCACTGTTTTAAGCAAAATAATGCTCAGCATTCTTCTTATTATTGGTGCATGTACTCCTTTGGTAGAATTTACTAGAGGTGTTATTCAGCTTAAATCATCAAAAAGTATTATCTATATAGATAATCGTTGGTTTACCTTAGACAAAACACCTCCTGTATGGCCATACTACAATTACACATTATGGCACCCATACAGTTATAAGGTCTATAAAATGTTAGTAAAAAACTATTAAAAATTAAAAGGAATCTACTTTGATAAATAAAGACTTATTAAATAAATTATGCTGGGTTATTGGTGGTGGAGTTATTTATGTATCACTAATCCTTTTATTTATGTATATTTTCTTTACATACGGCTCAGGCATGTTACTGCTTTATATGCCATTTTTTATCTTTGTTACTTCTTTTATCGGGGTTTTAGTTTGGTGGTATAAATTTAGAGATTTATTTTGTTCTATATTGCTTTGGTTAACATATGTTGGTTTTGGATTTGCTTTTATTTTCCTAGCTCCATTTGCTGTAGAGCGTTCTATGTCAACTTTTATATTTTTCTATGCTGTTCAAAATAATGGCATTAAAGAATTGAATTTATCTAAAGAATACAAAGATCATTTTTTTGAAAAAAGAATAGAAGATGGAGTAAAAGGACATTTTTTAACCAAAGAAGGCAACACCTATAAACCGACATTAAGAGCAAAAATATATTATCACCTCTTATATCCTGTTGGAGTTGTTACAAATATGCTTAGCAACTATGAGGCTTTTGCAACTGAGGTAAACGCAAATACCTCTCGTTAAATTGCACTATTTGCCTTTTTAGGATACCAAAAATATTTACTGATTACTTCGTATGCTTTAAGTTATTTAAATACTTTAGTTTATTCAAAAAACTTTCATCTTTTGCTTTGTTTTTGTTAAATTTCTTTTCTGCAATTTCTTTTGCCTTAGGATCGCCTACATGATACCATTCACCTTTATGAATATAAAAACCTAAACGCTCTTTTATTTCTAATCTATCAAAAACACGAACCATTGAGTAACGACCATTTTCTTCACATTCAAAAGCTCTTGGATGACATATCATTACTCCACCATACAAATATGGCGCTTTTGTTTGAGCATCTCTTCGACGCTCTAAAAGTCCATTTTCATCTAAAGAATAATCCCCATTATCACCACAACCAAAAGCCGTTTCCAATGGTTGCATCATTAATAAAACATCATGCTTTTCATCATCCCATGCCTTTGCCATTTCTTTTAACAAGTGTTCGTTTTTTATATCAGCCCACAAGGCATCACTGTTAATTACAAAAAATGGCTCATTTTCCATCAATGGCAAAGCATTTTGAATACCACCACCAGTTTCTAAAGCTTCTTCTTCATTAGAAAAAACAAAATTCATTTGAGGATATGTTTTACGCAAATGTTCTTCTATCATCTCCCCTTTATAACAGAGATTAACAACACAATCGTTAATACCTACATTTATTAGATGCTCAACATTATAATCAATAAGGCATTTACCACCAACTTCCACAAGAGGTTTTGGTTTATCATCTGTTAGATGTTGCATTCTTTTGCCTCTTCCGGCGGCTAAAATAAAACCTTGCTTGATTTGTGTCATTTAAATTCTCCGTTTTTACAATATTTATTGCGAGTATATTATATATCACTACTTTATTCAATAGAAAAATTAAACAACTAAACTTTCCATAGTTTAGCCCTATAAAAACAAAAAAGCACCTTGTAAGGTGCTTTTTATAAACTGGTGCGGAAAAGTTTGCGATTATCGGAATAATTGTTTGAAAAAAAATAGGCAATTGGAATATAAAATACAGCATTACAGTGACTATTAGTAATAGCTTTGCGATTAAACTAATGAATTTAACCATTTTTTAACAGTTATATAATATACACAAAATACCATCCCCTGCGCAATATACTCGAGAGATAACCACATGAATCTGAATAATCGTATTGATTGGATTGATTGCTGCAAAGGTTTTGCATTATTACTGGTAATTTTAGGTTATAACATTTCGCTTCAATATCAATTTGAACGTTTTTTAACTCAGCTTATTTATTCTTTTCATATGCCGTTATTTTTTATCTTATCTTGTATAACATTTAAATTTTCTCCGGATATAAAAGCATTCATCAAAAGAACATTTAAAAGTTTTAAGCACCTTATTTTTCCGGCTGTTATGATTTATGTTTTAAGTATTTTATATCTTTTTTGTGATAATTCTGCATCACAACGAATTGATTGGAAATATCAAATAGATAGATTTATATATGCAAGCGGTTGTCGATTTGAAATTCGCCCATGCTTGGGAATGACATGGTTTTTATTTGTTTTGTTTTTTGGCCGAACAATTCTGGATTTGTTACAAATATATCTTAAAAAAAAATCTTTAATCTTTGTTGTTTTCCTTTGTTATTTGGTCGGAATATTATTACAAAATTGTTGGTATTTTTTTTCGATTGATGTGACCTTAGCCATGATGCCTTTTTTTTACTTTGGATACATCTTAAAAAAATGGGATATTAACTATAAAACCGCACCGACATTATTTACCTCCCTTTTGGGATTTATATATTTTTTTATTATTACAAATGAGCAAATATTTTTTATTCCGTGCAGAAGTTATCCTCAAATTCCGCTATGCTATCTTCTTGGAATTCTAGGAACACTTTCTCTTTGTTGCTTATTTCAAATATTACTAAAAAGCAACAAAATGACCTTACTTTTATATTTAGGAAGAAATGCCCTAACGCTGTTTATGATTCATGCTTTAGATTATACCTATAGCCCATTATATAATATTACAGCAAACAATATTATCAATGGGATATGCCGAATAATTATAGATATATCTGTTTTATTACTTCTAAGATGGTGCAAAATTTTTGTGCAGTCTTTTTCACTTTTAAAGTCCGATAATTTATGAAAAATTGCCGTTTTCGAAAACAAAACAATCGGACTTTGCGAGAAACAACTCCGTAAAAGCAAAAAAGCACCTCGAAAGGCGCTTTTTATAAACTGGTGCGCGACTAAAGCGAGTATCGTACTAATTTATATTTTTTTTGACATATAAAGAGCAAGTTCATCATCGTTTTTTAAGTCTGCATATGGAGCCAATGGTTTTCCTTGCCACCAAATACCAGAACCATCAGGAATAAATCCATGCTTGATGTACATTCTTTGTGCTGAACCATAGTCACGGTGTAAACCTACGCCAATAATCACTGTATCAGCATATTTTTTTGCAATTTGTTCTGCAACTTGTAGTAAAACAGTTCCTATTCCAAGTTTTCTATATTTTTTGAATACACCTAAATCTATTAACTCTGGAAAACCTTTACCACCATATAAACCACACATTGTGTTTGGATAAACATTAAAATATCCAGCAACTTTACCTTTATATTCTGCCACCAATGCAACACATTTTCCGTCGGCAACATCTATTAGTCTTTGTTTATACTTCTCTTCTTTTTGATGTGTCCATCCTTGCAAATGCTCTTCATGTGTAATAATTTCAGGATCTGCTTCTACCATATCTCTTACTATAATGTCATTTATATTATAATAAATCATTTTAGTCTCCTTACATCTATTCGAGTTAAGCTAATTTATAAGTAAAAAAATTTATTTGTAAAACAAATTAAAACATAATTGATTAAAAGTCCGATAATATTTGAAAAAATGGTATTTTCGGGAAGCTAATTATCGAACTTTTCGCAAGCCACCCCTACAAACAAAAAAAGCTCCAATTGTGGAGCAAATAAAAAACTGGTGCGCGACTAAAGCGATTATCGAACTGAAACTATGAAATTTTTCGAATTTCAATACCCACCACACCAAATTCTTTTTGCCTATCTAAAGAATAAAATTCTTCCAAAACTCTTATAAGTTCTTCATTAGTAGAAAAACCGGCACTGCGACAGTCGATATTGTTACAGAGTTCCATAAAATTACCGGCTCTGTGCAGATTTACAACTTTGGCAGTAAATTTATCATTAACATCAGAATTGTTTGAAAATTCAATAGAATCACCCACTTTGATAGCTTTGCGTTTCTCATCAAATAAACGCAATTCTATAGTTTTAGCCCCTGATTTTAACATATTGTAATATTTCTCTTTAACGTTTAGTTTATGCATTGATAAATTCCTTGTAAAAATAAATAGTTTATAGTGTGGTACAAAAGAAATTTAAGTTTGTAAAGGAAATAGTATGGATTACAAGTTAGAAACTATAGATTATTTTTCTGACGGTCATAAAGGGCTGTATGATGGTATAGCCCAACTTACAAAGTCAATTAACAATACTTATCCTGGACATTTTGCTGTTTGTTTGTCAGAGAGGATTGCAGAAAAATGGGCATCGCTGATAATCTAATTAAAAAAAGTTGCGCGGTTCTCAAAACCAATAAACCCTTAATCACTATTGCAGATAAAAACATTTCTCAGTTGTAGAGATTACTTGATAAATATCACTTGACTTTTTCTTATAAAAAGAAGGGTGCACATAAAGAAAATGATACCGAAAATTATTTTAACAATAAAGCAACGGATATTTTGAAAAATAATATTTTGCCGTCTATTTTCGCCTATAAATTGGGTAATGACAGGTCTAAAAAATAAAAAAATAGGCCAAGCTGTGTTGCTCAGTTTTTTTGTCGGATAGGCCTTTAATTTCTAGAGTTCCTTGTTTTTATTGGCTCTTACCTTAAAAGTCCGATAATTTTGGTAAAAGTGCTGTTTTCGGGAACGACACAATCGGACTTTGTGGGAGGCTTGATTTACATAACAAAAAACCTCCATAAAGGAGGCTTTCAAAAAACTGGTGCCGCTAGTAAGAATCGGACTTACGACCCCGTCATTACCAATGACGTGCTCTACCACTGAGCTATAGCGGCATATCTGCACAAAAAAAAGAGCAATCAATGACATGCTGCAACTCTTAGCACAACCGTTTCACCGACTGCATGACTTAAGATAACTAGTTTTTTCTATAAAATCAATACAAATCTTTTAAAATCTTTATTTTTTTAAAATTATTAGAAAAGTCTTAGTTTAAGTGAATAATTTATTTGAAAAAAATAAAAGTTAATGATAAGTTAAGTTCTGTAAAAAATCTTTTTTAGGGTTGTTGAATTATGGCATATGCAAACAAAAAAAATACAAATACTAATATTGAAGACGAATCTACATTAAAACGCTTTTTATGGCTTCAAAAAAACTTCTTATATTGCTTTGTCCTAACCGCTATTATTTGGGTTGTTGGACTTTGTTATTATATAGAAAATTTCATTGGTTGGTCTAGTGTTTTATCTTTACCACCTCGTGATTTTGGAGAGTTTTTGTTTTATAGCATAACCCCTCTTTTACTTGTTTGGTTTATACTTGCCTATATTGATAGAAGCGCTAGTGTTAATGCTAGTTCTAAATTACTTCAAATGTATATGAATAGCTTAATGTATCCAGATGATGATGCTACAAAAAATGCAAAAGCCTTTTCAAACATCTTAAACGAACAAATTAAACAACTCCAAAAAGGCGGAAAAGATGTTGGCGAACAGACAATAACCATCGAAAAAGAACTTGGTAAACGTGTTGAAGAATTGGCAAATATTTTGCAAGTTTTAGATACGTACTCTGCTAAAACCATTAATGAACTAAATGATGGTGTAAAATCTTTAGCTGATAAATGCAGTTATATAACAGACAAAACAACAAACACTATCGTAAAGATGAAACAGTGTTCAGAAGATATTTCTCAAAACTCTGATAATTTCGTTAGCAAATTAAATCCTATGCTTGATGAAATTACAGCAATTTCTTCTAATATAAAAAACAACATCTCAGACAATAAACTTAGCCTTAACGAGATGAAAGGACAGCTTGAAGCTTGCGCAGAAATTAGCAAACAACATATTGATGAACTCTTAGCTAAAAGTTCTGAAAACACCCAGCGCATCAGTAAATCTTTTTATAAAACAGCAGAAGAATGTGATGCTCTTTATAAACGTTTAGATATGGGCATTTCTGGTGTTGAAGGAAAAGTAGAAGAGCAAAAGAGATTAATAGAAGCACAAACACAAGTTCTAGATCACAACTCTGAACTTTTAAGCAACAAACTATCTAGATACGGACAAACAGTTACTGCAGAAATAGATAAACTAGTTAAAAACTCTGTTGAGCTTGAAACTTTAACTAAAAAACAAATTCAAACCTTAAAAGCTGTTAACTCAGAAACTGGTAAAGCAATACAAGGAATCGGCTATACTTTTGACGAAAAAAGAGCTGAGATTGAAAGAAAATCAGAATATGCTATCAATAGTATGCAAAATGTTATTTTAGCCATAAACAAAGAAACAGAAAAATTAATGAGCTTTACAAATCTTACTCAAGCTAAAAATCAAGATTTACAAAACATCGCAGAAACCATCGTTGATAAGGTTGGTGATATCAGCGGTAAACTTGCTCTAAAAACAGATGCTTTAAAAGATAAAGCTGTAGAAGTAATAGAAAAATTCACACAAGCTAGTGAAATTATTAATCAAAATACAGATAAAATTAGTAACTCCACAAATCAGCTTATGACAAATAGCAAGCAAAGCCTATCTTTATGGGAAGAACAGAAAGACTATATTGATAACGCCCTCCACAACATAGATATCATAAGCGAAAAACTTCATAACCTTCAAAGTGGTGTTAAAGACACATCAAAAGAACTTGATGGTATTTTATCTGGTTATGATAAGCAAATTGATAAATACAAGGAATTAGAAGTTAGAACCAAAAAGTTTGAACCTACCAAGCCACAAATTGATAAAAGTAACCTTATAAAATTATCATCTGGTATAAATAAAACTTTAATTGCACAAAACATAAAAGTTGAGCAATTCTTTAGTGGTATTGATATGCTTGACTTATGGGAAGATTATCTTAATGGAAAAAACAGTGTTTTTGTTGACATATTAAGCAAAACACTTTCTAAGAAACTTCTAATGATTATAAGAAAAGATTTTGATGACAATGCAGAATTCCATAATCTTGTTATAAAATATTTGTTTGCAATGGAAACTTTGATTAAAGAAGCGAATAATCCAACATCTATGTCAAGAGATGAAATTCTTAATATGTGCGTTAAAAACTCTCTAGATAAGATTTATTTTACACTAATAAAAGCTCTAAATAGTGCGGAATAAATAAATGACGAAATTTCTTGATTTTCCAACGAATGTTTTTTTGGCACCAATGGCAGGGATTACAGATTATCCCTTAAGAAAACTTGTTGCAAGCAAAGGTATTGTTAATCTTTATTCAGAGATGGTTGCAATCAATGCCATTAATCGCAAAAATCCTAAAACTTATAGAATTGCAGATGTTAGCAAAGAACCTTATCCTGTTGTTGTACAACTAGTAGGTAATGATCCAGAACTTTTTTCAGAAGCAGCAAAACTGGTTGCAGATTTAGGAGCCCACTCTCTTGATATTAATATGGGATGCCCTGTTAAAAAAATTGTTGGAAACAATTCTGGTTCAGCCTTAATGAAAGACATAAAACTTGCATCTCAAATCATCAAAGCTACCGTTAGTGCAACAAACTTAAAAGTATCTGTTAAATTTAGAAAAGGCTGGGATAATAATTCTATTAATGCCGTAGAATTTGCAAAGATGTGTGAAGAAAGTGGCGCATCTTATATTACTATTCATGGAAGAACACGAGCTCAGGGTTATAGTGGTGTTGCAGATTGGAATATTATAAAACAAGTCAAAGAAAGTGTTAGAATTCCAGTTATTGGTAATGGTGATATCACAACAGTATATGATGCTAAAAAAATGATTGAAGAAACTAATGTTGATGGAGTTATGATTGGAAGGGGTGCTCTTGGTAATCCGTGGTTTTTAGGGCAAATTCATAATTATATCAACTTAAATATTGAGCCAGCTACAATATCACCTATTGAGCTTAAAAATGCTCTATTGCAACAATTAGACGATATGGTTGATTTTTATGGCAAAGAGATGGCTGTTGCAATTTCTCGCAAATATGTTTGTTGGTATTCAAAAAACTTGCGTGACGCTAAAAAATTTCGTGAAATTTATACAAAAATTTACGATTATGATGTAGCTATTAAAGCAATAGAAGATTATTTTTCTAAGCAAGAGGAGTTTTATTCTTTATGAAAATATTAATTGGTGGTGCAGGTAACGTAGGACGTAGTATTGTTGACTATCTATCTCAAGCAGATAACGATATTATTGTAGTTGATACTGATAGAGAAAAGCTAGATAACATAGCAAAAGAATTTGATGTTCAAACTATACTTGGTTCTATTTCGCATCCTGGGGTTCAAGAAAAAATTGGTGCTAAAGATGCTGATATTTTAATTGCTGTAACAAATGATGATGAAGTTAATTTAGTTGCATGCCAAGTTGCTTATTCTTTATTTCAAGTACCAAAAAAAATAGCTAGAGTAGAATCAGAATATTTCTTAAATCCATTATGGAATACTCTTTATAGCGATAGAAATCTTCCTGTTGATTTAGTTATATCACCAGACATAGAGATAGCAAAAAACATCCTTAATTTACTTGAATTTCCAGGTACAACAGCTGTTTTCCCTCTTGTTGATAGCAAATTATATTTAATTGGTTTTAAGTGCGATAATGCTTGCCCTTTAATTAATACAGAAATCAACGAGATTAGGCAATATTACAACAGCCCTGTTATTCATATCATTAGAGATGATAAAAGCTTTTTTGCTAAACCAAATGAAACAATCCATGCAAATGATGAGATTTTTGTTTTAGTAGAAAAAGATAATGTTTTCGATACATTACATGATTTTGGGGTTTCAATAAAACCTTTTGAAAATTTAGTTATCTTTGGTGGTAATGCTATTTCATATTGCATAGCATCATCTATAGAAAAAGATGACACTATAACAAATTGCAAAATTGTTGAAGATGATAAAGAAATTGCTCAGGATTTAGCGGAGAATCTAAATAACGTTCAAATAATTAAAGGCGAAATGATGAGTGATGTCATTTTAGATGAAGTTCAAATAAAAGATGCTGATATATCTGTTGCTATCACCGAAAATGACAAGGACAACTTACTTGCATCAATGGTAGCAAGAAAAAGTGGTGTTCCTTATACCGTATCTTTAGTTAATTCTAGAGCATATGACAACCTTATAGATAATGGCGGTGAAAATGTTATTATAGAACGCTCTTTAATTACGACATCTGCAATGCTTCAAGATTTAAGAAAAGCTAAAATAAATGATGCTTATTGTTTAAGACGGGGTATGGGTGAAGTTTGGGAAGTTAGAATTGATAAAGATAGCCTTAATACTGGTAAAACAATACAAGAGCTAAATCTTCCTGATAAATGCAAAGTTAGTGCAATATATAGAAATGATGAAATTATATATAACATATCTGATATTATTATAGAAGAAGGTGATATTTTAATTTTATTTGTTTCTTCACAAGCCATGAGAAAAGCCGAAGAAATCTTCAAGATATAAAAATATTGATTTTTTTATTTGTTTTTATATAATCGGTGCAAATGTTTATATTTATGTACCGTTAAATTATTATAAAATGAAACACTTTTATTTATTATTTATTTTAGCATCATTGCTATTTTCTAGTTGTGACTGGAGAAAAGACCCAAAAATTAAAGGGTATTCTTCTATTAAGCTAAACGAAAAAAACGAATTTGTTTGCTCTATAAATGGGGAAACATTTTCTGTAGATAGCGTTTTATTTACAAATGGAACAGAAAAGATTTATATTAAGCCAGAAGTAGGACAGAGTGTTACTTATTTCACCATTGGCGACCACAAAGAATTCTATGATGGTTTTGCCAAAGAAGATGAAATAAAAAACACCTATTTCATTGGCGATAACATAAATGGCAGTTTAAATTTTTGCATATTTATGATGGTTGTTATGTTCCTTTATGGATATGTTTCTATTTGTAAAGAAAAGGAAGAAGATGAAGAAGACACCAAATCACAGCAAAACAATTAATTTCTTGACCTCTTATTTATAGAGGTCTTTTTTTATATCAAATCCCAACTTCCACACAAAAAAAAGACCGCTTTTCAGCAGTCTTTTTAATTGGTGGGCGCCAACGGGATTGACTTCGTCGCACTGGCGCTCATAAGCCTTATGGCTTACCGGCGCACTTCCGTTCGCCTTTCGCTGGTAGTCGAACTCCCTTTTCGGGAGTTCAAATCCCAACTTCCACACAAAAAAAAGACCGCTTTCCAGCAGTCTTTTTAATTGGTGGGCGCCAACGGGATTGACTTCGTCGCACTGGCGCTCATAAGCCTTATGGCTTACCGGCGCACTTCCGTTCGCCTTTCGCTGGTAGTCAAACTCCCTTTTCGGGAGTTCAAATCCCAACTTCCACACAAAAAAAAGACCGCTTTCCAGCAGTCTTTTTAATTGGTGGGCGTTGAGGGATTCGAACTCCCGACCCTCTCGGTGTAAACGAGATGCTCTAACCAGCTGAGCTAAACGCCCGTCTCATTCAACAGAAACGTTTATATATGATATTTTTTTATATTGCAAGAAAAAAATTTAATTTTTTTCACTTTTTTTATTTATTGTTTTATTTCAAATAATTATTATCTAAAAAAAATAGGCGAGTTCCCGGCAGAGAACTCGCTTATTTGTTCGATAACATCAACAAGAATTAGTTTACTGCATCTTGAAGAGTTTTACCAGCCTTAAATTTAGGTTGTTTACGAGCTTTGATTTTAATTGTTTCGCCAGTACGTGGGTTGCGACCTGTTGTAGCAGCACGTTTTGTAACAGCGAATGTACCAAAACCAACTAAACGAACTTCGTTACCGCCTTTAAGAGCTGTTGTAATAGAAGAAATGAATGCGTCTAAAGCCTTACCTGCATCTGCTTTTGTAAGACCAGCTTCACTAGCAATGCTAGAAATGAGTTCATTTTTGTTCACTGGAGGACTCCTCAAAAAAAAATTAATACCATGCGAACTTTGTTCACACTTAAATTTGAGGAGATTTTTTTAATTATTTCAAACAAAAAACAAGGTTATAAACAGGAAAACACCCAAAAAACGCAGGAAATCCGCCATTTTTTAATATTTTTATTATTTACCTTAAAAAAAATATATAAAAAAGCGCTCATTTGAGCGCTTTTCTTAGCATGCTACATTTTTAGCAAGTCCTCCTAAGGAGGTTTCTTTATAGTCACTATTTAAATGTAAACCCGTCTCATACATTGTTTTTATAATACTATCTAAACTTACTTTATATTCTCCTGTTCCTCTAAAAGCAAGCCTACTTGCATTTACAGCTTTTATTGCTGCCATAGCATTTCTTTCAATACATGGAATTTGAACCAATCCTTTTATAGGGTCACAGGTTAAGCCTAAATTGTGTTCCATACCAATCTCTGCTGCATTTTCTATTTGATTTATAGAGCCGCCCATAACAGCTGTTAATGCGCCTGCGGCCATAGAACAAGCAACACCAACTTCTCCTTGGCAACCAACTTCTGCACCAGATATTGAGGCATTTGTTCTATATAAACAACAAATTGCAGCAGCTGTTGTTATAAATACTATATCAGCATCTAAGTCGTAATGTGCTTTTTTATGAGCAAATCTTTGATAATATCTTATTACTGCAGGAATTATACCTGCAGATCCCATTGTTGGTGCGGTAATAATTTTACCACCAGCAGCATTTTCTTCAGCTACGGCAAAAGCCCATAAATTAACCCAATCTAATATATAGAGAGCATCATCAAAATTATTTTCAAAACGTTGTTGTAAACTTTTGTACATACTAGATGCTCTGCGTTGAAGTTTGATACTTCCAGGTAGCACTCCTTCGGTATTTATACCTTTATCAATATTATCCTGCATAATTTCTACAATTTTTTTAATATAATTTATTGTATTTTCTTTTGATTGTAGAGCACACTCATTTGCTAAAACAACTTCACTTATTGTCATATTATTTGTTTTGCATATTTTGCGCAATTCATCAAAACTAGAAAATTGATATGGGACATTTAGAGGAGCTCTTTCTATTTTCTGTCCTATTTCGTCTTGTCTTGCAATAGAACCACCACCAACAGAGAAATATGTCTCTTCTAATATTATATTTTCATTGCTGTCTTTTGCTACAATTTTCATTCCATTTGGATGTTCTTTTAAGAATACACTCTTTTCTAAAATAAAATTTTTATCCATATCAAATGGAATTTTTTTAATCCCCCCAAGTAACAATTCATGGCTTGATTTTAGTTTTTCTATATAATTTTGAGTTAAATCTAATTTATCAGCTTCAAAACCTAATAATCCATATACAACTGCATTTAATGTTCCATGCCCAATTCCTGTTAGAGCAAGTGAGCCATACAAATAAACATCAACTTTTTCTACTTTATTTATATTTTCCTTAATGGTTCTTACAAATCTATTTGCAGCTTTCATTGGTCCAACTGTATGAGAGCTTGAAGGACCTATTCCTATAGCGAAAATTTCTGATAAACTATAATACATGAGACAATCCTATCGTTAATAATTTGATAGAATTTTTATACATTAAGAAGCTTAAAAGTAAACAAATATTTTATGATAAAATTAAATATTTTTACTATATAAAAGCAAATCGTCTTTTTTATCTCTTAATATAAAATATGGCTCTATTTTATATCTCTTTAAATAAAAAAATATATCATCTAACAACTCTTTTGGATGGTTTAATAAGACTAACTCTTTAACAATAAAACTTAATATATCCAATATTGCATTATTTGTAACATTTGCACTCTCAAGTTCAACTGTATATGACCTATTTTTATTATATCTAATCGCGTTTAACATCAAAATATCAGAAGCTGTTTTTATTCTTTCAAAGATAATTGCATTTGGAGAATATATATTTTGAGTTTCAATATCGCAATAATCATCTATTTGATTATGTAAATTAATTATTGTTTTTATTTCATTATCAATATTTATATTTGTTATTTTTTGAATATCTATATGCATTTTTTCCATCTTTTGTTTTAGTTACATTATATACTGTATAATATAACCAAAATATTTATATATCAACCTTTTTTTTTTGTTTTATTGTTTTTTTTACTATTTGGTGTATTTGTATATAACATATTATGTTTT
>SUUK01000008.1 GCA_015062535.1 Alphaproteobacteria bacterium
GTGAAGGCGGGTTTAATGTTAATGATAGCTCAACTTATTATATGGGTTTGAGAGCAAAGCTTAATTTGACTAATAATATCTCACTTTTGGCGGCATATTATCGTGGTTATACAAGTGGGTTTGATAGTAATATGTTATCTATTTCAGACCTTGAAACTGAAAGCTTTATGCTGGCTGGAGAATACAATCTTAATGCAAGTGATAAAGTTGGTTTGATGCTTTCAAGTCCAATGAGTGTTGCCAAAGGTTCTGCATCTATGACGTATTCAACAGGTCGTGATAACTACTCTAACAGCGCATATTTGAACAAAATTAAGACTTCTCTTCGTCCCGAGGCCAAAGAGTATGATTTAGGTATGTATTTTAAGTCAAAACCAAGTGATAATGTTTCTCTATCAGGTAAGTTTGAGACAAGGTTTAATGCTGATGGCAAGAGGGGGGTAGAGGATTATGTAGGGGTGGTTGGCGCTCACATTAAATGGTAGATATGGGGCTTGATATAATACCTATCATGATTGTTCAAAAGCTCCCTCATGTACCCTATCTTTTGTACACAGCGGTCGCTTTTGAACTTCCAGCATAGGCATTCTATCAAGCCTTTGCAAAGCCTTCGGCTTTCGGTTTTATGAGGGTGTGCTAAAGTACTGTCAAATTGTCAAATGGAAGCCTGTCCCATAATGCTCACGTACGCCTTTAGTACGCTCCGCTTATGGGCAGGACATTTAACAATAGCACAGCACTTTATCCCACCCTTGGCAACGGCAGAGCCGTTCGGTTTTAAAGGGGGGAGATATTTGTTGCAAAGTTAGGAATTTTGTGATAATATAGGCTATGTTTTGAAAAAAATGAGGCAAAAATGAGTGAAAAAATCTTAGAAAGCCAGTTGTTTGAGATAATAAATGATGAAGAAATGGCTGAAAATATTAAACTTGCCAAGATTGATATGCTGATAAAACTTGGGGTTGATGTTAATGCTAAGTCAAATAGAAAATCTGCGCTTGTTTGGGCTAAAGAAAATAAGGTAGAACAAATTTATGAACTTTTAGAAAAAAATGGGGCAAAAGAAGAAATTATTCCAGCTTCTCAATATGAATTATGGTTTGATTTTACAATTGCAACTATTAATGATAATGTGAAAAAAGTCGAAGAATTGATTAATGAAGGGCTTGATGTTAATGCTTATAATAAAGACAATGTATCTTGTATGACTTTTGCTGCTCTTAAAGGTAATAAAGATATTATGGAGCTATTAATCAAAAATGGCGGGGATGTTAATTTGGTTGATAGAGATGGGATATATGTAATTGAAACGGCAATAGCAGAAGGAAATGAGGAAGTTGTTAAAGCCTTAGTAGAAAATGGTGCAGATATTCATAGAAAAAATAAATTTGGTATTTCTCCAATGCAAATGATGAAGTCAAGTAGTTATGATGATATTAAAAAACTTGTGTTGGATAAAAAAGAAAGCGTTATCGAAACAGAAAATGAAAAAGAATCAATTTGGAATAAAATAAGAAAAAATTTTTCAAGAGATTAGTTTTTGATTTTATATAACAAAAAATCCCCCAAATTGGGGGACTTTTTTTGTTTTAAGCAAATTTTATGCAACTTTAGAATTATCAGCTACAACTTTGAATAAATCTAAACTTTTTCTTACTTCATCAAACTTTTTCAATGTTTCTAAAAGACTTGGCATATCTTTTAGTGCAATTGTGTTTGGACCATCAGATAATGCTTTATCTGGATTTTCGTGTGTTTCAATAAATACTGCGGCAACACCAACAGCAATTGCAGCACGAGCAAGAACAGGAGCATATTCTCTTTGACCACCTGAGCTACCACCTTGTCCACCAGGTTGTTGTACTGAGTGAGTTGCATCAAAGATGATTGGACAACCTGTATCTTGAGCCATACGAGGAAGACCACGCATATCTGTTACAAGAGTATTATATCCAAAACTTGTACCACGTTCTGTTAAACAAACATTAGAGTTGCCAGAATCATCACATTTTTGAACCAAGTTCTTTGCTTCCCATGGAGCTAAGAATTGTCCTTTTTTGATGTTTACAACTTTACCTGTTTTGGCAGCGGCAACAACAAGGTCTGTTTGACGACACAAAAATGCAGGAATTTGCAACATATCTACATGCTCTGCAACGATTTGACATTGGTCTTTTTCATGAATGTCAGTTACAATTGGAATATTGTTGTAGAGCTTTTTGATTTCGTCAAAAGTTCTTAAACCTTCATCTATACCAACACCACGAGCACCGTTGATAGATGTGCGGTTTGCTTTATCAAAAGATGCTTTGAAGATATATGGAATGTTAAGGTCTTTGGTGATTTCTACCATAGAACCAGCTATATCTATTGCATGTTGACGGCTCTCGATTTGGCATGGACCACATAGTAAGCCGAAAGGTAAGTCATTTGAAAGTGTTATACCGTTTACGTTAATAACTCTTGTCTTCATATTGGTTTCCTTTAAGTTGTTTTATTTGTTTGGATGCTATTTTAAAACAAAAAGTTTGTCAATTAGTATTTTTTTTCAAGAAATTAAAATTAATTATTGACAAAAAAGTTTTTTTGTGTTTATAAGGTAGGTGACAATTTATTATTAACTTTAAAAAAACTATTATGGCAACAGTAATTTTCCAGGCAGGAGTTCCTTTTCTAGTTGCAGTAGCCCTGGGCTGTGGAGCTGTAAGAAAGAAAATGGAGAGAAAACGGAAAAGGGCAAGTGAACTTGCAAAGATACGAGAAAAGTTTATGGTTTTCAGGTACTGATGAGTATTTGGGGATTGAGGGTTCAGCTTTTCGTTGGGGCGCTATCTAGCAATGGGTAGCCCCCCTTTTTTTATTGTTTAATGTGTGATAAGATTTTTTTTGCAACTGCAGTATTTGTAAATTCTTTTAAGGTTATTTCTTGTGCTTTTTGGGCTAGTTCTTTTCGAATTTCTTCGTTATTTAGATAGTAATTAAGAAGATTTTTTAATTCTTCTTTGGTTTTATACATAGGAACGCTTCCTTTATATATATCATCTATTTCTTTGATGTAGTCTGAGATAACAAGAGCACCAGAAGCGGTTGCATCATATATACGGTTATTAATAAATCCATGTTTTTTCATATCTGGTCTGTGGTCATTTAAGACAATTTTTGCAGAACTATAATATTGGTTTAAGATGTTATTTGGAACATAATTTCCTTTGTACATATGTGGTGGAATAACATCTTTCCAATTATAACCATATACTGAAACCTCAAAACCTTCTTCTATGGCATAGCGAAGGGATGTTCTGTCATGCCAGTTAGAGCCGACAAATAGGATATCGGTTTTTAGGTTTTCTTTTGGATCTGGGTAGAACTTATCTTTATTTGTAAATTGAGGAACATATATTGCATCAATATTGGCTTTTTTTAATTCTTCTTGATAGCTTTTTGAAGCAACAGCTATAATGTCAAAGTTTTTAAAATCATCATCAAGGTTTGAGTTTTGGGGCATAGAAGGGCGTTTGTTTAAGATTTGTTTTTTTATTTTTTGGTTTGAGTCTTTGTGATAAGCCATTGGATAATATACATATAATAAATTTATACCCTCATCAAATGGGGGATAAAACTTTGTGTATCCTCGCATATAGATGCTAAGTTTTGGACTTGGGGTATGAGGTCTATGGTATTCTGTTCTGTAATCTATATCTGTTAAAAGTCCTTGTTTTTCAAAACCAATTTTTAGGTCCTCTGCTATCCAGTAGTCGCCAGTATTTGGCTCATCTCTGTTGGTGGTTGATTTTATGATTACAGGCGATAAAGATGAAAAGTTGTCGTTTGCATATATTTTAGGGCTATTAAATATGGTTATTAATAATAAAATATATAGCGCTTTTTTCATCTATAATATCCTTAAAATAAAGAAGTTTTTTTCGTTTCTTCTGATAATTTTGCTTTTAGGTCTTCAGCTCTTAGTTTTATATCTTCTCGAAGTGGTTGCTTTAAGGCTTTGGCAAGTTGCTTTTTAGCAACAGAATTATTTCCAATAGCATAGCTATATTCTGCGGCAAAGTAATCTGATATAGCAAATTGTCCTAATGCATTATGTAGTTTTCCAAGTAAACGATAAGCGTCTACGTGAGTCTTGTTGCGGTTAGCGTGTTCTAGAAGTGGAATTAGCTCATATAATTCTTTTCTTGATGGTGAATTTTCTAATACTGCTTCAGCATAATTTAGCTTAAAGTAGTCAGAAGTTGGCAATAAATTAAGAGCCTTTTTATAAGCAATTGTTGCTTCTTTTATTTTTTGATTTTCAAATAATGTTTGAGCTTTTAGCTCCCAAAAATAGGGGTTTTCTGGCTCATAGGTTATAAGGTTATCAATATATCTTGATGCAGTATTTAAGTTTTTTTGGCGCATATAATATATGGCATGAGCGATATTAGCCTCAATACTTTGGTCTGTTAGGGGATATTTTTTTAAGACCTTACGTAATGGCGATAAATATGCAAAAAGCTTTGCTTTAATACGTTTTAGGCGATTGTCTAAATCTTTATTATGATATACATTGGTTTCTTTTTTTAGCTTTTCTTCAAAAAATGATACACGTTCACTTGTGATAGGGTGAGTTCTAAAATAGATGCTTTCTTCTACACCACTTAGGCGATTTTCAGCTTTAATTTTTTCCATAAAGGTTTTTAGGCCCTTTATGGAATGACTTTGTTTGGAAAGTAATATTGATGCCGTTTCATCAGCGGCTCTTTCTTCTGTTACTTGATAGCTTGTTAGAGCATTTACGGCAGCGCTTTGTGTTCCTAAAACAACGGCAATAGCTGCATCACCTCTACCACTAACGGCAGCTGCCCCTGCTGCAGCAATTAGTGAGGCAAGAGAAGCTTTTTGAAGTGAATCAATTTTTATTTTTAGTCTTAAGATGTGTCCACCTAAGATATGACCAGTTTCATGAGCTAAAACACCTTCTATTTCATTAGTGTTTGATGCATTAAGAATAGTTCCGGTGTGGATGAACATATGATTTTTATCACCAACAAAAGCATTTAGGCTATCGTCTTTTACAATATGAATGTTGTCTTTATTAAAAGGCAAATTAGCAGATGAAAAAATTGGCTTTAACACATCAGCAAGCCAGCTTTCTATTTCTTCATCGGTAATGATACTCATTGCATGAGCAGGAAGTGTGAAAATTAAGAAAAATAGAATTAAAAGAAGTTTTTTCATAATACTTAAACGATTTTGATGGTTAATAAAAATAAAGTTTTATAAAGAATGTTGCCCTCTGTTTGGTTGAATATTCTTTTGTATAGGTTTAACTTTTTTAGGTTCATTTGTTTTTTCAACTGTTGGGTTGGTGGCTTCTTTTGCTTTTTCTAAAGTTTGTGTTACAGAATTTAAGCGCTCTTCAATTAGGTTTTGTAGAGCTTTGTTTTTCTTTTCTTCTTTAGCGCATAAATCTACTTTTTGACCTTTAGCATCGTATGTATACATTTCAACAGGATTTCCTTGGTTATCATATCCAACGCCAAGAATTACTTTTTCTGATGGTAGTAATTTTAATTCACGACTAACGAGAACATCTTCTTTACCGAATTTAGTATATGTAGATTGCACAGTGCATGGCACTTGATCAAGACGGCATTCAAAGTGCTGTTGATTTAAGATGTTGTCTGCATTTTCAATTTTTCTTGTCATGATAAAATCCTCTAAATTGTAATCTTTTTATAATAATATCATAAAAAAATACAAATTTAAAGCTTTAAAGTAAAAAATGTTTGATTTTTTTTAAGATTAGTTTAGAGTTTGTAAAGGTTAGATGTTAGTTTATATTGGAAAGAGGAATTTTTAAGATGAAAATGAATGCAACACCTGTTAGAGGAACTAAAGATTTTTTACCTTTAGAGGTAGAAATTAGAGATTATGTGAGAGAAAAAATTGAAACAACATATAAAGCATTTGGTTTTCATAAAATTAATACTCCAATTATGGAAGATATTGAGCGCCTTAATAAAAGTGATGGCGGTGAAAATCTATCTATGATTTTTAAGCTCTTAAAACGTGGGCAAAAACTAGATTTAACAAAAGAAAATTTAAATGAAGATGATTTGGTTGATAGTGGTCTACGATATGACCTTACTATGCCTTTGTCACGTTATTTTGCTAATAATAGGCAAAATCTTACAATGCCTTTTAAGGCTATTCAAATAGATAAAGTGTTTAGAGCTGAGCGTCCTCAAAAAGGTAGATTTAGAGAATTTTATCAATGCGATATTGATATTATTGGTGATAAATCTGTTAATGCAGAGATGGAATTAATTGCAGCTACTACTTCGGCTCTTGATAGTATCGGTTTTAGTGATTTTACTGTTCGTATTAATGATAGACGAATCTTAACTGATATGATTTTAAGTGCTGGCTTTGATGCAAATGAAGTTGGTAGTGTATGCATTATTTTTGATAAGCTTGATAAAATTGGCATGGATGGAGTTAAAGCAGAACTTTTAGAAAAAGGTTATGGGGAAAGTGTTGTTGCCAAATTTATGGATATCATTAAAGATGTTGAAGGTGATGCTCTAAGTGCTGCTGAAAAATATTGTTCTAATAAAGATGTGGTGTTAGACCTTAAAAAAGTTTTGGATTTTGCAAATAGTATTTCTAATGGCAAGTTTAATGCTGTTTATGATAAGTCTTTAGTTCGTGGTATGGGATATTATACTGGTATGGTGTTTGAGATTGTAAGTCCTAAGTTTGGTAGCTCTGTTGCCGGTGGTGGTAGATATGACGAAATGATTGGTAAATTCTTGGGCGAATCGGTACCAGCAGTTGGTTTTTCTATCGGGTTTGAGCGAATTACAACAATTATGTTTGAAGAAAAAGTTAGCATTCCTACTAAAGAAAAAGTTATTCTTATATGCAATCAAGATGATGATATGGTAGAAGTTTATAATAAAAGAAATGAGCTAATGGAAAAGGGCATGATTGTTTCTGTTTTATTTAGATCTAAAAAACTTGGGAAACAAATGGATGGTTTGATTTCTTTGGGCTATAGTAAAGCTTGTTATTTTGATACGGGCGACTTTAAGGAATTATCTTAAAAGAAAGCTTTTGTTGCTAAAAAATGGTGTCTTAAACGGCACCATTTTTTTTGTTGGGATACGTTTAGAGGAAAAGAGGGAAGATAGTTAAATGTTTTTTTAGATGATTTTTGAGCTCTTATTTTAAGGACTTTTATTTGGCTCTTTAATTGTTTAGTAATTTATTATTGCTATGTTTTTAGTATTGAGCTTGAACTAACTTATTTAGAGAGTAATAAAATGGGAAAGTTTTGGGAAAATTGGGGCAAATTAGTAGTAGTTGTTATTGGTGTTTTATATTTTTTGTTATTAGCTAGTTTAAAGAATGGGTTTTATGTTGATGAATTTTTTTCATTTGGTCATGCAAATAGTACTGTCGGCGCTTTTATGAGTCCTACTATTGATGCGCATTTTGTGGATAAAAATAATGACCTTCATGGTAAATGGCTAGATAATGAGCTGTTTAAAAAATATGTGATGGTGCAAAAAAAAGAAGGCTTTGATTATAGAAATATTTATCAAAATTTAGCAAAAGGTGTGCATCCTCCTTTTTATTTAATGGTTCTTCATACAGTTTGTTCTTTTTTTTCCGGATTGTTTTAATAAATGGTTGGGACTTTCTATAAATTTAGTTTTTCTGGTTGTGATGATTTTACTTTTTAATAGGCTTTTGGTGTATTTGTTTAAAGATGTAAAAAAGGCAAATTTTTTGACATTGTTGTTTTTGTTTTTGCCATCGGTTATTGAGTTAATGGTTTTTGTTAGATTGTATGAGCTATTTTTAGTTTTTAATATTTGGCTTTGTTATTTAGCAATTAGAATTATAGATGAAAAAAAATTAGACTACAAACTGTTAGGATTAAGTAGTATTGTGATGATGTTATCGCTTTTGACACACTTTTATGCGCTTGTTTATGGCTTTTTTGTGACAGTTGGAGTAATGGGAGTTTTATGTTCAGATAAGCGGTTTAAAGATGCATTTAAATTTGGTTTTGCAATGCTTCTTGGTGTTATTGGAGCAATGTTTATTTTTCCGTATATGATAGAGGTTTTATTGTTTTCAAAAAGAGGGGAAGATAGCTTAGAATCTGTAAGCTTTTTTGATTCTTCGTTATGGTTTTTCAGATTTGATTATTTTTTGAAGCAACTTTTTAGGGCAATATTTGGAGTTAAAGGCGAATGGCATTGGGGGATGTTGTTGGTTGTTTTGAGTGTGTTGTTTTGGGGGATTAAAGAAAAAGGGGGAAGAGAAATTTTTGATAAAAAGTCGGTGTTTTTGCTTTTTGTTGCTGTGATGGGATGTGTGGTTGTGTCGGTTGTTGCTCCTGATATGCGCGAATTTAGTGGAAGATATTATGTGGTTGGGGCTTTTTATTTTGTGTTGTGGTTTTTTATGATTGGTGATAAAGTATTTTCCTTAAATCGGGGGAGAAAAATTTGCGGTGTGGTGCTTTGTTTGATTATGGTTGTCTGTAATATGATAAGAGGTGTTAATAATCCTTATTTGCAAAGATATAATCAAATAGAAAAAATTAATGAATATGTTAAAGATAAGCGGGTAATTTCGCTTGTTGGTTATAAAAAATTGATATTCGAGTTTGGGATGCTTGATAGTTTTTTGAAAGCAAAAAGTGTTTATAAACTTAATACCGAAGAGTTTGAAGAGGTGGAAAAATTTTTGCTCGGTGATGAACTTTTAAGCGGTGATATAGTAATTTTATTTGCCGGAATGGGGAAAAATGTTGGTAATAAGAAAACTTTAGAAAAAGAGGAATATAGGCTTAAATATAAAGAGCTTTTATTTTTGGGAATATGTAGTTATGAAATCTATGAAAGATATTAAACAAAAAAAACACCACCTAATTGGTGGTGTTTTTTTGTTTGTAATATATGATTAGAAATCACATAAAACGGCACCTGATTCTTTGGCATTTGCCATATTAATCATAGAAATGATATTATAACCATTATCTACGTGAAGAACTTCACCAGTGATTGCTTCACCAAGAGGTGAAAGAAGTGCTAAAGTTGCACGACCAACTTGTTCTTGTGTAACGTTTGCTTGAAGTGGAGCATTAAGTTCGTTCCAACGTAAAATCTTTCTAAAATCACCAATACCAGAAGCTGCAAGTGTTTTGATTGGGCCAGCAGAGATTGCGTTTACTCTAACTTTTTGTTTACCCATATCCATAGCTGCATAACGAACAGATGCTTCTAGAGCAGCTTTTGCTACACCCATAATGTTGTAGTTTGGTAATACTCTTTCTGAGCCTAAATATGATAATGTAACAATAGAACCATTTTCATTCATATATGGTGATGCACAACGGCAAGCTTCAATAAATGAATAGCATGAAATATGCATTGTGTTTAAGAAGTTGTCTAAAGTTGTATCAATTGTTCTACCTTTTAATTGATCTTTATCTGAGAAACCAATAGCGTGAACAACAAAGTCAATTTTTCCCCATTTATCGCCTAAAGTTTTAAAGCACTCTTCAACTGATTTAGAATCACCAACATCACATTTAATCAAGGTTGGTTTTATAGATAGTTGTTCGGCTAAAGGAATAACTCTTTTTTCTAATGCTTCATTTTGATATGATATTGCAATTTCTGCTCCTTGGCTATCCAAAGCTTGTGCAATACCCCATGCAATAGATTTATCATTAGCAAGGCCCATGATAAGACCTCTTTTACCTGCCATTAAAGGTTCAACAGTCATAGTTTTTTTCCTCTTTATATAGTTACAGTATAATTTATAATAACTAGCCATCCTTAATAGTTGAATAATTGATTTTTGTAAACAATTATTTTATTTTGATGTGTATGTTTGAGTTTTTTTAATAAAATCTAGCAAAAAAAATAATTGTAACATATTGAAAATATTGTTTATTTCAAAATAATTCTAAAAAAATAAAAAAAATGCTTGCAAAACGAACAAAAAGAGAACATAATCATTTCAGAATTAAAAAATGGACTAATTTTTAGGGGTGTAAAATGGAAAAAGATAAAGCTTTAGAAGCGGCACTTAGCCAAATTGAAAGAGCGTTTGGTAAAGGTTCTATCATGCGTTATGGACAAGATACCAAAGTTGATATTGAGGCTATTTCTACTGGTTCTTTAGGAACAGATATAGCTCTTGGTATTGGTGGACTTCCAAAGGGAAGAATTGTTGAGATTTATGGTCCTGAAAGCTCTGGTAAAACAACTCTTGCCTTAAGTGTTATTGCACAAGCTCAGAAAAAAGGCGGTGTATGTGCGTTTGTTGATGCAGAGCATGCTCTTGATCCATCTTATGCAAAGAAAATTGGTGTAGATATTAATAATCTTCTTATTTCTCAGCCAGATGCCGGTGAGCAAGCTTTAGAAATTGCAGATACATTGGTTCGCAGTGGTGCTATTGATGTTTTGGTTGTTGACTCTGTTGCTGCATTAGTTCCTAAGGCAGAACTTGAGGGTGAAATGGGGGATAGCCATATGGGACTTCAAGCTCGTCTTATGAGCCAAGCTCTTCGCAAGCTAACTTCTACGGTTTCTCGCTCTAATACACTTATTATCTTTATTAACCAAATTCGTATGAAGATTGGTGTAATGTTTGGTAACCCAGAAACAACAACTGGTGGTAATGCTTTGAAATTCTATGCTTCCATTCGTATGGATATTAGAAGAGTTGGTGCTATTAAAGATAAAGAAGATGTTATTGGTAGTCAAACAAGAGTGAAAATTGTTAAAAACAAAGTTGCTCCTCCATTTAAGACAGTTGATTTTGACATTATGTATGGTGAAGGTATTTCAAAAGTTGGTGAACTTATTGACCTTGGTGTTAAAGCAGGTATTGTTGAAAAAGCAGGTGCTTGGTTCTCTTATAATGGTGAAAAGCTTGGTCAAGGTCGTGAAAATGCAAAACAAGTTTTGCGTGATAATCCAGATCTTGCTGATGAAATTGAGAGAAAAATTAGAGCTGATGCAGGTCATTTAACAAGTGAACTTATTGGTGATGTTGATGACACTGGTGAAGTAGAATAAGCTTTTAGTTGTTTATTTTATTTAAAGACGGGGAATTTCCTCGTCTTTTTTTGTTTGACATATAAAAAAATTGTGTTACAAATTTTGTCTAGAGATTTATTATTTTATGTTTAATTATAATTTTGATATTTATGAACACTATTGAAAAAACTATCAGTGAAGAACGTTCGTTTATCGAAAGTGCAAGTCGGGAAGATTTGTTTTTGCATGTTCAGAAAAAACCGTTTCATTCATCTAACTTTCCGCTATTTTGCGAAAAGGCAGATATGCAGGCAATAAAGTATTACTTGAGCAATTATTCGCTCAATACAGAAGGTATTATTTATGTGCTTGAGAATGGTTCTATCGATTATCTCGAGGCATTGTTTGCAGAAAGAGAGTTGGATCAGGATACTTTGAAGTATTTGTTTGAAAAAGGCTCTCAAGAGGCTGTATGCGAATATGTTCGCTATCACGATTTGCCGGAGAAGTTTGAAAACATGCTGTTTACAGCTGGTTTTGATAAGGCGGCGATGTTCTATGTGTCACACTACATTCTCTTTGTTTCATCAGAGGTTCTGATGATGGAGTTTGGTGGGAAGCGTATGCTCAAGCGTTATATTGAGCATGAGGATTTGCATACTGAAGCAGAGCTCTTGATGCTATCAAAGTTCTTTGATGTTGAGCTGTTATCGCTTTACACTTCAAAGTGGTGTTTTTCAAGCGAAGCTCAGAAGCGTTATGATGAACTTTTGAGTAAGCTGTCAGAAAACGAAGAAGAGTAGTGTTTTGTTAAAGCGTAAAAAAAGGGACCCCATTGGGGTCCTTTTTTGTTGTATTAGGCTGTTGCATAAAAATTATGCGGTTGCCGGAATTGAAGCATCAGCGGTGCGGAGGTTGTGGCGAGGCTTTTGTTTTAGATAGCTTTTAGCCTTGGGGCAGAGAGCGTAGCGATATGCCTTGATGAGCTTAGGTTTGTTGCTTTGAGCAAGGAGGACTTGATTGTCAATATCTAGCTCATAGCGATAGACTTTAAGAAGTCGGTGATGACCTTCTTCTATCATGATTCGCTCTGCGGTGCTATGAAGCTTGTATTTATAAGCCTCGAGCATCTTGGGGCGATTTGCCTTTACAAGTTCGATTTGGGCGGCAAGACAGAGCTCGTCCTTAAAGCCGTACATCGTTAATTGACCACGTTTTACCATTTGCACTTGAGCAAAGTTTTTTCTTGTTTTTGACATAACAAAAAAATTTAGTTAGACATAATTATACACGTTAGATTTTTTTCGTATCATAATATATCTTTGTTTGCAAGCATTGTTTTAAACATAAATAAAAAAAACTGCAAAATTAATTGCAGTTTTTAGTGGTTTTATAAAATCTTATAAAGAATTTTGCTTATGCATTGTTAAAATAGCGCATGTATCAAGATGCTCAGATTTTTCCTTTTGTTGGATAGAGCGAATAATTGGTTGATATTTAATAGCCATTTTGGTGATGTTATCAAATTGAGCAAGCTCTGTATTTGATAAGCCTTCCCATTCTTTAAGAATTTTAGATTTGGCATTTTTACCAAATTCATTAAAGTTTTCTGGAAGTACTCCTAACCATTTTAAGTAATATGACTTATTTAGGTATTCATTTTTATCGGTCGTAAAGGCAGTTGCGCCATCAAATGGCTCTTTGCTTTCTACAATATAATTTTCGCGTAAAAAGTTTTCAGCAAAGGCTTCACGTTCTCTATGATCATGAAGAGCATTAGCATTTTCATTTAACCAAAAGAGTCTACGGAATAGGTAAAGATTGCTTTGATGTACGGCAGATTTATGAATATCTACACATAATTGTCTTTTTTCGTTGCATTGTTTTTTTAGGCTAAAGAGTTTAGCTTTATTTTCAGGAGTTCTTTCTTTTTTCTCTAGTTCTTTATATTTTGCATCTAAGACACGAAAGTCTTCATATGCAGAGTGTGATCTAATATGAGCAAAGAACATATGAGTTTGCTTGAATTGAAACTCAATGTAAAAACTTTCATTAGTACCAGGGATAGTAATTTTGGCAGTTTTTTTAATGTCAAAATAACAACGTGGGTTTTCATCAATGTCTGTTTTATATTGGTTTCTTTCACCATCTTCAAACTTTATGTAGTCTGGAAAACGTTTTTCCATTTGTTTAATTAGTTTTTCAATATCAGATCTATATCTTGAGGTTACACTCAAGCGATAAATATCTTTAGGTAAACGATATGTATCTAGCTCTTCTAATGGGTTTTTGTATGCAAGTGGAGCTCGAGAAAACTCAGCTTTTGCATTTGGATCATATCTTAGGGTGCTAAAAAATTTTTTACAAAAATCACTATATTCCCCAGTGCATTCAGATATAATCTTTTCAATGGTTCTATCTATACCTTTGATTGGTGGAATGATAACATAAATATCATTATTACTATGTTTGTAGTGCAACATAGCGGAATTGCAAGGTGCTAAATGACGCACAAAGTATGGAGGGTTTCTACCTTTTTTGGTTTCAATTGAGCCATCTTTTAAGTTGATATTGAAGATGTCTTTAGGATAACCAGGATTTTCTTCTGTATCAAAGTTAGAAACAATTGCTTTATGGATTAAGCGATATTTTTCCATAGTATTGGTGTAATATTCTCTGAGGCGCTTGATGCTTTTTTTAGGCAATACTTTAGATAGTTCATCAAGTAAGGAATCAATATATGCTTGAGCATCTTCATCGATGCCTCGTTGAATGTCATTAATTTGGGCAAATTCAAATCTTGCAAATTGGTCAAGAGAATATGTTTTCATTACTTCTTTTTTTTCGCTCATGATATTTATCCTTTTTTTAAATATTGGCTATCGTAACATATTTTTTGCAAGATAGCAATAGATTTTTATATAAAAACGATATTGACACTTGAGGGGCAATGGAATATAACCTTGATAAATTAATTTTTTTAAGGGGAAATATCGTGCATCCTTGGCATCAAGTAAAACATTATTCAGAATTTCCAGAGCTTATTCCAGCGATTATTGAAGTTCCTAAAGGTTCTCAGGTGAAATATGAGCTAGATAAAGAAAGTGGTCTTGTTAAAGTTGATAGAATTTTGTACTCAGCAGTGCATTATCCTGCTAACTATGGTTTTATTCCACAAACATATTGTGAAGATAATGACCCTTTAGATATTCTAGTATTAGGGCAAGAGAGCATCTATCCATTATCTATTATGAGAGCAAAGCCTATTGGTGTTATGAAAATGATAGACTGCGGTGAGGCTGATGATAAAATTATTGCTGTTCACGAAGATGACCCAGAATATAGAGAATATACTAATATTTCTGAGCTTCCACCTCATATTTTGAAAATGCTTAAGAGATTTTTTGAAGATTATAAGGTTTTGGAGAAAAAGCAAGTAACTATCGAGAGCTTTTTAGGACCAGATGAGGCTAAAAAGTTAATTGAAGATGCTAGAATTGCTTATGAAATGAAGTTTTCAGACATCTAATCTTTCTTAAATTTTTAGTAAAAAAAGGTGCGTTAATTAGGTTTACGTACTTTTTTTTATGTTTTTATGAATTTTTTTCTTGTTTTTGTCTATTTTGTGTGTTATAGTGAACTTCGCTAAAAGTAGAATTATGTTAAATTAAAAAATATTTCAGTTATGTGCAATTATTTGAAACATTTCATCAACTTTAATTGTAAGGTTGATGAAACGGTGCGTTATCAGTGCCGATCAGCTGACAAGACAAAGATTTCTGATAAGGAGATTTTTAAGCTCGGAGACAAGTACTTCTTTTATATGTATAATCGCAACAACAAGGTTTCGACCTTTTCTTTGCGTGAAGTAACAAAAGAAGAGTATTATGCTCGCAAAGATGAGTTTTTCAGAGCTCGTCCTAATGGCAAATTTGGAGAGTTTAGTGATGATAAATTCACGTATTTCATCGGGTGTTTCAAAGATACAATTTGGAAGAAGAATATGCCGATGAATGACTGCATTTTTATCTCAGAAAATCCTTTGAAGGATATCTATGATGCTGTTGCAACGGAGATTGATGCATCAACTCGCCAGAAAGAGAGGGACGAAGAGGCATATCGTAAAGAGTACGCCAGAATGTGTGGCGCTCTTGGAAACAAGCTTGGCATTTCTTATGTGAATGTTCTTCGCATTGGTCCGAATGAAGAAAATCTTCGTGAGTTTAAGAGAACGTATGCTGAGGCTGTTGAAAAAGTAAAAAGGCTTTCTTTACCGGAGCTTCGACATCTTCAGCTTGAGGTTTTCAAGAAGAACAGAACATGTAGAAAAAATGTTCTTAATGGCCTTGGAGTTAAGTTCTTCAATGCTGATGTAATGCTCATGGATTTGAGCGATCTTGATGAGGTGATTAACAAGCCTTTGAAAGAGTATGCTGAGGCAAGTGTTGATATGGCGATTGAGACAGCTCTTGATTTTCCATTTGACGAAAGAATGGAGCTCTACCGAGAGTGTGAAAATGCATCAAGCAGGAGTTCAAAGAGGACAATTCTTGCAAAGTTGTGCATTGAAACAGAGGCATTGGATTTGAATGTCTATCCATTTGCAAAAATCAAACACAAAATCCAGGCTTCGCTTGGTATTGATTGTCATTAAACAAAAAAACCAGATAACATTTGTTATCTGGTTTTTTTGTTTTGAAGATAAATCTCTTTAGAGCTTAATCTTTAAGGCCGCCATCAACTCATCAAGAGTATAGTAGCTAGAGCCATCAGGCAGAGCTACAATGTAAGTTGGGCGAGAGCCACGGAATACGCGACGAGCAATGTCACGAACATCTTCGGCACGAGTCTCAAAAATCGAATTGATGCGGTTGGCTACGTCATACATAGAGCCGCGTCCGATAAGTTGCCAAGCAGTTTCAAGGGCACGATCATCAGACTTCTCGTACTTGTCGAGTTTTTCTACCATAGCTTCATTACGTGAGCGCTCCATACGGCGATCAGATGCCTCAGTGTCTGAGATGCGGTTAACTGCGCTTACGAAGATGTCAGTTAACTCTTTGGCATTGAGTGTTGACGAAGATACGTAGGCTCGTATGGTACGAAGACCATAATAGCCGGCAATCTTAAGGTCAACCTGAACATCGTCATAGCCCTTGTCGGCATAAGCACGCTCCAAGCGACGCAGGAACATACTCATCATGACATTGGTTGCGGCGCTGTCATCAATAGACAGAGCAGACATGTCCCAGCCGAACATCAAACGAGTTGTCTTGTTAGTGACGTCAATCTTGTCAAAGCCACCGGTGTAGATGTTACTCTTGGCACGGGGAGCTTCAACTCCACGAGGTATGTCGCCGAAGTACTCGTCAGCAAGCTTCTCAAGTTCGAGGTCACTGACATTTGGACCGGAAACAACAAGGACAATGTTTGAGCCAGTGTAGTAAGTGTTTGCGAACTCACGTACGTCCTCAACAGTGTAAGAGTTGATTGCTCCAAGGTATTCCTCGGTTGGTCTTACAAGGTCTGCACCGAATGCAACATGCTTGTATGCCAACTTCATGCGACGCATTGTCATGGGCGCCATGTCATAGGTTTGTGCGCAAATCAGCTCTTTGGCACGCTCGAGATACTCTGGGGTCACTACGGTATCGCAGAAAATCTTGCGAGCTTTGGCAAGAACTTCATCGAGGCTGTCACCTCCGGTTGTATAGGCAGTCATTGTGCCACCGAATACTGGGACTATGCCACAGGTTTGCAACAGAAGAGTACGCTCGAAAAGGTTTGCAATACCGAGCTTGGGTTCATTGACGTGTCCAACATTGATTGACACGCATACAGAGAATTTTTTTGCGAGACCTGCGTACATGACAGACAGGCCATTTTCTAATTGAAATTTTTCCATAAGTTGAAAAAAATTTAGTTAAACAAATATAGTTATAATAATACAAAATGTAGGAGGGAATATAATAGACTAAAAATATTTTGTCAACTATAATTTTATGCCACAAAAAAAAGAGGGATTTTCATCCCTCTTAGTGGTATTTATTCTTCATCTTCGTTATTTTCGCTTGAAGATGAACTTCCTTCAATAACGTAGGATTGGTTAAACCAGTTGCCTAAATCTACATCTGCACAACGTTTAGAACAGAATGGACGATATTCTAAGCTGTCGGTTAGTTTGCCACATATTGGGCATTTGTGTACTTTTATTACCTTTTTAGTTTCGTTATTGTTTTCCATTGTTTTTATGGCTCCACATGACCTGTACCTGAACAGGTTGGGCATTCAACAGAAAATTCTTCAAGAAGAGTTGGACGTTTTCTTCTACGAAGAATTTCAACGTTTCCGGCTTTGCTTAAACCTAGAACTCTAGCACCTTGTGGGTCTCCTGCTAGTTCTTCTTCAAGTGTATCCATTACAGAGCGCATAAAACGATATTCGTTAGAGCCTGCAAAATCTATCATAATTTTGCCACTTAGGTTGCGCAATATTATTTGATGCGCAATCTCAATTGCTGCTTCTTTGTTAAATGCATCTGTTTGACCGCGTGCAACTAGACCTTTGGTGTCTACATCTATTGCAACTAAGGCTCTTGTTTCTTCAATATGAATTTCACCGCCATTTGCAAGTTTAACAGTTTTTTGAAGAGCTTGTTGAAGCATGTCTTGAATACCATATTCTTCACTTGGGTCTTTATTGTAAATAATTTCTTTATCAAAAACAGGTTTTAATTTTTCTTCTAAATTATGGTCGTTAACAACAACTGTTTTTAGGGTTCTTTGATAGCGATGAATTAAATCAAACAAAGGATTTTCTTTAGCATATAAAAGCGCTGGAGCAGTGGCTGAACGAGCTTTTATGCGGATGTTTTCATAAATTTCACGAAGGGTTTGCATTTCTTCGATAACAACATTTATATCAACATTTTCGGCAGCAGTTCTTACTACCCAACCTTCTTGAGTTGAACCAATGTTTTTTAGTACTGCTTCTTGAAGTTCTCTTACTTTTTCTTCATCATTGATTTTTAATGATACATCAACATAGCTACCAAAAGGGCGATATACTAAGTATGTTCCAGGTATTTGGATTGCACGAACAAGCTTTGCACCTTTGTCTGAGTGAGCTGTTTTTGATACTTGAACAACTACACATTGACCTTCGGTCATATTTACTTCAAGCAGGCCTCTTTCTTGAGAGCTCATGAATGCATCTTTATGGTCCCCAATATTAACCATAAAACCAAATTTGTCTTCGCTTAAGTCTACTTTTTTAATTATACGTCCGAGGTAAACATTACCTTCTGATGCGCCTGTTTCATTAAATAGTTCAAATTCTTTTAATTTTCCTTCGTCTAATACTGCAAGGCACGCATCAGTACCTGATTTTTCGTAAACAATAGTATCTGCTTTTATCATTTTTTTGCTCCTTTTCTTAAGGTTGCTTTGTTATATGACTGATATTTACTAAATACCAGCACCGTTTAAAAGGTTTTTTGTTTCATATAGAGGAAGCCCAACAACTCCTGAATATGAACCGATAATTTTTTTTACAAATCCAGCAAGTAAGCCTTCAATCTTGTAGCCTGCAACACCAACCCATTCATTAGATGCAATGTAGTCTTTAATTTCTTGATTAGTTAAATGTTTCATTGAAATTTTGGTGGTGATGGTCTTTTGGCTTAAGTGGCCATTTTTTGATATTAAACAAACTGAAGTAATCACACGATGAGTTCTACCAGATAAAAGTTCCATTACTTTGGTTTGTTCTTCTTTAGTTTTAGATTTTTGAATTATTTTTTGCCCAACAACAATAATTGTATCAGCACTTAAGATATTTTCATTTGGTTTTTCAAGTGCTACAGTTTGGGCTTTTAAGCGGGCTATGCGACGAATGTAAGGGAGAGGTTTTTCTCCTAAAAGAGATGTTTCATCTATATTAGCTGGGAAGACCAATTTGGGAGTATAACCTATTTGTTTTAATAGGTTTAGACGTTGGGGAGAGCCAGAAGCTAATATAAAGTCTTTACATTCGGTCAATGTTTTTAAGCCTCGTCGTCGTATGTTCTTTCTCTTCTTTCGTGACGTTCTTGTGCTTCTACACAAAGAGTTGCAATAGGACGAGCGATTAAACGTTCAATACCGATTTCTTCGCCAGTTTCTTCGCAATAGCCATAACTACCATCTTCAATTCTATCTAGGGCTGCATCAATTTTTAAGATAAGCTTTCTTGCTCTGTCTTTAGTACGTAAATCAATAGATTTATCTGTTTCAAGAGATGCTCTATCAATGTCATCAGGTTGGTTTAAGCCACCTTGACGCAAATCTTCTAATGTGTCACTTGATTGAGCTAATAGTTCCTTTTTCCAGCTAAGTAATTTTAAGCGAAAATACTCAAGTTGCATATCGTTCATATATTCTTCTTTTTTGCTTGGTCTATAGTCTGGTGGAAGTATTACAGAGCTTACCATTTTTTATCTCCCATTTGTTTTAGTTGGCTTTTTTTATCAATTTTTGATAAAATTTTGTATAACATAACAATAGATTTATAAACATCAAGTAAAAAAAATGTTTAATCAACTGTTTTTTAAGTAAAAATCCAAGTTATTTTGTTATCTATTTTTCTTGTGCAACTAGATATTGCTTCAGATAGGCTTAAGTACTGTCTTTGTAGTTTATTTACACTAGCAATGTGGTTTGTTTCAAATTGAGAAAAAGTATAGTTCCAAGCAATATTGTCATTTATGATTATAGCATCAAGTTCTGAACCATCTGTAAAAAATTGTCCTTTTGATAAAACTTCTACACAAGCATTTTTATTAACAGACCAAAATGTGATATAGTACATATATCTATCTGTTGCAAGAACAGGGTTTGAAGATGTTATTTCAGTTGTTGGTCCGAATTCTATTTTGCCACCTAAAGCATGTCTTAGGTCTCTCATATCTAGAGGAATTGAATTTGAATTTTCTAAAGCTTCTTCTGTAACGTTCATATAATCTTCATCAACTGCACTATATTGAATTATTGATTTTTTTAGTTCAACAACTTGCTGGGAAATGCGCCCTGTTTTGTATCTTCCGAAGATGCCACTAATATTTTTGGCTATAGAAACGCTTAAAGCAATTAATATGCAAAAATACAAGATTGTTTGAATCATTGTATTGCCTTGCTCATTATTTTTCACAATCATAACATCCCCCATATTGGTGCAACTTTAAAAAGTATAACATAAAATTGTCAAAAACTCAATAGTTTTATTTGCTAAACACAATATTTTTGTTTACTTTACAGGGTATGATAATTAAATTATGTTAAAAAGTAGTAAGTTTTGGAGTTTGAGATGGGAAAAAGAGTTTTTATTTTAAGTTTATTTGTTATGTTTGCAGTTTTTTGTTTGTGGCTTGTATGCGCCATGACAGGAAATAAAAAAACAGAAATTGTTCCTTTAGCTGTTCGTGGTGGAGAGGAAGTAGAGTTAAATGATGCACTTCATTCATATAAAAAAGATAATTTGTCTTTGAAGTGTGAAAATGAAGATAAAGTATTTTGTGCTATTGAAAAAATTGTTAAATGTACAATAGACCCTGAACTTGAGTTTTGTGATAAAGGTGGTATTCCAAGTTTTGTTTTAGTTAAAACAGAAGAGAATATTAGACCAACAGAAATTAGTTTTTCAATTACAAAAATGAAGCCTGTTCCTGAAAGTGAAGATATTGTTGTTTATACAAAATCAGAGTGTAATGGTTCTTGGTTTGGTTTGTGTCAAGGAACGGTTATTTATTCTTTGACAACAAGAAATGGTCTTTGGGAAGTAAATAATATCTTTGCATTAGAAGAATAATCTTTATTTATTGCTTATTTCTTTTGGCGGGCAAATAAATGGTGTGTTTTTTGTTGCAACAAATGAAGGTAGTGCATAGATTAAGAAAGTTCCATCAAAGTAAATTAGTTGGTAGGGGGTAAGATCTACGTTAAACTCTTTGACGTTGTTTTTTTGTGCCAATATAAGATTGGGTGGAAATGATTTAAAATCTTCTTGAAATTTTTCGGGCATTATATGTTTTACTATAAAGTTATAGGCATATAGGTTTGAATGTTGACGATTTGAGTATAAATAGGGGAGCGCATGAAGTTCTCCTAGATATAAAAATGTTTCGTTTGGAGCTAGGTAGTTTTGGATGTGGTATGAAATTTCTTTCATTTTTTCAATATTATAGGTGCTACTTTTTTTGTAAACATTTGAGCGAATAAGAGAATTGTTTGCAAAATAAAGTCCAAAAACAATGAGTAGTAATATGGTTGATTTTTTGTATTTAATTTTGCTTATTATAAGCGCTAAAATGACAAGAGTTAATGGGTAGAAAAGTAGCGCATAGTGAATGTAAGGGTTACCAGTTACAACTAAAGACAAGAAAGTTAAGTAGTATAGAAAAATACAAATCAATGAAATTAGTCTTTCTTTGGAAGAGCAAAATTTGATTAAGCAGATAAGCGCAATTGGAAAATAAAAAGAGTATTTTACAAAACGAAGTTGGCTTATATATTCAAAGCAAAAGACAATGCGATTAAAGTTTGAATTTTTGGAAGCATAAAAGAGATTAAATACAATGTAGTTATCATAGAAATTGTATAAAGTATCGTTTATATATAGCCAAAAAAGAGTTGGAATTAAAACAGAAATAAACCCAAGTACTCCAAATAAAAGATATTTTTTTACCAGTAAAAACTCTTTATTTTTAAGCAATATTATAAATATTGTAAGTAGCATAAAGAATGGATAGAGTAGGTAATTAAACTTTATAAGACTTAAAAATCCTACTGATAACCCTAGAAAAAATGAGGTTTTTGGGGTAATTTTTGAGCTATTAATGGTTTGAATAAATTGTAGGGTTATATAAAATAAAAAAGGCCAAGATTGAATTTCGGTATTGCCGAAGGTATCAAGAGCTGGGATGTTGGCAAGTATGATGCTAACAATTAGCAAGGAAACAATTTTTGAATTATAGATATTGGCAATTTTGAATGCAAAAATTGAAGCTATAAAAATAGAGATAATTTCTAAATAAAATTGTCCGTTTAAAGGGTGAATATATTGCCCTAAGGCATGATATAGGTAAACAATTGGTCCTTTGTGGTCAAATATATCTCTATATGGCATAGAGCCTTTTAAGATTAATGAGCCGATATATTGGTAAATCGAAGAATCGTCAATAAAGTAGTTATATATTGGGGATTGATTAAAATTTAGGCATAGCACAACGCTTAAAATAAAGAGTGTGATGAAAGGAAGGATATTTGCTTTATTCATAATTACCCCAAATATTTATATAGTATTAGGTAATTAAACATAAAAAGGTTTAATAAAGATATAATTTCTTGTTTTTTTAATGGGAAAATAGCGATTATCTTGTATAGTTAATACCATATTTTAAGTTTTGTTTTTGTTTTTTCTTACGTAGTTTTAATTGTTTTTCATATTTACGGCGAACAACTTTAGATAATTTGTCAGCTCTTTTGTTGTAATATGATAGGACTGTTCCGTCTCTATAATGACCTTTAATCTACATAAGGCTACTATTTATATCTGCCATGTGGCTTTTTATTTGTTTTATGATTGGTTTATCTTTTAATTTTGAAGAGCCAGTTCTTATGGCGCTTATTGCATACCAGCTATCTGTAAAAATAGTTACGTGCTTTACGTTTAGATAGCGTATATCAGCAAGGGCGAATAATATTGCGCAAAGTTCAGCTGTATTGTTATCAGGTTCATTAATAACCATACCTTTTTTGTAGATTTCTCTATCTTTAGCATCTGTTACAATGAAAGCTATGCCAGATATTCTTCCTCTTTGGCTTGCATCTGTGTAAATTCTCATTGTTGCTCCTTATTGTTGTTATTAAAAGATAGAGTGGTTTGCATGTTACACAAAAAAATCTTTTTGTCAAATTAAACATACTATTTTTTTCTTAAAAAAATTAAATTTTGAGAAAGGTGTTTATATTTTGGTAACTTATGGTTATTTATTGTAGAGATGGAATCTTGTTTTTAGGAGATAGATTGTGATATTTTCAATGTCGCCAGCGGTGGTTGCAAGTATTGTTTTGATATGTAGTTATGTGGTGCTTTTTTCTGAAAAGCTAAACAGAGCTGTGGTTGTTATGCTTGGTGCGGTTGTTATGATTTTACTTGGTGTATTATCATATGATGAAGCATTAAAAGGTATAGATTTTAATACAATTGCACTTTTGATTGGTATGATGATTATGGTTGGTATTATGGAAAAGTCTGGTGCGTTTCAATATGCTGCGGTTAAATCGTCGAAATTGGTTAAGGCAAATCCACGAGGAATTTTGGCTGTACTTGGGGTGGTTACAGCGGTATTGTCAGCATTTTTAGATAATGTTACAACGGTTTTGCTTATTGTACCGGTTACAATAGAGATAACAAGAAAACTAAAAATAAATCCATATCCATTTTTGTTAATGGAGATTTTTGCTTCTAATATTGGCGGTACGGCGACTCTTATTGGTGACCCTCCAAATATTATTATTGGTGGAGCTATTGGACTTTCTTTTATGGATTTCTTAAAAGAATTATCGCTAATTGTGACAATTAATATGGGGATTTTGATATTTGTTTTTGATGTTTTGGTTGGAAGAAAACTAAAAGCAAGTGCTAAGTCTAAAAAAGAAGTGATGGCAATTAATGAAATAGATTGTATTACAGATTTTAGGCTTTTATATATGTCACTTGGGGTTTTAGGTGGTGTGATAACAGGGTTTATTGTTGGTGAGCACTTTCATATTCAAAATGGTACAATATCTTTGTTTGGTGCGTCTTTTATGCTGGCTTTGTACACTATTGGTAAAAAGCACTCAGAACGTGATAAAATGGTAGAAGATGCATTTTCACTTGTTGACTGGACTACAATATTTTTCTTTACCGGACTTTTTGCGCTTGTTTATGGTTTGGAAGTAACAGGGGTTTTAGAATATTTGGGTGATAAGGCTCTAATGCTTGTTGAGGGAAGTATTAAGAAAACAACGTATTTAGTGCTATGGAGTTCGGCTATATTGTCTGCAATTATTGATAATATACCATTTGTTGCAACAATGATTCCAATGCTAAAAACTATGGAAGAAGCAATGGGCGGAAGAGAGGCTATGATGCCGGTTTGGTGGGCATTGTCACTTGGTTCTTGCTTTGGTGGTAATGGTAGCTTGATTGGTGCTTCTGCTAATGTAATTGTTGCAGGTATTGCCTCAAGAGAGGGATATCCAATTAACTTTATAAAGTTTTTGTTGTGGTCTATTCCAGTGATGATTTTTTCGGTTATTACTGCAAGCATTTACTTATATGTGGTTCATTTTATGTAGAGGAAAGTATTAAAATATGCAAACGTCGGACTTTATTTTTGGTAT
This sequence comes from Alphaproteobacteria bacterium, assembly GCA_015062535.1. Lineage (GTDB taxonomy): Bacteria > Pseudomonadota > Alphaproteobacteria > RF32 > CAG-239 > CAG-267. Next base: position 24,491 of record SUUK01000008.1, read on the forward strand.
ATCTTCTCAAACGATTGCACTTGTTGTAATGGGTATTTGCTACTTGTTATTGTTTACAGAAAAGCTAAATAGAGCGATTATTACAATAATGCTTGGGGCTATTTTGGTTATGCTTAATGTTATTTCTCAAGAACAGGCTCTAAAAGCGATAGATTTTAATACAATTTCTCTTTTAATTGGGATGATGATTATTGTAAACATTGCAGAGCGCTCTGGGATGTTTCAATATGTTGCAATTTGGGGAGCGAAAAAGGTTAGGGCGCATCCATTATGGATTATGGTGATGCTTGGGTTGGTTACGGCAGTATTTTCTGCATTTTTAGATAATGTTACAACAGTGTTGCTTATTGTTCCGGTTTCGCTTCAGATTGCAAATAAATTAGAGGTTAATCCTTATCCGTATTTATTGATTAATATTTTTGCATCAAATATAGGTGGTACGGCAACTCTTATTGGAGACCCTCCTAACATATTAATTGGCTCTTCTTTGAGGCTTGGGTTTACAGACTTTTTATTTAATTTAGCACCGGTTATTGTGGTGATTTTGATTGGTCTTGTTTTGATGTTTGTTTATTTTTGGAAAGAAAGCCTTAAAACAACAATGAAAAACCGAGCTGTTGTTATGGGAATTAATGAAAAAGATGCAATTAGTGACTGGAGGTTATTAAAAATCTCGTTATTTGTTTTGGTGCTTGTAATTAGCGGTTTTGTGGTGGCAGAACATATCAAGCTTAATAATGGATTTATTGCTTTGATTGGGGCTTCTATTATATTGTTTTTATATAGTTTTGGGCTTTCGCATTCTAAAAGAGATGAAAATGTTGAAGATGTATTAAATCATGTTGATTGGACAACAATATTTTTCTTTATCGGGCTTTTTGTGATTGTTGGGGCTTTAGAAAATACCGGCTTTTTGCATAAAATGGGGGAATATTTTATAAAAATTACTGATGGTAGTATAAAAAAGAGCGTATTTATTATATTAAGTGTATCTGCTGTGTTTTCTGCTATGGTTGATAATATTCCGTTTGTTGCTACAATGATTCCAATGCTAAAAACTATGGAAGAGGCAATGGGGGGAAGAGAAGCAATGATGCCGGTTTGGTGGGCTTTGTCACTTGGGGCTTGTTTGGGTGGTAATGGTACACTTATTGGTGCTTCTGCAAACGTGATTGTGGCAGGAATTGCAGTTCGCTTTGGTCGACCAATAAGTTTTCTTAGATTCCTTATTTGGTCAATACCAGTTATGGTATTAAGTGTGATGATTTCGGCTGTATATTTATATATTAAATATTTTATTTAAGCACGAAGTTTTTTGTTTTTAATATCATGTAGTCTGATAATCGGGGTTTTGTTTTCATCCATATTATTGTGGGTTGGAGTTAGTTTTACTGTCTTTTTCTTTCTTTTTGATGAGAGGGTTTTTTCTTTGTTAGCTTCAATTTTTTGACGAGTTATATCTTTCTTTGCTTCTATTTTATTTTCTTTTGTTGGAGGTGTTGGGTTTTGTTTTTTCTTTATCTCTTCTCTTACTAATCTCATTATTTCTTTATTGTCTTTTGCCCACTCTTTATTTTCTTCTACAAATTTATCATATTTAGCTTCTTTTTCTTGTCTTTCTTCATCTGTTTTTGCATTTAGAATAGCTTTTAACATTTTTTCTGTTTTCTTATATAAGCGAAATGCGTATTTTATTTTTTGACCTTCTTTTTGGTCTTCTTTCATAGTTTTTAAGTCATTTTCTCTTGTTTTTTTGATTGCTTCTTTTCTTTCTTCATCGCTTAAGTTAGGGGCGTTTCGTATAGCTTCTCTTTGACATCTGCTTTCCCATAGGGTTTCGGCTGTTTCCGGTGAATAGCCTTTTTCTACAACGCTATTTATAAATTTTATCATCTTTTTTTCGTTATTTCTGTCTTGAGGTGTATTTTTTACATCATCAGTTGTTGTTTCTTTAGTATCTTGGGTAGTGTTTTCTGTTGTCTTTGTCATTTTTTTTCTCCTAATCGTCTATGCCAAAGTCATCACTCATTTTTTTTAGGGTATATGGACTTATTTTTTGTGCTTGTTTTTTTGTAATTGTTTCATCTAGCATTGCTCTTATTTGTTTTTCTTCTTCGGTTTGGGGCTTATCACCTTGAGATGGAGTATTTACGCGAATATTAAGGTTTTTAATTTTATCAAAAATTCGTTGTCTATCGACACCTTTTTCAATGTTGCTCATTAATTTTAAGTATTCAAGTTTAAGTTCGTTGTCTTTAACTTGGTCAATATATGCTTCATAATCTTTCTTAGCTAGGTAGGCTTGTTTTGTATATTTAATTATGTTAAATGATTTTTTTTGTTTTTCGCTATCAGTTAAGCCTTCTTCGTTTATTAATATGGTTTTATTTAGGTTGGTTTTGGCTCTAAAATATTCTTTAATCTTGTGGAATACAAATTTTTCTTGTTGGTGTTCTTTCCAATCGTTTTCAATTAAGATGTAGTCTTCAATACGACTTTCTTTCCAAAGTTTTTTACCTTCAGGAGTATTTAATTGTCCGGTTTGGTGTAAGTTTTTACGTTTATTTGAATTGAATTGAAGATTTACGGCAGTTTCAAATTTGTAGCCACCTTTTTCCATTTTTTGGCTGACTTCATAACAACTTTCTGGGTCTTCAATAATGCTATTGTACACAAATGAGGTGAGTTTGGTTCTATCATAAGGGATTTTTAGCATGACAGATTGTTCAATGTTGAGCATAAATTTATCCCAAGGTTCTTGTCCTGAGAAAACTTCTTGAGGTAATCTATCATAATATAGAGTTTTAATCCATTCTGGAACCATTTTCCATATTTGGTATGTTCGTTCATGTTTTGAAAGGATGGTTGTTATAACGTCTTCTTTTACGTCAGCGCCGGTTATTTTTAACAAATCTTCGGGGTAATTTGCTTCTAGGTATCTTTTAAAGTCTTCAGAAATTTCAGTCATATCTAAATTCCTGTTAAAGATTATACCGACATTTAAGATATTGTATCATGTTTTTTAAAACTCGTCAAACAAAAAAAAGCAAGGAAATTATCCTTGCTTGATGAAATTAGTTTTTTTAAGTATTAATAACGTCCATCATTAATATTTGGAGGAACATTATTTTGTTTTTCTTTTTTTGCTTTTTTCATGACGCCTTCAAAAATAACTTTCATGGTTGGGCTTGCTATTTTAGTATACCAAATAGCTTTATAACCATCTTCGTTTCTAATTTCGTTATCTGCACCATTTTCCATTAAAAGTTTTGCCATTTCAACATCTTGGGATTTGGCTGCAAACATTAAAGGAGTCCAACCTTTGTCATCTTGAGTATTAACATCAGCACCATTTTCAAGTAATGATCTTACTTCTTCAATATTTCCTTCAATTGTAGCTTCAATTAGGGCTTTATCAACTTTTTTCCATGAATTTTCCATAAATCCTCTCCTTTGGTTTTAATACTGAACTTTAGTCTATCATAATTTTTAAAAGCCGTCAAATAAAATTATTTATCAAAAAATAGTCCTTTTTTGATGCGGGAAAAAATAGATGTTTGTTGTTTTTGTGTATCGATTGCTTTCTGTATTTTGAGTTTGATTGTAATATTGTTATTTGCTAATTGAAGGGCAGTTCTTTGCTCTTTATCTTTAAGACTTAAATCGGCATTGTTTTTTATTAAAATATCGACAAGTTCTTTATTGTCATTTTCTATTGCATACATTAGAGCTGTCTTTTTATCGTCATCTTGAGCATTAATATTGGCACCTTTTGAAATAAAAAGTTCAGCTAGTTTTATGTGGTTGTTTCTACAAGCATGCATTAAAAAGGTCATATTTTTGCTTTTTTCTGGGGTGTTTATATCAAATCCTGAATCAATAACTAAGCTTGCAATAGTGATATTGGGCGCTCTGTTTTCACAAATTTCTTCTAGAAGAGAATGGCCTTTTGAAGTTCTTTTAGTTATATTTGCACAATTTTTAATAAGGGTTTTGACTATTGGAATACTATTAACTCTACATGCTAAAATGATGGGGGTTTGACCGGCGTTGTCTTCTTCATTTATATTTAATTTTTTTTCAATAAAAAGTTCAGCTAATTCTTTTTGCCCCCAATAGCAAGCTTGGTGTAATGCAGACCATTGAAGATGTCCCCCTTTTATATTTACATCTGCGCCTTCGCTTAATAATAATTCAACAATTTCTCTATGGCCATTTTGTATAGCTAAGAATAAGGGTAATTCTTCATAAGAGTCTTTATATATGTCGGTATATTTTCCTTTTATATTAAGGTTTGCACCTTCATTAATTACCTCTCTTATATCTTCAAGATTAGGAGATTTGCTATTAATTAATGAGACTAGGTTATTGGTTAATTTTTGTTCTTCTTCGGGAGATATTTTTTCTTCTTTACCACCATTTTCAATTAAATATTTAGAAACCTCAATAAGGTTATTTTCTTTTGCATAGATAAGGAGAGATTTTCCTTTATGTTTAGTATTAACATCTAAGCCAAGAGTGATAAGCATTTGAGTTTTAGCAAGAATGATTTTTTCTTCTAAGTCGTTCTTTTTTATTAAAATATCAATGATTTGAGATTTTAAAATATTTTTATCGTCCATAGCTTTATTCCTTATTTAATAAAATCAGTTTATCATAAATTTTAGAGATTTTCAATATCTAAAATTGTAACAGAATCGTCATAAAAAAAGTTCTTGCAGTGATATAAAAAATATGTTACAATAGCCCTACATTGGAGTAAAAACTGGAGAAAAACAATGGCTATGGATAATAAAGAATTAATCGAATATGTAAATACTAGATTAAGTGAAATTTCAAGTTTATCAAAAGATGAAAGTAAAACAGCCGCAGATTTTGAAGCGATATTTGATGATATTTATGCTCATCTGCCAACAAATGATGCATCAGCTAAAAGTGCGCTTGATAGAGTAAATAAAGCAAAGAAAAATCTTTTTAAATCAAGAAAAGATTTGTTCCAAGATGAAGAAAGCAAAAAAAGTATAGAAGATAAATACAGCCAAGCCAAAGAAGAGCGTTTAAATGGTAATAATACTTCTACTTTAAGTGATGTGGAGCAAACTAATGATAATACTCAGCCTGCTCCAGATAATGCTCAGCCTGCTCCAGATAATGCTCAGCCTGTTCTAGATGATGCTCAGCCTGTTCTAGATGATGCTCAGTCTGTTCTAGATGATGCTCAACCTGCTCCAGATAATACTATGCCTACCCCAATAGGTGGAGATGGAAAAGATGAAGAAGTTATTTTATTAGATGAAAATGGTAATGAAATTTTACCAGGTGAAAACAATATAGATAATAATGAATTTGTTGATTATGAAGATGTAACAAATGAAGGTGAAGAAGCTGAAGAACCTCAAAATGAAGGTGAAGAAGTTGAAAAATCAACTTTTGATAAAATAAAAGAAATTGCTAATAATTTGATTATGAAAAATGAAGAAACAGGTCAAGAACAAAGAGTTAGCGATTTTGGTGATGATGTTATAGAGAAAGCTGCTAATCTTTATGATAAATATCCAAGTACTAAAGATTTAGATGAATTAACTAAAAAACTCGAAGGAGGAGATTTTACAGATTTTGAAGGTGTTGAACAAAAAGATATTGTCAATGTTTTATTAACAGCTCGACTTTATGCAAGTTTTGTGGAAACAACATCTCGTGGTATGGAAGATAATGTACTTGATAGTGTAACTCCAACAGAAAAAGAACTTGAAACACTTAGTTTTATTGAAAATAAGGCGCCTAAAAAATCACTTCGTCAAGCAGTTGAAAGCAAAAATCCTGAAGTTGCATTGATGAGTGTTGAAGACACTTTGGTTGCAAATAAATACTTTGTAACAGATAATAAAAACGAAGAAGATAAAGCAAAATGCAAAGAAGTTATTGATGGCGTAATGAAGCACCATCTAGAAAATATTATTAGAGATGGTAAGCAAATTACTCCTGATAATGCAGTTGCTTTGATGGCAATTTGTGCAAATTGTAATGATCCTGCATTAAAGAGCTTGGTAGATGATGCAAAACGTGCAATTCAAGATGCTTTACGTGAATATGATAGAGAGCATTTTGGTGGCTTGTCTGCAGATCAATTAGCTAAAAATTATGCTGATTTACAAAAAGATGCTAAGAAATTTGATCCGTTTACTATGGAAAAATCTGAAGGTGATGCTATTGATTTAAGTACAATGGTATTTACTGATAAAAATGGTAATGTAATAACAAATAAAAAAGAAATTGAAAAGTATAAAGATAGCATTGTGTCGGTTGCTCGTGAACAAGCTTGTCAAAGTTTGGTTAAAAAAGGAGACTATTCTCCAGAAGAATTAAATGGAGCAATCAAAGATGCAACATTTAGAATTATTACATCATCTTCTCCTGTAAGTAAAGATGGTGTATGTGCTGTTAATGTTGATAATCTTGCGGCATCTATTGCAAATCCACAAGTTGAAAATGAAACATTTAAAAATCGTGTATGGCAAAAATTCAAAAATACTAAATTTGCAAAAGCGGTTGAAAAACGTGTTGATGGTGTTGATAAAAAATTAACAGAGCGCTTTGGTGATAAGTACTTAAAAGCCAAAAAAGTTGTTAAGTTTTTAGGTAAAACAACAGCAAATGTTGCAAAAAATGCAGCTTTATATGCGGCAGCAGGTCTTGTTCCTGGTGGTACAGCGGTTCTTATGGGTTATAATCTTTATAAGAGTTGGAAGGCTGTTGGTCCTCAATTAAAAGATAAAGATAAATCTTGGGGACAAAAGGTAGGTATTATTGCGGCTACAGGTATAACTTCTGCATTAACCCTTAGTGGTATGGGGGCTGGACTTGGCTTAAATGCTCAAAACTTGGCAGATGCGGGAATTATTTCTCCAGAAGCTATTGGCGCAACTATGACAGGTATTGGTAGAGCTTCTCGTATGGCTATCGTTACAGGTGCAACAATGCTTCCAAATGCGCTAGAAAGTGCTAGCCTTAAATTTAAACAAATGAAATTAAATAGAGCATTAAAGAACGTTGAAAACCTTAAAGATAAAGATGGTAAACCTTTAAGTGGTGAAGAAAAAGCTCAAAGAATTAGCGAGATTATGAAAGAACAGAAGCTATTAAAAGCCAAACAAAATGCTAATCTTAAAGAAATGGCAACCAAGGGTGTTGGTGTGTTAGGCGGTATGGCTTGTGCTCAACTTATATCTCCGATGATTAATGAGCAAGTTCATGAAATGGCTGAAAAAGCAGAAGCAACATTAGATGCAGCTAAAAGTACAGCTCAAGGAAAATATGATTTTAGTGATAGACCATCTCCATTATTGCCAGAAGAAAACGATAAGTTTGATCCTAAGGCAAAATGGGATGAGATGGAAGATAAATTTGGTTTCTTTGATAGAGATGGAGATGGAAAAGTAGATAGTCCATGGTCTAAAGAAGCAGTAGAGGCAAGAGAAGCTGCTAGTTCTGAAAATGGTCAAAGAGCGCCTGATGATGTAGCAGGAAAACTAGAAGCTGATTATAAAGCAAATCTTGATGAAGCAAAAGTAGCTGGTTCTAGTGGTTTAGGTAATGAATCTTCTTATGACCATACTTTACGTCATTTAGAAAACTTAAATGATAGCCGTATTGAAAATAATGCGCAAATGGCAGAAGATTTGTGTGAAAAATTTGGTGATAAAGCAAATCTTGCAACAATTGCATGTAAGATGTCTCCATATGCTCTTCAAGATGCATTAGATTTAGATTTACCAGATGGTGTGAAACCAACATCTTACCAAATGCTAAATTATATTGCTGAGCATGATTTAACTCCAGAACAACAAGCAAAATTTGATCAATATATAGAGAAAAATTTTGATGGTACAAGATTTAAGACAGAGAATTTCCCAGATTGGAATAAACCTGCACCTCAACAAGTTCATACAGAACCTCAAGTTCATACAGAACCTCAAGTTCATACAGAACCAACTTCAAGAGAGTTTGAAGATAATAAAATTGCAGAAGCTACTGAAGAAAAGAAAGAGGTTAAAATTAAGATAGAGGTTATAAATAATACAACAGCTCCTCAAGAGCATACGGTTATAGAGCAAGCGGTTTATAATAATGCTTATGAGGGAATGACACGTCAAGATATATATGCAATGGAAAGAGGCTATGTACCATGTCCAGAATTTGCAAGAGGATTGGATATTGATGGTAGCGCTAGTGGTACCTTTAAGGGTTATCATCCAATGACATATATTAATGAGCAAACAGGAAAGGTTATGTATCTACCTCAAGATATGACTACAGATATGGATAGAGCTCATGAGATTTCAATTGCTGAAGCTAAGAATTTGATGGGAATAGCTAGCCGAGGACATGGTACATATATGTATAACAATACAAATGGTAGCTACTATGGTTATGGCACAAGACATATGTATCCTGGTGGACTTGGCCCTGGTGGTGCAGAGGTGGCTTATGAACCAACTAGAGAACAAAAGTTCTGGAATACATTGGGTAAAATTAATGCGGTTTCTCAGACAGTAACAGGTGTTGCTCATGATGTATCTCATGTTAGTCATGATATATCCCATGTTATCCATGATGTAAAAAGTTGGGGGGGTGGACGTCATTAGGCGTTAACCTTAAATCTAAACCAATAAACCCCGCCTTAAAGCGGGGTTTTATTTTAGCTTTTTACTGTGATTAATCTTTATTTAATTCATATAGGGCGATGGCTGCTGCTGTTGAAACATTTAGGCTTTCAACATTTGATGATATTGGAAGTTTTACAGACGAATCGCAATTTTCTTGAACTAAGCGTCTCATTCCTTTGCCTTCAGAACCCATTACTATGGCAATTTTGCCTGATTTATTGATTTTATCTATGGTTGTTGTGGCATAGCCATCCATTCCCATAACCCAAAAATTGTTTTCTTTAAGTATTTCTATGGCGCGACTTAGGTTTGTTACTCTTGAAATTGGTACAAATTCTATTGTGCCAGCTGAAGCTTTTACCATAGCACCAGATTCTAGTGGTGAGTTTTTGTCTTGCACAATTAGACCTAAGGTATCAAAAGCTGCGCATGAACGAATGATTGCTCCTATGTTTTGTGGGTCTGTTACTTGGTCTAGAATTAAAACATGGCATTTAGTTTTGTCGTTTGATAGAGCTATTAAATCTCTTATATCATAAGTTTCTAGGCGGTTGCAATAAAGTGCAAAACCTTGGTGAACTGCGTCTTTAGGAAGTATTTTATCTATATCTTTTTTTTCAACAATGCTATATGAGATATTTAGGTTTAGGCTATCAATTTCTGCTTTGTTTTCTTTTGCAATAATGAGTTTTTTTATTATTCTTTTAGGGTTTGATAGCGCACTAATTACGGCATGGCGACCATAAATTATATGCTCATTGGTTGCATTTTGATGAGTGGTTTCTTTTTTAAAGTGCTTTTTCATTTTTTATAAAACCTTTCGTAATATACCATTGTTTTGTTCTAATAAAGATAGAGCTTTTTCATATGTACACTCTTTTTTTATCATAACGCAAGCTATTTTTACATTATTGTTGGCTTTAGTTAAATATTCTTGAGCAGTATTTAGGTCTGTGTTGCATATTTCTTGAATTATATGCTTAGCTCGATCAACAAGTTTTGCGCAAGAGGTTTGGAGGTCTATCATATAATTGCCATAGGTCTTGCCAATTTTTATCATTGAGGCTGTTGATAGCATATTTAAGACCATTTTTTGCGCTGTTCCAGATTTTAATCTACTTGAGCCGGTTACAACTTCTGGTCCAACAGGAGTTATAATGCAAACATCAGAAAATTCTTTTAATTTTGCATTTGGATTTGAAGTTATGCCTATGGTTGTGGCTTTTTTCTTTTTAGCTTCTTCTAAGATGGTTAGAACGTATTTGGGGTTTCCAGAGGCAGAAATTCCAACAACAACATCATTTGATGTGGGATTAAAATCTTTTATATGATTAAGGGCTTCTTCTATAGAATCTTCTGCGCCTTCTATCGAATTTCTTAAGGCATAATCGCCTCCTGCAATATATCCTGTTACCATACCTTTTGGTGCAGAAAATGTTGGCCAACATTCAGAAGCATCTAAAACGCCTAATCTTCCTGATGTTCCAGCACCAAAGTAGGCTAGGCGACCTCCATTTAAAAATGATGATGAAATTGTGTCCACAGCTTTGGTTATTTCAGGAATCGCTTTTTCTACAGCTTGAGCTACGAGTTTGTCTTCGTTGTTAATGGTTTTTATAATGTTGCTTGTTTCCATCAAATCTATGTTCGAACTATTGGGATTTGAGTTTTCTGTTAAAATATTTGCCATAGTTATCCCTTTCTTTTTATGTGATAAAAAAGGGTTATCAAAAAAACTTTAATATTTAATAAAAAAAATGTTGACATTAACTAAAAAATACGTTTTTATTGCCTTTGTCAGGTTGGAAAACAAATGTTGTAAAAAAGAGTGTTTAACAGATGTTTTCTCCCCTTTAACGATTTTAGCGGAGGGGTGGCAGAGCGGTCAAATGCAACGGACTGTAAATCCGTCGACTTTCGTCTACGAAGGTTCGAATCCTTCCCCCTCCACCAGTTAATTTCGTTGTTAATAAAATAGGTTTTTGTTTGAGAGTTTTTTGTTTGAGCGGGTGTAGCTCAATGGTAGAGCAGAAGCCTTCCAAGCTTATGACGAGGGTTCGATTCCCTTCACCCGCTCCAAAATTTCCCTTTCATACTTAAATCTTCTCGAAACACAATATTTTAGGATGTAAGAATATGGCAAAAGAGAAGTTTGAACGCAGTAAGCCACACTGCAACATTGGTACAATTGGTCACGTAGACCATGGTAAAACAACATTAACAGCAGCTATTACAAAAGTATTAGCAGAAGCTGGATCTTCTGAATTTGTTGATTATGCAAATATCGATAAAGCACCAGAAGAAAGAGCACGTGGTATTACCATTAATACATCACACGTAGAATATGAAACAGCAAACCGTCACTATGCACACGTTGACTGTCCAGGACACGCAGACTATGTAAAAAATATGATTACAGGTGCTGCACAAATGGATGGTGCGATTTTGGTTGTGTCTTCAGCTGATGGTCCAATGCCACAAACACGTGAACACATTTTGCTTGCACGTCAAGTAGGTGTTCCAGCGATTGTAGTATTCATGAACAAAGTAGACCAAGTAGATGATCCAGAATTATTGGAATTAGTAGAAATGGAAATCCGTGATTTGCTTTCTTCATATGAATTCCCTGGTGATGAAATTCCAATCGTTAAAGGTTCAGCTTTAGCAGTATTAGAAGATAGCAACACAACAATTGGTCGTGATGCAGTTCTTGAATTGATGAAGCAAGTAGACGCTTACATTCCACAACCAGATCGTCCAAAAGATTTGCCATTCTTGATGCCAATTGAAGACGTATTCTCAATTTCTGGTCGTGGTACAGTTGTAACAGGTCGTGTTGAACGTGGTGTATTACACGTTGGTGACGAAATTGAAATCGTAGGTATTAGACCAACAGCAAAAACAACATGTACAGGTATCGAAATGTTCCGTAAGTTGTTAGACCAAGGTGAAGCAGGTGATAACATTGGTGTGTTATTACGTGGTACAAAGAGAGAAGAAGTAGAACGTGGTCAAGTATTGGCTGCTCCTGGTTCAATCACACCACACACAAAATTCGTATGCGAATGCTACATTTTGACAAAAGAAGAAGGTGGTCGTCATACTCCATTCTTCAACAACTATCGTCCACAATTCTATTTCCGTACAACAGACGTAACAGGTTCAATTGAACTTAAAGAAGGTACAGAAATGGTAATGCCTGGTGATAACGTAACAATGACAGCAACCCTTATTTCTCCAATTGCGATGAATGAAGGTTTACGTTTTGCTATTCGTGAAGGTGGTAGAACTGTAGGTGCTGGTGTTGTATCAAAAATCATCGAATAATATTGGGGGATGTGCTAAAGCACGGTCATAGTAGCGTCGGCGCTCGCTTATTTACCAGTTAACGTAAACTGCGCTCACGGCGTCACTACTAGCACCGCACTTTATCCCACCCAAGGCTTAAGGAGTTGGAGTAAAATCCAACTCCTTTTT
>SUUK01000005.1 GCA_015062535.1 Alphaproteobacteria bacterium
TGTATGGGGCAAAATCGGCATTAATGCTCGCCAATGAAGTAAAAGAAGAAAAAATTGCTAAGTTTTTAGAGGAAAATGGTGCTAAAGAGTTTTTTGATGAAGAAATTGCCAAAGAACTTGGTAAAAAATTAATAGAAGTTTGTGCAAATGGAGAAAAAAAAGACGTTGAAGAAATTAAAGAATTGATTGATATGGGGGCGGATGTTAATGCTGAGAATAATGATGGATGGACAGCTTTAATGAGTACTTCTCACGAAGGAAATAAGGAAATTGTTGAGCTATTAATTAAAAATGGGGCGGATGTTAATGCTGAGAATAATGATGGATGGACAGCTTTGATGTTAGCTTCAATACGTAATCATAAGGAAATTGTGAATCTTCTAATTCAAAATGGAGTAAATATTAATGCTCGAGATTATTATGGTGAGACAGCTTTGATGTTGGCTTCTGGAGCTGGTCATAAGGAAGTTGTAGAGCTATTAATTGAAAAAGGTGCGGATATTAATCAAAAAGAGATTGATGGTGATACAGCTTTGATGTTGGCTTCATTGAATGGAGATAAGGAAATTGTGGAATTATTAATTCAAAAAGGTGCTAAGGTTCATCAAAAAGATAATGATGGCAATACAGCTTTGTTGAAGGCTTTAGTTGAAGGTCATAAAGAAATTGCAGAGGTTTTAATTCAAAATGGTGCAGATGTTAATCAAAAGAATAATCATGGCGTGACAGCTTTGATGAGGGCTTCTATGAAGATGTATACTGATGTTACAGAGGTCTTAATTCAAAATGGTGCGCATGTTAATCAAAAGGATGAGGATGGGTGGACTGCTTTGATATGGGCTTCTAATTATGGTTACAAGGAAGTTGTGAAACTCCTAATTCTAAGTGGAGCTGATGTTAATCAAAAGGATAATAATGGTCAAAATGCCATGATGCGTGCAAACGAGGAAACAAGAAAAGCTATAATGGAAGCTGTTAAGAAAAGAAATGAGAAGACAGGGGAAAATGTGATTGTTCAAGGAATTGAGAGAGAATAAAGGTTTTAATTTGTAGATCCCTTGACGATTGCTAAAGCAATCGAGGGATGACAGCTTAGGAGTATGGGGCGAGAGCAATCGAGGGATGACAGAGAAGGAAAAATAATATGAGTGAAGATATTTTAGAAAAGCAGTTGTTTGAAATTATCAAAGATAAAGAAATGGCAGAGCATATTAAGCTTGCTAAAATTGATATGCTTGTTAGACTTGGTGTAGATGTTAATGCTATAAGTGATTATGGTTATAATGCATTAATGAGTGCATCTCATTGTGGCTATAAAAAAATTGCAGAGCTATTAATTGAAAATAAAGCGGATATTAATCAAAAAGATAATGGTGGGTGGACAGCATTAATGAGTGCGTCTTGCTATGGTCATAAAGAAATTGTAGAGATGCTAATAAAAGCAGGGGCGGATGTTAATGATAAAAATGTTAATGGTTATACTGCATTAATGAATCCATCTCATAGAGGTTATAAAGATATTGTAGAGGTGCTAATAAAAGCTGGTGCAGATGTTAATGCAAAAAATAGAGAATATACTGCATTATCGTATGCATCAAGTGATGGATATAAGGAGATTGTTGAGCTATTAATTCAAAATGGTGCTGATGTTAATGATAAAAGCAGTGACGGATACACAGCTTTGATGTGGGCTTCATTGAAGGGAAATGGGGAAATTGTTGAGTTATTAATTCAAAAGGGGGCTGATGTTAATCAAAAAGATAATGATGGTCGGACAGCTTTGATGATGGCTTCAGAGGGTGGTTATAAAAAAATTGTAAATCTTTTAATTCAAAATGGGGCTGATGTTAATCAAAAAAATAATAGTGGTCAAAATGCAATGATGTGTGCGTATAATGAGGAAACAAAAAAAGCAATAATTGATGCAGTTAAAAAGAGAAATGAAAAGACTGGTGAGAACGTGGTTGTTCAAGGATTTGAGCGAGAATAAATGGGTTTAATTTGTAGATCCCTTGACGATTGCTAAAGCAATCGAGGGATGACGGGTTGGGAGTATGGGGCGAGAGCAATCGAGGGATGACAGAGAAGGAAAAATAATATGAGTGAAGATATTTTAGAAAAGCAGTTGTTTGAGATAATAAAAGACAAAGAAATGGCAGAGCATATCAAACTTGCCAAAATTGATATGCTTGTTAGACTTGGTGTAGATGTTAATGCTATAAGTGATTATGGTTATAATGCATTAATGAGTGCATCTCGTTGTGGTTATAAAGAAATTGCAGAGCTATTAATTCAAAAAGGTGCTGATATTAATCAAAAAAATGATTATGGTATGACTGCTTTGATGTGGACTTCTCGTGATGGGTATACTGATGTTGCAGAGGTCTTAATTCAAAATGGGGCTGATGTTAATCAAAAAAATAATAATGATGTGACAGCTTTGATGGAGGCTTCACAAAGTGGGCATAAGGAAATTGTGGGGTTATTAATTCAAAAAGGAGCAGATGTTAATCAAAAAAATGATTATGGAGGGACTGCTTTGATGTTGGCTTCATTGAGGGGAAATGAGGAAATTGTTGAGTTATTAATTCAAAACGGAGCTGATATTAATCAAAAAGATAATGAAGGTTGGACAGCATTGATGTGGGCTTCAGATGGTGGATATAAGGAAGTTGTTGAATTTTTAACTCAAAACGGGGCTGATGTTCATCAAAAAGATAATGAAGATTGGACAGCTTTGATGTGGGTTTCTCGTGATGGGTATACTGATGTTGCAGAGGTCTTAATTCAAAACGGGGCAGATGTTAATCAAAAAAAGATTGATGGTGATACAGCTTTGATGGAGGCTTCACAAAGGGGGCATAAGGAAATTGTGGGGTTATTAATTCAAAAAGGGGCAGATGTTAATCAAAAAGATAATGAAGGTTGGACAGCTTTGATGTGGGCTTCAGATGGTGGATGTAAGGAAGTTGTTGAATTTTTAATTCAAAACGGAGCTGATATTAATCAAAAAAATAATAAAGGTTGGACAGCTTTGATGTGGGCTTCAGAGGGTGGATGTAAGGAAGTTGTGGAATTATTAATTCAAAATGGAGCAGATGTTAATGCAAAGAATAAGTTAGGGAATACAGCTTTGATAAGGGCTTCAAGTCGTGGTTATGAAGAAATTGTTGAATTATTAATTCAAAATGGAGCGGATATTAATCAAAAAAATAATAATGGTCAAAATGCCATGATGTGTGCAGATAATGAGAAAATAAAAAAAGCAATA
Organism: Alphaproteobacteria bacterium; assembly: GCA_015062535.1. Taxonomy (GTDB): domain Bacteria; phylum Pseudomonadota; class Alphaproteobacteria; order RF32; family CAG-239; genus CAG-267. Next base: position 3,272 of record SUUK01000005.1, read on the forward strand.
ATTGACGCTGTTAAGAAAAGAAATGAGAAGACAGGGGAAAATGTGATTGTTCAAGGAATTGAGAGAGAATAAAGGTTTTAATTCGTAGATCCCTTGACGTTTTGCTAATCACAAAACGAGAGATGACAGGTATCGCGTGTTTTTTATTGAAAATGAGGTAAAATTATGATAAAATGGGCTATGTTTTGAGAAAAACGGGGCAAAAATGAGCGAAGTAACGTTAGAAAGCCAATTGATTGAGATTATTAAAGACGAAGAAATGGCGGAAAATATCAAGCTTGCCAAGATTGATATGTTAATTAGACTTGGCGTTGATGTTAATGCTATGTATGGCGCAAAGTCTGCCTTAAAACTTGCAAATGAGGTAAATGAGCCCCAAATTATAGAATTTATAAAAGAAAATGGTGCTAAAGAATTTTTTGCTGAAGAAATTGCCAAAAAACTTGGTAAAAAAATAATAGGAGTTTGTGCGAATGGAGAAAAAAAAGACATTAAAGAAATTAAAGAATTGATTGATATGGGGGCGGATGTTAAAGCAGAAGATGATTATGGCTATACAGCTTTGATGTGGGCTTCACAAAGTGGTCATAAGGAAGTTGTTGAGCTGTTAATTAAAAATGGGGCTGATGTTAATCATAAAGATAATGATGGTGATACAGCTTTGATGGGAGCTTCGAGACGAGGGTATAAAGAAGTCGCAGAAGTTTTAATTCAAAAAGGAGCGGATGTTAATGCTGAGAATAATCATAGCTTGACAGCTTTGATAAATGCTTCAGAGCGTTGTTATGGGGAAATTGTTGAATTATTAATTCAAAATGGGGCGGATGTTAATGTAAAGAATGAGTTAGGGAATACAGCTTTGATAAGGGCTTCAAAGCGTGGTTATGAAGAAATTGTTGAATTATTAATTCAAAATGGGGCGGATGTTAATCAAAAGAATAATGAAGGTCAAAATGCCATGATGAGTGCAGATAATGAGAAAATAAAAAAAGCTATAATGGATGCTGTTAAAAAGAGAAATGAAAAAGAGAATGGTGGTTCTTTTTTCAGTAAAATAAAAAGAAGATTAGGAATTGACATGTAGTGGTTTTAATTTGGGGATCCCTTGACGTTTTGCTAATCACAAAACGAGAGATGACAGGTATCGCGTGTTTTTTATTGAAAATGAGGTAAAATTATGATAAAATAGGCTATGTTTTGGGAAGAAATGAGGCAAAAATGAGCGAAGTAACATTAGAAAGCCAATTGATTGAGATTATTAAAGACGAAGAAATGGCGGAAAATATCAAGCTTGCCAAGATTGATATGTTAATTAGACTTGGCGTTGATGTTAATGCTTTGTATGGAGCAAAGTCTCTCTTAAAGCTTACAAAAGATAATAATTTAAAAAAAGTTGCAGAGCTTTTGGAAAATAATGGCGCAAAAGATGTTTTTGATGAAGAAATTGCCAAAGAACTTGGTGTAAAATTAATAGAACTTTGTACGAATGGAGAAAAAAAAGACGTTGAAGAATTAATAGATATGGGAGCTGATATTAATCAAAAAAATAAATATGGTAATACAGCTTTGATGAGGGCTTCATATTGGGGAAATAAAGAAGTTGTTGAGTTATTAATTCAAAACGGAGCGGATGTTAATGTTAAAAGTAATGGTGGTAGTACAGCTTTGATGTATGCTTCATGTAAAGGTCGTAAGGAAATTGTGGAGTTATTAATTCAAAATGGGGCAGATGTTAATGCTAAAACTAATGGTGGCAGTACAGCTTTGATGAAAGCTTCATTTGGAGGTCATAAAGAAATTGCAGTGTTATTAATTCAAAATGGGGCTGATGTTAATCAAAAGAATAATGAAGGTCAAAATGCAATGATGGTTGCATATGATAATGGAACAAAAAAAGCAATTATTAATGCTGTTAAAAAGAGAAATGAAAAAGAGAATGGTGGTTCTTTTTTCAGTAAAATAAAAAGAAGATTAGGAATTGACATGTAGTGGTTTTAATTTGGAGATCCCTTGACGTTTTGCGGGGCACAAAACGAGGGATGACAGGTATCGCGTGTTTTTTATTGAAAATGAGGTAAAATTATGATAAAATGGGCTATGTTTTGAGAAAAACGGGGCAAAAATGAGCGAAGTAACGTTAGAAAGCCAGTTGATTGAGATTATCAAAGACGAAGAAATGGCAGACCATATTAAGCATGCTAAGATTGATATGTTAATTAGGCTTGGCGCTGATGTTAATGCTATGTATGGGGCAAAGTCTGCCTTAAAATTTGCAAAAGATAATAATTTAAAAAAAGTTGCAGAGCTTTTGGAAAATAATAATGCAAAAGATGTTTTTGATGAAAAAATAGCAGAAGAACTTGGTGTAAAATTAATAAAAGCTTGTCATGGTAAAGAAAAAAAAGACGCTAAAGAAATTATGGAAATTAAAGAATTAATAAATAAAGGTGCGTGTGTTAATACTATAAATTATGATAATACTGCATTAATGAGTGCGTCTTACTATGGTCATAAAGAAATTTTAGAGATGCTAATAAAAGCAGGTGCGGATGTTGATGTAAAAGATAATAAAGGGTGGACAGCTTTAATTAACGCTTCATATTTTGATCATAAAGAAATTGTAGAGATGCTAATAAAAGCAGGTGTGGATGTTAATCAAAAAGATAATGATGGATGCATAGCTTTGATGTTAGCTTCTAAAAATGGTCATAAGGAAGTTGTGGAGCTATTAATTCAAAATGGTGCGGATGTTAATGCTGAGAGTAATTATGGGTGGACAGCTTTAATTAACGCTTCAAATTATGGTCATAAAAAAATTGTTGAGCTATTAATTAAAAATGGAGCGGATGTTAATGCTAAAACTAATAGTGATAGTACAGCTTTGATAGGAGCTTCATATTGGGGATATAAAGAAGTTGTTGAGTTATTAATTCGAAATGGTGCTGATGTTCATCAAAAAGATAATGGTGGTAGTACAGCTTTGATGTATGCTTCATGTAAAGGTCATAAGGAAATTGTAGAGTTATTAATAGAAAAAGGAGCGGATGTTAATCAAAAAGATAATGGTGGTAGTACAGCTTTGATGTGGGCTTCTCGTGATGGGTATACTGATGTTGCAGAGGTCTTAATTCAAAATGGGGCTGATGTTAATCAAAAAAATGATTATGGAATGACAGCTTTAATGGAGGCTTCAAAAAGTGGTCATAAGGAAGTTGTGGAGTTTTTAATTCAAAAAGGGGCGGATATTCATCAAAAAGATAATAATGGTATGACAGCTTTGAGTGTTGCGTCATATAAAGATCGCAAAGAAGTTGCTGAACTTTTAATTCAAAATGGGGCTGATGTTAATCAAAAGAATAATGAAGGTCAAAATGCCATGATGAGTGCAAAAAATGATGAAATAAGAAAAGCAATAATGGATGCTGTTAAAAAGAGAAATGAAAAAGAGAATGGTGGTTCTTTTTTCAGTAAAATAAAAAGAAGATTAGGAATTGACATGTAGTGGTTTTAATTTGGAGATCCCTTGACGTTTTGCGGGGCACAAAACGAGGGATGACAGGTATCGCGTGTTTTTTATTGAAAATGAGGTAAAATTATGATAAAATGGGCTATGTTTTGAGAAAAACGGGGCAAAAATGAGCGAAGTAACGTTAGAAAGTCAATTGATTGAGATTATTAAAGACGAAGAAATGGCAGAAAATATCAAGCTTGCTAAAGTTGATATGCTCATCAAACTTGGGGTAGATGTTAATGCTTTGTATGGCGCAAAATCTGCATTAAAGCTTGCAAATGAATTAAATGAAACAAAAATTGCAAAAATCTTGGAAGACAACAAGGCTAGAGATTTTATTGATGAAGAAAAAGCAAATGAAGTTGGTAAAAAATTAATAAAAGCTTGTCAAGGTAAAGAAAAAAAAGACGTTAAAGAAATTAAAAAATTAATAAATATGGGAGCTAATGTTCATCAAAAAAATAATAATGGCCGGACGGCTTTGATGGAGGCTTCACAAAGTGGTCATAAGGATGTTGTGGAATTTTTAATTAAAAAAGGGGTGGATGTTAATCAAAAAAGTGTAAACGGAACAAATGCTTTGGGACATGCTTCAAATTGGGGGCATAAGGAAATTGTGAAGCTATTAATTTCAAGAGGAGCAGATGTTAATGCTGAGAATAATGATGGATGGACAGCTTTGATGAAGGCTTCACTTTTTGGTCATAAGGAAATTGTGGAGCTATTAATTCAAAATGGGGCTGATGTTAATCATAAAGATGATTGTGGTATGACTGCTTTGATGTGGGCTTCAAAAAAAGGTTATAAAGAAATTGCAGAGGTGTTAATAAAATCTGGAGCGGATGTTAATCAAAAAGATAATAATAGCCGGACGGCTTTGATGTGGGCTTCACAAAGTGGTCATAAGGAAGTTGTGGAGTTTTTAATTCAAAATGGGGCTGATGTTAATCAAAAAGATAACAATGGCTGTACTGCTTTGATGGAGGCTTCAAAAAGTGGTCATAAGGAAGTTGTAGAGCTATTAATTCAGCAAGGGGTGGATATTAATCAAAAAGATAATTATGGCGCGACAGCTTTGATAAGGGCTTCAAAGCGTGGTTATGAGGAAATTGTTGAATTATTAATTCAAAATGGAGCGGATGTTAATGCTGAGAATAATAAAGGAGAAACAGCTTTAATGCTGGCTTTTGATAGCAAAACAGAGAAAATAATAAAAAGAGCTGTTAGTAAAAAAGTTTTATTAGACAAGATTAAAAAAGGATTTGGAATTGGGAAATAAAAATGGGCGAAGTAACGTTAGAAAGTCAATTGATTGAGATTATTAAAGACGAAGAAATGGCAGAAAATATCAAGCTTGCCAAGATTGATATGCTAGTTAGGCTTGGCGTTGATGTAAATGCTATGTATGGGGCGAAGTCTGCTTTAAAGCTTACAAATGAATTAAATGAGCGTGAAATTGCAAAAATGCTAAAAGACAACAAGGCGAGAGATTTTATTGATGAAAAAAAAGCAAATGAAGTTGGTAAAAAATTAATAAAAGCTTGTCAAGGTAAAGAAAAAAAAGACGTTAAAGAAATTAAAGAATTGATTGATAAGGGGGCGGATGTTAATCAAATAGATATAAGCGGTATATCGGCTTTAGGATATGCTTCATCTTGGGGGCATAAAGAAATTGCAGAGCTATTAATTCAAAATGGGGCTGATGTTAATCAAAAAAGTGTAAACGGAATAAATGCTTTGGGATACGCTTCAAATTGGGGGCATAAGGAAATTGTGAAGCTATTAATTTCAAGAGGAGCAGATGTTAATGCAAAGAATGAGTTAGGGAATACAGCTTTGATAAGGGCTTCAAAGCGTGGTTATGAAGAAATTGTTGAATTATTAATTCAAAATGGAGCGGATGTTGATATAGAGAATAATAAAGGAGAAACAGCTTTAATGCTGGCTTTTGATAGCAAAACAGAGAAAATAATAAAAAGAGCTGTTAGTAAAAAAGTTTTATTAGACAAGATTAAAAAAGGATTTGGAATTGGGAAATAAAAATGGGCGAAGTAACGTTAGAAAGTCAATTGATTGAGATTATTAAAGACGAAGAAATGGCAGAAAATATCAAGCTTGCTAAGGTTGATATGTTAATTAGGCTTGGCGTTGATGTTAATACTTTGTATGGCGCAAAGTCTGCCTTAAAGCTTGCAAATGAGGTAAATGAGCGTGAAATTGCAAAAATGCTAAAAGACAACAAGGCGAGAGATTTTATTGATGAAGAAAAAGCAAATGAAGTTGGTAAAAAATTAATAAAAGCTTGTCAAGGTAAAGAAAAAAAAGACGTTAAAGAAATTAAAGAATTGATTGATAAGGGGGCGGATGTTAATGCTAAGAGTAATGGTGATTGGACTGCTTTGATGGAAGCATCATTTAATGGTCATTTAGATGTTGTTGAACTTTTAATCAAAAATGGAGCTAACGTTAATGAAACAAATAATCATGGAGCTACGGCATTAATGTGGGCATCCGCGTATAATCATATTGAAGTAGTTAAATGTTTAGTAGAAAGCAAAGCTGATGTTAATATTAAAAACGAAGAAAACTGCACAGCTTTGATATGGGCTTCTCGTTATGACAATGCAGAAATTGTTGAATATTTGATAAAAAATGATGCCAATATTGATGTTAAAAATAAAGAAGGATTGACGGCATTAATGCTTGCTTCCACTCATGGCTCTGTTAAGGCTATTAAAATTTTAATAGAAAATAGAGCTAATGTTCTTATTAGAGATGATGAAGGCTATAACGCAATAACAATGGCGCGAGATGAAAAAACGAAAAAGACAATAATTGACGCTATTGATAAGAGAAATGAAAAAGAGAATGGTGGAAAAATGTCTTTGGCTAGTAAGATTAAGCAAGTGTTTAACATGGATAAATAAATGGTTTAATTTGGAGATACCTTGACGTTTTGCTAATCGCAAAACGAGGGATGACAGAATAAAAGGCTGGCGCAATCATGAGATGACAAAAGAAGCTAAACTCAATCGAGAATAGCTTTTTGGGGCTTGTGCTAAACTATGGTTGCGGAGTTTCAAACAATGGCAAACCTTTTTCCATTTTAGTTTTTTGCTGTTCAAGTAGTGTTGCTATGCTTAGTTTTCCGCTTTTTAGCATTGTTCGAACAGCACATCCCCCATGAATGTTCGGATTTGCAAATAAAGCTTCTGCTCGTAAACGTTTAGGTGAGCCTACAAGATTTTGATGTATGCATGCAAGCAACCCGTTTGCCATTAATCCATATGCTAATTCTTCACTTATACCACTTGATGCGGCATATTTAGCTAAGGCATTTACAGCATCTGCAACATTGTTTGCATGTATGGTTGAAAATACAAGGTGTCCTGATGTTGCGGCACGAAGTAGCTCTTCGGCGGCTTCAGGAGAGCGTATCTCCCCTAGATAAATATAGCGAGGCTTTGAGCGAAGTGCTGATTTGATGCCCTCTTCCCATTTACCATTTGGTGGTGTTGTTTGTTTGCAAAGTCCTAAATCACCATTTATGGTTTCGTATATACCATCTAGAGGCATTTCTATTGGATCTTCAATTGTGAAAGCGTATCCTCCTTCGGTTTGAAGATATTTTTTTAAGAGAGCTGAAATTGTTGTGCTTTTTCCTGTTCCAGTGGCTCCAGCAATTAGAATTAAGCCACTTTTATCTCCTAGGGTTAATAATTGACGATATATTCCACCTGGTAAGCCTAATTTTTCTAAATTTGGAATTGAGGTTGGCATTTTGCGAGCACAATATTGTTCACCTTTTAGCGCAACGGTTCGCTCTATACGATAATCTCTTCCTTTGAACTGAAGAGAATAACTAGCATTATGACCATCATATTTTTCGATTACGGCATTGATAAACTCTTGCAAGTCAATGAATTTTGCGACTTTTAATCCACTATTAGATTTGCCACTCCATATGTAGCAAGTTTTATCTGGGGTTATGTAAAGATCTGAGAACTTTGCATCATTGGTTGTTTTAGGAAGGCTGTCCTCTATTACTTTTTGAGGAATTGTTGCTTCTTTTTTTAATAGGGCAGCACTACTCATAACAGATGGTTTGGACTGTGCTTGAGTTTGAGCTGGTTGTTGTGTTTGTGGTTGTTCCTTTTGTTCTTCTTGCTCTTTATCTTTACCAAATATTGCCATGATTAACCTCGTTATAGTTATGTTATGTACATTGTTATACTATATAGTCTTGAAGATTTGGTTAATCTATGATTTAAAATAAAAAAACAGCCCTAAGACGGACTTAGAGCTGTTTTTTGGTTAGCGGATTTTGTTGATGTAGTTTTGGATGTACTCCTTTCGAGGATTGCACGTTCCTCCGGTTATTGGAGATATTGCATCAGGTATTGCCATAACCCAAGAATTCAGCAAATCGTCTGGATTTGGGTTCTTTATGTCAATTTCTCTGCCATCTACATCAGAAAAAATTCCTTTTGCAAGGTGACGGGCAAAGTCTCCCTGATTTAACGACATACCAAAGGTCTTAAGCTCTTTATGGGTACGAATATATTTGCCAATGTCGAATTTATCAACCTTTTGGCAAAACTCGTCATAACTCTGAGCTTTGCAGTTAAGGTAAACCTTGTAACCGAGGAAAACGGCGGTGAGCTCATACATCTCCCACTCGATGCGATAGTCAGGAACAAATGTCCTAAACATCTCGATACGATGCTGAAGAAGCTTTGGGAGAAGTGAAAAGAGCCTGTCTAGAGTTGGCTTGTTTTTCTCAAAACTTGCCTGTTTTCTCTTTTTTTCTTGCTCTATGAAAGCTTCGGCATCCTTTTCAAGGTCTTCATCTGTTTTGTAGTAGATTGGCTTAGAGTTTATATCCATTCCCCTAATACAGCTACCACCGTATGTGTGAAGGGTTACAATATCGCCGATCTTAGGGACAATGTCTCCGATAAGTTTCTTTGCCATGAAGAAGTGAATATCTTCCTCGGTTGAGATGTGAAATCCATCCTCATCAACAACCACATTTGTGATTTTTACGTCTTGTTTCATAATGTATATCTATATAATTTGGTTTGTTTAATGATGTAACACACTTTGACCTTTTTGTCAATACTTTAAAATATTGACAAAAATAATCAAATGTAATATTATGGCATGCAGAAAAACCAATAATTATTATATTATGATGAAAAAAGAAAAAATGCGTGATGCGTGGCATTACTCTAAGGAAAAGCTTGGTGATGTAGGTTATGTTGCTGCGGCTTTCTTGTTGGTATTTTTAGGCGCTTGGGGACTTGGAGAGTTGTTTCCTAATGTATTCTTTTTTTGGTTTACGATGTTCTCGGCGGCCTTTTTTATGCCATTTGTTGTTCTTTTCTTCTTGTGTAGATTTCTTTATTTTTACATAAGAGGATATTTTAAGAACTCTGAAGTGAAAAAAGCGCCTTAAACGGGTGCTTTTTTTTTGGTTTTAAATGGCTTGACAGCGGACTATAGCTAGGTATATCTATTGTTATAAGTAACTTTGGAGGACTACATGCATAAACATAATCATTGTCATAATCATCATATAGAAAATGAAAGAAAAACGCTTTTGATTATTTGGCTTACACTTTTGACTATGATTGTTGAGATTGCATATGGGTATATTACTAAATCTATGGCACTTTTGTCTGATGGTTATCATATGGCAACACATGTTTTGGCTCTTGGGCTTACTTATGCTACTTATGTTGTTATGAGAAAATTTAAGGAATCTAGCTTGTTTCCTAATGGAACAGATAAGATTGAGATGCTTGCTTCATATACTAGCTCTTTGCTTTTGGCTTTTACAGGTTGTCACATAATTATTGAAGCAATAAAGAGATTTTTTGTTCCGGTTGATATTAAATTTGATGATGCGATTTTAATTGCGGTAATTGGCCTTTTAGTAAATGGAGGGTGCATTTTTGTTATGCAAGGCTCTAAAGGTCATGAAAAGCATAAAGATTATAACTTTAAGGCGGCTTATTATCATATTTTAGCAGATCTTTTGACTTCTGTTTTAGCTATTTTTGCTTTAATTGTTGGAAAATATTATGGTTTGATGTTTTTGGACTATGTGATTGGGGCTTTGGGCGGTGTTTTAATATTGAGATGGGCCATTGATTTGATTAAAAATACTGTTGCTCAATTAATTGACATGAAAGTAACAGAAAAAAGAATATAAATTCTTTTCGGGTTCAAATCCCACACCCTCTTTGCCAATGAAAAAAGCCACCTTTCGGTGGCCTTTTTAATTGGAGCGGGTGAAGGGATTCGAACCCTCGACATCAACCTTGGCAAGGTTGCGCTCTACCCCTGAGCTACGCCCGCATCATTTAACAAGGGTGTTTTATAACATAGTTTTTTGTAATTGCAACAAAAAAAATTCGTTTTTTTGGGATTTTTTTTTAACATATTGTTTTTAATTTATAAAAAATATGTAAAATTATGCTTGCGTTCTTTAAAAGTTTGGGGTTTATATATAGTCATTAAACTTATTTTAGGGGATATGTTATGACGTGCACACAAAAAAAGCAAAAAGATATTCGCTTTGAAAAAGAAGCAAAAGCTTTGAAGAAAAATCTCGAGAAAAGAAAAAAACAAGAAGCTGAATTAAAGCAAAAAAATAATTCAACACAATCTAAATAAACTTTTACTGAAGAAAGAGACTACTATGGACAAGATAAAAATTATTGGCGGAAACGTTTTAAATGGAAAAATTAACATTAGCGGAGCAAAAAATGCGGCTCTTCCTTTGGTTTGTGCTTCTTTATTAACAGACAAAGAAGTTGTTTTGCAAAATATTCCAAGTCTTTCTGACATTACTTTTCTTAACGGATTGCTTCAATTTATGGGACTTAAGGTTGAGAAAAGGGATGATACATACAATGGAATACCTTCTACAACTTATATTTATAAGGCTGATGAAATAAAGGAACTTATTGCTCCTTATGACTATGTTAGAAAGATGAGAGCTTCTTATTATGTGCTAGGTCCTTTGCTTACTAGATTTAAACACGTTGAATTTTCGCTTCCTGGTGGTTGTGCTATTGGTGCAAGACCTATTGATATTCACTTAAATTCTCTTGAACAAATGGGTGCTAATATTGAAATCAAAAATGGTTATGTTATTGCTGATGCACCTAATGGATTAAGAGGAGCACATATTATTTTTAGTAAGGCTTCTGTTGGTGCTACTTGTAATATTCTTATGGCAGCAACTCTTGCTCATGGTACGACTAAAATAGAAAATGCGGCTAAAGAACCTGAGATTACAGATTTAATTGATATGCTTAATTCTATGGGTGCTAAGATTCAAGGACGTGGTACATCTATTTTGACAATTGAGGGTATTGAAAAGCTTAATGGAACAACTCATGGTGTTGTTGCAGATAGAATCGAAGCTGGTTCTTATGCAATTGCAGCAGCTATTACAAAAGGCAGAATCGAACTTGTTAATGCTAATGCAGAACATCTTCAACAACCTTTAAGAGTTTTAGAGAAGATGGGGGTTAGTATTGAATATCTTGAGAACTCTATTGTGGTTGATGCAAGAGGCAAAAACCTTATTGGTGAAGATATTTATACTGACTATTACCCAGGTTTTCCAACTGACTTGCAAGCTCAATATATGGCATTGATGACTGTTGCTGGAGGCGCATCTTTGGTTACTGAAAGTATTTGGGAGAATCGTTTTATGCACGTTCCTGAGCTTTGCAGAATGGGGGCGAATATAAATATTCACGGAAGAGCTTCTGCTATTGTTAGAGGCGTTGAAAAGCTTTCTGGCGCTCCTGTTATGGCAACTGATTTAAGAGCTTCATTTGCTCTTGTTTTGGCAGGACTTGTTGCTGAAGGCGAAACTATTGTTAATAGAGTTTATCACCTTGATAGAGGTTATGAAAAATTGGAAGAAAAACTAAAGGCAGTTGGCGCTAATATTGAGCGTATTAAAGAGGCTGATTAGCATTATTGCCAAAAAGAAGGTAATGAAGTTTTTTTAAATTTCTTAAACTCTTTTTCTCAGTTGAATTATATTTTGAGAAACTATTGTAAGCCTCCATTATGGGGGCTTTTACTTCTCCTAGGTTGGGTTTATGTCTTAATATGTTTGTAATTCCTAATGTTGTTAAAAATAGGAAGCTATCGTCTATCAACATTTGAGTTTTTCGGTTTGCTGATTTGTATTCTTGTTTTTCTTTCATTTTTTGCGTGCTTTTTTGAGCCCAATTTATAATATTTTCGCTTTTGGAAACGCTATCTATTCTGTTATAGTAATTATATATTGGAGATGTTGTAACTGATATAAGCGGATTATTTAGAAATGCTTGGAATATAAAAATTATATCCTCTGCGCAATTTATCCCCTCTGTAAAAGATAAATTATGTTTATCTATAAAACTTTTTAAGAAAAATTTACCACGAATATCTGTTCCTGAGTAATATAAATCACTATATGTATCTTTGGCGTTAAAAGGGGAGAACATCTGTAATTTATCTAAAGAACGGGTTGGATATTTTTTTATATCAGGAGCAAATTTTGCATCTTCCTCTCCTCTTACATTTTTTACCCACTCTTTATCATAAACATCATAGAATCCTGTTAACAAAATGTCTGGAGAATCCTTTTTTATGAGTTTTATTGAATCTTTGAAAGCATTAGGCTCTAACCAGTCATCACTATCAACAAAAGTTATGTATTTTGAAGTTGATGCTTTTAATCCTTTGTTTCTGGCTGATGATACACCTTCGTTTTTTTGAGTAATTAATTTTATATTAGAATTATTTTTTTGATATTCTTTTAAGATTTGAGGAGTTGAATCTGTTGAGCCATCATCAACTATAACTATTTCAAAATTTCCTTTTTGCTTAAGGATACTGTCTAAGCAACGATTTATATATTTTTCTGAATTGTAAACAGGAACGATAACACTTATGGTTATTTTATTTGTTTGATAATACCATATGCTTAAAAATAATATAATCGCTATACTTAATATGATTGATAGTTTTTTCATTTAATATACCTCTTGTTTATAAGGTATTGTAATGTGTGATGGTTAAAGAATTATAAAATTTTTAATTGTTTATGCAAAGGCTTGTCTGTTCTGATATTTATGTATTGGCAATTAAATTTTTTACAAAATCTTTCCATTGTTTGGCGTTTTTTTGCAAAATATTTATAGTATGCATCTTTAAAATCTGATGACATAGTATTAAAAAATAATCTTTGACCATTATATTGAGCAACATATTCTCCATTTGCTGGAGGAACTTCCTCAATATAATCGTATACATTTATGCAATATACTCGGCATTTTTTAGTTAAGGCAACTAGTGATTTTTGAGCTTCTTCTGATATGTTTTTAAAATCGCTTACAACGAAAACCATTGCCCTTGATTTTATGCTATATTGCAAAAGTTCTAATGGCTCTTTTAGGTCTGATTTTAGGTATTGTTTGTTGTTTAGTATTTTTTTGCTTGTATTGGAGATGGCTTTTAAGATTGCCATTAGATTTTTTTGACTGCTTTGTGGCTTGTATAGTTTGGTTGTTTTACCATCATATAAAATTAAGCCAAAACGGTCTTTATTTGACAAGCTTTGCCACCCAAGTAGAGCTGAAATTTTGGAAGCAGAAACAGATTTTAGCTCTTTTTTGGTACCAAAAATCATATATGGTGATAAATCTAAAACAACATATACTTCTCGGTCTTTTTCTTCTGAAAATACTTTGGTGAAAGTATTTCCTAGTCTTGCTGTTACTCGCCAATCTATATCTCTTACATCATCTCCAAAACTATATAAGCGGACTTCTTCAAATTCTATACCTCTACCTTTGAATGCTGAGCGAATGTTACCAACATTGTCTGATGTAACGTTATTGTGGCGTTGTTTTATGTAGGGAAGATATTTTTTTTGCTCAAATAAATCATCTAGGCTTGCGTATAAGCCGTTAGATTTTTGCTTTTCTTTAATTTTCTTTTTAAAAAATATCATTCTTTTATGCCATTATGTTATGGTAATGGAACAGTTTTTAATAATGATGTTATTACATCATCTGTTGTTATTCCTTCGGCTTGAGCTTCAAAACTTAGGATTATTCTATGACGAAAAACATCATATATTACGGCATGAACATCATCTGGAGTTACAAAATCTCGTCCATCAAGCCATGCATGAATTTTAGAACATTTATCTAGTGCAATTGTTGCACGAGGACTTGCTCCGAATAGAATACTATTTTTTAGTGAAGAATCGTATTTTTCTGGATTTCGTGTTGCAACAACTAATTGAACAAGATATTCCTCTAGAGCCTCGCTCATATGAATAGATAAAACTTCTCTTCTAGCTTTTAAGATATCTTCTATTTCTAATTTACCAACTGTTTTAGAGAATTCTTGCCAGCTTTGGTCTTGTTCTTTGGTGCCTAATTGTTCTGACCTTACTAGTTTTAGGATTTTATGTTCAGTTTCAGCATTGGGGTGGTCTATTTTGATATACATTAAAAATCTATCTAGTTGAGCTTCTGGAAGATTGTATGTACCTTCTTGCTCAATTGGGTTTTGAGTTGCTAAAACCATAAATGGTTCTTGAAGTTTATATTGCTTACCACCAACACTTACTTGACGCTCTGCCATTGCTTCTAACAATGCAGATTGAACTTTTGCGGGGGCACGGTTTATTTCATCTGCTAAAACTAGATTTGCAAAGATTGGACCTTTTCTAAAATCAAAATCACAACGTTCTGCTATGTAGATTTCACTTCCGGTTATATCTGATGGAAGCAAGTCTGGGGTGAATTGAATACGATTAAAAGTTGCTTTGATGCATTCTGAAAGAGTTTTTATGGCTTTTGTTTTTGCAAGACCAGGAGCTCCTTCTAACAAAGCATGACCATCTGCTAATAATGTTATTATAAGCTTTTCTACCAAGTCTTTTTGACCTATGATTTTGCTATCTAAATACTTTTGCAAAGCTATGATTTTTTCTTTTATGTCGCTCATAAAATCCCCCAATGTTTTATTTCTGTTCTAAATTAAAACAAAATACTTTTTATTTATGAAAAGATACTTTATAGAGATATATATAAGATTCATAGGATAAAAAAACAAGAAATATTATAAGATGAGTAACATTTTTGATTTTGATGATAACGAGAACGAATTAGCACCTAGTATTTTTGATAATATTAGCGCTCTAAGACCGGAACCTAATTTTGTTGATGAACTTAATCCGGAACAAAAGCAAGCTGTTTTAAAAACAGAAGGACCTTTACTTGTTTTAGCAGGGGCTGGAACAGGAAAAACTAAGGTTTTGACAACTAGGCTTGCATATATTTTAAACAGCAATATTGCAAGACCGTGGAATTGCTTAGTGGTTACTTTTACCAATAGAGCGGCTAATGAAATGAAAGAACGTGTTAGAGGATTTATTGGGGATACAGTAAATTCGGTTTGGCTTGGCACGTTTCATAGTATTTGCGTTAAAATATTGAGGAGATTTCCAGAAAAAGCAGGATTAAAAGATAACTTTACTATACTTGGTGAAGACGACCAAAAGAGAGTTATTAAAAAGGTTTTGCAAGATAATAATATTGATGAAAAGCAATTTACACCTCAGGCTGTATTAGAAAAAATTTCTCGTTTTAAAGACAAAGGGTTAACCGCTGAAAAAGTTGTAAATGAATATAAAAACAACATGACAACTTTTATCTATAAAGAATATCAAAATCGATTGGTTGAGCTTAATTGCGTGGATTTTGGAGATATTTTGCTCTATGTTTTGGATATTTTATTAAAGAATCCGGAAATACTAAATGAATATCAAGAAAGATTTAAGTACATAATGGTTGATGAGTATCAAGATACAAATATCACTCAATATCTACTCTTAAGACTTCTTTCGCAAAAACATAGAAACATTTGTTGTGTTGGTGATGACGACCAATCTATTTATTCTTGGAGAGGCGCTGAAATTGAAAATATTTTGAAATTTAATAGCGACTTTCCGGAAGCAGAAACAATTAGGCTAGAAAGAAATTATCGTTCTACCGAAAATATTTTAACGGCGGCGAGTGCTGTTATTAAGCATAACGCCAAAAGACTTGGAAAGACTTTAAGAGTTGCTGAGCATAGTCCTGTTTCTAATTGTAAGAACGAAAAAATTAAAGTTGTTAGCACGTATAGCGGTGATGACGAAGCAAAATATATTGCAGAAAAAGTTCAAAGCCTAAGATATGATGGCTATGATTATGAAGAAATGGCTATTTTAGTTAGAACAGCATCTCAAACACGAAGTTTCGAAGAAGTGTTTATTAAAGAATCTATTCCCTATAAGGTTGTTGGTGGTCTAAAGTTCTATGAAAGAGCAGAAATTAGAGATATGCTTGCATATTTTAGACTAATCTTACAACCTAGTGATGATTTAGCCTTTGAGAGAATAATCAACAAACCCACAAGAGGAATTGGCGACAAAACCGTTGATAAGATTAGAGATAGGGCAAAATTTGATAAAACACCATTATACCAAACTATGGTTAACATGGTTGATGAGGGAGTATTTAGTGGAAAAACAAAGAGCGCCCTTGATAATGTGATTAACCTTATGACTGAATGGCGCAAAGTTATGCAAGCGATTAGTCTTGGAGAATTTGCAGAACAGGTTGTAAACGAATCTGGCTATATGGAGATGCTTGAGAATGATAAATCCGTGGAAGCGCCGGGGAGAATCGAAAACATAAAAGAGCTTCTTAACGTGATGAGCGATAGTGAAACTTATCCAAATTTAGGAACTTTTTTGGAGCACGTTAGTCTTGTTATTGATAATGAATATAGTAGCAATGAAAATAAGGTTATTATATCTACATTGCATGCAGCTAAAGGTTTGGAATTTGATGCGGTATTTTTACCAGGATGGGAAGAAGGTATTTTCCCTCACCAAAAGTGTTTAGATTGCAACGAAGATGATGGACTTGAAGAAGAAAGAAGACTTGCTTATGTTGCAATTACTAGAGCAAAGAAAATTTTGTATATTACCATGTCGTTTAATAGAAAACTTTATGGACAATGGCAAACTTACAACCCTTCAAGATTTTTAAATGAACTGCCACCTTCTTGCATTGAGCTTGTTAACAATACTGGATACGCAAAACCTAAAACAAATAACTATGGTAATAGTTATGGTGGAGGTAGAGATTATTATAGCAAAAATTCGTCTTATTCTAGTGGATATTCTAACTATGGCTCACAATATAAAAAGAAAGAAAAGAGCGGATATTTTGACAGCTATGAAGATGCTAGTTATGATGAATACGATAGCTACAACTCTCAAGGATATTATGACAAGAAAAGTAGTGGCGATTATTTTTATCAAACAAAGAAGACAAGTCCTCTTGTTGGGGTTAGAGTTTATCATCCTAGTTTTGGATATGGTAAAATTATTAATGTTGACGGAGAAAAATGCGAAGTATTTTTTGACAAAGTTGGTAAAAAGAAAATTATGGGGAGCTATTTACAAAAATGTTAAAAATATATAATGAGCAAATGACTTCTATTGGTATGGAAGATAAAAAAATAGTACATACCAAAGGATTATGGCATAAAGTTTTTGGTGGTGTTTTATATAACCCTAAAAAGAAAACTATATATTTTCAAACAATTTACCCAAAAGAGTCGTATACTTTTGAAAGAGAAGATTATATTGACTTTGCCGTTGGTGGACATATCGAAGATGATGAATGTGTTATTGAGGCGGGAAAAAGAGAAATTAAAGAAGAGTTAGGCTTTGATATTGATGAAAAAGATTGGAGCTTTTTGGGAATTAGAATCTGCAATGTAGACCCTTCTGAAACTTATAAAATTAGAGAATTTCAGCATTTTTATGCGCTAAAAATTGATAAAGAACTTAAAGATATGGATTTTAGTAAATCTGACGGCGAAGTAAAATCTATTATTGAAGTTGATATTGATGATTATTTGAAACTTCTTACTAAAGAAGTGCAGAGTATAAAAGCAAATGAGATGGTGCTTGATAAAGTATCAAGATGCGGAAAATATGCTCCTAATGTAACATTAACGGGTAGTAGAATCGTTCCTGATTATTATACAGACAAAAGCATTTTAGAAAAGTTTTTGGCTGTTAAGAGCTTAATTTTGTAATTAACCTTCTTTTCTAAATGAAAAATATTTATGAATAAAGAATGTCATTATAGTAATGATGACAACTGAGCAAATTTGCGCTAGTGCTTTATCTAAATTTGGGATTAACAAAAAGAAGCTATCTTTAGGAAGTGATTGCTCTATGTGGATTAGTCTTACAAATGTTGCAAGTAGCCCCATATTTATAAAATACAAAACGATATATGATGAAAAGGCTTTTGTATATTCTTTTAAGAGCGGACCTGTTCCTTGAAAAACATAATAGCGCATAGTTAAAATTGAGATGTTTATATTGATTAAGTTCATTAGCAATAATGACAATTGCTCTTTACCAGACGTGAAATATAAAAAAGTATAGTATATCAAAAAAGAAAGAGTAGTATTGAAACCACCAACAAGAATAAATCTTATTTTTTGATCTATACGAAACCATATTTTTTCTATATCTTTATATAACTTTACTATCATTTTACACCTCTTGTTTAGTAGAATGACACAAAAAAAAATATTTGCAGTAAAAAAAGCACTTCTATACTCTTTTGTTTTGTAAAATTTAAACTTGAAAAAAAGTGTAGTTGTGGTAGAAGTTTCTAGAATTTTAATAGGAGAATCGTAATGGCTATTGATAATGAGGCTGTAAAACAGATTGCATATTTAGCAAGACTTGGTGTTGACGAAGACAAGCTAGAAGAAACACAGCAAGAATTTAATAAAATTTTGGCATGGGTTGAAGAATTAGGTGAAGTAAATACTGACGGTGTTGAACCTTTGGTTTCTCCTCATGATGAACCTATATTTTTACGTGAAGATGAAGTTGTTGAAGGTTGCCAAAGCCAAAAAATATTAGCCAATGCACCTCAAAAAGAATTTGGATATTTTGCTGTACCTAAGGTTGTGGAGTAGTGATATGACAGATTTAACAAGATTAACTATTAGCGAATCTCTTGGTAAGCTAAGAGCAAAAGAAATTTCTCCTGTTGAACTTACTGAAGCTTATATTAAAAAACTAGAAGATAATAAAAAATATAATGCATATGTTACTATGTCTGAAGATGTGGCTTTAGCACAAGCAAAAGAATCTGAAAAAAGATATATGAATGGGACTAACAAGGCTTTAGACGGCATACCTCTTGGTATTAAAGATTTGTTCTGCACAAAGGATATTAGAACAACTGCATGTTCTAAAATTATTGATAATTTTGTACCACAATACGAATCTACTGTTACACAAAACTTGCTTAATGATGGAGCTGTGTTTTTAGGCAAACTTAACTTAGATGAATTTGCTATGGGTGGTAGTAATGAAACAAGTTATTTTGGCCCTGTTGTTAACCCTTGGAGTAAAGATGTTAAATTAGTTGCTGGTGGTAGTTCTGGTGGTTCTGCTGCGGCTGTTAGCGCTAATATGTGTGCTGGCGCAACCGGTACTGATACCGGTGGTTCTATTCGTCAACCATCTGCATTTTGCGGTGTTACAGGTATTAAGCCTACATATGGTAGATGTTCTAGATATGGTGTGATTGCATTTGCTTCATCTTTAGACCAAGCTGGACCTATTTGTAAGGACGTTAGGGACTGTGCTTTGATGCTAAATAGCATGGCAGGATTTGATGCAAAAGATGCAACTTCTTCTAGTGTTAATGTACCTAACTTTGAAAGCTTTATCGGGCAAGATGTTAGGGGGTTAAAAATCGGTATTCCTAACGAATATAGACCAGATGGATTAAACGAAGAAATTGCCGGATATTGGGATAAAGCAATTAGTATATTAAAAGAAAAAGGCGCTGAGATTGTAAATATTAGCCTTTCTCATACAAAATATGCTTTACCTTGCTATTATGTAATTGCTCCTGCTGAAGCTTCTTCTAACTTGGCTAGATATGATGGTATTAGATATGGTAATCGTGTTAATGGCAGAAACATGGAAGAGCTCCATATCAATACTAGAACAAATGGATTTGGTAAAGAAGTTAAGAGAAGGATTTTAGTTGGTACATATGTGCTTTCTGCTGGTTTTTATGATGCATATTATTTGAAGGCTCAAAAAGTTAGACGTCTTATTAAAAACGATTTTGATGAAGCCTTCAAAAAATGTGATGTTATTTTAACTCCAACTAGCCCTATTGAAGCGTTTGCTATTGGCGATAAAAAGATGAATGAAAGCCCTATTAATATGTATTTGAATGACGTATTTACAGTATCTGTTAATTTAGCTGGACTTCCTGCAATGAGCTTACCTATTGGGTTATCAAAAAATGACCTTCCTTTGGGTATGCAATTTATTGGTAAAGCATTTGATGAAGGTACAATATTTAAGGCTGCTTATCAATTAGAGCAAAGCGTAAATTTTAAGAGGATATAAGAAATGGCAGAGTATATTTTAGAATCATCTAATGGTGAAAAATGGGAAATAATTTGTGGCTTGGAAATCCACTGCCAAATTATATCTAAATCAAAAATTTTTAGTGGTGCTTCTACATCTTTTGGTGAAGATGCAAATGAGTGCGTTTCTTTTGTTGATGTGGCTATGCCTGGTATGCTTCCTGTTCTTAATAAAGAATGTGTTAAACAAGCTGTTAAAACAGGACTTGGGCTAAATGCTAAGATTAATAAATATTCTGAATTTTCACGCAAAAATTACTTTTATCCTGACCTTCCTCAAGGATATCAAATAACTCAAGAAAAACACCCTATTATTGGAGAGGGAAAAGTTTTTGTTGACTTAAGCGATGGTAGTGTAAAAGAGATTGGTATTGAAAGAATCCATATTGAACAAGATACTGGTAAATCTATCCATGATATTGACCCATCAAGAAGTTTTATTGACTATAATCGTGCCGGCGTTGGTTTGATGGAGATTGTTACTAAACCTGATTTTAGAAGTCCTGAAGAAGCTGGTGGCTTTTTAAGAAAACTTCGCTCTATTGTTAGATATCTTGGAACTTGTGATGGAAACATGGATGAAGGCTCTATGAGATGTGATGCCAGTGTTTCTATTAGAAAAATTGGTGAAGAAGGATTTAGACCAAGATGTGAAATTAAAAACGTTAATAGCGTTAAGTTTGCTATGCAAGCAATAGAAGCTGAAGCTAAAAGACAATTAGAAATATATGAAAATGGCGGTAGTTTTGAACAAGAATCTCGTCAGTTTGACCCTAATACTTGTACTACAAAATTTATGCGCAAAAAAGAATATGCTCATGAGTATAGACAATTTCCTGAGCCTGATTTGCCACCGCTTATATTGTCTGATGAATATATTGAGCAAATTAGAAGCGAACTTATTGAGCTTCCTGATGCTAAGAAGAAGCGCTATGTTGAAAACATGGGGTTAACAGCATATGACGCTAGTGTTATTTGTGAAAACAAAGAAGTTGCTGAGTTTTTTGAAGAAGCATCTTTTGGACATGATGCTAAAAAGGTTGCTAACTGGCTTATGGGTGACTTTTTTGCTATGCTTAATAAGAAAAACGTTGATATTAAAAACTCACCTGTTTCTGCTAAAAATTTAGGTAAACTTGTTGAGCTTATATCTAAAGATGTTATTTCTGGCAAGATTGCAAAAGATGTTTTTGAGATTATGACAGAAACAGGTGGCGACCCTGAGGTTATTGTCGAAGAAAAAGGATTAAAACAAGTAACAGATACATCTCAAATTGAGGCGATTGTTGATGAGATTATTGCAAGCAATCCTCAAAATGTTGAAAACTATAAGGCTGGTAAAAACAATTTGCTTGGTTGGTTTGTTGGACAAGTTATGAAACAAACTCAAGGGAAGGCTAACCCAGGTGTTGTTAATAAACTTTTGAAAGATAAGTTAGATAACTAGTTTATTTAAGAAAAAATTAAGTTATTATAAAACTTTAGTTGGGTGTCTAGTAAATAGACACCCTTATTAACATAGACATTGGTTTTATATCCTCTTTATATGAAAAGAACATTGGTTTATATTTTTTATGTTTGTATGAGAGGAGATGCTGATGAATAGAGTAAATATTGCAAACTATGTTGTTTATGATTTATCTAATAAATTTAATGTTACTGAATGTAGTAATATGGATAGTGATATTGTGGGCTTAATTGCCGATAATTGGCACAAAAAACATTTTATGAATGGTGTTGATAAAAATATTAAACATAGAAAAGAAAGCAACATAAAACAAAACTTTTTGATTTAGAATCGATAAAAAAATAATTGTCAATATAGCTTTATTTTGAGGTTTAAATTTATCTGTTTAATCATATTTTTTATGCGTTGGCTCAATTGTTATGAGAGGTATGATATGAACAGAAGAGATTTAAATAGCTTAAAAGAAAATATGATTTTTGTTGGAACTATTTATGATAGTTTTGAAGCATTAGAAGAAACTCTTGGAAAACTGAAACTTGAACGACCTCTATTTATTACTCATGTTGCAAAATTAGCGTTTGCAGAGGAAGTATTTAAGCGAGCTGATGAAGATTTTATAGACTATAAATATGTACCTAATTGCAATAATAAAAACACTCAAGAGATAAGTAAAACTTTTAACTAAAAAAACACCCCATAGATGAAACTATGGGGTGTTTTGCTTTGCTAATTATTAGCCTATTGTTGCAAAAACATTATCTTCGTCTTTATGATTTACTGCTCTTAAATCAAAAAGGTTTAAGAATGCTGTACAAACATAAATTGAAGAATATGTACCAATGATAAGTCCGGCAAAGATTGTAAATGAAAAACTTTCTAGAGCCTCTCCACCGCAAAGATATAAAGGAATTACAGCACATAGTGTTGTTACACCTGTTAAAATCGTACGTGAGAAAATATCATTGATACTTTTGTTTAATAACTCTAATTGTGGCATTTTGCGATATTTTTTCAAATTTTCACGAATACGGTCATATGTTACAACGGTATCGTTAATAGAATAACCTACTAGAGTTAAAATTGCGGCAACTGTTGTTAAGCTAAAATCAAAACTAAAGAATGATAATAAACCAATAGTTACAATTATATCATGGAACAAACCAACTAGTGCTCCAAGAGCAAATTGCCACTCAAAACGAACCCAAATGTATATTGCAATAGCAAGCATTGCTAATACTGATGCAACGATACCGGCTGTTTTTAGCTCATCACCAACTTGTGGACCAACGTTTTCTACACGACGATATTCATAGCTAGAGCCTAAAATCTTTTTGATATCGATAACAGCCTTTCTTTGAGCTTCTTCGTTTGCATTATCTGCTTGAGCACGTATCATTAGCTCATTTTTTTCTTCGCCCATTGTTTGTAAGTTTAGTTCATCTAATTTTAGAACACTTAACTTAGAGCGAATTTCTTCTACATTGATAGGTTTTTCGGATTTGATTTCCATAAGAACACCGCCTGAAAAATCAATACCAAAGTTAAAACCTTTGTAGTACATGCTAAGAAATGATAACACCACTAAAACTATTGAAAGTGTATATGTGAAAAAACGTGCTTTCATAAAGTTTATATGTGTGTCTTTTGTAATCCATTTTAACATTGTCATTTTCTTTATTCCTTATCAAATTATATTGGTAATGCTTTTGGTTTGTATTTATTAAACCAAGCGGTAATAAACAAACGAGTTACTGTTACAGATGTGAATAGTGATGTAACAATACCTACTACCAATGTTACAGCAAAGCCACGAACTGGACCACTACCAAAATAGAACAATACTGCGGCTGCGATTAGGGTTGTTAGGTTTGAGTCGATAATTGTACCCCATGCAATAGTAAAGCCTGATTCAATAGCATCTTTTATTGAACGTCCACCTTTTACTTCTTCACGCATACGTTCAAAAATTAAAACGTTTGCATCTACAGCCATACCAATAGTTAAGATGATACCTGCAATACCTGGAAGAGTTAATGTTGCACCCATGATGCTTAATATACCAAGCATTAGGAATAAGTTGAAGAACACAGTGATTGTTGTGAACAAACCAAACAACCCATATGCTACTAGCAAGAAGATAACAACACCTACAAAACCAACGATTGAGGCAAAGATACCTGCTTCAATTGAGTCTGCACCAAGACCTGCACCAACTGTTCTTTCTTCTAAGATGTTAAGTGGAGCAGGAAGAGC
This sequence comes from Alphaproteobacteria bacterium, assembly GCA_015062535.1. GTDB lineage: Bacteria > Pseudomonadota > Alphaproteobacteria > RF32 > CAG-239 > CAG-267. Next base: position 27,076 of record SUUK01000005.1, read on the forward strand.
ACCTGAACGGAGCAATAATGCTAATTCTTGAGCTGTTTCTGCAGTATAGTTACCTGTAATAACACCAGAACCACCTGTGATTGCTGATTGAATTGTTGGAGCTGAAATAACTTCGTTATCTAAAACGATAGCAAGTTGCTCGCCAATGTTGTTTTTGGTAACTTCACCAAACTTTTTAGCACCAAGATTATTAAACTTGAAACTTACTGCTGGAGCGCCATCTTGGAAAGATACAGATGCATCTGTTAAAGTTTCACCACCAACTGCAGGTTTTTTAACGATAACATATTGTTCACCTAATGAGCCACGAATTACACGTGAAGATGTTTTTAACTTTCCACGTTTTGCTTCAAGAGCTGTTGTAGAACTATCAACTAAATGGAATGTCATTTTAGCTGTTTTACCAAGTAATGCTTTTACCTCTTCTGGATTTTGAATACCTGGTAATTGAACTAAAATACGACCATATCCTTGACTTTGGATACTTGGCTCATTTGTACCATATTCGTCAATACGTTTACGAACGATTTCGATTGATTGATCAACAAGTTTAAGTTTGATATTGTTTAGAGCTTGTTCATCATACATAACAACTAGAGTATCGCCCTCTTCTGTTACTTTTAATCCTTCATCCATTCTTCTTAATGGAGTATGAGCCTTTGTACGAGTATTAGGATTTTCTATCTTTATTCTTAAGCCATTTTCATTAGAAGTGATTGACTGATAGCGAATCTTTGTTTCTCTTAAAGCTGCACGAGCAGAATCTTCAAGATTTTCCATTCTGTCTTTTAGAGCTGTATTTAAATCAACCTCTAATAACAAACTTGAACCACCTTGTAGGTCTAAACCAAGATTTACTGGTTGCCACCATGAAGGAAGTGTTGTTTTGGCATCTTTTATGAAGTTTGGCACAGAATAGAAAATACCTAGCGCACAAACTGCCAAAATCATAATTACTCTTTTTACTGATAGTTTATACATTTACTTCTCTCTTTTTTAAGTTATTTCTTTTCTAATGGTTTATCTAAACCAGAAACTACTTCTCTTACGCTTGAACGTAAAACTTTAATTTCTACACCTTTGGAAATTTCAACAGTTAGGTTTTCTGGTTCTGCTTTTACAACTTTACCATAAATACCACCACCGGTTATAATTTCATCTTTTGGTTTGATTGCATTTAACATATTTTCATGCTCTTTCATCTTTTTTTGTTGAGGACGAATAAGCACGAAGTAAAAAATTGCAAATACAAGAACTAACTGCGTAAAGAAACCAGCCATTGGAGTTTGCGCAGCGGTTGCACCTGTTGCAGCCATAGCTTCTGATATAAACATATTTTTCTCCATTAAAAATTAATTTTGTGCGGTAATTCTAATCTATAAAAAATGGCTATACAACCTAAATAACAAAGATTTACAACGAAAATTTATATTTATGGGAGGTATTTGCGTGGATTTACAGCTCTTTTTCCGGCACGAACCTCAAAATGAAGTTGCGGAGTGTTTACACTACCTGTTTTTCCAACAGTTGCTATTTTTTCTCCACGTAGTACTTTTTGGCCTTTTTTAACGTATATTTTATCGGCATGAGCATAGGCTGTGATGTAGCCATCTGAGTGTTTTATAAGAACAAGATTTCCAAAACCTTTTAACTCATTTCCTGCATACGCAACAACACCTTTATCAGCGGCTTTTATGTTTGTTCCAAGTGAAGCTTTGATGTTTATGCCATCATTTTTACGACCTTTTCCAACAAAACCAAAGTTTGAAACAACAGAACCATTTACTGGCCATACGAATTTTGTTTTACGATATGTTGAAACTTTTTTGCGAGGAGTTTTTTTAGCTACTTTGGTGCTGGATTTTGCTATATTTTTTGTATTAGCAACTTTAGTATTTTTAGCTGATTTTGGTGATGATTTTTTGAAAGAAAATCTTGATGAACCGCCTGATGTATCTTTAGTTGATGATGCGGATTTCACAATACTTCCAGGGAGCTCTAAAGCTTGCCCTACATTTAGGGAATATGGGGCTTCTAAATCATTTAGACGACTTAAAGAAGTGATATCTACATTATATTTTTTGGAGATTCCATATAGGGTTTCACCTCTTTGCACGATATGAGTTTTGCGATATGGTAATTTTAAGATTTGACCTTCGTTTAGAGCATAAGGAGCTGAAAGGTTATTTTCTTCAATTATACCTCGCAGAGGAACTTTATATATGCGAGAAATTTTGTAAAGTGTATCACCTTTTTGAACTTCTACACTTTGAGGGGTGAAAAAGTATCCATAATCATCATACAAAGGAATGCCGTTACTGAATGCATAGCATCCAGTAAGTAGTGGCAATATTAAAAATATAAACCAGAACTTTTTCATATGTGTTCCTTTGTTTTTGTTATTAATTCTGTTTTACCTTTAAATACCTAAATAATCGTTAAAAAGCTTGATTTAGTTGCTTGATTTTTATATTTGATTACTCTATAAGTTAGCATTATTTAATTGAGGAATTTGCAATAATGGGAAATAAACCTGAAATAATAGATGAAAGTGGCGACAATTACAAATTTGGTTTTGTAACTGATATTGACACTGAAATTGTACCTAAAGGGTTAAATGAAGATATTATTAGGCTTATTTCTCAAAAAAAAGAAGAGCCTCTATGGTTATTGGAATCGAGATTAAAAGCCTTTCGTAAATGGCAAACTATGGTTGAGCCGACATGGGCTAAGGTTAGTTATGACAAGATAGACTACCAAGATTTGTACTATTACTCAGCACCCAAACAAAAAGTTGCTCCTCAAAGTTTAGATGAAGTTGACCCTAAACTAATTGAAACATATAACAAGCTTGGCATTCCACTAAAAGAGCAAGAAGTTTTGGCGGGTGTTGTTGCGGTTGATGCGGTGTTTGATAGTGTATCTGTTGCTACAACATACAAAGCACAACTTAAAAAACATGGAGTTATTTTTTGTTCTATTTCTGAAGCGGTTAAGGAATATCCTGACTTAGTTAAAAAGTATTTAGGAAGTGTTGTACCTTATACTGATAATTTTTTTGCGGCGCTTAATTCTGCGGTGTTTACTGATGGGAGTTTTGTATATATTCCTAAAGGGGTTAAATGCCCAATGGAATTATCTACTTATTTTAGAATTAATGCAAAAAATACGGGGCAATTTGAGAGAACGCTTATTGTGGCTGATGAGGGGAGTTATGTTTCTTATTTAGAGGGATGCACTGCTCCTCAAAGAGATGAAAATCAGCTCCATGCGGCGATTGTTGAGATTTTTGTTCATAAAGATGCGGAAGTTAAATATTCTACGGTGCAAAACTGGTATCCAGGGGATAAAGATGGTAAAGGTGGTGTTTATAACTTTGTAACCAAAAGGGCACTTTGTGATGGTGAAAACTCAAAGGTTTCTTGGACACAGGTGGAAACAGGTTCGGCTGTTACTTGGAAGTACCCTTCTTGCGTATTAAAAGGTGATGGGGCTAAAGGGGAGTTTTATTCTGTTGCTCTTACTAACAATCATCAACAAGCTGATACTGGTACAAAGATGATTCACTTAGGTAAAAATACGAGTTCTAGGATTATATCTAAAGGAATTTCAGCAGGATTTTCTGACCAAACATATAGAGGACTTGTTAAGGTTGCTAAAGGCGCAAGTAATGCAAGAAATTACTCACAATGTGATAGTTTGTTAATTGGAACTACATGTGGTTCGCACACCGTACCTTATATTGAAAATGGGTCTAAAAGTGCAATATTAGAACACGAGGCAACTACTTCTAAAATTAGTGATGAGCAATTATTTTATTGCAAGCAAAGAGGTATTGATGAAGAAGATGCCGTTGGCTTGATTGTTAATGGATTTTGCAAAGAGGTTATGCAAAAGTTACCTATGGAATTTGCTATTGAGGCAACAAAGCTAATTGAAATTTCGCTAGAAGGAAGTGTGGGGTAAAAAAACGCCAGCTAAATACTGGCGTTTTTGTTATCTATATCTGTAATATTGGGGATTTGTATTTTGATTTCTTCTCATTTGGTAATTAGCATTTTTGCATGTATAAACTAAATTTCTTGAAGCTGCCCATTCACTAGATATCCTATCTTTTACCTCAAAACCTGAAGGACAATCTTCTTTTGCTTTTTTATAGCAATCTCCGATAGTTAAAAGGGTACTACCACAAAACGCCTCATGAACACTTGCCCCATTCTCATCTGTATATAATATTCTTGAGTATGCACATGCTGTGCATAATAAAACCATCAATATCAATTTTTTTTCATCTATAAATCCTCTCCGTATTAATAATAAAAAAATCGCCTTTAAAGAGGCGATCGGAGAGTTAGAAAAATCATGTTTACCGAGATGACCGTTCAAGCCTTTAAAACTCGCAAAGGAGTTTCTGGACATGCGCAAGAACCTCCCCGACCATTGTCGGGGATATATTTATTGTTACCTTGAAATTAAAGATAACAATATAACGGTGTTATATCCTACACCGCGGTAAACTAAAGAGCTTTCTACGACTCCGAACCAACCTCTTGGTTCTAGCATAAATAAATTTATGCGTAGGCTTAGTATATAAGAGGATTTATTAAAAACAAGTAAAACTTTTAGACACTAAAAAAGCACCAATTCCGGTGCTTTTTATATTATTTTGAGCCATCTATGATTTTTACAGCCTCTTCAAAAGTTAGGTCTTTTGTGACAACTCCTTTGGGGATGCGATAGTTGTTTTTACCGCATTTTAAGTACTCACCATAGCGGCCTGTTGCAAGCAAAATATCAGCCTTTAATTTTGGATGTTGACCTAATGATTTTGCCTCTGGTTTTTCGGCTACATTTTGAAGCAACTCTTCTGCACGCTCTACGGTGATATTAAAGATATTATCATTGCCTGTTAGGGAGCGAGATTTACCGCCTTGTTTAATGTATGGTCCGAACTTTCCTACATTAACAGTTATGCCGTTTCCGATATCTTTTGGAAGACTAACAAGTGTATCTGCGTGTTCAAAAGTAACCTCTTCTGGTGCGAGGAATTTTGGAAGAGCTATGCGCTTTGGCTTTTCAGTTAGTGCTGTTGCATCTTCACCTAATTGGATATAAAAACCATAAGGTCCTTTTTTGAGATATACATTTAGACCTTGATGCTCACCAAGTAATTTATCTTCTGGATTTGGTTTCTTTTCGGTTGCGCTTTCTTCTTCATCTTTTACGTCTGTTAGTGGCATTGTATATTTGCACTCTGGATAGTTTGAACAGCCAAGAAATGCACCAAATTTACCAAGCTTGATACTTAAGTGACCTTTGCCACATTCTGGGCAAAGACGAGGGTCTGAACCATCTTCTTTTTCTGGGAAAAGATGGTATGCTAGAACTTCATCAATCTTATCTATCACTTCACTTACTTGAAGTGGTTGAACTGCTTGAATGTTGTTATTAAACCTGGTCCAAAAACCTGTTAGAAGTTTTTTCCACTCCATTGAACCTGCTGACACATCATCTAGGAATTCTTCCATTTGAGCGGTGAAATCATATTCAACATATTTTTTGAAATAGTTTTCTAGGAATATGGTTACGATACGGCCTCTATCTTCTGGAATGAAACGAAGTTTTTCTACCTTAACGTATTTACGCTCTTGAAGAACTGCGATAATTGACGCATAAGTTGAAGGACGACCAATGCCTAATTCTTCTAGTTTTTTAACTAAACTTGCCTCGGTAAAACGTGGAGGTGGAGTTGTGAAGTGTTGTTCTGGTTTGATAGCTTTTTTAGATACAACATCCCCTACTTCTACGTTTGGAAGAAGTCTATTTTCGTCATCATCATCAGCATCATCTTTGCCTTCTTGGTATAGTTTTAAGAAACCATCAAAGGCTATTACTTGACCGTTAGCACGTAGTAGAATCTGTTTGTCTTTTGAAATGGAATCGATAACAACTCTATCCATAACCGCTGGTTCCATTTGACAGGCAACAGTACGTTTCCAAATTAGTTCATAAAGCTTGTGAGAATCCGCATCTAATTTTTCTTCCATTTTCTTTGGAGTGTTCATTATATCTGCTGGACGAATTGCCTCGTGAGCCTCTTGAGCATTTTTGGATTTGGTTTTGTATTCTTTTGGTTGTTTTGGAAGATAGTCTTCACCAAAGTATTTTTTGATTGCTTCACGACATGATGCGATTGCTTCTGCTGATAAGTTTACGGCGTCAGTTCTCATGTAGGTGATGAAACCTGATTCATAAAGTTTTTGTGCAACTTGCATTGTCTTTTTGGCTGGGAATCGAAGTTTACGTGCGGCTTCTTGTTGCAACGTTGATGTTGTAAATGGAGGAGCTGGATAGCGATTTGCTTTTTTGCGTTCTATTTTTGCTATCTCAAAATCTTCTGCTTTGATTTTAGCTTTTGCAATCTCTGCTTTTTCTTTTGTATTTATATCAAACTTTTCTAATTTTTTACCATCTAAATTTATTAGATGCGATGGAATTAGAGCATCTGTTTTTGTATTTAAATCAACATCTATTGTCCAGTATTCTTCTGGTTTGAATTTTTCTATTTCCATTTCTCTTTCGCAGATTAAACGAAGAGCAACAGATTGAACACGACCTGCTGATTTTGAACCTGGAAGTTTGCGCCATAATACTGGAGATAAGGTGAAACCTACAAGGTAGTCTAATGCACGGCGAGCCATGTATGCTGATACTAAATTATCATCTATTTGACGAGGATTTTTAATTGCATCTGTTACAGCATTTTTTGTGATTTCATGAAAGACTACACGTTCAATTTTTTTGTCTTTTAACTTCTTTTTTGAATGCAATTCTTCTAAGATGTGCCAAGCAATGGCTTCTCCTTCTCTATCCGGGTCGGATGCGAGGACTAACGTATCACAATCTTTAAGAGATGTCATTATGTCGGTCAAACGTTTTTTACCGCCAGAACTTAACTCCCAAACCATTTTAAAATCTTCGTTTGGGTCAACTGAACCATCTTTACTTGGAAGGTCACGAATATGTCCGTAACTTGCTAAAACTTTATAATCTTTACCAAGGTATTTATTAATTGTTTTGGCTTTTGCTGGTGACTCTACTACAACTAATTTCATTTCTCATAACCCTTTAAGCTTTAGCTATTTTATTGCCCGGAAGACGAACAACTTTTCCCTCTAGTTCTAATTCCATTATTTGCATCAAAACATCTTCTGCAGGAGCGGATATTTGGCGAATTAGCTCATCTATATCAACACCTGTTTCTGACAATAATGATAATAGTACAGAATCAGAATCAACATTGCTTGCACTATCTGAATTAATTTTGTTATTGTCAAGCGAATATTCAAATAATTCTGTTGTTTCAATTTTTTTAGGTTTGGTTGAAACAAATTCTTTTGGTGTAAAACAAAAGTTATCTAAGATGTCTTTATAAGTTTCAACAAAGATTGCTCCATCTTTTAGTAATTTGTTACAACCGGAGGTTCTGCCATCAAATGGTGCTCCTGGAATAGCATAAACATCTCTTCCTTGTTCTAGAGCAAGATTTGCGGTAATTAATGAACCAGATTTCACTCCTGCTTCTACAACTAAAACACCTTTGCTCAAACCGGAAACTATGCGATTGCGACGAGGAAAATTTGATGCTTGTGGTTTTGTTCCTAATGGATAATCTGATATGATTAAACCTTTTTGTGATATTTGTTTATATAAAGAATCATTTTCTTTTGGATAAACAACATCTACTCCTGTACCAAGTACGGCGATTGTATTTCCGCCTACACTTAATGCACCTTCATGCGAAAGAGCATCTATTCCTCTTGCTAGACCAGAAACGATTGTTATACCTGATTTTGAAAGCTCAGCTGAAATGTTTTTTGCCATTTTGGTTGCACCTAAAGATGCACTTCTTGAGCCAACAACTGCCAGAGCATTATCATCCTTTAATAGCTTAATATTTCCTAGTGCATAGAGTACTGGTGGACAATCTTCTATTTGCTTTAAGTTGTATGGATAATACTCGTCTTCTAAGGTGATAATTTTAACACCTTTTATCTCAGCTTTCATAAGCTCTTCTTCTGCCTTTTTACGACTAAAGAGCTCTCTTTTTTGAGAGAGCTCTGATAGAGCTTTATCTACATCTTGATATTGGTTCATTAACTTTTTGAAACTTATGGGACCAATACCAGATGTATTTATTAGCTGAATATATGATATTATTTTTTCTTTATGCACTTTTTTCTTCTTTTTTTAGTTTAATTTTGCTTTCTTCACCTTTTAACAATCTTCTGATATTTGCATGGTGGCGAACTATTACCAAGATAGCAATTGCTGTGTACACATATGTATACTCACAAGATGGAGCTATAAAATATGCTGCGAATGGAACTAGAGCTGCGGCAGTTAAAGCTGATAGTGAAGAGTATTTAAATGTGAACGCCATTGCTAACCATATAACTAAAGCAATTACGGCAAGAGGCCAACAAGTCATCAAAATAAAACCAAATGTTGAAGCAACGCCTTTACCACCTTTAAACTTTAACCACACAGGAAAGTTGTGACCAAGAACACCTGATGCACCAGCAATTAATGATGCAAGAACAGAATGATCACCTGAAAAAACTTTACCTGCAACAAATGCTGCAATACCTGCCTTAAAAGCATCACACAAAACAGTTAATAGCGCTAATTTTTTGTTACCTGTTCTTAAAACATTGGTAGCACCAATGTTACCGGAACCGATTTTTCTGATATCTCCATAACCTGCCATACGAGTTAATATAAGACCAAAAGGAATCGACCCAATCAAATAACCAAATAAAGCACTAATAATATAAATCTGTTCTGATGACATATCTTTTCTCCTAAAGTTCATTTGGGGTCATAATATATAATTCATTCAAAAATTCAACTAGTTTTGTAATTAATTGTATATTTATCCTTATTTACACATTTTTGATAAAAAAAATAATGACAAAATTAATTAATTGATTAATATGGTAGCGAATAGTTTTTAGGCAAAGGGATTGTTATGAGCAAAACTTATAAGAGAATACTTTTAAAACTTTCTGGCGAAGGCTTAATGGGGAACCAAGCTTTTGGTATTGATGAAAATGTATTATCTATGGTAACCGATAGCATTAAAAAAGTTCATAGTAAAAAAATTGAATTATGTATTGTTATTGGTGGTGGAAATTTTTATAGAGGGGTGAATAATAAAAACAAATATGTAGACCGCTCTATTGCTGACCAAGCAGGAATGCTCGCAACTATTATTAATGCCCTATTCTTAAAAAGTGCACTTGTTGCAAAAGGAATTAATTGCGAAATATTATCTGGTGTTGATGCTCCACAAATTGTTGAAAGATATTCATATAGAAGAGCACAAGAATTGCTCAGCAAAGGATATGTAATCATTTTTGCGGGCGGCACAGGTAATCCATATTTTACAACAGATACAGGAGCAACCCTTAGAGCTCTTGAAACAAATTGTGATGCACTATTTAAGGCAACTCAAGTTGATGGGGTTTATGATAGCGACCCTAAAAAGAATCCTAATGCCAAAAGATATGAAACAGTATCTTATGATGAGGTTATAGAAAAAGAACTAAAAGTTATGGATATGACTGCTATATCTATGGCTAGAGAAAACAATTTGGAAATTGTTATATTCAAACAAGAATCTGTAGACTCTCTTTCTAATGCACTAAAGAAAAAGAGTAACTTTACAACAATTAAGTGAGGCAACATGACTGATTTTAATGAAATAAAAAAAGACACTATTGAACGCATGGAAAAAACTCTCGACACCTTAAGAAATGATTTTGGTGGTTTAAGAGCTGGTCGTGCTCATGCAAGTTTATTAGATAATATTATGGTTGAGGCTTATGGTAGCCTAACCCCTATTGCTCAAGTTGGTACAATTAGTGTACCTGATGCTAGAACATTATCTGTTAGTGTTTGGGATAAGGGACTTGCTAAATCTGTTGAGAAAGCTTTAAGAGAATCTGACTTAGGCTTAAACCCTGTTTCTGATGGTCAATTAATCCGTATTCCAATTCCACCTCTTTCTGAAGAAAGAAGAAAAGAACTTGTGAAAATTGCTGGTAAATATGCTGAGCAAAACAAAATAGCAATTAGAAACATCAGAAGAGATGCTTTAGATGAAGTAAAAAAACTTAAAAAAGATAATCTAATTTCTGAAGATGACGAAAAGAAATATGGTAACGAAATCCAAAAACTAACTGACGAATCCATCAAAAAAATTGATGATCAATTAGCACAGAAAGAAAAAGATATTTTACAAGTGTAGTTATTATGGTTAAGGATAATTCGTGTAAGCATATTGCCATTATTATGGATGGTAATGGTAGATGGGCAAAAAAAAGAGGAATGCCTAGAACCTTTGGTCACAAAAAAGGCGCAGAAAACGTTGTTAACATCACTAGAGCAATGAAAGAATCTGGTGTAAAATATTTGACACTTTATGCCTTTTCTACTGAAAATTGGCAACGGTCTGAAGATGAAGTAAAAGCTTTAATGGATTTACTTAGAGAATATCTCGATAAAGAATTTAAAGAAATCATGGATAACAATGTTAAACTCGTGTTTATTGGCGAAAGATATATGCTATCTGATGATATTAGAGAAAAGATAGAATACTTAGAAAAAACATCTAAAGATAACTCTGATTTAACATTGTGCATTGCTCTTTCTTATGGTTCTAGACACGAAATTGTGAATGCTACAAAAAATATCGCAAAAGCTTATGCTAACAGGGAAATAAGTTTAGATGATATTACGTTTGATTTGATTTCAAACAATCTTTACACGAGAGATATTCCTGACCCTGATATTCTTATCAGAACTAGTGGCGAACAAAGAATTAGCAATTATCTTTTATGGCAACTTGCTTATACTGAATTATTTTTTACTAACACATTATGGCCAGACTTTAACAAAGATGAATTGATGGCTATTATTGAACAATTTAACAATAGGGAGAGAAGATATGGAAAAAACTAACCTAACATCTTTGCAAAAAAGAGTTTTAACATCACTTATAATGATACCTATTGCAATTGGAGCCCTTCGCTCTGGTCATCCTTATGTTGACATTCTTGTATTTATTGTTGGTGCAATGTTATCTTGGGAATGGTCTACGATGGTTCCTAACAAAAGACAGACGACTTATGCTGTTAGCTATATTTTTGCACTTGGTTGTTCATTAATGGTTTTTGATAGAACAGTTTTGTTCTTTACTCTCCTTTTGACTACTTTATTTATCTTTTTGAAAACAAAAGATGAAGAGCATCGCTATCTATTAACACTTGGCGTGCCATATATTTCTATTGGTGTTGGCGCTTTGTATTGGATGTACTTTTTGTTTGATGCGTTCGCTAGCATTCCTGGTGAAAAAGGTAGCTTTGTGATGACACTTTGGTTTATACTTATGGTATGGAGTGTTGATATTGGGGGGTATGTTGTTGGCTCTTCTTTAAAAGGTCCAAAACTTGCACCAAGAATTAGCCCAAACAAGACTTGGTCTGGTTTAATCGGAGGGGTTATTTTATCTGTTTCTGTTAGCTTAATTTATATGTATGCTACAAAGAACGTTTTTGATATAATTCTTACTGGCAGTGACCAACTTAAATTTGCACTTCTCGGCGCTCTTATTGCTATTGTTGCTCAAGTTGGTGACCTTGTAGAATCGTCTATCAAACGTTATTTAGGCGTTAAAGATAGCAGTTCATTAATTCCTGGTCATGGCGGTGTTTTTGATAGAATTGATGGCTTAATCTTTGCAGCACCTATTATTTATTGTTATTTTTCATTGGTTTCTTTCAAATAATTTTATAAAGGAAATAAGAGATTATGGAGTGGTTATTAAACACAATTCATTATGTTGTACCTTTTATTGTTTTATTAGGGGTATTGGTTTTTGTTCATGAATTTGGTCACTTTATTGTGGCTAGAAAACTTGGCGTTAATGTTAGCGCTTTTTCCATTGGATTTGGAAAAGAACTATGGAGTGTAACAGATAAACAGGGAACTGTTTGGAAAATATCAGCTATTCCTCTTGGTGGATATTGTCAATTTTTGGGTGATGCTGACGAATCGTCTTCTACTAGTGAAGTTGATTTATCTAAGTATAGCGAGGAAGAGCAAAAGCATCTTTTTGCAACACAAAAACCTATCAAAAAACTAGCTATTGCTATTGCTGGACCTTTCTTTAACTATCTTTTTGCATTTGTAGTATTTTTTGGACTATTTTTCTTTATTGGAAGCTACGACATTCCTCCTGTTGTATCTGGCGTTATTGAAGGTTCTCCAGCTGAAAAAGCCGGCATTTTGGAAAAGGATGTAATTTTAGAGGTTAATGGAGTTGAGATAAAGGAATGGACTGACATATCAAGAGAAATTAGCGTATCTAGCGACAACGTTAATTTATTGATTAAAAGAAATGATGAAAAAATAAGTGTTACTGTGCCTCTTGAAGATATGGATTATGCTTTTGATGAACAAGAAAAACCAATAAAAAGAAGAATGATTGGTATTAAAGGAGAAGCAAAACGCTTTAGAGATGCAAAAAGTGATTTTAATTTCACATTATCTGTAAAAAAAGCTGCCTTAGAGGTGTATAATGTGACCGACATGACATTGCGCGGACTTGGACAAATCATAAGAGGAGAACGCTCCAGTGAAGATGTTGGCGGTATTATAAGAATTGCAGAAATGTCTGGAGATATTTCTAGATCTAGAGGCATTTGGGACTTTATATCTTTTATGGCGCTACTTTCAATTAATTTGGGTTTAATAAACTTATTCCCAATCCCATTACTTGATGGTGGACATGTTGTAATTTATTTGTTAGAAATAGTATCAAGACGTGAACTTAATGCAAAAATAAAAGATTGTTTGCTAAAGGTTGGGGTTGGTTTTATTTTGTTTTTAATGGTTTTTGCCACATGGAACGATATAAAACACCTTATTGAACGTTGGTTTGAATAACTTTTGGGGATTTAAAAATGAAGTTAAAATTAACAGGGATTTCATTGCTAGCATTGTCTATTTGCTCTAATGCTATGGCTCAAGAAATAGTTAGCAATATTGATATATCAGGACTTCAAAGAGTGGAAAAAGAAACTGCTCTTTCTTATGCTGGTATTAAAACAGGAAGTGTTGTATCTTCTGAGGAATTAAACAATGCTTTACGTAGATTGTATGATACTGGATTGTTTAGTGATGTAAGTTTTGACACCAAAGGAAACACTCTTGTTATCAATGTTACTGAGAATCCAGTAATTGGAGTTAGAGCTTTTGATGGTAACAATAAAATTGATGATAAGATTTTAGAATCTGAAGTTCAATCTCAACCTCGTTCTGTTTTTAGCAAAGCCAAAGTTCAACAAGACGTTCAACGTATTTTAGATGTTTATAAAAGAGCTGGACGTTATGGTGTAGAAGTTGAACCTAAAATCATTAAAAAATCTGACAACAGAGTTGATTTGATTTTTGAAATTGAAGAAGGTCCTGAAGCTAAAATTGACACCATTAACTTTATTGGTAACAAACACTATACAGGTAAAGATTTACAAAATGAAATCATGAGTAAAGAAAGCCGTTGGTATAGACTATTTTCTAGCGCAGAATCTTTTGATAAAGAAAAAATGAATTATGACCAAGAGTTATTGAGACGTTTTTACAATAGCCATGGTTATGCAGATTTTGCAGTATTGTCTGCCATTGCTGAATTGTCTCGTGATAAAACATCTTTTGTTTTAACATTTACTATTGATGAAGGAAAACGCTATAAAGTTAGCAATATAAAAATTAACTCTAATGTGGCAGATATTGACCCTAACCAATGGTATGAGTTTGTTACTTTTAACAATGGCGATTGGTATAATTCTGATGAAGTTGAAAAAACAGTTAATGCTTTAACTGAAGAATTATCTCGTAAAGGTTTTGTGTTTGTTGAAGTATCCCCAACTATCAACAAAGACAGAGAAACTGGTAAATTAAGTGTTGTTTTTGATATTAAAGAAAATGCAAAAGTATTTGTAAATAGAATTAATATCACTGGTAATACTAGAACTCTTGATGAAGTTATCCGTAGAGAATTTAGAATTGCAGAAGGCAATGTATTTAATGCTTCTAAGATTAGAGAATCTAGACGTAATGTTGAAAGATTAAACTTCTTTAGCAAGGTTGATATTGACTCTGAAAGAGTTGGTTATGATAAGGCAGATATTAACGTTAATGTTGAAGAGAAGTCTACTGGATATTTCAACGTTGGTGTAGGATATTCTACTGTTAATGGTGCACTTATTAGAGCTGGTATTACAGAAAATAACTTCTTAGGAAAAGGACAACAAGTAAGCTTGAATGCTGGCATGTCTCAACGTTCTAATGATTATAGCTTTAGCTTTACTGAACCTTATTTCTTAGATAGAAGATTAAGTGCTGGTACTGACTTATTCTACCAAACAGAAGATTACCAAGACGAAAGTAACTATGACATGGATACAATGGGTGCTAGAATTCGTTTTGGTTGGAACTACACAGACAACTTAAGTCAATATGTTCGTTATACACTTAAACAAGATGAAATTAAGAACGTAAATAGCGCTTCTAAGTATATTAAACAAGAAGAAGGCGAATCTATTGACTCAGTTATCGGTCAAACAATCGTTTATGATAAGAGAGATAATTTCTTGAAACCACGTGAAGGTTACTACTTGTCATTTGGTAACGATATCTCTGGTCTTGGTGGTGATGATAAGTACTTAAAATTTGATGCTAAAGCATATAAATTCTATACATTATCTGACCATTATACATTTAAGTTCTTCATCAATGGTGGATATATCACAGGATATGGAAACGAAGATGCTAGACTTGCTCAAAGATATTTCTTAGGCGGTAATACTATGAGAGGTTTTGATACTGGTGGTATTAGTGCTAGAGATAAAGCAACCAAAGACGCTTTGGGCGGTAACTGGATGGTATGGGGAGGTGCTGAGCTTGCATTCCCACTTGGATTGGATGAGCTTGGTATTAGAGGTAGAACATTCGTTGATATTGGTACAACAGGTAAACCTGACAATATTGACAAAGCTGATGTTGACTACTCTTCTAGTCCTCGTGTTGCAGTTGGTTTCGGTTTCGAATGGACTTCTCCAATGGGTAAAATTGATATCGACTTCGGTTTCCCAATTGTTAAAGAAGACTACGATGAAACAGAAGTATTCCGTTTGAACTTTGGTACAAGTTTATAATAAAGGAAATAACAATGGCTGATAAAATTTTTTATGAATACAGCGGACCAAAAAACTTAAAAGAAATTGCTGAAATTGCTGATGCAGTTTTGGTTGATGAAAGTAAGGCAAATGAGCAGATAGAAAATATCTGCTCTATTGAAAGTGCTGGTCGTGAAGATCTTTGTTTCTTTTATGATAAGAAAAACAAAGATAAAGCTAAAACAATTAAATCTAAAGCTTGTGCAACTACTGAAGAATTAAAACACTTAATTCCTGAAGATGTTGTAGTTCTTATTGTTAAAGACCCTAAGCTTTCTTTTATTAAACTACTTCATGCTTTTTATAGGGAACATGAACATGAACCAAAAATTGAAGATAGCGCAAGAATTTCTCCTTTAGCAAAGATTGGTAGCGGGTGCTATATTGGTCATAATGTTGTGATTGAAGATGATGTTGTGATTGGCGATAACTCAGTTATTGAAGCAAATGCTTTTATTGGCAGAGGTTGCCAAATTGGAAACAACTGCAAAATTGCAAACAATGCTAGCATATCTTATTGCTTAATGGGTAATGATTGTTATATCTATACCGGTGCTAGAATTGGGCAAGATGGTTTTGGTTTTTCTGTTGTTGAAGGAAAACATAAACGCATTCCTCAAATTGGCAGAGTTATCATTGGTAATGATGTTGAAGTTGGTGCTAATGCTTGTATTGATAGAGGGGCTCTTGATGACACAATTATTGGTGATGGATGCAGAATTGATAATTTAGTTCAAGTTGCACATAATGATAAAATTGGTAAATACTGCATTTTGGTTGCCCAAACAGGTATTGCAGGTAGTTGTACTTTTGGCGACTATGTTGTTTGTGGTGGACAAACTGGATTTGCAGACCATTTAAATGTTGGCAGTGGAGCTCAAATAGGAGCACAATCTGGTGTTATGCGTGATATTGAACCGGGAGCTATTGTGATGGGAACTCCTACTGTTCCATTTAAGGACTTTATGCGCCAAGTTGCGTTCTTGCAAAAAAATAGTAAAAAGTAATTAAGGAGACTTAAAAAAATGTCTGAAGAAGTAAAAGTGTATAATATTGAAGAAATTATGAAAATGTTACCACATAGATACCCATTCTTGTTGGTTGACCGCTTGGAAATTGAAGTTCCTGGTGAAAAGGGTGTTGGCATTAAAAATGTAACAATGAATGAAGAATTTTTTCAAGGTCACTTTCCTAACAATCCTGTAATGCCTGGTGTATTACAAATTGAAGCTATGGCGCAAACAGCTGGTGCTGTTACTATTGCTCAAGACGAAAACTATGCAAACACATCTCGAAGTGTTTTGTTTATGGGTGTTAATGATGTTAAATTTAGAAAACAAGTTAAACCTGGCGACCAACTAAGAATGCATGTTGAAAAAATCAAAGCTCGTCGCAATATTTTCGTTTATAAAGCAGTGGCTATGGTGGATGGTCAAGTTGCATCTGAAGCAGAACTTACAGCTATGATTGTAGATTAATTTTAAAAAAATACTATTATTTGCTATTGAAAAAATTAGAGATAGGATTTATCTTATCTCTAATTTTTTAAGGAATAAGAAATGTTTGATGCGCAAAAAATAAGAAATGACTTTCCTATTCTTCAAGAAAAGATTGAAGGAAAGCCTAATACATATCTTGATACGGCTGCCTCTGCTCAAAAGCCTGAGGTTGTAGTTAATCGTATGGTTAAAGCATATTTGGAAGAATATGCAAACGTGCATCGTGGTAGTTATTTTTTATCTGATAAATCTACCGAAAACTTTGAAGAAGCTCGAAAAATTGTACAAAAGTTTTTTAATGCTAAAAAAACAGAAGAGATAATCTTTACTCGTAATGCAACAGAGGGTATTAACCTTGTTGCGGCAACATATGGTGCTAAAAATTTAAGGGAAGGTGATGAGGTTTTATTATCTAGAGCAGAACATCATGCCAACCTTGTTACTTGGCAACAATGGGCATTAAAAACAGGTGCTAAATTAAAGTACTTTGACCTTGGTGAAGATGGTAGTTTTGTTTTAGAAAACTTTTTAAAAGAGCTATCTAGCAAGACAAAGATTGTGGCTGTTACTGCTATGTCCAATGTATTGGGAACAATTTTTCCAATTAAAGAGATTTGTAAAAAAGCGCATGAAGTGGGGGCAGTTGTTTTAGTTGATGCTTGCCAATATGTTGTACATAAAAAAGTTGATGTAGCTGATTTTGATTGTGACTTTTTAGTGATTTCTGGTCATAAAGTTTATGGTCCTACTGGTATTGGTGTTTTATATGGAAAATACGAGCTATTAAATGATATGCCTCCTTATCAGTATGGTGGTGATATGATTGAAACTGTTTCTTTTGAAAAAACAAGTTTTGCTTTGCCTCCGGCTCGTTTTGAGGCTGGAACTCCTGCAATTGTTCAAGCAATTGGTCTTGGTGAAGCATTAAAGTATTTAATGAAGTTTGACTTTAATGAAATTGAAGAATATGAAAGTATGCTCACATCTTATATGACTGACAGATTGCTTGAAATTAAAGGATTAAAAATACACGGAATGGCAAAACAAAAAGGTGGAGTTTGCTCTTTTAGTATAGATGGAATCCATCCTCAAGATTTAGCTTTTATTTTAGGTAAAGAAGGTATTGGCGTTAGAACTGGGCATTTTTGCGCAGAGCCTTTGGTTTTATCTCTTGGATATAAATCTTTAACAAGAGCATCTTTGGGAATTTATAGCAATAAAGAAGATATAGATATTTTTATTAAAACATTAGAGAAAGCAAAAACTTTTTTAGCATAGTAGATTGAACGATGACAGAAGAAAATAAAATAAATGAAATTGATGAAAATGAAGCTCAATTATTGCAAGCAATGAGTGTTGATGATGAATTGCCGGTTTATAAGGCTTATGCCGGTGAAGAGCTCATCAACAAGTCTGATATTGCTAAGATGTTTGATATTGTAGAAGCTATAAAAACAGTTTATGACCCTGAGATTCCTATTAATGTGTATGATTTGGGACTTATTTATAAAATTAATCAAGAAGATGGGGGAAATTTGCATATTGATATGTCTTTAACTGCTCCTGGTTGCCCTGTTGCAGGAGTTCTTCCTCAACAAGTAGCTGATGCTGTTGCAACATTAGATGGTGTTGGAAAAGTTGAAGTAGAAGTTGTTTGGGAACCTGCTTGGACTCTTGAAAGACTTAGTGAAGATGCTAGAGTAATGCTTGAGATGATTTAAAAGAGGTAAAAAATGAGTATTGAAACATTGATTGATGACTTTTCTTTTTTAGAATCGTGGGAAGATAGGTATAAATATCTTATTGAACTTGGCAATAAATTACCTCATTTTAGTGATGATAAAAAGCTTGATGAGTGGAAAATTGTTGGTTGCCAATCTCAAGTGTGGATTATTCCTCATTTAGAGGCTAATCCGATATATTTTGAAGGCGATAGCGATGCTATTATTGTTAGAGGAATTATTGCTGTTGTTTTTGAAATTTTTAAAGATAAATCTGCACAAGAGATTTTAGATATTGATGTTGAAGAAATTTTTGATAAGATAGGTTTAAGAGAACATATAACCCCTAATAGACGAAGTGGAATGCAGTCTATGGTTGATAAGATTAGATACTATGCTGCACAAACTCTGAAGGATTGAGATGAATATTCACGAGTATCAAGCAAAAAGCATTTTTAGTAAATTTGGAATTAATGTGCCTAATGGTTTTATTGCTTATACTCCCAAAGAAGCCAAAGAAGCGGCATATAAGATTAGTGAAATTGGACCTTGGGTTGTAAAAGCACAAATTCAAGCTGGCGCTCGTGATGAAGGAAAATTCTCTGATAAAAGAGCGGGAAAAAAGGGCGGAATTAGGCTTTCTAAATCCATTGAAGATGTATATTCTAATGCAAATGAAATGCTTGAGAATATGTTGATTACAAACCAAACAGGAGCTAAGGGGCGTTTGGTTAGTAGAGTGTATGTTGAAGAATATATAAAATCTGTAAATAAATTTTATGTTGGTCTTACGATAGATAAAGAAACTGCATCTGTTGTTTTGATTGTATCTTCTGACTATGACAAAGATAATGAAGATATTATCAATGCTATGGAAACACCGAATAAACTTTTTAAGGTTAATCTTGGTTTGCAAAGAAAAATTGATAAAAAACAAGCCTCTGAGGTTTGTGATTTTATGCAAGCAAAGGTTTTGGTTGGCGACATGAAAAACTTTATTGATAGCCTTTTGAATGTCTTTTATACATATGATGCCACCGCTGTTGAAATTAACCCTATTGGTGTTACAAAAAACGGGCAAATTTGGGCTTTAGATGCTAAAATTTGTTTTGATTCTAATGCTCTTTATAGACACAAAGATATTACTTCTATGGTTGACGAAGCAGAGATTGAAGAAAGAGAATTAAAAGCCTTAAAATTTGGTTTCCAGTACAAGGAATTGGATAGCGGTATTGGTATTATTGTAAATGGTGATGGATTGGCTCTTAATACAATAAATGAAGCGAAAAACATTAATCTTGATACAGCATGCTTTTTGAACCTAAAAGGTGGTGTTGATAGAGATAAAATTGCGGAAAGCATAAAACTTATTATGACGAATCCAAAAGTTGATGGTATTTTTATTAATATTTTGGGTGGTTTCTTGCGTTGTAATTTGATTGCAGATGGAATATTGAATGTTGCAAATGATTTAGGGCTAAATATACCTTTAATTGTTCGCTTCGAGGGAACTAATAAAGATGAAGCAACCGAGATACTTAATAAATCAAATTTATCTTTTTTGATTGCTGAGGACACAGCATCTGGTTTGAATATGCTAAAAAGAGCAATTGAGGAGGATTTCTAATGTCTATTTTAATAAACAAAAAAACTAAAGTTTTGGTGCAAGGTATTACAGGTACTCAAGCGTCTTTCCACGTACAAAGAGCATTAAAATATGGCACTAAAATTGTTGCAGGTGTTGTGCCAAGTAAAAAAGAAGATTTTCATTTGGGAATTCCTGTTTTTGAAACAGTAAAAGAAGCAAAAGAAAAAACAGATGCTACTGCTTCTATTGTTTTTGTTCCTGCAAAGTTTGCAAAATCTGCAATTTTGGAAGCAATTGATGCCAAATTAGAACTTGTTGTAGTTATTACTTCGGGTATTCCTGTTGGTGATATGATGGAAATAAAACATAGGCTCCAAAACTCAAAAACAATACTTATTGGCCCGAATACTCCAGGTGTTATTACTCCAAATGAAGCTTATATGGGAATTTTTCCTGATAATATTCATAACTCAGGTAATATTGGCATTGTTTCATCGTCTTCTACTTTGACTTATGAAATAGTTTTGGAGATGAATAAGATTGGTCTTGGTCAATCTACTGTTGTTGGTTTGGGTGATGACTTTATTGTTGGTTCTTCTGTGGGGAGTATTATTGAAAAATTCAACAAAGATGCAAAAACTAAAGCTAGCGTTATCATAACTGGAATTTATGGAAATGATGAAACTGAGATTATTGAAAAATACTCTAAATTAAAGAACAAAAAACCGGTTATTGCATTGATTATTGATGACAACACTGCTCTTTCTGAAGCAAATAGTATTGCAGAATTAATTTGTAAAAATAGTTTTGATGTAAGTGACAGAAAAAACAAATTAAGAGATGCTGGCATTATTGTTGTTGACAACATTACAGATTTGAAAAAAGAACTGCTTAAAGTATGTTAAAAAGAATAAAGAAAATTATTGATGCAATACTTCCACCAAGATGCTTGATGTGTGGTGGAATTGTTAATTCGGATAATAGTTTATGTAATGAATGTTTTTCTAAGGTAAATTTTGTTAGTAGACCATATTGCAAACATTGTGGTGTTCCTTTTGCTAAATCTGTTAGTGATGGCGAGGCTCTTTGTATTCACTGCCTTAACCCTAAAAATAATGATAAATTTAGACTTTTACGTTTTGCGGTGGAATATGATGAATTTTCTAAAAAAGCTATTTTAGATTTTAAGTTTTTAGACCATGTTGAAAACAGAAAACTGCTTACAAATTGGCTTAATATGGCAGGTAATGATATTTTTGATAGTGGTGTTGACTTGATTATTCCTGTTCCCTTGCATTTTACAAGACTTGTAAAAAGAAAATACAATCAATCGGCAATATTGGCAAAAGAGCTTTCTAAAATTCGCAATATCAGTGTTGATTATAAAAGTCTAAAAAGAAAAAGAATGACCATTCCTCAGGTTTTATGCTCTGGTAAAGAACGATTAAAGAATGTAAAAAATGCATTTGAAGTTGTCAATGCTGAAAATATTAAAGGAAAGAGAATCGTTTTGATTGATGATGTTTACACAACTGGTGCAACATTGAGAGAATGCGCGCTTGTTTTACTTAAAAGTGGAGCTAAGTCTGTTGATGCACTAACGATTGCTAGAGTTTGCTAGTAATAAAAAAAGCAGGCAAGTCCTGCTTTTTTTATTTAACACTTAAGAGCTTTTCGTATTTTCTTAAAATGCATTCAGCAATTCCAGCTAAATCATTTTTATCACTGCTCTCAAAAGAACGCTCTTTAACTAGCATTTCTGACGTTAGCTCAAAAACATATCCTGTATAATCTCTTAGACAGTTTTTTTCTTTTTGTTTTTTAGCTTTTGTTTCAAAAGCGCTGTTGCGAATAACTTCGGTAAGTTCTTCTGTTTTCTTTTTTTTGAACATTCTTTTTGCCTTTTATTTTAATTTAATCAATTGATGTTGATAACCATTTTCCAGATGTTTCTTTATATTTATCATCTGCATCATATAAATCAACATTTAAATTCAAATCTTTAGCGGTTAATTTACCCATTGCTTGAAGAAGTGCTAAACCTGAAACATAGTAATCATGACGAGTTGTTACTTCTTCTACTTCTGAATTGAGTAAATATTGATATTGGTTTAATACATCAAGCACTGTTCTGTTTCCAAGAGCCTGTTCCTCTCTTACACCATCTAAAGCAACTTGGTATGCTTTGATTTGTGATTTAACAGATTTGATTTTTGCTTTGTTTGCACTTAAATATTCCCAATAACTTGTGATATCTGAAAGAAGTTTATCTTCTGCATTTAGCAAATCTTCAGAGGCTTGTTTTTGGTAATACTTACTTTGACGAAGTTTTGCACGGCTTGCACCAGCATTGTATATTGGCATTGAGAAGTTTACACCAAATTCTACAGAATTGTTGGTTGGATTTTTATCATATGCATAGTTTTCGTTTTTTAATCTACCAGCTGATGCATATGCATTAATTGATGGCAATAGGTCACCTCTTGATGTTTTTACATCATAATTTTTGGCTTTCAATGCGTGTTTTGCGGCAGATACAGAATAGTTGTGTGCTTTTGCATATTCCATAGCCTCTTGCATGCTATTTGGGAACATTTTTTCGATATCTTTTGGATCTATTATATCTTTTGGAGCAATTCCTATTACTTGAAGATATATTGCTTTTGATGCTTCTAGGTTGCCTTCTGCAGATATTCTTTGTGATTGAGCTGATGCGTAACTTGCTTCGGCTTGTGATACGTCGGTTGTTGTAACCTCTCCTACTTTGAAACGTTCACGAGTTTCATCTAGTTCTTTTTTTAGTAATTTTTCATTATTTTTTTGGAGTTTTACAATAGCTTCGTCACGTAAAACATCTAGGTATGCGATTGAGGCATTGAGCAAAACATTTTGTTCTGTTGCCATAAGGTTTGCCTTTGATGCTTTTACATAGCTTTTTGCTGAACTAACAGAATTTACTGTTTTTAAACCTGAAAACAAAGGTTGTGAAATTGTTGCAGATAGTGTTCTTGTGTAGCCATCTACTGGTTTTTGGTGAACACCATTTACTCTTGAGTTTGTGTTTACCTTGTTTTCTACATATGCGCCATCTATTGATAATGTTGGACGATATCCTGATTTTGCAAGCGCTACATTTTCATCTACGGCACGAGATGCGGCTCTTGCTGATTTTAATACTGGATTGTTTTCGTATGCTTTGGCAAGTGCTGTTTCTAAAGTATCGGCATATGCAGGCATACTTGCTGTTAAAGCAACCAAAAGCGCTAATATACTGTTTTTTCTCATTTTTATACCCTCTATTTTGTGTAACATGAAAAATATTTTTGCTTATTATATAGCTGATAATTGTTAAAAAAATATCAATCATTGTTTTTATTTTTTAAAATAATCTTATATTATTAACGAAAATTCAAACAATTTTGCTATAGTTTTGTGAATAGTAAAGTATGTTAATTTAAGGAGATGTATTTTGAAAAAAAGCAACTTAGAAATTACTGATGAAATTAAAAAGGCGCGTTTGAAGTTATCTATCGAACATTATATTAAATATTTTATTGGAAAAAGAACTTGCGAATTAACTAAGGAAGAAGCTTTATATGCTATTTCTTTGGCTGTTAGAGAATTTGCAATGGATGAAATGTATAAAACCATTGCTAGATACAATGAGCATTCTGCAAAAAGAGTTTACTATCTTTCTATTGAATATTTAATTGGTAGATCTCTTGAAAATAATCTTCATAACTTAGGGTTATTTGATTTATTAAAAGATATTAAACTTGATGATTTTCCTGATTTATCTTTAGAAGAGATTTTTGATACTGAATACGACCCTGCTCTTGGTAATGGTGGTCTTGGAAGATTGGCTGCTTGCTATCTTGACTCTATGGCTTCTTTAGGATTGCCTGGTTTTGGATATGGTATTAACTACCAATTTGGTTTATTTAAACAAAAGTTTGAAAATGGATGGCAAGTTGAACAAGCTGATAACTGGTTTTCAGACTTCTCTCCTTGGGAATTAGCAAGACCTGAAAGACAAGTTACTATTCCATTATTTGGACATGTTGAAACATATAAAGATGCAACAGGTAGAGATACTTATGTTTGGGCAGGAACTCATACTCTTTATGGTATTCCTTACGATTTTCCAATTGTTGGATATGATGGTAAATCTGTAAACTATTTAAGATTATTTTCTGCAAAAACTGACGAAGAATTTGATTTGGATATCTTTAATAATGGTGGATACATTGAAGCGGTTGAAGATAAAATTAAAACAGAATCTATTTCTAAAGTGCTTTATCCTTCTGATGCAATAGAATCTGGTAAAGCTTTACGCCTTTCTCAACAATACTTCTTCGTTTCTTGTGCTATTCAAGATATCTTTAGAAGATTTTTGGAAAAGAGTAATGACTTTGATAAATTGCCAGAATCTGTTTGTATTCAATTAAACGATACTCACCCTGCTCTTGCTATTGTTGAGATGATGAGATTGTTGCTTGATGTTTATGGTCAAGAATGGGATGATGCTTGGAGCATTGTTACAAAAGTATTTGCATACACTAACCACACTCTTCTTCCTGAAGCATTGGAAACATGGCCTGCAAAATACTTTGCTCATATGCTTCCTCGTCACCTTCAAATTATTTATGAAATCAACAGAAGATTTATGGAATTTGCTCGTGAAAAATTTGGTGAAAACAGCGAAAAACTTGCAACAGTTTCTATTGTTTCTGGCGAAGGCGATAACCAAATTATTCGTATGGCAAACCTATCTATCGTTGGTTCTTTCTCAGTTAATGGTGTGGCAAAAATTCACTCTGAACTTATTAAGACATCTCTTGTTCCAGAGTTTTATGAATTATGGCCAGAGAAGTTTACAAATATTACAAATGGTATTACTCCTCGCCGTTGGTTGCTTCACGCAAATACAAACCTTGCGACACTTATTTCTGATAAAATTGGTAAAGATTGGATTGCAGATCTTGATTTGCTTCAAAACATTGAAAACTATGTTAATGATGCAGACTTTATCAAGAAATTTATCAAGATTAAGAAAGGTAATAAGGAAGTTTTGCGTCACGAAATATTTAAACGCACAAATGTAGCAATTACTACTAATAGTATGTTTGTGGTTCAAGCTAAACGTATTCACGAGTATAAACGTCAATTGATGGCTATTTTACAAGTTATTGGTGAATATCTTGCTATTGTTCGTGATAATGTTAGACCAATTTGCCCTAAAACTTATATTTTTGCAGGTAAGGCTGCTCCTTCTTATACTTTTGCAAAACTAGTTATTAAACTTATTAATAACGTTGCAAATGTAGTTAATAACGACTCTAGAGTTGGTGATGCATTGAAGGTTGTGTTTATTCCTGACTATAAGGTTTCTGTGGCTGAAGTATTAATCCCTGCTGCTGATGTTAGTTTACAAATATCTACCGCTGGTTTTGAAGCTTCTGGTACAGGTAACATGAAGTTTGCATTAAATGGTGCTATGACTGTTGGTACATATGATGGTGCAAATATTGAAATTCGTGAAGCTGTTGGTGAAGATAACTTCTTCTTATTTGGATTAAAAGAAGACGAAATTCAAGCAATGCGTCCTACATATAATCCTAGGAAGATTTATGAAGAATCTGAGTATATTAAGCGTATTTTGAATGCGATTAACTCTAACATCTTCTGCGAAAAAGATATGCCTTCTTTGTTTAAGCCAATTTTTGATGAATTATTAAACAGAGATTACTTCTTTGTTTTAGCTGATTTAGAAGCATTTAATAAAGCTATGAAAGAGGCTGAAAAAGCTTATTTGGATAAAGAAGAATGGGCTAAGAAGACTATCTATAATGTTGCTAGAATCGGATATTTCTCTAGTGATAGATCAGTTGATGAATATGCTAAGAAAATTTGGCATGTTTCTGGCACTTTTTCTAAGGCAGAGAAAATACCTTTTAAGCGTAAAAAATCTGCTTAAAATAACATACAATAAAAAAGCTCTGAGAAATCAGAGCTTTTTTTATTAACGAAAAATCCAATCGTCTTTATCTCGCTGAGCTCTCGCACTTCGCCCTTTTTCAGAATCTTGCATTTCGAGGTGTTTTCTTGCATTATATATTGCTTTTTCAAATTTTTCGAGTTCTTGCTCGGCTTCTCCTTTTTTTGTTAAATAAGCATCACCCATTCTTGCGCAAGAGTTTGCTATAGCCCTATTTAGCTTGTATTTCATTCTATATTTGTTAGACCTTGAGTATTTCTTTTCTGACAAACAATCAACGATTGTTATGCTGTTTGAGAGTAACTCTAATTTTTCATCAGAATCGGGAAGGTTTCTTATTATATCTTCATTTTCCTTAAGCTTTTTGAAAAAATCTACTGCTGAATTAGAACAGCCTTCTTTTTTATCTTCTCTTAATCTTTTGTCTTTTGTTTTTGAGGCTTCTTTTTTTAGATAACATACAAGAGAAGCTTCTTCATTTAGTTCTCTTAACAATATTTCACCTTGATATTCTGGGAAACGTCTTTTTATATTTTTTTCAAGAACTCTAAATGTTGACTGATGTTCTTCTAGTATGTATGGACGATATTTATCTAAGCCTTTTAATATATCTCTGCATGATGACGCTCTTATTTCTTCTGGCTCTTTAGCATAGACATCAACAGAACGTCTATATTCATCTAGAAGCTCACAAAAATCCACTGCTTCTCTTACTTCTCTAGCTGATGGAATTTCTTCATCTAAGAAGCTTAGTTGAGGTGAAGTTTTTACGTATTCCCAGTGTTTTTTTGAGAAAGCCTTAATATTTACACTTACGTCCATATCTTTAAAATTATGGCTTTCTGAGATAGCTTCGCTTATTAGCGTATACATTTGTTTTGAGCTTATGTTTTCAGTCATAAATAAACTCCTTAAATTAGTCTATAAGGAGATTATATCATAATTATTAACATAAAACAATAAAAAAATCCCCTCAAAATGAGGGGGTAATTTTTATTCTGCTTCTAAAATGATATTTCCGGTTTTTAGTAGAACTATTTTATCTAAAACCCATTTATTTATTTGTTTAATTTTATCACTTTCTACGTTCATTCTTTCTGCTATATCTATGATAAAATCGATTTCATCATCTTCTAGACCTGTGTCTGAGTTTGCCAAGAAGCATAATTCTTTTACTAAGTGTAATGCTTTTTTACGGTCTGTTATTGAGCCAGCTTTATCCATAATGGTTGCTTTATTTAGGTTTTGCAGAATACTTACAATTTCTTTTTCTTCAATACCATACATTTTACCAATGCTCTTTAAGAAATCGATTTCTTCTTTTACAACTTTTTTATCGCTGTAAACCATGCAACAAAAACATTCTACAAAGATACGTTTTTCTTCTGAGGTTAAACCCTTAATATAATCATATTCTTTATCCATTTGTTATCTCCTTTAATTACATATCTTGAATTATTGCTCTATTTATTTAAAATGAAGTTAAAATATTTGCATAAAAATGAACAAACAATAAAAAAATAGTTGACGAGCAAAAAAACTTAATGTAAATAGTTTTGAGTTACGGAGCGTTGGCAGAGTGGTAATGCAGCGGATTGCTAATCCGTCATCCTGAATAGGGATGCATAGGTTCGAGTCCTATACGCTCCGCCATTAAAAAGCAGTCTAAATTGACTGCTTTTTTTGTTTGTGAGCAGAATAATGTAAATAACTTAGACAAAAATGTTTACTTTAATTTAAGATTTTATATCGTATATTTGTGTTAGGAATTTTATTTTACATTCTTTTAAAATAAATATTGACAAAAAAGATTTTTAATGTCATCTATTATGTCAATAATAAGAAAGGAAAAAATAAGTATGATTAAGACTACAATTAAGAACGAAACAAAGCGTAATGCTTTTGCAAAACTTGATGCAAAAAAGATTGCGGGTGGGGTATGTACTACTAACAAAGTAGTAAATAATTTAGTTTTAGAAGGATATACATTATTGGCTAGCGGAGTTTGCTCTGATATAAAAATTAAAAATAATGAGCTTGATAATGTTATCGTTTTTACAAAACATAGAGAAGTTGCTTAAAAGTTTTATAAAAAAACCCACTTAGTTGGGTTTTTATTTTATTATATTTATCAAAAATTGCTTGCAAAAATACATTGTTTATATAAACTCTTGGCAGAATTAAACTTAAAATTATAAAAGGAGAATATGATGCCTTTAGTTTCTATGCGTCAGATTTTAGACCATGCTGCTGAGAACAATTATGGTGTTCCAGCATTTAATATTAACGATATGGAGCAAATTATTGCTGTGTGTGAAGCGGCAAGAGAAGTTAATGCTCCTGTTATCATCCAAACATCAACTGGAGCTAGAAAGTTTGCTGGCGACCCAATGATTCGTCATATGATTCAAGCTGTTTTAGAAATGTATCCTGAACTTCCTATCTGTTTACACCAAGACCATGGCTCTTCTGTTGATGTTTGCCAATCTGCTTTGGTTAATGGATATTCTTCTGTAATGATGGATGGTTCTTTGGAAGCTGATGGTAAGACTCCTTCTTCTTTTGAATATAATGTTAAAGTTACTAAAGAAGTTGTTGCAAGAGCTCATGCTGTTGGCGCTTCTGTTGAAGGTGAATTAGGTGTTATTGGTAGCCTTGAAACAGGTAAAGGCGATAAAGAAGATGGTCACGGTGCTGAAGGCGTGATTGATAAAAAACGTTTAGTAACAGACCCTGATGAAGCAGAGCGTTTTGTTGCTGAAACAAATATTGATGCTTTAGCTGTTGCTGTTGGTACTTCTCATGGTGCTTATAAATTTACTCGTAAGCCTACTGGTGATATTTTGGCTATTGATGTAATTGAAAAAATTCATGCTAAACTTCCTAATACTCATATGGTTATGCATGGTTCTTCTTCAGTTCCTCAAGAATTGCAAGATATTATCAATGCTTATGGTGGTGCTATCCCTCAAACATTTGGTGTGCCAGTTGAAGAAATCGTTAGAGGTATTAAGTCTGGTGTTAGAAAAGTTAACGTTGATACAGACTGCAGAATGGCTATTACTGGCGCTATCAGAAAAGTATTTATGGAGAATCCAAAAGAATTTGACCCTCGTAAATATTTGAAGCCTGCTATTGAAGAAATGAAGAAGGTTTGTATTGACCGCTATGTAGCTTTTGGTGCGGCTGGTCAAGCTGATAAAATTAAGCCTGTTCCATTGTCAGTTATGGCTAAAAGATACGCTTAATTTTAAATAATTGTATAAAGAAAGAAGGCTCTAGGAAACTAGAGCCTTTGATTTTAAGCTATTTTTGAAAATAGTTTTTGTTTACTAATAATATCTTGTTTGGTTAGGCTTGATTTTAAGAATGGAGATGTTTCTATTAAATCAAGCGGAGTGCCGTCGCTTTCTATTTGGCCATCTTTTATTACTATCACCCTATCTGCAAGAGCTATTTCTGTTGGATTGTGTGTTACAAGTAACACTGTTTTATTTTTTGCTTTTTCTTTTAGGGTTTTCATAATCTTAAAGCTTAACACTTGATCTAAACCAGTGGTTGGCTCATCTAATATCATTATTGGTCTATTGATTAAGAATATACGAGCAAGAGCTAAACGTTGACGTTGACCTCCTGATAGTGCGCGTCCGTCTTGTCCTATCCTATGGAATAAACCTTCTTTGAAGTTAGAAATATCTTCTGTAAGACCTGCAGAATCGAGAGCTTTATTTAATTCCTCAATACTTGCATTTTCTTTGAAATACTTTAAGTTATAGAGCAATGTTTGGTCAAAGAAGTGAACGTTTTGGTCAACAAAGGCTATTTGTTTATTAATTTCTTCATCTTTTAAGGTTGTTAAATCCTTATTGCCTAATTTTATTAGACCTGATGTTAGCTCGTAGTCGTGACGAATTAAGCTCATCAAAGTTGTTTTACCCTCGCCTGATGTGCCGGCAATAACAGTTATTTTGCCAGAGTTAATTGTGGTTGAAATGCCTTTTATTACATCATTTCCACGTTCAACATCTTCTTTTTCTGCACCAAAGGTTGTTATATCTTTGATTTTTGGATAGGAAAAACGAACATCTTTTAAGGTTATAGTATTATCTTTTGTGGTTAGTTTTTGAGGACCTGTTTTTCGCTCTAGTGCAAGTGGGGTGTGCAATAATTTACTTGCATCTAAATAATTATTGCGTGCCTCTAATATATTTATATATGTATAAGCATAACTTCTAAACCTCATCCTTATACTATTTGTTGCTGTGGCAATTAAAGAAAAACGACCGATATCTCCTGTTTCTATTATATCACGTATTGCGAAAACACAAACTATTGAAGAAAACAACAAATCTGAAATTATTCTTAAAGTAGATTCATTCATTATTTTTAGATTAAATTCTTTTATTAGCACTTTAAATACTTTGTTATTACGACTTAAAATATTTTTATATTCTTTATTTTGCGATAAAGCGTCTTGAATAAGAGGAGAATTTTGCAATGTATCTCTATTTTGTTTATCGGTATGTGATTTTATTATTTGATTTTTTTGCATCACTACTCTTTTTATTTTTTGCATATATGATGATATTTCTATGTATAATATAGAAATAAAGGTAAATAGAACAACAAATTTTGCTGAAATAAAAAACAAACTAAACAATGCCATAAATGCAATAATAAATTCTCTAGTCACAGCTATTATATCTCTTAATATGTTAGATATAGCTGTATTTAATCGTGATGAGATAGATGATAGTGTCGCAGGATTGTTTATTGTAAAAAATGCTCTGGGTTTATTTACAATGTTTATGTAATTTGAAGCAAGATTGGTAGAAAGCACTGCTTCATTTAATTTTTGTTGATTATAAAATAATTTGGCTAAAAGAAATTCACCTAAAAAATCTCTTAACTTGCGTATAGAATAACATAATATAAAAATTAGTATTGCGCTTTTGCTACCTGTGGCAACGGCAGGTAACGCATTATATACAAGCATAGACGCTACGGGAATCAATCCTTCTGCAACTCCTGACAAAAAACTTGTTAAAATATATTTATGAAAAATTGATTTGCATTGTGGTGATATTTCTTTATATGATTTTATAACTAATGAAAAAGATGATATTTCTTTGTCATCATCTTTTACATTTATTCTTTTTAAAAAGTTATAAAGTTTTATAATTCTCTCTTTCTCAAACTTTAAAAAACCTATAAAATTGTTTTTAGAGTTTAATTTTGATGATTTTGTGTGTGGCATAAAAATCCTTCCGTGAATTAGGGGTTAGCTAGCTAACAAAAACATAAGGCTTATTTTATATAATATTTGGGATTATAAATTTATGTGTAGTCACTTTTTAATCTATCTATCTGATATTATACAATAATTATTTTTGCATTTTTGTCTAATTGTTTGCTTGACTTTTTAATTGAACACTATATAATAAGTGTATCAAGAGGAGATAACTTCTCTTTTTTTTATTTTAAAAGGCCCAAGAAACATCTTGAGCCTTTTTTGTTAAGCTATTTTTGAAAATAGTTTTTGTTTGCTAATGATATCTTGTTTGGTTAGGCTTGATTTTAAGAATGGTGATGTTTCTATTAAATCAAGCGGTGTGCCGTCGCTTTCTATTTGGCCATCTTTTATTACTATCACCCTATCTGCAAGAGCTATTTCTGTTGGATTGTGTGTTACGAGTAACACTGTTTTATTTTTTGCTTTTTCTTTTAGGGTTTTCATAATCTTAAAGCTTAACACTTGGTCTAAACCAGTGGTTGGCTCATCTAATATCATGATTGGTCTATTGATTAAGAATATACGAGCAAGAGCTAAACGTTGACGCTGACCACCTGATAATGCACATCCATCTTGACCTATTCTATGGTGTAAACCATCTTTTAGATTAGAAATATCTTCTGTTAGACCTGCAGAATCTAAAGCTTTATTTAATTCCTCAATACTTGCATTTTCTTTGAAATACTTTAAGTTATAGAGCAATGTTTGGTCAAAGAAGTGAACGTTTTGGTCAACAAAAGCTATTTGTTTATTTATTTCTTCATCTTTTAAGGTTGTTAAATCCTTATTACCCAATTTTATCTTCCCTGCTGTTAAGTCATAATCGTGACGGATTAGGCTCATTAGGGTTGTTTTTCCCTCCCCTGATGTGCCGGCTATTACTGTTATTTCACCAGAGTTAATTGTGGTTGAGATGCCTTTTATTACATTATTTCCACGTTCAATATTTTCTTTCTCACAAACTAAAGTTGTTACGTCTTTGATTTTTGGATATGAAAAGTGAATATCTTTTAAGGTTATAGCATTATCTTTTGATGTTAGTTTTTTAGAACCTGTTTTTCGCTCTAGCGCATGAGGGGTTACTAATTGCTTTTGGGTATCAACTATTTCATTACGATAGTCTAAAATATATTTTTTATACCACTGGATTAGCTGATAACTGCGCCATCTAAAAACAGAAGTTGCACTATAAATCAAAGCAAAACGACCAATCTCTTTTGTTTCTATAACATCGTTTAAGGCAATAATAGCAATAAATATTGCTAAAATCATATTTAAAATAAATGAAGATATATTGTTTATTTTATACTCAGCAAAAAGAACTTTTAGAGAAATTTTAGTGTCTTTCGCCATTCTGGCTTTCATATTTTTTTCTTCTTGTTCTATTTTTATAGCATCTTGAGCAATAAAAGAATTAGCCATTATATCTCTATTTGTTTGGCTTACTTTTATTTTAATAAGACGTTGCTTGTTTTGCCAATTTCTTAGTAAATAAGTGGCATAACCTCTAAACTCCATATAAAATAGACAAGATATTAGTGTAATGAAAAACAATTTTGGAGATACTGCTAGCACACTTGTTCCTGTTATGAAAAGTATAATTATACCCATGAACTCATCTAGTACGTCTCCTAAAAGATTTATTTTTTGGTTTGTAATTTTTTCTACCATTCCATTTAGTGATGCAGAAGAATTTACCTTAAAAAATGGGCGGGGTTTGTTTATGATTTCTACAAAACCTCTTGTTTGTTCTTTTTCATGATATTTATAACTTATTTTCCATCTAAAATAGTATCTAAGATTATTAAATACTGGCTCTAACATTTTTGTAATGCTCAATAATGCCCAAAATACAATAAATGTTGTTATTGCATTAGGTGTATCTGATATTAGTGGAGGAAGGGCATTAAATACCAGCATCTCCATATAAGGTGTTATACCTTCTAATATTGCAGATATTGCCCCTATTGCAAACATTAAGTATACGTTCTTTTTACAGATAGAATCCATATCCTTATATATTTGAAAAGCTAAAATAAATGGATTTATATCTTTTAGGGTGTTGGGTTTTATCCCTTTTGCAAAATTAATTATATTTTTTATATTTTGTTTTTCGTAAGCAAAAAAACTTAATGGTCGCTCATGAGAATGTGCTGACTTTTTAATATCAGTCATGTAGAAAATCCTTCTTAAATTAAGTTAAACACTAAATAAAAATATGTTTGCCCGATTATTTGGGCTTATAATTTAAGAAAATAAAAATATTTGATGTTTGATATAATAAATCATTTTGTATCCTTATTAAATTTGCTCTTGTGTTATCTCATTTAAATTTATTTAAAACAATAATTATTTTTAAAATTTTGTCTATAAGTTTGCTTGACTTTTTAATAAATATGTGTATAATGAGAGTATCAAGAGGGGATAGTTCCTCTTTTTTTATTTTAATGACGGGAGAAAAAACTCTCCCGTCGTTTGTTTTTCTATTTTAAGCTTTCAATTAGGCGAACAGGGTTGATGATTGTGCCAATGCCTTTTCTAAAATCACCTGTTTTTAGCCCTAGCTCAAAAAACTCATAAGGTGTTATGCTTTCTTTTACGCTTTTTGCTAGTAAATAAAGACCTGAAATGTAAGTTATTGCATATCTATTGGAATAATGCTCAAAAACATATTCATCCATTTTTACCTCTAGCGATACAGTTTTTGCACCACAAGGGAAGCATAGTGTATTTGGGTGATCAACTTTATATATTTTCCATTCTGAATATAGAATATAGTCGTCAGGATTTTCAACATTACCGTCTAATTTGCAATATATGAATCCTAATCCTATTTTATTTTTTGTGGTAAAACTTATATCACCCCAATAACACCAAATACCTAAATCTTCAGCTTCTTTTATGGCGTTTAGGGTTTCTTCATAACCTTCTATATTTTGGATATCTTCTGGAGTAAAATACCTTCCAAGATGAATAACATCTATTCCGTTTTTCCCTTCTGCAATTAGATTTTTATGAAGTTCACAAACTTTTTTGATTGCTTTGGCAAAATTTATATTTGAACCATTGGGATTTTCTTGTGTGCGCAAAAGATCCACTGCATAATAGTATGCACAAGCATTGGGCGCTAAACCACATGTTTTACCAATAATTGACGAAAGATGCTCAGATGATTTTCCTCTTAAAAACTCTTCTCCAATTTCTTCATAACCTTTTAAATTGTTTTGATACTCAATATGATTAAATAAACCTGCCCAATTAATTATAGCTATGTTTCTTCCTTGGCCTTTTATGCCAAGTTTGTGAAGATTTTTAATGCCTAACCCTGGATTTTTGCGTGATTCTAAAAACTCCTTTGGTTTAAAACCGAGAGGCAATTTTGTTGGGTCTTCCGGCCATTTGGTATCTTCTGTATAGCGTACTTTTAATGGGTCTATGCCTGATAGGTCATAATCTGAAACATCTAAATGCTCAAAAGACATATATTCGCGATTGTTTGGGGTAAATGTTTTCTTTTTAGAATCATATTCTAATTGATAATCTTTTGGGTCGTTTAGTTTGTATTTGTTTTCTTCATAACCTGTTGTTATACGTCCACCATGCCACAATGTAAACGGACTATTAAAGGTTTTATTTTTTGCAATAATTAGCGCTTCTGCAAGTTTGTGTGGTTCTTTTGAAATTAGATCGTTCCAACTATCAAAACCATATTCTTTGGCTATTACGTGTTGAGTATTCATTAAAGATAATGAATCTCTACCATTAAAATATTTTTCACATCTTGATTTTGCTTCTGGGAGGTTTTTCTTAAAGTCTTTTAATAGACATTTGGCTTCTACTTGAAAATATTCTATATATTTTGTCATATCATATTCCTTTCTTTGTGACTTATCTTAACGCCTGCCCGATTAGCATTGATAAGCTACAAAAAAGAAATCTATGTAATAAAATCAATATGGCAATGTATCACTTTGGCGGACATACCGAGCGCTTGCCCCACTTATTGATGATTTTGTATCATAAAAATGAGGCTCTGTCAATAATGTTTTTTATAAAAAAATAACCACCTAAAAATAGGTGGCTATTCGAATATTTTTTTATTTTATTTACAAAGTTTGGATTGTTGCACCGAAAGCAAAAGAGATGATAGTTCTTTTTGAGCTGGAACTATGGTCATTTGCTTTGCGTTTGTTTTTAGTTCTTCTACTTGTGAAATGTATCTTGTTTCTCCACGATTTTGCATAGAGGAAATAACATTGTCTGCCCAGTTTTCGTACTGCTGTAATTTGGGACGACTCCAAACTTTTTCACGATGTTTTAAGATAGCCATAACAGAACCTACTCTGTTCTCACCTTCTTTTGGGGTAAGGTTTACATCTTTATCACGTCCATGGATTGTGATTTTGTTATAACAACCATCGTCTTCTATTTGTTGTAGTGTTTTTAGCATTTTGCCATAGGTTTCATCATGTGCCTCTGGTGGAGTATGACGAGGCATTTCACCATTTAGGAGAGCTTCTTCGTAACGGCTGTATGTTGAAAGTTTACTTTCATAAAAATTAACAGCCATTACATGGACATTTACTTCATACCCTTTGCTATGTAAGTCTTTTATTGTTTCACATATTTGAGGGGTGCGCATTGTGCCTTCGAATATGATATTATTACGATTTTGTATGGCTAGAGCAAAAATACGTTGTGTCCAGTCTCTTACATCTAAATCGGTGATGGTTGCCATTTCTTCTGGATGTTTGGTGTATATTTCTTTAATTTTTGGATGATATGCACGGTATTCATCTGCATTGATTATTAGGCAATCTTTACCCTCTTCGCTGTTTATTAGTTGATTTATGAAGGTGCTTTTACCTGCACCTGGTTGTCCTCCCATAATGAAAATTTTTGGTTTTTCTTGTGGTTTTGCACCTTTGAATACATTTTTCATTATTTCTTTTAATATTTCTTCATGTTCTTCGTGGGATAATTTATATATTTCTTCCATTTTTTTGTTCCTTGTTATTAACTATAAATATATTTAGAAGATTTATTTGAATAAGACAATTAACATTTTGTATCAAGAATGTAACATTTTTGATGTGCGGAGAAAGTTTATGGGGTTATTTGATTTTCATATTCATAGTTATTTTTCGGATGGAACACTTGCTCCAAGTGAAATTGTGAAACTTGCATTAGAGCAAAATATTACAAAAATGGCTCTAACAGACCACGACAATGTGCTTGGACTTATTGAAGCAGAAAATGAGGCAAATAAACTAGGAATTGATTTTATTAGAGGAATTGAAATATCTTCGAAAGATGATGATTGTCCTGTTATTCATATGCTTGGATATCATATAAAAGATTTTGGAGCATTAAGAGATGTGATTGATGAGAATGCACAATCTTTAAGAGAGAGAAATGGAAGAATTATTGAATTTTTGAAAGAAAATTGTGGTATCGATATTAAGATTGATGACTTTTATAGGGCTTTTAAGGGAACTATTGGCAAAGGTAATCTTGCTCAATATATGACTAATATGGGATACACAAAAAGTTATAGAGAATCGGAAGATTTAATGCGACCATATAAGGCCGGCGCTTATGGTGTTGACGTTAAAAAGGCTATTAAAGCTATTTGTAATGCTGGCGGAATGGCTTTTTTGGCACATCCTTATAATTTGAAAAAAGATGATGATGTTTTGTTAGAAAAAATAAAAGAATTTATGGGATTTGGACTTAAAGGAATTGAATGTTTCCACTCCAATCACACTGATGAACAAACGAATTTATATATAAAATATGCTAAAATGCTAAATCTTAAAATTAGCGGTGGAAGTGATTTTCATGGTGATTTTAAGCCAAATGTAAAGTTAGGATATGGCAAAGGTGTTGAGCCTTTGATAAAAAATGAGATTATTTCTATTGATGAATAAAAAATAACCACCGCAAGGGTGGTTACTCATAAATGGTGAACAATACCAATTTATTATGCAGGAGAAACAATCATAAACACTTGTTTGCCTTCTGCTTTTGGTGCGGCATCTACCTTGCACAAACCTTCTAAATCTTCTATTAGTTTATTTAAGATTTCTTTACCCATGTCATTTGCAGACATTTCACGTCCTTTATAACGCATGGTGAACTTTACCTTATCGCCTTGACTTAGGAACTTTTTAGCTTGTTTAAGCTTTACTTCGTAGTCGTGCGCTTCAATCATTGGGCGGAGTTTTAGCTCTTTAATACTAACCACTTTTTGATTTTTCTTAGCTTCGTTCTTTTTCTTTTGCATCTCATATTTGTACTTACCATAATCTAGCACTTTACAAACTGGGGGATTTACTTGTGGAGAGATTTCTATCAAATCAAGACCAACTTCTTCTGCTATTTTGAGGGCTTCATGTGTGGAAACAACACCCAAATTCTCTCCGTTATAGTTAATTAAACGAACTTCTTTTGCTTTTATTTCTCTGTTTATGCGTGGTCCGTCAGCTTCACGTACTGGCGCATTAGTATTTTCTGTAGCTATGGTAACCTCCAATAAAAATTAATATTACAGATACATAATAGCAAAAATATTATACTTCGCAAGAGAAATCTTATGTTAGAATCTACTTTTTTATATTACATAGGCAGTTTTTTGCTTATATGCATCATAAAAGCCTAGTGATGGACGAATGTATGGTCTGTAATATGTTGAATGCGCAAATGTTACATTCGCATTTGTTTTATCAAATTCTACACCAATAAAGCCTTTATTTATCATTTCATCTATAAGTTCAAAACGATTGTATGGCAGGGTTATTCTTGTTTTTGTGTTTGATAAAACAGTTGTTTTACCCATTGGTTTGTGAAGAAGGGAAATTTTGCCTCCATCTGATGGGTCTATTGCTGTTGAGAACAAATTAAAACGATTTGCAAAATATGGTGTCATATTCCAACGATTGTTACGGTCTACTATTGATGTGCAATCTGTACAAGATAAATCTGATGCTAGCTCTATACGATAATTTATCATCATAGCATTTAGAGAGTTTCCTCTGAATGCTGGCAAAACAGAATCTGCACCAAGTGATGCTACTCTTGTTTTTTTGTTGTTTGGGTTATCAAAAAAGTCGTAACTTGAGTTTGGTAGTTCTTCTTCTAGTTCTTCTTTGTTTTCGCAAACTTTTAGGTATGACATACCAACAAGCTCTGAACCAACAAATACTCCTATGTAACGAAGATTTGGATTTTTGAAAACATCATAGTAATACTCTTTTGAGTGTTTGTGAATGAAGCATTCTTGCCCTTCGCTTAGATTATTATAAATATTTTCGGACAAATTACCCATTTGCTCGGCATTACTTATATTTAATGGACGAATATAAAAATGAACAGGTTTATCTAGGCGCTTTCCATTAATTTTAGAAAGTTCACCTTGCCAAACCATTTTATCGTTTACTTGATATTTTTTTATATTTGTGTTCATTTTTTCCTCGTTAAAAATTACATTAAAAAAAGCGGGTTAGTACCCGCTTTTAGCCTATTATAGATGATTTTAATCTAACAATACGAAGGCAAGCGGGAAATATATTTCACGCGTTTTATCTTCATTTGCTTTATTGTTAGAGCTATAGACATTTCATCCTCTTAATTAAAAAAACTTGGGGTATTATGCTTAATTTGTGGTAATTTGTCAATAGTTTTTATATATTATATGTAAATTAGGTTTTTAAGAGGCAAAGATGTTTGATATAAAAAATATTTCTGAAAATGAAGCTAAAAAAGAATTAGAATATTTGGCAAAGGAAATTGAAAAGGCAGATATTGCCTATTATCAAAATGATGAGCCTTATTTGGATGATGCTAAATATGACGAGCTTCGCCATAGAAATAGAGCATTAGAAGCAAAATTTCCTCATTTAATTAGAGATGACAGCCCATCTAAAAGAGTTGGAGCAAAGGTAAAAAGTGAGTTCAAAAAAGTTGAACTTAAAGTGGCTATGCTTTCTTTGGCTGATATTTTTAGTGATGTTGAACTACACGATTTTATTCTTGGGGTGAAAAGATTTTTAAACTCTAGTGATGACATTGAATTTACTGCTGAACCAAAGATGGACGGATTGTCTTTTTCTGCAAAATATGAGAACGGTGTTTTTGTGAAGGGTTCTACTAGAGGTGATGGTAAAATTGGTGAAGATATTACTGAGAATTTAAGAGTTATAAAAGGTTTTCCTTTATATTTGGATAAAGATGTGCCTGATGTATTTGAGGTTAGAGGCGAAGTGTTTATGTCTAAAGCACAATTTTTAGCCCTAAATGAGGAAAATGAAATTGAGAAGAAAAAAACTTTTGCTAACCCAAGAAATGCGGCGGCTGGCTCTTTAAGACAGCTTGATGCAAGAATTACAGAAAAGAGAAATCTTAGTTTTGTTGTATATACATGGGGTGAAGTTAGCAATGTTTTTTGGAAATCACAGACAGAGTTTTTGGATTTTGTAAAGAGTTTAGGTTTCCCTGTTAATCCATATAATATGGTTTGTAAAAATGAAGAAGAGTTACTTAAGAGCTTTAATTTATTAATGGAAAACAGAGCTAATTTACCATATGATATTGATGGTATTGTATATAAAGTAAATGACCTTGAGCTCCAAAAAAGACTTGGATTTTTAACAAGAACTCCTCGCTGGGCGGTTGCTCATAAATTTCCTGCTGAAAAAGCTATTACTCGTCTTAATAATATTAGGATTCAAGTTGGTAGAACGGGCGCTTTAACTCCAGTTGCAGATTTAGAACCAATTAACGTTGGTGGGGTTTTGGTATCTCATGCAACTTTGCATAATGAAGATGAGATAAAGAGAAAAGATATTCGTATTGGCGATATGGTTGTTATCCAAAGGGCGGGAGATGTTATTCCTCAGGTTGTTGAAGTTTTGAAAGAAAAAAGGACTAAAGAGCTCGAAGAATTTGTATTTCCTACGATATGTCCGGAATGTGGTGCTCATGCAATAAGAGAAGAAGATGAAGCGGTTAGAAGATGCACTGGCGGACTTACTTGTCCTCAACAAGCTGTTGAAAGATTAAAACACTTTGTTTCTCGTGATGCTTTTAATATTGAGGGATTGGGAGATAAGGTTATTGAAGATTTTTATAAAGAAGGAATTATCAAAACACCTTATGACATATTTACACTTGAAGAAAGAAATAGGCCTTTAGACCTTTTTTCTGAGGGGCAAGCGCTTAATCTTGAAAAACGAGATGGTTGGGGTCTTAAATCTGTTTCTAACTTATTTGAGGCGATTAATAAGGCTAAGAAAATCAGCTTACAAAAATTTATTTATGCGCTTGGAATTAGGCAAGTTGGCACAGCTAGTGCTTATTTGATTGCAAAACACTATCATAACTTTAATGTGTTTATGAATGCCATGAGAGATAAAGATATTGCTCTTCTTATTAGTATTGATGGTATTGGCCCTCAAATGGCTTTAGATATTGTAGAGTTTTTTGAAGAAGAGCATAATATTGAGGTTATAAACAAACTCATTAAGGTTGTCGATATTGATGATTTTTATGAAGTTATAGCAGAAAACTCTGTACTTGCTGGAAAGACTATTGTTTTTACAGGTACTCTTGTTAAATTTACTAGAAATGAGGCTAAGAGCAAAGCTATTTCTAATGGTGCAAAAGTTTCTGGCTCTGTATCTAGTGCAACAGATTTTGTTGTGGCTGGTGAAAGTGCAGGCTCTAAACTTAAAAAAGCGATGGAACTTGGGGTTAAGGTTATTTCTGAAGACGAATTTATTGAGATGACTGTTTAGCTTTTGGTTTTCTTTTGTAAAAACACTTATAAATATTTATAAATACGATATTAAAGTATATTAAAAAGAAGGTCATCACATATGTGATTGTATCTATTTTGTATTTTGTATCTATATAAAATGATAAAGCGAATAAACTGCTCATTACTATTGAACATGAAACAAAACGCCAGTAATAACCATGAGTTTTTTTGTATGAATCTATTATTGAACGGCTTTTTCCTACAAATGATGATATGAGGGCTAAGTATGGCCTTGCTATTGTGTATGGTGACAACAATATCATTATACCATAAAACATAGCTTTTCCTGACAATGTGTCGTTGCTTTGCAATATTCCCATATAACTTTCAAAAAACTCTAAATATTTATCTCTAAACCCCATTAACAATGGAATATATGGAACAACAACAAGTATTATGTATATGCTTATGTTTATAAACATTATTTTACTTGCAGGGATTAAACCATTAAAAATTCTTATTAATGAAAAATATGGCTTATGTTGTAAAATATAGCGTATAAATACACTCCAATAGATGTAGTATGCAACCAGCCATAAAATGCTTAAAGAATCTGTCCAACCATTTGGAATAAGCTTAAATAAATAGATAAAAGCAAAATTTACTAAACACCATATTAAAATGGTTTGTTTAAAAAGTAGCACAAATTTTGCGCTACTTTTTAATACTGTAGGTAGTGAAAAGTCATGTATTTCAGGAATTGATATCCGTTTACGCTTCATCTTCCTCAAATTCCACTTCTTCTGCATCTGGATCATAATCTACACCAAGTTTGGAGAGTATATCCTCGTTTTCTGATGAACGTTGCGCAACAATCCAATCTGGCACCCAAGGAGAATGCGGTAATTTAGATAGCGCCAACATTTTTTTATCAAGATAAAAACGAGGAGCATCTGCCATAATTGGAGTTTCAATTGCACCTTGCATTAATACCACTTGTTTTAACATCGGCAAACTTAGCAATTCGTTTGAGCTAATTGCAGAAACACCTTGTAATTGATAGCTTACGTTTTTAGCAAATGGGTTAAACTCTTTGTTTAAGCTACCTTCGTTTCTTGAGTATGATGTGGTTTGTACTGTTTTGTTACCAATCATTTTTGAGAAACGTTGTGCGGTTTGCTCGTTGTTTTGTGATAAAATAACTTTGCAGGCAGTTGTAGAAATAACTGTTTCAAGGTCATCTTTTCCGTATTTACCGGAGATTTGTCCTAAGTCTTGTCCGATAAGTAAATATGACACTTTCTGACCACGACCCACCGCTGGTCCATCAATTACGGCTTTTAATTTTGGCATTTGTGGGAACTCGTCGAGCACGAATAGTGTTGGGAATGGTCCCATTTTGCCGTCTGTTTTATTTACAAAGTTTGGTGGGTTAGAAATCAAATATGCACTCATAAGGTCCACAAACACAGCACTAATTGGGTTTAGGGCTTGAGCATCTGTTTGGTTTACGGACAAGTAAACTGAAATTGGTTTCCACTCACCGGTAACAGGGTCTTTCATTCCTCGTAAATCTCTAAACTTAATGTCTGAGAAGCTTGTACGAGCAACTACGGCTGAGTTTTTAAAGATACGAATACCGTTAAATGCTGTTGACAACACAGAACCACGTTCTTTATCTGGTTTTGCTCTTAAACCGGACAACTCTGTTATACAACGACGAGAATAACCATAGTCATTTGCCTCGTTGGTTGCATCATCTAAAAGTTCACCCATAAGGTCTGCCATGGCTGCCATTTGGTCGCCCTCTTCCATACGGCGTTTAATTTCATTACTTTGCTCGATTTGAGCTGCGGTAATCCATTCTAGAATCATAGCAAGACAGGCTTCATGATTTATCCATCTATCTGGGAATGAGCGCCATGTTCCAATTGGAAGATAGTTTTCGATGGTTAGGCTACCATTTTGCAAATCTTGAATTGCACGTACTGCATTGGTCTTTAAGTTACCATTTTGCATATCTTCATAGTGCCCTAATAGCTCTTTTTTATCTTCTTCGGTCATTGAACCTTCGTAGATTTTTTGTATAAACTTTTCGTTTGCTAGAGCTTTTTCGCATTTTGAAGCCACAAAGTGTATGAGTCCGCATAGCGCACCACGACCGGCTTGTGACCAGTATGCATCACCACCGCCTTTAGGATCTTCCACCAAGGTGTTACACATTGAGTCAATATACAAATCTCGCTCTGGGCCAACAGCAGGAAGAGTTCCTGGTGATAGAGGGTTCCAGCTTGGATAGTATACGCCAGTTGCTGGGTCATCTTCTTTACCCCAGTCGATTACAAATACTGGACCAACCTTTGCACGAGCACCTGTTGTTGAGTAACACAACTCTGGTTTTGGGTCGTTTACGATAATACTCATACCTTCTGAGTTAAAAATTGTTGGAATAACTACACCGACTGTTTTACCAGTTCCTGGAGGAGCACAGCATAGTGTTGAAAGAGTTTCTTTTAATTTTAATAATTTACCTTCAAATTTACCAACAACCATACAAAAACCATCAAAACCAAGAAGAGGCATACGTTCTATATCACGGAGTGTTGCAACGTGTGCTGAACCATGTACATTTGATTGGAATTTATATGGGCATTTTAATGCTCCAAATATCATAATTAATGGCGTTACAACAAATGGAAGAAGTGGGAGCCATAAACTAATTTTGAAAGGACCGCTATAATTGTATATTTGCTTAAACCAACGTCCATATCTATTGAAAAGAAAGCCTGGGTCAACAAAAGATTTTTGGATAAATTTTACAACAATTTCCATACTTTTTTTAGATATACCACTTTGCATTAAAAATGCTAAAGGTTGTGATATATATAGTAAAATTACCCCAACAACTAGTGCTATGAAAACTGTTATTGTCATCCATTGGACGGCATTATCATATTCTTCCCACTCTTTTCCTCTTTCTTTTGCCATTTTATCTCCCTTATACTAATAATTATGCCATACTATAAATTAATTTTTTGAGTTTTTCAATTGTTGATTTATCTGTTCTATCCTCGCAGTTTTCGATAGCTTTTGAGAATAGACGAATCTCTTTTGGTGAACCTCTGTTTATTCTTGTAACATTCATATCCATAGACTTCCAAATATCAAACATATCTTCTGCATTGATGATATTGCCGGATTGTATAATTACATATGATTGAATTTCGAAATTAAAATCTGCAACAGCTAGTTTTGTCTTCATAATATCTCTTGCTATATCAAGTTTGCGAACTGGGGATATTCTATGAGAACTTTCTGAGAACCACAATGGCTCTTCATCATTGAATTTTTCTTCATCTGCAAGCCAATCTCCAGGTTCTCTGTCTACCAAGCATAAAAGTAATTGATTTTTAGATACTGCAATATAGTCAATCGTTGTATTTTTAATGATTGCAGACGGAATAACATCATATCCTTTTTGTTTTAAGACATCAAGAACTGGGGTATGAGATTCTTTTGTGCCATTTAAGTCTG
The DNA here is from genome assembly GCA_015062535.1 of Alphaproteobacteria bacterium. Lineage (GTDB taxonomy): Bacteria > Pseudomonadota > Alphaproteobacteria > RF32 > CAG-239 > CAG-267. Next base: position 71,768 of record SUUK01000005.1, read on the forward strand.
CTCTTACAGATTTAGGAGCTTCTTTTTTAGGTTTATCGTTTGTTTTTTGTGGTTTTGATTCTTTTGTTGATTTTTCTACCACAGTTGCTTCTATTGTATCTTTTTTAACAGGTTCATCAACAACTAAAGCTGATGGTATTTCGGGGGTATTTTTCTTTGTGTCTTTCTTATCTAAGTCAAAATCTAAATCAAAATCGTCATCATCAAAGTTAAATAATGCATGGTCTATTGGAGCTGATTGCTCTTGTTTTTTCTTGCTTGGAGTTGAATAAGATGATGAAGACATTGAGCTTGCCATAGAAGAGCTTGCCATTTGATTATTGTTTATGTTATTTTGCATTAGAGTTGCAGATGGAAGTGGTTTTTTGGCAGGGGCTTTTTTAATTATTGGTGTTTTTGGCGCAACAACAACCTCTTCTTTTATTGATTTTTTCTTGATTACAACAGGAGCTTTAGTCTTAAGTGTTAATTTTCTATATAGATATAGAGGACTAAAGAATATGTATTTTAACCATTTTTTCCAATTTACAACACATAAACCAAACCAACCGCCTAACCATAAAGGGATTGCGCTTAAAACAACTGCAAAAAATGCTATTTCTGAACCAGATATAGGAGCGCCACTATTCCATTTGTGCCTTAATAAGAACCAATGCTCTTTTAAGAATAAATCAAAATGCCAGTTTATTAGCAATAACACTCTTATACCATCTATGAAAATTATACTCCATAGATATCCTATAAATAGTGTTTTTAATATTATTGCTAGTACTTTCAAATTCTTCTCCGGCTATTTTGTTTACTGATTATATTAGCATATTAGTTAACAATAAATTATTGTTTTTCATTTTCCTCAATTTTTGCTGATATTAAGTGTCTTAAGTTTGTTGATTCTTTACCTTGTGCTATGTTTCCTCCTTTTTCTTTAATCTTATCTGATATTATTTCATCTAAGGTTCTGTCTTTTGAACCAAGATTTTTTATTGAAACGTGCTCTGTTTCCATATTTTTTGGTCTAGTTAATTTTCTGTATGATTTAGAAAAGAGTGATGCTAAGGTTTTAAAAAAGCCTTTTTTGTATATTTTCATAGAACATCTTAACCATAATATTGGAAATAAAATCAAACAACCTAAAAGACTTAACTCTTTAAAGTCATTAAAATTACCGCCCTCATTCCAATAACTATTGAGAACCGCATACGACCTTAATGAAATAATATCAAAATCCCAAAGCATATTAAAGAAAAAGCGCCCTATGTAAACAAAAATAGCCAACATAAAGCAAGAAATTATTACAAATCTCAAAAACTTTTTAATTTTTTTCATAATAGATAATTATCTCCTAGATTGCCCTTGTATTATATTTCTCATAATTTCTTGACTCATTGATTGAGTACTGAATTCACTAGTTGCGGTATACTCATTACCACTTTGTCCTGTTGCGCCACCAATAAATGCAACTTTCATATCATGATTAGCTTTATTCATTTTGGCTTTTTTACCATCTCTTGATACAACGCTCTTTTGATATGTTTCTATTGATGTTTTGGTTGTATTAACACTTTCTGCAGCTGCGGTGAAATATTCTTTAGTCTTTTTTACCACAGGGTTGTTTGCTTTGTGCGTTGTTGTAATTGAGGCAACATTTTCTGCGATAGCCGTAAGAGCTGCTTCTTTATCAGTAGTTGAAGATAAGGTATCTTGGATTTTTTTAACTTCATCTTTCATTAATTTTTGAACCGAATCGCTATCGCTAAGTCTTGCATCCATAGATAGCGTTAAACGTTGAAGCTCTGTAACCTTTTGAGTTGGTGTTAAATCTTTATTTTTTAATACACTACTTAGGTCATATACTTCTTCTGCAAATTCTTTTGATACTGTATATCTATTTGGATTTTCAGAAATATTAACTTCTGTTATTTTTTCGATATCTTCTTTAATTTTTTCGATAGCATCTTCTGGTGTTAAATTAGTATCATTAACAACATCACTTGCTTTTTTCAACGTTTCTTTGAGTTTATTTTGGGTTGGAACACCTGCATCTAATTGCCCATCCATTTTGGTAATCAATTCTTTGATTATTGTAAGCTTATCTGCTGGAGGAGTATTTTTTTCTGCCATGGTATTATTTAGCAAATCTAAATCGGTTGTAAATGTTTCTGAAACAGTATGTGCTGATGATTGGCTAATTCTTTCACGTTCCTTTTCTAGAGCAGAAAAATACATTTTTTCTCTTTGTATGATTTTGGCTTCACACAATGCAGGATCTTCTGCTGCTTGTTTTGTTGTTTCACGTATTTTAGAAACAGTTTTTTTTGCAGACTTATAACTAGCTGAACTTACACTTTGTTTGATTGTTTCTAAATCTGCTTTAATTGCTTCAAAAGTAGGATTTTTACCTTCTACTTCTTTTCCTAAATCTTCAAGACATTTGGCAATGTCTACTTTATTTTTAGCTTTTAAGGCTTTTTCTAATTTATCAAGATTTTGCGTGAATTTTAAGGATATTCCATCACCATTTTCTTTATCTGCGGCTGTTTCACATGTTGCTGCGGCTATTGCTAGTTCTCTTGATTTAATACCCACATCAATCATTTTATTCATAGCCTCAGGAACTCTAAGGAAAGCTTGTAGCTTTTCTTTTTCGTCAGGAGTTCTATCTTCTGGATTTTTCTTATTTATTTGACTTAACTCTTTGAAGAATTTTGGTTCTTTTTTAAGCATAGACCAACTAACCTTCTCTCCGTTTTTATCTTTTTCTAGATTTTGAAGGATTTCGTTGTATGCATTGTTACAAACTTCTTTGCGTTTAAGCATTTTTTCTTTTGTTGTTTCTCGTATTTTTTGACCTATTGCAAAAACATCTGTTTTTTCTTTTGGAGTATTTTCTTTACCATCTTTAGGACCATAAAGAACAAAGTCTGAAAAATCTAAAACAGTATCAACAGCTGTATTAATAATCCAGTCATATGAAGCTAAAATAAATTCTTTCCAGAACATTTCCATAATATTTTTCTCACTACCAGATTTTACTGGTTTTCCATGATCTGGAGGGGTTGGTTTATCTTTTTTAGCAGCTTTTTCTTTAGGTTTTATATTACCATAAATATCGCATTCTGGAACTTCTTCATATGCAGAGGATTCTCCAGTTTTATCTATCTTTTTTGGGGTTGGACCTTTAGGAGATGGTGTATCTTCTTGTTTTTCTTTTTTATCATCTGGTTTAGGTTTATCTTTATCTGCATCAGGCTTTGAATCGTCTTTATCTGCATCAGGCTTTGATTTATCATCGTCTGATGGCTTTGGAGATGAATCTTCACCTTCTTTTTTAGGGGTTTTATCATCTTTTGGAGTCTTAGAGTCTTCTTTTGGATTTATATCGCCTTTTCCTTCAATATATTCTTCCATTTTTCTAGCATTTTCTTCTGCTTCATTCTGCATTTGATCTACTACGCTATTATTTGACATATTCTTCTCCTTTTTTTATAGGTCTTGTAGAGATTTTAGCACAAAATAGATGGTTTGTCTACTTTAAAATTTAAGCGACTATATTTTTAATTTTTTAATAAAAGCGCCTATTTTTTGATTAAATTTTATACCATCTTCTGGAGCTACCTTTATTAAACCAAAAAATTTGGGCTTAATTTTATCAAATTCTATTGGTGTATACATTGCTGGATTTTTTGTTAAAGCATCAAAAGCTCCTTTAGCATCTTTTTGAGCTGCTTTGAAGTAGTTATTCATCAAAGCATCTACATTTATTGGGAAGTTTTGTTGCTTTAATTTTTCTATGAACATATTTTTTCGCTCTTGAAGTTTCATATATTCTTCATACAGCTCTTTTTTTATTTTATTTTTTATCGCAATTTCTTTCATTTGTTCATATTTTACTTCACATATCTCAAGATTTATTAGGATTTCTACATATGAAATTATTACTAATTGCATATCTGTATCCGTTAGGCTTTCTGCAAATACTAGAAATTCTTCGTCTGTTGCATCTTTTGATAGTCTTTTCATATTTTCGGGGTCGTATTTGTTTATTAAATCCCAGCAATCTAGCAAATATTGAGCAATTTTTCTTCCTACACTTGGTTTGTAGTTAGGGTGTAGCATTTTATAATCATACTCCATTACTGGAGTTTTTAGATTTTTTTTATCTGCAATAGCGTTTATACCATCTTGGAAGTTATAAATTGCCCTTGAAAGCTCAAATTCTTCACTTTTTAACAATATTTCTTCTTCGCTTTTTTCTGGCATAACTTCAACTTTTGCTTGGCTTAAAGCTGATGTTAGGTCTGTTGAAGAATCTTCTGTTATGAAATTATCAAGATTTTCTTTTGATACAGGAGCTTCTGTCGGTACAAAATTATCAAGATTTTGTGGCTGAGTTTGTTTTTCTTCAGTTATAAAATCTTCTAATCCAGAAGATGTATTTGACTGTGGCTTTGCTTCTGTTGATGGAGGTGGCGTATCCTCTCCTGATATAAAATTATTTAAGAGTCTAGCAAATTCATCTTCTAGATTTACATTTGATGTTTCTTGTTGTTTAGGTGAGGCCTCTTTTTTAGGTTCATTATTTGACAATTCTGAAAAAAAAGAATCTAGCTCGTTGTTATCTGACATCTAATAACTCCTTTTATTTACATCTTGATTTTATATTAGTTTTGAGTATTCTATAGCTTAATTGGTGAAAATATGTTTAACAAGTATGATATGACAGAAGAAAACAACAACATTTTTTTTACATCTCCAGTAAGCAATGAGAAAATCGGCATTAGGATTGATAAATTTATAGCCGATGAAGTTTCTTGTTTATCTAGATCTATGGTGCAAAAACTTATCTTAAAAGGCGAAGTTTTTTGCGATGATGAAACTATTGCTGATAAAGATTTTAAGACAAGAGAAGGTGATATTTATCAGATAAATATTCCAAGTCCTGAAGAAGCGACACCTATTGCGCAAGATATTAAACTTGATATTTTATACGAAGATGATGATTTAGTTGTGGTTAACAAACCGCAAGGAATGACTGTTCATCCGGCAGCTGGAGCTACAAGAGATACCCTTGTGAATGCCCTGTTGTTTCATTGCAAGGATTCCCTTTCTGGAATTGGTGGGGTGGCAAGACCTGGTATTGTACATAGAATTGATAGATTTACTAGTGGTGTTTTGGTTGTTGCAAAGAATGATATGGCTCACAAAGATTTAGCTGAGCAATTTTTCAAACACTCTATTGAAAGAACTTATTATGCACTTGTTTATGGTGTACCTAGTGATAAAAAGGGTACAATTGAAGGAAATATAGCAAGAAGTTCTTTTGATAGAAAGAAAATGGCGCTTGTTCAAAATGGTGGCAAAAGCGCTATTACACATTATGAGGTGGTTGAAAGCTTTAAAAACGCTGTTTCACTTGTAAAATGCAATCTTGAAACAGGAAGAACTCACCAAATTAGAGTACATCTTTCTAGCATTGGTCATCATTTGGTTGGCGATGATGTTTATGAAAAACCTAAGAAAACGAGTATTTTATTACCTATCGAATTAAAAAAACTAGTAAACAACTTTCCAAGACAAGCTTTGCATGCATTTTCTTTAGGGTTTATTCACCCTAGAAGTAAAAAATTTATGCATTTTGAGGCAAGTATTCCTGAAGATATGAGTGAACTTATCAAACAATTAAAACAATAGATAATTAGTCTTGTTTTTAGGGTAAATCTTTAATTTTTTACTAAAAACAATAGAACTAATGTCTAGATTGTGGAAAAAAATGTTTGTATATACACTCCTAAAAGTCAATTTTTAGGAGAAAGAATATGGAAAAACAACTTACTCTAAATGGACTTGACTTTTCACCGGAAGAAAATTTATCTCGTTATTTACAATCTATAAAAAAATTCCCCATTTTAACACCAGAAGAAGAATATGATTTAGCGATTTTGTATCAACAAACAAAAGATAAATCTATTGCTTATAAACTTATTACCTCACATTTGAGATTGGTTGTTAAGGTGGTTTCTAAGTATAGGGGATATGGATTACCTATTGGAGAAATGATTTCTGAAGGAAATATTGGACTTATGTATGCTATTGATAAATTTGCACCTGAAAAAGGGTTTAGATTTTCTACTTATGCTTTGTGGTGGATTAAGGCTTCTGTTCAAAAGTATATCTTAAACTCTTGGTCGCTTGTAAAACTTGGTACTACGGCTGCACAAAAGAAATTATTTTTCAACTTAAGAAAGATAAAAAATAAACTAAATTTGATTGATGACAGGGAACTTTCTGAAAATGTTTTACACGATATTGCTCGCTCGCTTGATGTGAGTGTGCAAGATGTTACAGATATGAATATGAGATTAAAAGCTCATGATGGCTCTCTTAACAGTGTTATAGACAATGATAGTGATGGAGCTAATGAGTGGATGGATTTTATTTCTGACAATAAACCTAACCAAGAAGAATCTCTTGCTCATGCTGAAACCGTAAAATATAGGAAAACAATGTTTAATAAGGCTCTTTATGTGTTAAATAAGAGGGAAAAAGATATTTTGTTTAAACGTAGGCTTTATGAGAAAACTATTACTCTAGATGATTTGAGCAAAACGTATAATATTTCTAAAGAACGTGTACGCCAAATTGAACTTAATTCTATAAAGAAAATAACTAAAGCGATAGAACTTATGCAGTAGGACTTGAAATAACGCTATCACTTATTATCTATTTTTAACAATAATTTTGGATATGAAGTGAGGTTATATGCAAGAAAATAAATCTTCGCGTAACGTTTATATTTTAATTCTTTTGGTAATGTGTCTGATTTCTTTTGGCTTAGGTTTCATTGTTTATAAAAAAATTAACATTAAAGAAATTAGACACGTACCTATTAATAACAGCATAACTCTAAATGTTTTACCGGTTATTCCTCAAGATATAGATATAAAAAAATCTTATGTTGGAAATACTCTTGCTATTAATCATGTGGAGATAAAACCTTATGTTAGCGGTTATATTAAAAAGGTTGATGTAAAACAAGGGGATAGTGTTTTTGATGGAGATCTATTATTAACCATTGAACCAAGTGAATATATTGCAAAACGAGATATGGCTAAGGCTAGTGTTTTAGAAGCACAAGCTTCTTTTGATTATAATAAAAACTATTATGAAAGAGTATTAAAAGCTGGTAAAAAAAGCTTTTCTGAGATAGAAAGGGATAATGCTAAAAATAACTTTTCTCAAGCAGAGGCTAAGCTAAAGAGCTCTCTTGCAAACCTTTTGCTTGCAGAGGTTGATTATAACTACACCATAATTAAGGCGCCGATTTCTGGTTTGGTTGGCAATTTTGACTTAAGTATTGGCGAATATGTTTCTCCTGAAAGTGGAGCATTGCTTGATATTGTACAAACAGACCCGATTAGGGTTGTTTTTTCTTTGACTGATGTTGAATATTTAAACTTAACAAAACAAAGCAACACACCATTTAAATACAGCGTAATAAAACTAAAAACAGCAAATGGCGACACCTTTAAACACAATGGCACATTTAAATACACTGATAACAAGATAAACAAAGCAACAAACTCGCTTGCTGTGTATGTTGATTTTAAGAATGATGATAATGAATTATTACCAAATAGCTTTGTTAATATTGAAGTTTTTAACCTGCTAAAAGATGTTATATTAATAGATAAAACTTTAGTTAAAATGAAAGACAATGGAAACTTTTTAACAATTGCTCGAGATAAAAAAATAGAAAATCACTTGGTTAATATATTGGCAGAAAAAAGCAATTTTTACATTTTAGAGAACAATTTTGATAAAAATGATTTTATTGTTTTAGACAACATTGATGACATTAAACAAGGAACTGAACTTAATTTTAACATTGTAGAGAAAATATAATTTGGAGAATATAAAATGTTTTCTAAGTTCTTTATCGACCGCCCTCGTTTTGCTGTAGTTATTTCGCTGGTTTTGATTATTTTAGGATGTTTAGCTATAAAAGTTTTGCCAGTTTCCCAATTTCCAAATATTACTCCACCGCAAATAAATGTCAAAACAACATACCTTGGGGCTAATGCAGATGTATTAACCGAAACGGTTGCAATACCTATTGAAAATCAGATGAACGGTGTTGAGAATATGATTTATATGTCTTCAGCTTCTGACGATAATGGTAGCTACACTTTGACCGTTACTTTTGACATTGGAACAAATCCTGATATTGCTCAAGTAAAAGTGCAAAACAGATTACAACAAGTAAATAGCGAACTACCGGAAGAAGTTATTAAAGAAGGTTTGGATATTTCTTCTGAAAATGCAGATATGCTTGGTATGATCGTACTTCGCTCGCCTAATAAAACTTTTTCTGATTTATATTTGAGTAACTATGCATATACAAATATAAAAAATCAACTTTCTAGACTTTATGGTGTGGGGCAAGTACAGATTTTTGGTCCCAAATATAGTATGAGAATTTGGCTTGATATTGATAAAATTACAGCTCTTGGCTTGAGTAGTTCTGATATTATCAATGCTGTTAGAGAGCAAAACATTCAAGCGGCAGTTGGAAGTATTGGGTCTGCACCAAGTTCTAAAGATACAAATATTGTGCTAAGTTTAACAGCAAGAGGGCTTCTTGATAGTGTAGATGAGTTTTCAAATATTGTTGTTGCAACGTCTAATGATGGGGGAACTGTTTTTTTGAAAGATGTGGCAAAAATTGAGCTTGGGCAAGATACTTATTCTTTATCATCTAAATTTGATAATTCGCCAGCGGTTATTATAGCCCTTAACCAAACACCAAACACAAACGCTTTAAATACGATGTCCAACATTAGAGAAGAGCTCAAAAATATGCAAAAAAACTTCCCTTCAGATATTGAAATTAGTGTTGCATACGACTCAACTGATTATGTTAGAGCATCTATTAATGCAATAATAGAAACACTGTTTATCACGTTTGGATTGGTGATTTTGGTTACATATTTATTTTTGCAAAAAGTAAAGACAACTCTTATTCCACTTTTTACGATACCGGTTTCCTTGATCGCGACTTTTATTGTGATTTATATGATGGGGTTTGATATAAATATTTTGACTTTGTTTGCGATGATTTTGGTGATTGGTTTGGTAGTTGATGATGCAATTATTGTTGTTGAAAGAGTGCAATACCTGATGATTAATGAAAAACTTAACTCTTATGATGCTTCTGTTAAGGCTATGCAACAAATTGGTAGCGCGGTTATTGCAACAACATTTGTTTTGCTTGCGATATTTGTGCCAGTTGGACTTATGGCTGGTATTACTGGTAAAATCTATCAGCAATTTGCGGTTGCGATTGGGACTTCTATTATATTTTCAGCCTTTAATGCGTTAACTTTGAGCCCTGCTTTGTGTTATATATTTTTAAACAAAGAAAAGAAGGAAAAGAAAAGAGTTTTTTTTGATTTTTTCAATAAAAAACTTGATGATTTTAGAGATATTTATGTAAAAATCGTTGGCTTTTTTGCTAAGCATTTATTTATTACTACTATTGTGATGGGGCTTGCCTTTGTTGCGACGTTTTTATCATTTAAATACACTGCTTCATCTTTTATTCCTGATGAAGATCAGAGCATAATTTTTGCAAATGTACAACTTGATAGCACAGCTAGCATTAACCAAACAAATAGTATTTTAAGCGATATGAGTGATAAAATATTAAAAATGAATGGTGTTAAATATGTAATTACTGTTGCGGGATATAGCCTTTTGGGTGGAGGCGGAGAAAATGTTGCTCTTGGGGTTATTGGACTTAAAGACTGGAGCAAGAGAACTTCTAAAGATTTATCAATCAATAGCATTAGCAATAATTTGAGAAAAATGTTTGGAAATTATAAGGGGGCAGAATTAAACTTTTTTGCACCGCCTTCTATTCCTGGAATTGGGCAGAGCAATGGTATATCTTTAGAACTTGTTGCAAATGATACAAATAAAACCCCTCTAGAACTAGCAAATACTTTAAATACTTATTTAGAAGAGGTAAACAAAGATGACGATTTTTCTTATGCTTTTAGCACCTTTAGAGCAGATACTCCTCATTTGTTTTTAGAAGTTGATAGAACAAAACTTCAAATGTTTGATATTCCTGTTGCAACATTTTTTTCGGCACTGCAAAGTAGCCTCGGGTCTTCTTATATAAACAACTTTACTTTGAGCGGACAAGTAAATAGAGTTATTTTGCAGGCTGATTTTGATTATAGAAAAGACATTGATAGCATTAAAAATCTCTATGTAAAATCTAATAATGGTAGTTTGATTAAAGTTGATAGCTTTATAAACACCAAAACCGTTTTATCTCCTAAGATAATTAATAGGTATGATTTATACACTTCTGCGCCTATTACAGCGCTTTCAAGACCGGAGGTTAGTACAGGTGATGCCATGGATAAACTTGAACAAATCGCAAACAATGTTTTGCCCAAAGGTTTTGGAATTGAGTGGACAGCTCTTTCTTTACAAGAAGCTGAGACAAGAGGTTTGGTTGGAGGATTAATAACGCTTGCGGTTGTGTTTTGCTATTTATTTTTGGTTGCACAATATGAAAGTTGGATGCTCTCTTTTTCGGTTATGTTTTCTACTGTTTTTGCGGTTTTAGGTGCTTTTGTTGGTTTGCATTTATTTGGACTATCTTTAAGCATTTATGCGCAACTTGGAATTATTTTACTGATTGGACTTGCTGCCAAAAACGCAATTTTAATTGTTGAATTTACAAAGGAATATAGAGAAAAAGGATTTAGCATATTAAAGGCTTCAGAGATGGGGGCAAAAGAAAGGTTTAGAGCGGTTTTAATGACCGCAATGACTTTTATTTTTGGTGTATTTCCAATGATTATTGCCAAAGGTCCTGGTGCTAATTCTCAAATTTCCATTGGTGTTACGGTGTTTTTTGGAATGATTTTTGCAACTGTTATAGGCATTATTTTTATCCCTGCATTATTTGCCTTATTTGAAACGATTAAAGAAAAATTTTATTTTGCTAAAAAGGATACAGACAATGTTTAAATACACTGCTATATTTATGATATTTCTTTTATCTTCATGCGCTATTAGAGAAGAATATCAAAAGGAAGAAATTATCTCTGATAATAGCGTTAAAGAAGTACTAAACCTAAACAGCAAAAATGAGAGCATCAACAAAGAATGGTATAAGATATTTAATGATAAAGATTTAAATACACTGCTTTTTAGTGCTTATAAAACAAACTTAGATATTAAGCAAAACATTGAGAAGTTAAAACAAGCTCGTTATAGTTATTTAATTAACTCTAAAGAATATTTTCCAATGATTGACGGAGGTGGAATTTATAGTTATAGCAAAACTAATGGAAAAAACTCTCCTCTTAGTGTTGATACAAATGATTTTAAGGCTGGTTTTGACGTTTCTTGGGAGATTGATATTTGGGGCAAGGGAAAGGCTTTATCTAAGCAATATATGAAGCTTGTTAATAGTGCAAAATTTTCATTGTTTGACACCCATGTTTTAATTACTTTTGAAGTAATTAACAATTATACAAATTTACGTCTTAACCAAGAAAAATTAAGAATAGCAAAGAACAATCAAAAACTTCAGGAAGACATATTAGATATAGTTACAAACAAATATAATAATGGTGTTGCTGATGAACTAGCTCTTAGTCAAGCAAAACATTCTTTAGAACTGGTTAAATCAAGCATACCCGAAATTAAAACCAATATTAATAAGTACAAAAATGCCTTACACCTTTTGCTTGGAGTTGAGCCTAAAAATCTACCAATTAATCTTGATAAATTTAGCAAAAACATAACGGCAAAAACCTTTAAATACAACGTTCAACACCTTTACAACATTAGACTAGATACCATTAGAACTAGACCAGATATTCGCATGGCAGAAGCAAAGATTTTATCACAAAACGAAGTTGTTAATCAGGCAATTATTGACTTATATCCAACACTTAATCTTGGTGCATCTTTAGGATTTATTTCTTCTAGTTTAGGCGATTTATTTAATACAGAAGTTTTGGGATACACCCCGCAGATAATGACACCTATTTGGCATTGGGGAAAGCTAAAAAACAACATTGAGTTACAAAAACACATTAAAGAAGAATATATTATAACTTATAACAAAGCTATGCTTTCGGCTTTACTTGATTTGAAAAATTCTATTTATTTAATTGAAGAAAGCTATAAAGCTAATACGTCTTACAAGAAGGCTTTAGATGATATGAGAAACATTTTTTATATCACTCTAGATAAGTATAAAAACGGCTTGATTGAATTTAGTGATTTAGCAAATGCAGAACAAGACTATCTTAGTGCGCAAAATACTTTTGTTCAAAGCAATGCTAACATACTTCAAGGAATCGCTTTGTTTTACAAAGCAACTGGTGGAGGCTATAATTTTTGTGATTAATAAATCATCAAGGATATGTACTATCTAATGGCGCATCTTGGTTTACACTTTGTGGTTTGTAAACAAAGAGATTGCTAGCTTCTGGTATATCCGTTGTTCTCTCTACATAACCTTTTCTTAGCATACATTTCTGGTATTTTCTAGGACTTGCATCTGTATCATCTCTAACAGAATTTACTAAAATAGGCATTGCTCCAGGATATGGAACAAAACTTGCCCATATTCCATGTTCTTTATGCCATTTTACAACAATATCATACCTTTGTTCTTCTGAATAAAACCAGCTTTTAAGGTTTGGAAGCAACTTTAAGGCCTCAGCTTCTCTCATACACTCTGAGTGATCTCTAGCAAATTTGATTCCACCAGTATTATATCTATCCCAGTGGAAAACAACCTGTCCCTTTCCTGCAATGCAAGAGCTTAACATTAACACCATAAGTATATAAAAAATCTTTCTCATATTAAAAATCCAAATTTGTGTAATTAGCTGATGGGTGAATTCCTTTTATATTGTCTTTTAATATATCTTTGAAACTTGGGCGAGATTTTATTTTAGCATACCAAAGTTTCGCATTTTTATAGTCTTCCCAATAAATATCTCCAAGATAATCTATTATTGAAAGATGAGCTGCAACAGTTAAATCTGCTAAAGTAAGTTCTTTTCCTGCAAGATAATTATTTCTATCCGCAAGATAATCTATATATTCCATATGATATCTTAAATTATTTAGACCTGCCTTTAGGACTTTAGAATTTGGAGCTTGTTTTAGTTGGAATCTTTTTACTATTTTTTCTGCAACAATGTATTTATAAACCTCATTATAAAACTTTGTATCAAACCAATCCATTATGCGACGAACCTCTGCACGTTCTTTTGGATCTTCTGGCAATAATTTATATTGAGGATTACTTTCTTCTAGATATTCTGTTATAGCATAATTACCTGAAATAACTTTACCATCAAATACAAGTATTGGTAAATCTTCTGCAGGATTTATTTCTATAACACTTTGCGATAAATTCCATGGTTCTTCTTCTTTTAGTACAAAAAGCATTTTTTTCTCAGCCATAATTAATCTCATTTTTCGAGATTGAGGTGAAACGCTATGATGAATTAAAAGAACCATTTTTATCTCCTAGATTTTTGTATGTTACACATATTGTTTTTATTTTTCAAGATTTTGTTTTTTACTCTTCAACCACTGATTGCAACGAATTTATATATGTTGGAGGGATTACACCTTTAGTTTTTTCTCTGTATATTTCTAAGATATTTGCTAAAAGTCTATCTCTTTTTTGCTTGAATGAAGGCGATTTGATATATTGTCTTATATATTCAATATTTTTTGTTTTTGCTATTCTTGGATTTACTTTGAGAAATAGTGGTATTTTCCATATAGGCGTTAAGCTATAATTTATATAATTCATCAACCCTAGCTTATATAATTTGATTTGGCTTCTATAATAGCTTGCCACCACAAAGTCCACTTTTCCTGTTAGCAAATCTTCTATAGCATAGTCGAATGTTTCTCTTTCTAAAATGCCTAGACGCTTAAAATCTTTTAATACTGTTTCTTCAAACTTATCATCTTTTGGATATACGCCTTTATATTTTTTTAAGTCTTCTTTGGTTTGAATATCTATATTTTTATCTCTTGATGTAATTAAATGAATGCCAATATCCGCAAATGCTGGATATACATATACGTTTTTACTATATTTTGAATTATAAAAAGGCATTCCAAAAACACCTTTTAGTTCAGATATATTGTTTTCAAACTTATAAAGCTCTGCTTGGTAATCTTTTTTAGGATATGTAATTTCTATATAAAGATGCCTATCGTTAAACAATTCAGAAAATAATTCGTAAAATATAGACCCTTGCCTTTTAGATGTATATGGAAAGTTATCTGGATCTCCTAAAAAATCAATTCTTATTTGATCTGGATGCATGCTATCAGAATATTTTTGCCTATATACAGGTTGCTTGTAACCTAAATTATCTAAATCAACCTCTTTTACTTTGTACAAATTTATTGCATTTGCTGGTGATATTGCAAGAATACAAATTAATGCACATAATATTTTAGCGAAATTCATATTTTCTGCTCCTTGTATAAAAAGAATCTTTGATATTTAAAGTATAGCTGTTATTATATTAAAAAATACTTTATCTTTGTTAATATAATATATTTTTTAAATAGGTTTAAAAAGTGAGCGATAGTTCTAAACTGATATACAATAATTTGTTTTTAAATTCTGCAAACAGAAAGAATATTTCTGTTTTTATATCTGGCGCAGAACAAGTGGGCACATCCTGGTCTGCTTTATCGATTGCTCATGCTTTAAATATGTTAAATAAAAAAGTTTTACTTGTTGATGGCAGGGGGAGTTTATCAAATATTTCCTCTTATTTATGTCTTCAAAACAACAATTATCTTGAAGATTATTTTAATGGTAAAAAAACACTAAACCAGCTTATTGTCGCATATAAAAATAAAGATTTTAATTTACTTTCTGCAATTTCTGGAAACAAATATATCACCCAGCCACCTATTGGCAGAATACAACTTTTTGCTCAAGACTTAAATATTATTTCTAAAAATTATGACAATACTTTTATTGATTTGGGTACAGACCTTTTAGAAAAAAACGTTAGCCTTTGCCAGATAGCAAAAAATATCATTATTCTCTGTTCTGATGGTAATGATGGTTTAGTTAAGACACTTGATACTATAAAATATTTAAATCAATTGGGATTTAGTGACAATTGTAAGATAATTATAAACAAAGCTAACTCATTTGAGGGAGGGTACAAAATATATGAGAAACTAGGTAAAGCGGCTGAAAGAAACGGCTTGAAATTTCCAGATTTGTTAGGTATTATTAGACTTGATGCTAGAATTCGTGATACTATAAAAAATAAAGATTTATTGTTATCAAGATATCCAGAATCTGAGGCTGCTCAAGATATATCTGAAATAGCAAAAGGGTTTGTTTAGGAGTTAATTATGATAAAAAATGTTTCAAAATTTGATAGTCTTGGGTATTATGAAGTGCTTGAGTGTTCTCCAAATTCTACAGAAGAGGAGTTAAGGGCAAAGTATCGTGAACTTGCAAAATTTTGGCATCCAGACCAAAACAAAGACCCTAAAGCTGTTGATATGTTTCAAAAAATTGCAGTAGCTTATGAAGTGCTTAAAAATCCTATTGATAGGTTAAAATATAATCTACTTTCTATTGTATACAAAAAAGAAGAATTTCCACAAATGGATGCTCTAAGTGTTATAAAAAGCGTTCAAGGAAAAGAAGATTTAAATCTTAGAGCTCTTAGGCTAATTGAAGTTACAGGAAAAGGCTTTGGGTACTCAAAAATTGATAAAATATATTATTGCACTCAAAATGAAGCTAAATGGGTTGTTAAACAAATAACAAAACACAATTGGCTTTATGGTTTTTTAGGATTAAAGGCTATTTTTGCTAACTTTGGTGCTATATGTAAAAATTTTTCAAACCTAAATAACCATAAAGAGAATCTTAAGCTTTTTATTCATAATGCAATAGCGTATAGTTTAGAGAACAGAAATAAAGATGCTGTAACATCTTTAGCCATTGCAAAAGAATTTGCTGATAAAGATGAGATTTATCATATTAATAAATACATGGAAAGCTTTGGAAATGTTTTTCCTTTTAGTGTTGGTAGATGGAATTTTTCAAAACTTAAGCAAATACAATGTATGTATTTTTTAGGTGTTATACTAGCGTTTTTGTTTGTTTATTGCGCTATGTTATTAATGCAAATTGAAACAGATAGAAAGTCTGTACAATCTGTTAAAGAGGAAGTTATTTTTAGAGATGGTAGTAGAGCTTTTAGTGACGTTGCTGTTGCAAGGATTTTAGATATTCCTGTTGATGTTCGTGATACTAAACGTTTATATCATGTTATAACAACGACTGAGGCTTTACATGGTGCTGATAAAAGTTTTGATGTCTATAAGACTGTTGAAGAAGGTACAACTGTTAGAATTACAGGGCAGACAACAGACAATAAATGGCTTAGAGTAATGTTTGACAATGGAGAAATGGCCTTTATTGAAGCAGACAAGCTTAGAAAGGGAATCGGAAAAGATATACCTCTTTGGAGTAAAATTTATAAAGATGAATAGGATGTAATATGTCGTTAAAATTTGAAATACTAAAAAAACATAACAAAGCAAGACTTGGTAAACTTCATACTAAACATGGTATTGTTAATACTCCTGCATTTATGCCTGTTGGAACTTGCGGTACTGTTAAAGCCATGCTTCCAGAATCTGTTGAATCTACTGGTGCGGAGATAATTTTGGGTAATACATATCATTTAATGCTTCGCCCTGGGGCTGATTTGGTGGAAAAAATGGGTGGTTTACATAAATTTATGAACTGGAACAGACCTATTTTGACTGACTCTGGTGGCTTTCAAGTTATGAGTTTACAGGGTTTAAGAAAAATTTCTGAAGATGGGGTTGGTTTTAAATCTCATATTGATGGTAAAAAGTACTTTTTATCTCCAGAAGAATCGATTGGCATTCAACATAAGTTAGACTCTAACATTACTATGTGTTTTGATGAATGTACCCCTTTTCCTGCAACATATGATGAAGCAAAAAAATCTATGCAACGTTCTATGCGTTGGGCAAAAAGAAGTAGAGATGCTTTCAAGGATAGAGATGGTTATGGAATTTTTGGTATTCAACAAGGTAGTATTTTTGAAGATTTAAGAAAAGAATCTGCGCAAGCTCTTACTGATATTGGTTTTGATGGATATGCTATTGGTGGACTTGCCGTTGGTGAAGGGCAAGAAAAAATGTTTGAGGTTTTGGATTATGCTCCTGGTATGTTGCCTGATGATAAACCTCGTTATTTGATGGGCGTTGGAAAACCTGATGATATTGTTGGCGCTGTTGCTAGAGGGGTTGATATGTTTGACTGCGTTATGCCAACTCGCTCTGGTAGAACAGCTCAGGCATTTACAGAATTTGGTCCTATAAATATTCGTAATGCTCGTCACAAAGAAGACCCAAGACCTGTTGAAGAGGGATGTGATTGTCCTTTGTGTACTAACTATTCGAGAGCATATATTCATCACTTGCAAAAATGTAATGAAATTTTAGCAGTGATGTTACTTAGTTGGCATAATATTAGATATTATGAACGTTTGATGCAAGGTATTCGTAAATCTTTGGCAGAAGATAGATTTGATGAATTTGTTAAAGAATTTTATGAAAAACAAGCTAAAGGCGATATTGAGGAGATAAAATAAATGGCAAAACGTAAATCTGTTTGCGGTGACGAAAAACAACTTCTTTCTTCTTTTATGAAAGAAAATAAGAAAGATGGTATTAGAGTTTTTGTTGCTGGTGGTTCTCGAGGTGGTCATAATCCTATCTATGTTAGAGAAACATATAACCTTGGAAAGCAAATTGTAAAAATGGGTTTTAAACTTGATTTTGGCTTATCCAATTCAGGTATTATGGGAGCAGTTGCTAGAGGTGTTATGGACGCTTGGAACGAAAAACAGAAATGCACTGACCAAGAATTTCCTATTCAAGGTATTACCACTGAAGAATATTTTAAGCTATATGACTCTGAAGATGTTATGCTTAAGCATATAAATGTTATTTTTGCTAAAACACTTGAAGAAAGAAAACAGCGTTTGCTTGATGCTGATTTTGTGGTGTTTGCCCCAGGTGGTGTTGGAACATTAGATGAGCTTGCTTATGATTGTGTTGCTATGCAAGATGGTTTGCTTGAGATGAAACCTTTTATATTGTATAATATAGGGGGATTTTTCCATCATCTATTGGAATTTTTAAAATCGATTGCAAACAAAGGATTTGCAGACCCTATTCCATTTATTGTGGTTGATAATGAATTTGAGCTTGAAGTTGCTTTTGAATTATTAAAATCTAAATATGGAAAATGCGAAGAAGACAATAAAAAAGTTTATGCAAATGCAAGACAACTTGTTTATGAACTACCTTATTTTATTAAGAAAAGACAAGAAACAGGAAAAGATATTATAGATATTGTTAGAGATGTTTGTGCAGTTAGAGCTTTTGGTAGCGACGACGAGAAAACAGTACTAGAAAATGACATTGAAACAGCATATCTCGAAAAAGAAATTGAAAGAATGTATGACAGACTTGCAAAAACAGGGCGTGACACATCTGTTGTAAGTTATAAATTATCTAGACTTAAAAGACGTAAGAAAAAAATATAATATTAAAACAACGTTGGGTTTATATCTTTTTCTAGCAAAACTGAGGCGGCGGCACGCGCTTCTTTGGTAATTGTTTCTCCTGAAAGCATACGAGCAATTTCTTCTAGTTTACCTTCTTTTGAAAGCTTGGTTAGGCTTGTTGTTGTTATATTGTCTTTGGTTTGCTTTTCTACCTTATAATGCTCGGTGCTAAATGATGCGACTTGTGGAGAGTGTGTCACAACTAGTACTTGCTCGTTTTGGGATAAACGAGATAGTCTTTCGCCCACGGCTTCTGCTGTTGCGCCACCAATACCTGCATCTATTTCATCAAAAATGATGGTTTCTTGTGATGAATTTTGAGCAAGATTTACCTTTAGCGCTAGCATAAAACGAGATAGCTCACCGCCTGATGCAATTTTATTTAGTGCTCCAAATGGAGTGTTTGGGTTTGTTGAAACTTTGAAACAAATATCATCCCAACCTGTTTCTGACCAATTTGGCTCGTCTTTTTTGATTATTTCTGTTTTAAATTTGGCTTTTTCCATTTTTAGGGCTGGCAATTCTTTTGCTACATATTTATCCAAGGTTTCTGCCGTTTTTTGACGAAGATTGCTTAAGGATGTTGCCTTTTCAATATAGTTATTTTTTTGAACTTCTAAAGTTTGTTTTAACTCATTTATCTCGCTTTGACCATATTGGATATTGTTTAATAGTGATTTTAATTCTTCTAGTTTTTCTGGTAGCAAATCTATTTGGGTATTATGTTTTTTTGCTAAATCTCTTAAATGATATAGGCGAGTTTCGATATTATCTATTTCGTTTTGGTTTAGTGATATGTCTTCTGAGCTGTTTTCTATATCAGAAATAGTGTCATTTAGTGTGTATAGTGCGTTTTCTAAACTTTCTTCTATTTGAGAGTATTTATTGTTTACGATTTCGTTTGCTCTTGATATAGCATTGCGAGCTTTGGTTATTTGCTCTATTACTGAGAAAGAACCATTTAATGATGAGTATGCTGTATTTAATTTTTCTATGATTTTTTCTGCATTCATCAGCTCATTTCGTCTGATACGAAGGGTTTCTTCTTCGCCTTTTTGCGGAGATGTTTTTTCTAGCTCATTAACCCAATGGATTAGATTTTCTTCTTCTTTTTGGGCTTTAAGTAACTGTTCTTCTTTTTGTTTTAGCTCTTTTTGAGTGGTTTTATATTGCTTATAGGCAAGACTTACATCTTTTATGCTTTTTTCTAGTTTACCATAGCTGTCTAATATTGGACCATGTAGGTCTTGATTTAACAGACCTTGACTATCGTGCTGGCCATGTATTTCTATTAGGTGCTGGCTGATTTCTTTTAATAACTTTAAGGTGATTGGTTGATCATTAAATAAGATTTTGCCTTTGCCTTCTGACGTTATGGTTCTTTTTATGATAATATCATCATCTATATCTAGGTCATATTCTTTGGCAATTGAGTATATCTTGTTTGATTTATCTATTTCAAACACACCTGATACAGATAATTTGTCTTCTCCTGTACGAATTAAGGAGGTTTCGGCTCTGTTTCCTAGTAGTAAACCAAGGGAATCGAGCAAGATTGACTTGCCGGCTCCGGTTTCTCCGCTTAGTACAGTTAAGCCTTTGGAAAATTCAATCTCTAGACTTTCTATTAATACTACATTTTTTATTGATAGAGATTTTAGCATATTAAAAAATTATTCCTTTGAGATAAGCTCTTTTGCTAACTTTGACCATTTACTATCTGGATAGTTGGAAGTTAGGATACGTTCTTTTTTGTTTGCCTCATGTGTTAGACCGAGAATTGTGTATATTTCTATTTCTCTATATAAGGCTTCTTCTATCTGTGCTGTTGTTTGGTAGGTATCTGTTACTGTTGAAAAGCGATTTAGAGCAGATAGATATTCTTTGTTTTCTAAGTAATAACGTCCAACACTCATTTCGTGACCTGCAAGGTGGTCTTCGATAAGAGAGATTTTTTGTTTTGCATCTTTGGCATATTCTGAATCTGGGAACATTGTGATTACTTGGTTAAATGTTTCATATGCATCTTTGGTTGAAGATTGCTCTTTTTCTGATGGAGCAATTTGGTCATAATAACAAACGCCTTTTAGGTAGTATGCATATGCAATATCTTTGTTTCCTGGGTGAAGTCTAATAAATCTATCAAGACTTGCAATGGCATCATCATACTTTTCGTCTTTATAATATGCATATGCGCTCATTAGTTTTGATTTTGCGACCCATTTAGAATATGGATGTTCCATTTCTACTTTATCAAATGTTTCGGCTGCTCTTTGATATGAGGTCTTTTCTAGGTAATTATATGCTTCATTGTATAACATTTCGGCTGTTTTATCTTCATCATTTATAACAGGCTCTTTTGGTGCTGATGCACAAGCAGATAGTAGTAAAAAAGTACATTGCAATAATGCTAATATTTTTTTCATCTTAAACTCCCTATATTACACAATCTCATAATTATCTTTAGAATCGAATAAAACTTTTAGTACTTCGTTATTATGACGATGTCCTGTTTTATTGGCAACAACTTTAGCTAATATATAGTAGCCAGAAGTGTATAAGTCACCAATTGTATCCATAACTTTGTGATTAACGCACTCGTTTGGAACTCTAAAACCTTCTTTATTTAATATTTTATCGCCATCTAAAACCACCGCATTTTCTAATGAACCGCCCTTTATTAAACCAATTGATTTTAAGTAATCTACTTGGTATTTTTCACAAAAAGTACGGCATGGGGCTATTTGTTGCTTAAAAATCTCTTTTGAAATTTCATTTGTGAAATTTTGATGTCCTACAATTGGTGATGGAAAATCTATATCAAAGGATATTTCAAATTTATCTGATGGTAATAGTGTTATGCTTGCGCCATTTTCGTCTGTATAATTGATTTCTTTTATAACTTTTAAGAACTTTTTAGGTGAAGATTGTTCTTCTAGCTCTATTTTTTGTAAGCTTTCTAAAAATACTTTGCCACTACCATCTAATATTGGGGTTTCGGCATTGTTTATTTCTATATATGCATTGTCTATACCTAAAACACAAAGAACCGCCATTAAGTGTTCTATTGTGCTGACAATATTTTCTTTGGAAGAGCCTAGACAGGTGCAATTTCTAGTATCTACAACATTAGTATATAAAGCTTTTAATGATGGAGCATCTTTAATATCTGTGCGCTTAAAGATAATGCCAGTATTTTCTTTTGCTGGATAAAGCGTCATTGTTACCTCAACACCTGAGTGTAACCCTATTCCTTTTATTTCTGTCTTTTGCTTTAATGTATGTTGTTTCATTGATATCTCCCAAAAAAATAATATTAGGTGGTCTATAAGCCGAGTTATGTACTTTTCATTTGCTTTATCTAGAAGATAAAGATTAAAGCGGTAACTATTCATCTAGGCTATATGTTGCCATATAGCTCGTGCGACCTACCTCTGGAGCAGAGTGGAAACG
The DNA here is from genome assembly GCA_015062535.1 of Alphaproteobacteria bacterium. GTDB lineage: Bacteria > Pseudomonadota > Alphaproteobacteria > RF32 > CAG-239 > CAG-267. The sequence continues at coordinate 93,943 of SUUK01000005.1, forward strand.
CCCTGTATTACAGTAAAACTGCACTCCTAACTTGGTCTTGCGTCAGATAGGGTTTACCTTGCCAAACGATATTACTATCTTTGCGGTGAGCTCTTACCTCGCCTTTTCAACCTTACCAAGTAAAATACTTGGCGGTAATTTTCTGTGGCACTTTCCCTTAGATTTCTCTAGCCGGACGTTATCCGGTACCTTGTTTCCACGACGCTCGGACTTTCCTCACCAGTTGAAAAACTAGCGCAGTTACCCGACCACCTTTGAGTTTTGTTTAATCTATATTGTAAAAAAAATCAATATTTTTTAATTTTTTTACTTTTTGTTAATTTTTTACTTGATTTTTTGAAATTTTCTGTTATTTTGTCCAAAAATTACTTGGAAACATTTTAAAATCGGAGTTTTCTTATGACAAAAAAAATAATTTTTTCAGCTTTTGTACTTTCTTTTTTAGCATTTGCTGAAGTTAGTAAAGCTGAATGTGATGGTTTTTATATTGCAGGTCGTTTAGGTCAAGCAAAAATTGAAGTAAAAGACGCTAGAGGTAATGCAGACTCTCACACTAATGATGGTGTTACAAACAAGAAAAGATTAATGGTTAGTGGTGCTGTTGGCTATCGTTATGAACACTGGAGAGCAGAACTTGAATATGTATGGAGAAAAAGAAACTCTAAATCTCCTACTGAATTTTCTAAACACTCATTTAAGTCTAAATCTTATATGTTTGTTGTTTACTATGACTTTTTCCCTTATACATGGTTTACTCCATTTGTTAGCGCAGGTATTGGTTATACAAAGAACAGCTTAACAAATTCTCTTAACTTGCCTTCTTGGTCTTGGCGTGAAAGAATGAAAGACAATAGTTTCACTTGGTCTTTGGGTGCTGGTATTTCTGCGAAAATCACAAACCGTTTGAATATGGATATTGGCTATCGTTATTATGATATGGGTGATGGCGAACTTAATGTTTATAACGGTAAAACAGAAACTGATGCTCATGAAGTTTATATGGGATTAAGATACGTTTTATAAAAAAAACAAATAGCTTTTAATAAAATGAGCTTGCAATATCTTTTTTATGGCTTTAGCTTAACGCTAGGATAAAAATAGAATTGGAGCTCATTTTTTTATGACTAATAAACTTTTTGGAACAGATGGTGTTAGAGGAAAAGCCAATAGCTTTCCGATGAATGTTGATTTTGCTCTAGATTTGGCTAGAGTTTTAAGCGGATTTGCTTGTAATGAAAAGAAAAGAATAGCAATAGCAAAAGACACTAGAATATCTGGTGATATGTTAGAGAGTGCTCTTTGTTCTGGATTTATGGAAAATGGAATCGACGTTGTTTTGCTTGGTGTTGTTCCAACCCCTCTTGTGACACTTTTTACAAAAAATCTTGATGTTGATTTAGCGATTATGATTACAGCATCTCATAATCCTTATTTTGATAATGGTTTTAAGCTTATCAATAGCAAAGGCGATAAATTTGATGATGATTTTTATAGAATCGTTGAAGAAAAGATTGAAAACAAAGAGTTTAATAAAAATAAAGATAACAACATTGGTAAATGCATAAAAAATGAAGATGTGGTTGAGGAATATATCTCTAAAATAAGAGATATTGCCCCTAATTATAAAGCACTTAGCGGTTTAAGAGTTGTGCTAGATTGTGCAAACGGCTCTTACTTTTATATTTTACCACAAATATTTAAGGATTTGGGTGCAGGTGTTATTAGCATTAATAATGAACCTAATGGTTATAATATTAATGAAAATTGTGGCTCTCAACACACAGATGAACTTGCGAAGACTGTTGTAGAATCGAAAGCTGATTTTGGTATTGCTGTTGATGGAGATGGTGATAGAATTATTTTGGTTGACAATGATGGTAAAGTTATTGATGGCGACCAATTACTTTGTTTTTTAGCAAATTATATGAAAAAACAGGGTACTCTTGATAATAATATTGTTGTTAGCACTGAGTGGTCTAACCTTGGTTTGAATGAATATTTAAGCAAAAATGGATTTAAATATTTTAAAAGTAAGGTTGGTGAGAGGTACGTTATAGACCTTATGAGAGAAAAAGACGCTGTGCTTGGTGGTGAATTAGTTGGTCATATTGTGCTTTCTAAACATGCACGAAGCGGTGACGCAGCGGTTACAGCGGTGGTGATTGCCCTTGCTTATTTGGACGAGAAAAAGAAAATGAGTGAAATATTCCCTCTTTTTAATCCTTATCCATGTGTTATTGAGAATATTAGGTTTTCTGATAAAGAATTTATGCTTGAAAGTGTTGAGCATGATGACGTTAAAGAAGCTCTTATTAAAGCAAAACTGGAACTTGGTGATGATAGCAATTTGATTGCAAGAAAGTCTGGCACAGAACCTGTTATAAAACTTAGAGTTGAAGGCAAAGATGCGAAACTTGTAGAAGAAATTGCTACAAGATTAAAGGGGCTTATTGAAAAGTATAAGAAATAATTAGTGAGTTATTTCGTTTGCTTTTTTAAGGGTTTCGATAATTTTTTCATCTTTTAAGGAATAAGCAGTTATGTTGTTTATTCCTTTTTTGATTTTTGATTTTACGGTTTTGCGATTTATTGCCTCTGCATCTTCTTTTTGGATTAAAGCTTGTTTCCATAAAAAGATTGCTTCGTTTTTGCGACCACCTAACCAATATGCATCTCCCAAGTGATCACTTATTACGGCATTTTGTGGATTTAGCTCTGATGCTTTTTCTAGATATACGATTGCATTTTTATAGTCGCCAGTTTTGAAATATACCCAACCAAGACTATCCATTATTACTCCATCATTTGGCTCTTTTGCATATGCTTCTAAGATATATGATGCGGCTTTATCTATATTGGTATCATTTTTTAGCCATGTGTAACCTAAGTAGTTTAATACTTGTGGGTGTCTATTGCTTAGTTTTAGGGCTTTTTCTAGACTTTCTTCGGCTTTTTCCCATTCATTGTTTTTATCATATGAAACAGCTAGAGCGTAGTATACTGGCCAATATTTTTCTGTTTCATAAAAAATTGTTTCGATAGCTTCGTTGTAGTACTTTATTGCATCTATTTGATTGTCTGAGATACGTAATACATCTCCTAAATTAAATAGAATCTGGAAGTTTTTAGGATTTCTTTTGAGTAATTTTTTTAGTACTTCTGTTGCCTCATCATATTTTTCTTCTAATATTAAGTTGTTGGCTTTTTTGATTTGGGCTGGATAGTACATTTCTGATTCTTTTTTGATTGTATCGTAATATCTATTTGCATCTTTATACATACTACGTGTTTCAAAAATATCTGCCATAGCAATCTTGGTTACATCATTAGTTGGGTTAAAATATTCTGATATTGCCATATATACTTGAGCATATTCATAGCCAACTGGGATTGATTTGAATAGTAGCGCAATTTCTAAAAAGACTTCACTTGCCCCTTTGTCTGGAGTGTTTACTAGTAACTCGGTTGAAGAATCGCTTTGTTTTATTTTTTTGCTTAGACTTGAAAGCATTTCTTTTATATTGCTTGCGCCGTAGTATTTGCTAACTAACTCAATTGCTTCGTCTTTTTTGTTGTTTCGAATCATTGAATTTGAAATTATCTGCAAAGCTCTAAATGACACATCTTCTGATTTGTCTGTAATTATAGTATTATAGTATGTTTGAGCTAGTTTATTGTAATTAAAATATTCTGAGATAAGTCCCGCATGAAGATTATATACAGTTTTCATCTCTTCTACTGTTTTTAATGGCTCAAGAGATGACATGGCTTTTTCGTATTTATTTTCGCCAACATATGTCCATGCATCAAATAATGGGGTTATTAGATTTTGATAAGTTTTTTCTTTTATCGTACCTAAAATACTTCTTGATAGGGTATAATTGCCTTTTTTGAACTCATAAACTGCATTGATTACATCTATAAAATTGTTTTTATCTCCGTTGCTTCTTGCTTGGTTGGCGTACTTTACTGCATTTTTAATATCACCTTGTGAGGCAAGAATAATGTATGTCTTGCCAATGATATCTTCATTTACTAAGCCTTTTTCCATGGTTTTTATATAGTATTTAGATGCAGACTTATAGTCTTGCCTAATGTGAGCAACTCTTCCTGCTAGGTAGTTTCCATAAACACTTTCTTTTCGTTGAAACGACATAATGTTTGCTGGTAAACCTTGTGTGTTTATGTAGTTTCCAGTACATGATATAAAGGAACCGACACCACTTAGTAATAATATAGTACTCAACAATTTTATCATTTGTAATTTATATCCTATCTTTTAGTTTATTTTACCAAATTTTGCTTAACTTTAAACTAATTATATTATATATGTGTAAATAATTGCTTTATATTGCAATAAAAAGTATAATATGTATAAAGTGATAGTAATGAATAAACAAATTGACATAAAAGAATTGCTTGATTGGTATATATTTGCAGGTGTTAACGAAACCTGTGGTGATTTGCCATGCTTGAATGCCCCCGTTCAAGGTATTGATTTACCAAAAATAAGGGAAAATCATGTAGTTGAAGCAAAAAAAGCTATCAATAATCAGCAAGCCATAATTTTTAAAAATGCTAAAGATATTACTAAAAATGCTAAAAATTTAGATGAACTTAGAGAAGTTTTATTAAACTTTGAAGGGTGTGGATTAAAAAATACTGCTGCAAATACCGTATTTGGTGACGGGAATCCTAATGCTAAAATTATGCTAATTGATGAAGCTCCTGGAGCTGATGAGGATAGAATCGGCAAACCTTTTGTGGGAAGATGTGGAAAATTACTAGATAAAATGCTTGAAGCTATAAATCTTGATAGGTCTTCTTGCTATATTACTAATATACTTCCATGGAGACCACCTGGAAATAGAACACCAACAGATGATGAATTGGCTCTTTGCTTGCCATTTTTGAAAAGGCAAATCGAACTTATCAACCCTGATTATATATTGCTTCTTGGTGGAATTGCATTAAAGTCTTTAATGGAAACAAGTGATTCTATATCTAGAAGTAGAGGGAAATGGCTTGAATATCAAATATCTCAAGATAAAAAAGCTTTTGTTTTAGCAACTTTCCATCCCTCTTATTTACTTAGAAGCTCTCAGCAAAAGTCAAAATCTTGGGCAGATTTGCTCCGTTTGAAAAATAAAATCAATAATAATGATTAAAATTAAGAAAAATTAAACAATCTATTGATTATATTTAGTGTAAATATAAAAGATATTGTGAGGTTTTGACATGATTAAATCTATGAAATTTTTGGCATCTCTAGTGTTTGGAGCTGTAATTGCACTTCCTTATGGCGCTGATGCTAATACAGAAAAAAACAACGACCCAACAACTCGTTCTGATGCTGTTATATTTAAAATACACGACATTGAACCTGTTTCTAAAGATGGAATCGTGACTGGTTGTGATTTCACAACAACTCTTTATAATAGAACAGCTGTAAACTTTAGAAACTTTACAATTAATCTAAAATGGAATGATGTTGTTGATGAACGCTTCAAATTTGATAAATATGCAGAAGCAGTTATGTCTAAAGAAGACTTCAAGAAAATAGAAAAAAGTATTGCTGAAGACGTAAAAACATCTTCTATTGATACATCTATAACAATTAATGCTTTTGGTAGCGATAAACAAGTTTCTCTTCGTTCTCATGTAGATAATGAAAAATGCTATTTATTGCTTAATAAAGCTGATTTTACTGTAACTCCTTGTGATATAGCTAGAACTGTAGAAGAAAAGAAGGGCGGTGAAATTTCTGCAGGTCAAAAAGAATGCACTAATTTATTCCAATTTGTAAGTACAAATAACCCTGAATATTTTGGTAAATTTAAACGCATTTCTCAAACAGAGGAAGCTATGCAGAACGAAGTTATTGAAACTCAAGAGCTTTCTGATATTGATTCTGTTATTGGAAAAATCGTTGAAAATTTAGGTATTTCTGACAGCACTCTTACAAATGTTAACTAAATAGGACTAGCTATTATGAAAATAAAACTTTTTGTATTTTGTCTTATTGCAATTTTATCTGTTTCACCTGTTTGTTTTGCGCAATTATTAGATGATGAGATTGATAATAGTATTGCTCAAGTAAAAACTGAGGAAGAAATTCAAACAGAACAAGAAGAATTATTTGATGAAATGTTTAGTGATTATACTGAAACTATTGAAACAAACGATGAACCTGAAGGTGAAATTGAAGAACTCGCTATTGAACTTGCTGATCATATGAAAAAAGTAAATATAGTAAATCCTAAAGCAAAGACAGAAAAACAAAAGGAGATTGACAATAAAACACCTATAGAAGGTGAGTTATATATTGGTGTTTCTAAAGGTAGCTATAGATTATTTAAAGATATCACTGGAAGAACAAAATGTGCTTTTGGTGTAACACTAAAATCTACATTAAACAAAAAATTACAAAACCTTTCATTGAGACTGGTTTACCCTCATAGGACTTTTGCTTTTATTTTTAGAAATGTAGACGCGAAAGAAAGTAGCGAAAGATATATCTCTACTAGTGGTGATATTTGTTACAACCTTTCTGGAGTTCCTGATATTGATATTAACAGATGTAGAATTTATAGTGCATCTGGAAAGGAATGCGCAAAAAGATTAATATGGGATGAGCAAATAGAATCGCCTGATATGTCAAAAAATCCTTATCTATAACAAAGAAGCCCCCTAAAAAGGGCTTTTTTTGTTGCAATCAAAAAACTTGTTTTTACCTAAAAAATATGCTATACTGAAGTTGGTAAAGTATATTTAGGTTGTTATTTTGTTTTGTTATTTTTATGTTTGTTTTCATTTTTAAGTTTGAGTTTTCTCTTTCTTTGGTGATTTAACAGGTATAATTTTATTAGAACAAGAGCGCTTGAATTAATAATTTTACTATTTGTTTAATTAAAGGAGGAGTCACCTCTTGAAAAACTGTTTATAAAAATGGAAACGATCCTTTTAATTGTGATTGGGCTAATTATTTGTAGTATTGTTACTGCTATATTACCCAAGGAATTTGTTTATTCCATCATCTTGGGTATTGTATGCGGTTGGCTATCAACAAAACTCTTGGTTTATGTTGATACGAAAACTGCATTTTCTACAATGTACTTTTTTCCAAGCATTGTAGGGTTTATCCACGGACTTGGATGGAGTGTAAAAATAACTTGTTTTGTTTTCCTGTCAATTTTCTTCTGGATTACAGGATTAAGCAAGTTTTTAGGAAAAGGATTACTCTTTATAATAGGTATATCAGTGTTAATTATAATTTTTGCACTATTTTGCCTATTTATGGTCCAGTTATTTACTGGTCTTAGTGGTAGTCTTTAAAATTAGAGTTGTTTTTTGGGTTATTAAACCTAAAGAACAACTCTTTTTTTTGGTTTGATTAGTTGATTTTTTACTATTATGTTGATAATAATAGTTTAGTTTAATTAAAGCTTTAATTTTATAAGAGGAAAAAAATGGAAACAGAAGTAGCAACAGAAGTTGTTAATCAACTTTCTATGTGGGACATGGTATGGTCTTCTGACTTAGTTACAAAAGCAGTTATGATTGGTTTAATTGCTGCGTCAGTTTGGTCTTGGGCTATTATTTTTGAAAAATTCAACACATTAAGAAACGTTAAAAGACTTTCTAAAGCTTTTGAAGAAAGGTTTTGGTCTGGTGGTTCTTTAGATAAATTATATGACTCTATTGGGAATCCTCAAGACCCAATGTCTGCAATGTTTATTGCGGCGATGAAAGAATGGCGCAGAACAAATATTATGAAATCTAAGACAGATAGAGGTTTGAGAGGGGTTTCTCTTCAACAAAGAATCGAGAAAGCCATGATGGTTTCTATGGATAAAGAACTTGATGAACTTGATAATAATTTAGGATTTTTAGCTTCTACTGGCTCTGTTGCTCCTCTTGTTGGTTTGTTTGGTACTGTTTGGGGTATTATTGCTTGCTTTAATGCGATTGCTGTAACACAAAGTAACTCTTTAACATCTATTGCCCCAGGTATTGCAGAAGCTTTGTTTACCACCGCATTTGGTTTGATTGCAGCTATTCCTGCTTATGTTGCTTATAATATCATCACATCTGATATTGAAAGATATGCTAAAAAGTTAGAAAACTTCTTGGCTGAATTTTCTAGTATTTTATCTAGAGAAATTGATGACAATGCTATTAGAGCTGAAATGGCGGGAGAATAAGTAAAATGCCAATTATTAATGGAAGAGTAACAAGACGAGCTAGCCGTCGTAATGCAAACATTAACATGACTAACCTTATGGATGTAATGATGGTGTTGTTGGTGGTGTTTATGGTGGCTGCACCTTTGATGACTTCTGGTATTCCTCTTGATTTACCTAAGGTTGGTGGCGGTACTCTTAATGGTAAAGAAACTTCTATCAATATTAGCGTTGATAAAGATGGTTTGTATTATATAGGACAAAGTGTTATCGAACCTGATACTATAATTGATAAAATTATGGCAATTAAAGGTGAGAACAAAGATGTTACTATTACTATTTCTGGTGACCAATCATCTTATTATGGTAGTGTTATTGGCTTGATGGCAATGCTTAAAGAAGCTGGTTTTAGCAAAGTTGGTTTGAAAACAGAAGCAAGAAGAAAACAATAGGAATGTAACAAATAATGCAAAAAAGGTTTTTATATCATTCAATTGCTTTGCACGTAGTAGTCTTTTTACTATGTGTGTTTGATGTGCCTTTTTTGACTGGAAAACCAGAATTTGAAGAACAACCTCCAATTATTGTTAATCTTGATGATGTTAAAATTTCTGATGTAACTAATATACCAGAAAAAGCTGAACATGACAAAGAAAGAAAGGTTGCAACAAGAAAAGAAAAGCCAAACCAAGAAGTGGCTCAAAAAGTAATGCCTAAAAAAGTAGAAGCGCCAGAGATTGTTAAAGAACCTGAGCCTGAAATTGAAGAACATGAAATAAAATCTCCATCATTGATTGAAGATACTTCAAAATTTGAGGAAAAAACTGAAGAACCTAAAAAGGAATCTAAAGAACCTATAAAAGAAAAGAAAAAACCAGCTCCTATTCCTCAAAAGAAACCTCAGGTAAAACCTAATAAAAAACCCGAACCAAAGAAAAAACCTCAAGCAAAAAAACAACAAACAACAAATTCTTCCCCAAAGAAGGATAAACCTGTTGCAACAGCAAATCCTTTAGCAAGCTTGATGAACTCTGTTGATGATTTACAAAAACAGATTGGTGAAGAAGATAGTTTGGCAAAAATTCCTTTTGATGAGCCTATAAATAATATGGGTATTGAAGGTGGAAATTCTAAAGGTTCTTACTTTAGCGAATTATCTGTTTCTGGTATTGATTTTGTTAAATCAAAAATCCAAGAAAGTTGGAAAACTATTGCTGGCGGTAAAGATGATAGAAATATTGAAGTTGTAATTAATGTTAAACTTACCAAAGAGGGTTTAATACAATCTGTTAGTATTGAAGATATGGGAAGATATCGCTCTGACACATATTTCCAAGCACTTGCTGATAGCGCAGAAAGAGCTATACATATTGCTCAAGATGTACATGAAGTATTTAAGGTTTTATCAAGACAAAATGGCTCTAGCTACAATGACTGGAAAGATATTAGATTTACATTTACACCGCTTGGATTGGCTAAATAATTAAATATTTATTCTATAACCATTGTTTTCGGTAATGATTATTTGACTGCCTTTCTTTTGCTCTACTTTTTGACGCAAACGATATATGTGGGTTTCTATTGTGTGTGTTGTCATTTCTGCACAATAACCCCACACATTTTCTAACAAATCGTCTTTGCTTATAGTTAGATTTTGATTGTCATATAGGTATTTTAGAATCCTCACTTCTTTTTCTGTTAGTTTTATCGTTTCATTTGTTTTTGATGATACGATTTCTTTTTTTACTGGATAGAAACTATATTCTTTAAACATCAAGCATTCTTTACGGCGAATCTTTGGTAGTAGTTTACCCTCTTTTAAGGAGTTTAGTACAGATGCCATTGAAAAAGGTTTTAATATTACAACATCTGCAAACTCTGACGAATCTACAAATTTTGAAAATAAAACTATTGGGGTTGAGGAGTTTTCTTCTGAGATTGATTTTAATATGTTCTCATCCTCATCAACAAAATACAAATCTATATCTTGCTCTTTTTCTAGAACTACTTCTGCTTCTGGTAATATTATTTGTATTTGACGAGCAAAATCTTCTGCAAATACGGTATTTTGTGAAAGTATGCTTATTTTTTTCATATTGATAACTCCATACCAAGTATAACCGCATAGCCTTTTGTCTTTGTTTCTGATGAAGAATCTAACTTAGAGAAAGTTAAAGACAGTGAAGTTTGCTTGTTATACTGATAACTATTAGAAAAACTAAAAATCTTATCACGATTATTAAATTTATCTGATTTAGAATCGAAGTATGACACACCTGTTGTGAATGGTCCTATTTCGTAACTTAAACCAATATTATATGCTTTGGCATCTCTGTATCCATCATATAAATTTGCCTTACTAAGCTTATAATGACTATCATTAGAATCGGTTTTGCGATATGATGCGCCTAGTGTCCAACCTTTGCGATATAGGCTTATGCCTAGTGAGTATTCTTTATCATTTTTTGCAAATTCTGCAAAACCTAGAGATGTTTCTATTTCTACACCAAGTGCATACCAAGAACTATATGCACCTAAGATATATGCGCTTTCGTTTTTATATGGAGCATATTTTGAAACTAGACCTGACTGGCTATATGTTTTGGGAACATATGTTGCACCTAATTTTATACCTTTGTATGATGGAGTTATATAGTTTATTTTGGGTGATGCGCCATCTGTATTTATATAGGTTGAGTTTAGAGTTTTATATGATGATGTTTTATCTTTTTTGTACCAATTGGGGCTTGTTATAAAGTTTAAGATATCACTATTGTTTACTCTATATGTGCCTATATTTGGAGCACCTACTGCAAAATTGTATGCAACATTGTAATCTTGACCGATAGATATTTCTCCATATGGACTTTCTAGTAATGCAAAAACTTCTTCTCCCCAATAGCCTTGATTGTAATTTTCTATTTCTTTGGCGCTATCTATCATAAAATAACCAATTAATGATGTTTTGTAATTGGAATCGAAATTATAAGAAACTCTAGTATATGCATTTAAATTTGAGTTTATATTATTTTCTTTATACGGAGATGGTTTGGGGGAGCTATAATTTGTATAACCATATGATGCTCCTAAGCTTATAGCATAATCTGTTTCAAACCCCTTAGAAAAAGCTTGATTTACAAAGCAAAACATAGCTACAAATACAATTAACGACCTCATTTGAACCCTTTAAAAAATATTTTCTTAAAAAGTAATATAAAACTATCTTTTTGTCTTAACAAGACTTATATTGTTTATATCTTAAAAAAATATGGATAAATATAAAGCATTCTGTTTTAAAGTGTTTTATAAGGTGTAATATAACATAACAATTTATAATGGAGATTAAATATGCAAAAACCTGTTATGCTTTTAATTTTGGATGGATGGGGATATAGAGAACCAGTTACTGAAGATAATGCTATTGAGAAAGGATATACTCCTAATTGGCATTATCTTATTGATAAATATCCATACTGTTTTGTGGAAACATCTGGTTTAGATGTTGGACTTCCTGACGGGCAAATGGGTAACTCAGAAGTTGGTCATACTAACTTGGGTGCTGGTAGAGTTGTTATGCAAGATTTACCAAAAATTGATTTGGCAATTAAAGATGGCTCTATAAAACAAAATGCTGTTTTGATTGAGATGATAAACAAACTAAAAGAAACTAAAGGGACTTGTCACTTAATGGGATTGATGTCTCCTGGTGGTGTTCACTCTCATCAAAAACATATTGAAGCAATGTGTGAAATACTAAATGAAAATGGTATTAATGTTGATGTTCATGCATTTTTAGATGGTAGAGATACTCCTCCTCAATCTGCAAAAGACTTCTTAAAAGAGTTTGAAGAAAACACAAAGAATCTAGAAAGAGTGAAAGTTGCAACCATTTCTGGTCGTTTTTATGCAATGGATAGAGATAAACGCTGGGATAGAGTTGAAAAAGCTTATAACAACATTGTTTTGGCTGATGGTCAAAGATTTAATTCTTCTGAAGAAGCAATCAAGAACTCTTATGAAAATGGTGTTACAGATGAGTTTGTTGTACCTTGTGTTGTTGGTGACTATAATGGTGCAAAAGATGGTGACGCTGTTTTGATGATTAATTATAGAGCTGATAGAGCAAGAGAAATTATGTACACTCTTGGTGATAGTGAATTTAATGGCTTTGAAAGAAAGAAAATTATCAACTTTACAGATGTTGTTGGAATGACTGAGTATTCGGTTGACCACACTCGTTTTATGAAGGTTATTTTTGGCCCTGAAAGTTTGACTAATATCTTTGGTGAAGTTGTTGCAAATAATGGGCTTACTCAACTTAGAATCGCTGAAACAGAGAAATATGCTCACGTAACATTTTTCTTTAATGGCGGTGAAGAAAAAGAGTTCAAAGGGGAAGAAAGAATCCTCATTAATAGCCCTAAAGTTGCAACATACGACTTAAAGCCAGAAATGAGCGTTTATGAAGTTACCGAAGCTCTGACTGATGCTATTAGAAAACAAAAGTATGATGTTATTATTTGTAACTTTGCAAATGGTGATATGGTTGGTCATACTGGTATTATGGAAGCTGCATTAAAAGCTGTTGAAGCTGTTGATGAGTGTTTGGGTGAAGTAATGAGCGCTATTAAAGAAGTTGATGGCGTGCTTTTGGTTACTGCCGACCATGGTAATGCAGAAAAAATGGTTGATGAACAAACTGGTGAGCCATATACTGCTCACACTGTTGGTAAAGTTCAAGCTGTTTTGTATAATGCAAATCAAGATATTAAAGCTATGAACAATGGCAGATTAGCTGATATTGCTCCAACTCTTCTTGATTTAATGAACATTGAAAAGCCTGTTGAAATGACAGGAAATTCATTGATTGTGAAATAGTATGAAAAAGATATATCTTGGCATAACTTTTCTCTTAATTAGCCTTAGCTTTGGTATTGAGTTGGGTTATGCTAAGGATATATCTGAAAAAGAAGTAAAACAACTTGAGGAAGAAGCAAAACAAAAAGCTTTGGAATCTAAAAGACTTCAAGCTCAAGCTATTCAGCTAAACCTTGAATTATCTAAAATGGATAAAAATTCTATTTCTTTAGCAAAAGAGATTCAAGAAAACGAATCTAAGATTTCTAAATTAGAAGAAGATTTATCTAAGCTAAAAGAAGATGTGAAGATTAAAGAAAGTGAGTTTGTTAAAGAAAATAACTCTCTTGTTTTGATGCTTGCATCTTTGCAAAATATGTCGTTAAACCCTTCGGAATCGGTTATATTGCAACCTCATTCTCCGGTTGATATTATTAGAAGCGCTATTTTGCTTAGAGAAACAATACCTTTTATTGATAAAAAATCGTCTGCTATTAAAGTTGACTTGGATATGTTATATAACAAAAAGATGAAGATAGAATCTAAAGTAAATGAGATTTCATCTCGTCAAAAAAAGTTAGAAAAACAACAAGTTAATATGAAAGATTTGCTAAAGAAAAAATCTAAACTTAGAAAAGAAGTGGCGAGCAAAGGTGCTGAAACTCAAAAACTTGCTGAAAACTTATCTTCTAAAGCTAAAGATTTAAGAGATCTTTTGGAAGAACTAGAAAGACAAAAAGAGCTTGAACGTAAAAAAAGAGAAGAAGCAGAGCGCTTAGCTAGATTAAAAAGACAACAAGAGCTTAGTAGAAACAAAGTAGCTCAAACTGTTGATTCTAAAACCCACGACACAATAAAAGAACAAACAAAAGGTGGAAGGTTTGAAAGAGCTAAAGGAATGCTTACAAGACCTTGTGCTGGACCTGTTGTTACTGAGTATGGGCAAGCTATTTCTAAAGGTGTTACTTCTAAGGGAATTATTTACAAAACACGTCCTATGGCGCAAGTAATTGCTCCATATGATGGAACAGTTATTTTTTCTGGTCCATTTAAAGGATATGGTAATATTATTATAGTAGAACATGGTGATGGATATCTATCTTTGCTTGCGGGATTAGGTAGTATTGATTGCGAAGTAGGACAAATGCTTTTGGCAGGAGAGCCTGTTGGAACTATGCCTGAAGCTAAAGATACTAAGCTATATCTTGAGATAAGAAAGAATAGACAACCTATTAACCCTAAACCATGGGTTGCCGGCTAATTTTTATTTGATAGGAAAGATTATGAGAAAAAATAAATTACTTTTTGCTTCTTTGTTTGCGGGATTGTTTTTAAATATCGCATCAGTTCAAGCTAGTAAAAAAGCAAATGAAGACGTTGACACATATGAATTATTAAATTTATTTGGTGAAGTTTTGGAAAGAACAAAACTCTCTTACGTTGAAGAAGTTACAGATAAAAAATTAATAGAAGCGTCTATTAATGGTATGCTTACATCTCTTGACCCTCACTCTAGTTATTTAGATGCAAAGAGTTTTAATTATATGAACGAACAAACCAAAGGAAAGTTTGGTGGAGTTGGTATTGAGATAACTATGGATAATGGTTTGGTTAAGATTGTTTCTCCTATTGATGACACTCCTGCTCATAAAGCCGGTATAAAAGCAGGTGACTATATTACTCATATTGATGGAGAAACTGTTGTAGGTTTGGGTTTGAATGATGCTGTTAGCAAACTTCGTGGAAAAGTGGGCACAAAAGTAAAGTTATCTATTAGAAGAATTAACTCTAAACCTATTGAAGTTGTTATCAAAAGAGAAGAGATAAAAATACAATCTGTTAAGAGTGAAATAAAAGAGGATTCTATTGTTTATATTAGAATTTCATCTTTCACAGAAGATATTGATAAAGCTGTTACAGAAGCGATATCTAAGGCTAAAAAAGAATTACAAAATAAATTTTTAGGTATTGTGATTGATGTTAGAAACAACCCTGGAGGTCTTTTAGACCAAGCTGTTGAAGTTTCTGACTTGTTTTTAGAAAAAGGTGAGATTGTTTCTACTCGTTCTCGTAATGAGAGTGATACTGTTAAATTTATGGCAACAGAAGGCGATGTTGCTAAAGATTTACCTCTTGTTGTGATGATTAATGAGGGTTCTGCTTCTGCTTCTGAAATTTTGGCAGGTGCTCTTCAAGACCATCATAGAGCTATTGTTTTGGGTGAAAAATCTTTTGGTAAAGGTTCTGTTCAAACAGTTATTCCTTTAGGTGATTTTGGTGCTATGCGTATTACCACCGCTAGATATTATACTCCTTCTGGTCGCTCTATTCAAGCAAAGGGAATCGAGCCTGATATTGTTGTTAAACCTGCTAAAGTGGAAGAATTTGAGTCTTATGCATTAAATCTTAGTGAAGCAGATTTAAACAATGCTTTGAAGAATGATGTAGAAGAAGAAAAAGGCTCTGATAAAAAAGCTAAAAAATCAAAAGAAGATTTAGAAGACTACCAATTGGTTAGAGCTCTTGATTTGGTAAAAGCATTATCTTTATATTCTAAATCTTCACAAAACTAAGGAGCTTTTTTGTGGAAAAGCAGTATAGAAAATGTGCTGGCGCAGTTGTTTTTAATAAAAATAGCCAAGTGTTCTTAGGAAATCGTATAGGTTTTGAGAATGCTTGGCAGTTTCCTCAAGGTGGTGTTGAGGAAAATGAAAATTATATCGAGGCTGCTAAAAGAGAACTTTTTGAAGAAACAGGTATAAAATCTGTTGAATTTGTTTGTGTTGATGAAAAACCTATTAGGTATGAGTTTACTGAAGAGATAAAACAAAAATTTAGAAAAAAAGGTATTTATAATGACGGACAAGAGATTTGTTTTTCTTTGTTTTATTTTAATGGTAGCGAAAATGAGATTAATTTGAATGGTTTTTCTCCAGAATTTTCACTTTATAAGTGGGATAGCTTTGATTTTGCGATAGAAAATATTGTAGAGTTTAAAAAGAATGCATACAAATTGATTAGCGAGAAGTTTTCACCTATTATTAGACAATATCTTAAAATAAACTCTTGATAATCGTTAGATTTAAGCTTAAATTTATATTAGATATTTGGGATTAAGGCTTATTAGTGTGATGGAAAATCTTTTAGATATAAAAGACATACATATACCAGAGGGGGTTAGCATTTTTCCACTTGCAAAAGGGTGGTGGGTGCTAGTTATTTGCTTTATTGCCTTGATTATATTATTGAAAGTATTTCGCAGAATTTACAAAACTAGTAAAAAATTTTATGCTCTTAATAAATTAAAAGCTATTAATGTATCAAATCCTATTGATGCTGGCATTAAAATGTCTGAACTATTAAAGAGAATTTGTAATCTCAAATATAAAGAAGCGAGTGTATTATATGGTAGGGAATGGTTAGATTTTTTAAATAAACACACATCTCATAAAATATCTTCTGAAGCTTCTGATTTATTGATATACGCTCCTTTTATTAATAAAAATGAAAAAAAATATACCCAAAGAGATGCTACTATGCTAAAAGATTTTTGTAAAAACTGGATAGGAGAAAACTTATGATTGGATTTGCTTATCCTTTTTTACTTTGGCTTATTTTTTTGCCCTTTTTTAGTTTTTTTATGCTTCCACCTATAAAAAGTGCACTAGGAAGTGCAATGCTTGTTCCTTTTATTAGTGATATAGAAAATATTAAAAATAGAGTTGGAAGAAGAGGATATAACATAACAGGCAACAGTTTTTTTAAATCTATTAAATTTTTATATTTATTTATTATTTGGTGTTTGCTTGTTATTAGTATAGCAAGACCTCAGTTTGTTGGAGAACCATATAGATTAAAAACTGAAAATAGAGATATCATGCTTGTTATTGATATTTCTACATCCATGTTACAACCAGATTTTTCTACAAATAGGCAACGTATTGATAGATTAACTGCTGTTAAGCTTGTTGTTGGTGATTTTATAGAAAAAAGAACAGAAGATAAAATTGGTTTGGTTTTGTTTGGAACAAGGGCCTATTTACAAGCACCTCTTACTTTTGACAAAGTAGCTGTTAAAGAGATTTTATATAATACAGATGCTGGTATGGCGGGAAATTCAACATCTATTGGTGACGCTTTGGGCACTGCTTTAAAAAACTTAAAAGATGGCGAAAATAAACAAAATAAAGTCATTATTTTACTTTCTGATGGAGAAAGTAATGATGGCTCTTTGAGTATGGCTGAAGCTATATCTATGGCAGAAAAAGAAGGAATAAAAATATATACCATTGGTGTTGGCAGTGAAGCTGGTTTTATGGGTGGGCTTTTGGGCGCTAGTGGAAATACTTTTGATGAAAAAAGCTTAAAAGAACTGGCAAATAAAACAAAGGGAAATTATTTTAAAGCTTCAGATTTATCTAGTTTACAAAAAATATATCAAAAAATTGATGAACTAGAACCTATTGATAATGAAGGCTCTGTTGTTCAGGAAAAAAGAGATTTATTTTACATCCCCTTAATTGGAGCTTTGATTTTAGCTCTGTTACTTTTATTTTTACCAAGGAGTGTTTTAAAATGATTGAATTTTTGAATAATTTTCATTTTTTAAGACCTTGGTGTTTGCTTTTTTTGTTTATACCTTTGGCTTTATATTTAAAGAAAATAAGCATAAAAAACTCTGTTTCTTCTTGGGAGGATATTTGTGATAAGCCTTTGTTTGATTTTTTATCGGTAAATAATAAAAACGTTAAAAAGAAAAACTTGAAAAAATACATCTATACAGCTCTTTTGTTTTCTAGTTTTGCTGCAGCAGGCCCTTGTTGGAAAAAGACAGAAATACCATCTTTTGTGATTGAGAATCCAAATTTATTTGTTTTGAGCATGAGTAATGATATGTTTAATACAGACATTAAACCCTCTAGAATGGATAGAGCTAAATATATGGTCTCTGATATTGTTGATGAAGTAGAGCAAGGGCAGTTTGGTTTAGAGGTATATTCTGATGAGCCTTTTGTTATTTCTCCAATAACAGATGACGCTAATTTAATTAAAAACTTAACTCAACAAGTTTCTTTAGATATTATGCCAAGTTATGGAGATAGGCTTGATAGAGCTATTGATTTAGCAATTAAAAAATTTCAAGATGCAAATTATTCTAGTGGCAATATAATATTGTTTACATCTGATGTTGGACAGAAATTTGATTTAGCATTAAAACACGCGGAAAAAGCTAAGAAATCAAAATACACAATTAACATCATTGATGCATCTTTTGATGGCAACGAAAAACTCAGGCTTTTAACCGAAAAAGGTAATGGTGTTTATTTGAGAATTAGAGAAAACAATATTAAACCTTTAATAAAGAAACTCAATGATATAAATGCTGAAAAAACTAAGTTAAGCCAAAATATGCGCTCTAATTATGAGGATTTTGGATATTATTTGCTTATTGTTCCACTTATTTCGGTTTTAATGTTTTTTAGAAAAGGTTTTTTGGTATTTTTGCTTCTTTTTTCTTTTAATGCTGAAGCTAGTTTTTGGAAAAACAATGACCAAGAAGGATATGCTCTATTTAAGCAAGAAAAATTTGATGAGGCATATAAAAAATTTGAAGACCCTTTATGGAAATCTGTTGCTTTGTACAGACAAGAAAAATTTGAAGAATCATTAAAAGAATTAGAAAAAGAAAATAGTGAAATTGCATTGTATAACAAAGGGGTTGTTTTAACAAAGCTTTGTAAGTATGAAGAAGCAAAAAACGTATTTTTAGAAGTTTCTAAAATTAACCCAAACAATGAAGACGCTATACATAATTTAAGAGAATTAGAAAACCTATTTATTAAAGCAAAAAAAGACCCTTCTGTTTTGGAGTGCGATAACCAAAAACAATGTGACAACCCAAATCAATCTGAAGATAATAATAACAAAAACGAAGAAAATAAAAATGAAAAGAGTGAGCAACCTTCTGATTTACAAGGTGATAATAAAGAAAAAGATAGCAAATCAAAAGATGGGCAAAATAATCAAGAAAACCAGCAAGAAAATAATGAACAAAAAAATAGCAATGAACAACAAGAAAAACAACAGAGCGGTAGCCAAGATGAGGAAAATAAAAACAATAATCAACAAGATGAAAACCAAGAGCAAAACTCTAAAGAATCTAACAATGAAAAGCAAAATAATGAAAATGAACCTCCTAAAGGAGATAGCGATAAAGATACTAATGAAAATCAAAACAACAATAACACAAATGATGAGGCTAATGGCGATAAAACTGAGGGAAAAAGAAAAGATAACAATAAAAATAACGACACCTCATCTAACGATGAAGAATCTACCCAAGAGGCTCAACAAGATGTTTCTGTTATGAACGCCAAAAAAGGAAATGATGACGAAGAATATGATGAAGAAGCTCTTATAATGCAAAGGCGTTATAGAGAAATACCTGATGATGTTGGTGGTTTGCTTCGAGAATTTATACAAAAAGAATATATTAAGGATAGATATAGAAATGAAGTTAATTAATAGTATTTGTTTTTTTGTTTTATTGTTTTTTTCTTCTATTGCTAGAGGAGAAGATTTTAATGTTAGTTTAGATAAAAACGTTATAACAGAGGGTGGCACTGTATTTTTAACAATAGAATATACTGGTGACAGTGATAACAATCCAGATTTGAGTAGCTTGCAAAGTGATTTTCAAATTGTATCTAATTCAACATCTGATAGAATAAATTATATTAATGGCGTTGTTTCTCGTACAAGAAAATGGACTGTTGGGTTAAAACCTTTAAGAAAAGGAAAAATAACTATAAAACCAATAAAGTTTGGCAACCTTATTTCTAATTATGAGGAGGTGGAAGTAAAGGAACTATCTGATGTAGCCTATGTTCCAGATAGTAAAACAAACTTTAATGCACCATATTTTCAATTAGAGCAAACTCTTAATAAAGATGATGTTTATTTGCATGAACAAATGTTATTAACTGTTACACTATATGATAGTTTGGGGTTAAGAGATGGGGTCATTAACTTAAGTGATGCCTCTAAAAATGATTGGGTTATTGTGCCTCTTTCTAGTAAACCGATAAAAAAAGAAGATGTTATTAATGGCAAGAGGATGTTTTTATCTACTCTTATTTATGCTATTTTTCCTCAAAAAAGTGGTAAAATTAAGTCTCCAGAATTTATTTTTGATGGATATTATTTGAAACACGCTCAATCTTCTTTTACTGATTTTGGGGAAGATTTTATGATGTTTGGAATTGATTTTAGAGGCGCTTTTGGTGAAAAAGTTCCTGTTAGGATGAAATCTAAAACCCAAATTATTAATGTAAAGCCAAATATTGATGGAATTTCATTAAGACACTGGATGCCTTTAGTTGATTTAGAGGCAAAAGCATCTTTATCTCAAAACAGCGACTTTAAGGTTGGTGATGCATTTAATTATATTGTTGAAATTAAAGCAAGTGGTATAAGTAAAGATTTATTTCCTAATATAGACTTTCCATACTCCAATGGATTAAAAATGTATCCAGAAAAACCTGAATTTAAGGAAGAACTTATTGATGGAAATGTTGTAACTACAGCAACTTATAATATTGTTTATATTCCATCTAAAGATGGAGAAATCTCTATATCTCCAATAAATATTTCGTGGTTTAATTTAAATACTAAAAAAGAAGAGATTTACCAAATACCTGCCACAAATATTGTTGTTAAACCAGGAAACATTACCCAACCTTATGATTTTGATAACAACAGTCTTGATGAAGAGGTTATAGACAACAATATTGATAAAACAGAGACAAATATTGAAGAAAAAATCAAGGAAGCTATTAAAGAAAAATTGAATATCATGCAATATTTAAGACAAATTGCTATTGCGGTAATAGGATTAGCAGTTTTGTTTGTTTTGCTTTATTTATTAAAGCGAAATAAAATAAAAAATTCATATTCTAAAGATGTTATAAATGCTATTTATAAACACGATTATGCATTAGCTAAAGCCAATCTTTTAAAATGGGCAAAAAACAAATACAATGACGATAATATAAAGAATTTTATGATGATTTCTAAACATGTAAATAATGCAGATTTTGAAAAACAATTAGACTTATTAAATAAATTATTGTATTCTAATACTGAGGATGGTTTTAACTCTCAAAATTTTGTAAAATTATTTAAAACAGTTAATAAAACAAAAGTGGTAAAATATAAAAAACAGGAAATTTTACCAAATCTTTACAAATAAGGTGCATTTTATTTGTATAGTTAATTTTTGATGTGGAGTTTATATGCTTTGGGTTAAGAGAATTGCTTGTGGAATTATTGCTTTATGTTTGCTTTGTGGCGGAATAAAGCTATTGAGCTTTAGTTCTTATGCAGTTCAAATTATTGGTTTTTGTTTGATTGTTGTAGGTATTGCTTTAAGCTATATTGCTGTAATACAAAGAATGCCAAAGTACAATTTTTGGATTACTCTTGTTGCACTAGGTCTTGGGTTTGCATTATTTTTGCCTAGAGATTTTATTACGAACAACAAAACAGAAGACATTTCTGAAAAAAAAGTAGAAAAATTTGAAAAAAAGTCTGCAAAGAAGGTAAAAAAACAAAAGAAACAACCTAATTTTAAGTTTTCTAGATATCCTAGAATTTCTGGACAAATTGAAGTTATCAATGCAAATCTTTTTTATATAAATGGAAGATATGTAAGATTGTATGGTGTTGATGCTCCTGACAATGACCAGATTTGTTCTGATTCAAAGGAAAGTTCTTATAATTGCGGAGTAGAAGCTGCATCTTGGGTTAGAGGCTGGATTGACGATAATATTATTGATTGCTACATTTTAAAAGTTACTCCAAATGCTACAGATATCGGTGTTTGTGTGTGGGGTAATTTTGATATTGGTGAGGCACTTGTTGGCTCTGGCTGGGGAATTGCAAATACAAACGAAACAAATATGTATGTTGCTCAAGAAGAAAAAGCAAGAAAATATTTATCTGGATTGTGGCAAGGTAGCTTTTATACTCCTGAAGATTGGCGAAAAATAAAAAAGGAAACACATAATTTTAAGATTAAACGTAAAAAAAGTTTTGGTAGTTTTTTTAGCTTTGGCTCATTGTTTTAGGTTTTGGTATGATTTATAAAAAAGAATTTATTTGCAACACAGAAAATGACACAAAAAAACTTGCAGAATGTTTTGCAAAGATTGCTAAAAAAGGTGATATTTTTGCACTTTATGGCACTCTTGGTGTTGGTAAGAGTTGTTTTTCTAGATATTTCATAAAAGCAATTGTTGATGTTGATGATGTGCCCAGCCCAACATTTACGCTTGTTCAAACGTATGATGCTGATGATTTTATAATATATCACTATGATATGTATAGACTAAAAACACCTGATGAAGCTTATGAGCTTGGTGTTGAAGATAGTTTTTATGACGGGGTTAATCTTATCGAATGGCCTGAGAAAATTGAGTATGTTTTACCTAAAAAATCTTGGAAAATACATATAAAGGTAGAAGAAAATATTAGATATTTTGAAATTATAGTTGAGAACGAAGAACAACAACAACGATTAGAAAAGATAGAAATATGATAAACATTCATGCGACATTGGTTGATTTTGGAGGTAAAGGAATTTTAATTACCGGAAAGTCTGGTAGTGGTAAATCAGATTTAGCTTTACGTATGATTATGGAAAATAAAGCTAAACTTGTTGCTGATGATAGAGTTAATCTTGAGGTTATTGATAATAAAGTTGTTGGAAGTGCGCCTATTGAACTATATAAAAAACTTGAAATTAGAAATGTTGGAATTGCTTTAATTGATGAAATAAAAGAACAATCAAACATTTGTTTATGTGTTGAACTTTGTAAAAACAGAGATGAGCTAGAACGTATGCCTTGTTTTGAAAGTATTGATATTTTAGGCATAAGTATTCCCAAGATAAATCTTTATGCTTTTGATTGTTCAACAATTTGTAAAATTATTCAAAAAATTAGTGGTAAATTTATCTAAACGTGATAAATATGTGTATATAAAAATACAATTATAAAGAGGTGTATATATGATTACGCATTTTTTTGAGAACTTTTTAAGGGCTTTGGGTAGACCTTTAGTTAAATTTTTATCATCTTTGGGTGATTTTACTATTTTTGTTACCAAAGCTTTATATAATTGCTTTGTTCCACCTTTTTATTTTAAATTGTTTTTTAAACAGGTTTTAGATATTGGTTTTTATTCTCTTCCTGTGGTTGGCTTGACTTCTTTATTTGCTGGTATGGTTATTGCTCTTCAAACATATTCTGGCTTTACAGGCTTTAAGGCTGAAGGGGTGATTGCTTCTGTTGTTTTGATTTCTGTAACAAGAGAGCTTGCGCCTGTTTTATCTGGTTTGATGGTTGCTGGCAGAATTGGTGCGGCAATGGCGGCAGAGATTGGAACTATGAGAGTTACTGAACAAATTGATGCTTTGGTTACTTTATCTACTAATCCTTTTAAGTATCTTGTTGCTCCTCGTTTGTGGGCGGGGGTTATTGTACTACCTATTCTTGTTTTTATTGGTGATATAATTGGTATTTTTGGTGGATATGTTGTTGGTGTACACAAACTTGGATTTAATGCTGCAAATTATATTACTGCAACATTTCAAGATTTACAGTTAATTGGTATTATATCTGGTTTAGTTAAAGCTGGTGTTTTTGGTTTTATTATTTCTATGATGGGATGTTACAACGGGTATAAATCAAAAGGTGGCGCTCAAGGTGTTGGTACTGCGACAACTAATGCTGTTGTTTCTTCTTCTATTTTGATTTTAATATTCAACTACTTGATTACTGAAATGTTCTTTTCTAGATAAGCGAGGTTTGTTATGTCTAAAGATATTAAAATAAAAATTCGTAATCTTCATAAAGCTTTTGGAAAAAAACAGGTTTTAAATGGGGTTGACTTAGATTTGTATAAAGGTGAATCCTTGGTTGTGATTGGTGGCTCAGGAACAGGAAAATCGGTTTTAATCAAATGTATTCAAGGTTTACTTACCCCAGATGCTGGTTCGATTGAAATAGATGGTGTAGAAATTATTAATGAAGACACTGATTTAATTGAAAGTATGCATAGTAAAATGGGAATGCTTTTTCAGGGCGGTGCTTTGTTTGACAGCCTTAAAGTTTGGGAAAATGTTGCTTTTGACTTAATTCAAAACAGAGGAATGAGAAGAAAAGAGGCAAAAATTGTAGCTATAAAGGTTTTGAGGCAAGTTGGACTTGGTTCTGATATTGCAGATTTGTATCCATCTGAATTGTCTGGTGGTATGCAGAAACGTGTTGGACTTGCAAGAGCGGTTATTACAAAACCTGAAATTATCTTTTTTGATGAACCTACAACAGGTTTGGACCCTATTATGGCTGACGTCATTAATGATTTGATAATTGAATCTGCTAAAGATTTAGGAGCAACAACTCTAACCATTACTCATGATATGGCTTCTGCTAGAAAAATAGCAGATAAAATTGCAATGCTTTATAAGGGAAAGATTATTTGGTACGGAACTGTTAAAGAACTAGATAAGACAGATAATCCGTATGTTAAACAATTCATAAGAGGCTCTTCTAAAGGACCTATTGCTGTGGAGAAATAGTATGGCTAAAAAGAACTCAATAGACTATGTTTGCCAATCGTGTGGTTCTGTTTATCCTAAATGGCAAGGAAAGTGTGATGCTTGTGGTGAATGGAATACTATTGTTGAAGAAAAGAAGCCGTCTGTTGAGTTTTCTAATATATCTGCAAAAAAACAAGGTAATCAAATAGATTTTGTATCTTTAGATGGGGAAAGCCAAACTTATAAAAGATTTGTTACTAATTTATCTGAGATAAACAGAGTTTCTGGTGGTGGATTGGTTCCAGGTTCGGTTGTTTTGGTTGGTGGTGACCCTGGTATTGGTAAATCTACACTACTATTACAAGTATGTGCAGGTATGGCTAATAAATTAAAAGATAATAGTTGTTTTTATATATCTGGTGAAGAAGCTATTGACCAAGTTAGAATACGAGCTAAAAGACTTGGTTTAGCAGATAGTCCTGTTAGGCTTGCTAGTACTACTAGTGTAAAGGATATTATTACAACTCTTGAAAAAGAGAATCCATCTCTTGTGATTATTGACTCTATTCAAACAATGTATCTTGATGAGGTAGAATCAACACCTGGTAGTGTTGCCCAAGTAAGGGCAGCGGCTTATGAGTTAATAAAGATAGCAAAAAGAAAAGGATTTACTTTGTTTTTGGTTGGTCATGTTACAAAACAAGGAGCTATTGCTGGACCTAGAGTTTTAGAACATATGGTTGATACAGTGCTTTATTTTGAGGGTGATAGGGGACATCACTTTAGAATACTTAGAGCTGTAAAAAACAGATATGGCGCAACTGATGAAATTGGTGTTTTTGAAATGCAGGACACCGGTCTTGTTGAAGTTGAGAATCCGTCTGCTTTATTTTTAGCAGAAAGACAAGGATGTGTTTCTGGTTCTTGTGTTTTTGCAGGAATTGAGGGTTCTCGTCCTGTACTTGTTGAAATTCAAGCACTTGTTGGTAATAGTGGTTATAATGGAGCTAAAAGAGCAATTGTTGGATGGGACTCTGGTAGGCTTGCAATGATTTTGGCTGTATTAGAGGCAAGATGTGGAATGAATTTTAGCAACCATGATGTTTATTTGAACATTGCAGGTGGATTAAAAATCTCAGAACCGGCGGCTGATTTGGCTGTTGCTATGGCGGTTATATCATCTTTAACCAACAAACCTTTGCCTTCTGATATGGTTGTTTTTGGTGAGATTGGGTTATCTGGTGAAATTAGGGCGGTTAGCCAACCAAATTTACGCCTAAAAGAGGCACAAAAGCTTGGTTTTACTAATGCAATTATTCCTCATTCTTTTAGTGATAAAAAACAAAAGATTATTACCAACATGTCTTATCATGAAATTGGAAATGTTCAACGCTTGATATCTAGATTTAATTAAGGAGATTAATATGGAACAGTTAAATACTATTGATGTGATTATTTTGGTTGGTATTGCTCTTTCTATGTTAGTAGCTTTTGTTAGGGGTTTTGTTAAAGAGGTTTTATCTATAACAGGACTTATTTTGTTTGTTCTTTGTGTTGTATATATATCTCCAACGTTTACAGAATGGCTTAAGATTTTTATTAAAAGTGAGATGATGTCTAAGTTTGTGGCATTTTTAGTAATTATGGCGGTATTTTATGCTATCTGGATTATGAGTACAGATAAACTTATATCAAAAATAAGAACAAGTACTTTGAGTTTTATGGATAGATTGTTTGGTTTGATTTTTGGCTTTTTAAGAGCTGTTATTATTCTTGGTTTTTGTTTTTTACTCGTAAAAATTATACTTCCAGAAGAATTAAAAGAGAAACCTTTAAGCGAATCTAAGTTTTTTGTGATGTCTAAGACATCTTCTGAAATAATTGAAGCCTTTATTCCTGAAAAAGTGATAAAAGATGCGTTTAAGTCTGTTGAAGATCTAAATAAGGTTAAAGATAAGAAAGATGATGACAAAAAAGAATCTGATAAAAAAGAAGAAACAAAGGAAGAAAAAACTGAAAATGTTATAAAAGAGCTTCCTTCTAAATCTGACCAAGAGCAAATGAATAAAATGTTTGATTTGCTTGTTAAACCTGAGATTAAGAAAATATCTAAGGGAAATAAAACTAATGAAGATAAAAAGGGGTATGATAAAAAAGAAACATCAGATTTAGATAAACTAATTGATGAAACTATTGAATAAAAAAAGCGGGAATTTCCCGCCTTTTTTATTTTAGAACTAGAAGACCATGCTTCTTTTTGCCTTGCGATAATTTTATCTTATCATTTTCTATGTCTTTTGGAGTGATTACATAGTTTTCATCGGTGATTGGTTTGTCATTTAGTTTTAATCCTGCTTGTTTAATTAAACGACGAGCCTCACCTTTACTTGATACAAAGCCTAACATAACAAAAGCATCTAAAACACTAACTCCGCTAGCAGAAGCTTCTATGCTTGGTAAATCTGCACTTGCGATACCTTTTTCAAAAGTTTCTACTGCAATTTTTTGAGCATTTAGTGCTTCTTGCTCACCTCGACATATTTTGGTTGCTTCAAAAGCTAAAATCTTTTTAGCTTCATTTATTTCTTGGTCTTGAAGAGCTTCTAGACGTCTTATTTCATCCATTGGTAGGTCTGTATATATACGCAAACATTTGCCTACTTCTTTATCTCCAATGTTTCTAAAGTATTGGAAGTAGTTGTACGATGAAAGTTTTTCATCATTAATCCATACAGCATTACCTTCTGATTTACCCATTTTTTTACCATTAGAATCGGTAATAATAGGGCTTGTAAAACCAAACAACTCTGTATCGAATCTACGTCTACCTAGTTCTGTTCCAGACACAATATTACCCCATTGGTCTGCACCGGCTATTTGCGCACGACAGCCATATTTTTGCAATAAAACACAGAAATCATAACCTTGTAATAACATATAGTTAAATTCAAGGAATGACATTGGTTGTTCTCTTTCTAGTCTTGATTTTACGCTATCCATTGTCAACATTCTGTTTACTGAGTAGCATGTACCGATATCTCTTAAAAACTCTAGATAGTTAATATTTTTAAACCAGTCATAGTTATCTACCATTACAGCATCTGTTTTACCATCTCCGAAAGTTAAAAACTTCATAAATGATTTTTTTAGTCCTTGAATATTAGATTGAAGAGTTTCTTCATCAAGGAATGGGCGTAATTTATCTTTACCAGAAGGGTCACCAATGCGAGCTGTTGCTCCACCTACTAAGGTTAATGGTTTATGTCCACATTTTTGGAACCATCTTAACATCATTAATGGCACGATATGACCAACATGAAGACTATCTCCTGTTGGGTCTGAACCAAGGTAGCCCACCGCTGGAACACCTTTCTTTTCACACTCTGCTAAGTAGTCATCAAAACCTTGTTCGTTTGTGCATTGGTTGTAAAAACCACGTTCTTGCATAATATTTAAAAATTCTGATTTAAAAGTTGTCATTTTTTCTTTCCTATAACTAAATTTTAAGGCATTCTAACATAATAATTTTATATTACAATTACAAAGAGGGATTTTTTTATGATAATTAAAGGATTAAACTGTCTTGGATTGATGGGAGCTTCTACATTTGGTGGGGTTGAGCTTTCTCTTATTCATACAGATGGTTTAGATATAACAGAAAGAATAAAAGAAACTAATATCCCCTACCCTGATGAATTAAAAGAAAAAATACGTTCTATTTTGGGATTAAAAAGAGATATTGATGATAATGAAGAAAAGCTAAAAGAAGTTGATTTGCTTGTTTCTAATTTTTATATCAAAATAATAAATGATTTTGTTTTGGAAAGCGGTGTTGATGTAGATGTTGTGGGGATTGATGGTATAACTATTCTTCACAATCCAAATTTGAAATATACGTATCAACTTGGCAATGGTCGGTATATTGCAAATAAAACAGGAATTAAGGTTGTTACTCACTTTAGAAATGCTGATATTTTTAATGGGGGACAAGGAACACCTGTATCATCTACATATTTTAATGCAGTTTCTAGTGATGAAATAAAGCCTATTGTTTATGTTAATATTTCGGGAAAAAGTAGTCTTACTTGGATTGGGTCTTTTGGTGAGTTTGTTGGTTTTGATTGTGGTCCTGGAGATAATTTTATAAATAACTGGACGTCTAAACACGCAAACATGGATAATGACTATAACGGAAGACTTGCAGCAATGGGGAGCGTGCATGAAAAAATTGTAAATTCTTTAATGCATCATAAGTTTTTTGCCAAATTTCCTCCTAAATCTGCTTATACTGGTATTTTTGCTGAAAAAGCTGAACATTTAGAAGGTTTATCTTTAGAAGATGGGGCGGCAACAGCTACTGCTTTTGTTGCTGAAGCTATTTGTTATTCGATTTGTCTTTATTTGCCAGAGCTTCCTCTAAAGGTTGTTATTTGTGGAAAAGGAGCGAATAATCCAACTTTGGTTAGATTTATAAGACAAAGACTTCCTAATATTGAGGTGGTTATTAGTAAAGAAGATGGTATTACGACAACTGCTGTTAATGCAGAAATTGCGGCATTTTTGAGTGCAAGATCATTATATTCTTTACCTATAACATTCCCATCTACAACTGGTGTTATAAATCCTATGTCTGGAGGAGATATATATGAAAAAGACAACTAAAAACACAGATAAAAGCTTACAAGTATCAAGGCTTTGCAAAGTTTATGAAAACATTGTTGCGCTTTGTGATGTGTCTTTTGAGGTAAAAAAAGGTGATGTGGTTGCTCTTTTGGGTCCGAATGGAGCTGGTAAATCAACTTTAATGAATATTATTGCGGGATACTTAGCACCTTCTGATGGGTGTGTTTTTATTGATAACAAAGATATTTCTAAAAACGATATTGAGGTTAAAAGAAATATTGGTTTTTTATCTGAAGGAGCTCCTTTGTATGCGGATATGACTGTAAAAATGTTTTTAAAATACATTATTGAGTTAAAATTAAGTCATATATTAGATGAAAACAAAAAGGAAAAAGTAGAAAAAGAGCTAAATAGAATTGTTGATGTGGCAAATATCTATAACGTATTAAACCAAAGAATTGATACTCTTTCTAAGGGATATACAAGAAGAGTTGGTTTTGCTCAAAGCATTATTGGGGACCCTGATATTTTGTTACTTGACGAACCAACTGATGGTCTTGACCCAAATCAAAAAGACCACATGAAGAAACTTATAAAAGATATGGGTAAAGGAAAGACTATTATTATTTCTACTCATCTTCTTGATGAGGCGCAAAGTATTGCTAATCGTATTATCTTGATTAATAAGGGTAAAATTGTTGCAGACGGAAGCTTAAAAGAAATATTAAAACAAACTAAATGTTCATCTTTGGAAGATGCTTTTAGACATCTTACACAAAATGGGGAGTAGTATTATGAATAAGATTAAGACTATCATAAAGTATGAATTGATTAGATATTTTACTTCCCCTATTGCTTATGTGTATTTGATTAGCTTTTTGCTTTTAAGTGGATCGCTTGCTATTTATTTTGGTGATTTTTTTAATCGTGGGCAAGCAAATTTGTGGAGCTTTTTTGACTATCAACCTTGGGTTTATTTATTGTTTATTCCAGGTATTGCTATGCGCTCTTGGTCTGAAGAATTTAAGTCTAAGACTATAATTCAGCTATTATCTATGCCTTTATCTTTATCTGAGATTGTTTGGGGTAAGTTTTTGGCTTCTTGGTGTTTTGCTGGTATTGCATTATTATTTACAACTCCTTTTTGGATCACAGTAAATATTCTTGGAACACCTGATAATACTGTAATTTTGATTGGATATGTTGGTTGTTTTGTTTTGTGTGGAGCAATGCTTGCCATATCTCAAACAATGTCTGCTGTTACTAAAAATCCGGTAATTGCTCTTGTTTTGGCGGTTTTTGTTAATCTTATGTTTTTTTGGAGCAGTTTTGAATATATTTTATTTTGGGCAAGAGAGTTATTTAGCGATATTGTAGTAGACACGATAATATCTTTTAGCTTTTTAATTCGATTTTTTTCTTTGAGTAGAGGATTGGTTGAGTTAAGGGATTTGGTTTATTTTGGCTCTTTGATTGTATTTTTTAATATTTTAACTATTTTTATTATTGGATTAAAAACAAAAGGAATTTCTAACCTTGTTTGCTCAATAAAACCTAAACATAGTTTTGTTTATATAACATTATTATTTATTGGATTTTTTGGAATAAATATTATTGCGAACAATGCTTTTAGATTAATTAGCTATGATTTTACTGAAGAAAAACACTTAAGTTTAACTAAAAACACTAAAGATATTTTGAGAAATTTAAGAAGACCTGTTGTAGCAAAATTATATTATTCCCCTATTTTAGAGCAAAGAAATCCTAATGTTAGGCAGATTTTTGATAAAGTAAAACTTATGCTTAAACAATATAAGTCTTATGCAGGAGGAAATTTTGATTATAAGATTTATAACCCTGTTTATCTTGGAAAAGATGAAGATAAAGCTCTTGCTGATGGATTACAACCCATTCCTCTTGTAGATATAAATCAAAATGCTCTTTTTGGGGTTAGTTTTTCTGATAGTTTGATGAATAAATCTGTTATTCCTTTTATTGCATTGGAACGTTTGGGTTTTCTTGAGCAAGATTTTTCAACAGCTATTTATAAACTTCATCATAAGAAAAAAACAGTAGGTGTTTTATCCTCTCTTCCTATTTATGGTGGCGATTTTTTTGAAAATGTATTGATGAAAAAATGGGAAGTTATGAATTTAGTTGATGAACTTTATGATGTTAAATTGATTAAAAATGAAGAAGATTTAAATCAAAAATTTGATGTTTTTATGCTTGTTCACCCTCAAGACCTACCTGATAGTGTTATTGAAAAGATAAAAATGCAAGAAAAGATATTTCTAGTTCTTGATGTTGCTGATGATGCATCTATGCTTTATTCTCCTCTTGGAGGAAGTTTTATTCCATCAAAACTTGGTAAACTTGCTGATTATTGGGGAATAGATTTTTATGATTTAGGTGTTGCTGCAGACTTTGACAATTCTATTACTGTTGATGATACAAAAGATTATAATAAAAACCCTTCATTTACTCAAGATTTATTGCAGTTTAAGACTGGAAATAGCGAATTTAATCCAAATCATAGGATTACATATAAACTTAATGATATTTTATTTTCTACAGCTTCTATGGTTTTTCCTAAAGAAGGGGCTGATGTGTCGTTTTTTCCTCTGATTAAAACAAGTCCTAATTCTTCTTTTATTAGCGCTGATCTTGTTAGAAAGAAAAAATCACCTAGAGAAATTTTAGAAAATTTTTCTCCAAGTAATGGTGTTATTGTTTTGGCGGCAGAGTTTTTAAGTAATAATCCTCGCAAACCTTTTAATATTATTGCTGTTGCAGATAGTGATATTATGTATGATGCTTTTTGGAGTAAAGAAACAAACTTCCTTAATAAAACATATCATATTCCAATGTTTGATAATGCTAATTTTGTACTCAATACCTTAGATTATTTGGCAGAAAACGATGATTTAATAGCATTACGTGGAAAAAGTGTAAAAAATAGACCTTTTTATAAGGTTGAAAATATGCGTAAATTAAACTCGTATCGTTATAAGTTACGTGAAAATGATATATTCCATGCTATTGATGGTGCAAAACATAACTTAAATGAAATTATTGCAAAAGCAAGTTTTGAAGAAAGAGAGACTTTTAATGCCGATGAACTTGCTATAATTGGTGGTATAAGAAAAGAAATATCTGAGTTGAAACATCAATTAAGTGAATTGAAGATTAATGCAAATAATGATATTAAAAAATTAGAGGTTATGGTTAAATTTTTTAATATTTATTTTGTGTCTTTGATTATTGTTTTAGCAATATTGTTATTTAATATAAAAAATAAAAACATCTCTCTTAGCGCATTTAAAAACATTGTTTTTTGGAATAAAAATCTATTAAAACTGATTGTTATAGTTGGTGTGATTTCTGGTATTGCTGTTTTTTGTGTTTATTTAGATAACCATAATAGTATATCTGGTTATGAAGGAAAATATGTTTTTAAGGATTTTAATAAAAAAATAAACCACATAGAAAGTATCTCATTAAAAAGTAGCCAAGGTGAGCTTAATTTTGTAAAAAAAGATGGTATTTGGAAAATAGATGGTGATGAAAAACTACCTCTTTATCAAGAAAGAATAAGAAGTTTTCTTGTTAATCTAAGTAATATGATTTTTTACGAAAAAAAATCTGACAAAGTTGAAGATATGAAATATTTTGGGTTTTCTCCTTTAGAGAATAAAAATTCTCCAATGATTGAAGTAACTTTAAGAGATGAAAATGGTAAAAACATTGAAAGATTTGATATTGGTTGGCACGATATTGATTTGGGAAGAGACTCTAAAGCATCTTTCATAAAGTTTGAAAATCAATTTCAAGTATGGATGGTTGATGTTGATTTTTATGATTTATCTTTAGAAAAAGAGCTTTGGACATATAGCTCTTTATGGAACTTAAGGTTTGGTAGATTTATAAGTTATAATGATATTAATGAAGAAAAAGATATAATGAATATTGTAAAAACCTTAATTAACACAACAATTATTGATGTAAAAGATGATGTTGATGGAAAATTAGAGGGAAAAATAACCATTAAAGCTGAAAATGGTAATGATGTTGAATTGTTATTCCATTCTACCAAAGATAATAAGTATTTTGTTAAATATGAGTTTTTAACAGATATAAATGGAAAACATTTGAAGTTTTTTGCAGATAGCATAAAAGATAAGTTTGTTGAAATTTCTGAAGAAGATTGGAAAAAGTTGAAAAATGACATTATCTCAAAATAATTATTTATTGAAAAAAAGCGCTGCAATGGCTAGTGTCTTTGTGGCTGTAATGCTTATAGTATTAAAGCTAATTGCTTTTATTAAAACTGATTCTTTGGCGGTTTTTTCTTCGCTTATTGATAGTGTAACGGACTTATTTGCTTCATTTATTTCTGGTGTTGCTGTTTATTTTTCTATGAAACCTGCAACTTGCAAACACCGCTATGGATATGGTAAATCTGAAGCTTTGAGTGCTTTATTACAAGCTATTTTTGTAGGGGCTTCGGGTGTTTTTGTTATTTTTGATGGTATTAATAGACTTTTTAACCCTGTTGAAGTAGCGCAAACAGGTGTTGGTATATGGGTGATGCTTTTTAGTATTTTTAGCACTATTGTTTTGGTTTGTTTTCAATCTTATGTTGCGAAAAAAACTAACTCTCTTGCTATTAAATCAGATATGGCTCACTATGTGGTTGACTTTTTAACTAATGGAACAGTTGTTGTTTCTTTAATTTTAGTTAAAATGTTTGGTTTTGTGTATTTTGATGTGATTGCGGCTTTGTTTATATCTCTTTATCTGCTTTATAATGCATATGAATTAGGTAAAGAATCTATTGAACAAATAATTGATACAGAACTTAGTGATGAGATTAGAAGTAATATTGAAAATATTGCCGTTAAATGTGATGGAGTGCATGGCGTTCATGATTTAAGAACAAGAAACGTTGGTGAAGTTTATTACATTGAACTACATATTGAAATGGACGGAGAAATATCTTTAAACAATGCCCATAAAATAACTGATAATGTTGAAAAAATGTTATTAAACGAATATCCGAACAGCCAAATATTGATACATCAAGACCCTTTGGGTGTTGATGAAATACGCCTAGATAACCAGTTTGGTGAAAAATGTAAAATCTAATTTATTGTTGTTTTTTTGATTTTAGTTGACCACAAGCTGCTAATATATCTTGCCCTCTTGCTACACGAACTGGAGCTGCAAAACCAGCATCATCTAGTGTTTTAGA
Source organism: Alphaproteobacteria bacterium (assembly GCA_015062535.1). Classification (GTDB taxonomy): domain Bacteria; phylum Pseudomonadota; class Alphaproteobacteria; order RF32; family CAG-239; genus CAG-267. The sequence goes on from SUUK01000005.1 coordinate 128,462, forward strand.
AAAAGCTTCTACTGTTTTTTTATCACTAGGTTTAAAACCACACCCAGGCCATGGATTAAATGGAATTAGGTTAAATGTTGCTCTTAGTTTATATTTTTTTAACAATGATATTAGTTCTTTTGCGTGTGCTTCTGTATCATTTAGGCCTTTAAGCATTAGATATTCAAATGTTATGTATCGGCTATGATCTTTATTTTGATATTCTGCACAAGCTTTCATTACTTCTTCTATTTTGAATTTATCATTAATTGGCATTATTTGTGAGCGAATTGTATTGTTTGGCGCATGTAGTGAAACAGCTAATCGTACACCTGTTTTTTGCATTGCTTCAACTATTTTAGGTGCAATACCTGATGTTGACATTGTTACTCTGCGACGTGATATTGCTATTCCATCGCCATCTGTGATAATGTTTAGAGCTTTTACTACATTATCTAGATTATTTAATGGTTCACCCATTCCCATTACAACGATATTTGATAAGTAACGAGTTTCATTTGTTGGGCTTGGCCATTCTTTATATGCATCTCTTGCCACCATAAATTGCCCAACTATTTCGCCAACTGTTAGGTTTCTTGTAAATTTTTGACTTCCAGTATGACAGAATCTACATCCCATTGCACATCCAACTTGTGTCGAGATACATACAGCTCCCCTATCCTTTTCTGGGATATAAACCATTTCTACACGTTCACCATCTTGGAACTCTAAGAGCCATTTATGTGTTTTATCTATCGAGATTTGTTCATCTACAATTTTGGGTCTAGTTATGGTGTATTTTTCATTTAATTTTTGACGTAATGCTAATGAAAGATTACTCATGTTTAAGAAATCTGTTACACCACGAAAATATATCCATTGCCATAATTGTTTGGCTCTAAAAGGCTTTTCTCCAATAGCTTCTATTTCTTCAAAAAGCTCTTCTTTTGTTAGATTGGTTAGTTCTTTTTTTTCTGTCATTTCGGTTCTTTTATTTACATTTTGCACTAATTGCTCTGTATGCACCAGTAAAGCCACTTAATGAATATGTGTCTTTTGTTTTGGTACCTTTGTGTGATATACCTTCAACTATCATTTTTTGACCACGTTTCATTGCATCTACTAGTTTTTTATCTGTAAAGTTATCTGGTGCCCAAGCATTGTCTAAGTTTGTAAATAGGTTGTTAAATGATGTTGTTCCTATTTTTACAACAACTTTTGAGTTTGGTTTATAGTTATAACCTGCAACAAAATTTACTACATTGTAGCTTTTATCTGCTGGACGATGAGTTACTACAGCATAAATATCGCCACGTTTTTTGTAGTTTCCCTCATCTTTTTTAGGTGTTGAAGCCATATAACAAATAAGATTTTTACCTTCTTTATATGAATATGCAGTCCAATCACCGTATTGTCCAAGCTCTGTTGGAATATTGTTTGCGCTTGCGGAAAAAGAAAAAACTTGGATTAAAAACAGAATTACGTACTTTTTCATGATTTTTACCTTAAAAAATGTTACTTTGTTATAATATAATTAAGATATTTATAATAAACTCTTAATAAGTAAAATAATTCACAAAAAAAATTGAGGTTGTTTATGTTTCATCCTGAATATATTAATCCAAATAAACTAATTGCTAATGAAGATATATTAAAATTATTCAAACTTGTTGAAAAACATGGTGGAGTTTTAAGGTTTGTCGGTGGTGCTGTTAGAGATGCTATTGCTGGATTTCCACGCTCTAATATTGACTTAGTGACAGATTTATCTCCTTCTGAATTTTCAGATATGTGTGATGATGAAAGTTTGAGATGTGTTCCTATTGGTATTCAATTTTTTACAATAGGTGTGATGGTTAATTCTAGTTTTTTTAAAGTTACATCTCTTAGCCCTGAAGAAGATAACTTAAAAGATGAATGGAAAACTGATGCCTCAAAGCGTGATTTAACAATTAACGCTGTTTATGCTGATGAAAAAGGTAATGTTTTTGACTATTATAATGGTATTAAAGATCTAGAAAATGGAGTTATTAAATTTATTGGTAAACCAGAAGAAAATATTAATAACGACTATATTAGAATTATGAGATTTTTTAGATTTTGTGCTATGTTTGGTAGAAAAATAGATAGAAAATCTCTAAAAGCGTGTATTAAAAACAAAGATTTGCTCAAAAAAGTTTCTGCAGATAAGATAAAAGAAGAATTATTTAAGATAATGCTAGCACCTTATGCGGTTAGAGCTTTGGAACTTATTTTTGATAATGGAATTTTAGACTTTTTAATAGCTAAACCATCTAGCCTTGATAAAATGGATAAGCTAGAAAAAATGGTGCAAAAACTAGGTATTGAAAAAAGTATTATTAGAAGAATTTTTGTTATCTTTCAACCTGATGCAAAAAGAGCTAATAGACTTGCAGATATTTTTAGATTAAACAAAGAACAAAAAGAGCATTTTTTACACCTTGTTAGCTCTAAATTAACTGAGAAAAACTTTAAAGACACTGTATCAATAACAAAAGCAATTTATCAATAT
>SUUK01000001.1:0-71816 GCA_015062535.1 Alphaproteobacteria bacterium
TTTTTTTTAATCAATAAGTTGTATTCTTTTGTAAGTGTGTGACAAAAAAAAGCCCCTAAATTTAGGGGCTTATAATCTAAGTTAAATGTAATTATGCAGCTTTTTCATCAAAGTTGTACAACTCTTCAACAGAAACTGTCTTTTCAGTTGTTTCAACTTTTGATAATACATAATCAATAACTTTCTCTTCATAAACAGAAGTACGTAAACGTTCAATAGCTTCTTTATTTTTCAAATAGAAGTCAAAAATAGCTTTTGCTTGCATTGGATAACGTTGTGCTTCCATCATGATAGCTTTATTGATGTCTTCTTGGCTAACTTGAACTTTAGCATCATTACCAACTTCTGCCAATAACAAGCCAAGTTTAACTCTTCTAACAGCAATGTCTTTATATTCTTTAAGCAAATCTTCTTCTTTTTTGCTCTTTTCTTCTTCGTCAAGTTGATTGTTTTGTTTAGCTGCTTCATATTGTTTAACAATAGCATCATATTCCATATCAACCAACTTTTGAGGAACTTCAAAGTTATAAGCTTTGTCAAGAGCATCTAAAAGAGCACGTTTCAACTTCATCTTAGAAGCATTTTCATAGTCATTAGAAATTCTAGACTTAACTGTTTCTTTTAATTTATCTAAATTTTCTTCACCTAAAGATTTAGCGAAATCATCATTGATTTCAGATTTTTTGATTTCTCTAATTTCTTTAATTGTAGTAACAAATAAAGCTTCTTTACCAGCTAAATCTTTTGCATGATAGTTCTCTGGGAATGTTGCTTTAACATCAACAACTTCACCTGCTTTTTTACCAATCAATTGATCTTCATATCCTGGAATGAAAGAATTTGAACCAAGTTCTAATGGATAAGCTTCGCCTTTACCACCTTCAAATTCAACACCATCAATTGAACCAACAAAATCTATAACAACAATGTCACCTTTTTTAGATTCTCTGTCTTCTTCAACCTTAACGCTGTCACGACGGCTTTCTGCCATATAGTTGAGAGCTTTAAGAACTTCATCTTCTGGTACTTCTGCTACTAATTTTTCAATCTTAATGCCATTGAAATCTTTTAATTCGATAGTAGGCATAACTTCCATAGAAACACTAAATTCAATATCTTTGCCTTCTTCAAATTTTTTCAAATCAACATCAGGAGTAAATACTGGACGAAGATTGTTTTTTTCTAATAGTTCATTAACACCATTGCGAAGAACATCATCAAGAGCTTCACTCATAGCATTTGCTTTGTATTTTTTCTCAATCATAGAAAAAGGAACTTTACCAGCTCTAAAACCAGCCATGCTAACTGTTTTTCCGATTTCTTTTAATTTATTTTGAACTTCATTATTAAAATCAGCATTGCTGATAGTAACACTATACTCACGGCTTAAGCCTTCAGATTTTGTTTCTTTGATATTCATTATTACTTTACTTCCAAAAAAAAACACCATCTTTTACAAGATGGTGCGGGCGGAGAGACTCGAACTCTCACAGCTTGCGCCACTAGATCCTAAGTCTAGCGTGTCTACCAATTCCACCACGCCCGCGGAGTTACAACAATAAATTTAACCGGAGTATATACTCAATTTTTTTTTAATCAAGTAAAAAGTAATAAAATTTTTATAATTTTAAATTTTTTCCCCAATTTTAAACTTAAAACCACGTAATAACTCTTCAATTGTCATAACTTGCTTCCCTTGTCGCTGAATTTTTAGCACTTTTATTGCTTTATCACCGGTTGCAATCACAAGTTCTTTGTCAGCACTTAAAATAGTTCCAGCATCACCTGTTTGTTCTGTCGATTCGGCTTCAAAAATCTTAAAGCGCTCACCCTCATACATAAAAAACATAGAAGGGTAGGGATTAAATGCATTAATTTTCCTAAGTAAAATATCTGTATTATACGAAAAATCTATCAAACATTCTGCTTTATCTAATTTTTTAGCATATGTAACAAGAGATTCGTCTTGCTTAATAGGTGTAATATTTTCTAAATTATCAATAGTTTCTATTAATAAATCAGCACCAATAGCAGATAATTCATCATGAAGTTCTCCGCCTGTCATTGTTTTAGTAATAACAACATCTCTACAAGAAAGAATATCACCAGCATCAAGCTCTTCTGCCATTTGCATAATGGTTATACCACTCTTTAAATCACCAGCTTCAATAGAGCGTTGAATTGGAGCAGCTCCTCTCCATCTTGGAAGCAAAGAAGCGTGTACATTTATGCACCCATTAGGAAACATCTCTAAAACAGCTTTAGGAAGTAACATACCATATGCCGCAACAATAGCCAAATCAGCATTATATGCTTTGAGTATATTTTGCTCTTCAATGCTTTTTAGTGATTTAGGAGTTCTAACCTCGATTCCATTGTTTTCAGCAAGCAAGTGAATAGGGGTTTTGTTTACTTTTTTACCCCTACCACTTTCCTTAGGCTCTCGAGTATAAACCGCAACAACTTTATGTTTTTTTATAAGTTTTTCTAGAACCGGAACCGAAAAATCCGGTGTTCCCATAAATACGATTCGCATTATTCAGAAAATCCTGCTCTTCTATAATCAACTTCAATCTTAAAGTCATTTGCATAAGATTTAAGCATATTTTCAATCATGTCAGAAACCATAGAATTTCTAGCTCTAGCTTCAACCTCACTTAAAGATTGCTCATCAGCTTCATTTGAAACATAATCAATAGTTTCACTCAAAACTGCAATAACAAAGTTGTTACCTTGCTTTTCGTAAATTTTAACATTGCCAAGCTCAGCTAAGAATAAATCACTAATGTCACTAGCACTTAAACCAGCAAAAGTTTCATTACGGCTAATTGGCTCGGATCTATATGTTTCCAAATTGCGAGCTTTCGCAGCATCATTAATGTCGCTACCATCTTCAATATCAATAACAATATTTTCAGCAGTTTCTTTTGCAATAGCATTCTTTTCTTGAGCTGTCCAAAGTTTGATGATTTCATCTCTAATTTCTTCAACTTCTGGCATATGAGCATCAATAATATTTTTAACACTAATTACCGCAATACCTTCATCAAATTCTTCAGCAGAGCTAATCTCATCTAAACCATAAGAAAATACATTTTCATTAAAGTCTAATGACTTAACAATATTTGCAATTTTTTCTGGAGCATTATCAATTAAAGTTTCTTCACTAATTCCTTTAATTTCGATAACCTCTGTGCCAAAGTTTTTAGCAATTTCATCTAATGTTTGACCAGCATTTGTTGCGTCATCAATTTCAGCTCTTGCATCTCTTAGAGCATCATATAGATTCTCTTCAGATAAAATGCGTTCAATTTCAGGTTTCAATTCTTCAAAGTTTGCTTCTTTAGCTGGAACGATTTCTTTAACCATAATAACTTGCCAGCTATCAGCAACTTCAATTAATTCTGGTGTATTAACTTCAAGTTCAAAAGTTTTATCTGCTAAACCTTCTGCAAGCTCATCATATTCAACCACACCAAGAGTTGGCTCATTTGCATTTTCAGCATTAAGCTTAACAGCTGTTTCTATAAAATCAGCACCAGATTTAACTTGATTATACGCATCTTCTGCTGTTTCTTTGTTTAAGAAAACCATTTGCATAACATTACGTTTTTCAGGTTGATCTAAATCTTTCTTGTTACTTTCAAAATATTCTTTTACAAGATCATCTGTTAAAACATATTTTTTCAAAATTACGTCATTTGGTACATACAATACATTAACATCTCTTTTTTCAGCAATCATAAATTGTTCGCCAAAGTCAGTATAATATTGCATAACTTCATCATCTGTGATTTGACGTTCAATTTTAACATTTTCTGGAGAAATAAGTACATATTTAAAAGACTTACGTTGATTATCCATTTTATTTATAGCATTAACTAAAGTACTTGGAACATTAATTGGTTCAACCAAATCTGTAATCAATAATTTTCTAGCAAGTAAACGTCTAATCATTGCAACATAATCATCTTCGCTCATACCAGATGTAGATAAAAATCTTCTAAAAGCTTCAGGATTAAACTGACCATTTAATGGATTCTGAAACTCAGGTCTTGAGAATAAAATTTGTTGTATAAAAGCTTTTGGGAAATGGATATTATTTTTCATCATAGATTTATCCAAAACGCTTTCATCAATAATTTGCTTTAAAATATTTTCAGCAACAGCGTTTTGCATTTCCTCTGTTAAATCAAAATCATCACCAGCAATATTTCTTATAGCAGAAACTTCCTTATTTAATCTATAAGAAAAAGCACTTTGTGATGTTTTTAAACCGCCAACATTTACCACAGTTTGGTTTTGTGATGCACTACTAATATAGCCTGTCACACCAAACAAAGAAATAAAGCTAACAGCAACTCCTGCAAAAATAATTTTAAAAAACCAACTCTCTTGAGCTTTTGCTAATTTACTTATCATTTTTTTTCATCCCAAAAATAATCTAATTGCGCTCATTATAAAAGTATCAAAAAAATATGCAATGCGAAATAAGAGATATGTACAATGTTTTTTTTGTAAACAACTTACTTTTTTAGCTGGAAAATAAAATTGCATATGTTAGAAAGTAGGAAGTTATAATTTTTTTTTAAAGGATAATTACAATGGTAAGAAAAACTCTTATTGCCGGCAACTGGAAAATGAATGGTCTTTTAGAAGATGGTGTTGCTTTGGCAAAAGGCGTTGCCTTAGAGGTTAAAAAAGCAGCTCGTAAAGATTGTGAGTTTTTAATTTGTCCTCCTTTCACATTATTGATGTCTGCAAAAAAAGCAATTAAAGGTTCAAAAACAATGCTTGGTGCGCAAGATTGCCACTTTGATGCAAAAGGTGCTCACACAGGTGATGTTAGTCCTCAAATGTTAAAAGACATTGGTTGCCAATATGTAATCTTAGGTCATTCAGAAAGAAGAACTGACCATGGTGAAACAAACGAATTAATTGCTAAAAAAGCAAAATCAGCAATAGAAGCAGGCTTAAAAGTAATTATCTGTATTGGTGAAACAGAAAAAGAACGTGATGAAGGTAAAACAATTAATGTTTGCACAACTCAAATCATGGGTTCTGTTCCAGAAAATTCAACAGCTCAAAATACAGTTATAGCTTATGAACCAGTTTGGGCTATTGGTACAGGCAAAACTCCAACAGCAAATGAAGTTGAAGAAGTTCATGCCGCAATTCGTAAAGTTGTTAGCAAAAAATTAGGTCGTGCAAATGCAAATAAAATGCGTATTTTGTACGGCGGAAGCATGAAACCATCAAATGCAAAAGAACTACTTGCTCTTCCAGATGTAGATGGTGGTTTAATTGGTGGCGCAAGCTTAAAAGTAGCAGACTTTATTGCAATCTCTGAAGCATGTAGACAATAAAAAGGAATAAGAAAATGGGATCAGTATTGTTAGTAATTCATTTAATGGTAGCCATTTTGTTGGTTACATTAATTTTAATGCAACGCAACTCAGGTAATGCTTTGAGTGGTTTAGGTGGTGGTAATGGTGCAGATAGTTTTCTTTCTGCTCGTGGAAAGGGAAACTTATTAACTCGTACTACTGCAATATTAGCAACAATCTTCTTTTGTACATCAATTCTTCTTGCCTTGTATTTTAAGGGTGAAGCAAAAGTACAAGAATCAATCACTGATGTTGCACCTCTAGTACAAACCGAGCAAGAAGTTCCATCTGTTCCAGATGCAACAACACAAGCTCCTGCTCCAGTAGCAGATACTGAGACAACACCAAGTGTTCCAACAGCGGAATAATTGAAATGAAAACAAAAAACTAAAATAAAGGCACCTAAAAGTGAAGGTGCCTTTTTCACTTGAAAATTTGACTAAAAGGAATAACAAATGTCTGATTTAAATCCAAAAACAAAATTTATATTCATCACCGGAGGTGTAGTATCTTCTTTAGGTAAAGGTTTAGCCTCTGCATCTTTAGCTTCTATTTTACAAAGTAGAGGATTTAAGGTTCGCTTAAGAAAATTAGATCCATATTTGAACGTAGATCCTGGTACAATGAGTCCGTTTCAACATGGTGAAGTTTTTGTGACAGATGATGGAACAGAAGCAGATTTGGATTTAGGACACTATGAACGTTTTTCTGGTGTTAGTGCAAGAAAAAGCGATAGTATAACAACAGGTAAAATCTACCAAAGAGTGATAGATAAAGAGCGTCATGGCGATTATCTTGGTGCAACAATTCAAGTTATTCCACACGTAACTAACGAAATAAAAGAATTTATCGTAAGTGATTTAAGTGATGAAGATTTTGTTTTGTGCGAAATAGGTGGAACAGTAGGTGATATTGAAGGACAACCATATTTAGAGGCGATTCGTCAATTAGCATATGACTTAGGACGTGAGCGTACAATGTTCTTGCATTTAACTCTTCTTCCATATATTCCAACTGCAGGTGAATTAAAAACCAAACCAACTCAACACTCTGTAAAGAAATTACAAGAATATGGTATTCAGCCAGATATGTTGCTATGCCGTTCACAAATTCCAATGCCAGAAAATGAAAGAAAGAAAATAGCATTGTTCTGCAATATTAAAGAAGAAAATGTAATATCTGCTCTTGATGTTAGCAATATTTATCAAGTGCCACTTGCATATTCACATGAAGGTATGGATAGAGCAGTTTGTCGTCACTTTAATCTTCCTTGCCCAGAAGCAGATTTATCAAAATGGGAAAATATCGTAAATATCCTAAAATCACCAGAAGGTATCGTAAATATTGCAGTTGTTGGTAAATATGTTAAATTATTAGAAGCATATAAATCACTAAACGAAGCATTAAATCATGGTGGAATTGCCAACAAATATAAAGTAAAAATCAAATGGATTGATGCTGAAGAACTAGAAACAAATGACCCAGAAGATTATTTATCAGATGTTAGTGGTATTTTAGTTCCAGGAGGTTTTGGTTTACGTGGAACTTTAGGTAAAATGAATGCAATTAAATATGCAAGAGAACATAACATTCCATTCTTAGGAATTTGTTTAGGTATGCAGTTATCTGTAATTGAAATAATGCGCAATGTATTGGGTGTAAAAAATGCCAATACAACAGAATTTGATGAAAATTGTGAAGCAGTTGTTGGTCTTATGACAGAATGGGACAAAGACGGAGCAAAACAGATTCGTCATAAAGATGGTGACTTAGGTGGAACAATGCGCTTAGGTGCATATGAAACAATCTTAAAAGAGGGAAGTTTAGCTCATAAAATTTATAATTCAGAAAAAATTTCAGAGCGTCACCGTCATCGTTATGAAGTAAATATTAAATATAAAGATCAACTAAAATCAGCAGGTATGGAAATTGTAGGTTTGTCACCAGACGGTGGTTTGCCAGAAATTGTAGAAATTCCAAATCATCCTTGGTTTATTGCTGTACAATTCCATCCAGAATTAAAATCAAAACCATTTGCTCCTCATCCACTCTTTGTTGATTTTGTAAGAGCATCAATTGAGAAATCAAGATTAGTTTAATATAGGAGAAAAGTTATGTCAGAAAATAAATCAAACAAAGCTTTAGAGTTTATAAAAAACAACTTAAAGCAAGTTATTGTTGCAACAGTGATATTAATTTTTGCAATAGTGTTGCTTGTTATAGGCTTGTCAGGACTATTTTCTAAAAAACAAGTTATAAAACAAGAGGTGGTTAAAGAAAAAGTAGAAACAGTTGTTGAAGAGGTTAAAAAGCCAACCAATGTTGTTGTGAATTTTACTGCAACATCTGAAAATCCAATAACATATGAGATATTCTATACCACAGAAAGAGAAGTTTGGTTTGATGGTTCTCATACTTTATCTGTTGAAGGAAAAGAAGGCCAATATACTTACGCAATAGATTTACCATTAGAAAAAATCTATCGTTTCCGTTTAGACTTTGGCTCAAATCCAGGAAAAGTAACTATTAAGGATATTTATCTATCAGGAACTCAAGAATATGATTTAAATAATTTTGATTTATATGAGTTCAAAAATATCAATAATGTAGAAAAAGATAAAGATGGAAATATAACTTTCACATCAGATAATGAAGATCCTTATATGGCGTATAGGCCAGCGCTTATTCGCTAATCAAAACTTAAATGAAAAAAATAGCAGTCGAAAGATTGCTATTTTTTTTTATCAAATTATCTATGTTACTTGAAAGTACTTATCCTAAAACAAACCCCAAAGCTTATTAAAAAGAAAACACTTAAAATCAATCAATTTTATTAGCCAAATCTAAAGTAGCAACAAACCTAACCACTCACTACATCCTTACTTAATGCAAAACTTCCATATACTTTATCAGATTATAGATAAGAATTTAGTTGCCAATTACTTCTTTGAGTGCTTCGTTTTCAGCTAAGTCATTCTTAATAAAATCAAGGTCAGAAATACTACTTGAAACATTCTCTTTGTTCTCATCTAGAACATTATTATCTTTGTCATTAACAATAATATTTTCAATTTCTTTTATCGCTGTTTCTTTATCTTGAATAACAATAGGAGAAACATTACTGATTTCTTCTTTTCCAAAAATTTCATTTTCTAGTTCTTCAAGTTCGTCTTCAATATTAGAATAAATATCATTACCAAAAACTTCTTTTTCGATTCTATTAATAGTTTTGCTATTTATAATTTTATCATCAAATACACCTTCTTCAATTTCATCAATAGTCATGATGTATTGATTTGGATCCATATCCAAGATATCTTCATGCATATCAAATGGGAAGGTGTTGTTCAAATGCTCAACAGGATTATAACCTTTTTCGTGTTCACTTGCTATGCGTTGATTTTCAATTTCTCTATCAAGATTTTCAAAGAACTCTAAAGCATCTAAATCAACCACAACTTCATCTTCAATATAAACAGCGACATCATCAACCTTAACATCATAAAGCTCAGTCAAAGTTTTACCTTCTTTAGAAATAATTACACTATAAGTACCATAAGGAATACCATCTAAAATAAAGTATCCATCCATATCCGCAAAAGTAACCGCTGTTTCTTTTGAATCTTTATCAATTGCAGCAATTTGATAACCAAATAATCTCTTACCTTCTGGGTTTGCAATCTTACCTTCAATAGCACCTCTATGAATAAATTCATATTCAACAGTCTTAATAGTACCAGGACGCAAAACTACTTTCTTATATTCTTCTTTAGGTTGAAGAGATATATCTATTAATGTTTCTAAGTCGGCAGATAAAATAGTTTTCTCATAAGTTTGAAGGTCAGCAAGAATTGCCACACCATCTTCATCAGTATAAACCATTTTTTCCAAACCATTAGCATTAAGTCCAACACCTTCAATTGGCTTACCTTCCTCATCTTTCACTTCAACCATCATTGTACCAGTGTTGCTAAGTTTAGAATTTGAGTTAACAATAATGCCATTTCTATTAGGTTCTTTTGCAAAGCTTACATTATATGTCAAATATGCGCTTAAGTTGAAATCTCTATCAGTTTCTAAAGTTGCGGTTAAACCACCAAATGGATAAACGTGTCCACCAGACAATGAGAAGTAGTCCATATCATTAAGCATATTTCTAGTCCATTGACCAGACATATATGTATTTCTACCAGTTCTCCAATCAAGTCTTGTTAAAATTTCAGTAAGTTCTGGATCAGGATTTGTTCTATAAGTTAAGTAACTTTGTAATGTGTATTTATTCCACCATTTATAGATACCAGCCCTTAATGTATTATAAGCATCTCTACTTCCGCTATAACTATACCAGTTATCTTCAATAGATACATTAAGTCCGCTCATAAGTTGTTTTGACAATCTTGCTGAGATATTTTCAAAAGGTTCATCCCCATCTTCAAGTTTACCAGTTCTATAACTTAAATAATAAGGTATATTATAAGGAAGTGTACCAGACAATCTTGTTTCGATTTGTTCATCTAAATATTCTTCGCCATATAAAGAAACCGGAGAATGGATTCCATTATATTTATCATAACCAGCATAAATGTTACCAATATAAACGTTACCTTGCCATTCCATATGATGACCAAATCTTTGTGTGTCAAGATTCTGTTCCAAGTTATATTGAATAGAGCTACCACTTAAAGAATACTGAGCACCAGCCATACCAAACTGCTGAGTAACTTCATCTTTCATAGTACCACTTGGAGTTTGTGTAAATCCACCCATTAATGTCAACTTGTCTGTCGCACCATAATAACCTGTCATATCAATAACAGGAACATCCTTACCATCATATTTAAATGTGCGATTATCTTCAACCAAATATCTATAAGGTTGATAAACAGAAACATTATAACCAAACTCACCAGTTTTCACAGGGCTAGTACCAGAATAGTATCTTTCATATTCGGTTCTTGTTTCACCATAAGGTCCATAGAATACTAACTTAAATATGTTCAAACCATAAGATACAGGAACATCAGGGAAGTTATATTCACCATTTGTACCACTTTGCCTAAATCCGATTAATTGTTCATTCCAATATAATTCAACATCCCACCCTGGAGTTAATGGTCCGGTAATATCAATAGTTTTATCCGCAGACATAACCAAATTCTTAAAACTAGAAACTGCAACACCACGACCATAAGAAGCGTCAGTAAAGTAAGATTGTCCTAAACCAGAAATATCACCAACTTTTAATGTTTTTAAGTTATATTTATTTTCGTTATCTAAATAAGTTCTGCTACCAGAAAGTCTAACAGTTGGTTTTCTATCATTATAAGAACTACCTTGAATATATGCATTAACATCAAGTCCCATAGCAAGCATAGCAACATTAACAGCATAAGAGTCTGAGTTAGTTGTTTTATGAGACATCTTATTATGTCCCCAACCTTTACCCAAAGAAAGGTCAATCACAGGTTCAGCAAACAAACGATTATCAAATTCATAGTTTTCAAAACCATCATCTTTAAATGAGTAGAATCCTTTTTGAGAACGATTCTTTTCTGCTTTTATTTTACCAATAGCAGGGAAGTCTTTTTCTCTTTTAACAACAAGTTGCATGTTAAGAGGATCAACCAAAACTTCAGCGCCAAGTAATCTCTGCCAAAAACCACCACTAAAGAATATAGATTGGTCAATAATGTCCATATCATAATCTCTAAACCAAAAGCCTTCGCCAACAACATTATTTTCCATATTAACTTCATCAACTTTACGAGTTAAAAAGTCGATTCTATATCTAACATTTTCGTTGTCAGCTTCCCATAAAGTTAAAATATTATTATTATCTCTAACATATTTAAGTCCGAGATATTGAGCCATTTGGCTAAGAGAGATATATTCTTTACCATCTGTTTGAGAAACATAAGCATAATCTTCAAGGTTAAATCCTTGAACAACCGGCTCTAAGATGAGCAAGTCACCAGAAAGATCAAAGAATTGTCCAACTTCTGTAATTTCATCTGTTACAACATCTTCTGTAACTTCTGTTTCTGGCGCAGTGCTAATAACCGTCTGAGCCCTAGCCACGAGTGGCAGAGCTACCAACAAAACAGACGTTAGACAATAAAGAAGTTTATAGTCTAATATGCTGTCTAAATATTTCCTCTTTAGACTTTGCATCTTCTAGTTTCAATAAAGCATTCATATTTTTTAAGTTCTTGTTCAAAGGTACATCTATATTAAGAGTATCTGTCGTCATATAGATTTTAATACCGTTTACTCTTCCAAATTCTTCACCTTTTTCGCCCAAGATAACAGCGTTAAAGCGAGAAGATTTTGTTCCTTCTCTTTTGAAGGTAAAGTTTACTTTTTTACCATCAACGTTTTTAAAGTTTACAAGAGAAGTTTTACTAATACCTGCTTCACCTTTTTCGATTGTAACAGGGATAGTAACAGCAAACAAAGCTTTCAATTCCATTGATAATGTATTAGAATTTGCATCTTTGTTTTTATCAGATTTTGGCATACCAATATTAACTTCGCTAATCTTTAAGTGAGAAACGTATTCGCCGTCACTAGCACTGCTTAAAGATTTGCGAGCGATATTGATAGTTTGCACATCATTTGGTTTTAAGGTAAATTGACGAGGAGAATAGGTAACATACTTTTTAGCAGAAGTAGCATTTTCATCAACTTCTTTAAGTCTACCATTTTCATCTTGGTCAAAGTTAACCACGCTAACTCTATAAGTTTGTGTTTGATTAGAAGAGTTAATTACTCTAATACTTTGCACACGTTTACGTGATTTATCACTAAAATCCACACTATATGGAAATATTGAAATATTTGCAAGAGCCGATTCGCTCATCATCAGCATTGCTAAAATTGTTAAATATATTTTCTTAATTTTCATCATTTCTCCTTACAAAAATTTAATATTCATTTTTAATACGATACCTCAACAGTATAAGAACCACTATAAGTCCCAGCAGCTTGGTTTGCACCAACTTCAAGCTTTGCCCCAACCGAAAAAGTTTCACTAGCTTCTGTTTCACTCACATTAGGAAGAGAAACACTATTGGTACTCGCTACAAAATTATTTACCGTCATAGAGTTGTTACCCGATGAAATTTCAACAGAAGCAGGCAAAGTGATATTTACTGTCCGATCTCCAACTCCGCTAACCTTAAAAATTCCACTCCTTACAGCACTGGTATTAAAAACTGTAACGCCTTTAGCTTCTATAAGATTATCTTCTGTTCCAATCTCAACTGTTCCGCCGTTTAGTGGCATTATAGAGCCAAAAAACATAGCTTGAACTTCTGTTGCTTCCAATGGTTCTTCAATTCTGAAAGAAAAGGGGATAGTTCCTTGCACATATTTATCAGTTCCATCACAGTCAGAATCTTGTGTTCTGCACATTAACATATTCATAAAACCATTAAGATTGCACGCTTGCCAATAGTAGTCAAAATAGATTTCCCCTTGATAAGTAGCCTCTGGGCATAATCCGTTAAAAACAAGTGTTCCTTGGAATTTAAATTCCACCTCATCCAAAAATTGGCTACAACTTCCGCCTTTACGTTTAAGCGCATAATATTCATCCTTAAAGTAAGAGTAATCAGAAGCAGGAGAAACCGCCATATTTTTAATTGAAATATTGCAAGTTTTAGTTCCTTCATCAAGGGTAGAGGCACTGGAAGTAATGTTTGCACTAACCGTAGTCAAATCAAACCTTAATAATTCGTAATAACCGGTTGTGCCAGAAGTGTTTGTAAAAGTAACCGAATTTCCTTCAGTATTTGCGATTCCCGTCGGGGCATAAATTCCGTCATAACTACCAACAGTTCCATCATAGTTAAAGCTGATATAAGCATCACTATGTCTTTGCATTATGGTGCCGAAATTAGTGTTTGTTGCTGTTGCAGTAAGACAAAAAGCAGGCTCAATAAACAAGGTAAAAGCCAAGAAAAAAACAACAAAACAATAAATAGATTTGAACCTCAAAATTTTCGTCCTCAAAAATAGTTTAAACCAACTATCCTAATCCTAAACTAAACCCTCTATATATAAAAGCTTTTTCGTATTTTACTAACAGTTATTATATATTTAAAAACAAAGTAAAATCAAAGAGATATTGCAAGGTTAATAATTCACTTGCACATTATACGTTCCAGTATATGTTCCAGGCGTTTGATCACTCCTGACCGTAAGCGTTGCACCCACCGAAAAATACCCCAATGCCTCCGTCTCAGAAAGATTTGGTAGCTGAACAATTTGAGTGCTGGAAGTAAAGTTATTAACTGTCATCGTGTCATTACCATAACTGATAGTTGCAGAAGTCGGAAGCACAATATTTACCGGTTTTCCTCCTACACCGCTGACCCTAAAAATCCCACTCCTTATAGCACTTGTGTTAAAAATTGTAACGCCATCTGCTTCTATAAGATTATCTTCTGTTCCAATCACAACTGTTCCACCATCTTTTCGCATAATAGAGCCGAAAAACATAGATTGTGTTTCCACAACCTCCAAGGGCGCATCAATCTTAACCTTAAAACTAACAGTATGAGTAACCTGTGTCGGCGTATTTCCGCAACTGCCATTACAAGTAGAAGTTCCAGAAGAAACAGAGCATGTCTCTGTTGTTCCGGGGATGTTTATGCTTCCCTCATATTCCCCGACTTCACAAAGTCCGGTTAAAGTGAGCATTGCACCATAATTAACTGTTTTAGAAGAGCTTAAATTTCTGCAACTAAATAAGGATAGCCATCCTCTAACAGAAAAATCATTCGTATCTGTAGAAGGCGTAACATCGCTTATTTCAGCAGTGCATCCCGGAATTGTTATTGTTCCAATCGCATTTTCGGGATATATTACCGCATAATCGTATGTATTTGCAAGCAAAGAACCTGTTTGATAAGTAATCGTATCGGCAGATGAAGTTCCTTGAGGTTTGTAGATTCCTTGTGAACTTACAATATTCCCCGAAGTATCAAGTTTAATCACGGAAACAGTATCATTTTGCATAATTGTTCCAAAATTCAAAACAGGAGTTCCCGATATTGATACAGCACCATATGCAGATTTTATACCTATCATAATAGGCACACCTAAAAGTAAGATTAATCTAAATAAACGTATTGTCAAGTATGGTACTTTCTGCATAAATTTGCTAACTTAAAAAATATTTTATTTTATATGTGTTTGTTTTCAATGGTTTTAGTAGTTGTTTTAGTATTTTTACTAAAAAAAAGTGCATAATTTTCACTTTTTGTTTTTTTTTTTTTTTTTTTCAAAAGGTTAGGAAATAGTTTAAAAAATTTTTTTTTTTTTTTTTTTTTTTTTTTTTTTTTTTCAAGAGGTTAGGAAATAGTTTAAAAAATATTTTTTTTATTCATTATCTGTTAATAACTTTTGTTTTAAAATCCAATCTGTAAAAGAAATATAATTCGAAAAGAAATTTTAAAGGGGATTGAAATGAAAAAATATTTATCTTTAATCGCAGTGTCTGTTCTAGCATTAGGTGTTAATAATGCTAATGCTATTACCGGAACGGGAAATGCTTCTGCAACAATTTTGCAAGATACTGGTATTACCGAAAGCCAAGCTATGGATTTTGGCTATCTTTTGAAAGGAACCTCAGATCATGTTGTTGTTCTTGATACAAATAACCAACGATCTGGCACAAATGCATATCTTGTTGGTGGAACTGCCGCAAAATCTGGTTTGTTTGCTATAACAGGTGCAGCAGGGCAAGATGTTAAAATTACCGTTCCAACATCATTCACCTTAACTAATGGTACTAGTACATTAAATGTATCAAATGTTAGAGTGAAAATAGGTAGTACAGGTTCAGAACAAGCTGCTGGAACGAACCTTGCAGGTGCAATAGATTCGCAAGGCGGTTTAGAGCTTGCAGTAGGTGGGAGCCTAACCGTTTCATCAACTGCTACATACGGTGTGTATGAAGGTACATATGAAGTAATTGTTAATTACTAATACAAAAGCTAATAATTTTTTACAAAGGAAACGCACATGAAAAAAATATTTTTAACAACATTATCAGTTTTGGCATTAGGAGTTAGCAACACTTATGCAGCCGAAAGTTCAACCACAGGAAAAGCTCATGCAACTCTTTTAGAGCCAACAACAATCAAAGAAGAAGTTCAAATGCAATTTGGTAATATGCTAAAGGGAAATCACACTGTTGAGATTGATACAGCAGGCAATCGCAATGGTCAAGCTCAATACTTAATTGGCGGAATAGAGCCAAAACCTGGTGAATTCTTAATTGAGGGAACAGAAAACCAAGCTATCACAATCAAAGGTCCTGAATCTTTTGAAGTAAAAGATGGTACAAATACTATGACTGTAGATAACATTAAGATGAAATTAAATGATGGTGGCGACCAAAATGGTGGTCAAAACTTTACCGGCACAATCAAAGACGATGGAACAGCAAAATTAGTAGTAGGTGGAACATTAAATGTAACCGACCAAACACCTGAAGGTGTATATGAAGGAACATACGACGTAATCGTAAACTACTAATATTATTTTTTTTAATCCCCGAAATAAAAAGGCGGTCCTAAAGACCGCTTTTTTTGCTACATACCTAAACCCGTCATCCCTCGATTGCGCTAGCAATCGTCAAGGGAACTACAAATTTTTTACTATAAAAAAAATCCGGAAGATATATCGCAATCCCCCGGAACTAATTTAAAATCAATAAATTACATTCAAATCTTAATAAGACGCTTGAACAACATAAACACCTTTATGAGTACCTAGTTCTAATCCGTCCTTATCAAGATGTAGAGTTCCTCCAACTCTAAGATTTACTTCACCATTACCTAAATTGTACGATTCGCCACCTTTAGTAATGTCTGGTTCAAATCTCGCATTTTTATTAGCACTTCCTATAATATAGCTATTAGGAATATCAATATTAACCATTTGCGATTTAGGACCTTTTAATTTTATTATACCGCATAAAGGTTTACTTGTCGCAAGCCCTGGACCGGTGGTTGTGCGCTCGTTATTTTCATCAAGAGTAACTTTTCCCGATTCTTTTGTGGTTAACATACCAAAATCTAAATTGCGCATTGCTGATGCAGAAACAGGCTCAACAATCGTCGCATAAGCCTTGCCAGTAGCCATTACCATATTGTCTCCAACATACTCCCTATGACGTAAGTTGGCCGCAAAGGTATCCAAAGTTACTAGCAAAAATGCTAACATAACTATGATTTTTTTCATTTTTTCACCTCATAAAAGGTTAATATTTAGTTAATTTTATCATTTTTTCATTTTTTTGTCAACACTTGATGAGGAAATAATCATATAAAAATAATCTACAATGCTAAAAAACTATGTTTTTATGGCCTTTAAGAGGGGAAAAGTTTTTTTTATAAAGATATATATATAAAAAAAATCGCCTATTTCTAGGCGATTTAAATCCGTGTTAAACAAGTTATTCTTCGTCAAGATCTTCAAAGCGCTCTTTAACAGTAACTTTAACACTATTAATGCGCATATTATCAACCTCAAGCACTTCGTAAATGCAGTAATCATCTTCAACTCTATCATTAACTTTTGGCTCACGTCCAAGAAGATTAAATACATAACCACCCATAGTGCTTTCTTCTAACTCATGATAAGGAAGATCTAGGCATTCAAAAGCATCTTCAACCAAGTAAACACCTTCAAATACACAAACTTTCTCATTGATAACCTTAACAGCTTCATCTTCGCCGACATCATGCTCATCTCTAATATCACCAACAAGCTCTTCTAAAATATCTTCCATAGATAAAAGACCTGCTGTGCCACCATATTCATCAACCACAATCGCAAGGTGAATACGTTTTTTCATCATTTCATGCAAAATTTCAGAAACAGATTTATTTTCTGGAACAAATAAAATCTTTCTAACAATTTTATTTAAAACATTTTTATGTTCAGTATTTTTGCATTCTAATAAATCACGAATGTGTATCATACCCAAAATTTGGTCTTTATCACCATTGCATAGAGGAAAACGAGTATGTTTGTTTTGTTTTACCAATTCCATAATCTCGTTAAAGCTACTATTTTGGTAGATACAAACCATATCTTGTCTTGGAATCATAATTTCATGAGCGGAAATCTCAGAAAAACAGATAGCATTTTGAATAATCTCACTCTCTGTGTCGTCAATAACGCCACCTTTTTGAGAAGCATCAATAATAAGTTTAATTTCTTCTTCAGAATGCGCCTCAGAGCTCTCATCAGCTGCTTGAACACCCATTAACTTTAATATCCATAAAGACACATGGTCAAAACACCAAATAACAGGAGTAAACAACTTATTGAATGTATATAGTGGAATAGCAATCTTTAATGTATATTCTTCTGTGTTTTGAATAGCCAAAGTCTTTGGAACAAGCTCGCCTAACACCACATGCAAAAGAGTGATAAATGTAAAGGCAATACCAAAGCTAACAGAGTGCAATAAAACTTTATTTTCAGCAAAAACGCCAGCAAAAACATCTTCTAAAAGTCTAGAAACAGCAGGTTCACCAAGCCAACCTAAGCCAAGGGAGGCAAGTGTAATACCAAGTTGAGTAGCACTCAAATAAGTGTTTAATTGCTCAGAAATCTTCAAAGCAATTTTAGCTCTTTTACTACCGCTATGTGCTAATTCTTCTAACTTTGTTTTACGAATTTTTACAATGGCAAATTCAGAAACCACAAAAAAAGCATTACAAAAAACTAATACCAAAACCAACACTAAATTGATTACATAACTATATACGGGACTCATGTCTATTTTTTAATTTTACCTCAATACGTTAAAACATATTAGTACACTATAATGTATATAAACCAAAAGTCAACACCTCATTTGTAATATATTGATAAAAGATAAAAACCTATAACACAAACTCTAAATAACATTTTTATTGAAAAAAAAGAGGGTTTATGCTAAAATAACCGATATTTGGAGGGAAAAATGGGCAAAATAAAAGAAAAAATAAAAGAAAAACTAAAAAAAATATCCGTAAGGGCAATGGCTGTTATTGTTGCTCTAAGCTCATGCATTAAAATTCACAACAAAAATGATAAAACTTTAGAAAAACAAGAAGATAAGATTGAAAATATAGATGGATGCACAATGGAAGATGCCTATAAAAAAGGTTTGTGCAGAAGCTTAAATACATATACTCAAAAAGTCTCATACATAACAGATACTGTTGTATTAAATCGGCACAATTATAACAAACGTATATGTGCTGGTTTATATAAAGAAACAACAAATAAAGTCTATATAAAGCACTTCATTCCAGATACAACATCAGCCACACCTCTTGAAGCGCAAAAAATTTTAAAATATGCTAAAAAATGGAATGAAGAAGCATATAAAAGATCAAATATAGTTCATGAATTTAAGCATATGCATACCATAAAAAAAGGATGTTTGAATTTGAATTTATCAGCCCATGATTATGCAAGAATGTGTCAACATAATGAAATAAGCTCATATTTAGGTAATTTTTTGTTTGAAAGAGAAACTTATTTATTGGCTATAAGAAAAGGTCTATGCACCCAAGAAGATGCTTTAAATTTAATATCTCCACGTTTTGAAAAATATAAAGAAGCCATAAGAAATGGAACAATAAAACCACAACTGATGAACTTTATTGAACAACAAAAAGAAAATGAACTTATTATGGAAGTAGTTAGCGATGCATGGATAAAAAAAGAGCAAAAAGTAAATGCTTATGTTGCTAAAAAACGCTTAAAAAATAAATTTGCAAAAAATAAAACCTTTATAAGCCAAAGAAATGGATTACTATATAAGTCTTGCCTAGATGTGTGCTATACTCACATAAAAGATGGTATGCTAGTTAATTTTAATTTTTTCTATAATTTAGATAACAAAACACCGCTAAAAGATGTAGAAGTTCAGCCTCAAATAGAAGAGTATATAAAATATGAGAAAGAAAAACACCAAAAAAATCAAAATACTTTAGCATTAAATTATTCAAATAAAAAAACTGCCACTCATTAAAATGGCAGTTTTTTCTTTTACATTAAATTATATTTTAAGCTTAGGAGGCATTTGAAATCGTTTAAATTCAGATGCTTTTACAAGCTTTTTAACCTTATTTATCACGTTTTCATCACCTTCAATAACATCTTTTTTCTCATCAACCAGTTGTTTTAATATATCATCTAAAACAGGATATGGTGGAAGAGAATTTTCATCTTTTTGGTTTAGAGCAAGCTCCGCTGTTGGAGCTCTTGTAATAACCTCATTTGGCAAAACTTCATTTAGGCTATTGCGCCATCTTGCAAGTTCAAAAATTTGAGATTTATAAACATCACCAATAGGCATAACTCCACCACAAGTATCACCATATAATGTACAATACCCAGTTAAAGCTTCAGATTTGTTTCCACATGCCAAAACCATTGCACCATATTGGTTAGAATAAGCCATTAGTATCTGTCCACGTATTCGAGCTTGCAAATTTTCAATTACAATTCCTTTAACCTCATCATTAAAAGAGTTTTGAAGTAATCTAGTTTCAAACTCAACAAGCTCATCAATATCAATTTCTTGATAGTCAAGATTGTTAAGTTTGGCAATTTTTCTAGCAATATCTAAGCTTAAATCTGAGGTGTATTTTGTTTTCATCATAATAGCTTTAACGTTTTTTCCTTTCAAAACATCACTAGCTAGTACCGCAACAATTGCGCTATCAAGCCCGCCAGATAAACCCAAAATAACCCTATCAAAACCATTTTTATCCAAATGTTCTTTGAATTTATATTTTAAGTCATTCCATAATTTTTCCATAACTTACCTCCCTTGATGAGCTTTAATCAAATCTTGTTGTAACTTAAACAAATTAGCATTAAGTCCAACCCCGTAGATATGAGGATTTTTAAGTCTTTTATGAGAAGCATCTAGTTTGTTTAAGTTTTCTTTTCCGTATTCTTGAATTTTATATAAATTGCTTTCTACTGCTTTAACAAACTTTCCATTTTCCATTAAAGGCTCAAGAAGAACTTTTGCACTTTCACCTTTTTCAAAACATACCTTAGCACCATTTTGGCTACCAATCGTATATGATGTAATATTGTGTTTAAGTCTATTGTTCTCAACGATATTATCATTTGCTTTGCAGATAATATCACCTTCAAATTTGCCATTTTTAATAATTCTAACAACGTTTGTGTCACCAGGAATAGTTGTTTTTCCTTCAGCGATTTTTATTTTTGGTTCACCCATATAGCATTTTGTTTTGAAAACACCACCAAGAGCAGGTGTGTCATATGCAGTAACAAGCTTAGTTCCTGCCGCCATAATATCATAAGGAGCTTTTTGTACAGTAATTAAACTTTCAATAGCATATTCGTCTAAATCATTTGAAGCAACAAGCTTCGCATCTTCAAATAAAGATATGTCACCACCTTTTAATTTTTCTTCTTCAATGATTTTTTTAGCTTCTATTGCCCAATATGCCAAATCACCAGAATCAATTCTCATACCCATAAGTTTAATTCCAGTTTCTCTAGAAGCTTTGATTGCATTTTTAATACCTTGCCTTGTGTCATAAGTATCAACCAAAAGTATTGTATTTCCAACAGAAGCTTTCATATAAGCCTTAAATGCATCAAGTTCATTTTCATAGCTCATGATAAAAGAGTGAGCCATTGTACCGCTAACAGGAATATTATAAAATCTACCAGCAGCAACGTTAGAAGTTCCCGTCGCACCGCCAATAAAAGACGCTCTTGTTGCACTAAATCCACCAAGTTCTTGCCCACGTCTAACACCAAACTCAAGAAGAGGGCGTTTAATACCATCAGAACAACTAGCTATTGCCATACGACTTGCCTTTGTTGCAATCAAACTTTGAGAGTTAAATACATTAAGAAGCGCAGCCTCAATCATATCAACTTGCCAACAAGGTCCTGTAACACTATAAATAGGCTCATTAGGAAAAACAATTTCACCTTCGTTAACTGTTTTAATCGTTAATTGGAGTTTTTGATTTTTTATAAAATCTAAGAATTCATCTTTAAATTTTGGTGTTCCATCTTGGTTTTTTAAGCTTTTTAAGTATTTGATGTCGTCATCACTAAATCCCCAATTATTAAGCCATTGAGAAAATTCATGAAGACCAGCAGCCATCAAATAGCTACCGCCAAAAGGACATCTTCTAAAAAAAGCCTCTGATGTTTTTTTCTCATTTGCTTTACCATCTAAAAACCAAGCTTGAGCCATAGTTAGATGATATAAATCACAAAACAAAGGTGTTCCTGTTGCAACTACATTTTCTCTAATCATATTAGTCATAATCGTTCTCCTTACTATCTTCTAACCATATTGTGCTCAATTTTTTTATTTAATAATTCTTTACGAAAAAACTGTTGAGTTGTAACACTCTTAAGCCTCCCATTTTCAATAAAATGGCGGTATTTC
This sequence comes from Alphaproteobacteria bacterium, assembly GCA_015062535.1. Taxonomy (GTDB): domain Bacteria; phylum Pseudomonadota; class Alphaproteobacteria; order RF32; family CAG-239; genus CAG-267. The sequence goes on from SUUK01000001.1 coordinate 21,859, forward strand.
GGATTTTCCAAAATTTCAGTAATTTCTTGATTTAATCCTTTGCACAAATCTTCAATAATTATTACATTAGCACCATTTTTAATAAATCCGTCCATAGCTTGTACCACACAAACATCACTTAAAACACCGCATAAATATACATCTGTTTTTTGTTTACTAATATCAGCTAAAACTTGATATGTTTTTGCTTCATTCCAAATGTTTGTGGTAGATTTATAAATAGGCAAAACGTTTAGTGCTTTCTTAAAAGGAGCAGCTTGTTGCCAACCCCAACTACCATAAACACAATGTTCAGGATAGCTTTGAGCTTCGATTGTTGTTTTATATGTTTCACTAAAATGAGTGTCATAGCTATCAATAATTACATCAAAGCTATTCTTAAATAAGTTATTTGCAAATTTTTGATGTCTTTCAATTAAAGCTTCATCACTAATTGTAAGTTTTCCTTCAGGATGTACAAAATCATTCTGAAAGTCAATTCTACATAAAATACGTTTATTCATCTTAAAATTCCCTATAGGCTTATCGGGTTACACAAGACTTGTCTTCTATAAGCCCTGCAGAAGACACAAGTCATAAAACAAAACTAAATAATACCTTTTTTCTTATTAAAGTATTCATCAACTAAATTATGGTTTTCTTTTGCAATAAAATTTTTCCATCGCAAATCACCAAATTTAATCATATCACGAACCATCGTTCCTGTAACAAAAGGAAAGTTAGGGTCTGTTCTATCTTCAAGTTCAATGTTTTCAAAACATTCTCTAAACCAATGCGCATCATAAGAAGAACCAGCATAATAAACATCAGGTTTAGGAAGATCAGAAAAACTTTCTTTGATAAAATCTAAAACATATTCGCCCCACTCAGCAGGATTGTTAATATCAAACAATCCAACTATTTTTAAGCGTTCATACTCAGGTTTTAAGCGATATATATTTTGAATCATCTTTTTTCTAGTTGTATAGTTAAGAGGATTACGTTGAGTACCTTGCTCTTGGATAGAACCTAGAACAATAGTAACTCTTTCACACTCTTTAAGCATTCTATCAACTAATTTTTGGTGTCCAATATGAAAAGGCTGAGCTCTCATAATGGTAAGACCATGAATATATTTGAAATTAGACATTAAAAAAACTCCTTAAACTAGGAGCCACCAACAAAATTAAATAAACTACATCTCAAACGTTTTTATCAATTTCATCAAACTGGCTCGGTTTGTATTTAGTTCCATGCTCATAAGCCCTGCGAGCATCAAGAACAATTTTAGAATATCATTAAAAACTAAAAAGTCAATATATAAAATAAAATTTTAGTGTAAAAATATATATTTAGCGAAAAATATAAATTTTTGTCTAAAACACTATTGACAACCTCTCTAAATTATGGTACTTAATGGTGCATTCTATTTAAAACGAGGAGAAAAAATATGGAATGCAATTCCCAAAAAACTACAACAGAAGCTATTCACGAATTTATGGATTTAACAGGTTGCAAGCAAGTATTCTTATACGGAGGCTCTGCAATAGATAGATATCTAGATCCCAAAGCAGAAATTATGGATTATGATATCGCAATACGAGATACAAAATCTTATATTGAGGTTTTAGATAAATTAAAACAACTTGGTTTTGATGTAGGCGATACCAGAAAAACTCATAACTTTGCAACCGTTGCAAAACACAAAGATTATGGTATCTTTGATATATCATGTATGAATATTGAAGATAACGGAATATATAACTTAGAAAAGTTCTATATCGAATTTTCTGCAGACTACCCATATGGCAAGGTAGTAGATGCTTATAATACCGTAAATTCCCTAAAAGAAGGAAAAATAGAAATAGCCAATAATCCAGACAAAGAAAAAGCATATGATTTATTGCGCAGATTTTCTGTTCTTGCCGGTAAATATGGCTTTTGCACTGAGCGTAATGGTAAAAACGAAGAAACAATGGCAATAATAGAGCGTCGCCTTAAAGAAACACCTGTTGGACCTCAAAACAAAAAAGATAGGATTCGTTGTTTGTCCCGATTCTTAGGTGCAGCATTTAGACGTCAGAATCAAGCAAGATATTTAGCTCGCATGGGCGAAACAGGGCTTTTTGCATATGGTTTTCCAGCAATAAATGATGTTATGCAAAATGATAAATTTTTAATGAGCATAAAACAAGACCCTGCCAAAGATAAAAGAGAGTTAATTGAGCGTATGTTGTCGTTTACAACAAATAGAGATGAATTTATAGATGAAATCCAAATCTTAAAAGAGCGAGATAAAGACAGAGAAGATCCAAAAGTTCTACAACGAGTAAATGAATTCGATGATGAAAAAACTTCAATAAATCGCTTGACAAAACATATTGTTAATCCATTATTCCTTTATATTCAAACAAAGGGAAGAAAATAAATGAAGATTACGATTTTAGGTTCTGGTTCTGCTTTTGGAACACCTCAAATTTTTAATTGTTATGGAAATGCAAATCCTAATAATCCTAAAAATTTAAGAACAAGAGCATCAATTTTTTTAGATATAGATGGTTATAACATCTTAATTGATGCAGGCCCCGAGCTAAGAACTCAAATCAATCAAAATAATATACAAAATATCGATTCGGTATTTGTAACCCATGGACATTATGACCATATTGGAGGAATACCAGAACTTCCACGTGCAACCAAACTTTTAGGGCACTCCATAGATGTTTATGCATCTAAAGAAACAATGGATGAACTAAAACAAAGTTATGGCTATTTATTCAAAACAAAGGCAGATGCCGAACCAAATTCTAAAAGCTTAAACTGGAAAGAAATTGAAGATTTTGGTGATTTTAGTGTTAATAGACTAAAGTTTGAGGTTTTTCAAGTTCCTCACCATAAGCTCCATCCATCAGCTTTTAGATATAATAACTTTGCCTATGTTACCGATTGGGAAACTATTCCAGAAAATGCATTAGATAAACTAAAAAATTTAGAACTTCTAATCATAGAGTGTAATAATGGCATAGAAGAAGAGCAAAATGGACATGGTAATTTAAATAAAATAAAAGAATTATTTGAAAAAATTACCCCAAAAAAGGTTATTTTAACTCATTTGTCAACTCGTGTAGATTATGATATCTTAAAAACATACCTGCCATCAAACTTTGAACTAGCCTATGATGGCATGGCAATAGAAATATAATATTGCATAAATTAGATATTTGTGATATAATCTCCCTATATTTGGGAGATTTTTTTATGAAATTAAATGCAGATAAACTATACCAAGAATATATAGAAGATGTTATTGCAAGAAATAACTCTGCAATAGATTTTGAAAATAGTTTGGTTGATGAAAATGAAAGTTTAACTGTTGAAGAATTAAAGGAAAAAGCTAAATCACTTATTACAGAAAATAACAAGTACCGTAAATTAAAAAGCTCCCCCGAAAGAAAGAGCAATGTCGTAAATAATGTTCAATGTTTTGAGGATAAGTTAATATATAATGCATATTGTTTAACGTTTTGGGAAACAAAAGAATTTGAAGAAATAAGACTTTTTAAGAAAAAACAAGTAGAACAAATAAATAATAATAAAGAAATATCTAAAGAAGAAAAAACAAGAAGACTAAAAGTGTTAAATGAGTTCATAAAATTAAAGACAGAAAATAAATTTGAACAATTATCTCCTCAAAAAAAAGAAGAATGTCTAAAAAAATATCTTACAATGTATATAGCAACACATCAAGCAGATAAAAAAGTAAGAGAAGATATACAAGAATTCTTAGGTCATCCCGTAGATACAACTCTTGATAAAGGAAATTGCACCAAAGCAATAATATTATCTCTATTAAAATTAGAGAAAAAATATGATATTAAAATATTTAAAAATATAAAAGATAAAAAGGATATAGAAAATATTCTTCATCCTAAACAACTTGTAAAAACCTTAAAACCTTATGTTAAACAAAGTACAACAGGAATAATTGGCAATACTGAAGATATAAAAATAGGGGATATATGTTTATTGTCATGGGGAGATAATGGTGTTTCTCATGCAATGATGTGTTATGATTTTGATAAAGATTGCAAGCCTCTACTATTAGGATTTTCATCTAACACAAGAAATCACCCAATAAGAGAAACTCAAAGAGGACTAATAATAGATATAAAAGCTCTCATAGAAGATACTTGCAAAGGAAAAAGTAAGCTAAAAAACAATAAATTATCTCCAATAACAAACGAACGCTAAGTCTTATTTACCCTATATTAAATCTTTTAACATACCATCATTTTATAACAAATTATATCAAAGAAATTGCTAAATGAAACAACTTATATCAGATTTTAAAATATTTTATCAAAAAGCCTTAAAAGAGGTAGAAGACAATACCTTTTATATCAATAATATAAAAAGAAAATATATTCACTCAATAAAGGTACTACGTATTGGAAATAAAATAAGAAATAACACCAAGATTCTATATGACAATAGCAACAACAAGTTAGAAACAATAGCCATAAAAGCACTCTTGTTTCATGATGTGGGGCGTTTTAACGAGGCTAAAATACGTTATCAGCAAGAAAAATTGCAAAAAAAACAAATAAAAGCCTCATCATTAAAAATAAATCATGGAAATTTAGGTGTAAAATTATTAAAAAATAATCCTAAATATAACGATATCCGTATTCTATTTGCTATAAAATATCACGGGCAAATGATAGAAAAAGCTATAAAATCAAAAGAGTATCAAACTGCTAAAACATTAAAACTAAAAAAAGAAATGCTAAATATTTTATATCTAGTAAGGGATGCAGATAAGCTAGAAAATTTATATCGTATAAAAAATCAAAATAACCTAACAAAAGATGTATTTTATAAGCAATTAAGCAAAGAAGCAAAAATAGCTCCACCCAGCCCTAAAGTACTAAAACAATTATTTGCTAAAAAAGTTGTAAAATTTTCAACAGTATATTCTTATGCAGATAGATTGATTATGGTCTTATCATGGTTCTTTGATATAAATTATAAAGAAAGCTACCAAATAATAAAAGAAAACAACTATAAACAATACCTACTTGATGAGCTAGAAATATATAACCAAGATAAATCTTTGCAACTAAAAATCCAAAAGCTACTTAAAAAATATTAAAATAGGGCGGTAAAACCGCCCTAAATAGTTTGTATATATAAAGATTATTGAACAAGCATAATCATTTCAACATCAATCTCTGGTGCACTCATCAATTCTTTGTCGATTTCGCCTCTAATCTCAACAGTATTTTCAGGTTTAACAACTACACCATTCCATTCGTCATCATCAATTTCAACAACAATAACACCTGTACCATCATTAAATTGATATTTTTCATTACCTAAACTCTTCTCAATTTTACCTTTTAATACAACAGGAGTATCATCATTCATTTTCAAAGCATCTTGAACAGTAGTTGTGTTTATACCAGGACCTTCAAATCCACCACCATGTTTTTTAGCCATTGCATTAGATACCATTCCAACACTCAAACCTAAAACTAATAATGCTAACATTTTTTTCATCTCTATTCTCCTTAAATAAAATTACCCATGTTTTACAATATAATTATTTTATATTGATTTTTTTATGTAAAATATTTTTTTTATTTTTCCAAAATTTTATACAATCAAATAGTATGGTAAAATATTAATTTTGAGATATGTTGTTGTTTTTGCAACGACAATTTTTCTGCTTTTCAACAAAAACAATATCTTCAACATCACTTTCATCATCTTTTTTATGTGAAAATAGATGCTTTGTTTTTTGAGCAGCATCTTCACCAAATTCTTTAGTTTTATCCCAAGCTTTATGAACGCCATCTTTAGTTTTATCCCAAATATCTGTCATTTTTATCTCCTTAAAATAAAATTAGAATACACAAACTAGATAATCATCATAAAAATAAAATAAAGCTCATCTATTGGTTATAAATTTAATATATTGGCTGATTTTTTTCTGTACAAATTTGCTATTAAATGGTAATAAGCACTATGTATCAAAAGAGGGATTGAAATGAGAAAAAAAGAATTTAGTTTACCTGCAAATAGTTCATGGTTAAAGTTTTTTATATCAATGTATTTTGGTAGAAATTATTTTAATTTTAACGGAAGAGCATCAAGAAGAGAATTTTGGGCTATATCTATTTTAGGGTTTATATTTCTATCTCTTCCTACAACAGGAATTATGTTTTTATTTCCAGATTATGCTTATATCATTGAACTATGCTATGAATTATATGTTTTAATCCCAACAAGTGCTTTAATTTGGCGAAGATTTCATGATTTTAATATGTCCCCTTGGTGGTCTTTACTTTTGCTTCCTCTCTTATTTGTGCCTATTTTTTCTGGCGATAGAAAAGACAATAAATATGGTGCAAATATCTACTAAAAAAACACTTCTTTGTTAGAAGTGCTTTTTTAGTGTGTAATAAATTTATTATAGTTATTAAAAGGTACGTTGTTCTGGCTCATAATGTCTAACAACTTCTTTTGTTTCAACATCTTTTTCTCTTTTCATATCCAGCTTTGTTGCATATTTATTAACTGCGATTTTAAATTCTTTCATTCCTGCTCCAGTTAATTCAGCATAACGATAAGCCGCCATATTCATACAATCTTGATGTCTAGTATCTTTCCCTTGTTTTGCATTAAAAGTTGACATCGTTGCATTTAACTTAACAATTTGAGGTGAATCACTAACATGGCTTGCTCTTTCTCTCATTTTATCACTATCGCCATTGAAAGTTCTTCCTAATAAACCTAAAACATCATCAGCAGACCTGCACTCATCTAAAGAGGCGACAAATTCCTTGCCTTTAATCCTCTTATCCACCCTCGCTATTGTCATGGTTCTCTCCTCCTATAATAATTTGTTCTATTTTATACTTGGAGTATATCACATTTTTGTCACTTTGGCAAGCTTTTTTTGTAATAAAATCGTAATATTTTAGTGGTTTCTTGTTAAAATGTATCTTGACAATAATTTTAAAGCATTAGCTTTTTTTCCATATTTATCAAGAAGCCCAATTGCCTCATCTATAAGCTCTTTGGCAATCTCTCTAGCTTTATCAACTCCATAAATACTCACAAAATTTAATTTATTTTGTTTTTTATCTTTTTTCAAGGTCTTGCCTACAAGTTTTTCATCCCCAATTATATCTAAAATGTCATCAGATATTTGAAAAGCAAGACCAATATTATGAGAGAATTTAATCAAAATATTTTCATCATCTTTAGATGCATTTCCAAGAATACACCCAGCTAAACAAGGGTATTTTAATAAACAACCAGTTTTTAGCGATTGAGTAAGTTTTATCAAGTCTTCTTTTTTGTCTAAAATTTGAGCGTTTTCCCCATAAATATCCAAAACTTGCCCCGCAATCATACCATTTTTTGCCCCAGCAAGTTCTGCCAATTTAATACTCAATAACACTTTTTTATCATCAGAAATTTCTGCTTTATTTAGTACCTCAAAAGCATAAGTTAAAAGACCATCTCCAGCAAGAATAGCTGTTGCTTCATCAAAGGCTTTATGGCAGGTAGGCTTTCCTCTTCTTAAATCGTCATTATCCATTGCTGGCAAATCATCATGAATAAGAGAATAGGTGTGTAGCATTTCAAGTGAAACAGCAACGGGAAGCGCCGTTTTATAATCAACCCCAAAAAGGGATGCTGTTTCATGGAGCAAAAATGGTCTAAGTCTTTTTCCGCCATTTGCTAAGCTATAATACATAGCCTTAAAAGCCTTATATTGCTCACCTTCTAATTGAGGAAAATATTTTTCCAAATCACTATTAAATTTTGTTGTGTATTCTTTTAATATTTCCTCAATAGTTGCCATTTTTAGTCCCCCTTTAATAAAAATAGTTATTCTTCAATATCGTAAATAATATTTGAAGATAAACTTCCGTCTTTGTTTATTTCAATTTTTTCTATTTTTAGTTCTGCTGCTTTTAGCTTATCTGTACATAGTTTCTTCAAGCTAACCGCTTTTTCATAAGCTTCAACCGCATCATCTAGTTTAATTTTACCACTTTCTAGTTCTCTAACAATATTTTCAAGTTCAACAAGAGCTTCTTCAAAGCTTAAATTTTTAATATCTTTAATGTTTTCACTCATTTTTTTATCCTATAATTTAATAAGTTCAATTTCTTTATTTGGTAAGTCCTTTACACCAATACCAAGTTTTAGAAGTTTATCTCTTATTTCATCAGATTTAGCCCAATTCTTTTCTGCTCTAGCAATTTTCCTTTGTTCTAACAATTCTTCTATTTCTGGAGTGATTTCAATTTTATCCTCAGTTTTAGCTTCAACAGATTTTAAATTAAGGTTTAACACACTATCAATATGCATTAAATATGCTAATTTCAAATCAGCGCTTTTTTTGTTATCTTTTACAACACTCCAAATATGAGAAATTGCAAGAGGGGTCTTAAAATCATCAAATAAATAATCATTAAATTGTGCTTTTAGGCTCTCTAAATCGCTTGCTTGATTTTCATCTAATACACCATTTGATGCATTTGCCTTAAATTCAGCAACATATTCACATAGATTCTCATATGCTTTTTTAGCTCCATCTAAAGCTTCTTCAGAAAATACTGCAGCACTTCTATAGTGAGATGTAAGAGTAAAATATTTATAAACCATAGGCTCATATCCGAGTTCTTTTAAGGTATCAATTGTAGTTTTTCCACCCGTAGATTTACTCATTTTACCATTTTTTGTATTTAAAAACTCCATATGAAGCCAATAATTTACCCATTCATGCCCCAATTTTGCCTCACTTTGAGCAATTTCATTTTCATGGTGAACAGGAATATGGTCGATTCCCCCGCAGTGAATATCGATTCTCTCACCTAAATACTTTGTAGACATCGCAGAACACTCAATATGCCAACCAGGGTATCCTCTTCCCCAAGGGCTATCCCATTGCAATATTTGGTTCTCAAATTTAGAAGAAGTAAACCATAAAACAAAGTCAGACGGATTTCTCTTATTGTCATCTTGTTCTGTTCTTGCACCGTGTTTTAAGTCATCACGATTCTGTCCGGATAAACAACCATATTTAGGGAATTTTGCAGTATCAAAGTAAACATTTCCGTTTGAGAAATATGCAAAACCTTTATCTTCTAAATCTTTAACAAAATCAATCATATCTTTAATATGTTCTGTTGCTCTACATACAATGGTAGGACGTTTTAATTTTAGTTCAGAAGTATGTCTAAAAAAGGTATCTTCATAATGCTTTGCAATTTCCATTACACTTTTTTTCTCTTGCTCTGCTGCTTTTAACATTTTATCTTCACCTTCGTCACCATCACTAGTTAAGTGACCAACGTCAGTAACATTCATAACATGTTTAACTTTATACCCATGAAGTCTTAAAGTATTAGCTATTAAATCTTCAAAAATATATGTGCGAAGATTACCAATATGCGCATAAGAATATACTGTTGGACCGCAACAATACATTGTAACCTCTTTTTCATTTAAAGGTTTAAATTCTTCTTTGCTACGGGTTTTTGTATTATATAAATATACGCTCATCATTTTTTCCTTTTCAATATTAAAAAAAGCAGCTTTTTTGCTGCTCTTTCATGTTTTTTATATATAGCAAAACATCCTAAGAGCACCTTTAGGAATAAAAGCAACAACAACAGATGTTTTTAAAACTATATAACATACTTTCCTCTCGTTTATTCAAACTATGATTAATTTGATACTAAAAGCAATAGATGTCAAGGTATTAAATTATTTTTTTCAAAAAATAATAACAATAAGAAATCTATTGAAAATAAACAAAAAGAATATACAATAAAAAGAAAAAGGACTAAATAATGACTAAAGATACTTTTCAAGGCGTAAAATTAGAAAATAATAACACAACCTTTTCGCTATATTCACCAGAAGCTAAAAAAGTTGAATTGTGCTTATTTGATGAAAGTGAAACAACAGAAACAAAAATCCCTATGCAAAAAGATGAAAATGGAGTGTGGCATGCTTCATTAAAAGGCAATCTTGAAGGTACCAAATATGGATATAGGGCAAGTGGTGAATATGATCCTAAAAAGAGCTTATATTTTAACCCCAATAAATTGTTAGTTGACCCATATGCCATAGAAGTTACTAAGAGCTTACATAATTTAACTAACAATGAAAAAGAAGCACTTTATTTTGATAATAATATAGATTCAAAAGATATAGCTCCTAAAGGAGTTGTTAGATTTTTAAATAAAGAAACTTTAGCAAAAAAATATCCATACTTATATAAAAAAGCAAATACCCCATGGGAAAAAACACATATCTATGAACTCCATGTTGGGAATTTTTCTAAAAAACATCCAGACATAGCCCCTCAAAATAGAGGAAAAATTTTAGCCTTAAAAGATACTATAAATTATTTCAAAGCATTAAGTTATAATCAAATAGAGCTAATGCCCATAACTCCAACAATGTCAGATTGGCAATTAGACATTCAAAAGGGCTTATCAGACCAATGGGGGTATAATCCTATAAATCACCATGCAATAGACCCAAGATATGGCTCAATATTTGATTTACTTGAAGTGATTAATAGTTTTCACCAAAATGGTCTAGAAGTATGCTTAGATGTCGTTTATAATCATACAGGAGAGTTTGGAAAAAAAGGCTTTACACTTTCGTATAAAGGATTAGATGCAAAATCTTATTATAGATTTTCAAACGATAAAGATAAGAGTTTTATCAATACTACAGGTTGTGGAAATGGTTTTAATCCAAACACTCCACAAGGCGCAAAAATAATTAGAGATTCTCTAATGTTTTTTGCAGATATTTGTGGAGTAGATGCTTTTCGTTTCGATTTAGCAGGGGACTGTTGTTTAGATAATAATTTACAGTTTGATCCAAATTGTAATTTCTTAAAAATAGTTGATGAAGTTGCTAAAAAAACCGGAGCCAAAATGAGTGGCGAACCATGGAGCGCCGTTGGTGGATACTTTTTAGGACAAATTCCAAATATTTATGAATGGAATGATAAACACGAAAAAAGCTTAAAAATGTTTATAAGAGGAGAATATGGGCAAATAAATAGCTTAGCCCATTATTTAGCTGGCGGTGGTTGTAATAATAAAGTAAACATATTTACTAAACACGATGGTGCAACCGGATACGATTGGGCAACATATTCAACCAAAAATAATTATGAAAACAATGAAAATAATAATGATGGCTCTAATGAAAATCATTATAGTCCATCTGCAAATAATGAAGAAAGATTAACCAAAACCAAATCTGCTCATGCATTAAATACTTTAGCTCGTGGTGTTCCCTTAAGTTTATCAGGGGATGAACTTTGGCGTTCTCAAAACGGAAATAATAATGGTTATGCAAAAAGTTTTCCGCTTCTTTGGGAGGGATTTAGCAAAGAACAACAAGAACGTTATTTGTTTGAGCGAAAAGTAAATGCCTTTAGGTTAGAACACCCAATTTTTAGTAGTGTAGAAACTGTAAATCAAGATATAATGCCAAATAATAAGCCCTCATGGGAATGGGTAAATGTACATGGCGATCAAATGAGAACAGAAGATTGGGATTTTCCGCAAAATAGATTTTTGGGCTATGTCTTAAATGGTGAAGATAAAAATGGACTAAGATATGATGATGATTTTTTTGTTATGATGTCAGGTTGTCCGGATAATCAAATAGAAGTAACATTGCCAAAAACACCACATATAGGTAACTGGGAAGTTGTTTTTGATACATCTAAGCCAACAACAAATAAAAATAATGAGATTTATAATGAGGGTGATAAATATATGATAAATCCCCAAAGTGTAGTAGTTTTTACAAACAAAAGAAAAAAGACTGAAAAACAAAATACCAAACAAATGTTAGATATTATCAAAAATAAAACTCGCTAAATATTAAATGCTTGAATTTAAAAAATATAGTGATAAAACAAAGTTTGCAAAAAATAATTATATCTAAATAAACTACTATACTATTATGGGAAAAACAGTAATTGCTAATGAGGAAAAAATGAAAAAAATTGCATCTCTATCAATTGTTGAAGACATAGTAAATCACAAGTACTTGATGATAAAGCATCATCGAGGGATTAATATGGGGTGCATAAATTTTCCTGGTGGTAAGAAAGAACCAAATGAAAGTATCAAAGATTGTGTTATTCGTGAAACCCTAGAAGAAACAGGCATACTCATTAAAAATCCTGTAGAGGTTGGATACATAGAATTTCCAGGTGTAGATTTTTATGTACACGTATTTAAGTCTACAAACTTTTCTGGAGAAATAAGCGAGAACAAAGAAGAGGTAGATGCTTTCTGGCAAGATGCAAGAGATATTCCGTATGACAAAATGCGTGAAGCTGATCGTGATTTTTTGCCGGACATCATTTCTGGAAAATATGTGAAAAGACGCTACATCTATGATGAGAATTTTCATATAAAAGAAATAGTAAATCTGTAATTTAAAGAGCTACTTTTTTAAGTAGCTTTTTTTATTTAAAAAATAGTATTTTTTTTGTAGATAAATAAAAAAATATATGATACATTCATCGAACAAAAAAAAGTTTGGCTTAAAATTAAGGGTTGATTTTGTTGTTAACTCGTTGATTTTATGTCGGATTATTGGTTTTAATTAAAATAGAAGGATATAGATAATGGATAGTCAAATAAAAGCCTGGGAAGGTTTTAAAACAAACAAATGGCAGAACGAAATAAATGTTCGTGATTTCATTACATTAAACTATACCCCTTACAAAGGGGATGATTCATTCTTATCTCCAGCAACTAATCGTACAAAGAAAATGTGGGAAACAGTTGCAGATTTGATGAGACAAGAGCGTGAAAATAATGGTTTGCTAGATGCAGATACAAGTGTTGTATCATCAATTGTATCTCATAAAGCAGGTTACATTAATAAAGATGAAGAAATCATTGTTGGTTTGCAAACAGATAAACCTCTTAAACGTGCATTAATGCCTTATGGTGGTTACCGTATGGTAGAAGGTTCTTGTCAAGCATACAACCTAGACTTAGATCCAAAATTAACAGAAGTTTTCACAACATACCGCAAAACACACAATGATGGTGTTTTTGATGCATATACTCCAGATATTAGAGCATGCCGTAAAAGTGGTATTGTAACCGGTCTTCCAGATGCTTATGGTCGAGGCCGTATTATTGGTGACTATCGTCGTATCGCATTGTATGGTATTGATCGTTTAATCGAAGATAAATTAGAACAAAAAAATTCTTCAAATCTTTCTAACATGACAGCAGATATTATTCGTGAACGTGAAGAAATTGCTGAGCAAATTAAAGCATTAAAAGATATGAAGACTATGGCTTCTTTCTATGGTTTAGATATTTCAAAACCAGCAACAAATGCAAAAGAAGCTATTCAATGGACATATTTAGGTTATTTATCTGCAATTAAAGATCAAAACGGCGCTGCAATGTCTATTGGCCGTATTTCTACATTCTTAGATATTTATATTCAACGTGACCTAGATAATAACGTTATCACAGAAGAACAAGCTCAAGAAATGATGGATGACTTGGTTATCAAATTAAGAATGGTTCGTTTCTTAAGAACTCCAGAATACAATGAGCTCTTTTCAGGTGACCCAGTATGGGTAACAGAATCAATTGGTGGTATGGGATTAGATGGTAGAACATTAGTTACTAAAAACTCATTCCGTATCCTCCACACATTATATAACTTAGGACCTGCACCAGAACCAAACTTAACTGTTTTATGGTCAAATAATCTTCCAGAAGCATTCAAGAATTTCTGTGCAAAAGTATCAATTGATACATCATCAATTCAATACGAAAATGATGACTTAATGCGCACATTCTTTGGTGATGACTATGGTATTGCATGTTGTGTATCTCCAATGCGTATTGGTAAACAAATGCAATTCTTCGGTGCTCGTGCAAACTTAGCTAAAGCATTATTATATGCTATAAACGGCGGTAAAGACGAAAAATCTGGCGAACAAGTTGGTCCAGAACTTGCTCCAATTACATCTGAATACTTAGAAATTGACGAATTAGAACGTAAATTTGATAAGATGATGGATTGGCTTGCTTCTACATATGTAAATGCATTAAACATCATTCACTATATGCATGATAAATATTCATATGAAAAATCAATGATGGCATTGCATGATAAAGATGTTATCAGAACATTAGGTTGCGGTATTGCCGGATTCTCTATTGTTGTCGATTCTTTGTCAGCAGTAAAACATGCAAAAGTTAAAATCATTCGTGATGAACGTGGTCTTGCAACAGATTTCGAAATTGAAGGCGATTATCCAAAATACGGTAACAACAATGATGAAGTTGATGCTATCGCTAAAAGAGTTGTAAAACAATTTATGGATAAGATTCGTAGTCTTCCAATTTACAGAAATGCAATTCCAACACAATCTATTTTAACAATTACATCAAACGTTGTATATGGTAAAAAGACAGGTTCTACACCAGACGGACGTAAAGCAGGTGTTCCATTTGCTCCAGGTGCAAACCCATTGCATGGACGTGATACAAATGGTGCTATCGCATCTTTATGTTCTGTTGCAAAATTACCATTCCAACATGCACAAGATGGTATATCTAACACATTCACAATTATTCCAAACTCATTAGGAAAAACTCGTGATATACAAGTAAACAACCTTGTAAGCTTGTTAGACGGTTATTGTGGTAATGATGGTCAACACATCAATGTTAACGTATTAAATCGTGAAACATTACAAGATGCTATGGAACATCCTGAACAATATCCACAATTAACAATTCGTGTATCAGGATATGCTGTTAACTTTATTAAATTAACTCGTGAACAACAAATGGATGTTATTTCAAGAACATTCCACGAAAAAATTTAATAAATAAACTAAGAATAGGGTGGCGATCTAGTATAATCTGGATCGCCCTTTCTTTTGAAAGAAGACATAAAATGGAAGACTTAAATAATATAATATTAAAAATACATTCTTACGAAAGCGGTGGTACTGTAGATGGACCAGGAATACGTTTTGTTGTTTTTATGCAAGGTTGTCCATTAAGATGTCAATATTGCCATAATCCAGATACATGGGATGCAAATTTGGGTAAAAAAATACCAGCAAGCGACCTTGTAAATGAAGTTATAAAATATAAAAAGTTTATGGAGTTTTCTAAAGGAGGAGTAACATTTTCAGGGGGCGAACCTCTTGTTCAAAAAGAAAAGTTACTTCCTGTGTTAAAAGCCTTAAAACTTCATAATATTCATATAGCTATCGATACTGCCGGAACAACCAATATAGATGAAACAACAACATCTCTATTAAAATATGTTGATTTAGTAATGCTTGATGTAAAACACCTAGTGCCATATGAGCATAAGCTTCTAACAGGTTTAACAAATGAAAAAACAATAGCTTTTCTAGAATTGTTAAATAAACAAAACATAAGAACATGGGTTAGATGGGTAGTTGTTCCAGGTATAAATGATAGTAAAGAATATGCCCATAAATTTGCAGATTTTATCAAAGAGCATTCTAACGTTGAGTTGGTAGAAATTCTGCCATATCACAAAAATGGTATCTATAAATGGAAAGAACTAAAACTAACTTATCCATTAGAAAATATAAACGAGCCAACTAAAGAAAGTATCGAGGATATATCTAAAATTTTAGAGCAAAAAGGCATTAAGACTTTATACGCTCATTAAAGGCAGCAAGTCTTCCTTTTAATGAAGGTGATGTTTCTTTTTCTTTTAACCTTAAATGAGTAACATCAACACCAAGTACTCTCACATTATTTTCATCCTTATTTAAAGCATCTATTTCATTTTGTGGTTTATCTTTTCTTGCTATAATGATTGCATCTTTAGAGCCATCAGCTCTTTTTTCAATTTTAATTGTTGACGAAATCTTTTTTATTCCCTCACCAAGAGAGGATATCCAACCTTTTCTAAATGGGCGTAATTTATTTAATATAGCTTTTGCTTTTATTGTTTTTAAAACATGTTCATCAATAAGACCAGATTCCATAATAGCGCCTGCAATTTGCCCAATTTCTTCAGCAGATAAGCTTTTTTCTTTTTGAATAACATTACCTTTCTCATCTTTTTTCTCTTTTTGATAGGTTATGATATCAGAAAGAGCAGTTAGACCTCGTTGAACTTCATCAATATATAAGGTATCAATATTTAACAATCCTCCAACCTTATCTATTTGTTTTACTTTACCAATCATATATTCTGCAATGTTTTTGCCAGTTCTTGATGCTCTAATCATACCATAAAGTAGTTCACCTAACATAATTTTATCACGTTTTGACGGATCATGTTGTATTTGAGCACCAGTGTCAAAAATGCCAATCATAAACTTTTTAAATCCATCTTCTCTTGCGCTTTTCTCAATAAAGTTTTGTTGACCTTGGTGTCTATCTGTATCCCATCTTTGACCACTTAACAAATTACATAATTCAAGAGTAGTATAAGCAACCGCCATGTCATGTTTTTGTTGTTCAGTCATTTTATCAGAGGTTAGAGCTAGTCCAGAAGCCATATCCATTACTTTATAGACTTTTCCATCTTTGCCAGCGCCATAACTTTCCCACTTTTGAACATTGGGAGTAAATTCCCCAACTGGGGTTGTAATTTTAACGTCATCATAAATTCTAATAGCTTCTCTATATTTACTATAATCGGCATCAATATCTGTTTCGCTTTCTGCAGAAATTTTAGCTTGGTAAGCAATATTACGTAAAGGTTCATATTTTGAATCTTGTTTAGCCAAGCACTCAATAGTGTTATTTATCATGTTCATACCAGATTGAGATAACTCTTTAGCAAAAGGTCTCATAACTGCAACAACGCAATCTTTCCCCTCATATTTAATTTTTGTAGTAATAAAGAATGAGCCTGCACCTAAAATTTTATCAACTCTTGAAATTTTACCTAATTCTTCATTTGGAAGAGTTTCTTTTAATAAATCAAATAATTCAGCTCTAGATGGAATATCTGCTTTATCTCTAAGTTTTGCTAGAGGTTTTCTAATTTCAGGATCTAATTGGGGTAAATAACTAAGCATTTGACCAAACTTAACAAAAGCAGGACCTTTATTTTCAAAGAACATTTTTAAGCCTTCTCCAATAGCTTCTCCACCTAATTTTTTATCTTTATCCTCTCCTTTTTGATTTGCAGATACAAGTGCACCCAAAATTAAGTCTTGTTCATAGTCTTGCAAGTTATCATAAATTGCATGAACTATTTGTTTTGCATCTTTGTAGTACGTTGATTTTTCATCAAAAAACATATCTACAACTAAATCTAGTTTTTTGTTTTTCTTATCCTCAGGTGTTTTTTCATGAGAAGCATAAGCATTTAATATTCTTTTCATTACATATGCTCTTGCAGGAAGGCTGGCATGCCAAAAATTTTCATGAAGCATGACTAAGGTAGATTTATCAAATGTAAGTTTTGTATTTAAAGAAACCCCACTTCCATAATCAAGAGATATTTCTTTTCCTTTTCTTAAATTATATTCTTCAGGAATTTTTTCAAAAACCATATTTATAGACTCATCTGTACATTTTGTACTCAAAAAATCAACAACTACTTTTGCATTATCTGGATTTTTAGCTAAAGCAGAAACAACTGCCAGCATTGCCCTTGCATGGTAGTCATATTTTTGAGCATCTCTACCAGAGATAGTAATTTTGCCCTTATCTCTAAGCATTTGAGCCGTTAGTTCTTGAGATACAACATTTGTTGAAATTCTATCTAAAATTGCATTAAGTGTATCTCTTGAAAATTTATCTGATTTATGGCCATATTTATTAACAACTCTCTCACATAAGTCTTCAGCAACTAAAGAGGCTCTTTTACAAAAATCATCACTTCCATCATCAATACCAAGTTCATCAGATTTACTTTTGGCATAAAAATCAATTAAAATATCTTTTTCTTTATGAAATTCAATATCATGTGGTTTTCTGTTATCATTATAATTAAGATTTTCTCCAACGTATTGTTGGCTTAACAACAATTCTGCATATTTTACAGCTTTTTTATTATCTTTTTCATTTACAATATCATTTACAATTTCTCTAAAGAATTCAATTTTATTAGCATATTTTTCAGAAAATACACCTTTTTCATCCATCACTTCATATACATAAATTTTATCTTCTAAAGACATTTTGCTAAATTTATTGTCTTTTTGAATACTTAAAGCAAGCATATCATTAATAAGAGGTTCATAATATGAACAGTAGCGAGAGTGGTGTAAATATTTCATAGCTTCTTTTAAATCATAATCGTTGCCTTTTTTTATGGTGTTTGCAAGCATTAAAAATCCAGCATCCTTTACAAATTCAACAACATTATTCTGTTTACCATCAAGTCGAAGCGTTTGGTATACATCAGTTGGCTCATCATATAAAGACCCTTGTAATTCTTTATCTTGGTATACATTATCACCACTATAACGATCATAGTATTTAAATACTTTAACTTTTGGCCCAATTGTTTTATCTAGAAACATCATATTTTCACTAAAACTATTTTCTGGATTAAATCCTAATACTTTCATAGCTCTTTCAAGTGTAGGGCTAGAATTGAAATGCTTTATTTCAAATTCACCCATAGTTAAATGATCAAGAGTTGAACTCCCATTATAGCTATCAAGCATTTTCTTAAGAATTATACTAGGATTAACCTGGCTTACACGATAATAGTTATCACGTAACAAGTCTTGATTTTTTTCAAAAATAGTTTCAAGGTGATTATAAGCTTTTTTATCTTCTCCATCTAAATATCTTGATCTTGCTGGGTGATAGAAGTTATGAAATAAAAGTCCCTTCGTGCTATCAAATACAACAAATGCTTTTTCTTCATCATATTTTTGAACAAAGTCACCAAGTTTCAATAATGAATAACCAATAGATTGCTGTAAATTTGTATTAGAGGTAATAGTTGTATCGGAGGTAAGTGTTTTAATATAAAACAAATCATCTATATATTTTTGAGCATCAACATTATTCGCGCCAGCTTCATTAAGTCTATCATTTTTTTCTTGGTCTATGACTTTATGAGCAAGAGCCCTTGAATCTTCATCAAGAGGAGAAATAAAATGCTTTTTAAAAAGTGAGTTTTCATATCTTTCTTTGATTTTATCAATATGTGGATTTTTTAACCAATATAAGGAGTAATCATCTCCAGAATCAAAGTATGTAATTGAATCTAATGAAAAGGATTTATCTTTTTCTAATGACAAAATTATTTTATCTGCAAGTTCTTTCTTCTTTTCTATGTCATCAGATATACTAAATTCAGCCAGTAAATCACAAAAATCAATCTTTTCTTCAAAGCGTTCAAAACAATAATCACATTCTTTTAGAAAACGTCTCTTTTTTGAGTATAAAGATGCATCTTCATGCATTTTTTTTGCTTCTTCGCCATAAGCTATAACAACTTTATTATTATCTAAAAAATAATCTTTAGAATCATATTCTTGACTAGAATAGCGTTTCTGATAAGAATAGCTATTGTCATAATAAAGAGTGCTAATTGCCCAACGTAATTCTTCTGACTTAAGTTCTAAATTTAATTCAATTAATTCGTCCCAAGGTAGCTTTTTTCCTACATTGTCTTCTTTTTTAGGAGTAAATCTTGGATATTCATCATCTGTAAAGCTGTGAGCATAAGGAAGTGTCCATGAAAGTTTATACATCTCTTTTGCCCAATATATAGCATCATCTTTATCTTTATAATTTACAAAATGTTCAATATTTTCAGTCTGTTTAACAAAGTCGCCAAATTTTTTTAATTTGAACATATATAATACATTTTTTGTACGATCTTGGCATTTCTCTTCAAACCTATCTATATGTCTAAATTCTCTAAAGTCAGTATTTTTAACCATTTCATGCATTTTTAAGAAAAAATTCTGACACAAAGTTGTTAGTTCTTCTGATTTATCATCAAATGCTTTGTTTGACGAATATTTACTAATTATGTTGTACATTTCATTAAAACGAACATGCTTTTCAATAGAGATGTTTCCTTCATTCATTTCATTTAAAAACATACTTAAAACATCTTTAACATTAATTTCGTTTAAGTCTTTAGTCCCAAAATCTCTTTTTAAGCATTTTTCGATATATGTATCAAAGCCTTCTGTTTCATAAATATTTTTTACTTTATCTCTAAAACCTAGATAACTATCATCAGAAGTAACCTCTAATGGTGGAAAATCGCCTTTTTCATTAGCAATTTTAGTCATATAGTCTTTTATATCATCCACACGAGCAAGCCCATTACCATGTACATTAATACTTATATCTTGATATCTCACATGACCATAATCACCAAGAATTCTTGTACAAATTTCTAAATGATGTCTGGGGTTATAACCACCATTTATAAGTAAATCTACGGCTCTTAAATCTGCAGCATGCTCTTGAAATATAGTGTTTTCACCTTTTAATAGTTCCGCCCAAAGATAGTGTCCGCATTCATGTCCTAAAATTCCAGCAAGTTCTGCTTCATTATTGCATTCATTAATCAAACCTCTAGAAACCGCAATAATATGTTTATTTTTTTCTAGAGTATTCTCTTTATTGATAAAAAAAGCATTTGGATGTTCATCATCAAATATAGTAAAATAAAAGTCTTTAGGATTAGCCTCAGTGTTGTTAAATAACTTTTCAAAAACATTTTCTAACACTGGAGAAACAATATGATTTATATTTGAATTTTCATCAAATAATCTTAAAGATTCAAACGTGTTATCATCAATAATTCTACTCATAGCCTTTCTCCAAAGCATATAATAAGTAAGATTTTATCATAAATTAAAACAAATGTAAATAAGTTTTATATTCCTTCGCCTTTATATGGTCTGCATAAAAGTTCATTCATTGCATCTTTTAACGATACTCCTTCAAATAAAAGTCTATTTATCATCTCACAAATAGGCATTTCAATTTCTAATTCTAAAGCTCTTTTGACAACCGCTTTTGTGGTAAATAAACCTTCAACAGTTTTGGTGTTTTCTCTTATTACAGATGTTGCATCACCCTTAACTCCAACATCATATCCAAAGCTAAAGTTACGAGATTGCATACAACTAGCCGTCATAACCAAGTCACCAAGACCGCACATTCCCATCATAGTTGTAAGTTCTCCGCCGAGCCCTTTGGATAATTTAGACATTTCATGAAAGCCACGAGTAATTAATGCAGCTCTTGCGCCGTCTCCAAATTTTGCTCCTTCAACAATTCCAGAAGCAATAGCTATAACATTCTTAATACTTCCACCAATTTGTGGAGAAATAATATCTGTTGTCATATAAGGTCTAAAATAAGGAGTACCTAACATTTTTGTAAGGTTTTCAGCAATGGTTGCATCTGTTGAGGCTATAGTCACAGAAACAAACCTTTTCATTGCAACATCTATTGCAAATCCTGGACCTGATAATATTGCAATTTGGGTATTTGGAAGTATTTCTTCTGCTACTTCAGATAGCATTTTACCGCTATTGGCTTCAATTCCTTTTGCACAAATAACAATTATAGTGTCATTTTTTACAAACGGCTTAATATTTACCATTATTTCTCTAGTATGTTGTGCCGAAACAGTAAGCAAAATAACTTTTGCAAAATCAAAAATATCTTTGATATCGGTTGTTGCTTTTATGCTAAGTGGCAAATCAACATTTGGAAGATACTTTTCATTTTTATGGTTTATATTAATATCATCTACAACATTGCTATTTCTTGCCCAACATAAAACTTCATTGTTAGCTCTTACAGCGGTTAAAGCAAGAGCAGTACCCCAAATACCAGAGCCTATAACACCAATCTTGTTCATGAAAGCCTCCTCTTAATTAATATATACGAATTCTACTTTAATAAAAACTAAAAACAAGCCTTATATAATTTTTTATCAAAAAAAGTAGTATTTAAAAAGCAAAACCGCCTTTCCATACAACGGAAGGCGGTTAGTTCTAATTGCGGTTTTTTAAGCTTTAAAAAGGTTTTTAACCATGCTTGCACTTTTGCCAAGCGAGCATCTCGCCCAATAATGTGCTTGCTTCTAGTCTCCTTTTTTTGCGCCAATAGTGCTGTATCTATGAATTTCAACCCCAACAGACAAAAGCGAATTTGACTAAAACTTAAAAACACAAATAAAACTGCTTTTGGTTCAAAGTTAGTGATCAGCTAAAATCAAACCTCAACTCCAAATCAAACATGGCAAATGTTATGCGCATTAAAATTTCATAAGCCACTAAAAGATAAGAAGATTTAATAGAGCTTTCGCATTGTAAGGAAAGTTTCCAAAACAAAGAATTGCCCATATTTTAATAATTATTTACATATTCTTAAAAAAGTATGATTTTAATAAAATAAAAAAAATACATTGTCAAGTCTTTTATAAATAAAAAGCTTATGATATCAATAAGATATTAGTTAGTATGTTATAGTTAAAGTATATGATCCGGTATAAACCCCGTATGGCTGATTTGCATTAACATTAAGAGTTCCACCAACGCTAATTGCCATTTTATCAGAGGTGACAGTAAAATTATTTCCTGTGTCCGCATTAATGTTTGTAACACTCATAGAACTTGTTCCATTTGATAATATAGCATCAGAAAATGTAAGTTGCACTTCTCTATTAATAAGTCCACCAATAGTAAAATTTCCTGGAGAAATTTCACTTACATCAACCATATCAACACCAGATGCCTGATATTGACCGGAGGGGCTAATTACAACATTTCCATTAATAGGTCTTGCAAAAAATTTACCAAAATTCATAACTTTTGTTTCAATTACTTCAATATGTTCGTTAAATACTATGGTAAATGGAATAAGAGTAGTATTTGGTGTTGTTTTTGAAGCAGATGCATCAATTTGTATTCCGCTAGTATTATAAGTCCCTTCTGCGCAAAAACCATCAATGTTAACTGTCACCCCAAAGCTAACATTTCTTGTTTTTCCTTGACCAGGATTAAGTACAATATCATTAACAGAAGGAGTTATATTTGAAAAGGTTAGGGTACAACCATCTAGTTCAACAACAGAAGATCCATTGTTAAATGTGATATTATCGCCGTTTTGCTCAGTGGAGTATGTAATCGTTCCTACAACAGGATTTCCAGCTCTAGAAAGATTGGAAATTAAAGAAACAGTTCCATCATAGCTTAAAACAAAACTAGCTTGCTTATTTGTTTGAGTAAAAGTTCCAAAATTATAATTGTTTTGAATAACAGAAGTTATTGCAAAACAATTATTTGCATAAAAAAAGAACAACAAGCTTATGGAAACCAAGTTTTTTATGTGGCGTATAAAACGCATAAGTTTATCTGTATAAAATTTGTGCACAGGATATATCCATTTATATATAAAAATTCATATATATTCTACAAATAAAATAAATATTATAGCAATATAAAAATAAACTTATATTCAATATTTTTTTATTTTTCAAAGGGTAAGATTCTTAAAACTATATATGAAAAATAATACATATAGGAGAGTTTTTTTATTATTATAGAAAGTGGTAAGCATGAAAAATAAAAGAAAAATTAAAAAACTTGCTTTTTTTGCCTATGATGATATAGATGTACGCAACAATTTTTTTTAACGAGGAATATATGCAAGAATTTATAGGTTTAATAGGCTCTCTTTGTTTTGCATTTAGTTCATGGCCACAAGCTTATTATTCATGGCGCAAACAATCTGCTAAGGGGGTTAAATGGTCATTTATACTTTTATGGCTATCAGGATCAATTTTTAGCACAATTTATGCCACATATTACCACAAATATGTTTTGCTGATTAATTATTTATGTGGAGCAATGGGGACATTGGTTATTTTATATGTTAAAATTGAAGAATATTACAAAGAAAAGGGTTGCAAATGATTTATTATTTAGTTGAAATTTGTGGATGGATAGGCTCTTTATCTTATTCAATTTATACAATTCCCCAAGCTATTGATGCCTACAAAAAAGGTAGAACCAATGGTTTGAGTAGTGCCATGGTCTGGCTTTTGTTTTTGGGATCATTATGTAGTTTGATATATATTTTGCCAGACTATACATCGCCATTTTTTTATAATTTTGGAATTTCACTAATAACAACATCAATAATTATGCGTTATCACTATATTCCAAGAAAATAGGGCGCTAATATTATAAAAAAATATCCGGATGAAAATCCGGATATTTTATTACACAAGTTTTGCTTAAATTAGAAGTTGTAATTAAGCGAAAAACCAAATAACTGAACTGAGTTTGAGAAATCAGCAGATGCATGAGCACCTTTGTTTCCAGTAACTTCTGAGTTCATTTTTGCCTTGTGAGCATAAATATATGTGTATGCTAAGTCAAAGGTTAGCTTATCATTATATTTATAGCTAAGACCAGTAGAATACCATAAACGATCAGAATCTGGAATACGTGGTGTTCTATTTGCATAGCGAGCAGCAGCTTGGTCATAAGCCAAACCTAAACGCCATGTCCATTGGTCATCAATTTTATAATTTGCACCAACAGCATAGAAGTTTGTATCACGCCAATTCTCCTTAACATCAGAAATATAGCTACCACCTATACCTAAATCAGATTGGTTTAATGAGGTACCTTTAATTGTAAGGTTTTCAAATGAACTCCAGAACACACGTTGATATTCTGCCATAACAGCCCATTTATCATTAACTTGGTGGAAAACACCAAGAGATAACATATCAGGAGTTGTTAAACGAGCGCTAATATCTTGGTTAAGTAAAGCATTAATCATACCGCCTGTTTGTCCAGGAATAGGAGTAGCAGAAGCTTCAATCTCACCTTTTAATTTATGTTTAATTTGGCTACGATACGCTAAACCTACACGAGTATCGTCATCAAATTCATACAAAGCACCTAATTGATAACCAATATCAAATGTATCACCTTCTAAGCGAGTTTTATCAACCATGTAAGAGTTTGCAGAGTTTGATAATTTTGCTTTTATATATTGCATTTGTAAACCTGCACCAAGTGATAATTTGTCATTAACTTTGTATGCAGCCATTGGTGTAACTGTAACGGAAGTAACTTTAGATGTAATACCATGGTCAGAACCTGCCCACTTATTATCATATTTTGTTACCATTCCGTATGGAACATTAAGAGACATACCAACATATGTTTTATCATCAATTTGATGAGAATAAGTCATATTTGGAGCAACTGCAGCATGAACGATATTGTTAATATCAGGTCCGCGCTCGCCATCATTTTGTCCCCCAACATATTTAACATCTTTAGCAGAAGCTTTAGGAGCAATATATGTTCCACCAATGTTAAATTGAGTTCCTTTTTGTCTTGTCAAACCAGCTACGTTGAAATAAGCATAAGTATTATTTTCAGCGCCTGCAGTTGCACCAGCAAAAGCATTACCTTGAGCCGCAGCTGATTGTTCACGCAAATGAAAACCGGCAGCTTGTGCATTTGCGCACAATAAAACAGTTCCCAATGCTGTTAATGTTAAAATTTTATTCATTAATCATAACTTTCTTTGTTAATCCGAAAGTAACTTTATATATATCAATCTCCACTTTTAATAAGCATAAATATAGACAAATGTACATAAACGTTACAGGAAACTTATATAGAAATAAAAAATAAAATTCAAGAATTAAAAAATATCCACGTTGATAGTTTCGTTTTGCTTAGAAAAATCAAATGGTTACCTTGAGGATACTAAGTATTAATCCACTACATATTTTTTTTATCTTTACAAAAAATAAGTTTTTTGTTTACATGGACATACGTTATAACAGATGGAGACGGACTTTGAATAAATTTATAAAATTCTGTTTAAGAACACTATTTACCTTATTTAAATGTAGATGTAAAATTCGTTTTGACTTAAAAAATCTTCCTCAAAAGGGTGTTTATGTATCTAACCACGTATCATATCTTGATCCGTTGTTCTTGTATGCCTTTTTGCCAGGAAATCCTGTTTTTGCATTAAATGGTCACTTGCATCGTCGTCATTGGATTAGAAATCTAATGAAATATGCTGATACAGTATTGTTTAATCCAATAGAACCAACAGATCTTAAAGAATTAATCGCCAAAGTAGATAGTGGAAGACTAGTTGTTATTTTTGCAGAAGGTCGTATTACCGAAAATGGTGGCTTGATGAAAATCTACGAAGCTCCAGGGCTTCTTGCAGATAAATCAAAAGCTCCAATTATTCCTGTTTGGATTGATGGTCCACAATATGGTTATTTTTCAAAAACCAAAGGCAAGTTGCCTCATCGTCCTCTTCCTAAAGTTCGCATTACCGTAGGCGAACCAAGACCATTCAAATTAAAAGATGAATTACGTCGTCAACGTGACCACATTAGTAATGAAGTATATATGATTTTGCGTGAAATGCAGTTTGAGATTAATTATAATCCTAAACTTTCATTATTTGCACAATTAATGAAAACAGGTAAAGTTCACGCAAAAGAAGGCTTTACACTTAAGCGTCCAAAAGTAATAGAAGACATTAACCGTAAACCTCATTCTTATAAAGACTTACTTGTTAAATCTTTTGTTTTAGGTAAGGCATTAAAGAAAAAAACTGTTCGTTATGAGCATGTAGGTTTGATGTTACCTAACACTCTTGCTGCAGTTTGTTCATTTTTTGGTCTGTCTGCTTATGAGAGAATTCCTGTAATGCTAAACTTCTCTGTTGGTCCAAAAAACATTATGTCAATGTGCCAAACTGCAGAAGTTAACAAAGTTATTACTTCTTTAACATTCATCAGAAATGCAAAATTGGAGTCCGTTGTTGAATTATTAAAAGCAAAAGGTATAGAAGTAATTTACTTAGAAGCATTTGCTAAAAAAATTGGTATATTTGCTAAAATTGCCGGTTTCTTGCGCTATAAAGTTAAAAGAGTTCCTCACAAAAATGGTGGAAATAAAAAGGCTGTTATTTTATTTACCTCTGGTTCAGAAGGTGCTCCAAAGGCAGTTGTTCTAAGCCATGCAAATATTCTTTCTAACATAAAGCAATTAGCAACATTAGAAACACTTAATACGACAGATTTAGTGTTTAATGCATTGCCAATGTTCCATAGCTTTGGATTAACTGTTGGTACATTATTCCCATTGTTTGAAGGTAGTCGTTTATTCTTGTATCCTTCTCCATTACATTATCGTGTAATTGCTGAATTAGTGTACGAACTTGGTGCAACCATTATGTTTGGTACAGATACATTCTTTAGAGGTTATGGTAAAATTGCTCATCCATATGATTTCCATAATATCCGTTTCTTATATGGTGGAGCAGAAGCAGTTAAACTAGATACTCGTAATATGTGGATGGAACGTATTGGTATTAGAATGATGGAAGCATATGGTTCAACAGAATGTTCACCAGTTGTAACAGGTAACAATAGCGTATTTAATAGATTTGGCTCAATTGGTAAATTATTACCTGCTATAGAATACAGAATAGAGCCTGTTCCAGGTATTGAAAAAGGTGGTGAACTTTGGGTTAAAGGTCCAAACGTTATGCTCGGATACTATATGCCAGAAAACCCAGGTGTGTTAGTTCCACCAGAAGGTGGTTGGTATAAAACCGGTGACGTTGTAGAAATAGATGAAATTGGTTTTGTATATATCAGAGACCGTATTAAACGATTTGCAAAAATTGGTGGTGAGATGGTTTCTCTAACTGCAGTATTTGATATGGTTGTTAATGCATATCAATGGATGGGGTCAGATTTTGGATATGGTGTTGTTGCAATTCCTCATGAAAGTAAAGGTGAACAAATTGTTTTGGTAACAACCAATACTCAAGTAAAACAAGAAGTATTGCATGAGTACATCAAAAACAATGGATTATCTGAGTTATATCTACCTCGTATAATAATGTATAGAGATAGCATTCCAACTCTTGCAACAGGTAAAGCAGATAACATCACCTTGAAAAAAGAGGTTCTTGAAGAATTAGCTAAACAAGAACTCTCAAAAGCAAGTTAATGTTATTATTTTATAAGTCTCAGGTATGCTAATTAGTATGCCTGAGATTTTTGCCGTAAAAATACTAAAAAATACCAAATTTTAAGGAGCATAAATAATGGAAAAATATGTAAAAGAATATAATCTTCGCACGTATGAATGTGATAAAAATGGTTATTTACGTATTGTAACATTATTTAATATTCTTCAAGATATGGCAGATTCTCATGCCTCAGATTTGGGGTTAGGCATGGAATATTGTTTATCAAAAGGTTTTGCTTGGGTTGGCGCAAATTACCATGTAAAAATTAATCGTATGCCTAAAATACATGAAGATATTAAAATTATAACATGGCCATCAGAACAAAGAAAAATAGGGGCTATTCGTGATTTTGCAGTATATGATAATGAAGGTAATTTAATTATAACTGCAACAAGTCAATGGATTTTAATAGATTTTGTTCGTAAGCGTCCAATGGCTCTAAAAGATAATCTTCCAGAATATACTGTAATTAATGAGCATTCAATGGTTTCTGATTTTGAAAAATTAAGAGCTCCATCAAGAATAGATTATCAAAAAACTTTTTCTATTCGCTTTGATGATATAGATATCAATATGCATGTAAATAACTCTCTTTACCCATTATGGGCAAGTGAAACATTGAGCAATGTATTTAGAGATGATTACTTGCCATCAGAAATAGAAATATCATTCAAAAAAGAAGGACATTTAGGGGAAGATGTTCAAGTTACAACAGAGCAAAATGCCGAGGAAACAATTCATTCAATAATATCTCTAAATGACAATAGAGAATTATCAAACGTTAGAATTAAATGGATTAAAAAATAAATTTATTTTTCGTCTTGCCAGCCTTTGGCTGCACGATTTATGCAGTCGTTATAATTTAATCTATTAGCATTTGGTCTTGCAATAACTCCGCATACAATAGATTTTTTAGCATCAATAACATCAATGCATTCCCAAGCTTTGTTTTCTAATTTGTAGCGAGCTAAATCAGCAAAAAGTCTTGCTTCCATATAATCACCAAAATTTGAAAAAGAAATACTAGGTTTATTAGAAAAATGTTGTTGTAATTTAGAAAATCGTTCTTGATGTTTTGGCAAAATATAACCTTTGCCATTTAATATTTGTTCAAAAGCATCTTTTACAATAGGATTTTTCCATCCACCACCAAATAGAATCATTTTACTTGGAATTTTTACATTTTCATTAACCAAAGTTAAGGTAAAAACAGCAATATAAGCAGCAAAATATTCAAAGGTATAAATAACATCTTCAAACTTTGCTTTTTTATGCTCTATATGTTGAAAAATTTCATTTTTAAAATAGTAGGAAGGGTCACCAGATTTTGGTAAAGAAACCTCATAGTATTTACGGCCAAAATCAAACAATTCTTGTAATAATTTTTTATCCAATTTACCTTTTTTACCAAACACACCATTCTCATCAAAAGCCTTGTTTGTATGAAGCCGAATATAATTGTCTGTATATTCATTAAAAGGTCCTGCATCAGAGCTAATTAAGGCTTTTCCATTGATAATTATTGCAAAATTAGAGGTGTTTCCTCCATTGTAATAACAACCATCACCTTCAGCTAATGAGATATGTGCATTATGAGGCGAAACAAGAGGAGCACCATCAAAACCTGCCATTAAATAATCTGAACGAAAGTCATAAACTACAGGTATTCCTGTTAAATCTGCTAGCATCTGTCCAGAACCTATCTGTAATGTATAAGGAAGGCTTTTATCTTTTTTAGCTTTAGAAGGTGGATTGTGGTCTAAAGTTTTTCCATGAAAACCAATTGCATCAATGGTCTTTTTATCTATATTGTTTTTTTCACACATTTCATTAATGCAATCTGCAATTTGCTTAATATATTCATCATGAATAGAATAAAATTGAGGTAATTTTTCAATTTCCAAGCGTGTTTTATTAAAGACTATTGTTCTTAAATTTTCAATTTTATCTCGCATATCTTTAGAATAAGGTTTTGTGTATGTACAAATATCATGCATTATATCTCCATCAAATTCGGTCAAAACCAAATCAATAGCATCCATTGAATTTCCTGTCATATTCCCGATAACACGATATTTTGTCATACCTATCTATATCCTTATTTCATTTATTCATATATGTAGGATATTACTTTTATTGCATATATTTGCAATAATTATTTTTTAATATTAAGATGTTGACATTTTGTCTAAAATAAAGTACATTAAAAATGCTTATTAAGCATTATAGTAATTATTAACCAAATAGCAAATATGTAAGAGTTTATACTCCTAGGGATTTGTTATTTATTAAAATAAATCGTATCGAGATCCGAAAGGAGGTAAGGTGCGATTTTGTGAGTGATAAACAATTTTAAAGTGCTTATTGTCGACGCCTACGGTGTCTTCAATTTTGGACCAGGTATTTCCATCCCTGTCATTGAAACCTTCAAAAAATGGATTGAAGAGGGAAAAGAGGTTTACATCCTGAGTAATACCACCTCAACAAATGAAGGAACTATTAGAAGCTATGAGAAAAAAGGTGTCATCAAAGGCAAGCATTATACCAATCTCTTAACTTCAGGCCAGTTCGCATATGAGGATATTCAAGCTGGAAATCTACCTCTTAATGGAACAAAGTTTTATGTCTTAGGTACAGCAAACTTTAAGAGCCAAGATCCCGTGCCGGCAATATTTGCTAACTCATCTTACAAATTAGTAGCAAATGTAGAAGATGCAGATTTTATCTACTGTGGAATTCCTCAAATCTTAGATTTTGAAGGATGTCCGTATGACAGCACTAATGTAGATGATTTCATCCCTGCAGTTGAAACTCTAGTAAAAACAGGTTTACCACTAGTTTGTGCAAACCCTGATATGACAGCAAATGAAAAAGGACGCTTTGTCATCAGGCAGGGAACAATTGCTAAGTTGTGGGAAGAACGTCATGGTAAGGTTGTAATGTACGGAAAACCAGATCCGCGTATCTTTGATGCCTTAATTGATAGATTTTGTCCTAATACTCCAAAAGATGAAATCTTGATGATTGGCGACACATTGCGCACAGATATTAAAGGCGCAAAATTAGCAGGCATAAAAGCTGCATTGGTAATCGAAGGTGGTGTAACAGAACATGAAGTTGCAGTACGTTCTACATCACTTGAAGAGTACATCAAAGACGAGGACATAATCCCCGACTACATCTTAAGTCGGGTTTCAAAAAAGCCGTTGTTCTAATGTAAAAAAATCCCTCTATATGTTAAGCAAACATAGAGGGATTTTTTTGTTAACTAAAACTATTATTTAAGAAGCTTGTTTTTTACTTCTCATAATAGCAAAGGTTAAAATTGCAAGTAAAGCTACAACAACACACCAACCCCACGCTGAGAGTTTAGTATATTCGTTGTTATAAGCAACTACAATTGGAGCCACAATCACTGCAACCATGTTAACTACTTTAATCATTGGGTTAAGAGCAGGGCCCGCAGTATCTTTTAATGGGTCACCAACAGTATCACCAACAACACTTGCTTTATGACGTTCAGAACCTTTACCTGTATTTTTTGCAATACTGCTTGGTTCATCTTCGATAAGCTTTTTAGCATTATCCCATGCGCCACCTGCGTTGGACATAAATACAGCTAACAATTGACCAGAAACGATAATACCTGCCAAGAAACCACCTAAAGCCTCAACACCAAGAGATAGCCCAACAAATATTGGAGAAACTATACCAAGTAGAGCTAAGATGATAAGTTCTTTTTGAGCAGCAGCTGTTGAAATAGCAACAGTTGTACCATAGTC
Organism: Alphaproteobacteria bacterium; assembly: GCA_015062535.1. Classification (GTDB taxonomy): domain Bacteria; phylum Pseudomonadota; class Alphaproteobacteria; order RF32; family CAG-239; genus CAG-267. The sequence goes on from SUUK01000001.1 coordinate 53,720, forward strand.
TGGTTTAGCTTTGTTTTCAAGAATACCACGTTTAAATTGACGACGTACTTCTTTAACAATCAAGCTTGCTGCACGTCTAACTGCATTAATAGCAAATGATGAGAATAACCATGGTACAGCAGCACCAATAAGCATACCAACAAATACTACTGGGTTAGAAACAACGATACCAATATCTTTTAATAGAGCAAGACTTTGGTTTAATCCTTCCTTAGCCCAAGCGTTATTTAATGCTGTTTGAACGTTACTAACGTCAACCATGTAAGAACCAAACAAGCTAACTGCAGCAATCACAGCAGAACCAATAGCAACACCTTTAGTAATAGCTTTTGTAGTATTACCAACAGCATCTAAGTCAGCCATAATTTGGCGAGCCTTTTTAGTTTTAGCGCCTTTGTCATCATGCCATGCCATTTCACCAATACCATTTGCATTATCAGCAATAGGTCCAAAAGAGTCCATAGCAACGTTGTTACCTGTTAAAGTTAGCATACCAATACCTGTCATTGCCACACCATACAAGATGTATGTTACTTTTTCAGCAGCATTTAATCCGTCAATTGTACCAAAGATTAATACTGATGCAAAAATAGTAATTGCAATAACTAAAATAGACCAAACAGAGCTTTCTAAACCAACAGCAAGACCACTTAAAATAGTTGTAGCAGAACCTGTATCTGTTGATTTTTTAATCTCTTGAACTGGAGCACCATTTGTACCAGTAAAGTGTTCTGTAATTCTATCAATAGCCATAGCTAAAAATACACCGATAGTAACAGCTAAGAATGGTCTCCACCATCCACCTTGTAAACCTTCTAAATAGAAATAAGCAACAGTAGCAAACAATATAATAGAAATTGTTGCAGATGTTACATATCCTCTAAAGATAGCTTTCATAGCATTACCTTCTAAGCCGTTATCTCTAACTGCATATGTACCGATAATAGAGCAGAATACACCAATACCACGAACCAAAAGTGGGTAAACAATCCATTCATACATACCTGTAATGTGCCATAGAGCAAGACCTAAAATTAAACCAGATACAATTGTAACCTCATAAGATTCAAAAATATCTGCAGCCATACCAGCACAGTCACCAACGTTATCACCAACAAGATCTGCAACAACAGCAGGGTTTCTTGGGTCATCTTCTGGAATACCAGCTTCTACCTTACCAACAAGGTCTGCACCAACGTCAGCAGCTTTTGTATAAATACCGCCACCAACACGCATAAACAATGCAACCAAAGTACCACCAAAACCAAAACCAAGTAATGCATCAGGAGCTGCTATACCAAAGATAATGAAAATAAGTGTACCACCCATTAATCCAAGACCATCAGTTAACATACCTGTACAAGTACCTGCACGATAAGCAATTTTCAAAGCTTCACCAAATGAGCGCTTAGATGCAGCTGTAACACGAACGTTAGCAGCAACTGCAATACGCATACCAATTTGACCAACAAGCAAAGAAAATAAAGATCCCAAAATAAAACAACCTGCACGACCAAACGCAATGATTAATTTAATTGTTTCATCATCATAAGCAGAAAATCTAATTTTTGCTTCTTGAGATACTGGAACAATATAAACAGATAAGAACAAGCAAACTGTTAAAACCGCAATCATTGGCAAAATTGATTTAAGTTGTTTTTTAAGGTATGTGTCTGCACCTTCTTTAATAGCAGTCCAAACCTCAACCATTTTACCAGAACCGGAGTCATTAGCCATAACTTGTTTTTTAAGAAACCAAGTATACCATAATCCGATAAGAGCCACACCTAAAACACCAAATATCGCATATTGCTCACTGAGTTCTAATGTGGAAATTCCATATAAAATATCAAACATATAGCCTCCTAATATAGAATTAAATCCTATCACTTAAAGGTATATTTAAATAAATATGTCTATCAATAAAATAAGCATTATTCTCATAAATATTTTTATTTATAGGTAAACAAAACCTTCTTGTGATAAGTTTTTACAATATCTATATAGTCGTTTTGTGTTTAAAAATTATTAAGAAATACAAAAGAATAAATATCAAATTTGCAAAATATTCTTTTAAAATCATTTAATTATTTTCAAATATTAAGAAAGAGGATGCAAAATTTACATTCTCTTTCTTTGTGTATTATTAAATTTAGCCTCTGCCGTAATTGCGATTATTTACAGCTGTATTTGCTTGTTTATTAGTACCATCAGAAGTATTTTTAACTTGTTGTGACGCTTCATTAGATTTTGCAACAGATTTATTTTGTAAATCTGCTCTAACAAATAATCTTCCGTAGTATCATCTGTCTATATGGTATTTTTCTTGTAGTTCAGAAAAACTCTGTTCATGTTCATTTTTGAATTGATCAATAGACTGTTGTTGCTCTGGAGTAAATTCTGTGCCAGAATTTTCTTTATTTTTCAAAATAGAACGTACTTTTTCAATATCTGGCTTAGCTTGTTTTTTGTGTGCATTATCTTTTAGTAGTTCTATTGCATTCAATCCTTTATCTTTTGCATGTATGTCCATGCAAATTCTATTAAATTTTTGACGAACCAATCCCGTATTATATCCACTTTTATTACAAATCTTTAGCATTTTAACCAAAGGCGGGTACAATTCTTTTTTCATGTTAGATGATTCTAATAAAGATAAAATACCGCTATATCCAGCAGATAAATCTTCTTTTGTTGGGTATTTTTCTAGTAGATTGACAATGGCAAGCATTCCTTGCTTAGGATTATTTGAGCAAACTCTTTCAAAAAATACAGCCTTTGTGTCTTCAACTGTTTCAGAAAGTTTAGGGTCTGCTAATTTAATTTTATCACAAAGTTCAAATACATGCTTAATGCTATCTGCATTATTATATTTATTCAAAGATAGTTCATCTATACAATTTAGAACCATATTAATATCTCGAGGGCAATTATCTACTACAGCCATAAGCAGATTATATCTTTTACTTAAATCTTTTGGGGAATTTATAAATAATCCAATTTCTTTATAATTATACAAGTTGCTATTTTCTTTCATGTTTTTAATAGTCCAATGCTCTAATTTCATAGAAAAATTATAAGCAGCTTTCGAAATTCCTTTTATAAAATTAAGATTTGTTACAAAACCCAAATCTAAAGATATCGCACGATCAACAATCTTCTCAACAAGGGTGTCGTATTTATTTTTTTTAGATTTTGTGCTAGTGTCTCTCTGAGGTGCATCACAATGTAGGATTTCATTCCTAATGTTATCAAATATATTTTCTTGTGCCATAATTCGCCTCCTTTTAAAGGCTATAATAACATATTTAATAAACTTTGTAAATATATATCTTTCATCTTTTGGCTGTAAGAATGGCTTAAAATCTCATTGTTGTTTAATTTTAGCTTTCCATCAGCTGTAATAGAGCTATTTACTAATAATTTTAACAAATTGCCATATTCGTCATCTTTAGAATAATTTTTATATTCTTGTTCAATTTTGTGATAACATTGTTTGTTTTGTTTTTCATTACCATAAAAAGCAATAGCACTCCCAGAGCAACCACCACAACAAGCAGTTGCAAAAGCGCATGTTTTACAAAAGCCTTCTAAGTTTTTGTAACGATTATAAATTGTATTCCAAGAGCAAAAATCATTACTATCCCAAATTTCTTTTACAGTCTTGTTTCTTAAGTCATCTTCAATATAATTATCATCATATATAGATAAGCATCCTAAAACTTTCCCATTGCTACGAATACCCATAACATGCCTGCCAGCAGGGCATCCTTGCCAATCTTTTTTGAAAACATTAACACTATTAGGTATAACATCAGAATAATACCCAAAATCATGCATTCCAGTTACTAAAAAGTCTTTATGCCTTATTTGCATTAAAGCAACGAAAAGTCCCGTAATATAATATTCTAAATCATTTAATGCGGTTTCATCTTTGGCTAATCTACCAAATGGTGTCCCAATTTGTAGTTGCCATCCATCAAAAAAACTTGAAGGTAAAAGCTCCATCAGTTTAGGAAGTTCAAGAATATTTCTTTTAGTTACGGTTGTAATCGCAACACTAGAAATTTTATTGTCTATTATATCTTTAGATAAAGAAAATATATGATCAAAAGTCCCAGGTACTCTCCTTATACCATCATGAATATCCTTCGAAGCACCATCAAGGCAAATGCCAAGAGTACCGATTTTATATTTTGATAAAAATTCAATTTTTTCCCTATTTAAAGCCAAAGCATTAGTAACTATAGCTACCTCAATATTAAGACTAGAAAGTTTTTCAATAATCTCGCGCCATAAAGGGTGTAAAAACACTTCTCCACCAATCAATGTTACTTTTTTGCACTGTACTTCATGCAATTCATCACATATCCGTATAATCTCATCATTGGTAAGGTTGTCTTTTCTATCAATACCTGCAGCAGACCCGCAATGTGAACATTTTGCATTACAACGAAGAGTTAATTCCCAAACAATGTTATCAAGATATCTAAGAGATCTCACGTTAACTAATCTCCAAGGCTATTACCTTTTGCAACAATTCCCATATCTTTAGAGTTGTTTTTGTCTTGCTTGTTAGGTGTTAATTCAATAGTTTCGCTAGTTGTTTTTTCATTAAAATTACCATCTTTATCAAGGTATTTTGAAATACGATTTTTAGGGGCTATTCTATAGCCTTCTTGATAGCCTTCTTGGGTTTGGAATAAAACATGTCCTGGTATTTCTTCAGCTCCAGGGTTTGCAACACCATACTTAGTTTGAAAAAGATTGCTAGAATTAGGTGGAATCGAATTAAAATAAGCCTGATCTCTATCATTGTAATTAGGAGATAATTGTTCAATCAAATTTTGGGTATTACTTAGAGAGGATTGAACGCTTAATAAACTACTTTCAGGTGTGTTGTTCAAAATATTACTAACACTATCTCTAGCAACATCAAAAACATCTCTATCACAATTAGGGTTTCTTAATGCATTTTCATACACAATTGAAGCAATATGAACTAAAGAAGTATTTATTGTGCCATTTCTTAAAAGTATAGCTTCTGTAGACATCATCGCCGCAATCATTGTAGGAGAATTGTTTGTAGCAGCTGTTATTGCCGCAAAACGTTCTAGAGCATCATTATTAGAAAAATTTGGAGTACCAGCTCTCATAAAATCGCAGTTAATTTTAATTATTTCTTGTCTAACTGTTGAGATATTGTTACTTTTTTCTGAACACTTAACCAAATTATCAGTTGTTTTATTTTCAGGTTTCATGGTTTTCTCCCTACTAGGTAAAATTGACTTATATCTAGCAAAATTATACCTTAATAGAGCTATAAAGTCAAGTTTTTTGTAAAAATATAGAATGAAAATATTGTTTATTTGTAAATACAAAAAAAGTCGCCAATTTTGACGACTTTAACAAATATTATTGAGCTTATTTTTTATTATAGATATACCCAAATACAAGACCTATAATAACTCCGCCACCAACAATATTACCAATTGTTGCAGGGATTAAATTATCAACTATAAATTGTAACCAAGTTATATCAGCGCCCAAATATATAGCGGTAGGTATAAAAAACATATTAGCAATGCAGAATTTATTTTTTTAACAATAGATTTTCCCACCATCTAAGTTGATTATAAAAGAACTCAATATCTTCATCGCTGAAAAAACGATAAACAGGATTTATCTTTTTATCAAAATATTTTCCACACATTGATCGGGACGCTGAGCACATTTGTACTACTCCTTTTGAGTATGTATCTAGTAATTTGTTTATCTCACGTTGTACTTGTTTTAAGTTAGATTTAACATCATCTGCAACAATACTATCTTCTAGTATACTATTAACATTATTTTGAATTTCTTGTTCTTTTATGAAAAAATGACAATTCAAAAACGGAATAACTTCACAATCATAATTATAAGAAGGATTTATAGCTTTCAATATTTCTGTACGATATTGAATTTTTTCATAAATCATCTTGGATATCTTACGCTGTTTTTGTAAACACAAATATGGGATATTGAAAAAAACATAAATCAAAAGCAAAAAAGCAAAGAACATAAAAAAGAACGCCGAATCATCTTGAATTTGAAAATACATTAATAAAACCAATAAATATCCTAAACAAATAGCAATAATCGTATTTCTTGCTTTTTTTTTAATTAAATCTTCAAAATCAATCATAATATTATCCCTCTTAAATTCACCCAATATAATATAAAATTAAAATTTAAAAAAATGTTAATTAACTAGATTTGCAATAAGTTATAAATATGAATAATTATAACTTAAAAAACTACATTTTCATTTTTTTATAATTCTAAAATAAAATATCTTGATTATCGCCATATAATGCGATTAAATTATAAAAAAATGCACATAAAGAGATACTATGCCAAAATCAATTTTATTAGACTGGGATGATACACTTGCTCACACACGAACTGCCGTAGTGGAAGCCATGGAATATATATTAAAAAAATATAATAAAGAACCTTGGGATATTACAAAGGTTAAATATAGAGATACAAAAAAATCATTAAAAGAAAATTTTATAAATTTCTTTGGCAAAGACGCAAATATTGCTTATGAAGAATACTTAAAATATTATGTTGAATATACATATAATAAAGTTACACCGATGGAAAAAGCTATTGATTTTCTTAAATTGTGTAACCAAAAGCGCATAGATTTATATATTATATCAAATAAAGAAAAGTCTTTATTATTAAAAGAAGTTAAGTTTTGTTTTCCAGATATTTTGTTTAAGAATATTTTAGGAAATGGTGATGCTCAACGAAATAAACCAAATCCAGATCCCGTATATGAGGCATTAAAAGGTGTAAAATATGAAATAAATAAAGATAATGTATGGTTAATAGGAGATACTAAACAAGATACCGAATGTGCATTAAATGCAGAAATTCAACCAATTTTACTTGGTAAAGGAAAGTTTATGGAGGATGATTATATTAAAAACAAGACAAATACCCTAATACCACTACTTGCTTTTGAAAACTTTAGCAAAATTATAGAATATTTAAAAAAATAATAAAACTAACTTTAAACCTATCCGAGTAAATGCCCTGCATGAGCTATTTTTAAAATATCTCACACGGACCAATTCAAATGCTTGATTTATAAAGAAAAAAGGACGATTTCTCGTCCTTCGTTAAATGTGGCTGGAAACGATTTGCAGTTTTCGAGATTATTATTAAATTTGGACGATAGGTTAGGAAGTTGAAAGCGAATTTAGATTTATCAAAACTATATTAAACAAGGTTTCGGCTTTGAACCCATGATAAATAATTTTTTTCATCATCTAATTCATAAATGTAATCTTTAATTGGTTTGAAATTATCAATTATTTTTATCACTTCCTCTAGTACTTCATCTTTGTTTTTATTTGCAATATCAATTTGTACTTCATTAGGGAGTAATCTTCGGTTTTTTATCACGGAGTTAGCGCGTTCAACATATTCGGGGCGAAACAAACCACCTTCATTATTTTTTCTGTGTTCCATTTGCTGTTTTATTTGATTTGGGTCATTGGATATTAGTTTGATAATTATAAAATCATAACCCTGAAAAATCTTTGGTAGTTCTCTTGTCCTGATATCATCAAAATCCAAAGCGATAATATTTCTTAAACCTTTGTTATAGAAAAATTCTATCTGCGACAAAGTGTTTTCCCAACACAACTGTTCTTCGTATATTCCAATATCTTTTACATCTTTTGGAATGATAAATTCAGGAACCATATTTTGTTCAATATATACCCCATCGTAATGTTGATACAATTTCTTTGCTAATGTTGTTTTGCCGACAGCACTTGGGCCAATAACAAATATAAAATCCATATTTCACACCTTTTTATAAGTTATAAATTCACAATATCATCAAAAATTTTCGATGCAACTAAAATTATAGTTCTTTTGAACACCAAGAAAAGGAAGGGACAATTTCAGTAACACCTTGATTGTGTTAGCTTCTTTATGAAATTAGTTCGAAGATTATCCGGTGTAAGGCATATTTTGTATCAAACATTCGAACCAGCTTAAGCGCTTGTAAAATAACAAACTTCTCTTAGCTTTGCGAGGGTTTACCCAAAGCAAAGGTTAGTTGTTCGCGTAAGTAGGAAGATAAAATCTTCCGTAGCGACGCAAAAAAGTCGCCATTTCTGACGACTTTTGAACTCTGGCTGGAGATGGCATGCGGTTTTCGAGTAATTTATTATTTGTTCTTTTAATCATGGGTTTGTTGTAGTTTGCAAGCTTCTAAATATTCATTAGGTCCTTCAATCTTAGTATCAAATCTTTCAATAAATTTCCAATTGCCGTTATCTAATGTAAAATGGAAACATTCACAATGTTTAATTTCTCCAATTTCTTCTCCGCATGCCCAACACAATGCTCTTGTTACGCCACCATGTGAGGCTATGGCAATATTGGAGTGAGTATCATTTATTAAAATATCATCCAAACAAGATTTTATACGATTAAAATTATCTATAATTCTTTTTTGTTTTTCATCATTATTAGAATACCAAAAGCCAAAAGCAGATTCAATTAATCTATCATCAATAATAATATCAATATTAGGATTATTAACAGCAATTTTTGCAGTATCAGTTGCTCGCTTAAGAGGACTGGAGTATACAACCTCAATGTCTTTATCTGCTAAAAACTCCTTTAATTTGTTTGCCTGAGCAAGACCAGCTTTATTTAATGTAGATTCAACATCTATACCGTTTCGTTGCCCGTGCCTAAAAAAATAAAAATTCTTTTCCATAGTTTTTCCTATAAAATTGTTTATTAATATCAGAATTATATTAGGTGTGTTTATATTTTTCAATAATTAAAAATATAAAAAGCAAGTTCGAAGGTAACTAAAAACAAGCCTTCAAAATATATTCATCTTTGAGATAGCTTAAATACTTGTAAAATAACAAACTTCTCTTAGCTTTGCGAGGGTTTACCCAAAGCAAAGGTTAGTTGTTCGCGTAAGTAGGAAAACTTTGTTTTCCGTAGCGACGCAAAAAAGTCGCCACCTCGAGCGACTTTTGAACTCTGGCTGGAGAGGTCACGCAATCTGCGAGCTAATTTACATCACCAAGCACTATTGTTTCCTTAATGTCTTTTATGTTTTTTAAATATGGGATGATTGCTTTAGGATAAAAATCTGAACCATCCAGATTGTTTAAGTCTATCCATTTTATTTTCTGCTCGTTACTATCAGGTTCACAACCATTACCGAGAGTTAAAAAATCCCTCACTTCACATTCAAACATCAGCTCAGACAAATGAAAACAATCTAAATCGTATGGCTGATTGTGATTTTTTGCAATATAATCACGAGCCAAAACCAAACGCAAAGGCTTTACATCAAGATTAAGCTCTTCCTTGCATTCTCTTATAATAGCTCTTTGCATTGTTTCTCCCCATTCATGACCGCCACCCGGCAATTTAGAATAACGACCACGCCCATAATCAACACTCACTGTCAATAATTTATTGTCTTTGATAATTATTGCTTTGACCGAATGTTTGAAAAACTTATCCATGATAGCTCCTTGGTTTAATGTATCCAATTCTAGGATAATAATTAACTTTTTATTTTGCAACTAAAATCCAACCTGTCACATAGCTATGTTCCAAGTCAAACCTCTGCAAATTTAACAGAGGTTGTTTTTTCTGCTCAAAAAGGTTAAAATTAGCTAAGTTATTGAAAAATATAAAAAGCAAGTTAGAAGATACTGTAAAAACAAGCTATCAAAATATATTCATCTTCGAACTGGCTTAAGTGCTTAGATTAAAATAAAAAGCAAATTTCATCACCTTATATCTTATATAGACATCCCCATTTCTCGCATTTTCTGTAATTCCAAAACATTATATTGCACTTTAGGATGTGTTAGGATTAGAATTGGTTTATCAAACATTTTAACTTTCCAGTTTGGGTTATTTGTGGCTTTTGGGTGACCATCTTTATCTAATACTTGAGCTAAAAAGCCATTTGACGTAACAGGCTTATATGGTTTTGCTTTTTCTTTTCCAGGTTTTGCAAATACATCAAATTCGGCAGGTGCTAATTTAGATGTGTCATAACTTGCTGTTATATGCCAAGGCTTTCCATCATTACGGATGGCTAAATCATTAACCTTAACAATAAGTGCTTCTATACCATTTCCATCATCAGCAATTCCAACAACTTCAATCTTTTCAGCAGGTTTGGGTGTTTGAGCATCAAGTCCTCCCATACAAATAGTAATATGGTCGTATTTTACCTCTGGATATTTAGGGGGGAACATCTCCATTAACATTGCTTTTGAATCTTTATCTATTTCATAACAAACGGTTGACATTGTTTTACCTCCTTAAAATTGTTTTCTATTCCTTATTTTTAAAAATCTTTCTTTCATCAAAGTCTTTAGGTTTAATAACCTTTACGTGGTCGCCCCAAGTGTAGAGGTGCCAATCCATTTCTCTTGCACCACCTGCACGGAATTTTACAGTTAAGCTCCCATCTTCGTTAAAAGTCATTTGTTGTGATGGATGAAATTGATATTTAGAAGCATCTTTTGCAACCTCACTATCAAATAACCATTCAACATCAAAAGGTGCTTCTTGGTAGATACCAAATGAGTTTTCGCTAAACTTTTGCAAAGAAAACTTTTCATCTCTTATAAAATACTTATCTAAGATTTCAATTTCAGATATATTATTCAAATCAAAATGACACATCTTAAAGCGTTTTGTATGCCAAGCAATTAAATAATGCTTATTACCATATAAAAAACCATAAGGATAAACAGTTCTCCATCCATCACTTGTTTTTGATTGATATTTAATCCTAATTTGCTTACAAGCTAAAATTGCATTACGAAGTTTTGCCATAAATTCTTTATTTACAGTAAGTTTAGGTCCAGGGCGAAGAGCATAACCTTCTGTTTCTAATAATACTTCTGCATCCGGTTCTATTTTATTAAAAGCATCTCTACCAAGTAATGCTTTGATTTTATGAAGTACATTCTCTAAATAATCAGCATCTAGATTTTTAGTCGCTTGCATCAATTTAACTGCATTTTGCAAAGCATTTATTTCATCTAAAGAAAAGCAAATACTAGAAAAGTTATCCTCTTTAGATAAACTCCAACGCTTTACTTTTTGCTCACCTGTTACTTCTTTAACATTAGGATATTTAAGCTTGATAGCATCTTTCATACGGATGGCAGTTCTTCTAGATACTTTAAATTTATCCATAATGTCTTGAATACTAACACCTTCACTACTTGCTTGCATAAAGGTCGCCAAATCCATCAAATCCGTAGTTTTTTGATACATATCACAAATCCCTAATATTAAAATATGAAAACATTATAACACTAAAATACATTATGTCAATATTTGGCATAGATATTTTAAAAAGTATGGATTTTAAATATTTTTGTTGTTATCTTAAATTCAAACAAACAATAACAAAGGAGAAAATATATGGCTTATAAAGGAATACTTGGCGCAGTTGCAGGAGATATAATAGGCTCACGTTTTGAATGGATAAATTATAAAGCAAAAGATTTTGATTTAGTTACAGACGATTGTACTTTTACAGATGATTCAGTAATGACAATAGCTGTTGCAAAAGCATTATTGGAGTGTAATGGTAATTATGAAAATTTAAGCGATAAAGCAATATCATCAATGCAACAAATCGGTAAATTATATCCTAGTGCCGGTTATGGTGGTAGCTTTCATGTATGGTTATTAAGTCTTACTCCAAAACCTTATAATAGTTGGGGAAATGGTGCTGCAATGAGAGTAAGCGCTTGTGCTTATTTTGCTCGTTCATTAGACGAAGCTATGGAACTTTCACATAAAGTAACTTGTATAACTCATAACCATCCAGAAGGACTAAAAGGAGCAGAAGCTATCGCAGTTGCAACATATATGGCATTACACTGCTCAACAAAAGAAGAGATTAGACAACACATACTAGAAAACTACTATGATATTGATTTTACGTTAGATAGTATTAGAGATTATTATCATTTTGACGTATCATGCCAAGGAAGTGTTCCTCAAGCTTTGCAAGCATTCTTTGAAAGTACAGACTACGAAGATGCAATTCGTAATGCAATCTCTATTGGTGGAGATAGTGATACAATCGCAGCAATAACCGGTGCTGTTGCCTGTGCATATTACGGAATGTCTGATGCGTTAAAAAATAAGATTTATTATTATTTAACACCACAATTACAATCAATTGTAGATATATTTGATGCTCAAATAAAAGAAGCTTAATGTGAAAATTATACTAAAATCAATTTTTCTATAGATATTGAAATTAATGTTCTTTACCATTGATGAATGCCAAAGATATTAAAATAATGGAAATTGAAGATGAAACAATAATATCTGAATATACAGCAAAACTTTGTACAAAATAGTAACGTCAAAATAATCCATTTATAATACTTGTAATACAAAAATATTTATGTAAAATGAAGTAAATTACCGGAGAAATGTTATGAATTTACTAAAGCTTTATTGGCTTAAAATAAAACACTATATGCCTAATATTAAAAAATATATTTTAATGGCAATCAAAATATATGCTATAGGTATGCCCATTTTATGTATTGTATTTAATATGGTAGTTAATCCAGAGTTTAGAACAATTGAGTATAAAATAAGCTCTTGGCTGTTTAGAATGTCTATGTTTTCAATTCCTATATTAATAGGGTATTTGGTTTATAAAATACTAATTCCCAAGGGCAAAATTAGTATTTTGTCTGAAATAATAAGGCTAGCAATTGCAATTCCTCTTATGTTTATTTTACTTTTTTCAATAGTATTTTGCTTTGTGGGCAGTTATGTTGATGGAAGTTATGATGAATGTATGGAAAGCTGTGTTGCAGAAGATTTATCAAACTATGCAGATTGTTCACTTAATACTTGTGATTTTCCATTATAATAATAGCATAAAAGCATATAAGTAATAGTATTAAACATGATATCAAGTAATTATCAAATCTTGAAAATTATAATTTAGGTTTATAAAATACAGTAGATAATGTAATTTTATAGAGGTAAAAATGAAACGCATATTAATATTTTTAATTTGTTTATTAGTCATCAGTATAAAAGCTGAAGCAACAAATGGAAATGATAGCAATAAGTATAACATTATTAATGAGGCTGATTATGCTATTTTGTTATATGATATAAAAAACTCTTTGATTACTCAATATAGTCAAATCGATTCCACAGATGCTGAATTACGCGCATCATACATTATTGGTAATTTAGATTTATTAAAAATTAAAGAAGACATAATAAAACAAATAAACCAAGAAAATTTAAGTATTTTAAAAAGAAATTTCACCTATGAAAAAGTTAAAAAATTGAGTGATATTTTTTCTCAAGCAATAAATACATATACACCAACAGTAAAAAACATGTTATTTACTGATGGGGTTATTTATATGTATATGCAATTGCCTGAATTATATGGTAAAGAGTGGACAGATGATTATCCCAAAGCTATGTTGCATAATGCTGAAAATATTGCTATTAGTCGTTTTGACAATAAATATTGGTTTAATAAGATTAAAAAATGTTATGAAACAAATGCAACAGGTGATTCCGATAGTATAGTAGATATAATAGACAAATGTGCTGAAGAATATAAGAATTCTGTTTCTAAAGAAACAGGTATAGTATTAAAACAACTAGAAGTGCATAAAAATTTATATACTTCAATAAGGTAATATAGGGAACTTAAAAAAATAAAATCATCAACTTATTGAAAAATAACGAAACTCATTCAAACTAGTCCGTGTAAATGCCCTGCATGAGCTATTTTTTTTAACATTTTCTAAGTTATAAGAATTAAGTGAAATAAAATAAAGGGGGAAAATCCCCCGCATCTTACGGCATAAGAACTAAAAAGTTCCGCCTTATTATATATGTGTTGACTGTCTAATTAATCTCTGAAAAAAATTAAATCCAACACAAATACTAAAATAATATAATGATATTTTTCTTGAATTGTCAATAAAAATAATATAACTTTTTGCTATATTAAATTTTAGGAGAATATTATGAAGTATCGTCTTGGTTTAGATTTAGGTGTAGGTTCTATTGGTAGTGCTATAATTGAGCTTGATGAAAATGGAAATGCTCTTGATATAAAAGATGCAGGAGTAAGAATCTTTGAAGTGTCAGAAGGAGCTGAAAATAGACGAGTTAAAAGGACCGCAAGAAAAAATTTAATTAGAACGAGAAAGCGTTTACAACTCTTAGCTAAAAAGTTATTTGAAAATGAGCTTTGGGTTAATGATACCCCAGAGGGAACAGAAAAACTTCGCTCCAAATCTCCGTATAAAATTAGATACGATGCATTAAATGAGAAACTATCTTCTCCTTATTATATGGGTAGAGCTATTTTACATCTTGCAAAGCATAGAGGCGCAGGTTTTGTTTCGGCTGCAGAAGAACTAAAGGATGAAGAAGTAACTGAAGATGAGAATAAAAAGAATAAAAAGTTATCATCATATGAACAAATGGCTATGCATTTGAAAGAAACAAATTCTAGAACTATTGGCGAATATTTTTATAAAAGACTACAAGATAGTTATGAAAAAGGTATTGATGGAGAAAAAATAGCACCAGAAAAACATATAATTCGTCAAAAAACTTATGCCATAGAAAAGAAGTTTGTTGATTATGCAATACCTAGATATTTGGTAAAAGATGAGTTTAATAAAATATGGGATGAACAAGCTAAATACTTTTCTCAAATGAATAAAGAAGGATTAAAGCAAGAAATTTATGACATTTTGTTTTATGAAAAGTCTGTTGCACCATTTGCTACAGGAAAATGCATATATTTTAGAGATGAAAATAGACTTCTTAAAGCTCATCCATTGTCTGAAATGCGCCGTATTTATGAAGAAGTAAACAATATCCGGCTTGAAACTCTTACTGAAAGAAAAAGACTAACTCTAGAACAACGTGATTTGATTATAAATGAATTGTTGCTTAAAGGTGAAAATGCCGGAAAGCAAAAAATTAAAAAGCTTTTGAATTTAACTGGTCAAGTTAAGATTTCACTTTGGGATGATAGAGTTATTAAGGCTTATTTGTATTCTAAAGAAGAGTTCCAAAATATTGAGTATATCAAAAATTTATCTAATGATGAATTAGTTAAGTTTATTGACTTTTTAGCAGAACCCAAAGAGGATATAAATAACCCTAATAGCAGGCTTTTGAATGAAGATAATTTAATTAAAAAGCTTAAGGTAATACTTAATATTGATGATGAAAAAGTTATTGGTGATATATTAATAAAACTTCCTAAAGATAGAAGCATGATTGGTAAAAGTGCTTCTGAAATATTGATTAAAGAGATGAAAAAAGAAGTATTATCCCAAAGAGAAATAACAGATAGACTAGCTAAAGATGATAAGCGTTTTATTGCCTCTGAAGAATATGCACGACAAATGCAAGGTAGTTATGATAGATTACCCTATTATGGAGAAATTTTAGTTACGGATACACAGCCACTTCCTCCGCTTGTAATAGAAAATAATAAATCATTAAATAAAGATGAGGTTATGTGGGGTAAAATTGCAAATCCTGCAGTTCACATGATACTAAATCAATTAAGACTTGTAGTTAATGATATTATCCGTATTTATGGAAGACCATACGAGATATGTTTGGAAGTTGGGCGAGATGTTGGAATGTCTACTAAGAAAAAAGCTCAATTTGAAGCTGAACAAAAAAAGAATGAAAAATTAAATGAAGAAGCTAAAAAATATTTATTAGAAAGAAATATGTATGTTACGGGGAAAAATATCTTAAAATATAAGTTAGCAAAAGAACAAGGGTTTGTTGACGCATATAATCCTACTCGTAAAATACCGCAAAACTTTGTGGGTTTTGAAATAGAGCATTTATGTCCTCAAGCAGATAGTGGTAGTGATACTTATAACAATCTATGCTTAACTGATAGAAATGAGAATTTACCCAAAAGCAATATGTTTCCTTATGAATGGTTAAGTATAAGATATAAAGACAATCCGGAAGTTATCAGAGAAGTTTTAGAAAATGCCAGAAAAAGAATGCCCCAAAAAGCTTGGAGATTTGAACCTGATGCCAGAGAAATTTATTTTGAAAATGGTGATGAAGATGAGACAAGTCGTTATTTAGCTGATACACGTTATGTATCTAAAATGGCAATGAGATATTTGAAAGCTATTGTTGATTATAAGCAAGGAATAGATGATAAAACGATTGAAAATAGGATTTTCTCTGTTAGGGGAAAACAAACATCATTTCTCCGTCAACGTTGGGGATTATTGGGACTTGAGTATGATTTAATGGGGCTTGACGTGCCACGCTATTTTAAACTTTTGGAAGAAAAGGTTAATCCTGAAACTGGAGAAATTACAGATAGAGAAAAGAATCCCGAGTGGAAAAAGAAACCTCGTATTGACCATAGACATCATGCTATGGATGCAATTACTGTTGCTTGTGTAGAATGGTGGATGATAAAAAATATGAGCAATGAAGAAAAGTTAGAAAAAGCATATATAAAACATAAACCTTTAGAAAATGTTTCTAATTTTAGAGAACGTGTTTTGGAGATATTAAAAGGCATAAAAGTTTCGCACAAACCAAATCATACTTGCGCCGGACAATTCCATGAGGAAAGTGGTAGAACTGTTTTGTGTATTAATCCTGAAGATGAGAATTCTATAATAACTGTTCGTGCTAGAAAAATTTTGCAAGTTGTTAAGTCCTTTAAGGATTTAGATAAATTGCTGGTTAAAAACACTATAAAAGATGAATGGCATGAAAGAATTAAAGAAGACAGAATTAAGCAAGCAAAATTAAAAGAACATTTTGAGTTATATGTCAATACTGCTGAGCAGATATTAATTAGAGAAAATGAAGAAGCTGTGAAAGATGGAAAGAAAGAACGAAAAATAACAGAAGGGATGATTTTATCCAAAGCCTTTTTAATTATACAGGAAAAAGGTCTTTGGAAAGGAAATAATTTTAGAGACTATGATAATAGCTCGTCTTTAGTTAATATTCCTAAACACGGAGTTGCTTATTTATCAGGAAATAACCATTGTGTTGATTTTTATGAACTTGATGGCAAAGTCGGTTGGGAAGTAATTAAGCGTTTTGATGCAAATCAAAAAGATTTTATTCCTCAATGGAAAAAAAATGGTGGAAAAGCTATATGGTCTGTGCAGCAAGGAGATATGCTTGAGCTTGATACACCGGATGAGTGGAAAGGCTATACAGATAAAGAAAGATGTATAGCTAGAGTTAAAAAGTTTAGTGATAATTGTATTACTATTGATTACTTTACAGATGCACGTATGACATCTCCTAAAGAAAAAGAGTTAAAATATATGTTTGTTGATAGTCTTGTTAATAGAGGTTTAAGTTATTTAACCAAACACAGAACTCGTAAAATTGAATTAACGCCGTTTGGAAAAATAAAGAAAAAGCATAAGGTGCTTTGGGATGGCAAGAAGAATTAGGAAAGAAACTCTAACCGGATGGTCTATGATGTGGATTATATGTATGTTTGATTGTCCGGTTAGAACCAGAACTGAAACAAGAAAGGCTACTAGATTTAGAAATTATTTGCTTGATAATGGCTTTATGATGAAGCAATTTTCAGTATATATAAAACCTGTAAAGAGTTTGGAGGTAGGGCGGACATTGGTTCGTAAAATTTCTAAATTTGTGCCAGATAATAGCTCTGTTTCTTTTCTTTATATTACAGATAAGCAATATTTGATGACAGAAAATTATCTTGGCAAAAATTATGAAGAAAATGAAGAGGTGATGAGAGAGAAAGAAGGACAATTACTTCTTTTTTAAAATTTTGAATTATATTTATACTACAAATAAAATAGGATTCTCTGCATAAAAAATGAATTTTAAATGCCAAATAAAATAAAGATATGTTTATTTTTTATTTAAGCCAAACCTGTAAAATGTTTTTATTTCAAAGATTTGGCTTAAATAAGTTATATCAGAGATTAATTAGACAGTCAACTATAAC
>SUUK01000001.1:71916-546902 GCA_015062535.1 Alphaproteobacteria bacterium
TTTTAAATGCCAAATAAAATAAAGATATGTTTATTTTTTATTTAAGCCAAACCTGTAAAATGTTTTTATTTCAAAGATTTGGCTTAAATAAGTTATATCAGAGATTAATTAGACAGTCAACTATAACTTATAGCTTGGTGATATTTGGTCTAAATATGTTATATCAGAGATTAATTAGACAGTCAACTATAACTTGTGTCTCCGCTTAGGCTGTATCCGACTGGTTATATCAGAGATTAATTAGACAGTCAACTATAACACCATTCATCAAAAGATTTTACAACTGCATGTTATATCAGAGATTAATTAGACAGTCAACTATAACTCACGAACATAAACCCAACCAACACCATTGGTTATATCAGAGATTAATTAGACAGTCAACTATAACTGCCCTCTACTTCATCAAATGCTTTGCCGTGTTATATCAGAGATTAATTAGACAGTCAACTATAACTTATCATCTGTACATAGATAAATCCACTCAGTTATATCAGAGATTAATTAGACAGTCAACTATAACGCTCAAAAGATGTTTATTTTTCACTTCAAGGTTATATCAGAGATTAATTAGACAGTCAACTATAACTGTAATAACGCCCAATCTTTGAGTTATAAAGTTATATCAGAGATTAATTAGACAGTCAACTATAACACCATTCATCAAAAGATTTTACAACTGCATGTTATATCAGAGATTAATTAGACAGTCAACTATAACTCACGAACATAAACCCAACCAACACCATTGGTTATATCAGAGATTAATTAGACAGTCAACTATAACAATAACCCGCATTTAATGATGTTTTATGATTGTTATATCAGAGATTAATTAGACAGTCAACTATAACATAGGATGTTCGCACATGATAAAAACCTTTGTTATATCAGAGATTAATTAGACAGTCAACTATAACTAAAGTTTTAAGCGGTCAAAATAAAACATGGTTATATCAGAGATTAATTAGACAGTCAACTATAACATAAGTCGCAAAGTTTACGTTGTTGTCGATGTTATATCAGAGATTAATTAGATATTCAATTTTGTAGATTTAAATGATTTTTGGATAAGTTAGAGAAACTCTTTTGAGTTCATGACATACAACTAAACTTGTTATAAAGTCATATATTGCATCATTTAAAGGAAGAGTTCCTTTTATCGTTTCTACAGGATATGTTATAATTCCTGCTAAACGACGTTTTGTTTCTGGTGTTAGTATTATATTATTAATATCAACTAGTCTATTTAACTCTTCAAAAACAAATTTATCAGCTATAGGGCGAAAAGGTTCTATCAAATCATCAACTAATGGAAGCGGATTTGTTTTATTACAATGCTTTATGCCTATATAGGGAAGTAAACCATTTCCAGCAACAGCCCTTGCAACCATGGCTCGTAAAATAGTATAACTATAATTTAATAAAATATTAGCATCATCATTTAATCTATCTCGCACAAAATGCTTACCAAATAATGATTTGAAATATATAGAAGCAGCTTGAGCCTCGTGATTTTTTGCATCATTGCTTAACGTTTCTTTTGATAGCCACTTTAGGCGCTCAATATTTTGATGCTCAGGGAAAAAATATTCTAAGATTTTTGCTTGATTTAAAATTTTGTGTTGAACAATGCTTTTCCATAAATTTTTTTGTAGTGGAACACTTGCTTCTAATTGTTGTTTTACTCTAGATGATATTAACCAGTGACCTGTATAGGGAAGTGTTATTGATGTAGGCAGATATGCTTGATTACAAAAAATTACAGAGGCTCCTTGTTCACATAATGCATTTATTATATTTTTAGAAATAGTAGCATTGTTTGCAGAAATTACTAATGATAATATATTATCTAATGGAATATTTTGTTTAATGTTTAAATCATCATTTTGAACAGTAAGAAATCCCCTATAAAGAGATAAATAAAAACCATCTTTTGAGATTTCTATAATTTGCTTATCCATATTGCCTCTCTTTTTAAATAAAGTTAAAAATATTTGTTTATGGCTTGCTTAAACTGTTCTAAAAACAACTCTTTAAAATATGATACGTTATTTTGCTCATAAAATAGGATTATTGCTTTTTTGTATTCAATCTCATCAACACTTCTATATGAAAGCGGACAATATCCGTTAGCCAACAATATTGCATTACTTAAAATTCTTGATGTTCGTTTATTGCCATCTTCAAATGGTTGAATATAGGCAATCATCAAAACACAAATCAATGCTTTTTCTATAGGATTTTCGGTTTTGTTTATTACATCAATCAAACTTTTTAGTGCTTCTTTTATTTGATATGCATTATCTAATGGTTTATAGTTTGTACCGACAATTCCTACCATACCATTGCGAATACCAGTTGCAACTCTAAGCTCGTCAACAAGTAGTTTGTGTAGTTCTTCAATTTTAGCAACAGTCAGATGTGTGTAATATTCTGGAGTTTTTAAAACAAAATCTAAGGCTTTTTTATGGTTTAATACCATATTTGTTTCTTCTTTGGTTTTACCTGTTGCGGAAATGTTTTCATTTAGCAAACGTTCTGTATCTAAAAGAGTATATGTATTACCTTCTATTTTAGATGACTTCCAAGCAAGCTCAACTGTTAAGCGTTCAAATTCTTTTTGCAACAAATTAGGGGAAAGCTTATTTCTCTTTTCTATATATGTATTGTTTAGTTGTTCTAACTCTATCTTTTCTTTTGGAGTTAATAAATCTTTTAGCGCAGTAAAAACATCAAAATTAAAACCTATACTATTTGGTAATCTTTCATCTTGGTCTCTATTAAAATAAGTTTTAATATTAACGTCATTTAATAAGCTAGCTTTTATAGAAGGATTATAAACAGTAGCTTTAGCAAGACCTGATTTTTCTATGTCATTATTTTTTAATAATAACTTCAAATCTCTAGTAATAGTCATTTTGGTAGCTTCATATCCCATTTTAGTGAGGAAAACTTCAATATCCTCACGTTTGGTATTTGGATTATCTTTTATAAAATCTAGTATCAATTCTTGACGTTTGTTATACATTTTTGCTCCAATAGTAACATTTTGTTTATCCAATCGTAACATTTTTGTTACTAAAAGTCAATTTATTTTTATAGATTTTCATATGATTTAGTATTCACTTGCCAACATAATTGTTAAAACTCGGTTGGTAATAGCTGTATGCATATCCCGTACTAGTATGGCGGTGGAGTATCCCGGTATGGCATATGCCTGCGGTGGTATGGAGTAGGGGATTAACTGGTATAAATGTCACAAATTGACACATCCTAGTCATTTATAAATTATTTCCTTGCGATTTTAAAAACTAAAACCTAAGTATATGGAATAATAAAAAGGCCTCACTTTTGTAAGACCTTTATTAATTATGTATATTAATGTTTTTGAGAATTACCCTTGGTTGTGTCTGCTTCTTTTAACCAAGCTATTACCTTTAGAACGATTAATACTAGTATTTAAGGCTTGTAGATTATAAATAGAATCACTACCTCCACGAGAAACAGGCTTGATATGATCAATTTCCCATCCCATTTCAGAAGCCTTTCCATAACTAGGTTTATACATAATGTTATTATATGGATCTCGACGATACAAATTAGGATTTTTACCTCTTACTGTAGCAGCCTTACTCCAGACTTTTGAGATTATACTACTCATCTTTTTTCCCTTTCATTATAAAATTAAATTTACAGATACGCTTTTTAGCTTATCTGCGTATAATCATAAACAAACTATAGAGGGAGTCAAGTAAATAATACGCAAATTTGCGTATTTGTTGTGGATAAGTTAAAATAATGTCGGAGAGTTTGTTAAATCTTCCTGGTCAACCAGTATTTTCATTTGTTTTAATCTAACTCTAACTGCTTCGTTTGATAATTGGAATTCTTGTGATAAAAGGTTAATTAAATCATTGGCATCAGAACTATCATCTGATATTTGAGAAAATATTTTACGTTCACTTGTAAATTTTCTGTATGCTTTGTATATAGCATTTTTAGGCATTAATAGAGCGCTTGCAAAATAATTAGCTTGCCATTCAATCCAATCATAATGCTCATAATTTGGTTCATCTTTTGAAAATAATGTTTTTCTTTTACAAATTTGTATACGTTGTTCATTTGTATCAAAAGGTAGCTGAAGTTTACTAAATTCTCTCTGCCATAATGGGTCATGAATAATAACATGACCTAATTCATGGGCTAATGTTGTTCTGAGGCGGTTTACCTTATATTTATATTTTTGTAATTTTTCTGAAATTTTAATATGAGGTTTTTTAAATGGAAGAAATATAGTTACACCTTCTATATTTTTATCATTATATTCTTTTTCCAAATCGGCATATAAATCTAAATCATCAACATATCTTTCGATTATTACTGTTAATTTATCAGTAGTAATGGGATATTGAATATTTTTTCCCAAAATATCAGAAGCATCAAAAAGCACTTTTTCAGCCATATTATTTAACTCTTTATGACTATATTTAGGTTTTTCTGGTAATCTTCCAGTTTCATCTATCTGATATTTCAACGTAAAAGTCCTTATTTATTGGTTTTTCTGAAAGCAGTAATAGCTTTATAAAAATCTTCTTTGTTTATATCTCTTAAATCTTCAGGCATTTTACCAGCAAGATAAAACAGATAATCCTCATCTTTTGCCTCTAATTGTAAAGCTTTTGAAAATGATTTAATGAGAGTATCAGAAGAAGGGTTGCGTCTATCATGTTCAATATCATTAAGATACTGCGGGGTAATAGATGTATTATCCTCTTTAAAAACTAAATCAGCTAAATCTTTTTGACTCATATTTAGTTTTTTTCTCAATCTTGAAATCTCTTTTCCAAAAGTATTTTCATTTTCAGACATATTATATCTCCTTAACGCAAATATGCTTATTAGCGTATATTTATAAATTAAAAAAAATTAAATGTCATTATAAAATTTTAATATATTAATTTGATATAAATTTTACAATAATCAAATAGGGAGCTTAAAAATCCATAAAATTCATCAAATCATTGAAAAATAACAAAACTCAATCAAACTAGTCCGTGTAACTGTCCGAAATGAGCTGATTTTGAAATATCTCACACGGACTGCCTTAAGTGCTTGATTTATAAAGAAAAAAGGACGATTTCTCGTCCTTTGTACAATGTGGCTGGAAACGACACGCAATCCTCGAGTAAGTTGTTATTGGTTGTAACATAATATTTTTTTATAATTTTAATGTTTTATTAAGTATTTCTTAACCCGAAAATAACTTATCTTTTCTAAACTTATCAATATTGTTGAACTTGTATCTCAAGGGTTAAAAATGGCAAAAACAGAAGCAGAAATTAGAGAATTACTGGAAACTGATTTATTTAAAGAAGGTATCAGTAAAAAATATATCTCAATTAATGATGAATTAACTAGAATAACATATAATTGCAAAAATTCACCAACTCGACGATTGCAAAATCCTGAGGAATTCGTGCAAGCTAAAAGTTATTTGAGATTGATTAAAGATTATAATTATCTTCCACAAAATATAGCAGTTAATGAAGCTGTTCAAGTCGGTTCGGAAACAAAAGAAGCTGATATTTTAGTTTATTCTGATGATTTAAAAAAGATTTTAATTGTTGTTGAGTGTAAAGAAGAAGAAATAAACGAAAGACAATTTCAAGTTGCCGTCGATCAATGTTATTGTTATGCACATGCAAAAGCTGCTCAATATTTATGGGTGACATCTGGTGTGAAAAATGAATATTTTGAAATAACTTCAATTTCACCTGTTGAAAAAATAGAAATAGCTGATATTCCTTCTAGGCATGGAGAGGTGGAAAAAGCCAAGTTTGTTAAAGGTAAAAATGATCCAGAAAAAAGCACACAAGGTGATCTAATTCAAAAGTTTAAATCAGCTCATGATGCCTTGTGGGGTGGTGGAGCATTAACTCCGTCTGCAGCATTTGATGAGCTAGATAAACTTATCTTTTGCAAAATTTGGGATGAGCGTTGGAGAGAAAATGCACCCAAAACTAAAGGTCAACCTTATGAGTTTCAGATAATCTATTACAATGGAGACAAAGAAAGTAAAAAGGCAAAAGAGGAGCTTGAAAAAAGGGTTAAATACTTATACGAATATGGTAGAAAAAAAGACCCAGAAGTTTTTAAAGATGATATTAGGTTAGATAAAAACAAAATATTTACAGTTGTGAAATATTTGCAAGATGTTAATTTATCTGAGACGGATTTAGATGCTAAAGGGCTCGCTTTCCAAAGTTTTATGAGTGGTTTCTTCCGTGGAGATTTTGGACAGTATTTTACTCCTAACGATATTGTTAAATTTATTGTTGATGCATTAAATATTACTAATGAAGATAAAGTTTTAGACACATCTTGTGGTTCTGGTGGCTTTTTACTTCACGCATTAAAAAAAGTAAGAGATGAAGCTGATGAAACCTATGAAGATAAAAATAGCCGTTACTGGTACAACCATTGGCACGATTTTGCATCTAAACATCTTTTTGGTATAGAAATCAACGAACAAATATCTCGTGTTGCTAAAATGAATATGATAATACATGATGATGGACATACTAATGTAGTGACAAATGATGCGCTTAAAAATCCTAATACAATTCAAAAAGAAAATCATAATTTAGATTTTATCGATGGTTCTTTTGATTTAATTATGACAAATCCTCCTTTTGGCTCAGTGGTAAAAGCAAGTGAGGCACCATATTACAAAGACTATGAATTGTTTGAAACAAATTTAGGTATTGCTGAGACTAAAGAAAGAATAAAAAGTGATGATGATAAGAAAAAGTGGAAAACATCACAAAGTACAGAAATTTTGTTTTTAGAAAGATGCTATAAGTACCTGAAAGAAGGTGGATATTTGGCTATCGTTTTGCCTGATGGGGTTTTAACAAACTCCTCATCACAATATGTCCGAGATTGGCTTTTTGAAAAGTTTAGAATTGTGGCTGTTGTATCATTACCTCAACACACTTTTTCACACGTTAATGCTGGTGTTAAATCATCTGTACTCTTTTTAAGAAAGCACGAATTATCGACTACTCGAAGTTTGGAAAAAATGCTGGCTCGTATCAAAGAAGCTGTTAACGATGACAAATCTATTTTAAAATCTGAAAAAGCTAATGCTATTATAGAGCGTTATAAAAAAGAGGCATTTTCAATATTACCAGATTATGAAGTTTTAATGCTTGAAGTAGAAAATATTGGTTATGATGCAACAGGGCGCAAAAAGGATGGTAGTGAACTACCAATAGTTTCAGAGAAAATCAGAAATTTCATCTCCAAACAAGGATGGTAATATGCAAGAAAATGTAGTTAAAGTTTCTGAAATTATAAATAATCGATATGATGCATATTATTATCGTAAAGAGTTTTATGAATTAAAAGAAAAGCTCTTAAATGCAGAACATAAAACAATAGGACAAGAGTTTGATGTAACTAAATTGGCTGGTTTTGAATATACTAAATATTTTACTCCTGAGAATATGATGAGTAATGATTCATACATTGCTTTGACAAGTAGAAATATCCAAACAGAATGTCTGAATCTAACAAATTATATTACTATAGATAAAACTGTAGCTGATACCTTTTTAACAAGATCAAAATTAAGAAAAAATGACGTTGTTATGTCTTATACAGGAGAATATCGTCGAGCACTATTATTAGATAAAGATGGATTTCAACTTGGTCCCAATATATGCCTTTTAAGAGTGAAGGAAGAAGAGTTATCAAGTAATAAGCCGCAATTTTTATCTAATTACTTAAATTCAACGGTAGGACAAAAACTTTTAGATAGAGAAAAAACTTTTTCTGGGCAACCTACAGTTGCTATGTCAAGAATTAGAGAATTAATAATACCTACAAACCCAAATATTATGCGTTCTGTTAATATTCTAATGAAAAATGCATATAAGCAGAAAAAAGATAAGGAATTACAAGCGAAAAATTTGTTGGCTTCTATTGATGATTTTGTTTTAGATGTTTTAAATATTAAATTACCACAATTAAAAAAGGAAAAAGCGTACACAACTCAAATATCAAATATTTTAGGTTCACGCCTTGACCCAGATTATAATCAAAATTATTATCAGCAACTTCAAATAGCTATGGAAAATGTTGAAGTTTCAAAGATTGTGACACTACATGGTTTAATATCTCCACAAACAGTTAATACTCAAAACTGTGATTTTATTAACTATGTTGATTTGGGAAGTATTGATGAAGACACAAATACAATCAATTATAAAAGGATTGAAAACCAAAACATTCCTAGTAGAGCAAAAATGCATATAGCAAAAGGAGATTTTATTTTCTCAGGTTTAGCAGGCTCGATATCATCTATAGCCTTGGTTGATAGACAATTAGAAAATATGGTTGCTTCAACTGGATTTTATGTCATAAAGCCGTCAGACGAATATAATATTGCCTATTTGTTTGCATTGTTTAAAACAAAATTTATGCAAAATTTACTTGTTAGACATGCTTCTGGAGCTGTAATGCCTTCAATAAGTAATATTGAATTAAAAAATATTAAAATCCCATTGCCGTCTAAGGATATTCAAAATAAAGTCGCTAATTATGTGTTAGAAACAATTAGAGAAGCGAAATCTTTGCAAAAAGAAGCAAATAGTGGATTAGAAAGAGCTAAACAAGAAGTTGAAAAAATATTGTTGGGAGAATAATAAATGTCTGTAACTTTTGAAGGAATAATTGATCGCTCATTAGGTGGCTTTGTTTGTATAAGAGGATTTGCTCCTTTTAAAGAATTGTCTGATAATTCAGAAGTAAATGAAGCTGCTAACGCTAGGTATCAAAGGGATTTAATATCAGAACATAAGGAAGAAATTAAAAACTTTATGGATAATGGGGCGTATTTATTCTTTCCAGAGGTTATTTTATCCTATACTATTACCGATAATGGAAAAGATATTTCCACTATTTTAGATGGAGGAAAACTATATTTAAGTAATGCGTATATTGGGGTTGATAAAAAAACAAAAAAAGCACAATTAAAATTAAATGATAATGTGAAATTAACAAGAATAGACGGAAACCATAGGTTGAGTGCCTATGATTTGAATGAGAGTTTGTATAATTCTTATAATTTTCCTTTTTGCATTATTATATTGAATGAGCAATATGAAAGTGTAAAAAAAGAAAATATTCTTTTCCATAATATTAATTTTAAGCAGATACCATTAACAAAAGAAAAAAGTTTAGAAATTTTATTTAAAGATGATATTTATTCAGATGTTGAACTAAAATCTATGGGATTAGAATATTTAATAACAAAAAAAATATTAGATGAAATAAATAAAAATGAAGATAAATATAAGGATCTTCCATTTATCACATATAAACATAGTTATCCTAAAACATTTATGTACGAAGCTGTTGAATTTTTATGCAAGCATTCTGCAGTTAAAAGTAATTATATAAAAAATGAGAACAAGATACAGAAGAAGATTTTAAATGCATTGGAAAAGATTTCTAAATACTACAGAGATGATTATAAAAGCACGGGCTCTTGTGCAATGTTTTCTTGTTTGTTATATTACGAGTATGAGTGTCCTAAAATGCGTGTAAATAAATGGTTTTATAATACAGATATATGTACAATTAATGATAGAACAGCTTATTGCGATTCATTAGATGCTGAAACCTTAAAATCTTTATTCGATGGAATACATGATAAAGCTGTAAAGAAAATATTTAAAGCTAGTAGTTGGATTGGAGTTCTTTGGTATTTAGGATATAAAACAAGAGATTGGCTTGTAATACACATTTTGAATAAATTAAGTAGTCATTTTTAAAATTTCTATAGCTCATTATATATAAAATTATTCTTTCATAATTTCATCCCAAGTGTAGGTATTTACTTTCTGTTTTTTAACTTTATGCAACTTTCGAATACCGTAATTTGCATTGAGAAGGGCAACATCTAAAGCTACAAGACATTTACGATACATAGGTATAGCACTATCAAAAGAGGGATTATTTTTATATAATTGTTCTAAAAGTGCTTCAAAAATATCAAGATGGTGTAAGTCCTTTTCATTTAACAAATACATAAATTGAGATTTGTTTTTATTAAACCAATCAACAATTTTTCTAACGCTTTCTTTGTCAAATTTATAAATAATACAAGCTTCATCCATCTGATGAGCAAGGTCAAATCTTCTAAAACGTAATTCTTGTTTGAATTGAGAATGACTGATTAAGCACTGTGCGGCAGTAAATATAACTATTGCAATAGCACATATCCATTCAGCATTTTGTTGTAGAAATTGTAATATCATTTTAGTCCTCATATAGTAACAATTTATATTATATATTTAGAGATGATTTTAAGTTAATGCAAGTATATATTCCTGATTAATTCCAAGAATTAAGTATCAAATAACTCTTTTTTCTTTCGTTTCAGTTTTAATAGATTTATTTAGTTTGTTTTGAATAAACATATAAAAGTTAAATTTATAAAAAAAACATAACCTAGTAGAATAGGGAGCTCAAAATTTATTAAATATAATCAAAAAGTAAAATAAAAAAGCCCGGTTTTTTTATTCCGAGCTTGCATTTATTATAATGAATAATAAAAGTCTTTTATTTTCTTTGCCATCATTTTACGACGTTCTGATAAAAACTCTTGATAATTGTTGTAATCCATTTCATCAATATTTTGAGGAATGCAATTTACTTGCAAATTATCACATAATATTTGTTTATCTGTAATTGTACCAATTTTTACATCACCATTATCACATTGCAATTTTGCTTCTTTGAAATAATCACAAGGTGCTTTTTTGCCAATAGAGATGTTTACAGCTTTATCTAAGTATGCAAAGTTAGCTACTTGATTATAAACTGATTTATCTGTTATTCCATTTTGTTTCAGATATTCTTTGGGGAATATATGGTGTACATCACCCATAATAGTTATTAAATCAGCTACTTTTGAACTATTTGATAATAAAGAACGTTCACCATTAAATATCTGTGCTGCAATATATGTATTAAAGTAAGGGCTAGTGATAGATGATGTTTCTAAATTTTGAACTAAACCTACATTCCAAAAAGTATCAGATAGTTGAGCTTCTTCATTTTCTTCAAAGAATTGCTTAAATCCTTTACTTTTAATTGCTCTTATATCTCTGTCCATTTGAGATTCTGGAGAAGTTATATATCTGCTTGTTAATGTTGATAACAAAAACCATTTTTGAACATATCTTTTGATTTCAATTTTAGAAATTTCATTAGATGCGTTAAGTAACAAAAATAGAGTGTATGCAAAATCTAATGTCATCATAGAATTTAATAAGCGATTTGATATAAATCCTAATGATTTAATTGTTAAAACAAAACTCTCATAATTATATTTATTTATAAAGTTTAAAATACCTGTTTTTAACTGTGTAAAGCTTTCTTCAGCTATTTCTTCTTTATAAATTCTATTTTCAAAATCACGTCCAGATAATAAACTAACCAAATCACCAAGTTTGCCTCTACCGAACTGATGCATAAATGATACTCTTAACATATCACTATAATCAGGATCGTATATTGTTTCTCTATCATCTTTTAACCAAGTTAATTTATCAGCATATTCGGAGTTCATAAATTCTTTGTCTGTAGTTGATAATTGAGAGAAAAAGTTCGGGTCAATAGCTAAATGACAGAAATAATCAACTACTTTTCTAAGCATATTTCCACCATATTTATTATCAGCTGCTATTTTTGACATAACAAAGTCAGATTCATTCAATCTTTTACCTTGAGAGTTTATTCTAACAAATATTTCTGTAACTTCTCTAATATCAAGATTTGGAACTAATATAATTGCACCAATTTGACAATTTTTTATAGAAAGTAATTTTGTTATAGCATCGCTTATTTTTTTAGGCTCAACTTCCGGATTATTTTTAGTATAATCTGTTATAAATCCGTATATGTCAAACTCAGGTTTAAATATTTCAGATATATCTGGTATCCAATGTTTACTTTTTATATGAGCTGGAGTTTGAACAGCAAATTTTTCTTCATCTTCTTTAGCTAGAGGATTAAAAGCTATTTTGTGTATTTTCTCTTCAAAATCTTCATTTAACACAGGTAACCCAGCAATAGCTGTCATTAATGCTGTTACTCTTTACTGTCCATCAATTAAAATCTTTTTACCTATTGATTCTTTGCCATTTTTTAATTTTACATTCGGATTTTGCCATATAATCAAATATCCTGTTGGGTATCCATTATATAAAGAGTCTATTAAATCTCTCACATTTTTAGACTTCCAGACAAAAGGTCTTTGTATTTCTGGAATAGCAATATCTCCGCTTTTTATATATTCTAAAATTGAACTAACAGGGTATTGCGTAACTGAATATTTATTATCTGACATTAAAATCTCCTTTGAAAAATATAAGAGATTTTATATGTAGATTTTTATAAATGCAATTTTATTATGTAATATAAGCACATTATATTGTTTTTGGGAACTAAAAATAGCTGAGATTCATCAAATCCTTGAAATATAACAAAACTCAATCAACTAGTCCGTGTAAATGCCCAAAATGAGCTGTTTTTAAAACATCTCACACGGACTACATTAAGTTCTTGATTTATAAAGAAAAAAGGACGATTTTTCGTCCTCTGTTAAATGTGGCTGGGGTGGCTGGATTCGAACCAACGAATGTCGGCACCAAAAGCCGATGCCTTACCACTTGGCGACACCCCAATCATTTGTGGTAACACTTGTTCATCACAAGCAAAAACACTTTTATGCTAAAAAAAATATAAATGCAAGCATTTTTTTTATTATTTGTTAAAAAAATATCTAGATGATAAATTTTCTTTGTGAAATAATAGGTTAAGTTTAAAAATAAGCTTGAATATATTGAAAGTAATCATCATGAAGCCAATTTTAAGAACCGATAAAATATTTTCATCACCAAAATTTTTGCGCGATTCTGTAGCGTTTTCTACCATATTGTTTATCATAAAGGATATCGATAAATATCCCAAAATAAAAGTTTTTAAAGAAAATGACGATTGCATTGTAATCAGAAGTGATGATAAACATCCTATTGTTGTATGGACTTCAAATGATTTTTTTGATTATGAAAATTTGTATCTTTTTATAAAAGAAGAGTTTGGTAATGCTCCAAATCTTTCAATAACGACCCAAAAAAGTTTTTATGATTATCTCAATGAAAAGGAAAGGGTAGCAGATAAAGAAAATGTTTTGTCACTAGGTTGCTATGAGTGTATGAAAGCTAATGATATAAAAACAATAGGTTATAGTGATAATATTAAACAAGAAGAAGTTCTTGAACTTATTACAATGCTAAAAAACTTTGAAAAGGATATTAACTTAAAAAATGTACATGCTTGTGTTCATACAAATGAAGAGTATGAAGAAAAGGCTTTGATGTTCTTAGACAGTCCAGTCTATCGAGTATGGAGAAATGAAAACCATAAAATAGTTGCTTTTGCAAGTTGTAGGTTAACCGAACAAAACGGAAAAGTTTCAAGTGTTTATACAAAGCCGGAAGCAAGAGGTAAGTCATACGCTAAAATGTTGGTAAGCGAGTTAACAAAAGAAATTTTAAAAACCAAAGAAAAAGCTATAATATACACAAACTATAATTACCCATCATCAAACAAATGCTATCAAGCAGTGGGGTATGAGCTAACAAACGTGTTGTATACTTATGCTATTAAATAATATAGCATAACTAAAGCTTATTCTTTACAACTAAAAAACAACTTCATATATTCCAATCAAACAACATAAATTAAAGAGGGAAAAATGTCTTTTATATCAGAATTTAGTATGCGTGAATTTATGAGCGCTTTTGTGGTGTTACTTGCTATCTGTGATGTTCCAGGTAATATTCCAATAGTATTAAATATCCAAAATAAAGGTATTCATATAAGTGCGAGAAGGGCCTTTTTATACGCTCTTATTATGATGGTGAGTTTCTTTTATGCCGGAGAAGCTTTTCTTAATTTGTTTGGCGTAGATATTTCATCATTTGCTATCGCAGGTTCTTTGATTATTTTTTTAATTAGCTTAGAGATGATTCTAGATATTAATTTATTCTGCGAAGGAACAGAAATATCTAATGATGCGACTCTTGTGCCTGTGGTATTTCCATTGTTTATTGGGGCAGGTGTGTTGACAGCGTTGTTATCCTTGAGATCACAATATCAAGATATAAATATATTGCTTGCCGTATTAGCAAACTGTGCTGCTATATATGTAACAATAAGATTATCTCGTATATTAAAACGTTTTTTAAGCCCTGCATCAATGTATGTGCTTAAGAAGTTTTTTGGTATGGTGTTGCTTGCTATCTCTGTGAAGTTATTTATCACAAACTTGACAGTGTTGCTTGCATCAGTTCAAGGCTAAATCAAAATAAATAATGTTTATGATTAAAAAAAAGAAGGGAGGTTAGCCTCCCTTTTTCTATAGTCCGTCGTTTTCTTTGGTTGGTTGAACTGGCATATAACCAACACCTCCAAAGTATTTTTCCATAAATGTTGGTTGGTTACCCATAACCGGAGTTTGCTCCTTAGATACAACGATATCTTTTCCATTTTCTTTGGTTAGTTGTGTCATGTTTTTAACGTTGCCATCATGGTCAAATTCAATAGCGATAACGTTTCTATCCAATTCTTCAGGCTCAAAGAAAGCCATTCTTTTCATGGTAGAGTTCATATAAATCCATGTTCTGTGATCAAGACTAGAAACAGCACTAGGAGAACCCATAATACTTCTAACTTCTTCTTGATGCATTCCTTGTTTGATTCGCATAATATCGCTTTTAGAAGGCATATTACCTTCTGTTTGGTTGAATATATCTGTTGAGCAAGAACTTAAAAGCAAAGCTCCAACAAGAGTCGAAAAAACAATATTGTGTGTTGACATAAACTTATCCTTACTATTATATACTATCAATATATAATTCTATAACATTAAGGAAAAAAGTATGCAAAAAGATTTTTCTTATCCCCTGAAAATTGATGAGTTAGGTCAGAAAGAACAAACATATAAGCTTGTTGCAGATAAGGAGCAACTTGAGTTTATAAAAAACATTTTGCAAGTTCCTGCAGTTAATAGTTTTGAAGCATCAATAAAACTAAAATTTCATAAAAAAGTAGGAAAATTGAAAGTTTGGGGAGATGTTAGTGCTGATATTGGTCTTATAAGCGTGATAAGTCTAGAGCCATTTAATAAGATGCATCAAACAAGCTTTGAGCTATTGTATGACACCAATGCAACTTATGAAGATATAAAAGAGCTAGATGTTGATATAATGGCAGATATCCCAGACATTATAGAAAATAATGAAATAAATCTTGCAGATATTGCAATAGAACAAATTGCATTAATCCTAGATGACCATCCAAGAAAAGATGGCGAGATTTTTGATGAAATAATTGAAGATGTTTCTCCAATTCGTCATAATCCATTTGCGATTCTTGAACAGTTAAAGAAAAAATAGATATTAAACAATAAGATATCTACTAATATTAATCTAAAACAACAAAAGAAAAAAACTTTTTTTGTTATAAAAATGTAGTGTTTATGCTATAAAAATAGGTCAAACTACAAAATAAAATGAAAATATATAAAAAAACACTTGCCAAATACATTTTTTTTATATAAAAACAAGTCCAGCATCCGTTATGTTATACTTTTTTAGTTTCTTAACGGATAATTTGTGTCAAATAATTTTATAAAGAGTTAAGGAAATGGCTACACCAAAGAAGAAAACATCACAATCTCGTCGCAACATGCGTCGTTCACATGATGCGTTAACTTCTAACGCTTATCACGAATGCCCAAATTGTGGCGAATTGAAGAGACCTCATAATGTATGCCCTAAATGTGGATACTATGATGGTAAAGAAGTTGTTGCTCAAAAGGCAAATAACGAAGAGTAATTATCTATAACTTATTTTTATGGAGCAGGTTTTGTCTACGAATAATCTGGTCATGTCTATAGATGCTATGGGGGGGGATAATTCCCCCAAAGTAGTAATAGAAGGTTTGAATCTAGCGCGCAAAAGAAATCCAGATATAAGATTTCTAGTGTATGGGGATGAAAAAAAAGTAACAGAAGAGATGGATAAATTTCCAGATCTAAAGAAGGTGTGTCAGATTTTTCACACAGAAGAATTTGTTCATAATGAAGATAAGCCATCACATGTGATTCGTAATCGTGCAACAAGTATGTACCAAGCTGTTGAGGCTGTTAAAAAAGGCGAGGCTCAAGCTGTGGTATCTGCAGGAAATACGGGCGCATTGATGGCTATTTCTAAAATGCAATTAAAAACAATCCAAAAAATACATCGTCCAGCAATTGTTAGCATAATGCCACACCAAAGTGGTAAATATGTTATGCTTGATTTAGGAGCCAACACTGAATGTGATGGTATAAATTTAGCAGAATTTGCTATCATGGGCAATATTTTGGCAAAACATGCGCTTGGAATAGAAAATCCAAGAGTGGCTCTAATGAATATTGGTGCTGAAGAAATGAAGGGAAAAGGTGAAATTCACGTTGCTTCCCACATTATTAAAAGTGCGCATTTGAATATGAATTTTATTGGTTACATAGAACCACATGATATTCCAAAAAATAAAGCAGATGTTGTTGTTGCAGATGGTTTTAGTGGTAATATCGCTCTAAAATCTGTAGAAGGAACGTGCACTCTTGTTATGCGCATGATAAAACAAGCAATTAAGGATTCGTTTTTTGCAAAGCTTGGTCTTCCATTTATGTTAGGTGCAATGAAAAAGCTAAAAGCAACTATGGATCCAAGATTATATAATGGCGCAATGTTTGTTGGCTTAAATGGTTTATCAGTAAAAAGTCACGGTGGAACAGACGCTTTCGGTTTTTCTGTTGCAGTAGAAAATGCCGCAAAATTAGTAAGAAAAGATTTTGTTTCTGCGATTCGCCATGAGTTAGAAAATATTGATTTAGACGAACTATCACAGGAAGCTTATTATGACGTGTATTAGAACAAAAATAATTGGCTGTGGACACTATCTTCCAGCTAAAGTGTTAACTAATGACGATTTATCAAAAATGGTAGATACAAATGACGAGTGGATTAGTACTCGTACAGGTATCAGAAGTCGTCACATTGTATCAGAGGGAGAGTTAACATCTGATATCGCACTAAAAGCTTTAGAAATGGCAATGGACAATGCCAAAATCACTAAAGATGATATTGATATTATTGTTGTTGCAACCTTAACTCCAGATAATACAACTCCAACTGTTGCAGCTCGTATTGCTGGTAAATTAGGCGTAAAATCAGGAACTCCTGCATTTGATTTAGGCGCAGCATGTTCAGGCTTTGTATATGCAATGACAATGGTTGATAACATGATTCGTTTAGGACAAGTAAAAACTGCAGCAGTAATCGGTGTTGAAACATTATCAAATATTGTAAACTGGGAAGATCGTAATACTTGTGTTCTATTTGGTGATGGAGCAGGTGCCGTAATTGTAAGAGCCTCATCTGGAGAAGGTACATCTAAAGATAGCGGTGTTCTTGCAACAAGAATTTATGCAGATGGTACTCAATATGACAATCTTGGTACAGATGGCGGTGTTGCAACAACACGTTCTGCCGGATTCGTACACATGAATGGTAAAGAAGTATTCAAATTTGCAGTAGGTGCAATGTGTGAAGCAAGTAATGCTGTGCTAAAAGATGCAAATGTTACAACATCTGATGTAGATTGGTTATTGCCTCACCAAGCAAATATTCGCATTATTTCAAGTGTAGGTCAAAAACTAGAAATACCTGATGAAAAAGTAATCGTTACTGTTGATCATCATGGTAATACCTCTGCAGCATCAATTCCTCTTGCAATATCTGAATCTGTTGCAAATGGTAAAATTAAATCAGGTGATTTAGTTTTGATTCCAGCAATGGGCGCAGGCTTTACATGGGGTGGATTGCTTATAAGGTTTTAAAAAATGCTATGCATAATTTTTGCTTTAATGTTGAATAATGCCAAGAAAAGGTTATTCTACTAACAGAGTTAATTTATAACAAGTATATATTTTTTAGAAAGGTGTAAAATGACGACTATTACTCGTGCTGATATAACAGATACAATTTGTGAAGAAGTTGGTTTATCTCGCAAAGATGCTGGAGATATTTTAGATATGGTTATAGATGAAATCAAAGGCGAACTTACAGCGGGTCGTGATGTTAAAATATCTACCTTTGGTTCTTTTTTGTTAAAACACAAAAATGCACGTATTGGACGCAACCCAAAAACTGGTGTTGAAGCAGAAATAACTCCTCGTACAGTTATCTCTTTCCGTCCATCACAAACATTAAAATCAGCTGTAAATAAAAAATCAGCTTAATTTTGGTAAAGTTAGAAAGGCGCTAGTAATAGCGCCTATTTTAAATTAGGGGATATTATGGGAGCAAATAAATCAAAATCAGCATTTAGAAGTATTGCCGAAGTAACAGAAGACCTAAAGATAGCTCCTCATGTGCTACGTTTTTGGGAAACAAAGTTCTCACAAATAAAACCAATGAAAACAAAGAGTTCTAGACGCTATTATCGTCCAGATGATGTGGCTATCCTAGAACTTATAAAAGAATTATTATATGTTCGCCGTTACACAATAGAAGGTGTGCAAAAATTATTTAAAAATAGAACAGTAAAAGATATATTAGGAACAGAAATTCAAAAAGACTTTTTTGAAGATATTGATGACAATATAGATGCAAATACAGAAGTATCTAATACTGCTATGCAAGATGCGATTAATTCTGCAATTATTAGCCTATCACAAATAAAAGAAGATTTAAAAAATATTGTTAATTTGTGAGATAAAAATGGAAGAATTAGAAGGTAGATTTATAGAAATAGAAATGGCACTTTCTCAATTAGAGAGAGTTGTTGAAGATTTAAATGAAGTTATAATAAAACAAGGAAAAGATATAGCC
This sequence comes from Alphaproteobacteria bacterium, assembly GCA_015062535.1. GTDB lineage: Bacteria > Pseudomonadota > Alphaproteobacteria > RF32 > CAG-239 > CAG-267. The sequence continues at coordinate 90,940 of SUUK01000001.1, forward strand.
TTTTTGCAAAAGCAAAATCATTATTTAACAGAAGCATTAAGAAATACTGCAAATACAGTAAAACCTCTAGAAGAAGAAACTCCTCCACCTCATTATTAAAACAAAAAAAGTATCCTACAAAGTAAGATACTTTTTTAAACTTAAATAAATTTGATTTGTTTCAAAATTATTAAGTAAGTCAATAAACTTCCCACCAAATAAATCAACAAAGATATATCCAGTAACAAGTAGAACGCATAAAAGAAATGTAACTCTTATAAGCCGATAAATAGGCAAAGATTTTTCTTCTAGAAAGCATGATTCTAAGATCCCCACAATGCAATATGCAATAAGTGAAATCAAAGACAGACACAACGATAATGTGGCAAGATTGGATTTATCAATAGCAACTAAAATAAGAGCGCTAAAAATTAAAAAACCAAAACCACTAAGAAATACAGATTCCCAATAAAGGGCTTTTTCTCTTAACTCTTCCATAGAATAATACAATAACACAAAAGTAGTAAATCGAAAAAACCAATAACACAAATAAAACAAAAATCAATATTAATTATATAAAAAAAGCGTCCTTTGACGCTTATTTTATTTTGTTAAATAATCTTTTCCACCTAATAGCTCTAACCCAGCTAATCGGATTATACCAAACAACAGTATCATCATGAGAGTAAAACAAAAATCTAGCCTTACCTTCAATATTTTCTAAAGGAACAAACCCAACATCTCTTCTAGAGTCATTTGAGTTATCACGATTATCCCCCATCATAAAATAGTTTCCTTCAGGTATTTCAAATTCAACAGTATTATCAACTAGCCTAATATTGTCGCTTAATTCTAAAATATTATAAGATTTACCTTCAGGCATGGTTTCTTTATATTCTGTAAAATCAACCGGCAAAATAACATATTCATCAATAGTATATGTACCAACTTTTTCTCTTTTTGTCGGTGTCCCATTTATATGAAGTCTGCCGTCAATTACCTGAATTTTATCGCCAGGCATACCAATAATACGTTTTATATAATCAGTTTTGTTATCACCTGGATATTTGAATACTACAACATCTCCACGTTCTGGTAAATCTTGCCAAATACGCCCTTTAAAATTGGGGAAGCTAAAGGGAAAAGAATGTTTTGAATATCCGTAAGTATATTTAGATATAAATAAAAAATCGCCAACTTGAAGTGTAGGATACATAGAGCCAGATGGTATTTTATAAGGTTCAAATAAAAATGTTCTAATAGACATTGCTATAACAATTGCCCAAAAAACAGTTTTTATAGTATCTAATAAAGATTCTTCCTTTTTTTTATCATCAATGTGTTCCATATTCCCAAACATCCTCAAATATACTAAAACTCATTAAAAAATAATCTTACCACTTATTAATGCAAGTATTTTTTCTTTTTTCTCCCCATTAAGACAATCTTTTTTGTATTACTTATTAAAAGAACTTTACAAAAAAAGCATAAAATAATAAAGATTCAAGATAGAACATTAAGTTTTAGGATTTAACCCAAAAATGAAATTATTTTTTAGCAAAAATATTTGTCTTTTATTAAGTATATTTATTTCTCTAAATATAGTTTTTTTGCCTTATACACTTAATTTTTTTATAGGAAATCATGATTGGGATTGGGTAAAAGGAACAACTCAAGTATTAAGTCTAACAACAGGTCTATTTGAAGCTCGTTTTGCAAAGTTTATATTAAATGTTTTGTTATTTTCTGGTCATATATTTCCAATATTAAATAATATTGTTTCGTTTTTTCTTTTGTCGTTTGGGATAGTTTTACTAACAAATTATTGGAACATAAAAAACACCAAACATCAATTTTTAATATCTTTATTTATAGCACTCCAACCATTTATCCTTGGATGGTTATATTTTCCAATAAATATACTTGGAAACTTTTCAATAATTCCACTTGTTGTAGGTGGTTTAATTTTATCAGAAAAAAACAAAATATTTTTTAATTTATTAGCCATACTATTTTTTGAATTAGCATTAGGCGTATACCCTAGCGGGGTAGAAACAATACTTATTGTTTTTTCATTCAAACATATTATAAATCAAGCTGAAAATAAAACAATTTTAAGATCATTTACTATTGTATTGCTATCTATTGTTTTATTTAAGGTTTTACTATTGGTACTTGCGCATTATAACTTAATTGTTTCTGATTATTATAACTTAAAAACCTCAACTCTATCATATATAATATCAAATATAGGACAATATGCTAAGATATTTTTTGAGCAGTTTTATGTAACTACACCCTTTGTTTCTATATCTCTAAAGATAACATCATTAATCATTGTAATATTAGCCTTAATATCAAGCTTTAATACTAAGAAAAATGCAGTTTTATGGGCTATTTGCCTAACATCAACAATGTTAAGTGTGGTGCTAACTCCAAATATAGAAGAGGTCGCTTTTCAACCAAGAATTAATTTCTACGGTCTTGGATTTTTATATTTAGGTTCATGCGCTGTGTTATTAGTAAATTCTAAGATATTACTAAAAAATATAGGTTATGTATTATCAATATTGTATATAATAATTTCTATAAACAATGATTTATATGCGCAAAAAGTTTGGGAATTAGGTAAAACTGCAGAAACAAATCTTGTACTAAGAATGGTAAAGCGTATTGAGGATAACTCGACAACTCTTCCTCTAATTCCAGTCCTAACAGACGAAATATCCCTAAGACCTCGTTATTATAATGAAAATTATGATAAAAATAGTCCATATTTGCTAGAAAGATCCTTTGTCGTTAGACATATTCCATCTGGAATGTTTAATTTTTATTTACCTCAAAATTTATTTTATACAACATCACAAATATCAACAATAAGTCCCAAATTATATCAATATTTAATAAGTACAACTTCTATTTGGCCAGAAAAAAATAGCATATATTTAGATGATAAATATGCCATAATAATATCAACTCCAAAAGGATTAAACGCGATAAAACAACAACTTCCAAAATAATTTTTAATTATTACTTGATTTTTTCTTTAACAAAACACTACATAAAAAATAAAGGAGAAAAGTCATGAATATTGAAAATTTTACAACAAAATCAGAAGAAGCCATAAGAAATTCTTTAGATTTAGCAATTAAAAAACAACATCAATTTGTAACACCAATGCACTTATTAGGTGCTATACTTGATATGAAAGACTATGTAATTGAAGGTTTAATTGAAAAATCAGGAGGAAACCTAGAACAAATTAAAGAAAAAACAAATCTAGAGCTATCCAAAATCCCTTCAGTAAGTGGTGAAAATATTGAGAGTTCCTTTTCTCAAGAATATAATTTAGTATTACTAAAAGCCAAAGAATTAGCAAATAAATCAAATGATACATACATAAGCCTAGAGCGCTTATTTGAGGCATTATTAATAACACCAAACAAAGCTGAAGGATTATTAAAAGAAAATCACTTAGATGCTAAAAAAATAAATCAATTAATAAATGAGTATAGAAATGGAAGATTAGCAGACACAAAAACAGCAGAAGATACTTTTGAAAGCTTGAAAAAATTTGCAATAGATCTAACAAAACTTGCAAAATCTGGTAAATTAGATCCTGTAATAGGTCGAGATCAAGAAATAAGAAGAGCAATTCAAGTACTATCAAGAAGAACCAAAAATAATCCAGTACTAATCGGAGAGCCTGGTGTTGGTAAAACAGCCATAGTTGAAGGTCTTGCAATGCGTATAGTCAATAATGATGTTCCAGAATCATTAAAAAATAAACGCTTGTTGTCCTTAGATATGGGGGCATTAATTGCAGGTGCAAAATATAGAGGAGAATTTGAAGAGCGCTTAAAATCAGTGCTAAAAGAAGTTGAAGATTCACTTGGAACTATAATATTATTTATAGATGAAATGCATACAATAGTTGGAGCAGGGAATGATACAGGTTCAATGGATGCATCAAATTTATTAAAACCAGCTCTAGCAAGAGGAGTTTTGCATTGTATAGGGGCAACAACGCTTAATGAATATAAAAAATATGTAGAAAAAGATGCAGCACTTGCTCGTAGATTTCAACCAGTATATGTAGATGAGCCAAATGTTGAAGAAACAATAACCATTTTACGAGGCATAAAAGAAAAATTCGAGCTTCATCATGGGGTTAGAATATCAGACCAAGCATTAATTTCTTCTGCAGTTTTAGCAAATCGTTATATTCAAGATAGATTTATGCCAGATAAAGCCATAGATTTAATGGATGAGGCTGCATCATCTATACGCATGAGCATAGATAGCAAACCAGAAGAATTAGATATTTTAGATAGAAAAATATTATCCTTAAAAATAGAAAAAGAAGCCTTAAAAAAGGAAACAGATGAGTTTTCTAAAAATAGACTAAAAGAACTAGAAAAAGAATTATCTAATAAAGAGGAAAAAGCTAAAACTCTAAACTCAAAATGGAATGAAGAAAAAGAAACACTTCAAAAAATAACTCAAATAAAAGATAAATTAGATAAGGCACGAAATGAGGCTAAAATTGCTGAGCGTGATGGTGAATATGAAAAAGCAGGGCAGTTGCAATATGGTGTTATCCCATCTCTTACAAATCAATTAAAAGAACTTGAATTAAAAGCAACTAAAAAGGAAACAAAAACGGTTCAAAGTGAAGATATAGCTAAAATAGTTTCAAAATGGACAGGAATTCCAACCGATAAAATGCTTTCATCTGAACGTGAAAAACTCTTAAAATTAGAAGAGCATTTAAGAAAACGAGTAATAGGGCAAGAAGAAGCAATATCTGCTGTATCAAATGCGGTAAGACGTTCTCGTTCAGGAATATCAAACAAAAACCAACCAATAGGTTCATTTATTTTCTTAGGACCAACCGGTGTCGGAAAAACAGAGCTAGCCAAAAGTTTAGCCGAATTCTTATTTAATGATGAAAATGCTATATTAAGAATAGATATGTCAGAATATATGGAAAAACATTCAGTATCTCGTCTTATTGGTTCTCCTCCAGGATATATAGGATTTGAAGAAGGTGGACAATTAACCGAAGCTGTTCGTCGTCGTCCATATCAAGTAATACTTTTTGATGAAATAGAAAAAGCGCACCCAGATGTTTTTAATATATTATTGCAAGTTTTAGATGATGGAAGACTAACAGATAGCCATGGTCGAACTGTTGATTTTAAGAATACAATTATAATCATGACATCTAACCTAGGAGCTATGTATCAAATAGATCAAAATTTATCTAAAAAAGATAAAGAATTTAAGGTAATGGAAGTCTTAAAAAATACCTTTAGACCAGAGTTTATAAACCGAATAGACGATATAATAATCTTTGAAAAACTAACCAAAGATAATATAAAAGAAATATCAGCTTTAGTTTTAAGAGATATTGAAAATCGTCTAAAAGAGCAAAATATTACTTTAACATTAACAAGTGAGGCAATAGATTGGATTGCAAATAATGGATATGATGAAATTTATGGGGCAAGACCACTAAAAAGACTCTTAAAAAAAGAATTAGAAAATAAATTAGCATTTGCACTAATTGAAGGCAAAATAAAACAAAAACAAAATGTTATAGTTGATGTTGATGAAAATGGTTTGGTTTTATCTACTTGAATTTAAATACTAAAAGTTCTTTACAAGCCACTATTTTTGTGATATAATCCCTATAAATATACCCAAAAACTTAACCGGGGGGTAATATGACTAAAAGGAAGGATTTAATAAAGGAACTAAAAGAAGATGCTAAAAAAGCATGGGATTTCATTGAAACCTGTGCCACTAATATTGGCAAATATGGTTTACTTGTTTTAAGCTTATATTCAGATGGAAGCATAAACCAACATGAGTTTGCACCAATAAAAGAGCAAGAAGTAAAAAACGAAATATCCATTGCAAAATTTGATAATAAACTACAAGTAGCAGAAATAAAAGAAGCAAAAGATTTTAATTGGGGGGAATATAGTCCAAATAATACCCCATTTTTATCAGTGGTAAAAACGATAGAAGATAGAACAATGGATGCATATAATGCAACAATTGGTTCAAAAATTGACAAGAAAATTAATATAAAAGATTTAATGGAAAAAGCTGGCGTAAAAGTAGAAGATATGCAAGAAGTTGTAAATCAAAATAAAGATATCTTAAAACAATTAGAACCAGGAATGACCAGTGTAAAATTAGCAAGAGCTGCAGATAAAGTACGTGGAAGTTTAACTCAGAATTGTTTATTAGGAGTACAACATATATTTGCAAGTGCAGGTTATGGAGATTATTTAGATGGAAGTAATGGTTTATGGCCTAAAAAAATTGGTAATGGACCTTATAATTCTGCCTGCAATACTAATAAAACCCTAGAAAAAACAGGAAGTTTTATTACATTATCTGTTGAAAATACAGCATATAATACAAATAAACAATCACTGGAAAATCAAGAAATGAGAGCATTTTGTAAAACATTACCTGCTGGTACAGTTTTAATTTGTGATAACAAACTTCCCGACCAAATTGAAGGTAAAAACTATAGTACTTTAATTCGTCAATATGGTAAAGGTGGACCAATACATGGACATGTTGCCGTAAAAGCAAATAATGGAAGTTATAAAAGTGATGGAGTAGAACCTTTTGGACCAAATTTTGCAAGATATGGTGAAAGAGTAAGTTTTTCAATTCCTTTAGATACAAGAGTTCCAGAAAATGTTGCATATGCATTTATCAAACAAGCAGAGCTAAGAAAATCTAAGGAAGAAGAACATAAATATGCTTCTAATGCAAATACTCAATCTAATACAGTTATTCCAACATACATGATGTATAATAACGAAAGAGGCTAGTAGTTGTATGGTTACCAAAGATAAAAGTCATACATTTTTTGATATTATAGATGAAAGAGAAAGTCCAAATACTCATACTTTTTTCATTGATTTTTTATCCGATATCCCAGAGAGCCTCATTCCAATAGATAAAATAAATACAAATCCTCGTCTAGCAAATAGTAATTATAATAAAGCACCAATAAGCTGTGAGCATACACATATTATAGCTAAAAATCGTCAACATAAGTTTGAAAATAGAATAAACTGGCATCAAGGAGTTAAAGACAATGAGGAACAACAAACCTCGTTAAAAGAGCAACAAATTGAACTAGAAACTCAAAAAAAAGAAGAATTAGACCATAAAATGAAAAAAGATATAGAGAACAAATTAAAAAATATTGGAGATCTTCGAAAAAAGCTAAATAAAGAAAGATTGTTACTAGATAAAATGCAAAAAGAAGACAAAAGAGCTATTGCAATAGAAGAGTTGTTTGCAATAAGAAAAGACCAAACTCATAATGAAAAATATGTTTCCCAAAAAACAACCAAACTACCAAATCAAACAGAGAGAAGTGCTTAAGTTATTCAATCCATAAATAAAAAAAGAAATCTGCTATAACACAGATTTCTTTTTTTTTAGTTTAGAGTTCTTTTTGCATCATACTTTCAGCAGACAATACATAATTTTCTCCTAAATATGAGAAATTTACCAAAGACTGGCTAAAATTATACACCAAAAGAACACTCTTTTTTAGATTGCTACTTGTTCTAACAAAAGCAATAACATCATCATTTTCAATGTCATCAATAAAACAAATATTACCAAAGTCATTAAATAATGATGATTTGCGCATCTTAATCATTCTTCTTGTCTCATTTAGCATAGAGCCTGAAAAATCTTGATTAGAAACCGCAAGCTTAAATTGTTCGTCATCAGGCTGTAAAGCCATATTACGCACAACATCATCCTTTGCATCACTCATAGCAAATCCAGCTCTTCCTGCATCCCAAGGCATACCAAAGTTACGCCAAATGTCTCTTGGATCACATTCTGGATGTTTGCATTTTTCAAAGTCTTTAGGATTTGAAAGTCCTAATTCTTCACCTTGATAGATACAAACGCTTCCAGGCAAAGATAAAAGAAGATGCATAACCATTTTCTTTTTATTCAAGGTTTGGTTATCCTTAAACATACGAGAAGCGACACGTTCCAAGTCGTGATTACTGAAAGCCCAGTTAATCTTTTTTGCATAAGGTATGACATTTAAATCATCTTTAACGCATCTTTTGAAATCGTGTATGTCGCCATTGAGAGCTCCAGTAAAAAATGCATCACAAGCGCTATCATCAAATAATTTTCTGATGCGCTTAACATCACGTTTGCTCTTGTTGTACCAATACTCTGCAAGGAGAGTTTTAGGTGTTTCATAAGAACAACAAAGCTCTTTTAAGCGGTTAAGAAAATCTTCTCCACCTTTGGTGTTTACATCATAGAGACGATTTTGTTTACCCTTGTTTTTTCTTGATTTGTAAACAGGGTTGTCACGAAACAATGGATCCGGAGCATAGTGAGTAGCAGCATCCAAGCGAAAACCATCAGCTCCCAAATCAAACCAGTGCTTAGCAATTTTCAAAATCTCATCTTGAACAACGGGGTTGTTAAGGTTAAGATTTGGCATAGAGTAATCAAAGCTATGCATGTAGAATTGCTTGCGCTTTTCATTCCACTCCCAAACACTTTTGCCATGAGAATTCCAAATAGCCTCCCAATTGTTTGGCAAAATAGGATTGCCATCTTCATCAAAACCTTTGGCATCAACCCAAATAAAGTAATCTTTATATGGAAGAACACCATCAATGCTTTTCTGAAACCAAGGATGAGATTCTGCACAGTGGTTATAAACCTGATCAATAATAACTCTAATTCCTTTGCTATGATAAACATCACAAAGTTCTTTGAAGTCATCAAGATCACCATACATCGGATCAATACCATAGTAATCTGTGATATCATATCCAAAACCAGTAGCGCCCCAAGGATAAAATGGTGTAATCCATATCGCATCAACATTAAGCGATGCCACATAATCAACCATTGCAGTAATGCCTTTTAGGTTGCCATAAGAACCTTTATAGGGATCTGTTTTACTGCCAGGGGCATAATTAAACGTAAGAGGGTAGATTTGATAAATCACCTCATTGTTAATTGTTTTCATAAAATATAAGGATTAATAATTAAACATATTCATAAATCACTAATCCCAACTTATTTAAGAAACCTTTGAAAGTCAATCATAAAAAAACAGCCTATCACAACGGATAGACTGTTTTTTTATCAGTAATGTATAAATACCACATTTTCTTTGCTAACTTTGTCACCTTTCCAAGCTTTGTACCATAAAACAAGATAAAAAAGTGCCCAAAATATAATAAACAAAATAGGAAAAACAACTAAAGGATGGTTGTATTCTCCACTAGCAATATAGGGTAAGCCAAACAAGAAGAATACAAAAGCAATGACAAGAGGCCAAAAATACCACAACATTATGAACTTAATGATATTTTGCACAGTTTTGAAACCTTTTATAGCCTCGCTAGTTGGTCTATATAGAAACATCCCTTTTTCTTCAAAAACGTCAATTTCTTTAAGTCCACATTCTTTAGGTGTTTTACCATATTTATCAACAAATAAACTGATAGCTTGTTCTCTTAATTTTTTTTCCATAAACAACAAAATAATAAGTTAATAATCAAAAAAACTACGCAAAATATAACATAATCAAAATAAAAATCAATACTTTTATGAAAAACGAAAAAAAACTAAAAAAAGGTATTGCAATTAAAAATCTTTTGATTATAGTAAACAAAGTTTTTGGTTATGGGTGCGTAGCTCAGTTGGTAGAGCAACTGACTCTTAATCAGTGGGTCTGGGGTTCGAACCCCCACGCGCCTACCATAACAAAAAGCCTCCGATTTCGGGGGCTTTTTTGTTATGGCAAAGAAGCGTAAGGTGAGAACTTAAGAGAACGGGGCTTGCAAGTTAAAAACAATTTGGGGAATTGTTTTTAACGAAAGCTATAGTAGATGTTAGCTTGTGTTTTGGTGAAAAACCAAATAAGCAAGCTCTACATCTAGCTTGTCCGAAGTGAAGTTAGGTTGTAGAAAACTACAACCTTACGAAACAAGCGACTACAAGCGAAAGGCGGGCGGAAGAACGCCGGTAAGCCAAAGGCTTATGAGCGCCTGTGCGAATGAGCAAAGCGAAATTCAACCCCCACGCGCTTAACCTTTAACAAAAAGCCTCCGATTTCGGGGGCTTTTTTGTTATGGCAAAGAAGCGTAAGGTGAGAACTTAAGAGAACGGGGCTTGCAAGTTAAAAACAATTTGGGGAATTGTTTTTAACGAAAGCTATAGTAGATGTTAGCTTGTGTTTTGGTGAAAAACCAAATAAGCAAGCGTTACATCTAGCTTGTCCGAAGTGAAGTTAGGTTGTAGAAAAACTACAACCTTACGAAACAAGCGACTACAAGCGAAAGGCGAGCGGAAGAACGCCGGTAAGCCAAAGGCTTATGAGCGTTTGTTTGAATGAGCAAAGCGAAATTCAACCCCCACGCGCTTAACCTTTAACAAAAAGCCTCCGATTTCTGGGGCTTTCTTGTTATGGCTAAGAAGCTTTGCTAATCAAATTTTTTTATATTAAAAAAACTTGCAAAATAAAGCTTAAAATATTATCTCTAATAAAAAGGAGAATACATGCAAATATATAGAGTAGGTGGTGCAGTTAGAGATAAAATACTAAACAACTCATGTCAAGATAATGACTATGTGGTTGTTGGCTCAACCATAGAAGAAATGGAAAATAAAGGCTTTATAAAAGTAGGTAAATCCTTTCCTGTATTTTTGCATCCAGAAACTAAAGAAGAATACGCTCTTGCAAGAAAAGATATAAAAATAGGCTCCTCTCATAAAGACTTTAGATTTGAATTTACTCCGGATATAACATTAGAAGAAGATTCCTTAAGGCGAGATTTTACTTGTAATGCTATTTATGAAGATATAACAACAGGTAAACTTATAGATTATCATAATGGTATTAATGATATAAAAAATAAAACACTTCGCCACATATCAGAGCATTTTACAGAAGATCCTTTAAGGGTTCTAAGAGCATGTAGGTTTTCTGCAACACTTGATTTTGATATTGCACCAGAAACAATAAATTTATGCAAACAAATGATTGATAACAATGCTTTATCACATCTAAGTAAAACAAGAATTTTCCAAGAATTAGAAAAAGCTTTGAGCTCTCCATATTTTTATCGATTTATCGAAAATGCTAGAAAAATTGGCTTATTAAAAAAACTATTGCCCGAAGTTGATGATTTATGGTCTGTTCCTGAAAGGCAAGATTATCATCCCGAAAAAAATACTGGTTCTCATACAATGTTAGCCCTAAAAGCAGCTCAAAGTTCCGATTCTGTGGTTAATCTAACCATTTTGCTTCATGATGTAGGAAAAACTATTACTAACAAAGAAAAATGGCCCTCACATCACCATCATGAAGAACTAGGAATAGAGCTTGCAAATAAGATATTAACGCGCTTAAATGCAACCAATATTTATAAAGATTTTATACCTTTTACCATAAAAAATCATATGCTTTATCACAGCAACGTAGATAGCGTATTAGATAATTTAATAAATGTTGCGATAACAATATCTAAAAATGCTTCCAAAGATTATCAAAAAAGATTTTTAAACGTCCTAAAAGCAGATATGCTAGGAAGAGATATAAAAGATTTTTCAATTCAATTAAAAGAGTTTGAAAATTTTTCCAATTATTTAACTAAAATAATAACCATAACAAAACAGCCTAAAACAAAGTTAATACCCAACTTTTATGACCTTATAGAGCAATTGAAAAAACATAAAATTACCAAAGAAGAACTAAATAAACTTGAAATAAATGCAATCAAAAAACTTGTTAAAGAAAAATATGTGTAAAATATATTTTATACTTTAAAAAAAACAAAATACCTTTAAACTCTTAAAAGGAATATATTTTTTTAACCTAAATTATTTATGGTGTTGTTATGAAAAAATCGCTAAAAATTGCTTTGTTTATAACCGTTTCATTGCCAGCAATTGCACTTGCTTCAGATATATCAACAGATACATCTTCAAATGCATATACTTTAGATCAAAACCTTAGCGATACATATAAATTAAAAGAAACAGAAAACCAATCACAAAAAGCATCTATCACTAAAGAAAACGAAGAGACTAAAGTAGATGAAAATGCTCCTCAAATCGTAAGAAAGGAAATTCCAAACGGATATGTTGAAAAATTAGTTACAAAAGACAATCAAGTTTTAGCAGAAAAAAAAGTAATAAATAATGAAATAACCGAACGTGTTTTGTATGAATATTATCCTACAGGTTCAATTTCTAGAAAAATCATCTCAACAGGTGTAAATGAAAGTTTTTATGCTGAAAACTATTATCCAAATGGCAAAAAATCTTCATCAGCAACATATATAAATGAAAACAATAAGTTAGGTATAGAAAAAATATATGATAACAATGGTGTTTTACGTCAAGAAATTCCATGGGTTGAAATAAAAGAAAAAACAAATAACAACAACCCAAGAACAAGTAAACGTTTTGGACAGATAAATACATATTATCCAAATGGTAAAATAGCTGCAACATTTAGTGTTGGAAAAGAAGGTAAAAATGTTTTCTTTGACACTAATGGAAAAATAGTAAAAGAAATTGAAAAGGCTGAGATAGTAAAGTTTGTAGAAGAATTAACAAGCGAAGATTGCAAAGATGTAATTGTAGAACTAAGCTTAGAAGAATTAGTTGATTTATATGAAGATGAAGGTGATATTTCATATAATAAATGTGGCTTGCCATATAGAGAAAATTTCATCTATGAAGTTACGACACAAAAGGGGCGTAGCAATATTAAGTATAGTTATGACGAAAAAGGTATGCTTCGCCGTATAACCAAATATACAAATGGTCAAAAAAATGGAACAACTCAAAAGTTTGATAGTTCAGGAAATTTAACCGCAGATATTCTATACAAAAATGGCTTAAAAGATGGGTTTGCTAATGGATATTTCCCAACCAAAGAAACAGCCTTTAGGAAAAAATATGAAAATGGAAAAGTTGTAGATAGTCTAACATGTTATTTCCCAACAGGAGAGGTTGCTGCCACAATTCCTTATGTAAATGGCTTAAAAGATGGTGTTGCAGTTATTTCAAGTCCAAACAGAACTGAAATAACATTCAAACAAGGAAATATTGTAAATAAAGAAGAAAAAGCTCCAAGAAAACAAGCTTCATTGTTAAATGCACTTGCTAAAGAAGATCAAAAATGCTTAAAAATAGATAGCAAAAAAGAAGAGCTATTGCTAGATATAGAAGCTCAAAGTAATGCAATTGTAAATTCAATGAACATAACACCTATAAAAGAGTGTGAAGACCCTGCATCATTTAAATTAGAAAACAATAAATATGTATGCTACAAAGATGGCAAACTAAGAGCTCAATATTCTCCAATATTCAAAAAGGGCAGATATTCAAGTATTACTTATAATAATGATAAACAAAAGAAACAATATACCGTATATTATAATGACCATAAGCGTCAAGGTCTGTCAACAGAGTATGATGGCAAAAAAATCATAAAAGAGATAACCTATGATAAAGGTAATGTTGTTGAAAACAATAGATCATACTATCCAAATGGAGTGGTAAAAGAATTTTTTGCAAATCTTGTTGAAGATAATCAAAAAGTAATCAATAGTTATGATGAAAAATCAAACTTAACCTTTAGCCTAAGTTATGACAATAATGAGCGCGAGCAAGCATTCCTATCAAGAGAAGATCAAAACAAAAATGTATATGTAAGATTTTATGAAGACAAATTAGATAACATAAGAGAAGTAAATAAAGAAAATCCTCTAAGCTTTATTGAATATAATCTAAACCTAAATGAATATGCCGTTTATAAAGACGGTACACTGGTTAAAGTCGGCAAAATTTGCGATGATGAAAAATCAAATTTAACTTTAGAAAATAATCCAACAATTCCACCAGTAATTAAAGCAGAAGATGCACCACTTGTTGAAGGTTTAGAAGAGTTAGAAAAAGAAATTGAAGCAATCAAAGAAGAAACTAAAAAATTAGAAGAAACTCCAAAAGAAGAGTTAAAAGTTGAAAATGCAATTCTTCCAAACAAAGAGGATATAAAAACTCAAGAACTTGCAAGCTTAAATATTGGTCCTGTTGCTAAACCTGATATAACAAATCTTGCTGATGTTGTTGCAAAAGAAACTGTTAAGTTACCAGAAAATAAAAAAGAAACAGATGAAGCATCAAAAACCGAAAAGATTTATTATCCAAATGGAAATTTAAGAAAAACCATAAAAACCAAAGGCTCACGAACCGAAGAAGTTAAAGAATATTCTAAAACAGGTTTATTGTTAACAGACACCATCTACAATAAAGATGATATCATTATTGAAAAATATTTTGGTACCGGAGAAATTCGTCGCAAAACCAATAAAGACTATAGCGATAATGCAGTAATGGCCTTTATCTCAAGAATAGATTTTTATAATACCGGAACTCCAAGGTATGAAATAAATAGAACCAAAGATACTCTCCTGTTTAGTGATAAAGAATATTATCCAGATAATATCTTGAAAAAGGAAAGCTCTCAAACAGCACCTCTTGTTCTAACAACAACAGAGTATACAAAAGAGGGTAATTTACAAACCAAAACCAAAACACTAGGTGCAAACGTTTTAGTTGAAGAATATAATGAAGATAGTTCATTAAAATCATTTAGCTTAAATGGCGAAATAATGCCAGACAATCTCAAAGATAAAAGAGATGATTTGCTAAAAGATAATGCTAAAACATATGGAGAAGGTGGTGCATTAGTATCTGAATTTAAACAAACTCAAAATTCGAATGTATTAAATGAATACTGGCCATCAGGAAAATTAAAAACAGAAATAGTTTTCTATAACAATGGTGAAATAAGTGTCAAATCATTTGATAAGAATAACAATTTAGAAAAATTCGCCTACCTAGCACCAGATGGAAAACTTCATCTTCAAAAGCCAGAAGTCAGAACAATTCCATCTTATCGTGAGCGTTATTGGGTAGATTACAATAATCCAAATTGGATAGAAAATAATGAAAAATATTCAATAACATCAATTGTTCGTCTAAATCTAGATACAGCCGCTTATATTTTAGCAGAACTAGAAATAGAAGTTCCAGAAATGTTAAAGAAAATATATGATTATTACAAATAACAAAAAAGCCCTCAAAAAAGAGGGCTTTTTTTAATTAAAATACCTTAAAAAGTTTCCCAATGCACTTTATCTTTATTGAGTCTATCTTGAGGAACTTTAGGAGTCTCATCAGGATAGCCAATAGTAACAATTGCAATAGGTAACATTGTTTCAGGCATATTAAATTTTTCTCTTAAATTTTCAACAATAGCAGGCATAGGAGCTGCCCCGCAAAAACAAGCACCAAGCCCCTTAGCATGACATGCTAAAAGCAAATTTTGTGCCGCTAATGCACCATCAATTTGTGCAAAATTCCATCCCTCTTTAGGACGATTAAAAGTTTCCTCTTCATCAGAACAAACAATAATTGCACAAGCAGCATCCTTAGCAAAAGAAGTCCAAGGTTGAAAAGCTCTAAGTCCTGCAAGAACTTCTTTATTTTCAACCACCAAAAAATGCCAAGGTTGTTTATTATGAGCAGATGGAGCATAGCTCGCAGCTCTAATAAGTTCATAAATTTCGTCTTTAGTTAAGGTCTTATCTGGATTATATTTTCTAATAGAGCGACGACTTAAAAGTCCTTCATATAATTCCATTTCTTATCTCCTAAAATTAATTAACTTTTTTTTGAATATCATTAATACGAGGCAAAACAAGATGTTCTATTAAAAATGAGAAAATCTCTTCTGCTTTTTTATCCATATTAACGATAACATTAAAAATATTGTCATCAACATTATCCATTTTAGACAACTTTTGAGCAAGCATGTAATAGGCTTCTGCTAAATCAGATAAAGAATTAATTAATTCTCCAGCAAAATTAGGGATATCAAGTTTATCTAAACCACCCCAAAAGCCTTCAACAAAACCACACTCGATTTGGCGACTTCTATGGTTGCAAAGCAAAATTAAGTCTTCTTTACTACCTTTTCTCGCCTTTGGTAATTTAAGATTATTTAAAGATATCTCTTTAAACATCTCATCCCATAACCCCATAAAAAACTTAAAAAACAAATTAGCTTCATCTTTTGTTTGCAAACGAGGTTGTTTATTATCTTCAAAAAAAGAGGATATAACATCAGTTGGTCTTAAATTTGCATTTGGAGAGCAAATTGCCCCAGCAAATTTAAGTTTAACTTCAAAAATATCAGTAGGGCAATTATAATGCTCTAAAAATTTTTTGAACTTATCATCCCCAATATATACATTTTCACTTTGCATTTTAATTCAACTTCATATATAGTTATACTATTAAACACGTTCAAATACTATAGGGAGTTTTACAAATTGTCTACAATTAAATTATTTTTGTTATTTTTTATGCTTGCTTTTGTAGGTGCTTGCTCTCAAGTAATGCCTTTTGAAGACAGACGCCGAGAGCCAGGAACAGAATATATTTATATCGGTTCATCAAAGCCAGGTGCCCCAGTTATTTGTTATAATTCATTGTTTTATAGCAAAGAAAAGATAAAAGACATGGCAGATAAATTATGCCATTCTAATGAAGAAAATACAAAAGCAGAGCTAGTAAATACAGATTATTTTTCTTGTCGATTGTTAGTCCCTACAAAAGCTTACTATAAATGTGTTAAGTAATTAACACAAAAAAAGGAGGTCTAAGATGAATATATACATTTTTGATATGGATGGAACCCTAACTCCTGCACGTCAATCAATGACAAAAGATTTTAGTCATAGATTTCTTCCATGGTTAAAAGCTCATTTAGCATATCTTGCCGCAGGGTCAAACTATGAAAAAGTAACCGAGCAACTACCTCCTGATATAGTTTCATCATTTAGTGGGATATATAGTTCAATGGGAAATGTATATCATCAAAAATCCAAAGAAATATATCGTCATGATATAAAACTAAAAAAGGAAATGCTCCAAGCTTTAGAGCGTTATCGTAAATCAACATCTTACCCAGGAAAGCTTTATAGTAATTATATGGAGCTTCGCCCAGGTATGTTAAACTTTAGTATTTTGGGTAGAAATTGTCCTTTTTCTGAGCGAGAAAAATACTACAAGTGGGATGAAATAAATAAGGAAAGAGAGCTTATATCAAAAGAAATGAATGAGAAATTCCCTGAATATGATTTTAGCCTAGGTGGAAAAATATCAATAGATATTGTAACCAAAGGATGCGGAAAAGAGCAAATCGCTCATCTAATTAGAGAACGTCATCCAAATGATAAAATAATCTTTATCGGAGACAGAACAGACATTGGTGGTAATGACTATAACATTGCTAGCACATTAAAAAATATGGAAAATACAGAAGTTATAGCAGTAACAAGTCCAGAAGATGTGTTAGATTACCTAAAGATTTAAAAAAAATCCCCTCTATAAAAGAGGGGATTTTAGTTAGATTTTTAAAAGTTTTGCAAACTAGATTAAGGAAGAAATGCTTCTTTCTAACATCTTCTTTAACGGATACTTTTTAACGTGTCTACACTCAAGCATATTCTTAAAGTAAAGGAACAACTCAAGTGACAAGTCTTCATCATCCGGAAGCTTAAAGAGATAGCTAGTAATGATACTATCCATAGAATCTATATGGATAAACGGATCAATCATAAACAGCTGTTTGCCATCAGAGATAAGCATAAACTTGTTGTTTATGAAACGAGGCTTTCCTTTGTATCTATTCGCAACAACAAAGTCAAATTTGTCGTTGTAAGCACACGTAAGAAGACCTTGTACTCCATGAATAGTATAGCCGTCAACACAACACAAAGGAACAGTAAGTTTTGTGTAAACCTCATGTGTGTAGCAATCATACCTCTTGCCATCGTCTAGCTTGTAAAGCCTAGAATAGGGTTCAACTTCAACACTGTTGACATTCTTGATGAACTTAAGCTTCTTGTTAAACAAAGAAATAGTTCCCTTGTTATCGAATGCAAAAAAGTCACCATTCTCAAGGAAAATAACTTTTGAAAGACCATCCATGATGTTAATCTCTGAAAAATCTTTATTCAAAAGCCTAGCACTTCCATTATGAAAATGAACAGCAACAAGTCCGCATTCATTGTCTTCCATTGATTTAATATCATTATAGAAGCCAACACAAAAGAGCTTTGCCAAGTCAAGCTTGTGAGGTCTTGCAAGATAGCACTTGTTTGCGCACTTAATAGCTAACGTATTATACTTAAAGAAAAAGCTATTAAATAAGGTAAAACCTGTCGTAAAGCGCTTGTAACCATCTTTGGTCTTAGACATCGATACTCTTGAATACATATTCTTATCAAAAGCATAAATGCCCATCAACCTACCGCAAGGTGAGAAAAGCCCAATCTCACACTCCTCATCATAGCCAGTTCCAATAAGCATGTAACCGCTCTCAAGGTATTGAACAAATGAAACGTTGGATATAACAGGAAACAAAGATTTTCCGTTATAAACACCATTTACACGTATATCATCACCAAGAGAAACAATCACACCATTAGGAAAAACATCACAGTGCATTGATGTTAGATCAAATTTACACAAGACCTTCCAGTAATAATCTAAACCACAACTTTCGAAGTTTTTAACTTCGATACTTTTTAATGATAACCTACTCATAAAACATAAATAATATAAAAGTTAATAATTTTATTTTAGAAGGATAAAATATACCAAAAGCAGTTTTTTGTCAATAATATTTTAAAATAAAAAAAGCCCTCCCAAAGGAGAGCTTTAATTTTAGAGTTTTTAGTCAAAGTCAGAAGGCCTAACCATCTGATAGAGCTTTAGCTCATATACCCCTTCGATGTCTGCATCTTTAATGTTTCTGTCAGAAAAGCAAAGATCAATGAAAAATGGGAAAAATCTCTCATCATAGTAGGCAACAAACAAGATTTCTTCATCAACTTCAAAGATGTCGAATTTTCCGCCAGTCCAAAAACAACTAAGGTCGTTATACAAAATTTCATAGTCTTTTACCTTAGTCTTTCCAGAAGATACAAATTTCTCATCCTTAAACCGAGAGATGAACAATCCATTGTCAGCATCTGCAACAAGTGCATCTTCAAAGATGACGGTATAGCCACCTTTAAATGCTTGAATTCCATGAGGATTTGATGAGTGCAAAAGCGAAATAGGGTCCATGAGAGATTTCTCATAGTTTATCAAATCAGCTCCCTTTGAGGTTGAGATAATTGCACGATGATTAGGAAGAAACTTAATTCTTCTAACATCATTAAGCAAAAAATTGCCTTGACTATTATAGCATTTGCTTTCATGAGTGTTAGAATTTGTAATAACGGTATTGCCATAATCATCAGTTTCAACGTAATTATCAAAGACTTTTATGGGAAGAACAACTTTGTTAACACTTCCGTTAGAGCTTATGTTATAAACACAAGTCTCAGTCTTAAGGTTGGTATGGAAATAGAACCCATTATTGTGAGGAGAGCAAGATTTGCGTGTAATATTTTTAATTGTATCACTTGCAATTAGCTTTCCTTTATAATAAGCCTTAAATCCGACGCCATCTTCAATGACAACAACAACGCCACTAGACGCACACAAAATTGCTTTGCCAGAATATGTCTCAATAAGGTTACATTCCTCATCAAAGACTTTAAGAGCATTCTCTCTAACACAATTGATAGCAAACCCACCATCCTTAAAGAAGGTAATTTGTGATGGATCACTAAAGCGATTTTTGGAAAAAAACTCGTAGTAATTTCTTAAATTAATCATAACATTAATAATTTATTGTAACACATAATAATTTTCTTTGAGTGCAATTTGTACAATAGAATGTTTTTTTTGTCAAATAAAAAAAGCCCTCTAAAATAGAGGGCTTTAAATAGCTAACGTGGAATCATTGACCTCAAACGAGAATAATATACGTCTGGTTGATAACCAGCAATATCGTCGTTTTCATCAAATGTCGTAGGGTAGAATGTTCCTTGTTGGTAGATAACACTTAACTTTTGAGAAAGTCTGCTTCCACAAATGCTTGGCAGAAGTTTTCCATCCAACAAATAGCCAACCTTACCATCAGGCGCTCTAATAATGTACCTGCCAATGTAAAAATTGGTTTTTTTTGTCATGTTTGATGTTTCCATGTCTGCTTTGCATATCACACTTCCTGACACTGCATTAACAACCAGAGAGTTGTCAAATCGCACAATATCATAGCCAATGCCTATAATTCCTCGAGGCTCATCGGATGTTAAGATAAGCTTTCCATCAGCAGAGTACATCTTGCAACAGCCTTTGTAGTAGTTAACAATGTAGCTACCGCATTTCATGACATGAAGGTTGTCAAAAGCTGTTGGTGTAATATCTGTAACCTCAAATGAACCTAACTCATGTTTGTAAAGCTTTTTACATGATGGCAAATTGCCACCACGATCAAAGCCTATAGCAAAAATTGAGTTATCCTCTGAAGCCTCAAAATGATAGATGGAGCGACAAGGGGGGAATTCAAGAGAAAGTTGTGATACTGATACCTGATAAGGATTTACAGTTTTTTCTATCAGATAAATGTTATACTGAGAACTATAATAATCCTTAACAATAACAAGTGAGCCAGAAACAAAAACCGAAGAGTCTATCGCTTTGCTTATGCAAAGCGTTTCAGAGCACTTGTGAATACCAGATCTCAGAATCTCTACTTTGTCTGATTCAATTTTAATAGTCACACCGCTAGCAAGAATTGCAAAGCGCTCACCCAATACAAAGTCAACCTGTTGGCAATTCTCATCATAGTAGTTTACCCCAGTTCTAGTGATAATAGCAAAACTACCATTTTGAAAAAAATTAATGGTATCATGCTCACCAAAAGAGTGTTTGGAGAAAAACTTCCAATACTTTTTTAATTGTTCTTTAAAATCACTCATAATTATAAATTTTTAATATTACACAATAATTTTCTTTGAATGCAACTTATACAATTAAATATTTTTTTTGTCAATATTTTAAAAATAGCAAAAAAAAAGCAGGGCGAAAACCCTGCTTAAAAATCGGTATAAAACCTCTACTATCTTGAGTAGAACTCGATAACCAAGTTTGGTTCCATCATACATGGGTAAGGAACATCATCAAACTTAGGTACGAATGTGTATTTAGCTGTAAGTTTGCCAGCGTCAACTTCCAAATAAGCAGGGAAGTCACGTGTTTGAGATTGAACAGCAGCTAATACAACAGCCAAGTTCTTTGATTTTTCACGAACTTCGATAACATCACCAGCTTTAACAATGTATGAAGGAATGTTAACTTTTTTGCCGTTAACTGTAACGTGACCGTGGTTAACAAATTGACGAGCTGCAAATACAGTTGGAACAAACTTTGATTTGTAAACCAAGTTATCCAAACGAGATTCTAACAAACCAATTAAGTTTTCAGCAGCATCACCACGTCTTCTGATAGCTTCTTCATAATATTTGTAGAATTGTTTCTCAGAGATATTACCATAGTAAACTTTTAATCTTTGTTTAGCATATAATTGTTCACCGTAGTCAGTTGTCTTTTTTCTTCTTTGACCATGTTGACCAGGTGCATAGTTTCTTTTTAGAATAGGGCTGTTTGGATCACCCCAAAGGTTGTGACCATAGCGACGGCTATTCTTTTTCTTAGCATTTACAATACTTTTCATCTTAAAATCCTTTAAATTAATTTATTTATTTTTGTCCCGATAGTTTTGTCTTAAAAGCTTAAATTAAAATAAAATTTATTTTACTCCAAGCTAGCGCAAACGGGGTATTTGCTACCCTCTTTCTCGGAAGTGAGCATAACATACTTACATTTTTTTTATTTTGCAAGCATTTTTTTTAGATTAATAGAAGTTTTTTGCGATTTTTGAAAGGATTGGCTCATTAACTTCTTGTAGTACTCCAGCTTTAAGTCTAAACTGTTTATTCATTCTTGTTGCAAGTTCCATATTATGAGTTGCAATAAGAGCCGCAAGACCTGTTTCTTTAATAATATCAAGAAGGGCTACAAATACTTCTTCTGCAGTATTTGGGTCAAGGTTACCAGTTGGCTCATCTGCAAGTAATAGCTTAGGAGAGTTTGCAAGAGCTCTTGCTATCGCAACACGCTGTTGTTCTCCACCAGATAGTTCAGCAGGTCTATGATTTAATCTGTGAGATAAATGCATTTTTTCTAACAACATAACAGCTCTATCTTTAGCATCACTTTTATTTTTTCCGCTAATAAGCATAGGAAGCATTACATTTTCAAGTGCACTAAAATCACCAAGTAAATTGTGATACTGATACACAAAACCAATATAGTCTCTTCTTAAAAAAGTTCTTACATCATCATTTTGCTTTTCTATATTTTTACCATTAACAATCACTTTACCGCTTGTTGGCTTATCTAAAAGTCCTGCAATTTGCAACAAAGTAGATTTACCAGATCCCGATTGACCAACAAGACCAATAATTTCTTGTGATTTTATTTCTAAATTAACCCCAGACAAAACCTCTAAGTTTTGTTTTCCTTGCTTGTAGGTTTTTATTACATTTTTTAGTTCTAATACACTACTCATAACGTAAAGCCTCCACAGGATCCATTTTTGCAGCTCTATATGCTGGATAAATTGTTGCAATAAATGACAATAATAAAGAAATTAATGCAACACTAACAACAACATCACTCTCAACCTTTGCGGGAAGTCTAGATAAGAAATAAATTTCAGCAGAAAACAAATCTCTTCCGGCAAGGGTTTGCAAAAATTGGCGAATATTTTCAATGTTGTCACAGAACAATAATCCTAAAATTACCCCAAATAATGTACCAACAACACCAATAAATGCCCCATCTATAACAAAAATTCTAATTATTGCACCTTTTGTTGCCCCCATAGTTCTAAGAACAGCAATATCTCTTGCTTTGTCTTTAACAAGCATTATAAGACCGGTAATAATGTTAAAAGCAGCAACAAGTATAATGAGAGTTAAAACAATAAACATAACGTTTCTTTCTACATCAATTGCATTAAAAAATGCAGAATTTGTTTGTCTGTAGTCATAAATAAATGCTCTGTTACCAGAAGATTCTATTGCAGTTCTAATTAGCTCACGAGTATGGTCAATATCTGCATCATCTCTAATGCTAACATCAATTGATGTAACACCATCACCAAGTGAGAAAAACTTTTGCGCAGCCTCCAATGGCATAAATACAAAGTTTGCATCATATTCATACATACCAAAATTAAAAGTGCCAGCAACCTTATAGCTCTTCATACGAGGAACAGAACCAAAGAGAGTTATTTTCCCTTGAGGAGAAAGAAGGGTTACTTCATCACCTTCCATAACGCCAAGTTTGTTTGCAAGCTTATACCCAAGAACAATTGTATCACCTTTAAAAAAGTTCAAATCAAAGTCTTTAAATCCATCACGAAGTACTTGCTTTTTTTGAATATCATTTGCATTTATACCTCTAACCATTACACCTTCAGCGCTATTGCCAGCAGTTGCTAATAGTTGTTTTTCAATAAGAGGAATTGCAATATTAACCCCATTTACTTTTTCTTCTAAGTTTTTAACAGCTTCTTTATAGTTATTAAAAGGGATATCTCTAACACTAGATATGCTAATGTGACCATTAATTCCCAAGATTCTATCTAATAGCTCAGCCTTAAAACCATTCATAACTGATGT
Source organism: Alphaproteobacteria bacterium (assembly GCA_015062535.1). Taxonomy (GTDB): domain Bacteria; phylum Pseudomonadota; class Alphaproteobacteria; order RF32; family CAG-239; genus CAG-267. The sequence continues at coordinate 114,687 of SUUK01000001.1, forward strand.
AACGATAATAAGGGTTGCAACACCAAGTGCAATACCAATTCCTGCAAAAGAGGTAATAACAGAGATAAAACCTTCTTTTCTTTTTGCTCGCAAATATCTTGCAGCAACAATACTCTCAAACAATGAAAACATCTTTATACTCCTTTGATGCTACAATATATTTACTATAAGATTATTCAAGCAAGAACAAGAAACTCTCCACAAAAAAGAAAGGTGTGTAATTAAACACACCTTTCCGCACAATAAACCCTTTAGTTATGAAGACAAACATTAATAAATGTCTGTTTTTTCTTTACAATCCATCCCACTTGTCATGTCTAGACTTTTGGTCAGCTCCAGAAGTGTTATGTTTTGTCTTCTTTGTGCTAGAAGAGTTGTTTTTTTTCTTATGACTTCCTCTTGCTCTTCCAAGAATATCACCTGTTGTACGAGGCAAATACTCCTGAAGATAGAAACAATCATTAAGAGAGGCCTTTTTCAGTTCACATGAAATGTTCTTTGAAAAATTAGCCACAATGATGTTCTTGCCGTATTCATCATCTGTAATATGAAGAGCAGAAAACTCTTCATCACTCAAGAAATATGCCTCAGCATACCAACCTCGCTTCATTATGAAGTGAACAACAGCTTTTCTTTCTGTATCAAGAAAACACCAAAGAGAACGAACCTTGCCACCAGTGTTAAGAATCTTTAAATATCTTCCGATGATGTCAAGAGCGCCATCACATGAGCAATCAAACAAAACACTATCTTCAGATATTGTTGCAATGTTTGTTATATCTGCAACATCACTTCTACGGCAGGTTCTTTCCAAATTCTCATACAAACGAGCAAAAGGCATAGGGCACTTGAAAACAAACTCTCCGAAATTCTTTGCATCTTTGGTATGCCCATTAGACAATTTCTTAAAAACCTCTTCGTTTTCAAACCAAGATGCGGTCATAACTTCTTTTTTTTCCATAAAAATACTTTAGTTAAACATAAAAATTATAATTAGAAAGAAATCATACGGTAAATATTTTTTTTGTCAATAATTTTATATAAAAAAAAGACCGTATAAAATACGGCCTTTAAAATCAGCTAAAATATTATAAATTATCAATATCTTTTGCTATATTATAAGATAATTCTCCAATCAAAGTATTTAGTGCAGGAATATACTCATCATATTTTCTTTTGATTTTTATTGTATTATTAAATTTATTTTCTAATACAACTTTGTTGTTTCTATCTCTTATTACATAAGATGCTTTAAGTGTTGCTTTTTCTTTAAGCCTTCCACTTAATTCTAAAATATCAATACTTACACTATATTTATAGTTCTTTTTTAGAAGAAAAGGGCGGTTAATTGTTGCATTTGGGAGTATAGAACCTAAATTCTCACTTACAGTGCTATAAATCATTTTATCAAGACTACTAGCCCATCTATTAAACTCATCAATGTTTACTTCAAAGTCTTCTTTACCTAATGTTACAATTTGAGGTCTTGTAACCATTGATGGAAGTGCAATCGGTTTAAGTAAAATCGTATCTTTCACATTCTCAATTTGTGTAGCATGATTATCTATTGCAACTGTTTGATAAAAATTTGGGCTAGTGCTACAACAAGCAGAAACAATCAAACCCATTATAATTGTTATAATTTTTTTCATCTTAGTATTCCTTTCCTGTAATAATAGAATTAGGGTACATTTGCAAATAATCAGTTAGATTTTTCATAGATTGAGCAGCCAAATTAAAGCTTTCAATCATAGCTTCAATATTTTCTGCATTATTTTCAACCAAATTATCAAATGTTTCTGCCGCATCACCAAGGTCTTTAACCATCTTTGCGGTATTATCCTTATTTTCTGTTAAAATTTCATCTAAGGTGCCAAATGTATCATTCATTTTGCGAAGCAATGGTGGTAGACTCTTATTTAGAGCTTTTGTTATATGATGAACATCTTGTGCAATTTTTGCAACAGGCATAACTTTTAAGCTCTTTGAAATCTCTGCAAATGGAGAATCAATCGTTGGAATTTCATTTTCATTTTCTACTTCTTTATGTAAAATAACAGGAGTTCCTGGATACATATCTAATTCGATAAGTAGTTGTCCTGTTATAACAGAATTTACTGCAAGCTGTGCTCTAAGTCCATGTTCAATAAATATCGAGAGCATTTCTTTATCATTTTGAGTGCCGGTTATTAATTTTTTTCCTTTATAAATTTTAGCATAAACTGGTGTTAAAAACTTCATACTATTAAGATTAACATCTAATTCAACATTGGTAACTTCACCAATTTTTACACCTTTAAATAAAACGGGAGCTCCTACATCAAGTCCTTTAACAGACTCATCAAAATACATAACAACAGTTGCTTCATTATCAGAAAATTTTGATTTAAAGAAGTAACCAAAGATTACAACAACAAAAAGTGCTGATAGAGTAATAAAAATGCCAATCATTTTCATATTTGGTTGTTTTACCATTATTTTGCTCCTCTAGTTAAAAAGTCTTTTATTTTTTCGTTAGGAGGATTTCTTAAAAGTTCTCTAGGATTTCCTCTACCAATAATATTTTTTGCATCTCTATCTAAAAAGATGGAATTATTTCCAATAGAAAATATAGATGCGAGCTCATGTGTAACCACAACAAATGTCATATTAAGTTTTTGATTAAGTTCCAAAATCAAATCATCTAGTTGTTTTGAGCTAATAGGGTCAAGGCCAGCAGATGGCTCATCACAATAAACAATCTTAGGGTCAAGAGCAATCGCTCTTGCAAGAGATGCTCTTTTTTTCATACCTCCAGAAATCTCAGAAGGATAAAAATCCTCAAAACCACCCAACCCAACAAGTGATAATTTATATGATGCAAGTTCAGATATTTCTTTTGGACTATAAGAACTATATAGTTCTAAAGGCATCATAACATTTTCTTTTAAGCTCATTGATGAAAACAAAGCACCACTTTGGTATAATACTCCAAAGTTTTTCATTATTTCTTTTTTATTTAAAGCATCTGCCCTTAAAAAGTCTTTGTCATCAATAAAAACTTCACCTTTAGAAGGTTTAACAAGTCCAGTTAACACTTTTAATAAGCTACTTTTACCACAGCCACTCGCCCCCATTATGATAAAAATATCTTTTTTATTCACATCAAAGCTTAAATTATCAAATAACACAAAATCATCATATTGTACAATAAGGTTATTTACTTTTATGATTTCTTTTATCATAAGCCAATAACCTCCAATAAAATAGTGATAACTCCTGTGGCAACAATCATCCAAACAAGAGCTGTAACAACTGCATTTGTTGTAGCTCTTCCCACACTATCAGCATTGCGACCTGCATTAATTCCCTCATAACACCCTGATATTGCAATAATTATTCCATAAACAAAGCTATGGAACACTCCAATCAAAGTATTGCTTAAGCTAAGAGCTTTAATTGCATAATCAAAATAACTACTAGATGAAATATTCAAAAATCCAATTCCAACAACCGCACCACCAAATATTCCCAAAATATCTGCAAGTAGTGTTAAAAAAGGAATAACTAAAACAAGTGAGATAATTCTAGGAGCGACCAAATATTCATAAATATTTACACCCAATGTTTTTAGAGCATCAATTTCTTCATTTGATTGCATAGTTCCAAGAGTTGCCGCATATGACGAACCAGTTCTACCAGCCATTACAATTCCAACCATAATCGCGGCCATTATTCTAGTCATACCAATGCTAACCATACTAGCAACATAAATACCAGCACCAAAGCTTTTTAATTGTATAGCACCAACAAAAGCCACAATTAATCCAACTAAAAAGCTAACTAAAGCAACAATTCCCACAGCTTTATAACTACAATCTTCAAAAATAAACCAAAAATCTTTTTTTCTATAAACAGCTGTTCCTTTTATGAAATTTATAACAGAAGAAAAAGAGTTATTAATAAAGTCAAAAGCTTTTTTTATATCTTGATATATATTATAAGACTTAAGGCCAATTTTCTCAAAAACAGAAGTTTTTATAATATCTGTATTAAGTAAAGGAGGATTACCTGTTTTTTTTAACGAAAGCAAAAGCATTTCTCTTACTTGTTCAGGAATGTTTTCTATATCAATACTAAAACCTTCTTTTTTTAAAGTATTAATTAATGAATATATTAGAGCTCCAAGAATAGAGGTATATTCAATATTATCACCAAGCAATTTTAGATATATTTTTTTATTACCGCCAAGTTTCCAGCGCTCAATTATTTTATAGTTATCTTGAGATAGCTCAAAAAAACTATTTTCTTCTTTTAATAAAGAAACAACATGCATTCCATTTATATCAACAAACTCTATTTTCATCTTTTATTTCTTTTTATCAAACGTTTGTTTTTTTATATTAATAAACTCCTTGAGATTGCTTACACACATTAGCAGCAGCATCATTTGCTATTTCATGTGCTTCTTCTTGAGATTTGCCAGCGATTATTGCTCCCAAAAAAGAGCCCGCAAAAGCATTTCCTGCGCCAAAAGCAAAGGCTTGATGTAATCTTGTATTTTTTATAACACTAAGATTATCATTTTCTCCCCAAATTTTACTCTCTCTTGCACCATCATTAAGGATAATATATTTTAACTCATAGGTCTTTTTTAATTTTAAGCAAATATCTTCAACACTTCCTTTAAGATTTAAAAGTGAGCGCAAAACTTTTAACTCATCTAAATTCATTTTTAATATATTAGCTCTTTTAAGCAATTCTAGTATGAGTTCTTTTGAGTAATAATTCTGTCTTATATTTATATCAAAAAATTTATATTGAGCATTTTCAGCCACATCAATTAAATCAAGTATTGTACCTTTTGAATAATCACGTCTCAAGGCAAGAGTTCCAAAATATATTGCATCAGCTTTTTTGGTAATATTTTCAGCGTTATTTGTATAAGGGATATAATCCCACGCAGCATTTTCTAGAATATGTGCAATATATCCATCACCACCTTTGAAAATTAAAACTCTACCAGTAGGGTATGGAGTTATAGCAAGTACAGGAGTAATTTTATATTTGTTTAATTCGCTAACTACCTCACGACCTAAGTCATCAGCCCCAATTGCACTAATTAAAGAAACCTCTCCCCCAAATCTAGATGCATAATTTAAAAAATCAGCAGGAGCACCACCAAGCTTCCTACTATCAGGTAAGATATCATAAACAACTTCACCAATTCCAACAATTTGTGGTTTTTTCATGCTCAAAGACCTATTAAATATTAATAAAATATTAACAAGAATGTACAAGCCTTTTTTTCATAAGTCAAGAGCCTAAATATTTATTTAAACGTAAATCTAAACTATCTTTAATTAGCTTTGTTGCTTTATCTTTTGATATTTTACATAAAGTTACAGTGTTGCCGTATCTATATATTGAGTTATATTTTTTACAATCACCTTCGCCAGAACCATATAAAGACAAGGTGAGAACTATATCACGAGGTTCTTTATAATACAGATTAATATTTTTTAATAAACTAGGTTTTCTAAGTATTTCACCTTTTTCACCCACAGCTAAAATACATTTATGGTCTGGTAAATAATACTCACAAAAGAGATTAGCATTATCTAATGCTAAAATAGTCATATTTTTAGGTACAAAGCTATTTATATCCTCAATAGCATTTTTATATTCTTTATCAAAAAATACAGCTTTCATATCTAAGTAAGTAAACGAAAAACCAATAATCAAGACAAGTAAAAATGTCTTTTTAATATTGCTTAAATAAGAAATTACAATAGCTCCCGCAAAGTACCAAATAAGAGAAAATATCTTAAGATATCGAGCTGTAACCATTGGTCTAATAGCATATGAAAGCACAATAAGTAAAATATAACTTAAGAAAAATGTTATAAAAGCCACTCCAAAGGCACGTTTTAATCTGTGTGAAAATAATTTAGTACTAAAAATACCAGTTAAAACAACAAAGCTAAATACCGCAGTACTAAAACCTGTTGCAACAAAAAATATTGATTGGAAAATATCTGGTTGTAAAGGGTCTGTAAAATATCTAATGCTAAATCTTACAAACTCACGATTAACGTACCAATCATTACTGATTTCTCTACCTGTATTTAATGGTACAAATATCCAAGGTAAAAACAAGATTGCAACAATAAATGTCGTAATTAAAAACTTTCTACCAAACTTTGAAAAAGTTTTATCATATATTAAAATATAGAGTATTGAAGCATACAAAAACATTAACCAAATTGCTGCATAATAATGAGAATATAGTGAAGCTAGAGAAACAAAACCAAATTTTACATAATCAATATTTTGAGGGTTTCTTGTTAATCTTAATCCATAAACCAAACAAACAAGTAAAAGAAAAGACGATAATCCATATGTTCTAACTTCAAAAGCCAGCCACAAAGAAATAGGGTGAAGCATCAAAATAACAAGAAGCCATAAGCTAACTTTTTCACCATAATCTTTTTTGATAGCTGTTATTGTAAATATTTCTGCAAAAAGTAATGTCAAATAAGAACCAAAGTGAGCACCAAATATTTCATATTTTTGAGGAAATAGGGCAAGAATAGCCTTTAAATAAACATAATAAAGCGGTGGTTTCGAATCTTCTGTTGTAAGTAATTCAAACATATCAGAAAAACTATCTTTTGCCATCAAAACAGAATAAAGTTCGTCAGACCAAAGGTTTAGATTGTTAATAAGAAAACCATAGCTAATCGCTGTAATAGCAACTAACAATATACTTTTTGCCATAAAATTGTGATAAACAAAATCAAAGACTTTTTTCATAAAACCCAAACTCCCCAAAACAAAGAAAGAATAGTTAATAAACTTTTAAAAGTCAAGTATTTGGAGGCTTTCTAATTTAATAATTATTTGATTTTTACTTTTAAGCGATAAAATAATTATTTATTTATATATATATATCTTTTTTTTCTTTTGCTTCTTTTCTTTTTTTTAATTTGCCGAATTATGCCGTCGGCATGCCGACGGCATAAAGCTCATTATTTTATCTAAAATATTTTTTATTTTAACTAATTAAGTATAATATTTTCTATCTAAAACTATTGTTATTAAAATGATAATTATTATGTATATAGCAAAACAGGGAGATTAAAAGGAGATAAAAATGAAAAAGCTGATTATTGTACTATTAACAATAACCATAATTGCAGGGTGTACCTGCCTAACTTGTGGTTATTAACTCTTAAAGTTAAGGAATAAAATTATAATTTTTTCCATATTCTTAATTTGTCTTTTTCTTCTTTTTCTCTAAAAGCTAGCTCTAAATCAACTTGGTGCATATTAGCAATAGAACATACATAAATAAAAACATCAGCTAATTCTTCTGCAATATTTCCTGCAATGCTACCAGTACCTATAGAACCTGATTTATTATTTTTTCTAACAGCAGAAATAAGTTCTCCACGTAATCTTTTAATGTGGGGGTATTTTTTTATTCTAAAGCCATTTCTACCTCGTTTGTTATAAAAAAAAAGGCGACTTAATGTCGCCTAAATATTTATTCAATGCAACAATCAACTGCTTTTTTAACAAATGCTTTCATCTTTGAGAAAGCAGTCTTTGGTTCTTCAGTTACTTCTTTGTCTTTCATTTCAATAACTTCAGCTGTGCTAACATTGATTTTTTCGCTTATTTTCTTAATGTCTTCAACACTATCTTCAATCCATTTCATGTCTTCAACATTAAGCATATTCATATTTAATCCCCAAAATAGGCAATATAAGTCATAAGCTTTATTAAACAAATCATAAGCTTGTTCTTTGTTTCCAAGACTTTGTTGTTTTGTTCCAACTTCCATCAAGCGCATAGAAGAAGCAAGCAAGTGTTTTGAAATGCACCAAACTTCTCCTTCATATGAAGGAATAATTTTTAGCATTAATTTTTTTCTTGTTTCACGAACTTCTTCAATTAAATCATAAAAAGAGTTCTTGCCTGTTTTAGCACCAGAAAACACTAAGTGTTCTTCAATAGAAATCAAGTTCATAATAGCAATAGTTAAATCTTGATCTGAAGATAAATCTTTAGGGTTTACTTTTTTAGATGCATCAATTCTTTCAACAAATTCTTTTACGCTTTCTGCTTTTTTCATCTGAGATAACTCCTAAAATCAAATTACAAATTACTTAAATCAGGCAAAGCTGGTGCACAAAGAGATAAATATGAGAACAACTTTGCAATCAAACATAAACTAACAACAGGAACAACAACCTTTTCAAAAGGAAAGTGAGCATGACCACCATTTTTCCTTTTCATCCATTGATAAAATTCTGAAGAATAGTGGAGAACTAAAGCACCACAAACTGTTGCAAATAAAAATGGATCTATCCAAAAAATAAGAATAGCCTTAGGAGTATATTTTAGTTCTGGTAATATATAAACAAATAAAATCATCAATACTGATAAACTTAAAATAGTAAAATCACGACCTTTGAAGTTCCAACCTTTTTTATCCATCCATTTTAAGGTCCAATAGCCAAGTAGCATTAAAAATGCACCGCTCCAAACCCCAACAACACTATCATCAACACCCATTTTGCGTGCAATACCAAGTGATGCACCAACTGCTACTGTGCAAACAGCACAAGCAGGGTTTGCTAAAGCATTTGATATTGTAGAAAATATAGCCATAATAGCCATAACGATAAATTTCATATTATCTTACTCCTAATATTATCTATAAATCTAACGTATAATATCTGTAAGATATAGTCCAAAGTCAAATAAAATTTAAGACTTATATCCTTTAAATTTTAATCATTCAAACCTTTTGTCTTTTTAGCAAACCACTGCCAAAAAATATCTGTTTTATACTCTTTTGCAGTATATTGGTGGTTTACATCATATCCAAATACTGGCATCCTTATATATCTATTGTTTAAGGTATAAATATCATCTGCAACTAGATTTATCTTTTTTTCTTTAGCCATAAAATGAAATCCACGATAAAACTCAGTCATAGGTGTCATAGCACCAATACATAATAAAACAATAAGAATGTACTTTAAAATTTTATAGTTATTATCAAAAATAAATGTAACTATATAGCAATAAAAAAGTATCATTAAAGGAATAGAAGCTCTCATGCAAAAGTTATTTTGCTGATCAAGTCTTAAAAATGGTATTGCTAAAAATAGCACAACCAAAACATTAAAAATCAAATTTTTCCTATATTTAGGGTAAACAATTAAAGCATAAAGTAAAAATTCTATAACATAAAACAAAACAAGTCTAAAAGGTGTTGTATAGCTAAATATATAGTAATATCCGTACATCCCTTCGCTGTTTGATATAAAATATAATACTATAATCGGCAAAATCCAAAATACACTGATAATATTGGGAATAGACATAATGTTTTCAATAACAAAATTTAATTTATTGGGTGACTTAATGAAATTATTTAATGCCAATACAACCATTATCACACCAATACTAAAAGTGGGATAGGGCGCAAAAAACAAAGACAAAGCAATTAACAACCCAAAATTTTTAATGTTTTGTTCTTTATAAACCATAAGAATAAGTATTCCAACTGGAATAAATTGGTTAAAAACCCAAAACATAGATGTTGTAAAAGATGAAAACTGCAAAAAAGTAGCCCACCATTCAAGGTGATATTCAAAAGGTTGTCCCATTACTGTAAAATATTTATATCCAATAATATCAAGTCCTGAAAAAAGAACAAAACCCAAAATTACAACAACTATTTTCTTAAAATTATCACAATTTACAACGTTTACTAAATGTAAAAAGATGAGCATAGTTCCTAAAAAAGCAAACAAAAACAAAAAAATGTTTGCAACAATAAATGCATTATAAAAACTAGCTCCACAAATAATTAAAAATTTGCCAACTAAAGCTGGAATTAACCAAAACCCCATATAATAAACCATTGGAGTATTTGCTCTATCATAAAAAATTGGCCAATCATAGTTAATTAAATCTCTAAAAACTGCATTTTTAAAATGATAATCAAATGATTGATAATAAAAATAACCAATTCCTGCACAAAAACACCACACAAATGCAATTGAAATTATAAATATCCAGTGCTTAGAATTAAGATTTAATTTTATATCGCAACCTTTAGGAAAAGCTTTATAAAAAGCAAAACCAAGTAATAAATTAGCAATTAATCCAATACCTAAATCAAGCCAAGTTGCAAAAAATATAAACAAGGGAAGACTTAAATAAATATAAGATAATCTATAAAGTGTAGATGTTTTCATAAAACTTTTCCTAAACTAAAAAGGGGGAAATGTTCCCCCTAAACTTATTAAGCATTCTTTTTTTCTTTTGCTAAAGATAAGAAGATACTTCCCCCTAACAAACCAAATGTAACCAATAATGAATGCCAAGACTCTAAATGAATTCCAAATATTGGAAGTAAAATCTTAACACCAATAAAGATTAACACAATTGCAAGAGCTGATTTTAAATAAACAAAGCGATTTACAGCAGCCTCAAGCAAGAAATAAAGCGCTCTTAAGCCCAAAATTGCAAAAATATTACTTGTATATACAATAAATACATCTTGAGTAATACCAAATATTGCAGGAATACTATCTATTGCAAATACAACATCCATAAGTTCAATAATGATAAGTGCAAAAAGCAGTGGTGTAATATATTTCTTACCATTCTTTTTTGTAACAAAATGAGCGCCATCAATTTCATGAGTAACTGGCAAATATTGTTCAACAAATTTATAGATTTTGCTATTTTTGATACTTTCTTCATCATTGTCTTTTTTATCATTTCTGTGCATCATCATTTTTGCACCAGTGTAAATCAAGAAAACAGAGAAAATATACAATACCCAATGAAACTCACTAATAATAGCAGCACCAACACTAATCATAAGAGCTCTCATAACAACAGCGCCTAAAATACCCCAGAACAAAACTCGGTGTTGATAAATTCTAGGAACACCAACGCTAGTAAATATGATAGACATTACAAAAATATTATCCATAGACAAGCTTTTTTCAATTAAAAAGCCAGTATAGTAATCCATTGCAGCATTTCCGCCTTTTTCGTACCATACAAATATACCAAACAAAAGACCTGCACCAATGTATGCAACACATACCCATAAGGTATGTGCAAAGCTTGGTATTTCGTTTTTGCGATTAAAACAGAACAAATCTAACGCTAACAAAACAACAACAGCAATTCCAAAGAATACCCACATTAATTCTTCAGACAATACCGCATGATGAGTAAACATATATTGTAATTTTTCTAACATTTTTACTTTAATCCTATAATTATATTTCTAAGTTCCACACACTGCTGATAATTTCTTCAATATCAGTATAAACCGGTTTCCAGCCAAGTATTTTCTGAGCTTCATCAGCTTTAGCAGTTAATACAGCAGGATCCCCACTTCGCCTTGGAGCATAAGTATATTTAAGTTTTTTGCCAATAACTTTTTCTGTTGCATCCACAATCTCTTTTACACTAGTGCCGATACCAGTACCTAAATTGAGTTTATAAGACTTATTTTCTTCAAACATCTTTTTTAATGCAAGGCTGTGTGCTCTAGCTAAATCTGTAACATGGATATAGTCTCTAATACAAGTGCCATCTCTTGTTTCATAGTCATTACCAAAAATAGAAAAGCCATCACGTTTTCCTGTTGCTGCTTCCATAATTATTGGCATTAAGTTCTGAGGATTTCGCTCTTTTCCTCTAATAGTTCCATCAAAAGCATATCCAACAGCATTAAAATATCTTAAAGCCGTATAATTAAGCTTACCTAGTTTATTAAACCACTCCATATTTTCTTCAATAGCTCGTTTGGTGTAACCATAGTAATTTATTGGGTTAATAGGGTGCTTTTCATCCATTGGAATATATTCTGGCATACCATAAACAGCTGCGCTTGAAGAAAAAACAATATACTTAACATTATTGTTTACCATTGCATTTAATATATTAATAGAGCCAGTAAGATTGTTTTTTGCATAAATGTCAGGAGAAATCATCGATTCTCCAACAGCTTTTTTAGCGGCTAAATGAACAACTGCTTTAATATTTTGGCTCATCGCCTCATTTAATGATTTTTCATCTAATATATCGCCTTTAATAAATTTTGCTTTTTCAAGTATATTTATCTCATCTCCACTAGATAAATTATCATAAACAATAACGTCATATCCTTCTTCTATAAGTTGTTTTTGAACATGACTACCAATATAACCGGCACCGCCAATTACTAAAATTCTATCAGCCAATTTTATCTCCTATAAATATAAAATAATGATTTTCAATAACATAAAGTTGTATAAATTAAAAGCCTCTTACAGCTTTATCCACATAATCCACAAGCGTTTATATTTTTTATGGCATTATTTACATTTTAAACCATAAATGAGCTAACAATATTAAAAAAGGATTCTTTTATCATGGAAGCATTGGACGTAGCAAAATATTCAAATAATAACGATAATATCTCAGAACTAGATGTAATGCGTTTACCTAGAAATATTGAAGCAGAGCAGGCGCTTATTGGTGCTTTACTAGCAAATAATAAAGCATATGAAAAAGTTTCAGAGTTTTTGCGTCCAAATCACTTTTCAGATCCAATCCATGTAAAAGTTTTTGATGTTATTTCTCGCCTTATTCAAAAAGGCCATGTCGCAGATGTAATCACATTAAAAAACTATTTTGAACAAGAGGGTAGCTTAAATGATGTTGGTGGAATAGCTTATTTGATTAAATTATCAGAAGCTTCATCTCCACTAACAAATGTTGAATATTATGCACAATTTATATATGACAAGTACTTACGTCGCGAACTTATTTCAACAGGTTATGATATCGCAAGCGAAGCAATGAACGAAAAATTAGATGAAACAACTGCTTCGCAAATAGAAAAAGCAGAAAAACGTTTATTTGAACTTGCTATGCATGGCGATGGTCAAAAAGGGTTTCAAGATTTCGGTACGTCACTTAACCAAGCTCTTGAATTAATTGCTAAAGCATATCAAAAAGAAGGCAAGGTATCAGGACTTTCAACAGGTTTGCATGAACTAGACTATAAATTAGGTGGTCTAAACGATTCTGACCTTTTAATATTAGCAGGACGTCCAGCTATGGGTAAATCTGCTCTTGCAATGAATATTGCATATAATGTAGCAGAAAATATGCTAAATGATGAAAATATGGATCCACATTCAAAAGGTGTTGCTATTTTTTCACTCGAAATGTCTGCAGATCAATTAGCTTCTCGTATTTTATCAAGTATAACAGATACATCTGGTAAAAAATTACGTACCGGTGATTTAGAGTTATCAGAGTTTAATAGAATTGCAGCAGCTGTTCGTGAATACCAACGTTTACCTTTATATATAGATGATACACCAGGTATAACAATCAATACCATTAGAACCAGAGCTCGTCGCTTAAAAAGAACTCATGGTTTAGGGCTTATCGTTATTGACTATATTCAATTAATTAGTGGTTCAGAAGGTAAGAAAAATGAAGGAAACCGTGTGCAAGAGGTTTCAGAAATATCAAGAGGCTTAAAAATCTTAGCCAAAGAGCTTAAAGTTCCAGTTATTGCATTGTCACAATTAAATCGTGGGCTAGAACAACGTGAAGATAAACGTCCATTAATGTCAGACTTGCGTGAATCAGGTTCAATCGAGCAAGACGCAGATATTGTTATGTTTGTATTCCGTGAAAATTACTATATTCAAAATGCAGAACCTAAACGTAACATGGGTGAAACAGATGAGCATTTCTTAAAAAGAACTGAAGAATGGCAACAAAAAAATCGTGAAACCCAAAATATTGGTGAAGTAATTATAGGTAAGCACCGTCATGGTTCAACAGGAACCGTAAAACTATTCTGGAATGGAGAGTATGCAAGATTTAGCAACCTAACAAGAGAAGAATATCTTCCTGAGCAAAGAGGGTAGTTATATGAAAAAATACACCAAAGAAGAATGGGAAAATATTTGTCGTCGTTGTGGCAAGTGTTGTTTAATAAAACTCGAGGATGAAGAAACGGGAGATATTTACTATACAAATGTTGTTTGCAAGTATTTTAATGAAGAAACAATGTCTTGTACAATCTATGATAAAAGAACAACTCTAGTCCCAGAATGCTTAAAGCTTGATGCAAATAATGTTGATAAGTTGTGTTGGATGCCAAAAACTTGTGCTTATAGAGAGTTATTTGAAAAAAATCCATCTCCAATAAAAACCACCATTAAAGGAAGATGTGTTAAAGAAACCGAAATTGATCCAGAAAATATTGAAGACTATATCGTAGAATGGGAAGATCTATAAAAATGGATAAAGATGATTATATAATAGAAGACGATTACAATCCTCAATCACGTTTTGAAAATTTAGAAGATGTTGAGCCATATTTTTGGGAAAAGAAGAGCTTAGAAGAGTTATCTAAAAAAGAGTGGGAACTTTTGTGTGATGGATGTGGTAAATGTTGCCTAAATAAACTAGAAATAAAAGGTCGCATCTGTTTTACCAATACGTATTGTCGTTTTTTAGACCCTAAAACATGTTTATGTAAAATTTATTCACATCGTTTGCAAAAAGTTAACGATTGCCGTGATATAGATATCAACGCTATACGAGAAAAGCCCCGATGGCTCCCTAAAACATGCGCATATGTGTTGTTGGATGAGAAAAAAACTTTGCCATCATGGCATCCGTTGATTACGGGGCTAGCCTCAAGCGTTCATGAAGCAGGCTTTTCTTTAGCAAAAAGAGAATTAATAAATGAGACAGAGGTAGAAGATTATGAAAATCACATTGTTAAGTGGGAGGACCTTTGATATAAATGCAGACCTTGGCTTTGATATGAAAGTTATTCATTCAGGAAGGTCTAGGCGCTTAACATTGAGGATAGATAAAAAAGATAGAGTGGCGGTTTTAACGATTCCAAAGTATTGTTCACGCAAAAAAGCTGTATCTTTTGTAGAAAGTCATCAAGATTGGGTTTTAGATAATTTAAGAAAAATCCCAGAACTTAAAAGTTTTAAGAATAATGATGTGATTAGTTTATTTGGTAAAGAATATAAAATAGAGCATTCTATGATTCGTGGTAATACTATGCTAGATAAGAAAAATAAAATACTCTATATCTCAGGTGGTATTGAGTTTTTGCACAGAAGAGTAAAAGATTTTATAAAAAAACTAGCACTAGAAGAATTTACAAATCGCTCAATAGAAGTTGCTGATAAAATAGGCAAAACCGTTCATAATGTTTGTATTAAAGATACAAAATCAAGATGGGCAAGTTGTTCAAGCTTAAATAATATAAATTATAGCTGGCGCTTAGCTTTAGCTCCAGAATTTGTAATTAGATATATTGTTGCTCACGAAGTATCGCACTTAAAGCATCAAGATCATTCTGCATATTTTTGGGCATTAGTAGAGTTTTTAGAAGAGGATGCTAAAAAAGGCAAGGAATGGCTAACAGAAAACGGACATCTTTTATATATGTATAAATAATCATACCAATTTGTTAAAATTAATTTGTGAAAAAATAAGTTTAATGATGGATTTTTTTATTTAATAACATAGCATATATAGGATAAAGGGAGACAAAAGTTGAAAGATGTGTCAAAATATAAGATAGCTAAATCATATGCCTCTTCATGGGTAGACGTATCTTTTTTAAATAAGCTTGAGGATACAGTTCTAAAAGAAGTGGAAATACTTTCAAAAAGTTTGAAAGATGATGCTCTATTATGGCAAAAAATAATAACTCCCAAAGCAGGCAAAGCTATAAAAGAAGATATAATAAAAGCTATATCTAAAAAAATGAAACTATCTAAAGTAACTTCCAACTTATTAAGTTTGGTGGCAGAAAACTCAAGATTAGATTGCTTGTCATTAATTTTAGATGAGTGGCAAGAATTATATTATGAAAAGAAATCAATAGTTAAAGTTAATGTAGAAACAGTAGTTCCTTTAACTTTAACCCAAGATAAAAAATTAAAAAAAGTTTTAGAAGAAAAATTAAAAAAGACAGTAAAATTAAATTACATAATCAATAAAGAAATACTTGGTGGATTAAAAATTTCTTACGGCTCAAACTTAATAGATGATAGTTTGCAAAATAAGTTAGAAAATATAAAGAAATTAATGTTAAACAGGTAATAAAATATGAAATTAAAATCGGTTATTTTTTTAAGGGGTGAGTAAATGGCAATAAAAGCAGAAGAAATTTCTTCAATTTTAAAAGAAAAAATTGAAAAATACGATTTTGATACTGAATTAAAAGAAGTCGGACAAGTTATTTCTGTTGGCGATGGTGTTGCAACAGTATATGGTCTTGATGGAGTTGAATATAACGAACTTGTAGAATTTTCATCAGGCACAAAGGGAATGGCACTAAACCTTGGTGAAGATAGTGTTGGTGTTGTTATATTTGGCTCCGATGGCGACATAAAAGAGGGGGACACTGTAAAAAGAACCAAAAATATTGTAAGTGTACCAGTTGGTCCAGAGCTTTTAGGTCGTGTTGTTGACGCATTAGGTGAACCAATTGATGGTTTAGGCGCAATAAAAGCAAAAGAATTTTCAAAAGTAGAAACTAAAGCTCCTGGAATTATTGAACGTCGTGGAGTTCATGAGCCAGTTCAAACAGGTATTAAAGTAATCGATTCTCTTATCCCAATTGGTCGAGGTCAACGTGAGTTAATTATTGGTGACCGCCAAACCGGAAAAACCTCAATTATTGTTGATACAATAATAAATCAAAAAAGAATAAACGATAGAGCAAAGTCTGATAAAGAAAAACTATTTTGCATATATGTTGCAATTGGTCAAAAGCGCTCAACCGTTGCTCAAGTAGTAAAAACCTTAAAAGATAATGGCGCAATGGATTATACCATTGTTGTATCAGCAACAGCATCAGATGCAGCTCCTTTGCAATACCTCGCTCCATATTCGGGCTGTGCAATGGGTGAGTATTTTAGAGACAGAGGTATGCATGCCGTTATATTTTATGATGACTTAACCAAGCAAGCAACTGCATATCGTCAAATGTCATTATTGCTTCGTCGTCCACCTGGTCGTGAAGCATTCCCTGGAGATGTATTCTATTTGCACTCAAGACTATTAGAAAGAGCTGCAAAATTAGATGAAAAACATGGTGGAGGTTCATTAACAGCTATTCCAGTAATTGAAACTCAAGCCGGAGACGTTTCTGCCTATATTCCAACTAATGTTATTTCAATCACAGATGGTCAAATATTCTTAGAAACTTCATTATTCTATCAAGGTATTCGTCCTGCTGTAAACGTTGGTATATCAGTTAGTCGTGTAGGATCTGCAGCACAAGTAAAAGCAATGAAACAAGTTTCAGGTTCAATGAAATTAGATCTTGCTCAATATACAGAAATGGCAGCATTCTCACAATTTTCATCTGATTTAGATATTGCAACTAAAAAACTATTAAATAGAGGTGCAAGACTAACCGAAATGTTAAAGCAACCTGTATATCATCCATTATCATTAGAAGAAGAGGTGATAATTTTATATGCAGGTTCTAATGGTTATTTAGATGATTTAGAAGTATCAGAAATTTCAGCTTTTGAACATTTCATTATCGAAAAGATGAATAAAGAGCATCTTGTAATAATGAAAGAAATAAGAGAAGAAAAAATTCTCTCAGATAAGCTAAATGAAGAGCTTAAAAATCTTCTAACAAACTATGTTGAGGAATTTAAAAAACTTAACAGAACCACTGAAAATAGTGAAGAAAAAATAGCTTAAAGGAAGTAAAATGGCAAGCTTAAAAGAGCTACGTACACGAATAGAAAGTGTTAAATCAACTAAAAAGATAACTTCTGCCATGAAGATGGTGGCAGCATCTAAATTTCGTCGTGCTCAGCTTACTTTAGATAAAAGTGAATTATTCCAAAAGATGTTGATAGAAAATATCAAAAAAGTTCTATTGGAATTAAAAACACTAGAAAAAGAAAAAGGCATTACATTTATGCTTCCTAAAATGCTAGTAGAAGCTAAAAATCCTAAAGTTTATGCTTTGTTTGTACTAGCATCTGATAGAGGTCTATGTGGTGGTTATAATACAATGATAGCAAAAACTGCCAAAAAGCGTATAGATGAGCTAAAAAGCCAAGGTAAAATAGTAAAAGTATTTTGCTATGGTAAAAAAGCATCATCAGGATTAAAACGCTTTGGCGTTACAGATATTGTAGAAAGTAAAGATGCTGTTATTAAAAAGCATTTAACCTATGCGGAAGCTATGCATTTCTTAAAAGATGTATGGGAAACAAAACTTCACTATCATGCAGATATTTGTGAGATAGTATATAGTGACTTTTTAACAGGTTTAACAAGAACATATCTTTCAAAGCAAGTTATTCCATTTGATATTGAGATAACAGAAAATGACACCAATATCACTAAAGTAGGTAATGCTTTTTATAATTACTTGCCAGATAAATTAGAATTATTAAAAAATTTATCAAGTATGTATATGCGTACATCAATGTTTGAAGTTTTAATTAATTCACAAGCATCAGAGCATGCCGCTCGCATGAGTTCTATGGATAATGCAACCAACAATGCAGAAGATATGATAAGTTCATTAACGTTCAAATATAATAGCTTAAGACAATCAGCAATTACTACAGAATTAGTAGAAATCGTTGCTGGTGCTGAGGCAATGTAGGAAAAGGAGTTAATAAAGATGGCACCAAGAGCTAAAAAAGATAAAATAGAAGATAAAGCTGTTGAACTAAAAAAAGAAAACACTAAAAAATTGGATGAATTGCAAAAATTAATCCAAAATGAAAGCGATGAAAATTTAGGTGAAGTATATCAAGTAATGGGAGCCGTTGTTGACGTTAAATTTAAATCAACAAAAGCTTTACCAGCAATATTATCAGCTCTTGAATGTGTCGTTAATTCATCTCGTTTGGTTCTAGAAGTAGAACAACATTTAGGTAATAATGTTGTAAGAACTATTGCGATGGATACAACAGATGGTTTAAGTAGAGGCGTTAAAGTCTATAATACCAATAAACCTATAACAATTCCTGTTGGAAGAGAACTTTTAGGTCGTATAATCAATGTAGTAGGTGATGAAGTTGATGGAAGAGGTGAGATAAACACTAAACAACATTTCCCAATCCACAGACCAGCTCCAGATTTTACAGACCAAAGAACTGAGCCAGAAATTTTTGTAACCGGTATTAAGGTAATAGACCTACTTGAACCATACCTTAAAGGTGGAAAAATCGGTCTATTTGGTGGTGCCGGCGTTGGTAAAACCGTATTAATTATGGAATTAATTAATAATATTGCCAAAGGTCATGGTGGTTATTCTGTTTTTGCCGGTGTTGGTGAAAGAACACGTGAAGGAAATGACCTTTATAATGAAATGATAGAAAGTGGTGTTATTGACTTAAAAGGTGATAATTCAAAAACCGTACTTGTTTATGGTCAAATGAATGAACCACCAGGAGCACGTGCTCGTGTAGCCTTAACTGGGTTAACCGAAGCTGAGTACTTTAGAGATGTAGAAAATCAAGATGTGTTATTTTTCGTAGATAATATTTTCCGTTTCACTCAAGCAGGTTCTGAAATATCCGCCTTGCTAGGTCGTATTCCTTCTGCGGTGGGATATCAACCAACTCTTGGTACAGATATGGGTGCAATGCAAGAAAGAATTACATCAACAAAAGATGGTTCAATTACATCTGTTCAAGCAGTATATGTGCCAGCTGATGACTTAACAGACCCAGCTCCAGCAACAACATTTGCGCACCTTGATGCAACAACAGTATTATCAAGAAAAATCGCAGGTCTTGGTATATATCCAGCCGTAGACCCTCTAGATTCAACCAGTCGTATCTTAAGTCCTGATATTGTAGGAGAAGAGCATTATAAAGTAGCACGTGGTGTTCAAGAAATCTTGCAAAAATATTCATCACTTCAAGATATTATCGCAATTCTAGGTATGGATGAATTATCAGATGACGATAGAATAGTTGTATCAAGAGCCAGAAAAATTCAAAAATTCTTATCACAACCATTCTTTGTTGCAGAAGTATTTACTGGAAAACCAGGTCGTTTTGTAAAACTAGAAGATACCATTAAAGGATTTAAGGGTATCTTAGAAGGTCTATATGATGACATTCCTGAACAAGCATTTTATATGGTTGGAACAATTGAAGAAGTTCTAGAAAAAGCTGAAAGTATGAAAGGAGCGGCTTAAATCTCATGGCAAAAGATATTGAATTAAAGATATATATGCCAGAAAAGAAAGTCTTTGATAAAAAGGTTTTTAGAGCTGTTCTGCCATATGATAATAAAACAATTACTGTTCTAAAAGACAGAGCTCCAACATTGTTATCATTAGATATGGGGATAATCCAAATACTAGATGAAGCTTATAACACAATAGAAGAGTGGTTTATAGCAGATGGTATGGCAGATATAAAAAACAATACATGCACAATCTTAACAGAGTCATGTTTTGATAAAAATGAACTAAGCTTAGAAAAAGCCAAAGAATTAAATGAAAATTTTTCCAATCCATTCTATAAATGGCTAATAGAATTTTATGAAAAACAAGAAGCTCTAAAAAAACTTCAAAAAACATCTAAAATTTAAAAAAAAGACTGCAACATATAATGGTTGCAGTTTTTTTTATATCTCTATCACATAAAAGAATAGGGGTTAATATCAATATCTACTCTAACATTAGATTTAAGTTTCACCATGCTAAGCCATTTTTTTAGTATTTCTTGGATATTTACATTTTTATGAGTTTTTAACAACAAACGATATCTATATCTTCCTCTAAGCAAACTTAAAGGTGCAGGCGCAGGACCATATGTATCAATCATGTCTGTATGAGGTGCGCACTTTCCAAGCATATATGCAGCAGTTTCTGCAGCTTCATTATTGGTAGAACTAATGATAATTGCAGCTAATTTTCCATAAGGAGGCATTTTAAGCATTTGTCTTGATGACTTTTCTATATCAACAAAAGCCTCTCTATCATGTTTTATAACAGCATCTAATATTAAGTTATCCGGATAAAGAGTTTGTAAATAAACAAATCCTTTTTTCTCGCTTCTTCCAGCACGTCCTGCAACTTGTGATAAAAGTTGAAAAGTTTGCTCAGTTGAGCGCAAATCAGTCCCCATCAAACCAAGGTCAGCATCAATAACTCCAACCAGTGTTAAATCAGGAAAGTTATGCCCCTTAGCAATAATTTGCGTACCAATAAGAATATCTACTTCTTTGTTGGTAGTTTTTCTAATTACCTCAGATATCTCTTTATAATTAGTTGTTATATCACTTGATAAAATTTCAACTCTTGCCTCAGGAAAACGATTTTTTACCTCTTCAGCAATTCTTTCAACCCCTGGTCCACAAGCTGTCAACCCGTCATCAGAAGAACACTCAGGACAACGCTTAGGAGTGTGCATTTTAAATCCGCAATGATGACAAACAAGCTCCCCTGTAATCCTATGTTCAGCAAGCCAAGCTGTACAATGAGGGCATTGTATTCTATGTCCACAATCTCTACATATAAGCAAAGGCGCATATCCTCTGCGATTTAAAAACAACATAGATTGTTCATTCTTTTCCAAATTCTTTTTTAATTCATCAACTAACGTTGGTGCAATAAATGAAACGCCCCAAGGTCCCTTTATCGGTTTGTCTTTTTTTATATCTATAATTTTTATCTCTGGGAGTTGTGCTTTAGCATAGCGCTTACGTAACTTTACAATATCATATTTACCTTCTTCAACATTAACAATTGTCTCAAGGTCAGGTGTTGCCGTTGATAAAATAATCGGAATTTGTTCTAAATGAGCTCTTAAAACAGCCATATCTCGTCCTTGATAAGTAACCAAACTTTCTTGCTTAAAAGAATGATCATGGCTCTCATCAACAACAATAATTCCTAAGTCCAAATAAGGAAGAAATAGGGCAGACCGTGCTCCTACAATAACTTTAGCTTTATTTTGAATAATAGCCTTCCAAGTTTTTGCTTTTTCTTTAACTCCAACTTCTGAATGCCAAATAAATGGAGTTAATCCAAATCTTTTTTCAAATCTTTTTAACCATTGTGTCGTAAGCGAAATTTCTGGAACCAAAACTAAAACTTGTTTTCCTAAATTCAAAGCCTCTGCAATTGCTTCAAAATAAACCTCAGTCTTACCACTTCCAGTAACACCATCCAAAAGGGTTGCAGAAAATCCATTATTTACTTTTTTAATTATATTTTCAGAAGCTCTTTGTTGTTCATCAGTTAATTCTACTTGTTTGGTAAGATTTATAGTTTGTATTTCAGCTTCTTCATTAACAAGTATCTCCTTTTTATAAAGAAAGCCACTTTTTATCATCGCATTGATAACACTATCACTAACAGATGTAGCATTAATAATTTCTTCTTTTTCAGCTTCTTTTTTATTTTCTAAAAAATTAAAAACAGCTCTTCTTGCTTCAGTTATACGAATACCTTCAAGGTTTTCATTTTTAATTTTAAGTCCATATAATAAAACTTTTTGTTTAGGTAATTGATTAGTTTTTTGCCCTAAAACCATCTTTAAAACCATTCCTTTTGTAGAAAGATTATATGTCGCTGTTTTTTCAATAAAGGAAAATAATTTTTTAGAAATCAAGGGAAGTGCTAAAACCTCTTTTATTGGTTTTATTTTTTTTGTATCGATATTGGCTGATTTTCCAATTTTATAAACAACGCCAATAAGCTCTTCTCTTCCAAAAGAAACCCTAACCAATTGGCCTATATCAAGTTTATCATCATAGCTATAGTCAAATACGTCATCAAAATTAAGAGGAAGAAGAACGCCGTAAATAGCCATAAACATTATGCTCCGATAACAAGCTTATTTTCTTTTAGCAAAACATTTACTTTGTTTTTTGATGCATGATTTAATAAATAATATAAAGGAGCATATGAAGAAATGTTTTCACTAACAGTATTATTTGCTAAAATTTGAGATATTCCTTCCAATTTTGAGTTGTTCAAATTTGCATCAGATGTTACTTCAATTTCTAAAGAAGAGCTTGTTTCATTAACCACAATCTTTCCACCTTTTATAATAACATCTGCCATCATCATGATGCTTGGCATAACAAATTTATAAATCATTGGAGTAGAAATATTAATATCTAAATCAATTTTATAATTAGGATTTCCAATAGTTGATAAATAATCCTTACAAATTTCTTTAAGTTCTTCAATATTTTTTACACTAGCATTAGAAAGTCCAAAACAAAGCCTAAAAAACTTTAATCTTTTACTCAATACCTTAGAACTAAAATTTAAAATATTATTTACGTCTTCTAAATCTTGTTCATCACCTTCGTTAAGAAGTTCAACAGCATTAGACACAGCTCCAATATTTCCAATTAAATCGTGAGATAATCTTGTTGCTATAATTTCAGCTAAAAATGTATTGCTCATTTATAAATCCTTTTGTTAAAAAGTATAATATTGTGTATTTGAAAGCCTTGAGTCTTCATTAAACATTCTCGTTGAATCAAGTGATAATAAAAGAGGATCAAATAATTCAAGTTGTCCAGTTTTTGCTTGTAAATATGGTTTTTTACCGCCCATACCCCATTTAATTTCACTTGCATTATCTGGTTTACCATATTTTAGGTCGATTCTTCTCCAAAAGTCAAAAATCTTAATGTTGTTAATATATATATTTTTAGACGCCTTACTTTTAGACATTGGAAGAGTGCTTTTATAAAATACTCTATATGATAAATTATCAGTAAAAGAAGATGAATAATTAACCTCAATAGTTTCTCTTGTCGTATAGCGACTATAAATTTGTTTTTCTACAAATTGGTGACCATTTTCTTTTGCAATTTTTGTTGCACAAGCATTTAATCGTTCAAATCCAACAATGCCATTAATTCTGCATAATTCCTCAGATCTCCATTCAATAAAGTTGGGAATTTCTAAGTTTTCACTAATTTTTCGATATCCTTGCTTAATAAGAACATCTTCCACCTCTTTAGGTGTCATTCTAAGTCTAACATTAGAAATATCAAAGTAAGCAGCATTTGACTTTTGTTTTTCAATAATTGTTTCTTTTATTTTTTCTTCAGCTTTTGCATCTTCATCTGTTTTTAAAATTTCTTTTTTCCCATACTTAAATAAGCTTTTTAGCCAACTCTCATTAGCATTTGCATTTGGATCAATATTCTCTTTTTTTTCTTCTTTCTTTTCCCCTTTAAGACTGCTAAATAAAGAAGTGGATGGTTTTTCTTCACTAACTGCTTCATTTTTCTTTTCAAACAATAATAAATCCATCTCCGATTGTGAATAACCAGCCATCGGAAAACAAATTAAACTAAAGCTTAAAAAATAAGCAAATGTTAAGTAGTTGTTTTTACTCATATTACAATTCCAATCCACCTTATTATAACAAAGCTTTTTTAAAAATCATCTAATTTTTAGTATTTACAAACCGAAGATGAGCATTTATAACTAAAAAAAATAAATAAAGAGGTTTTATCATGGAATTAAAAGTAAATGTAATAGGGGCAGGATTAGCTGGTTCAGAGGCCGCTTGGCAATTAGCTAAAAGAGGAATAAGCGTTTCATTATATGATATGAAACCTAAAAAAATGTCAAAAGCCCACAAAAATACATCATTTGCAGAACTGGTGTGTTCAAATTCATTTCGCTCAGATGATTATAATAACAATGCCGTAGGTCTATTGCATCAAGAAATGCGCATGATGAATTCTCTTATCATGGAAAGCGCTGATTTTAATAAAGTTCCAGCAGGAGGAGCTCTGGCTGTAGATAGAGATGGTTTTGCAAAATATATCACTGATAAACTAAAATCTCACCCATTAATAACTATATATGAAGAAGAAATAACAAAGCTTCCTGAGAATAATGATGAAATGTATATAATAGCAACAGGTCCATTAACATCCGATTCTCTGGCTCAAAGTATCTCAGATACAATTGGTGGAGAAAAGCTTTCCTTTTATGATGCAATAGCTCCAGTTATCTATAAAGATAGCATAGATTTTAGTAAAGCATGGTATCAATCAAGATATGACAAAGGTGATAAATATGATTACATTAATTGTCCTTTGTCAAAAGAAGAATATTATAGCTTTATAGATGAATTGTTGACAGGCGAAAAAGTAAAGTTTCATGATTTTGAGGCTCCAACTTATTTTGACGGATGTTTGCCAATAGAAGTAATGGCAGAAAGAGGACCTGATACTTTAATGTTTGGTCCGATGAAACCTGTTGGACTAACAAATCCTCATAGCACAGAAAAACCATATGCAGTAGTTCAACTCCGTCAAGACAATAAAGAAGATACTCTAAGAAATATGGTAGGATTCCAAACCAAATTAACCTACGGTGAGCAAACAAGAATATTTAAAAAGATTCCAGGACTAGAAAATGCAGTCTTTGCTCGTCTTGGCGGTATTCATAAAAATACATTTATAAAATCGCCGATTCTCTTAGATGAGTATTTGCGTTTGAAAAAATCTCCAAATATTATGTTTGCGGGTCAAATAACCGGAACCGAAGGTTATATAGAGAGTGCCTCTATCGGGTTATTGGCTGGATATTTTGCCTCATGTTTGATAAAAGATGTAAAGCCTCAACTTCCTCCACGAACAACCGCCTTAGGTTGTCAATTGTCACACTTAAAAGATGATACAGATATTAAAAATTATCAACCAATGAATATAAACTTTGGGCTTTTCCCAGAAATTCCACCAATAATAACCGAAAAAGGAAAGAAAAAATACCTAAAAGGTAGCGAAAAGAAAAAAGCCATATCTCAAAGAGCTTTAGAAGATATAAAAGGGTGGTTAGATGTTGCTAAAGTATAATGCAAATAACAAGCTCCCAAAGCTTGGCTTGTATCTAAAAATTATAAATAAAAAAGATAGAAACTTTTTTATCTGTTACTTAGAGTGGATTAGATTACTTTTTATAAGAGGATTTGGTATAAAAAATAACTCATCGAAAAATTTTAATTATTTATACAAAGCCGTTTCTAAAAAATGGCCAAAAGATACACTACTTGGGTATCTTCAAGACGAATTTATTAAAAGAAATCTATCCTTATCTTTGCTTTTAGAGCCAATAGATGGCTTTTCTTGGATTGCAAAAAATAGATATGAGCTAGATTACATAAAGGCAAGTCCAATGTTTTTGCAAATAATTGCTCCCATCTCAAGAATGGTTGCCGTGTTAAATAATTGTAAGCCGCCATTTTACCAGCCGTTTTCAAATTTGCTATTTGCTTATTTGTCGCTATATTTGATTTACTCACCAAATCTTGTAAAAATATTTAAAAACAACAAAATATCTATACAATCTAATGTAGTAAATAAAGAACTTCCTCACATTTTTAACGAAGCAAAATTTGTAATTCCAACATCAAGCTCGCTATATTTTAAGTTTAAACTAGGTTTTTTCTTAAGCCTATATAGAGTTTTGCTAAAAAAAGGAACAAAAGAGCTAAAAAAAATAAATTATGTTAACTCATTTTTATATGGTTTGTATTATACTTTAACCATAAAATCTAAAAAAATAAAACTAAATCAGATATAAAGTTAGGGAAATCAAATGAGTTCAATTGGACGTATTGTAAGAAAAAATCATTCGGCTGTATTTTGGTGCACAAGGCATTACCCTAAAGCTAAAAGGGAAGCGGTATATACACTATATGCCCTAGTTAAGCACCTTGATGATTTAAGCTCTAGCAATTTACCTAAAAAGGAAAAAGAAGATATTTTACAAGCATGGAGAAGAGAACTTGTAAATATATACGATAAAAAAGTTCCAGAAACAGATATCGGACGTAAAATATATAAAAACTGTATGCGTTTTAAAGTTCCAAGAGAAAGCCTAAATGCTATAATAGAGGGATTTTCACTTGATTGTCCTGAGCCATTATGCCGTCCAAGTAACGAGAACTTTGAAAAATACTGCTATGGTATAGCAGAAGTTCCAAGCTTTTTAATCTTAAAAGTTATTGCAGAGTTTGATGAGCCTACAACACAATCTTTAAGTAAAGCCATAGGAAGAGCTGTCGAAATAACAAATATCTTAAAAAACATAAAGGAAGATATGCTAAATGGTCATATTTATATTCCCAAAGAATATTTAACCCTTGCTCAAATTGATGACAATTTATCCTCAAAAGATGTTTTAACACATACAAATCTTTATATTGCTCGTCAAAAGTTAGCAGAAATAGCCCGCTCTTCATTTAGAGAAGCATATCGATTATTAGAAGAAAATAACAATAAAAATTCAAAGCCTATCGTATATATGCTAAACTTGTATTATAGATATTTTGAATTGATGGATACACGTGGCTGGGAGGTTATTTCTCCAAAACCAGTATTAAAAGCAAAAGATAGGTTAATGTTATTAATAAAGGCCTTGTTTTTCCATGGTAATTAATAAAATAAAGAACGCAAATTAGCGTTCTTTATTTTGATATTCCCCGTTGATAAGTAATTAAAAAACTTTGCTAATCATCTAAGATAGAATTAACCTCTAAAAAGAACTAAATTTGGACTAACTATCAATTAGGGTATAAATTATGAAAAATATGAACTTATGTGCATTAGTGTGCACAGCATTGTTAACATCTTTTAGCGCCATGGCAGAAGATACATCTACAGTAGAAGCAAAAGACTATTCTCTAAAAGCAAACATTAAACGTATTGCTTTAGAATATATGGAACATAGTGTGTCAAATAAAAATGACCCTAATTATCCAGATACTTATAATTCTGATGAAAAAAGCAATATTGGTGGCACACTTGATGCTAATATTACATACGATAAGCAAAATATGGTGTGGGTAAATGGCTTGTTTGCAGAATATGCAAAATCAGAAACAACCGAAGATAACATTACAACAGAAAGTGAAGATAAAGATGAAATCTTGCTTTATACAGACTATACTCATAAAGTATGGAACTTAGAGCAAGGTGTTGTTGGTCCGTTTGCTTATCTTGGTTATGAAACAGAATTTACTACATTTGACTTAGGTGAAGAAAGTTACAGAACTAAGATTTTACGTGCAAAAGTTGGTATGAAATTATATGATGGAAAATACTTCAAACAACTCTATATCGCAGCCGTAGAAGAAAACGATATGACCTATGATGATAACAATATGAAAACCGGTGCAGAAATAGGTTATGAGTTTAATTACCCTCTAAATCCACATACAACATTTATTTCAGAGGGATACTATCGTCAATTCTTTAGCTATTCAGAAAAAGAACCAACAGATTTTGAATACAAAATGGCATTTAATAACCGTATTCAAACACAGTTAACCGGAGATTTGTACTTAGCTCCATTCTATAATTATGAGCTAGCACAAACAAGAGGCGCAAAAAGCTCTAGAGCACAAAGTACCTTTGGACTTTCTTTAACATATAATAAAAGTTTTGACTTATTTTAGGTGATAAAATGAATTTTAAATATTATATTCCAACAAAAATTCTCTTTGGAAGAGGCTCATTAAATAAACTGCATACAGAAAAACTTCCAGGTAAAAAAGCTTTAATCGTTACAACATCTGGTCGTTCAGTTATCGATAATGGTTATCTAGATAGAGTAGAAAATGAACTAAAAAAAGCAAATTGCGAATTTGTGCTTTACAATAAAATTACCAATAACCCAACATTAACAGAGGTAATGGAAGGTGCTAAAGTTGCCAAAGAAAATAATTGTGATTTTGTGTTAGGTCTAGGAGGGGGATCTCCAATAGATGCTTCAAAATCAATTGCAATAATGGCAACAAATGAAGGAAATTACTGGGATTACATGGTAAAGGGTTCAGGAAATAGCCGTGAAGTAACTATAAAACCACTACCAATTGTTGCAATTACAACCACAGCCGGAACAGGTACAGAAGCAGACCCATGGACTGTTATTAGTAATGAAGAAACAAAAGAAAAATTTGGTTATGGTATAGAATGGACTTTCCCAACATTGTCTGTTGTAGATCCAGAGCTAATGCTTAGTGTTCCTAAGAATTATACTATTTACCAAGGTTTTGATGCACTATTTCATAGCCTAGAAGGTTATTTAGCAAATATATCAACACCAATAAGTGATATGTATGCTCTAAAAGCAATAGAACTTATCGGAAAATATTTACCACTTGCAGTAAGTGATGGTAATAATATTGAGGCAAGAGAAAACATGGCTTTGGCCAATACTTTATCTGGTATGGTAGAAAGTACATCTTGCTGTATATCAGAGCATGCAATTGAGCACGTTTTAAGTGGTGTTTATAAAAGCTTGCCACATGGTGCAGGTTTGATAATGGTAAGCCTTGCATATTTTTCTAAGATTGCCGAAAAGGGTTGTTCTGATGAGCGTTTAGTAAATATGGCTAAAGCATTAGGTAACAAAGATGCAACCAAACCAAGTGATTTTATTTCAGCTTTAGCAAATCTTCAAAAAATGTGCCAAGCTGATAATTTAAAGATGAGTGATTATGGTATAGATAAAAATCGTTTCAACGAATTTGCAAAATTAGCAAAAGAACAAAGTCCTGGTTCATTTGCTTTAGATCCTTGTGATTTGACAGTCAAAGATGTTGAAGATATTTATACATTATCATACAAATAATAAAAGGAGCTCCAAATATGAATTATTTAGAAATGGAACAAAAGGTTATAAATTGGTATAAAAATATATCACCATGCATAAAAAAATCATTTTTGATTTCTTTTGTATTAATCAATATAGCATTCTTGTTTCATACAACAAATTTTATGTTTGGAGATCATGATTGGCTATATGTAAAAGGTCAAACATATTGGAAAGAGGGGACGTTTGAAGGGCGTCCTCTCCACTTTGTTTTGCAATCAATATTATTTTCTGGTCAAATATTGCCATTATTAAATAATTTGTTTTCATTTTTTGCACTAACATTAAGCTCAATAATGCTAGCAAAATACTGGAGAGTTCCAGAAACAACTATAAACTATACTCTATTTGCAACCTTTATCGGAGTTATACCATATACTCTTGTTTGGTTATATTATGCTAAAGATGCACTTATAAATTTAAGTTTGCCATTAATAGTTATAACTGGTTTGATGCTAGGAAACAAAGCCTCAATATCAAAAAAATATTATCTTCATATAATTTCTGTATTGTTATTTACATTTGCATTTTCTTGCTATGTGGCTGTTATTGATATGGTTGGTATATGTTTATTAGGTTCAATAATTGTAGATTATGCAATATATAAAGAAAACATTACCAATATAGTAAAAAAGAATATTTTAGTAGCCTTAGATGTAATTATAGCATTAATTGCTTTTAAGATATTTATAAGTATGTTCCCATTAACCTCAAGCTATAATACAAAGACGATTCCTTTAGATTTATTGTGGGAAAAATTGCAATTAACTTTTAGTGTAATGTTTACACAATTTACAGCTATATTACCATTTATGGAATATAAATATAAATTATTATTGCTTGTTATGACTGTAATTGGTGCGCTTAGCTTGTTGTATTTAAGCGGTATAAAAAGATTTATTCCAACATTGTTAATGTGTTTAGTTTTATTGTTTATTTCTAAGTTTGCGTATTTTATAGCCGATCAACGTGGCGAAATATTGGCTGAAATGGAAGATTTTGCTTTTGTACCAAGACTAGATTTTTATGGTCTAGTATATATATATGCATTCTTTTTAATGTTTATTTTCTTAATTCCAATAGAAAAAATAAGAAAAGTAGGGCTAGTTATTGCAGTAATAATAACCTTTATGTCAATAGTAAGAGACGCCTATGCTCTAAAGGTATGGAAGTTTGGTTTTGATGCAGAAATGAAAGCTCATGAGCGTATCGTATCAAGACTTGAGCAACATAAAGATTTTGATGCCAATAGACAGTATCAATTATTGCAAGTAGGAAGCCTATCTCTACGCAAAAACTATTATAAAAAGCAAAAAAATGAAAAGAAAGGCTTAGATTTATTAGAAACCTCATTTACTCCGCAATATATGTCTAGAATAGTATATAATTTTTATTATCCAAAAGATATATTCTATAATAATGCATCAGCATCATCATTATCTCAAAAAGGAAAAGACTATCTTAAAAATATCGCAAAACCTTGGCCAGATAAAAATTCGATATATATTGATGGAAATATCGTTATCATAGTTTTATCAGAAGAAGGCTTAAATAAAGTAAGATAAACAAAAAAGCAACCTCAATAGGTTGCTTTTATTTTTTAATCTAAAGAACTAACATACTACTTTAAAGCATTTAAAATACTATCATAATCAGGATAAACCATCTTACTGCAACCAAGTAATGTATATGTTGGAGTAGTAGAAAAGATTTTCTGTGCAACATCTTGAAGATCATCTTTAGTAATAGCACTAATCTTTTGAACAATTTCATCACTTGGAATAACTCTATTAAACAAAAGTAGTTGTCTTGCAATAATCTCCGCAGTAGATGAAGAGCTTTCTAAAGACATTAATAAACCTGCTTTTATTTGTGTTTTAGCTCTTTCAAGCTCGCTATCTAACACTTTATCATTAACAAGTTTTTTTATTTCTGTTGTAACAACAGGCAAAAGTTCATTTAATTCTTTAGGAGTTGTTCCGGCATAAATCCCAAATATTCCATCATTTTTAAGAGCTTGGTTAAAGCTACTAATGGTATAAACAAGTCCTCTTTTTTCTCTAATTTCTTGGAATAGGCGAGAAGACATACCACCGCCAAAAATCATAGATAAAACAGAATATTTATAATAATCTTCATTTAAGTATGAAGAACCTTTAAATCCCAAAACAAGGTGAGTTTGTTCAATATCTTTACATTCAACTCTAACACCGCCAACATATTTTTGCTCATCAGCTTTGTATTTTCCGCTTTCAGGAACCATAGCCATACGTTCTTCGATTATCTTAACTAGTTTATCATGGTCTAAGTTACCAACCGCAGCAACAACCATATTTTTAGCGGTATAGTGATTTTTCATGTATTTTCGCATACGCTTAGCATCAAAACCTCTAACAGTGTCAATAGGTCCTAAAATTGTTCTACCGCTAGCTTGGTTAGGAAAACAAGTTTCTTGGAAAAAGTCAAAAACTAAATCATCTGGTGAATCAAGGTATTGTTTTATTTCTTGAACAACAACTTCCTTTTCTTTAACCATCTCTTTTTCATCAAATGTTGGAGATGTTATAAAATCACAAATCACATCAGCAGCAAGTTCCAAATCATTTTTAAGCATTTTGGCATAAAAGCAAGTAAAATGTCTGGAAGTATATGCATTAGTAGAACCACCAGCATTTTCTATATCTTCAGAAATTTGCAAAGAATTTCTTTTCTTTGTTCCCTTAAATACCATATGCTCAATAAAATGGGAAATACCATTATCTTCTAAAGTTTCTTCAGCAGAACCAGTATTAACCCAAATTCCTAAAGAAACACTTTCAATTTGAGGACGAGGAGCAGATATTACTCTTAATCCATTTTTCAATACAGATTGCTTTATTTCCATAATCTTCCTATCCAAATAAAATAACAAATTCATCTATTAGAACCAATATAATATTCCAAAAAATAAATCAATAAAAAGACGCACCTAACTTTAATTTTTTTTTAAAAACATATATGTATATATATACTATCTCAATTTTTTTATACAAAGGAGAATAAAATGAAAAAAATGCCTCGTTTTGCCGTAATATTATCTGGATGTGGAAGAACAGATGGTTCAGAAATTCACGAAAGCGTTACAGCTTTGCTAGCCATAGATAATAATGGATGTTCATATCAATGTTTTGCTCCAAATATTAAACAACAAGCTGTAATAAATAATTTAACTTCAGAAATATCCAAAGAAGAACGTAATGTCTTAGTGGAGTCTGCTCGTATAGCAAGAGGCGATATTAAACCATTAGAAAAACTAGATATAAATGAATTTGATTGCATATTATTTCCAGGAGGAATGGGCGCTATAAGTAATTGGTGTAATTTTAATATCAAAGGTATAGATTGTGATGTAGAACCATCAATTGCAAATCTTTTAGAAACAGCTTATAAAAATAAAAAGATAATAGGAGCAATGTGTATAGCTCCAGTTTTAATTGCAAAGGTACTAGGCAAATATGGCATAACCGTAACTATCGGAAATGATAAAAAAGTTGCAGATGTTATACAAAAGATGGGCGCTGTTCACGAAAATACAGATGTTTTATGTGCATGTGTTGATGACAAAAACTTAGTTGTTACCACTTCTGCATATATGTTAGCATCATCAATAAAAGAAGTTGCAACAGGAGCCAATGCTCTTGTTTGTTCTATGATAAATCTAAAAACAAATAGTTGACAATAAATCTAAAAAGTAATAGCAATTAAGTTCTAAAATAAATAATTTAAATATAGATATGTTATGGAAAAGTATGATTTACATTCCAATAAAGCATCTTGCTTTATGAACCAACAAAAGGTTGATGAAAATCTTCAAAAAGCAATTTCTTTTTCAAAAGATGATATTTATATAAATGAGGTAATTAAAAAAGCTAAAAGTATGCAAGGACTAGAGCCTATCGAGGCAACAGCATTACTTTTAAGCAATGTAGATATAATAGAAATCTATAAGTTAGCTCAAGATATAAAAGATTCTTATTATGGCAATCGTATTGTTTTGTTTGCGCCACTATATTTGAGTAATTACTGTGTAAATTCTTGCACATATTGCCCATATCATGTGCTAAATAAAACCATGCCAAGAAAGAAAATGTCCCAAGATGAAATAAAGAAAGAGGTTATAGCTCTTCAAGATATGGGACATAAAAGAATTGCTTTAGAGCTCGGAGAAGACCCTGTTCATAATCCAATAGAGTATGTGCTTGAAAGTATAGATACAATTTATGGAATACATCACAAAAGCGGAGCAATTCGTAGATTAAATGTAAACATAGCTGCAACAACAGAAGAAAACTATAAACTTCTGCATACAGCACAAATTGGTACCTATATTTTGTTTCAAGAAACATACAATAAACAAAATTATGAACGTCTTCACCCAAGAGGTCCAAAACACAACTACGATTACCACACAGAAGCAATGGATAGGGCTATGAGTGCCGGAATCGAAGATGTTGGTCTTGGAGTTCTATTTGGTTTGCATAATTATGCATATGAATTTATTGCACTATTAATGCATGCCAAACATCTTGAAGAATTGTATGGGGCAGGTCCTCATACAATAAGTGTGCCTCGTCTTCGTCCAGCAGATGGAATAGACGTTAGTTCTTTTAAAAATGCTCTTCCTGATGATGTTTTTCTGAAAATTATCGCTCTTTTGCGTATATCTGTCCCATATACAGGATTAATTATATCAACAAGAGAGAGTAAATCTATTAGAGAAAAAGCCTTAAAGTTAGGTATATCTCAAATAAGCGGTGGTTCTAAAACCTCAGTTGGAGGTTATTCAACATTAATAGAGCCAGACAATGCCCAATTTGAAATATCTGACAACAGAACACTTGATGAAGTAGTTTATTGGTTGATGGAAAATGGATATATTCCTAGTTTTTGCACCTCATGCTATGGTAATAACCGTCAAGGAGTTGATTTTATGGATATTTGTAAAGCAAAGCAGATAGGCCAATTTTGTACTCCAAACGCAATTATAACCTTAAAAGAGTACATAAACAACTACGCATCACCAAAAACCAAAGAGCTAGGTAATCAAATGTTACAAAAAGAGCTTGAAAAACTCTCAGATAGAAGAAAATCATCTATCATCAAAAGATTAGAGCTATTAAATTCATCTGGAGAAGTCAAATTTTTCTAAAAAAGTCCCTTTACACAAAATAGTGTAGGGGGATTTTTTTTTATTTATTTTTTTTGTTGACAAAAAAGACTGAATATGATAATTTTGTGTCGATAATCAGAATAATTATGTAAAATTTAAAAAATATATAAGTTATGTTAACAAGAATTTGTATGGGTATTGCAAATAGCGATAACCCCCTAGTATCCAAGCTAGGAGAGAGTGTAATCAATCGTATGATTGATAATTTGGAAAATAAAGAAACCGAAAAAAAACTTTCTGAGTATATCAAGAGACATCAATTAGACGGTGCTCTTATAACGAAAATACTCATAAAGGTAAAGGACGAAAGTTTCTTCCATTTCATGCAAGAGGTGGTTCGAACGCAAAAGTTAAATGACTACCATCAGGAGCTATTAGCCTCAAAAAACAATGTCTTGCTAATGGAAACTTATCTTGCACCTGAAGGTTTCTTAGAGCCATCCAAAAGACTGTCAAGAAAAGCCGAATTCATCTACATCTCTGGAATGATAGAAAAAAAGTCAATGGTCGGAATTGAATTATTAAAGACCTATATCGACAATTTCAAAAGAGATATTTTAACAGATGAACTCTTAGAGGTCGCCTTAAAAAATGATTGCATTGCGTCAAGATATCTTCTTCTGCGCGCATTCTTAAGTGAAACGCAGGAAATTTATCTGATAAAGAGTATGTCATTGGAAATGCTCAAGGATTACATTGAAGGTAAACCTATCTATCAAGAAGGAGCTCAAATAGTTCTTGTGGAGAATTTTTATGAGCTATCTAAAAGACATCAAGAGCAATATGGCTTACAGCCTAAAGCCTTGCAGTTGTATCATTCAAAGAGAAAGGTAGAGATTCAAAACCGGCATCCGCGTTCGACAGTGCCTTAGTCAATTAACCCCAATACCTGTTGTTTTACACAGCATTGGGGTTTTTTATTGCTAAATCATTAAAAATTATGTTTAATTATTAAAAAGGAGTTGTTATGGAAAAATTTAAATTAAAAGAAAGTATTGTATCAGACCGCATTGTACTCCTTAAAAGAGATCATGATCATGATGAGCAAATGTGGGAGGCAATCGAAGAAAGTAGAGAGTTCATTCGTGAATATCTCTTTTGGGTGGATGCTCAAAAAGCATTCGAAGATGTTGTTAAAGCAACAGATATGTTCTTTGATTTGTGGGATACAGATAAAGAGTGGGCGTATGACATCTATTCATTAGATACCCATAAATTTATTGGTTGCATAGGTGCGCACGCAATAAACTTCTTAAACCAGTCAGCAGAACTTGGCTATTGGTTGCGTAAATCAGAGACCTCGAAAGGGTATATGAAAGAAGCAGTTCTAGCATTAGAAAAAGAACTTTTTGAACACGGACTGCACCGCCTATCTATACTTTGTGATATTAACAATGTAAACTCTTCAGGCGTGGCTAAGCGTTCAGGGTATACCCTTGAAAGTGTTGCCAAAGAAGCTGTTTACCATTATACAGGTCTTCACGATTTGGAAACTTATGTAAAGTTTAGTCCATATCCCATAACAGGATTTTAAAAACAAAAAACGGCTCTCAAAAGAGGGCCGTTTTTCGTTTTGTTAGTCTATGATGCTAAAACCATAGTTCCTAATGAGTACCTCCTTGTCAATGAATGCTGTATGCAAACCATCACTTGTTTTGAAGGTAAATGTACCATTGTAATATGTTACATCTACGTCAAAATCATAAATAGTTGCATCTTTTGCATCAACAAGCCTTCCTGTCAATAAGTCGATAAAACAAGGAAGGTAAGAGATTGTAACAACCGGTCTTTTACATACACCATCATCAACAATACCAAAATTCATACTTTGACTGTCTTCTTTATACGCCATAGACAACAAAGTAAATGAAATTCTCGCTTTAGTTTCAACTTCGTTGAACACATTGTGTCCACCAAACTCTGTAGCAATAAACTCTGTCATAACATTAGATTTTAGTTTGTACTACAACTTCTCTACCAAAGTTTTGGTAAAGTGTTTCCATTGTAATCTCAAGTGTTAGAGAAGAAGCATTGAAGTTGAAACTGTCATTGCTACGATTGTACATAACAGCAACTCCATGAAATTTCTGAGCCAAACCTCTTGATGAAGTGTTTTGCAACAATTGGCCTAATAAGAGGTCAATATAATTGTTAGTTCCTTTGATAAGAACAACCGGAGTTAAATCCCATCCGTCCTCACCATCAGATGTTTCTGCAATTGCAAACACGAGATTTTTTTTACTCACACCATACATTTCTGCTAAATGTTTAAGCGAAATGCGAAAACTCTTCTGCTTAACAACTCTGTTGTTAGTGGCAGACTTTTCATTTTTTCTCATAATATACGTAATTATTTTTTTGTAACAACATATAGTTATCATAAAAAATAAAAATATGCAACTAAAAAATGACAAATTTGTCTAAAATTGCTTTGGATACAAAAAAGGCTATAGTTTTCTATAGCCTTTAAGTAAATTAGATACTAAAACTAATATGAACGAGCGTAGATAACATCTATAGTTGCTTTTCTACCACTAACAAGGCAAACACCTTCAGTTCCACTTTGTTCAAAAGGGATAGCTCTAATAGTTATCTTCATCTCTTTTAGTTTTTCAATAGTATCATCATCACCACACCACTTACCTTTAACAAAAGCAACTTTAGGTGCATTTTTGTTATTTTCTAAGAATACATTTGAATTCTTAAAATAAGCTTCAAATTCTTCTTTGGTTGTAATGTTAGTAACGATATTGTTTTCCAAGCGATCTTTCGCACGCTTTAACATTTCATCTTGAATATTTTTCAATTTGTCAGAAACGCTATTAACAAAACTATCGAAATCTTCAAAGTTTTTCCAACGCTCTTTGTCATTGATATAAATACGATTTCTAAACATCAATGCATTCTTATCTAAGTCTTTAGGACCAACTTCTATGATAATAGGTGCACCTTTTCTAGTCCATTCCCACATTTTATCAACGCCATCTTTTAAGCGGTTATCAAGTTTTACTCTAACTTTTTCGCCAGCAAAAACTTTTGATTTGAGATTATCTCTTAATTTTTCAGCATAATCTAAAATTTCATTTTCACGAGCTTTATCCTTTAATAAAGGAATAATAATAACTTGATATGGAGCAAGCTTTGGAGGAACAACCACTCCTTCGTCATCTGCGTGTGTCATAATTAAACCACCAATAAGACGAGTAGTTACACCCCAAGATGTAGTGTATGCAAACTCTTGCTCATTATTTTGGTTAACAAACTTAATATTTGCAGATTTAGCAAAGTTTTGTCCTAAAAAGTGAGAAGTACCAGCTTGCAAAGAACGTCCATCTTGCATCATAGCTTCAATACAATATGTTGTAACAGCACCAGGGAACTTGTCGTACTCAGGTTTTTTACCTGTTAAAACAGGCATCGCCATATCATTTTCACACAAATCTTTGTATACATATAGCATTGTTTCAGCTTCTTTTTCAGCTTCAATAAAAGTACTATGTGCTGTATGACCTTCTTGCCACAAAAATTCACGAGTCCTAAGAAATAGGCGAGGGCGCATTTCCCATCTTACCACATTTGCCCATTGATTTATCATAACCGGCAAATCTCTATATGAATGAACCCATTTAGAAAATGAATCAGCAATAATTGTTTCAGAAGTAGGTCGAACAATAAGAGGCTCTTCAAGCGGGCTAGCAGGGACTAGCTTTCCGTCAACAGATGTTAATCTCGAATGTGTCACCACAGCCATTTCTTTTGCAAAACCTTCAACGTGTTCTGCTTCTTTTTGGAAATAGCTTAAAGGGATTAACATCGGGAAATAACAGTTTTCATGATTTGTTTCCTTGATTTTATCATCTAATAAACGTTGTAAACGCTCCCAAATTCCATACCCCCAAGGTTTAATAACCATACAACCTGGAGATGATGAAACTTCGGCCATATCAGCGCTTGCAACAACGTTTTGATACCAGTCAGGATAACTGTTCTCTCTAATGTTTTTAAGAGCCATAACCTAATGTCCTTTATAATTAATTGTTTAAACCACCCAAAAGTAAATACTAAAAATAACTTCATGTCAAGAATATAAGTGTATAAAATAAATATAAGCTTTAAGATTTTTTAATATTTATTATATATAAATACATCAATTGTAATTAGAGGATTATAAAATGAAACGTATTTTTACCATATTATTTGTTGGATTGAGCTTGTTTTTAAGCGCTTGTAATGAAAAAGTAAATACAAATAGGATTTATGTTTTCTCACAACCAGGTTGTGGTCACTGTGTTAATGCTCATGAATATATGTCACGTTATTATAAAAATTATGATATAAAAGAAATCAACATAAGAGAAGGAGCAAATATGAATTATATGCTTCGCTATGCAAAGAAGTTTAAAATAAATCAACAATTGCTTGGTACTCCTTTTATCATTATGGGGGATAAATATATTATGGGATGGGGTAAAGAACAAATAAAAGAATTTAATCAAAATATAAAAAACTTTAAGCCCAAACAAGTAAAATAAAAAAAAGCCCCTCTATAAAAAAAGGGGCTTTTTTAGACATGTGTTCCTCGTTAGTTAATCAAGCTAATCATTTCTTGTGTGCCAATTGATTTAATGATGTCAATTTCTTCGCCAGATAATTTCTTGATGTTAACAACAAACTTTTTAATCAAAGTTACATCAAGAGACTTAATAATAAGAGAGCGAAAATCAGGTATCCTATATTTTTGTTTTTCAACATAATAAATAAATTTAGGATTTCCTGAGCGAATAATTTCTCTTTGGGTTAGAGCTCCCAAATTCTTACGTCCATGACCAAGAAATTCTTCTACATCATTTTCATTAGCGTTTTTCACAAAAGAAGCAATATACCTATCAATAACATCATCAGTAAGATTATCTCTAGAAGCTAAGAGCTTTATAAGATCTCTGTCACCAGACTTAAAAATCTCAACAAATACATCTTTATGTATGGTCTGATGGTTAAGCAAGGCTTTAATACAATCTTTACTGCATTTTTCAACGATAGAAAGTTGAGCTTCATAAGCTAAATGGTTATTCTTAATAAGCTCAATGACGCAAGCATCATTTGACCTATTAATAATAATCTCTTTAATCAGAGAGGAAAAGGTTCCCAATTTATTACGCTTGTGTTTTAAAAACTCAAGAAGAACATCTTCATCAGCATTTTTTGCAAAAAAGATCAAGAACTCATCTGTTAAATCGGATCTATAGATTAAAGATTTTGTCAAATCTTTATTGCCCAATTCTACGATAGAAATAAGCGCTTTCTGAGGTAAGTCTGCGTGTTTGCTAAGCAGGGCTTTAATGCAATTGATGCTTCGCTTTCTAGCAATAGAAACTTGAATGCCCGGTGCTAAATAGTCTTTGCAAATAAGTTCAAAAACGCAATCATCATTTGCATTGTTTATAACATATTCTTGCACTAAGTAAGATAAATCTCTTTGCTTTTTTAGCAGTTTATAAGTCCAATCGCTATTATCTTGTTCTACAATAACAGCTTGAGCAGACCATCCAATCTGACGATTTAAGAGTAAAGAAATAATCTCAGGATCCAAGGTCTCTGCAATGATTTTTTCAACATACCAGTTGATAGCTCTTCTCTTGTTTTTGATTAATCGCTTAATCCACTCAAAATTCTCAAATTTGAGTGATTTTCTGACCAAAGCAAGTTGGTCATTTTCTTTGTACAATTGCTCAAGAACTTGAGATAAATCTTCTTTTTCTTCTGTAAAAAAGGCTTTGTAAGCTAAAGATAGCTCTTCGTCACCTAAACTCTCTACTTCTTTTAACACACGGTCACGTGTTTCCGTGACGGAAAAACACTCGAATGCAGATATATCACATGCATTCAATAGGTCTTCATTAAAATTTTCCATAACAAATTTTTTATTGATTAATACTCATAAGGCAATATAAAATTACACATATTATCAAATTAAATACAATTTAATAGGAAAACTACTAAAACAATAATCTAAATAATATACATAAACTTACATTGCTTGATGGTGGTAATACTATCTTTTAGGTATATAGTCAACAAAAATATTATAAATAAATCTAAATATCTAAAACTTGTGTAAATAACAAAAAAAAACTTGTTAAAAACAAGGCCTCTTATTATATTGAACTAAACTCTTTTTATTTTAAGAGTAATGTATTTTTATTATATCTGGGAGATAGTAATGAGTGATAAAACTATGAAAATTGTCCTTTCAGTACTAACATCTATTTTATTAGTACTCATTGTGTGTTTATTTGTATTTAAAGGTGGTTCAAATAAGACTGACTTAAATAAATTAGCTTTACGTATTGGTGAACTTCGTCAATATAGAACAATGGGAAGAGCAGATGTAAATACTTACATGGAAAAAGCTTTTTCTCGTGTTGGTTATAATGTTGTAACAGCAACAGAAGATAACCTTTATCCAAGTTTGGCAGATGATTCTGGTGTAAACTTTTATGTTAGAGGTTATAGTCCATTTAATGAATTAAAGACAAATAAAAATGCTGTAAATGTTGTTTATATTCGTGATTTTGAAACTTTGTATCCTGAAGAGTTGGATGCATATGATGGTATTGCAACATCATCTCATGATTTTTATAACTATGTGATTGGAGCTGGTTATGCTGCTTTATATCTTCCAGAGTTTACAGATCCATCAGTGTTTTACCCATCAGTAAAACCTGAACTTGAAAGAAACTTATTGTTTGTTGGTGATAATAATCGTCATAGCCCAGCTATTGCTATGGCTCTTGAAGCTGAACTTCCTTTAGAAATTTATGGTCGTTTTTGGCAAGGTATGATAGATGATGAATTTGTAAAAGGTGAGTATATTCATGATAATGATTTGAACTCATACTTCTCATCAGCAAAAATAAATCTTGTAAATGTTGCAACTCATGAATCTGAAATTGGTATAATTCCTTCAAGAGTGTTTGATATTGCAGCATCAAAAGGCTTTATGTTAGCTCCATACAACAAGGAAATAGAGGCAGTATTTGGTGATTCTATTCCAATGTACAAAGATGCAAAAGAATTAAAAGCTTTGTATAATGAATATATCAACAATCCTGAGTTAAGAGCTCAAAAAGCAGAAAAAGCATACAGAATAGCTGTTGCAGAATACAATGTTGATGCATTTGTTCAACGTTTAAACGGATTAGTTGATTTCTTAATTAAAGAGAAAAAACTCTAAATGAAAAAAAGTCAAACATATAAAGTTTATGTATGTATGTTTTTGTTAGTAACGGCAGTTGTGCTTAGCACTCTGTCGTTACACTTTTTTTCAAAAGATACAATTTATGTTTATACATCAAAAAATATTCCAAATAAATCTGAGCAAGAAATTGTAAAAGATTTTCAAGAAGCAGGTTATAGAGTTATATTAAATAAAGCAATTTCTAAAAAAGCAGAACTTTCTTTTTGGTTTAGAAATCCTGAAACTATAAAAGATATAATGTCAAAAACGACATTTAAATATAATTTTATATATAGTAATGCATATTATACTTTTGATTGGGAAGGTTTAGATAAGCTACCGATTGTTCTAACTCCATATCAA
Organism: Alphaproteobacteria bacterium; assembly: GCA_015062535.1. Classification (GTDB taxonomy): domain Bacteria; phylum Pseudomonadota; class Alphaproteobacteria; order RF32; family CAG-239; genus CAG-267. The sequence goes on from SUUK01000001.1 coordinate 157,209, forward strand.
GAAGTATATGAACATTATATGCGCTCAAACATCAAGTCTGCAGTATTTAAAATAGATGATAAAAAAAGTCTAAATCGTCTAATAGAGCTTATTAACTGGATAAAGGTAAATAACTAATTGTTGCGATTTATAATTTCAGTTGCATCAAGCATTTCATCTGTAATTAATTTATGCTCAATACCCTCATACTCAATAGCTTCCCAATAAATGTTATGCTTATCAAGCCAATCTTTCGTGTATTCAAGCGTTTTATATTGTACAGCTAAGTCGCTCGTTCCGTGAAATAAATAAACATTGGGGTTTGTGTTTAGTTCTTTTTCCAACATATCTTTTCCACAAATAACCCCAGCAAAAGGAAAAACACCGCCAACTTTTGTTTTTCTAGTTAACCCAGTGTATATAGCAAGCATTGCTCCTTGTGAAAAACCCATTATATATGTGTTTTTATTAGTGATTTTGTATTCTTTTTGTAATTTTGTAATAAACTTATTTATTCTTTTAGCAACATTACTTATGCGTTCACCTGTTTTGTTATATATATCAATAATTTCATTAGTAGAAGTTACAGGATTTCTGCGTCTTTTGTCAGGATCGATATCTGTTAAGGCATACCATTGTTTTTTTAAAGGATTTCTCTCGCAAGTTAATTCAGAAGAGGGTGCAACAATTATAGCATCAGATAAATTGTTTTCTAAAACTTTAATAGAAGGTAGTAAATCCTCAATACAACTATTGTATCCATGTAAAAATACAATAAGTTTTTTAGGTTCATTTCCAATCTTAAAACTTTGGTATGAAAAATCACTCATATGAAACTCCTATCTTAATTAAATTATAGATATATCTAAAAGGTTAATAAATGATAAATTTAATAAGGTGTAGGCTATTAAAAAAAGAATAAAAAAAGAACTTGACTTTTGAAAAACAAAGAACTAAAGTAGAACAAAATTAAGCTTTATTAGGAGGAAAAATGTTAACACCTAAACAACATAAACTACTTATATATATTGATAGTTTTATTAAAGAAACAGGTCATTGTCCATCTTTTGAAGAGATGAAAGAGGCTGTTGGTTTAAAGTCAAAGTCAGGAATCCATGCACTTCTTAATTCTTTAGAAGAACGTGGTTTTATAAGAAAATTAGCTCATAAAGCAAGAGCTTTAGAAGTTATAAAATTGCCAGATGCAGATGTGAAATCATTAAATTCAATGACTTCAAGCATTGCAAATGATAATAATGAAGCAGACTTTTCTTTAATGATACCATTATATGGTAAAATCGCTGCCGGAACACCAATCGAAGCGATTGCTAACCCTTCAGAATATATATATATTCCTAAGAGTTTTTCTACAAAATCAGAGTTATATGCCTTAACCATTGAAGGTGAATCTATGATAGAGGCTGGTATTTTTGATGGAGATACCGCAATTATTCGTCGTGCAAATAGAGCAGATAATGGGCAAATTGTCGTGGCTTTGGTTGATAATGAAGAAGCAACATTAAAAATTCTTGATAAAAAGCAAGGCAATGAAGTGTGGCTGTTACCATGTAATAAAGACTATGAGCCTATTAAATTAACAACTGATAGACTACAAATACAAGGCGTATTATATGGTATAGTACGTAAATATAACTAGAGGTTTAGATGAATACAATAGCAATTATTACCGCTATGGATAGTGAATTTAATGCAATACTATCTTTATATGATTTTAAGTTAAATAATGCTAATATTATGGAAGCGTCAGCTCATAATAAAACTATATATTTAATAAAGTCAGGCATAGGTAAAGTAAATGCCGCATTGTGCGCAAATTTTGCAATACAAAATGGTGCAGATATGGTGTTGAATACAGGTCTTGCAGGTGGTATTAGTGATGACTTAAATCAAGGTGATGTCGTGTTAGCAGATAAGGTCTGTTATCATGATGTATGGTGCGGAGAGCCCAATTTAAAAGGACAAGTTCAAGATATGCCTTTATTTTACAAAATAGGGGAAGACTTACTTTTAAAACTCCAAAACGTAGCGAAAGACAATGGTTATAAAATAGGGTTAGCTGTTACAGGTGATCAATTTTTAACAGATGTTAATCGCTTAATGCAAATAAAAGAAGATTTTCCAGAAGCTATTGCTGTTGACATGGAAAGTGCTGCAATTGCTCAAACTTGTTATGTAAATAATAAACCATTTTTATCTCTAAGAATTATTAGTGATGTGGTTGGTAAGACAAATCAAGTAGAGCAGTATAATGCATTTTGGCAAAATATGCCACAAATGGCATCAATAATGGTTGATAGGATTATACAATCTCTATAATTTTTGCATTATCTATTATTATAAAATTTCACTATTTCGAAAAAACAACACCCCAAATTAAAATTTGGGGTGTTGTTTTATTTTATCATAGATCAATTAGAAATACATTCCAAACATTTGATATAAAATAGGTAACATAAATATCTGAGAAATAATAACAGATAAAACAAAAACTAAAATAGAATAGATTGATATAATGCATACAATCTTGCTAACTTTCTTTGCATCTGGGAGTTTTGCAACACCATAATCATTATCAGCTCTTTCTTCTTCAATAAATGAAGCAAATGTAAGGGTTTTTATTATGTAGTATGTATTTACTAAAAATGAAATTGTTGCAATTAAATATACAATTACAGTTGCAACATTTATATTGCTATAACCAATATAGTCTAAAATGATAGAGGAAGCAATATTAATTACAAGAGAATAAGTCATTGGTCCAAAAAATTCTTTCCATAATTTATGACCAGTGTCATGTAATCTTCTAATATATAAAGACAAATAAACAAATAGCTGAATAAACATAAATGTAATAGCTAAAATACCAACAGTAAATGGTGTTAGTTTATTAGAAACTAAAATTAATAACACCATTGCCAATGATGCAAATATCAAATTAAGTAATCTAAATGACCAAAATTCAAATCTGTTGGAACGTCCCTTATATGTAAATATTTTTTTATATCCATCAACAAAAGCGCCAAACATAGATATATCATTATTTTCTTTCTTTTCTACATCATATTTTAGTTCAATAAATTTTTTAGCTTCAGCTTTTTTGATATTTTCTTTAACTTCATCTCTTTTATTTAATACTTTTGAAACAGGTATTTTAGTTTCTTTAACTTCTACTTTTTTATCCTCTTTAACTGCCTTAATTGCTTTTTTAGCAACTTTTGCTACTTTTTTTGCTTCTTTTTTTGAAACAGCATTAGCATGTTTTTCGTCATTTTTTGCCTTTATGCTTAAAACTTCTTCAAGAGGATTGTAATTGCTTTGGGGAGATTTGTCCTTTTTGCTAGGTACTTTACTTTTTGCTTCAATAACATCTACTGTTGCTTGTAAATCTTTGTTAATGATACTTTTTTTATCAGTATTATTAATTTTAGTCTTAGCAGTTTTTGTAACAGTTTTCTTAACTACAGGAGTTTTTTTCTCAGCAGTCTTTTTTGCTGTTTCTTTTACTTTATCCGTAGAAGTTTTTTTAGTAACCATTTTTCCCTCACAAAAAAATTAAAAATCAATTATATAATAGTCAAAAGGTTTAATATTACAACCCTTTGTAAACTTTAAATCACAATATTTTTATTAAAACAAAATTTTAGGAGATTTAAATTTTTTAGTTTTTTCATCAAAAGTAACTTTTAAAACAGAGCCATTATTTAAGCGAATAGTCTTTTTTAAGCAAAATTCAGTAAAAATACGAATAAGCATACCATGAGTAACGAGCAAAACATTTTTTCTGCCATCTTCATAAAGTTTAGTTGTAAGTTTCATAAAACGTTGCTGTACTTCGCCAATTGTTTCACCATTTGGATATTTTACATCATAACGTTCAGGATTGTTTATGTCGTTAAATGCAGGGTAAATATGAGGGAATTTTGCAGGTAAATCTGTCTTCTTTACCCCTTCAGCTTTACCAAAATTCATTTCCCTTAGTCTTTTTGTATAATGTACTGGTAAATCCAGTGTTGCACTAACAATATCAGCTGTTTTTTTGGCTCTTTTAAGGTCGCTTGAATATATTGTTTCAATCCCTAAATCTCTAAGTTTCTCGGCAGCATTATACGACTGTTCAATCCCATTATCATTCAAAGTAACAGTATTATTCCACCCTTGTGAGCGATGTTTTAGATTCCAATCAGTCTGTCCATGTCTCATAAGATACAAAATCATGTCGTACGCTAGCCCATTAAATTTAACTTTTCAGCACCAAGTTAATGATTTTTTTCAATGAAATCAAGCTTAAATTACAACATAATAACAAGCTTGATTAACTTTTTTTCATCACACAAACAAAAAATCCATCTGTTTTTGTAAGTAATGGTGAAAAAGATATGTAGTCTGTTGAATTAAAAGGATAAATTGATAAATCTAATGTGTCTTGCCACAAATCTTTGTGGTTAAGAGGTGTAAATTCTGTATGTTGATTTAAGAAGTTTTCTATTTGTTTTTCATTTTCTTCCTTAAAAACTGAGCATGTTATATATATTAATCTACCACCGTTTTTAGTGTGTTTAGCACCAAATTCTAAAATTTCACGTTGAGTTTTTATAATTTCATCTAATTTTTCTTGCGATAATCTGTATTTTGCATCAGGACATCTTCGCCAAGTTCCGCTCCCAGAGCAAGGCGCATCAATAATGAATCTGTCATAGTCTTTATCAACTACATTAGTAATCGTTTTAATGTTGGTAATATCTAGACGTTCTGCGCGTTTTTTTATTCTAGATAAACGCTCAACACTAATGTCATGAGCATAGATTAACCCTTCATTACTTAAAGTTGCTGCAATTGCTAGCGATTTACCACCAGCTCCAGCACAATAATCAATTGTTTTGTGATGAGCTTTAACTCCGCAAAGTAAAGATATGATTTGAGAAGCTTCATCCATAACTTCAATTTCACCATCTTGATAAGTCATACAGTTATTTAAGTTTATCCTATCAACACATCTCAAACCAATTGGGGAATAGGGGGTAAAAGAAAAAAATAATCCTTCTTTTTTTAAGCGTTCTTTAGCCATCTCTCTACTTGTTAAGTTTGCTCTAACGTCAAGAGTTGCTGTTGAGTTTAACGATGCTAATAATTCTTTGTTTTCAAATTTATCAAAAAGCCATTTTGGACACTCATAAAAAGCAAGTTCATCAAAATTTTCGAAAGATTTTGCTCTGTTTATTAATTGTTTTTCTTCTTTGGTGAGTAAGCTTGGCGCATATTCTTCTTCAGAAAATAAAACCTCTAAATCTTCTTCTATGAAGTTTATTGCAACAAGAAGTCTAGGAGTTGCATTATTTTCAAGCATTTGAGTATATTTTGTGCGATTTCTAATGATTTTCCATACATTATCGCTTATAAATCTTCTGTCTTTTGAACCGATATATCGTCTTTGCTTGAAATAGTTATCAAGTATCACATCACAAGGAGTTTTATCTTTTAATACTTCTGTTAAAATCTCAATAATTGCTTGAACTCTGCTTGCTGGTTTCATTTTGTTATTTCCTAAAATAAAATTGTTATGAAATTTATATAGTAAAATTAATCTTTTGCAAGGATATTTTTTATCACATTCTAATAGGTTAAATTTTTTTATTGCAATAATCCTAAAAATATGGTATATGTGCCGAGTTAATAACAGATGAAAGTAAAAAATATGGATAAAATTTTAGTTCTAAACTCTGGTTCAACCTCTGTGAAGTTCCAACTTTTTAATGTAGATGATAATAACTTTGAAGTTATAACAAAAGGATTAGTAGATAGAATTGGTTTAGATGGTTCAAAAATTATTGTAAAAGCAGATAATGCGCATGATTTTACAATGGAAACACCTATAAAAGATCATAAAGATGCCATCAAAGTAGTTCTTGATTATTTACTAAAAAAACACCTAAAAAATGCTGATGAATTATCTGCAATTGGTCACAGAATGGGGCATGGTGGTGAATATTTTGATAAATCTGTTGTTATAGATAAAGATGTTATGGAAAAAATTTATGATACAGTTCCACTAATTCCGCTTCACGGTCCAGCTTTTGTACATGGTCTAGAAGCAGTGACATTTTTACTTCCAAATAAAATGCAAGTAGCCACATTTGATAGTGCTTTTCATCAAAGTATGAAAAAATCTGCATATTTATATGCTTTGCCTAAAGAATATTATAAAAACCATAGAATTCGTCGCTATGGGTTTCATGGTACATCACATAATTACATAGCACATATTACAGAAGATATTTTAGGCTATAAAGGTAAAGTAATAAGCTGTCACTTAGGTGGTGGCGCATCTATTTGTGCTATAAATAATGGTAAAAGCGTTGATACAACTATGGGATACACACCAATTGCCGGTATAATGATGTCAACAAGACCTGGCGATATGGATCCATTTATTCCATTACATATCATGAAGACTCAAAATAAAACAGCTGATGAAGTAAACCATATGTTTAATAAACAAAGCGGTATGTTTGCCCTATCAAATGGTCATCTAGATATGAGAGATATTATTGATAGCGCACAAAATGGTGATAAAGATTGCCAGTTTGCAATAGATGCATATGTTTATAATCTAGTAAAAACTATAGGTGCTTATGTTGCAGTACTAGGTGGTATAGATGCTCTTGTGTTTACAGCAGGTATTGGTGAAAATAGTAATCTTATTCGTAAAAAAGTATGTGAAAGATTATCATATCTTGGGATAACACTAGATGATGCTAAAAACAATCTTTTCCCTGCACCATTAGAAATTACAACAGATAACAGCAAGGTTAAAGTGCTAGTTATTCCTGCAAATGAAGAACTAATGATTGCAAGAGAAACTTACGAATTAATCGTAGAAAATCGTCAAAAGGAAGCTATCGCTATATAATATAGCAAAAGAGGAGAAAATTATGCTAACTGTTTTGATGCCATCGTTAAATAAACTGGTAAGTTATGATTACGAAAGCATAAAAAATAAAGAAAGTGAAGCTATCATAGCGCAATCACTAAAAGGGTTAATTCCTGTAAAAAAACCAGAACTCTTGCAGGTTTCTGGAATCCCAGGAGCTGGAAAAAGTACATATTGCGCAAAACATATGTTATCAAATTATTTGTATTTAAGTTTTGATAATATCATGACCAAACTTGAAGGTTATAAAAAAGAATTAGCCCTAAATGGAAATGAGAAAGCTTTTAAAAAATATGAAATGGTAGCAAGAGTTATCGGTTATGAGTTATTAAATAGGGCGCTAAGCTTAAATATAAATATAATGCTTGAGCATAGTGGTACAAATAATGCTCATTTAGAATTGTTTAAAAATGTAAAAAATAAAGGTTACAAAACCTCTATAGACTTTATCGTTTGTGATACAGATTTGGCAATCAAAAGAGCAAAAGAAAGAAGTATAAAAATTAACCGCCACGTGCCAGAAAGTCTAATTATAGAAAGAGCAAGTGCTTATAAGGAATATATAAAAGAGTATAAAAAAATAACATCAAATATTAATGTGTTAGATGGTGCAAATGACTTTGCTATATTAAAGAAAATTTAACAAAGTTACTATTAAAATAATTATGATGTAATAAAAAATGGGGGTAAAATGAGGAAATATATACTTATGTTGACTTGTTCATTGGTCTCTTTAGCAAGCTTTAACGCAAAAGCCCTAACTCCAAATGAGCAATTACAAGCAATGAAAGGTGTTTTTGAAAACTCTTTTGAAGCAATGGATACAAATGAAGATGGTGTCCTAAATAAAGAAGAATACCTAAATTATCAATTTGAAGAATTTAGATCAAATATTCTAGAAGCAGATAGTTTTGATGCAGATTTAAATAAAAATGTATTGCAAATTGTAGAAAATAAAGCAAAAGAAATTATAACCAAAGAAAATATAGATACTCCTAAAGAAGTAGCTGATGATACTAAAAAAGAAGATGTAAAAGAAGATCCTAATCTAAATTTAAAAGATAGTATAAATATTATGCAACAAATGGCAGATTTTAGTCTAGATGATGAAGAGCCTGTTGAGATAGTAGAAGAAACATCTAAAGAAAATGCCATTGAAAATACAAAAGAAGATGCATTGCCAGCCTTAGAAAAATTAGAGTTTGAAGATGTTAAAGAAGATGCTGTAGTTGTAGAACCAACAACCCCAAAAGATAAAGAAATTAATGAAATGTTATCTGTTGTAAAGAAAAGTTTACCTAAAAAAATAGATGACATCACTGATTGGGTTGATATAGAATACAAAGATAAAGTTGTATCTTATGTATATAAAGCAAATGTAGATACGGCCACATTTTCAAATGATGAACTCATGATTTTAACTGACAGCATAAAAAATGATTCTTGTCCCAAAGCATATGAAAGTATGTGCCCTAAAATTAAGCCTTTGTTTATAGATGAAGGTATTAATATGCGTATACGCTACATAGATGTAAATGATAAGGAATTAAACTTCTGTGAGTTTAATAAAGAAACTTGTAATAGTAAAGAGTAAGAGGTAGATATGAGAAAATTAAGATTTTTAACAACAGCAATTCTCTCAACAATTTTAAGTTGCAATATTGCAATAAGTGCAGAGAATTTTAATGATGTTCCAGAGGAAGAGGTGGCTCGTGCTATCGCAAATGTATTAAAGAAAAATCCTAAAATTGCATATGATGCTTTGGTTGAGTATAAAAAGGTAAAAGATGTTCAGAAAGCAATAAATGAAGAGAAAAGAGAATTAACTCCATTAGAAGAGAAAATCTCTGAAGTGTTAAAGGATAATCCTCTTCTAGTTGTTGGAGCTCTTCAAATTTATGAACAAGAAAAACAACAAGAGCAATTGCTAAAAACTGCAGAAAGCTATAAAAAGTATATTAAAGAAATAAATAGTGATGAACTATATGCTGGTAATCCAAATGGAAAATATGTTTTAGCTGAATTCTTTGATTTCTCATGTGGTTACTGCAAGCAAATGGCTCCACGTTTAGAAAAGTTAATTAAAAATAATCCAGATTTAAAAATCGTATTTAAGCCTGTTTCATTCTTGTCAAGAAATTCAGAAATCGCAGCAAGAGCAGCAATTGCAGCTTCTAAGCAAGGTAAATTTTTAGAAATGTATCTAAAAATTATGCAAGAAGTAAGACCTAATGAAGTTAGTATAGAAAAAATTGCTAAAGACTTAGGATTAAATATGGATAAGTATAAAGAAGATATGAAGTCTAAACAAACAGATGAATTGCTAGATAAGGTTAGAAAAACAGCTGATAATATAAACATGAAAAGTGTTCCAACATTAGTACTAAATGGAATGCCTTTATATGCTGTTGAAGAAGCGCAACTTCAAAGAGCAATTGATGTTTTAAGAGGGCAATAGATTATTTTTTCTGTTGTCATTAAGCCATGCGTTGCATGGCTTTTTTTGTCTAAAAGGTATTTTAAATATATTTTTGACTTGATTTTTTATTTTAAGTGTTGTTAAATGCGCATCACAAATAATATTATTATGGTAATTATGTTAAAATAATATGCTTATGAAAGAAAAAATGGTAAAACTGGCATATCTTATGAGTATATTAGGTATGCTAATGTTTCTGCTCTCATTCTTTATGAATGTGGTGTCATCTGAAAAGATTTGTTTATGGGTAGCAACAATCGGTGTAGGGTGTTTGCTTCCTGTGGTAAAGCGAAGAGGTATTGGTGTAAAGGTTCTTTATGCGTCAATATTGTTCTGGATTATGTCGCGTTTGATGTTGGTTTATAACAATGAAATTGCCTCCAACATTTTTTCTGGCGCAGCTTCAATATTTTTGATATGTTTGATTGTAAAAGCAATCATGTATTTTAATAAATATTGTAGGCAAGATGTAGATGCTCATCTAGATGATGATGATTACTAATAAAAACCCTTGATTTACATTTGTAAGTCAAGGGGTTTTATTTGCTTAAAATAAAAAAAGAGGAGGGAAACCCTCCTCAAATAATGTATTAAAGCAAAATTACTTTAATTCAACTTTAGCACCAGCAGCTTCAAGTTTAGCTTTGATTTCTTCAGCTTCAGCCTTTGGAGCACCTTCTTTAACAGTTTTAGGAGCGCCATCAACTAAGTCTTTAGCTTCTTTCAAGCCTAAACCTGTGATACCACGGATTTCTTTAATAACGTTAATTTTGTTAGCGCCAGCTTCAGCAAGAATTACATCAAATTCTGTCTTTTCTTCAGCTTGAGCAGCACCACCAGCAGCAGGAGCAGCAGCAACAGCAGCAGCTGCAGAAACGCCCCATTTTTCTTCTAACATTTTAGATAAATCAGCAGCTTCCATAACTGTAAGAGCTGATAATTCTTCAACTAATTTGGCTAAATCGGCCATTTTTTTTCTCCAAATAAAATTTAAACTTTTTCAATTTTTTTTACCGCTTGATATAAAAATTTGATAGATAAACCAAAAATTTAAATCAAAACAACTAATTTGCTCTTAAAAAGCAAAGCGAAAAGCTATTTTCAAACTTTCCAAGTAAAACTTGAAATAAATTAAGCAGCTTCTTTTTCGCTGTATGCTTTGGTAACTCTTGCAAGTTGAGAACCAGGTGCTTGAAGCAAACCGATAATTTTTGCACGCAATTCGTCCATAGAAGGAATTGTTGCTAATCTTTCGATTTCAGCCATAGATAATACACCAGAGCTCAAACCACCACCAACAACTACAAACTTTTCGTTAGCTTTTGCAAATTCTACACATAATTTACATGCAGAAATTGGGTCTTCAGAATAAGCCATAACTGTTGGACCTTTGAAGAGGTCATATAACCCTTCAAATTTAGTACCTTTAAGAGCAAGACGAGTAATGCGGTTTTTAGTAACTCTTAACTCACAGCCAAGTTCACGAGCCTTCTTTCTAAGTTCACCCATTTCTTGAACAGTTAAACCTCTGTAGTGAGATAAAACAACTGCTTCAGAACCAGAAATAAGTTCGTTCATTTCGCTTAAGAGTTCAGCTTTTTCTTCGCGATTCACTTACTTGTCTCCAAATTTTGATTTTATAACTAGAAAAGCCATAAAATCGTTTACAACAACTACATATTAATAAAGCATTATATATAGACATACATAATAAACTCTACAAAATGTAGCACCAAATCTGTCCGGAGGGGAGAAAAATTGATTAAAAAATCTTTGTTAACTCCGTCTGCGTAGGAAATTAAGGTCATTTGATATAAAAATCAAACACTTAAAGACCACCTACGGTCTTGGACAGCGTTAAGTCAAAACAATATTTGACCAAACTTGTTGCATTCTATAATATACAAACAATTAAAAGTCAACACTTATTTACACATTTATTATACTTTCTTACACATTTATTATACTTTCTTATACATTTATTATACTTTCTTATTCATTTGTTATACTTTTTTATTCATTTATTATACTTTTTTATATATTTATTATACTTTTATTATACTTTTTTATATATTTATTATACTTTTTTTATTCATTTATTATACTTTTATTATACTTTTTTATTCATTTATTATGCTTTCTTATCCATTTATTATGCTTTTATTATACTTTTAATATGCTTTTTTATCCACAAAACACAAAAAAAATATTGCATCGCAAAATCTTTTATTTTAAAAAGCACTGTCTTCATAATGAAACTCCTTGAATGGTGCAGGCATAATTCAATGGTAGAATGAGAGCTTCCCAAGCTTTTAATGCGGGTTCGATTCCCGTTGCCTGCTCCATTTCTCTCCCCAGTTCCTGAAACAGGGGCTTTTTTTATGCCTTTTTTTAAGCCCATTTTAACCTACACGTCGCACCTACACGTCACTCAAGACGTAGGAGACACTTTGCTTTATTCACTTTGATAAGATTTTCTACAATTTTCCCCGAACGGATTTATAAGAAAAATAAGACTTTTACCTGTTTGTATTTTTATTTTTTTGAAATAGAGTCTATAAATTTTCCCGATTGGATTTTGTTTAATAATTAACCGACCTTACTTTTTTATGACGTTTGCTTTTTACACCCTGATATTCTCCACCGCATTGGATAACATTTGTGAGTTATAGTTGAAATACCGTTGAGTTGTGCCAACGAATACATATTATAATTCCTATATGATAATTGATAGCGCTATCATTATGTTAATTTTTATATGAAAGGATAAAATTATGACTAATAATAGATATAATAAAACTAAAAAAGATGAGGGTTTTGTAAGAAATACTCTAAAGAAAACAAATCCGTCGGTATATAGAGCATTAAAAGAAGCTGATAGAATATCACCTATGAATATATCAGATGAAAATAAACATCAGTATATAAGTTGTGTTGGTTCACAAGGTGGTTTAGGATCTTCTATTGTAACATTAGCAGGTGGAACATACAGAGAAGCAAAAGACATATATAAAAAATTATTAAAACCTGAAGAACGAAAAAAATATGGAGGGAGTTTAGGTGTATTAAAAGATAGTGCAAAAGACATGAAGAACAATTTTTATGGTGCGGGTTATGGTTTAACATATCGCCAAAATGGAGATTGCAATTGTCTTTTAAAACGCAAAATTAAATAATTCTTTATTTTTTATATTTTTATGATAATTATTATGTATGTTTTTAATATTTAAGAGAGAATAAAATTGAAAAAGTTAATTAAAATATTTGGCAAATTTTTACTTGGTTGCATTTTAAGCTTATTTCTACTTTTAGGAGTTGGCTTGTTAGTAAATGTTGCTTATGAAGATGATATAATATTATTTTTAGCATTATCTATATTTTTGATAGCTTATTGCATAGGAATTATATTGCTATTGGTTAAAAAAGATAGTAAACATAAATATATTTTTTTCTGGACAGGACTTATAGGGATTATAGTTTCATTTATCTGCGATAGTGAATTACATCCTATAACAGAAAAAGAATTTTATGAAGAGCTTTGTGGTGATACAGGAATTTGTTATGAAAATGTTATAAGCAAAGAAGAATGTGCAAAACATGAAGGAACATGGAAAAAAGATGAAGATAAATGGTTTTGTCATCTTAAATGGGTAGATGACGACCAATAGAAAAATAGTAGATGTGTTAGTGGATACCTTGTTTTTAGGAGATTAAAATTTTATATCATTTGTCAGTGCATTCATTAAAAAACGAAAAAATCCTAAACTCTGATACTCTCTACTGCATTTGATTGGGATAAGCTAAAAGAACTAAGACAGAAGTATAAAAATAAAGAGGATTAATTATCCTCTTAATACTTCTATTGCATCATTAAGTTTAACAGTAGAGTTTGGAGGACAGACTCCAACTTTTACAGCATCATTAAACATCTGCTGATAAGATAGCTGTGACGTGTAGACGAAGTCAAAAAAAATCCTTCAAGAATCGAGAAAATTTTTATGTATTTTTCAGTAATTTAAAAAACTTAACATTTAATTTCCCGTTGTCTGCTCCATTTCTCTCCCCAAATTTAAAATACAGTTTTTCTTGATTTTTATTAAAAAAACATTTACATTACGTCAAATGTTTAACTTTAATGAAGAAAAACAATGGAAATAATAGAAAAAAATATTGGCTACACATTTAAGAATAAAGCATTATTACAACAAGCTTTGACACATTCTAGCTTGACTTCAAATATACATAGAAATTATGAACGTTTGGAGTTTTTAGGTGATAGAATTTTAGGTTTAACAATCGCTGATATGCTCTATGAAATGTTTCCAGACGAACCTGAAGGAAGCTTAGCTCAAAGATTTGCAATTCTTGTTAGCAAAGAAACTGTTTCTGAAGTAGTTAACAAGCTTGATATAACATCATATATTGGTGTTCAAATGTCCGAGATAAGGACAAGCGAAAATGTTCTTTGTGACATAGGTGAGGCTATAATTGCTGCAATTTATTTAGATAGTAAAGACCTAAAAGTAGCGCAAGAATTTATCAAAAACAACTTTAGAGAAATGATAGATACAAAATCTCGCCCTCATAAAGATTACAAAACAACACTTCAAGAAGTATCTCATCAAAAAGGATATAATGCGCCAATATACACTCTTCTTGAGAAAAAGGGCTCTGAGCATGAACCAATATTTTTAATAGAAGTAAACATAGGATCCAACAAAACTGCTCAAGGTAAAGGTAAAAATAAAAAACAAGCTGAGCAAAATGCTGCCCATAAAATGCTAGATATATTAGGTATTAAGGATTAAAGATGGCTGAAAATGTAAAAACAAGATGTGGATTTGTTGCATTACTTGGAGCACCCAATGCTGGTAAATCAACTATTACCAACAATTTTGTTGGCTCAAAAGTAAGCATTGTATCACCCAAAGCTCAAACAACAAGAGCAACAATCAAAGGTATTGGTATACAAAATGATACGCAAATTATTTTTCTTGATACCCCAGGAATATTTTCTCCTAAACGTCGTCTAGATAGGGCTATGGTTGCTTCTGCGTGGAATGGGGTAGGTGATGCAGATATCGTAACCCTTGTAGTTGATGCAAAACGTGGTTTTGATGATGAAACAAAAGCAATTATTGAAAAACTAAAACAAAACAATACTGAAACTTTGCTAGTCTTAAACAAAACCGACCTAGTTAAAGAAGACATATTGTTAAATTTATGCAAAACACTAAATGAGGCTTATAACTTTAAAGAAACTTTTATGATATCTGCCTTAAATAATAAAGGAACAGATGAGTTCTACACCTATCTTGCTAATAATTTACCAGAAAGTCCTTGGTATTATCCAGAAGAGCAAATGTCTGATTTGCCATTAAAACTTTTAGCAGCAGAAATTGTTCGTGAAAAATTGTTTTTATATCTACGTCAAGAACTTCCATATGCAATAACCGTAGAGCCTGAGCTATGGGAAAGAAGAGAAGATAATTCTGTTCGTGCAGAAATGACAATTTATGTAGAACGAGATGGGCAAAAACAAATTGTTTTAGGGCATAATGGCTCAATGATAAAGAAAATAGGCCAGTCAGCAAGGCATGAGCTTGAGGATTTATTAGAAGATCGTATCCACTTGTTTTTATTTGTTAAAGTTCGATCTAACTGGGGCGATGATCCAGCTCGTTATAGTGATTGGAATCTAGATTTTAATAGCTAAATCTTATAATTTTTTAACGTTATTTAAAAAGTGTTGACTAAAAGACAAAAAAATGGTACCCTAAAAGGGCAAAATATTTTTTTGTTGCGCATTTATTTGCGTATTATGTTGTAAATTATTTACTAACCGATAAAGGAAATAACTTATAGTTATTTAAGAATTTAGAAATCTAAGAGTATTTGTACTAGCTATAATTAGTTGGTATTGTGTTTTTATGATTTCACTTTATTGTGTCTATCTTAGAAGGTGTTGGAAGTTGCACTGAAGCTTTTGCGTAAAGATATGGATAGTATGCAGTAATGTAAAATAAATTTAAGAGTAATAATAAGTCCTTTATCATAAAAAAAATATACTATGGGTACATTTGAAAGAAATCTTCCCAAAATTCAGAAGTGGTGCACCATCGTTGGTTTGCCACTGAGTGTGATGATCTTCATCCTAGGATGCTTTTTCTCAGGTTGGCTTGTAGCCTTGGGACTTGTCATGTTTGCTGCAGCAATTGCTGTTGACTGCCTTTGGGTAGTCCCAACGGGTTACATCGGGTACATGACCATTTTCTCTAAGCTTTGGGAAAGGTCGTTTAGCCCAGGCCTCAACTGGTTAATCCCTTTTGTGTCCGACACATACCTGATGGACACAACTGTCATTACCAAGTCTATCACCGACACCAAGAAGGTGAAGACTCGTAATGATGTGACGTTAGAGTACACCATCAGCTATAAGCTGAAGGAGAGATATGTATCTAACGTGTTCAAGGTGATGCGTGGGAGCTACTGGGAAACCCATGTCTCAAAGTGGATTGACGCGGTTTTTGATACCTTTGTATCTCAGCTCACTTATCATGAGTTCCAGCTCATGAAAAATGAGATTGAGCAAATGGCATCAAAACTCATTCAGGAGGAAATCGACAAGAAATGTGTCGATATGACAACAGGAATGGGAATTAGAAATGCTACAAGGTACCGCATGGTGCCTGTGATGGAGGTAGATCCTGACAATCCAACCAAAGAGGTAGAGGTGCCTGATCCAGCAGATCCAAGCAAGACCAAGACAATCGAGGTCGATAACCTTATTCCGAAGGTTATTAGAATCGAGGAAAATGGTGAGACCGAGGAGATTATCGTCAAGACACTCGAAGAATATTTGGTACCTGTTTCAGGTATTAATTTCTTTGAGTTCGTGGACCTCAAAATTAACCGAGTTAAATTTGAGGATTCCTACGAGCAGCAGCTTGCGAAAGTTGCAGTCACCAAGGCTCAGACAATCCAAGCCAAAGAACTTGCAAAGCAGATGGAAATCCAAGCCGAAGCAAGGAAAAAGGCTATGATTATCGAAGCCGAAGGAATGGCCGAAAAGATGCGTCTTGAAGGTGCCTCTGAAAACGAGGTCAAGGCTGCTCTTGGTAAGATCCTAAAGGATCATCCTGAGCTCTTGAAGCAGGAACTTGCAAAACACTTCCCAAAAGTGTATGGCGGTTCCACCATGGTAAACATGGGTGAGATGCTTGGGGAATAACCCATAATTAGGTTCCGAGTGCTTTATGCACTGGGAACCTTTTTTTTATCTGATTTTCCAATTTTTATAATGTCTTTTCCAAATTTATTTTCTAATTCATCTAAGACTTTTCCTAGTTTTTCATTACTTTTTGGGGAACTATTAAATAAATCATTTTGCAATATATCACCATAAATCAAGTTAGATAAAGTAATTCCAACACTTCTCCAAACAACCATCGGACTATATATTTTATCCAATTCTTTTAATGCAATAGGAATGATTTCCATTTCTTGATTAGTTGCTATATTAAGCTTTGTTTTTTGAGTTATAACTCTAAAGTTTTTATCTCTAAGCATAACCTCAATAACTCCCGCTTTTACATTTTCACTACGTGCTTTTTGAGAGGCTTTTCTAATGTGCTCAATCAAATCTTTTCTTAAAATCTCAATATCACTAGAAAATTCTTTTAATGCAGATGTTTGTTGTATGGAAATAGGGGATTTATGCTCTTTTTCTACTTTAAATAAAGATATACCATTGAGCTCATTTTTCAAATCCATCCCATGTTTATGAAAATTTGCTTTTATCCAATAATCAGGACGAGAAACAAAATCTAAGGCAGTAAATATACATTCAGCTCTCATTTGTTCTGCAATTTTTCTTCCAACTCCTGAAACATCAGTAATCAAAGTTTGGCTTAAAACTTTATTCTTTTTAGCATTTCCAATTACATAAATTCCACCACATGATTTTGCTTTGTCACTTGCAAGTTTTGCTAACGTTTTTGTTGAGGAAATTCCAATAGATACAGGAATTTTGAGTTCTCTATAAAGAGACTCTCTTATCATTTTAGCAATTTCAATATAATTTTTTTTGTATAATCTTTTAAGCCCCGTTAATAAAACAAAAGCCTCATCAACAGAACAAACCTCAACCTCATCAGTAAAACTCTTAAGTCTATTCATAACTTTATTTGATATTTTTTGATAAAGTTCATGATTTGCTCTAACATATAATATATCAGGGTGGCTATGTTTTGCCATAAAATAAGGTTCTCCCATTTTAAGCCCCAAAGCCTTAGCCTCTTTAGAGCGAGAAACTACGCACCCATCATTATTAGATAAAACAGCAACAGCTTTCCCTTCTAATGAGGGGTTAAACGCTCTTTCTGCAGAAACAAAAAAGCAATCACAATCAACAAGAGCTATATACTGCTTAGCCATTTATATCCTATAAAAACAAAATCATTTAAAATCTAATATCTAAATATAAAATCTAAACTAAAATGTCAACAAATGTTTTAGTTTTGTTCTATTGTTTTGTGCTTAAAACTTCTATCTTTTACTTGTAAAATAAATAAAAAATAAATAATTTGAACAAAAAGGAGATAAAAATGGAACGTATAGCAGAATTTCAAAAAGTAAGTTTTAATGAGTTTACTAAATCATGGAAAAAGATTTTTTTTAATGATACAGATGAAAAAATAAAAGAAATATATGATAACATAAAGCTTCCAATACGAGTAACAAGAGGCTCTGCTGGATATGACTTTTTCTCTCCAATAGCGTTTAATTTAAGCCAAGGTAAAACAATTTTGCTCCCAACAGGAGTTAGAGTAAAGATAGATGAGGGATGGTTCTTAGGAGTTTTCCCAAAATCAGGGTTAGGGTTCAAATATCGCCTTCAATTAGACAATACTGTCGGTATAATCGATAGTGATTACTATTATTCAGATAATGAAGGTCATATGTTTGTAAAAATCACAAACGACTCCAGAGAAAATAAAGAATTAGAGATAAAATCAGCTCAATCAATTTGCCAAGGAATTTTTCTACCATTTGGCATAACATATGATGACAATGCCTTAGGCATAAGAAATGGTGGCTTGGGCTCAACATCAAAATAAAAAAAGCCCAAATCAATAAGATTTGAGCCTTAAATAGGTTAATTATGCCTCTTTGGATTAAAAGGAATAACGATTCCTTTGGGACGATTGTCTGGCTTTTCTTGATTGTTTTTAGGCGCAAAAGAAGTATTTAACTTAATTAAGTTAGAAGTACCTTCTTTTTTGCGCAAATCTTGGGCCGTATGACGCCACAAAAGCGGTTTGTCACTCTTTTTAAGATAAATTCCCGTTCCTTTATTATACAAAACTTCAAACGTAATGTTGGAAGCTCTAGTTATATCTCCAACATTTAGAGGAAACATTGAAATATCTCCATTTTCAAAATCTTTAAGTTTTTCAAAGTCATCCCAACAAATAGGGTACCAGTTTATTGCATTTTCTTCCGGATCTTCAATAGCCCAAACAGCAGTGATAAAGCAATGCTTAGACTTAGAAAATAACTCAACCGGATAAACACTTGGAAAACGTAAATGCGAAATTTTTATTGATATAAGAGTTTTAACATCTTCTTCGCAAAAAACACCATTTACTTGTTTTACAACAAAATTTCCTTTTGAAGTCAGCAAAATACAATAAAAAGAGCCATTCCAAACAAAGTATTTGTCACAATCAATAAGCTTGATAGAGCTTAAATTAATATGGTTAAGGCTGTCAATGTTTTCCATCTTAAATACTGGAATAAGAGACCTAAACGTTTTTGTTTTAGTGTCTGCAACAATCCAAAAAAGATAAGATGGTCTATCAATTGTACTTAGTTCTATTTCAACCGGAAAAACCGCAATTGTTGTTGGGTATCCCATATCTATAAAAAACTCAAGCGCTTCAACACTATTATCTAGAACACAAATCTCCTTGGGTATGTCAAGGAATTGTTCAGGATTATCAATTTTACCAATTAAATCTTCCATAATTATTTGTTTTAAATTAAACATAAAAATATTTCTTTCAAAAAAATTATAATTTTTCATCAAATTAAGTCAATAAATATTTATAGCAATTCTGTGGAGAAATACAAAAAAAAAGTATCTAGCTTTATAAAATTAATTAAACTATGAAAAGTAATTTAGTGTTTTACTAAAGAGAGAATAATGTCTAAAATATACCTCAAAATAGCAATATTTGTATTAATTTTTATCATAGCCTGGTTTATCGGCTTTATTCTTTTTACAAATTCAATATTTTCGTATTCTACCCCTAAAATTCTAGACAACAACCCAAATACAGGAATAACGGTTTTAACAGGTGGCCGTAATAGAATAGCAAAAGCGATAGATTTATTAAATAACCAAAAAGGAACTCGCTTATTAATTTCTGGTGTAAAAAAACAAACAACCCTACAAGACATAATTTCTCGTGAAGATGTAAAGTTAGAAAGCGATTTACCGATAGATTTGGGCTATCTAGCAACAGATACAGTAGGCAATGCAAAAGAAATAAAACAATGGGCAATCAAACACAAAATAGAAAAAATATATGTTGTAACCTCGTTTTACCATATCCCAAGATCACGCTTAGAAATAGAGCACGAACTAAAAGATAAAGATATACAATACATCCCAACTCCATCAAAGTTTGTTTCTCGTAAATGGTGGAAGAATTTTAGAAGTTTTAAATTTTTGGCAAATGAATATACCAAATTTTTAATTGTGTTTTCTCAATATAAAGTGTTAGGAATACTAAGATGAATAAATTAAAGTTATTTTTACGTTCAACAATTGGAAACTTATTTTTTTACCCAGCATTGATGATTGGTTTGTCAAGCATTGTTTTAATAGGTATATTTTCCTGCAAAAAAGCTATTTATTTTTGGGATAATTATATGCACCCTGTAATATTTAAAATAGCACTCAAACTTTATGGAATTGAAGTTGAGGTTAGGGGAAAAGAATATATTAAACCAAAACAAATATATGCTTCCAAACATGAATCAGCAATGGAAACATATATATATACCGGAATTGTTAAAAATTCTGCATTTGTTATGAAAAAAGAACTAACATATATTCCAATTTTTGGTTGGGCTCAAGCTGTTTATGGAATGATACCAATAGATAGAAAGTCCGGTGGCAAAGCAATGAAAGGAATGCTTAATGAAGCTAAAAAACGTGTGCAAGATGGTCGTTCTATAGTTATATTCCCAGAAGGTACTCGTTGTAAGCACCTAGAGGTAAAAGGATATAAACCTGGTATTGTATTCTTATCAGAAGGGCTTGATTTGCCAATAGTTCCAGTTGCGCTTAATACAGGTGTACATTGGCCTAAAGCTTCATACATAAAATATCCAGGAAAGGTTGTTTTTGAATTTTTACCTCCAATGCAAGTATCAGATTATAAAAACAAAAAAGAATTTATGGAAGAGCTTCAAAACCGTATAGAAACAACCTGCCAAAAAATAGCCTAAATAATATATTTTTAAGGACTAAATTATGGAAACATCAATAGAAGAATTAAAGCAAGAATTATTTTCTTATGTAAATAATAAAGAGCTAAATGATAAACTATGGGAATTTTATCAAAATAAAACAAAAGCAAATGCGACAACTAAAAGAGATATAATAATAAATATAATAGAAGCCTTAGCAATAGAAGACCAAGAAACAACTGAAGATTTAAGAGAACATATATGCCGTATAGTAAGCTCTTACAATAAAGAAGAACAAAAAGAAAAATTAGACGATAAGATGTTGCTAAAAGCTCTGGAGATAGAGCCACGAACTTTATACAATTCGTATTATATGAAATCTAGTTTACATAAGTTAATGCTTTATTTCTATGATAAATATGCTCAAATTTTAATAAATAAATCAGAAGAAATCATAAGTAAAGCCACATATAATGCCGTATTTTATGCTGATTATGCTTTTGTATTATATAAACAAGCCTTTAAAGATAAAAAATATAATCCCTACATACAAGAATTGTTATCCAAAGCAATAGAGCTAAATTCTAAACAATCATCAGCATATCTTTATGAAGGTTATAATATTAAAGAATTTTATAAAGATTTAGGATATACCAAAGAAGAAGCTTTATCACTTTGTGAAGAGTTATATAAAAAGGCGTTGGAATATGGCTCAACGGTTGCCGCTAAACAATTAAAAAGTATAAAAGAACAACAGTCCCCTGAGTGTTGGATAGAATTGATGAATGCTGATATAAACTTAAAATCATTAGTAGAGCAACTTGAAAAAAGTAAAGTTCAAGCATTTTCAATGTTATTATATGGTCCCCACGGTAGCGGAAAAGAAGAATTTGCTCAAAAATTACTGGATAAACTAAATTTAAGCTATGAAGAATATTCTATAGCCGACAGTGAAAAAACAATTCAAAACAAATTATTAGAAATGAAACAAGGCAAAAAAGCCTACATAATAAAATATAGCGAAAGACTATTTTTAAACTTAGATAAATCCCTAAATTCAACACCGGATTATATGTCGTATTTATTGCAAGATATCTTGCGTTTCAACCAACGTCCAATATTCTTTATTGTAGATGATATAAATAAAATAGATATAAATTTAGCCTCATCATTTACATTTAGGATTGGTTTTGATTATATGGATAAGGCTCAAAAAGACGTAGCTTACCAAACCTTCTTTAAGCAAGAACCACCAAGCAAGTTAGATAAAATAACTAAACTGGTATTAGAAGACTTTTCTCGCACAGTAAGAAAAGCAACCGCACTTGGGTGCCTAAGCAATAATGAAGAGCTATACTCAATCTTAGAAGATGAAGTAAAATTTAAATATAAAGGTCAAGAATACACTTCAAATGGAAACGCATTTAGCAATGAGCTGATAAACCCGAGCATAGATTTAACTACACTAACGCAAAAACTTTGTTCAACAAAATCAAATTTTTCCATGTTGATATATGGTCCTCCGGGAACCGGTAAGAGCTATTATTTGCGCTATTTAGCAGAGCAATTAGGTTGCCAAACATTAGAAAAAACAGCAACAGATTTATTTTCAAAATTCCAAGGTGAGCCGGCACGAAAAGTAGCAGAAATGTTTGCAGAGCAAGAAAGTAAAAAAGCTCTTTTAATCCTAGACGAAGTAGATGAAATACTAAAATCAAGGGCAAATGCAAGCGAATTTGAAGCTTGGAAAGTAGATATGATAAATGCCTTTTTAACATGTTTAGACCGAGCAAAATATCCGGTAGCTTGCACTACAAACTTTATAGAAAAGATAGATTCTGCAATATTGAGGCGTTTTACCTTTAAGTTTAAATTTGATTACTTAACCTCAGAGCAAAACAAAATAGCTTATAAGCATTTCTTCAAAAAAGAAGCGCCCAAAGAATTAGGTGTGATAAAAAATTTAACAAATGGTGATTTTTCAACAGTAAAACGTCAAAGTATTTTGCTAGACTATAATAATGATGACCAAAAGATACTAGAGGCATTAGAAGAAGAGGTAAAGCGAAAACTTGGAGATAATTACGTAGAATATGACAATATTGATGATTTTGACATCAATTTAATCAATACCAATCATACTAAACTAGACAGTATAGAACAAAAAATAAAAAATGATGATAACGTAAAAATTGCCATCTTAGGTCCAAGTGGTTCCGGCAAAAAAACATATATAAAATATTTAGCTAAAAAATATGAAAAGAATTATAAGATATGTATAGATACAGATTTATACACTAGAGGTTATATGGATACCGAGCAGGTAAAGGATATATTTAACACCGCAAGAGCCTTAAAATCTATTCTAATTTTGGATAATATTTATGGCTTAACAGAGCGAACAAGTAATACAAACGCTTCTCTCACACAAATGCTATCTAATATTACCTTAAACCAAAAAATAAATGCCGAACTGTTAGAGCAGATAAGAAAATACGAATATCCGATATTTATTTTGTCTAATACACAAACAACCTTTATAAACAATGACAAACTACGGCAAATAACTAATATGACAATAGCGTTTGACTACCTAAATCAAAAACAAATAAAACAGATGTATAAAAAAGTTTTTGGCGTTTCAATTCCGCTACTGTCTTTAGTAAATTATAAATATATAACACCGATGATGATAAAAAATATAGCAAGCACAATAGAAGTGATTGGGATAAACAATAACCCAAGTGCAATATACAAAAACTTCAAAAAGGAAGTAGAAAAAGAACAAAAAATCCTAACCAAACGAAAGTTTGCAAAAGTATTTTTATACATTTTAGGAATGTCAAGCTTGCTATATTTACTACGAATATTATTCATTAAATAAAAAAAGGAAGCTCATAAGAAGAGGGGATGTAAACCTGGTATTGTATTCTTATCTGAAGGGCTTGATTTGCCAATAGTTCCAGTTGCGCTTAATACAGGTGTACATTGGCCTAAAGCTTCATACATAAAATATCCAGGAAAGGTTATTTTTGAGTTTTTACCTCCAATGCAAGTATCAGATTATAAAAACAAAAAAGAATTTATGGAAGCATTGCAAGACAAAATTGAAACCACATGCCAAAAACTAGCTTAAAGAGGAGGCATAAAGCCTCCTTTTTTACTTGATAATACCTGTATTTTATGGTAAATTTAATTATTATGAAAAGGAGATTTGGTGTATGGAAGAAAAAAGCTTTAATAAATTAAATAATAATTTACACAATGAGATAGCTCTATTGTGGGATAAATGTTTTAGTGATTTGCCGATAGTAAAACAACGCTTATTAAAAGCCTACGGTATAATGTCATCAAAAAAAGCATACACTCATAGACCCAAACAACCTATAACCATAGCAAAACTCCAAAAAATAGGTAAATTAAAGATATACGAAAATGATAGACATTTTTCTCCTACAGATGAACAAACAAAACAAGCGCAAAAACTAGCAAATAAAATAATAAAAAACATGATAAACGGCAATAATCAAACCTCTCAATACCTAAAAGACTTCTTAAAAGATAAAAAAGTTGTAATAGGTGTAGAAAAAGTTTTATCAGACGATGCTGGATATGATGGTTATAATCCTTTAACCAAAGAAATATATATATGTTTATGTGCGGGAGTATTTCATAATCAAAAAAAATATCCCGAATTTTTTAATGAAGACACCTTAGCCGAAACCATAGGTCATGAATTAGGTCATGCAGTAGAGCAAACAAATCAAGGTCATAAAACACACCCAAACTATGTAGGTTATTCCTCAAATTCTTGGGAAGTAGAAAGTTTTTGTGACGCCTTTGGGTGTGCTTTGTGCAAAGGAGCAGGCTATAATTTATCTCCATCTATTGAAAAATTAAAATTATCTGAAGAACAAGAGTTAATAAGACATAGAGAAGATGATCCTCATCCAACCTATAAACAACGCCGTCAATTAGTAGAACTAATAGATAAAGCTTATCCTAAAACTTCTTCTACCATAAGACCTTATCCACCATCTATTACAACACTATCTTGGGATGATAAAGAAACCTCAAAAAACAAAAGTTTGTTAACAGAACCAGAAAAAAGCCATAGTTAAAATCAAAAAACAAAAATCCCCCTTATATTTCAAAGGAGGATTAGTTTTTTTTAATCAATGAGTTTTAACCAATAAGTTTTTTCCACCAAGTTTTCTTTTCTTCTTTTGGTTCATTATCTTTTTTAGCTTCAATCTCAACAACGTTATTTGAAGAACTTTCAGCTACTTCAAAATTGTTGCTTCTATCTTTCTTAAAGTTGTCTCTACGACGACCTTTAGAGCGAGATTTACGTCTATTATCAAATCTACGACGATGATGTTTATTCTCATTTGTTGATGTTTCTTCAACCTCATCATCATATTCTTCCTCTTCAACATCTGTTTCATCTGCTCTTTGAGAAGCGTGTTCATAAGCTGATGTTGCTGCAACTTGAACCTTAGTTTCTTTAACAACTTTAGTTCTTTCTAATTTATAATCAGAGATATTGCGAATAGAACTATCTGCAGAAATAACAATTTCAAGATTATATTTTTCTTCTAAATCAGCTAATATCTTTCTTTTTTGATTCAAGATATAGATTGCAGTATCTTGAGGAAGTTTGGCTTCTAAATGATTATAAGCTTTTTTAATTCCTTCTTCTTCTAATGCTCTTAAAATAAGGTTAGCACCAGATTCTGTTGTTCTTTGAACACCTTGACCTTTACAATAAGGACAAGTTGTATAATTGCTTTCAACAAAAGAAGAGTGCATTCTTTGACGAGATATCTCTAATAATCCAAAAATACTCATCTTTGCAACTTGAACACGAGATCTGTCAGATTTTAATGCTTCTTTCATGCGTTTTTCAACTGCATGGTTGTTAGCCACTTCATCCATATCAATAAAGTCAACAACAATAAGACCAGCAAGATTGCGAAGTTTAAGTTGTCTTGCAATTTCATCAGCCGCCTCTAAGTTTGTTTTTAATGCTGTTTCTTCAATATCCATTTCATGTGTAGCGCGACCAGAGTTAACGTCAATTGCAACTAAAGCTTCTGTTGGGTTAATAACTAAATATCCACCACTAGCGAGCTGTACAATAGGATTATGAAGTTTATCAAGCTCTCTTTCAATTTGATAGTGTTGAAATACAGGGATTTCGTTAGCTTTACGGCATTTGATTTTTTTGCTTAAATTTGGAGAAAGTATTTTAGCAAAATCTTTTGCAGCCTTATATGCTTTATCACCATCAATAATAACTTCGCCAATCTCTTTAGTACACATATCACGAAGAGCGCGTTTAATTAAATCACCTTCTTCATAAATAATACTAGGAACATGAGAGCAAAGGGCACTATGACGAATATGATTCCATGTGCGGATAAGATAATTATAATCTCTTATAATATCTTCACGTTTTTTATCTTCACCAGCAGTTCTGATAATCATAGACATATCATCATTTAATGGTAATTCTTTCATCAAATCTTTTAAGCGTTTGCGATCGCTAGCATTTGTGATTTTTCTTGAAACACCACCAGATTTAATTCTGTTTGGCATTAAAACACAATAGCGACCAGCTAAAGATAAATAAGTAGTGCAGGCAGCGCCTTTATTGCCTCTTTCTTCTTTAACAACTTGAACAAGAACAGTTTGTCCTTCTTTAATAACATCTTGAATAGTAGAACGATGATAAAGCTTTCTAGCATAGATTAGCTTTCTTTGTATTTCTAGATAATGTTCTGTATCTTCTGCTTCGCATTCTTCGTCATCACAGTCATTATCATTGTCATACATTTTTTGAGATTTTTCATCATCTTCTAAATCATCTTCATCATCATTGATATCTTCTGCAATGTACTCATCATCACCTAAGCCACTAGCTTCAAGCGAAACTTTGTATTTACCTTTTGAACCATTGCGTCTACCAAGAAAACGTGTGCCACGACGACGAGGCCTTTTGGTTTCTTTTTCATCTGCTTCTTTAGGCTCATCGCCATCTTCTTCAACAAGATTTTCTTCAACTTGTGTTTCTTCAACTAATGTTTCACAAGACTTAACATCTTCATTTAAGTTGCTATCATCACCACAAGTGCATTCACCATTTTCTTCACAATGGCATTCGCCGTCAGCCTCAATACATTTGCAATTATCACCACAAGTGCATTCAGCGCCATCTTTGCAATGACATTCGCCGTCAGCTTCTCTGCATTTGCAATCTTCACCACAAGTGCATTCAGCGCCATCTTTACAATGGCATTCGCCGTCAGCCTCAATACATTTGCAATCATCACCACAAGTGCATTCAGCGCCATCTTTACAATGGCATTCGCCGTCAGCTTCTCTACATTTGCAATCATCACCACAATTACAACTTGTTGTTTCATCTTCATTAAAACAAGAGTTTTCACTCATTTCTTTTTCTAAAGCCATACGAGCTTCGTATTCAGCACGTTTTTGCTCACGTTCTAAACGACGACGTTCACGTTCTGCTTGACGTTCTAATTGATATTGACGCTTACGTTCAATAATCTCATCAACTTCTTTTTCAACTTCTTGTTTAACTTCTTCTGAAACATTATAATAGTCAGGATGAATTTCACCAAAAGCAAGAAAACCATGGCGATTCCCACCATAGTCAATAAAACAAGCTTGTAATGATGGTTCAATTCTTACAACTTTTGCTGTGAAAATATTACCTTTTATTTGTTTTTTTGAGCTAGTTTCAAACTCAACATCTTCTAATTTGTTTCCATCTACTATAACCACACGTGTTTCTTCTGGTTGTGTGTCATCAATTAACATTCTTTTCATAACTATGTATTTCCTATCTAATAATTATCGCTCCATTTGGTTAAAGCGATATATACTCTAATTAAATCCTATTAAAAAGCTTAAAAAAGATATTTGTTATTTTTGATTGATTAATCTTTTAAGCCATTATGTCTGGTATCTGTGTTTTTTATGTTGATTTTTTTAGTATGGTTCAAGATGGAAAACTCTATGCTATCAATCATTTAATGCCATCGTTGCCATTTCTAAAACATATTAATAAACAAATACCTCGCACACTATAAAATATATTTTTATATATAGCAAGACTTTTTTGTATTAGAAATAAGTTTTAAACATTATTTTTATTAAACATTTAAGGTAATTTTATTTTGGTAAGCAATACAATAACAGAAACTACTTCAAGTCGCCCTAAAATCATCGCAAAAGATAATATATATTTTACAAAATTACTAAATTCAGCAAAACTACCATTTGGACCAATAGCTTCTGTTAATCCAATTCCTGAGTTTGTTATACAAGCAACCACTGCACCAATTGATGTTGCAAAATCTACACCTGTTAAACAAATAACAAGAGAAAGGAAAATTATAGAAAAAATAAATCCCAAAACTAAAACAAACACCGAAGAAACAATGTTCTCATTAATGATTTTATCGCCAATCTTCATAACTGCAATTTGGTTAGGTGATAATGATTTTATAGCGTTTTTCTTAAAAAAGGCGCTAATTACTTGCCATCTAAATATCTTAATAGAGCCAGTTGTTGAACCGGTACAACCACCATGCATATAAAATATAAGGAAAACAATAAAACTCCAGCTACCCCAAGCCACAAAGTTTGATGAAGCAAGACCTGTCGTTGTAATTGCAGAAATAGTATTAAAAGAAACATACCTGAAAGCTTTAGTATATTCAATATTTGCATAATTAGCATAAAAAACTGTTAAGGCTATAATATAAAAAGCTAAAAGCTTCAAAAATGTATTAACTTGAGCATTAGATGTTATAGATGAAATAGTTCTTCTCTTAAATGCTAAAATTAAATAAGTTATAGGAAGAGCTCCAATAATCATAAAAACACCAATAATTAATTCTATTAAGTAATTGTCAAAAAAACTAATTGAATTGTTTTTTGTAGAAAAGCCAGCTGTACCAATCGTTGACATGGCATGAGTAATCGCATCAAACTTATTCATACCAGCCATGTTAAGGAGTAGGGCGCAAACTATATTAAGTAATACATATGTGATGATAATATCTTTTGCAATATAACGAACTTTAGGTAAAAACTTATCTTCTGTATCAGAATTTTCTTTATTAAACAAATGCATTCCACCTATACCCAAAAATGGCATCAATGCAACAGCAAAGATAACAATACCAATTCCGCCAAGTCCGTTTAATATAGCACGCCACAATAAAACAGACTTAAGTTCTCCCTCTGTGTTATTTAAAATGGTTGCACCAGTTGCTGTAATTCCAGATGTTGCTTCAAATAAAGCATTTGTAAATGTATGTATTGAACCATTATTATACAAAGGAAGAGAACAAACAAAAGGTAATATAAACCAACAAAAAACAGTAATTAAATAACCTTGAATGATAGAAATTTTTTCAATTTTTCCGTAATTTGTTAAGAATAGTAATCCCCCAAAAAACATCGAGGCGATACCACTTTGTATAAAAATATAATCAGGAGTTCCTGTGTAATAATATAAGGCAAAACTAGGGATAAACATCATAATCCCAATAACAAATATAATAAAACCATTTATCATTAATACAGGTTGCCACATATTTTTAATCCATTTTTTATAAATAAGACCACTTTCATAAAATACTTATATGTCTCTAAATATTCAATAAAGAGAAGAATTTATCCACTATAAAGAAATATACCACCAAACAGTTTGCGAAACAATTGCAAACAATATTATGATTGTAACTAAGATTTGTTGAACAACTTTAGGCATATTTGTTAAGAATCTTCCGATAATGCAACTTATAAGCAAAACTAAAATACCAACATATCTAAAGTCTTGATTACACATATATGGATGCTTTATACTAAACAAAATATGACCACACAAAACGCTAAGGATTAAACACAATAAAAGCCAAGTATATTTGTTTTTATATTCTTTAATTGCAATATAGCCAAAGCTAGCAATAGATGTAGCAATAACTATTTTATATAAAACAATCATTAGTTTTATAAGCCACATAATTTTTGCGCCTTTGTAAGAAAAATCCCATTGTCCAAATAGTGCAGTTTTGGTCATTGTTTCCCAAAGGTTAGACCCAAAATCATTGTAAAACATTCTTTCGTAAAAAAATGCTCTAAACGGAGAATACCTCTCCCATAAAGAATATTCCTCTAAACTCAAATGTGTTTGCGGTGGAACAGCATAAAATGAATAATCCAAAACAAAATATTGATATATAGGCCAAATGGAAATACCAAGCAAAATGAACACTGAAAACTTAAAAATCTTAAAAAAAGTTTCTTTGTTTCTATTGTTATATAATTCAATTAAGAAAATATATGAAACCCCACCAAGCATAAGCACCCCAGAAAGTTTAACTAAACAAGAAAGTGTAATAAAAACAAATATATAAAATAAATTTTCTTTTTTGTTTGTTTTTAAATATAGTAGCGAGTAATATATAACCATAGCTTGTAATGGTAGCAATAGGGCATCATTATTAATAAATCCCGAAATTGCATTATATATTGGGAAAAATGAGATAAACAAAAGAGATACTCTATACAATATCCCATTAATGTTAAGTAATTTTAATATCTTAGATGAAGCAATATAATACCATAACATATATGAAAGAGTAAAAATTTGCAACCCTTCATTAGCCGCTTCAACTGAATTTGTTAAAAAAGTCCCGAGTTTGATGCCAATAGCTGCCAAAAAGAAGTGTAAAATAGGGTGGTATGTAGAATAACTTGGTCTAGATAAAAGAGGATTTTCTTGCCAAAACAAGAAGTTATTTTCTAAAATGTATTCAATGTAATTATAGCAAGATGGAAAATCGTATTGAACTTCCATTATTTTGGAATTTGAAATAAATGATAAATTAAAGAAAATTGCGATGAAAATGATAAATTTTTCAAAAAACGCATCATCTTTATTGGAATTAAACCAATAAATTCCCCCCATGAAAGCAAGAAATAAAGGAATAGTATAAATTTTTGTATTAACAAAAAAACTAATTCCCAAAACAACTATTCCAATAAATAGCTGGAATATTCGCTCAATTAGGTTTTGCTTGAATATGTTTAAAGACACTACAAATAAAATTAAAACACACAAATTTGCTAGCAAAATATCTAAATGATACTTAACACCAAGTAAAGTTGTTGTAAAAAATAAAACAATCATAAATAAATAATTTTTTACTAAATATAAAGCATTCATAAGTATCCTCAAATAGAAAAATCATTTAAATTCAGATAACAATCTTTTAAAATTGAAGTCAAGGATAAAAAAATATTTACCAATATCAGGTATTAAAAAAATATTGTAAAGTCTCAAAAAATGTGATAATATAATAAACATAGATAAAAAAAGAGGAGAAAAAAATGTCTATTATTGATTTATCAAAAAGAAATGAAGAAGCAAAGATTTATCATATAAAAGAAATTACTGAACGTAACCTTAACAAAATACGTATATCTTTCTCAAAAGCATTTTTAAATCAAAATTTTAGAGAAAATTTAAAAATAGAAGAAATTAATAAATTTTTTGATGAATTAAAAAAAGAATTTGATACATCTAATGAATTAGATGTTTTTGCCTCCCATCAAGAAAACTTTGAGCATTTCTTAAAAACGGGTGATATAAAAACTCCGTTAAGTTTAAAAGATGAAAAATCGCAACTTTACTGGGGTATTGCACTTGGTTATTTAGCAGCACATCCTGAAATTCAACAATCTTGGGACCCAAAACATTATTTTGGACGTATGTCTCAATCAACCCTGTGGAAGAGAATAGAAAACTCCTCATATATGCAAAAAGAATTAAAAAAACATGCATATATAATAAAAAGAAGTGTGGATAATCCCGAAACAAAAATTATGTGGTCAGAAATGGGGTATCCAAACATCAGTTACTGTTATGATAGATCTGAAAATGTTATCATTGATGACATGTTGTGGACATTGGTTTGCGGAACAGATGCCGCAGCAACAGCAATAAACCACGAAATTGCTCACTCTCAAGGAACACAATTTGTAGAAACCCCAAAAATGCTACAAATCAAAAAAGAACAAGAAGATTTAGTAAAAGAATTAGATGAAAAAAGTAAAGCAAAAGATGATGAAGGCTGGTTAAAAGCCGCAAAACAAGCAGAAAGAAAAAGAATAGAATATCAATATCGCTTTAGATTTTTAGATGAATTAGAAAATATGTTTGCCAATAGATTTTCTGTAAATTTTGGCGGAAACTATGATAAAGCACATTTAAACGAGCTAGAAACCGTAATTAATTTAGGTGAGAAGTTCTTAACATCTAAAACCTTAAAAGAAGCAAGAGAAGAATTAGATGCATCAGCAGAAAAAAGAGTTCAGCATGTAAAAGATATTGCACGAAATACTTTTTTTATGAATAACAATATTTTAAATAATGAAAAAGAGCTTCATTCTTTACATCTATATCCAGAACTTTTAGATGGGCGTGATGAAAAAGGTGTGAAAATGGGGGCTGCAGAAGCTTTTGATAGAATAAAGGAAATTTGTCTCAAATTTGAAGAAAAACAGCCAAGTTTTATCTTAAAAGAGAGTAACCCTGGTCTTTATGCACTACGTATGTCTATGCTAAGTAAAGAACGTTGCAAGCTCGTAGATGAGTTTTTTGATATGTTTGTAGCTCATCATATGGAAGAAATATATCAAAAAGCTGAAAATAAGGTAGAACAAAGTCTACAAGAAGCAAAAGAAAATCAACAAAATAGTCAAAGCACCCAAGGGCAAGGACAAAGTAGGGAGCAAAGTCAAAACGAGCAAAACCAAAGTCAAGGCCAAGGTCAAGGGCAAGGACAAAGTGGGGAGCAAAGTCAAAACGAGCAAAACCAAAGTCAAGGACAAGGTCAAGGGCAAAGTGGGGAGCAAAGTCAAAACGAGCAAAACCAAAGTCAAGGCCAAGGACAAGGTCAAGGGCAAAGTGGGGAGCGAAGTCAAAACGAGCAAAACCAAAGTCAAGGCCAAGGTCAAGGGCAAGGACAAAGTGGGGAGCAAAGTCAAAACGAGCAAAACCAAAGTCAAGGCCAAGGCCAAGGACAGAGCCAAAACGAGCAAGGAGAGGGGCAAGATCAAAGTTCCCAAGGGCAAGGACAAAGTGGGGAGCAAAGTCAAAGCGAGCAAAGAGATGGTCAAGGTCAAAGCCAAACTCAAGGAAACGATGGAAATTCTCAAAGTCAAGGAAGTTCTAGTCAAGGAAGCGACGGAAATTCTCAAGGGCAAAGCCAAGGTCAAGGACAAAATGGTCAATCTCAAGAAAGAGGGAGCTCTTCATCACCAAATTCTAGTAGCATAGACCCTAATAATATTGATGAAAATGGATACCCTTCAAGTGAGCAGTTTAAAATTGAACAAAATAAAAAACCTGGAGAAGGTGAATTAACAAGTGAACAAAAAAAGCAAGTAGGCGACAAAGCCTCTAATGTTGATGAATTAGCAAAAGAAGCTGAAGAAACACTCTCTAAAGAAGAGTTACCTGAAAGAGAAAATGAAAATAATAAAAAACAAAGATCAGAGAAAACAACAGGTAGAACTATGAGTCTAGAAGAATATCTTGCTGAATCTGAACAAAACAAAATGACAGCATCAAACATTGGTAAACCATCATATGGAGGTTCATCTGTTGGAAGAGAATTGTATAAAGGTACTTATGACAAGTATATGGAGCGTATTGATCCATTTGCAGAGGATATAGCAAAAGTTAGACTTTTAATCGAAAAATTAATAACTCAAAAGAAATTAGATAGCTTAAAACAAGGTAAACAGCAAATAAAAAAAGTAAAGACGTTAACTCCAGAGCAGGGCGCAAGTACTCTAGATGTTAGAGCTCATATAAATTTAATGAAAAAAATGAGAACAGGAGATCCAAGCCTAAATATAGACGATTTTAATCGTTTCAAAAGTAAAAGAAAATATAGCAAAGATGAGTTAATTGAAAAAGTAGAGCTTCAAGAAAGTAATATCGTAATTTTGCTAGATGATTCCGGTTCTATGTATGGTGCTCCTTTCCAAAGTGCATTAAATACAGCATGCATACTTTATGAAGCCTCAAGAAAAATAAAAGAAGTAAATGTATTTGTATATGCTATGGG
Source organism: Alphaproteobacteria bacterium (assembly GCA_015062535.1). Classification (GTDB taxonomy): domain Bacteria; phylum Pseudomonadota; class Alphaproteobacteria; order RF32; family CAG-239; genus CAG-267. The sequence goes on from SUUK01000001.1 coordinate 191,275, forward strand.
AGACAGCTATCATTCAGATGCTCTTCCTATTGCAATTCCAGGAATGACAACCAAACAAATTGCTGAGAATTTAGATTCAATAGGCTCTAGTGGTTGTAATGACTCAATTTTCCCAGCCTTAGAAATGGGACTAAAAGATGTAACCGACCATATGGCTAAAAAACCATCAGATATATGTGGGTTTACTCATATATTTGCATTAACCGATGGTTATAATGGAGACTATACATATAGAGATGGTGATAAGTGTTTAGAAATTTTACTAAATGGCAATCCTCAATTAACTATTGATTTCTTCTTTACAGGAACAAATGATAATAATTATATGCGAAGTTTCCTTAATAAGAAAAAAGCCGAAGGTTCAACACAAATAGATAGCGTTGAGGGGATATTTGCAGACAATAAACCTTTGGGTGAAAAAATTTCTGAAATTTTATTAAAAAGAATGCAAGTAAGTAAAGTAAAAGAACCTCAAACCAACGAACTTAAGCAAAAATTAATAAAAGATAGTGTACAACAAATGTCAAAGGTAGAAAGGACAGGACATTTTTACTAATAAATTTATTGTATAAAGCAAAATTTTATGATAAAATAAAGATAATATAAGAAAAAAAGGAGAGAGCAATGAGTAATGTATATCTACACAAAATAGGAACAAAAAAGTATCCAATTCCTGTAGGTTTTAAAAAAGAAGTAGAAAAAGGCCTTGATGGAAAAGAACGTGAAGTTATAAAGGTAAAGTGGCTCGCTGATGATAAAAAACCTCTATATGTTCCTACAATGCGAGAGGATACAACAGAGCAAATTTACGGTAGATTTATAAGAGAAGTTGTGTCAGACCCAAACCTTTTACCTGATATGGTGGAAATTATGACAAGGTTGGATGAACGAAGAACACCTGCTAAAACTAAGAGTTATGCATATACTACAATTGGTGCTCCAGGTAATGGTAAAACATATTTAATGAAAGCATTTGGACGCTTACTTCATGAAAAGGGTGCGATAGTTCTTGAATGTAAAAACTTAAAAGACCCTGAACAAGTATATAAAAGAACTGAAATTGGTGTAAATAAAGTTGCAAAGAAAAATAAAATTGATGCTCACCTTAAATATTTACACAAAACAGGTAGTGAATTATCTTCAGAATCATTAGCATATCTTGTAAATGCACTAGGTGTGGATAGCCAAGGTGATAGTGTTGTTTCTCAAGAAAAAAGAGACAATGGTAAAACTCGCATTTCAATAGACTGGGCATCAATTAACGAATCTCCAGACTATATTGAAATGATTTGCGATAAATTTATGGCAATGGAAGGCATTACCTATGATAAAGATAGCTCTAATTCAATTGGTATTGGTACATCAAATGGCCCATTAATTAATGCCTTAGATCCAGATCATCCAGACTTTGGACGTATAGTTCTTCTTGATGAGTATAACAGACTTCCAGAAGGTGAAGGGTTGCTTTCTGTTGAGGCATTTATGTCAGAGGCAGGAGCTGATAGATTAAAACTATCAGGTGGTGATGATAAAGAATATACTTTTGAAAGAAGTGCAATTCCTCAAACATTTATGTATCTTGCAACAGGTAACCAAGCACAAGATAATATGGGTATGAGCGCAAGGGAAGATAGTCTTCCAGAGCTTTCTCGTAAAGGTTCTGGTATTGATATAAGAACAATATCTAACCCTCAAAAAGAAGACTTTATCTCAAGAACATTAAAGCACTTTACTGGCGTTCCTACATATTATATTCATATGCTAAACTCAGAGGCTTATGAAACAAACCCATCAAAACTAAGTGCTAAAGTTAAATATTTTAGAGAAGTTGGTTTAACAGAAGAAGAAAAGAAAGAAATTCCTGCAGAAGAAAAATTTAACATCAAGCATATCGATAGAACCGTAAAAACAGGAATTGCAGTAGGATCTTTATTGTATGAAGCAGATCAATTAATTCAAACAATGGCAGAAGATGAAAGTTTAGCATCAGGTTATACTAATTATCTATCTAAAAAAGCTCTTGTCGATTTGCGTTATATCTTTAAGTTATATCAACATTCAAAAATTGATAAAATAGAAGGATCTTCGGATGAGGCTGTTTTAGATAGTCTTGGTATTGGCGAAGAGGATATGTCAGACTTTGATGTAAAATCAGAGCAAGAAAAAGCTATCAAAACTATGGATAGGGCAAAAGCTCTAACTAAAGGTACAGATTTTGGACAAGAAATTTTAAGCAAATTACATGAAATGTTCTATCCAGCGGATTTAAGCGAAAAATTAAAAGGCGCAGCTAATAAAGAAGATACTGTTCAAAAAATAGATGAAGCATGGTCTCAATTTATAGAAATAGCTAAAGGTCTTAAATTTGAATTTGCAGGCTATCATGGAAAAGATAGTGTTGAAGATACATTCAATGCTAAACCAGAAGATTTTCCAGATCACGCATTAAGTGGTGTAAAATCTGTGCTTATAGAATCAATTAATGATGAATATAACCAAAATTATTCAATGTCAGACGTAATTGATGATGAAGCATTGGATTTAGCCTTAAAATCTTTGGCAAATGATGATGATTTAAGTGGAATGATTGCCGTTCCAAACTTCAATACAGATTATCAAAGCGAAGATAATTTAATTGAAAAACCGATAAAAAGGTTAGTAATTGAACAAAAAGATGGTATTGATGAAGACAAACGTGAAGAGCTAGTTACAGTTCGTGAGTTTATGTCATCATTAATGATTAAGCAAACCAGAGATTTTAATGTTAAAAAACTTAGTAAAGAGAGTGTTCCTGATACAGCTAAAGCTCTTTGCACAGATAAAGATGCTCTTGCTATAGCAAATGGTAGTCATGAGAGATATTTTGTTACAACAGTTGCTCTAAATGATATAGATAATCAAAAAGTAGGGCTTGCCCACGTATTCTTTGATAAGGACACTCAAAGAACATTAATGTTAACAGACTTTAGTGTGAAGCAAAGCGACTTAGAACGTCTACAAAAAAATGATATAACATTTGTAAATATTAATGAAATTAAACAAACATCTGAAGCAAATGCTATTGCAGATAGCCTACTTAGCTCTATGGATTGCAAAGGAAAAGGCAGTATTGTTAGTAGCTTAGTTAATGCATCATTAATGAGGATTTCACCAGAATCAATGGTAACAGTGCCAGAATCTTCTGTAGCGCCATTCATTGATTTTGCTCTTAAACCAAAATGTATAGATGAAGAATCAAGAAAACAAATAAAATGTATTCATCTAACCAAAAAAGAGTATCAATATGTTCAAACAAAAACAAATGACCAAGGGAGATAGATTATGGAAAAACGTTTTAATAGAGATGAAATAGAGACTATTATGCTACAAACAGTAATGGCTCGCCCACATAGCATTGTACATGAGTATAAAATCTATCATGTTGCAAATAAAGTAGAAGAAGAGGTTATAAAAAACATCAAAGGCTATAAAGAAGCAACATCTCTAACAGAGCTTGAAGAAGCTGTAAATGATAAAGATGTTAAAGGAGTATTTATTCCAGAATATGCATCTATAACATCTCAAGGTATAAAATCTGTCTTAAATAGAACCTCATTATTAAAAAACATTTATTGCGCCTTTGAATTGCAATAATATACAAAAAAAAGCTGGGATTTCCCAGCTTTTTTTACGTCTTTTGCCTAACTTGGAAAAATTCCCAAAGATTTGTTCACATCATCGATGAAATCTTTCTTTAGTTTTTTAACCCTAGAAACATAGGTGACAAACATTTTTCTAAAGGCGCAATAGTCAGGACCCATTCCTTCAAAAAAATGTTCTGAAAAGCCAATCGCTTCAATCCCTTTAATAACATCACAATTCTTATCTGTTGACATAACATTAATATATCCAGATATATTAAAGCTAGCAACCGCAAAAATTGTTCGCTCAAACTGGCTATCTACAAAGAAGTTAAGAAGCTTATCAAACATTTTTCCGTCTATATCCTCTTCAAAGTTAAAGACAAAAGAATAACTCTTGATAATCTCCATAACCAAGCCATAAGAGTGGCAGCTTATAAGCTCTTTATTAAGATACGGCCAAGCATAGATTTCCATCTTTGCTTCTTCTGAACAAAGTGATAAATCACAAATAACTCCAAAGAATTCTTTGTCGATATCCGAAATCAGAAGAGATAAAAACTTTTCAGCGATAAAAGGGGAAAGCACCTTTACCTTAGTGAGCTTAAAAGCATGAAGATTGTCTTTTTCATTAAAATCATCATATCTCTTTAACGCTATAGAGGCATCTTTGTTTCTAAGAAAACTATGATACCACAAAGGGTTTTGTTTCCACGTGGCAAGAATGTCTCGAGCCTCATCACACGTGAGCGTTCTTGACCTGTCAAGAAGTAGCTCTTTAATCTCGTTGTACAACATAATTTAAGTATAAAATAATTTTTAAGCTCTTCTCTTTTATTAGAAAAATATCATATTGTCAACATATTTGTAGACAAAAAAGTAGCATAAAGACAAAAAACTATTGATTTTTAATTATAAACCAATAAAATACGAACCGAAAAAATCTTATTGTGCAACAAAATTATGTTATTTATTGTTATAAATTAATAGTTTATTTGTCTAAAGTGAAAATTAAAAAATACAAAATTATGAAAACGAAAAACTTTATTTTGCTCATTGTTCTAGGAATGATGAGTATGTTGTTCTTTAACAGCTGTTCAGGAGAAGATCCGATAATTACCACCTTAAACTCTTCGGTGGTAAAAAGTACGTATCAGTGGAGTAAGGCGACCAAAGGCGACACACTTATTTACGAGTGCGCTCAAATTGTGAGCCTAAATTATTTAGACAAGGTAACAACCTTTAAACCCAAGGCTAAAATTGTCTTTTATAAAAGCAATGATGTGATTACCATTGATCCAAGTGATAATCCAAAGGCAATTTATAAAACAAGCAATGAGACAAAGGATGAAACATCTTCATCACCAACAATTTACTCTTATGATAAAGAGTTTATTTTTGAGGATGGACAGAAAATCACCGCCAAGGCATTTTATGAGGTCTATACCTTTGATGAGGATAAGAGCATTAATTTGCCGTTTGTGTCAATAAATTCCATTGATTTTGTTGATGCAAATACAGCTCTTTCTCCAGATAAAACAGATGAGTACAAAGTAGATTTGTTATTTTCATTTGATTGGAAAGTAAACTATGGCTCAGAAGAAGGAAAAAAAGATGTTGAGATTGATTACCTAAAGGTAGCATTAAGCTCAGAAAAACCTGATGAACTCCTTGATATCACATATAATCAAAGTTATGAATGGACGAGTGATAATTCGTTAGTTTTAATTTTTGAAAAAAATGAAATCTGGAGCATATCTGGAAAGAAATCCCAAAAGTATCAATCACCAGCACTTGAATTTAATCTTTCATCTGCCAAAAACAAAACGTTGGAATGCTCTTCTTTTGACTTAAAAAGTGAGCAAAAAACAACTACTGTCAAATCAGAAACCATAAGCAATGATGATTGGAATATCATCAAAAACGAGGTAACCGAAATTATAACAATTTCAAACTCAAGCTTAACTTTTGAAGACAGTTTTGTTTATCAAACCTACAAGGCATCTTTTAGAATAGATGGTAAAGAGTTCGAGTATGATTTAAGTTCTGTGTTTAGTTATGATACAAGCATTTCAAAAAACAATGAACAAACATCAACTCATACAACACTTGGAAGTTTAATCGTATGCAATAAGACATTTAACTCTGCTGTTGTTACCACCTTAAACCTAAAAGAAAAAAATGAGCCAACTCCTGATGACGACACCATTCCTGCTCATGGACGAATTTTATCTCATTTTGTAAGTGCGGTATTTGATGTATCAAGTAAAGTAACTAAAAAGTGTGTAATCGTTCGCTATGAAAAAGGTTATGATTGGGGAATATGTGAATATGATGAGTATTATCCCACATCTTTCACATACACTCAAAGTGGCTATTCAGGATTTAATTCCGCTGCAATAGAAAAGAAAGGACAATACCGTTTAGCAAGAGCGGTTGATACCTCAAGCGCAATATATTGGTACAAAGAAAACAATGAACTTGTTTCTGGTATAGATGTTGCAACTTGTAAAGCTATTGGCTGGAAAAACATGGTAAATGGCAAATATTGTTCCAAGATGAATGGATATGAAGAAAAATTCTCATCAGATTCATATACATTAACTCTTACAGCACCAAATGGCTCAACAAAAACTTTCAAATCAAAGAAAGCTAACTAAATTGTAAAAACTAAAAAAAAGACTCCGAAAGCAATAAAGCTTCGGAGTTTTTTTATTTCAATTTTATTGACAAAGAAAACTGAAATTGTTATCTTCTAAAGCGGATATTTTTTAAGGAGTTTAAAATGACATCTTTAGTAGATAAAGTTAAAGTAACATCTCAATATTTTTTACCAAAGAAATTTTTATCAAGAAGTATCGGGGTATTAGCATCAAGCAAAATGGGGAAGGCTACAACATTCCTAATTGACAGTTTTGTAAAATATTATCACGTTGATATGACAGAAGCTAAAATAAAATCAACAGCTAAATATAAAACTTTTAATGACTTTTTTACTCGTGAATTAAAATCAGGTGCTCGCCCAATCATAGAAGACCAAAACGCTCTTGCAATGCCGGCAGATGGACGAATAAGCGAGCTTGGTGATATCTATAAAGATGCTATCTTGCAAGCTAAAAATCATTATTATAGCCTTGAGGCACTATTAGGTGGAAATCCAAAAGATAGCCAAAGCTTTGAAAATGGAACATTTGCAACAATATATCTATCACCTAAGGATTATCATCGTGTGCATATGCCATATACTGGAAAGCTAGAAAAAATGATTTTTGTTCCTGGTGATTTATTTTCAGTAAATCCTTTAACAGCCCAAAATGTAGATAACCTCTTTGCAAGAAATGAACGAGTAATCTGCTTTTTTAATAACGAAAAGCTAGGCCGTTTTGCCGTGGTGATGGTAGGTGCAACTATTGTTGCAAGCATAGAAACAGTTTTTGCTGGAACCGTTGCTCCAAAATGTGGCAAAGAAATAACTATATACGATTATTCAAAAGACAATATCGTTATTGAAAAAGGTAAAGAATTAGGTCGTTTCAAACTAGGAAGTACCGCAATTTGTGTTTTTGAACCTAAAAAAGTAAATCTTGCAAAAGAGCTCAAAAATAGTGTTCCTGTTAAAATGGGTACAAAACTAGGAGAACTAACTTCTAAATAACTTAAAAAAAGCCCCGAAATAGGGGCTTAATTTTTATTTATTTTTTTACCACTTCATTTAGCAGTTTTTCCCATTTATCAATTATTACGTTTGGAGCATAATTTTTCATGTCATTTCTTGCATTTTGTCCCATCTTGATACGTAGTTCTTTATCGCTCATTAAGGTTTTTAGTTTATCGGCAAAATCATCTATATCGCTTGCTAAAAATCCATTATGCCCATCAATGATTACTTCATTAATAGAATGAGCATGCTTAAACCCAATGTGAGGAAGCCCATAAGCCATTCCATCTGCAATAGCTAGACTAAATCCTTCACAATTGCTAGGAAATGCATGAATATCAGCACTACCATATGTCAAAGGTAAGTCTTTTGTATATCCCATCATAAACACTTGCAAAGACAAACCATTATTAGCAATATAATCATTTATTTCTTTATCGTATTCAGGATACTTTCTAAGACCATAAATCTCAACTTTCCAATCAGGAAAATCTTTTGCAATTTTATTGAATGCTTCAATCAAAACATGAGGCTGTTTGACATTACGCTCAATTCTTGCAATATATATAATCTTTTTCTTTTCGATACTTAAATTAGCAACATCTTTATCTTTGATTTGCTCAACAGGATTTGCGATAACTTCAATGTTCTTAGGCTTAAACCAAGAATCAATATCCTCTTTAAAAGAGGGCAACAACACATGAAAAGTATTTATTTTATGAAAACTTTTTTGATATAATTTTTTTATAAAATTAGGTTTATTTAAGTATTTATCCAATACAAGATGAGGCCATCCATGTATCATTTGAATAATTGGAATATCATGATTTTGAAATCTTGTAATATTAAATAAATCATTAGGAAAATAGGATATTATAACATCTGGATTTTCTTTTTTTATAAATTTGTTAAAACGAAAATAAGGTGGTACAAACTTTGCTCTAAACTTATGATATAAATCAATAACTTTATTTTCATCTTTTCCACTCAAATTACAAACTCTGACATTTTGATTAAGAGTAAATTGAGGTGATAGAGCTCCAAGTTTAGAATAAGTATCACAAGCAATCAATACTTCATGACCACGCTCAGCCAAAAGATTAGCAAAATAAATAAGCCAATTTGTATTTAAGACATTTCTATCTCTAGCAAGCATTATTTTCATTTCTTAAGTTCCTTTTTAACAAATAAATTAAATATCTTAAACGAAATAGGGGCGGTCCAAAAGCAAATATTAACCTCTTTAATTCCTACTTCTTTACATATTCCAATTCTGTGATGTCCCTGCAAAATTTGGTCTTTTACCCCAAATTTTCGATTAATCATCACAATCATTGGACTTTTTTCACTATATCCATGTGTTTTAAGCGAATTATACAAATCATTATATCTTTTATTAGCTTCTTCTTTGCTTATTTGCCACTTTTTATTGGTCCATTGATAAGCATTTTCTCTATTTCTTTCACCTCTTGTTAGGTTTGCTTCTAATAATTTATCAAATCTAACTCTAAAACTTTGATTATTCTTAACATAAAGCTTTCTTTTAATTGGTTTTATAAGAGTAATAAAAAATCCAATAAAAGCAGGATACGAATAATAAGCAACTTTGGTTTTTACAAAGTCATCACTATTTTTTGCTAACAATAAATCATAGCCCATACATATCTTACAACTATTTTCATCAACTAAAATTACCGCTTCACAATCTTTAACATCTTTACATTTATCTATTTTTACAGATTCTAGCTTTAATAGATCACAAACCTTGATAAAGTAATAATTTGAAGAAAAACATAAAACTTTCATACTTAAAGTCCTATAAAATTACTATAAACTTAAAGTAAATCTAGAACTTTAAGAGTTTTACTTCAATTGATATCTTAAACTATCAACATTTTTATAAAAAATATGAATTAAATATAAAAACTACTTGTAAAACAAAAAAAGCGATATTATGTTACTAGGCATAATAATAAAAAGGGTAGATACATGGATATAATTTCTAAAAATTTAGCTGAAACTACAATAAAAATGTTAGGTGACCGCTGGAAAATTAAGATAATAGAATGCTTAATGGACGGTACTAAGCGTTTTGGTGAATTAAGAAAAGAATTAGGTGATATTACCCAAAAGGTTCTAACATCAAATCTTAGAATGTTAGAAGAAAATGGTATTTTAGTCCGTAAAGTTTATGCAGAAATTCCTCCTCGTGTAGATTATACCTTAACAACAATAGGTTATAACCTAAAACCTGTAATAGATTCAATGGTTGCATGGGCAGAAGAATATCGTGAAATGCTTATTAACGAATTTAAAGATATTGATTTAAAACAAAAAATCAATAGCCTAAACCCAATAGCTTAAGTAAAACTTTAATTTTTCAAACAATCAAATTGATTTTAATCTATTTTTTTGAGCGAAGTACGTTATCTAGCTTAAGAAAACGCTCAGCTATTGCTTCAAGATATGCAAAATCAGGAGCAAGATTACATACCTTTGCATGCAAATATCTATAAAAATCTTTTGTAAAATAAGGAGTTTTTAGATTCTTTTTAACATATTTCCAGTTTGCAGATAATGCTTTTTCATAAATCTTTGCAATCTCATTTTTTGATAATTCATCTATATAGTCTTTTAACATATAATAATGTGCAAAAAATCTATCATTATCTAATTGATTGGTATTTTTGCTAAGGTTATTTGTTTCTCTTGGAACTAAAACAACATTAGCATCCATCTTTATAGCCCCTTTAGCAAGCCTTGCAACTCTTAAAGGAATACTTTCATCTTGAATAAATACTCTCTCATCAGCGCCACCAGCTTTTTGTAAAACATCTCTTTTAATGAGTTGCCCCATGCGAGTAAAGCGACCATGAAGCACTACATCCAAAGCATTTTCTTTATAGTTGTAAGAAAAATCATTTTTCATTATTTCTGAAGAAATCTCATGAGGTTCTTTTCCGGTTTTAATAAATGTACCATAAACCATGTCGGCATTATGCTTTTGAGCAAGTTCAATCATCTTTTCTGTAGAGTTAAGAGGTAAAATATCATCACTATCAAGCATTCTAACCCATTTACCTTTTGCTCTCATAATTCCTTGGTTAACAGTAATGCTAATTCCTTCATTTTTTTCTTTAGCAACAAGGGTAACATTTTTGATGTTTTTCATCTTTTCTCTAATGATTTCAACAGATTTATCTTTAGAAACATCATCAATGAAAATATATTCAGGATTTTTTACCCCTGTTTGGTTTATCAACGCATCAAGTACTGCAGGCAGATAAAACTCTTTATTATAAACAGACATAACAAAAGAAACATCAATATCATCATTTAATTTATTCATTTTCTACCTACAATAAATATTGTTAAAAACTTCTACGAGTATACAAAATCTCAAAAAAACCGCAAGCTTAAAATTTTACATTGTTAATTTCTTGTCCTGTATCGTATGTGATAATATTAACAAGGTTACCTTTTTTATCAAAATATTTTGCTTTACCATGCAATTTACCATTTTTACAATTAGCCAAAACTTTAGGTTTCCCATTTTTGTAAAAGCTTTGAGTTACTCCATTACATTTTCCTTTAACAAATTCCGAATAGCTAATAAGATTGTTACCTTTAGTATAATATCTTTGTGGTCCGTTTTGTTTTCCTTTATTATAAGTAATAGAGTGTTTAACTGCACCATTATGGTAATATTCTTCAATTAAACCATGTTTTTTACCATTTTTATAGCTTTCTTTTCGAAGTAAATCTCCGTTTTTATAATAAAAAATTCTCCCCCCATGTAGTTTTCCTTTTTTATAGTAGCTCACTTCTTGTTCTGTGCCATCATCATAATATAAGATAACTTTGCCATGAGGAAGCCCATCATAATATTGAGCATTAAGGATTATCTTCCCTTTGTTGTTATAAGCCAGATATAAACCACTTATTAAGCCATCTACATAGTGGATTTCTTCTTTTAATCTCATAGTCTTGGAATATTTATGATATAACCCAGTAATAGGGTGGTTATTTGCATCAAACCTAACACCATCTACATCATAAGATGTTTTGTCAGTATAAAGAGTCGTAAGTTGCCCTACATGGCAAGCAGATAGTAATAAAATACTCAAAATTCCAACAAATTTCTTCATCATAGCTATACTCCTTCTAATAATTACATTTTCTATAAAACAAAACTTAACAAGAAGTAAAAAAAATATTAAATACTCACAATAGTCTTTCACCAATGTGTTGCTTAATAAAACGATAAAGAGTAGTCCTTCCAACACCAAATATTTTTGCAATCTGAGATTTTGAAACTTTTTTATTCATTCGTCATGAATAATATTAATATAACCTCTTGAAACTAAGCAAAATCCCCTTATATCTACGACAGAAAGGATAGGGGGGGGATTTTTTATGCAAGAAGCTCTTTTTACACTAACGCATGGACTATATGTTGTTGGTTCATGTAATAAACCACATTTTTCAGGTGCAATTGTAGATTCTGTGGCGCAAGTTTCAGCAAATCCGCCATTAATTATGCTCTCAATGATGAATCATTCACATACTAAATCTTGCATAGATAAAAATTTAGAATTTTCATTAAGTGTATTGCCTGAGGATATAGATCCCTTTGTTGTGGCAAATTTTGGCTTCCAGTCTGGCCATAATATCAAAAAATGGGAACAAGTTGATTATGTTACAATAAATGGTTTGCCTTACATACCAAATGCTTTAGCAAAATTAAAAGCAAAAGTAATCGATACCTTAAAATATCACCACAATACAATATATATTGCTGAAATAAAAAACACTTATGACCTAAAAGAGGGCGCGCCTCTAACTTATAAACATTATAGAGAACACCTAAAGCCAATTTGTCACATGTCCTCAAAATCTAAAGCATCTTGTGAACTAAAAACAGCCCCACATGAAAAAGGTGTAAAAATTCTAGATATTCATAGAACCTGGACTTGTTCTTTGTGCTATTATGAATATAAAGGGGATATCCCTTTTGAAGAATTAGATGATAACTGGCGCTGTCCACTTTGTGGTGTTGGGAAAGATATGTTTGAATTACGTTAAAATATGCTTTGAAACATCAAAAACCAATTGACAAACTTCAATTTTAGTTTCACCATATAAGAATATAAATAAGAGGTGAACAATGAAAAAACAAAAAGTATGTTTAGTAACCGGAGCAGGTGGCAAGATCGGGCAAAAGGTGTTGGCAAGTCTTGTTTCAAAAGGAAAAAAAGTCTTAGCACTCGCTGAGCCTGATGATGCATTCTCACCAACAGTATTAAATACTCATCACATTCGTATAAATACAGCTCTTCCCGTAACTAATAAGTCTTTTACCAAACATGATGTGCAATTCTGCTTTGGTGATTTAAGCGATATTTCTTATCTTGCTTCAATATTTTCTTCTGCCGATTCTAATAATATCGAAATCGAGTATGTTATTCACTTATCTGCAAATAAAGAAATACAAAAGACATCACCTCATGCATACCATCCAGATTTTGGTGACACTGTAAACCTATTGGAGGTTGCAAGAGCATATTGGCAAGCAAATAAATCTGTATTTAAAGGTTTCTTCTTTGCATCAGATAATTCAAATAATGGAAATGATAAAATAGTTCAAATGCTTCAAAAACTGGCAGATAAAAACGAGTTTCCAGTAGAAATCTATAAACCAGAAAGCCTTGTTATTGGTGAAAACTACACCGGTCAAACCTCTCTTTCTCGTTTATATCGCTTTATATCTCCTCTAAAAAGCATAAAAACCCCAAAAATAGAGACAAAATCTAAAAAAGATATTGAGAAAAAGTATGTAATATCACTACTTGGTGCAATTTCTAATATCATTGAAGATTAAAACTAAACATAATCAAAAGTATAACAAAAAATAAAAAGCAGAGCATCTCTATTGATGCTTTTAGCTTTCCTTTTTTTAATATTTCAGAAATAAGAGGCGACAACAAAAGCATTGCCACAACAAAGACGGGGTTAGTAGCAATTCTTAATGCTATTGTTTTAGCACATATTAATATAAAGCTAAACAAAACAAGCCACCCCATAGAACGAACAGAAGGTCTTTCGAGCATTTGCTTCTTATTAGAAGTATTAAAAAAAATAAACATAACAAGATTATAAAACCCGCTAACAAAACAAGATATACTAAGGTAGCAAATAAGTCCTTCATACATTTTAGGGCTATTTAAGGCAATATATCTTGTCGCAATACTCATAAGCGCAAGAGAAAATACCGCAGGGTATAAATATTTTTCAGCATCACTATTTATATGAACTCGCATCATCTCCCAATAAGAGATAGTTACTCCCATTAAAATAAAAATAAGCGAAAGAAGACTTGATTTTTTTTCTAATAAATTTGCTAAATCCTTAAACTCAATCCCCCACCATAAAACAAGTGTAACAAATACAGATGTAGCCATAAACCCAAAGGTTGATCTACTGCCAAATTTAGAAGAAGCAAAAAATATATGACTATCATAAATACCAATCATAATCCCTTGTAATATCAAAATAGCAAAATATAAAAAAGAAAGCTTGATATTTAGAAAAAAATAAAAAGGCAACACCATAAAACTAATACCAAAGCCTCTAATAATTCCCAATAAATAACCATTATAGTGGTGCTTTTCGTTATATTGCATATAAATAGCATTAAATATAGCATAGATAAAACTATAAAAAATCCAGCCCAATAAATTTCTCCTAAAATAAATCTGTAATATTTTCAATAACTTCTAAGAAAAATCAAAAAAATATCCAAAATAAAATGTTCTTATACTAAATATTAACCATAGTATGTATTTAATATCGATATTAAGATAAGCAACCTCTAATTATGGAAAAAAGATTAATGAATACACTAAACAATATTTTTGATAAATGTAAGAAATCTGGTTTATTTATTGTTTTAGGTGTATTTTCTTTTTACTTTACAATAAATGCTATAAAAGGTGATAGAGGTATCTTCAAATATATGTATTTGAAAAACAAAGTAGAGCTTGCTATGTTAGAAAAAGCTAAATACCAAACTATAAAAAAAGATTTAGAATATAAAGTTTCGATGCTATCAGAAAGCTCTCTTGATTTAGATTATTTAGAAGAAAGAGCTCGTATAGTTCTTAATATGGTAGGAACAAACGAATACGTTATTCTCGATAAAGATATTGATAATCACTAAATTTTAATTGTTTTTTTAGAATTTATCTGCTAAACAAAGTAAGCGTTTTATGAAAATAAAGCGTTTATTTAATTAATATATGGAAACTATAATTGATAAAAAGATATAAAAAACGCCCTAAAAGGCGTCCAATAACGAACTATTACCAACCTACGGAAAGCAGTAATAAGCTATTTTCCGAAAAGGAATTTATTATCCGCTCAAATGGGCGGATGAAGGTTTTTAAAATCTCATCCAAAATACAATGGCTTGTTTTTATAGGTATGGTTATAGCCGGTTTATGGAGTGCTTATTCTTATCAAATGTATAGTGTTTCCGGTAAAATTATTTCATATCAAGAAAAAAAATTAGATGAAACAAGAGATGCATATGTTGATTTGATGAGCGATTTTGTAACCGTTCACAATAATATCTCAGGTCTTGTAGAAAATATGGGCAATAAAGAAGACAAAACAAGCTCAAATATTGAAGAATACCTAAAAAAAGCCCAAATAATTGAAGAAAAGATTAAAAAAATATCAGCTCAAGAAGAATGGATAGATGAACAAGAAGTAGGGCACAAAAGTGCTCTTCGTGATGCGCTTCTTCATCGAGATGTTGCAATAGAAGAAAAAAAGCTACTTGAAGAAAAAGTAAAATATCTAGAAGATGTAATAGTTTCATTGCAAGCATTTGAGTTAGATATATTAAAAAAAGTCGAAGAATTATCAGGAAAAGAGATTGATAAAATAAAAACTTCAATTACCTCTGTAAATAAAGAGCTCAAAAAAAGAGGTAAATATTTTAATCCTCTCGCAAACTCTAAAAAAGATAACAAAGGTGGAGTATATATTCCAGATAGTCTTGCTATAAACAACAATCAATTACTATCAAATCAGGTATCAAAAACTTTCGAAAGTGTTGATAATAATGTGTATTATAATGAGGCTATGAAAAAAGTTCCTCTTGGAAAGCCTGTTTGGTCATATTGGTTATCATCACCATTTGGTAAAAGAAAAGATCCTTTTAATTCCAAAAGTGCCAGACATAAAGGTGTAGACCTTGCTTCAAACAAGGGAAATAAGGTAAAAACAATGGCTGATGGTGTTGTAACCAAATCTGGTTGGGCAACTGGCTATGGTAAAGTAATAGAAATAGATCATGGCAATGGGTTTAAGACCAAATATGCTCATTTAAATGCAAATTATGTAAAAAAAGGAGATAATGTATCTCAAGGACAAGCAATTGGTGAAGTAGGTTCAACTGGTCGCTCAACAGGACCACACTTACATTATGAAATTTTGTATGAAGGTGTTCCAATGGACCCAATGGTATTTATCAAAGCAAAATAAAAGGAGATAAAAATGAGAAAGTTTAGAAGAATATTATTTCTAAAATTAGCAAGATTAATGCGAGGAGAAAAAAATATCGTTCCTTGTATAATTAGCGCAGGTACAAAAATCATTGGCAATATCATTGATGGTGATATCGTTCACGTAGATGGTAAATTAGAAGGTGATATTTGCTGTAAAGAATTGATAATTGGTCCAACCGGTTCAGTAAATGGTAAAATCACAGCCAAAAGCTTAGAATTATATGGTGAATTAAACGGATCACTTGTAGTTGAAAACTTGTCAATTGCTTCAAGTGCTAAATTTATTGGCGATTCTGTATATAAAACAATTGCCATAGAGCCAGGTGCAATTTTAATTGGTAGTTGCAATAAAAAAGAAAATAACGAACAACCTTCAGCATAACATATTTTTAGTGGATGAAAAATGAAAAATACTGTAGTAGCTCTTGTTTATGACTTTGATGAAACATTATCAACAACCTATATGCAAGATTATGTTTTAATTCCAGAATTAGGCATGACACCAAAAAACTTTTGGAAACAAGCTAACCAATGGTCTGTTGATAATTGTGCAGACCAAATTACAGGCAGTATGTACTACTTTATGAAAACAGCCAAAGAAAAGGGTATTAAATTAACTAGAGAAAACTTTAGATATTGTGGAACTCTTGTTAAATACTACAAAGGTGTAGAAACTTGGTTTGAACGTATTAATGAATATGGTAAAAAACTAGGTCTTCAAATAGAGCACTACATTATATCATCAGGATATGAAGAAATCCTAAAAGGTGCATCAATTTGTAAATACTGTAAAGATGTGTATGGTTGTAGCTACGCGTTTGGCGAAGATGGAACTCCAGTTTGGCCAGCAAGAGTTGTTAACTATTCAACCAAAGTTCAATATTTATCAAAAATAAATAAAGGCTTAGGCAAATTAGATGATAAGCTTGTAAATGAATATATGGAAGATGAAAAAAGAAGAGTTCCGTTTCCAAGAATTATATACTTTGGAGATGGAATGACCGATATTCCATCAATGAAATTAGTAAAAACCAGAGGCGGAAATGCAATAGCTGTATACAAACCTAAAAGCAACCAAAAAGAAAAAGCCATAAAATTACTAAAAGATAAAAGAGTAAATTTTGCTTTGCCTGCAGATTATTCTGAAAATACAGCAATAGACGTCGTAGTAAAAACAATTTTAGAAAAAATCTCTAAAGAGCGCAATCTTGAAATTCTAAAAAGAAATGAAGAAAAGAAAAAGCTTCATGGATAATATAGAAAAAGATGATATTTATTATATGAAAGAAGCCTTAAAAGAGGCAAAAAAAGCATATAAAAAAGATGAAGTTCCAATAGGAGCAGTACTAGTATCAAACAGTGGTGATATTATAGCCAAATCACATAATACTTCAGAATATGGAAAAAGTGCGCTAGAGCATGCAGAAATAAAAGTCATGACAAAAGCAGCTCAAAAACTTGAACAACCACGCTTATGGGATACAACATTGTATGTAACAATAGAACCTTGTACAATGTGTGCAACAGCTATATCAATGATGAGAATAAAACGTTTAGTATTTGGCGCAGAAAATAAAAAAGGAGGCGCTGTTCTAAATGGTGTTAAGTTCTTTAATCAAAAAACCTGTTTTCATGCACCAACAATAACAAATGGAATATTACAAGAAGAAACATCATCTTTATTAACTTCATTTTTTGAAAATAAAAGAAAAGCAAAATAATTTTTTAATAAATATATTGACTTTTAATGATTTTTTATAAATATTAGCACTCTAAAAAATATTTTTATTAATTTAATTTTTCTGTTTATGTATTTTGATGTAATGCCGTCTGTTTCTTATAACAAAGATTACAGACTAGAACGAATTCAATGCTACCCCAATGGTGCATTTACCCTAGAGTTAAAAGACAAAAGTGGTAAAAGAAAACTAAAGCTTTTTGATGTCTTTGGAAAAGAAAAGCAAGGAGAGTTTGAAGCAAAAAAAGCTGTTTTGTTGTTTAATAGAAACTACATCCTCCAAGAAGAGCCCGCAAAAAATAATTTTGCAAACAATGAGATTGTTTTCAGAGGAACAAATCCAACTGGTACTCTTTATGCCTATGATGGTACAATATTGGCTGAAGGTTTCGAGGATTTTGAGGTTACACCTTATTGGTTAATTCTCACATACAAAGAAAATAAGCAACTCATTAGAATAAAGGACAATGTAGTTGTTGCTGAAAAGTTTACAAAATGCAAAACTTTTCACAATGGTTATGCATTAACCCAAGATAGTCCTTTATACCAAACATCAAATTGGGATATTTTTGATGATAGAGGGCAATATCTTGCAACAATTCCAAATATCCATGATTTTATTGGAGACAGGTTGTTTTTAATACATTCCAAAACAGAGCCGAATTGCTATACATTGATAGATGTAGAGCAAAATGAACTAGCGACAAATATTGTTGGTTTCAAAAAGTTTAACTTTTCTCTCCAACATTTCTCACTGACTTTTTTTAGTGGAGGGACTGCTTTTTACTCTCCAGAAGGAAAACGTTTAAGCACCATTGCTGGCAAAAATGTCGATTTCTTACCTGATGGTACATTTATATTTAATGATGGATTACATCCAATTATGAGATATTCTTCATCAGGTCTAATGATTAAAGAAGATGTTTATCGTTATGAGCAGATTTCAAGCTATTATTTACTAATCAAGGGTATGGTTTCTGAACTATACAATAGACATGGTAAAAAAATAGAAGAAAACTGCTTAATAGCAGACAAAAGAGGTGATTTTGTGCTATTCCAAAAAGAATACAAATATCACCTGTACAATGCTATAGAGAAAGTCTTTGAATTTGACATTATCTAAACTTAAATTAAAAACGGTTTTTCTTATGAAAGACCGTTTTTTTGTTAATTGCAGTAAGTTCTACCTAAACTGTTAGTTCTGCATCTTGTTGTTTTTCCATAACTATCAGTGTATGTCGTAACGCCTAAACTATTTGTTCTAGAGCGTATTTGATTACCATTATCATCAGTATAGGTTGTAACACCTAAACTATTTGTCCTTGCTCTAGTTTGGTTTCCCTCATTATCAGTATAAGTTGTAGTTCCAAGCAAATTTGTCCTCTTTGTCACAACTCTTCCTTGATTATCGCTAAAAATAGTTGCTCCAGTTGCTGTCTTTCTTCCTGTAATGTGTCTATTATCAGAAGTATTACAATGTAAAATTCCCAAGCTATTTGTATAACAACTAGTTTGAGAAAATGCATTAAAAGAAAATAAGCTAAAAACCAAAATCAATTTAAACAACATTTGTTACTCCTAAAAAATATATAATTAATTATATAAAAAGATTATTTTAGGTCAATAGAATAATTTTACATTGATATTTTTTATTTGAGTATAAGTTTTTTTAGGCTTTACATAAGAATGAAAAATATATTAATCATATAATATATGATAAGGAAACTTAAATGATAGATGAAAATATATTATATAAATTAAGACTTTATTTGATTATAATATTAGCGTTATTTATACAGCTATTTAATTTTAATTTGAAAGAGGTTTACCATATAGACGAACTCTTTTCATATGGTATGGCAAATAATCAAACAGGAGTTTATATTCATAAGGAAATCGCTGATATCGATAATAAACTGGTAAAAAGTGAAGTTTTTCACGATTATTTGACACAAACACCAAATTCTTCATATAAAAAAATGTGGAATCAGTTGTCATATGATTGTCATATGCCTTTATATTTTTTAATATTGCGATTTGTAAATTCTTTTTTCCCACCACAATTTACAAATGCTCCTGGAATAATAGTTAACTGTATAGTTTTGTTCTTTTTACTAATAAGTTTTTATTATTTAAGCCAAAAGATATTCAAAGATAAAGAAATAGCACTTGCATCACTAGCTTTATTTGCATTTTCTTCCCATATTTTATCTTTAGAAGTTTATGTTAGAATGTATTTGTTGCAAACTTGCTTATCAGTATTTTTAATATTAAAGACAATTGAACTATTAGATACAACCAAAGCAAAAAATTCCCTTTTAGTATCAATTATGTTTTTGTCTTTAATAAATATATTAACCCATTTTTATAGCATAATATTTTGTTTTACTATAACTTTGTCTGGTTTTGTTGTTTTGTTAAAACAAAAACGCCACAATGATTTAATAAAATTTTTGTTTGTAATGTTATTGTCAGCAATATTTGCTTATGTCATTTTTCCAGAAATGATAAAAATGGGAACAGAAGGTGAAAGAGGTGGACAATTTGTATCAATATTAAAAGAGTATACAAAAGTTCCATTAATGCTACTTAAAAGACAGCTTCCTTTATTTATGGAAAGCTTCTTTGTTTATCAACCACTATGTGTTATTGCAATAATTTTATCTGTTATAATTTTTCATAAATCTTTCAAAAAAGATATTGTCACTTCAAGAGAAAAACAAATACTTAGCTTTTTTAGTGTTTTATTTTTTGTATATGGAATATTAGTAACACTAGTAATGCCCAATATGACATCATATAAAATACGCTATTTTGCGCCAATAATTCCTGTGTTTTTTATTCTACTATTTCAAATTTTAATAAGCTTAAAAAGATTACTAAACTTAAAAAATATGACTTTTTATTGCTTTATATGGTTAATTGTTGGAATTATTGGTTTTTATGAAGCACTACACCAAGATAGTCCATTTTATTTAAGAGAAACAGATAAATCTCGTAGAACCGAAAGACTTGTTCAAAATGCCGATATATGGTGGGGACTAGGTGGTGGAAAACGTCATTCTTGGATAATATATGGCTTTGTTGATAAATTAGCTAAAGCAAAAAATGTATGGACTTTAGTCGATTTAGAAAGTAAAGAGTTTTTAAAATTTGCAAATGAAGGTAAGAAAAACGGACGCTATGCATATTTGTTTATGCCCAAAACTCAAGAGCAAAATCCGACAGGTGGTGAAATTTGGGTAGAAGAAACAACAAACCGCAAAGCATATTATCTATACACATTAAAACATGAAAAAACCGCTTCAATGGCCATAGAAGCTTCAATCTATTTGGTTGCTCCGTACTAGATAAATAAAAAAAGAGGTGCTAAATAACACCTCTTAAATTTTGGTTGCGAGGGAAGGATTTGAACCAACGACCTTCAGGTTATGAGCCTGACGAGCTACCGGGCTGCTCTACCTCGCGATAAAACTAAACAACAAACAACCATATATGCCATAAAAAAATAATTGTCAATAATATTTTTTAATATTTTGCTTTTTTTTTGAATTATGCTACAAAAAAATAACTAATTTAATTGCGAAAGAGTAGTAATATGGAAGATATAAACATAAACAAAGACAGAAAATTAGGTATAATTTGCGGAGGTGGAGATTTACCCGAAAAAATTATTTCGTGGTGTAAAAAAATCAATCGTCCATATTTTGCACTTGCAATAAAAGATAATGCTGATGAGAAATATTTTGATGAGAATGTTAACCATACTTGGATAAGAATAGGGCAAGCAGGTACAGGTTTTAAGCGTTTAAAAGATGAAGGTGTTAAAGAGATTGTTTTAATTGGAACTATAAAGCGTCCAACTTTATCAGATCTTGTTCCAGATTTAAGAACCGCTGCATTCTTTGCAAAATTAGGCGCAAAGGCTTTAGGTGATGATGGTATTTTAAGAGCCGTAGTTAAAGAAATCGAAGAAGAAAAAATGAAAGTTGTTGGTATACAAGAAGTTGTTCCAGACTTGCTTGCTCCTTTAGGGGTATTAACCAAAGAAAAACCAAATAAAGAAGATAACGAAGATATAAAAAGAGGAATAGAAGTAGGAACCGTTTTAGGTAGATTAGACGTAGGGCAATCTGTTGTTATACAACAAGGGCTCGTTTTAGGAGTTGAAGGTATTGAAGGTACAGATAAGTTAATAATAAGATGTAATGACTATAAAAGAAAAGGAAAATCCCCAATACTTGTAAAATTAAGAAAACCAGAACAAGATATGCGCATAGATCTCCCAACAATTGGGGTAAAAACAGTAGAAAATGCACATAATTCAGGCTTCAAAGGAATTGCTGTTCATGCAGGAAATACTCTTGTTGTAAATCAAGAAGAAGTAATAAAATTAGCCAATAAATATAAAATGTTTATTGTTGGTATAACCCCATCGGAGTATGGCATATGTTAATATATATGATTGCAGGAGAACCATCTGGTGATATGCTAGGCGCACGCTTAATGCGAGCACTAAAAGACAAAAATAAAGATATAGAATTTATTGGAGTTGGTGGGGATAATATGCAAAAAGAAGGATTAAATTCTCTTTTTGATATAACTGATTTAGCCATTATGGGATTAGTAGAAGTTATTCCAAGCATTCCCAAAGTACTAAGCCATATAAAAAGCACCATAAATGATATAATAGCAAAAAAGCCAGACTTAGTAATAACTATTGATAGTTGGAGTTTTTCTGCAAGAATTCATAAAGCATTGCGTAAAAAAAGCATAAAAGTATTGCAAATGCACTATGTAGCTCCTCAAGTTTGGGCATGGAAAAAACGTCGTGCCAAAACCATGTATAAATATATAGATCATCTATTAACATTATTTCCACATGAGCCTAAATATTTTACTCCGCATAATTTGCCAACAGATTTTGTAGGGCATCCCGCAATAGAAAGCTCAATGCTAACAACAGATGCTAAAGACTTTAAAAAAGAACATAACATTCCAGAAAACAAAAAAATAGCCTTAGTATTACCTGGTTCACGTCATAATGAAGTAGCCAATTTATTACCAACATTTATCGAAGTAATAAAAGAACTAGAAGCAAAAGAAAAAGACCTATTTTTTGTATTACCAACAGTTCCAACAGTAGAAAATAGAGTAAAAGATGTATTAAAAGCACATAATTGCAATGTTTTGGTTATAAATACTCAAAATGAGCGCTATAAAGCAGCCAAACTTGCAAAGCTTGCAATTGCAGCTTCAGGAACAGTTGCATTAGAGCTTGCAATTATAAATGTTCCTCATGTAGTATGCTATAAAGTACCATTTTTAACAGCATGGATTGCGCGCCATTTCACAAATATCAAGTATGTAAATTTAACAAATATATTACTAGATAAACCAATCGTGCCTGAACTAATTCAAGAAAAATGTACAAAAGAAGTTATTTTAGAACATGCCCAAATGCTACTTGATGAAAATTCTAACTTATATCAAAAAGAAATCAAAGGATTTAGTGAACTAAGAGAAAATTTAGGTGTTGGAAAATTAAATCCTAGTCAAAAAGCAGCAGAGATTATCTTAAAACTTATAGAGGATAAAAGATAAATTGATGTGGTGGTTAAGAAAACAACTTTTACGCATAAAATTATATATTACCGAAAACTATATCTTAGAAAAAGAAAGCTTAATAATTTGGTATGCAATAATGTTTGCTCTAGGAGCAGCTTTTTATCTTTCAATTCCTTATGAATTATCAACAGCGCTTATTGTAATTTTTTTGGAAAGCATCTTAGCAATACTATATATATTTAGAAAAAAAGCCAAAATTTTTAAATTACTGACATATGTTTTGGTTTTTGCTTTAGGTTTGACAATAGCTAAAGCTGATGCACTTTTTAAATTAAAACAAATAGATAAAAATTTAAGCGAAACCATATATATAAACGGACAAGTTAAAGTAATAGATTATAATTCAAATAATAGACCAAGATTATTAATCACCAACGCAAATAATTTTGATAGAAACCTAAAAGGTGATTATAAAATTAGTATATCAAAACTTGAGCCATGGATGAAAGAAGGCTCTTGTGTTGAACTAGTAGCCCAATTGCCAAGATCATTTACACCAAACCCGTTAAGCAATTATAATATGAATAGAAATAATTTCTATAAAGAAATATCAGCCATTGGCTATAGTATCGGTCCAGTATTTGAAAAAGATTGTAAAAATAAAGACAAAAACGATACAACAATAATATCAAATATTAGAAATAAAATAAAAACCATTGTTGAAAGTAATACAGCACCCAATGAAGGTTCTATAATTAAAGCCTTAACCATAGGCGATAGATCTCTAATATCAAACAAATTAAATGAAAGCTATCGAACATCAGGCTTGGCTCACGTGTTATCAATATCAGGAATGCATATGAGCATTATAGCTTTACTAGTGTTTTTGCTTGTAAGATTATTACTGCTACCAATCGGATATGGACAACATGATTTTAGAAAGCTTGCAGCAATCATTTCAATCTTTGTCACATTTTTATATTTTCTAATATCAGGACAAACCGTATCATGTATTAGAGCATTTGTAATGACAACATTAGTCTTACTCGGTATACTATTTAACAGACGAGCAATAACATTAAGGCTTTGGGCTTTCGCTTTAATTGTTGTAGTGCTATTAACCCCAAGCGCTGTAATAAATCCAGGGTTCTTAATGTCTTTTTCTGCAACTTTGGGATTAATTTCATATTATGAGAAAAAATCACATGAAATACATAATTGGCTAAATAAATCAAATATCATTTCCAAAATATTTGCCTATATTATTGGTATAATTATAACTGACTTAGTTGCAAGCATAATGACACTTCCATATACCATGTACTACTTTAACCAAATTTCAGTATATACCACATTGGGTAATATGTTAGCCGGACCAATAATCGCTTTTTGGGTAATGCCAATGTTGTTATTATTCTTAATAACATTACCACTAAACATATATCACTACCCATTATTACTCTTAGAAAAAGGCGTTTATCAAGTAAATCAAATTGCCCATTTTGTTGCAAATCTTCCAGGATCAACATTTGGTAAAGGAATATCTCCGATAACTGATTTTACAATATTTATAATAACATTTGGTTTATTATGGCTATGTATCTGGCAAGCAAAATGGCGAAGAATAGGGTTAATATTTATCTTAATTGGTATTATAAATATATATACAACACCAAACGCAGATATTGTATTTGACAACAATGGGACAACTATTGCGTATAGAAACAAAAACAATAAACTCTCAATAACCCAATGGCGCAAAAATAGATTTTTAGAAAGAATATGGACCGGTTCTAATACAAAAGGAAAATTCAACTATCCTCAAAATGATGTTATAAATTGCTCTAAAGATAAATGTATATATAAAGATATAATAGAACTAAAAGAAGGTCAAATCAAATACAAAGATAAAATCGTAAACCTAAATCAAGGTGGTTTTATTAATATTAAAAAGGGAATATATACACCAATAAAATTACAAAACAGAATATGGGATTAATTATAATTTGTTTTTCTAAATATTTTATAAAATAGAATAGGTGAAATATTTGTATTATTTAGTATCCGATTCTTCTATAATTTTTTGTATTTTATGACTAATTATATCTGATGTAAAATTTTTTAATGTAATTTTTTGAGCCTTCTTAATTTTTTCTTTTCTTTCATTTTCATTTTTAGGATCAAGATAATATCTAACAAGTTTTATCAATTCTTCTTTTGTTTTCCACATTGGCACACTATCACCATAAATATCCTCAATCTCTTTCATATAGTCTGATATAACCAAACTACCACACGCACTAGCATCAAAAATTCTGTTACTGATAAATCCTAAATTTTTCATGCCTTCACGAGTATCATTCAATACAATTTTAGCAGAACTATAGTACTTTCTAAGTATTCTATTATCTAGATATTCTTTTAACGCAACCCCTTCATCAAACTTTGGGCCATAAATATTAACATTAATCCCCGCATCTCGTAAATAGTGTACCGCCTTACGATAAAAAGCATTAACACCAACAAAAACAACATCAGTCTCTAATTCTTTATTAAAATCAGGATAAAACCTTTCAGTATTTGTAAATTGTGGGATATAAAAAGAGTTTACACCTTTCTTTTGTAGCTCATTATTTAGCTTTATAGATGATACAAAAACAGCCTTAAATTTATCGCTTTCATCAATTATATTTTGAACATATTCCTCAAAAGATATAACCATTTCTTTTTTATCAATTTCAGCAAATTGAGGATATGCAATAAATAGAAAATTATTATTTCCAGTCAAGTCTTTATTTTTTACTGGTAGAAAACCTCTAATTAAAACATTATTTTGTGCAGAATATTTTTTTATTGAATCAAAAAAACTCATATATTGTTCATATTCTTGATCAGTAAAATGTGAGGCGATATCCTGTGCAAGCCAAAAGTCACCACTGCCAATATGCCCAACAGAAACTCCCAAATCAAAATTAATACTATGTTTATTAATAATATTATCGTTTGAATGATTTCCTTCAATAGTTGTTTTAATAGTATTAATTATCGCATCTTTACTAAAAATATTTTTAGTAATTAAATACGCCATGTGCTTTCTTACAATGATTTTTTTATCATTATTTAATATTTCATCAATGAGTATTTCAGCATCATCTTGTGTCATATAAAAATTGATAGCATCATTAAATATATTAATAGTATCAATGTGAAGAGGCCATCCCCAATATGTCGCAATAGGAATTTTATGAGATGCAATCCTAAAGAAAATAGGATGTAAATCTATAGACTTATTTTCAAATGATGTGTGATTTACAAAACAAGCCTTAAGTTTAGGAATATCCTTTACTATTTCATCAATGTTCTCAATGTTATATTCTTTGTAAGGTATTTTTTTATATTCAAGAATATCTTTTATAAGCGGTTGCGCACCAATTATACCAAAAAGTTTATTATCATCATAAACCTCAAAATTGTCATAATTCTTAAACCATCCCAAAGGTGCATAATTTAGTTTTAAGTTATATATTTTTAAGAAATCAATTAATAAATCAGAAGTAACAAAAATATATGGATAATTTAATAAATCATCAGGATAAAAACTTAAACCTTCATATCCTCCAAGCCATAAAACCGGTATTTCATTCTTATTTTTTTTAGGTTTAACGATTTGATGATCTTTGTAAAAATTAGCAAAATAAAATCTATATTTTTTATTATCAGAAAAGTCTTGATTATTTAATTCATCAATCAAGGGGCTTACAAATAATCTTAATTTCTGAGGAGTATTATCATCCAGCAAAAATTGAGTTTTATCTTTTTTGACATAATAAAAACAAAAAGCACAAACAACAAATAAAAGAATTAGAGCTAAATAATACTTTATTTTTTTCATAATAAGCTCTTTTATTTAGCTACAATATTACTTATTATTTTTTCAATATTAGAATGAATTTTAGCTTCTGAAACCGTTTGTCCATCTAATGCTTTCAACATATTAATAACTTCTTTTTGGACAACTTTAATTTGTTCATCTGAAAGAGACTTATCGACACTCATCATTTCAGCTGTTGTTAAAATACTGTCAATTGTTGATTTTTGAGTGCTTTGACGCTTCCAGTTATCAAAATTAACATAAGTCAAAATAGAAATAACCAGTAAGCATATTAAAGATATCATAATAAATTTCTTCAAAATAGGTCCATTATCCTGTTCATAAACCTCATCATCAACCTGAGGTTCACCAAAAAGACCAATTCCAGCATAAGAAGGGCGATAAGCCAATACATAAACAAAAGAAACCCAAAGTAAAATTAAAATCAAAGAAAAATAACTAATGAAAAATGCACTTAAAATTGATAACAAGCCCAAAAATAGGTATAAAAATGCTTTTTTGTTAATATCGTGAAAACGTCTAACTAAAACAGCAACTGTTGGTATAAAAGTTGCAAAATAAAAAAAGTATACAAGCATAGGCATTTCTACATATTCTGAAAAAATATATAAAGGAAAGAATAAAATACCTTGAGCAACCATAAAACCAAAAAACTCTAATCGAGTAGCTCTTCCGTGAAAATTAAGATACTTTTCTGTAATACCTCTAATATAATAATCAAAAGCATCTCCCCATGCTTGTTTCATATTTTTTTTATTTATTACATAGCGCTTTGCTTTATTTTGAGCTTTATCATCTGCAGTTTGATTTTTATTACTAGATAAAATATCCTTATCCTTAATCAACATTGCTATTGTTCTCCTTATTATCAATATCATGCTTTGATTTATGCTTTAAGTTAATTTCTTTATTGTTTTTCAAGTTTTTAACAGGAAACAAATAAAAGAAATCATACATCTTAAAATAAAGTATTGAAACAAAAACAAGTATTGCTGCTCTTGCAAAAGATGCAATCCAAATATTAATTCTAGCAAGCAATAACATTAAACATACAAGCAATACAAACGAAATAAACGTTACAAAAGATATTCTAAGTACATTTCCCTTAGTTTTGATATATGTAAAAAGTAAAGATTTGTTTTTTCCTGTAATTTCAGACACAAAAGAAAAAGAAGGAATTAAAAAGAAAATAACAAAAATCAAAAAGATACATATATACTTACCAACTTGCCAAACAATACTCTGTAATAAATCATTAAAAAACACATTAAAACTTTCTCCAAAAGACATTTTTAGAAAGTTTATTACAACATTAAGAACAAAAGACGTAACAAGTAGAGCTACAATAAATAGTGCAATGGCCGAAATAAAGCGAAGTGTCGCAGATATAAATATATTTTTATCCCACAAAATTTGTTGTTTATAATAACAACCAGCAGCAAAATAAAAAAACAAATATATGTATATACCAGACACTGCAAAAAAAGATGAATTTCCTAAAAACATAGGAAACAAACTACCGATAAAATAAAAAATTGTCAGAAAGGCAAAAGCAAACAGATGACTAAACACATAACGATAAGCATTTCTGTATATTTTCCAAACTGACAATTTTTCTTTCATACGATAACCTATTTACTATTTTTATTCATATGCTCTGTTAACCAATGAATATTGTATTGACCATCAATGAATTCATTTTGAGAAATAATATCTTCATGTAAAGGTATAGTAGTTTTAACCCCCATAATGATAAATTCTTCTAAAGCTCGACGAAGACGCATTAAACAAGCATTTCTTGTTTTTGCATGAACAATAAGCTTAGCAATCATACTATCATAATAAGGAGGAATGCTATAACCAGAATAAATTTCAGAATCAACACGAATACCAAGTCCACCAGGCGCATGCCATTCAGCAATTTTACCAGGGCATGGTGCAAATGTTTGTGGGTCTTCAGCATTAATACGACACTCAATAGCATGACCTCTAAATTGAATATCATCTTGAGTATATCCGAGTTGAGCACCACTTGCGATTCTAATTTGTTCACGAACCAAATCAATGCCAGATATAGCTTCAGTAATAGGATGTTCAACTTGTAAACGAGTATTCATCTCCAAGAAATAGAACTTACCATCTTCATACATGAACTCTAGAGTACCAGCATTTTGGTATCCAATCTTTTTAATAGCATTACAAACAATATCACCAATTTCTTTGCGTTGTTCTTGATTAAGAGCAGGTGAAGGACATTCTTCAATAACCTTTTGATGGTTTCTTTGAATAGAACAATCACGCTCACCAAGATGAACAACATTACCATATTTATCTGCCAAAATTTGCATTTCAATATGACGAGGACGTTGTAAATATTTTTCCATATAAACAACATCAGAAGGAAACGCAGCCTTTGCTTCAGCTTTTGCCATAGTGTAAGCTTCTGCAATTTCATCATCACTATAAGCAACCTTCATACCTTTACCGCCACCACCATCTTTGGCTTTAATAATTACAGGATAACCAATTTTATTTGCCCATTCTTTTGCATCTTCTACACTCTCAAGCGCACTAGAACCTGGAGTGATAGGAAGTCCAGCATCAATAGCTGCCTTTCTTGCTGTAATTTTATCGCCAAGCAAACGCATTTGTTCTGCAGTAGGGCCAATAAAGGTAATACCATGCTTTTCAACCATTTCTGCAAAATCAGCATTTTCAGATAAAAAACCAAAACCAGGGTGAATAGCATCAGCTCCTGTGATTAAAGCAGCAGAAATAATAGCAGGTTTATTCAAATAAGATTCAGATGATCTAGCAGGTCCAATACAAACTGCTTCATCAGCAAGTCTTACATGCATAGCATTAGCATCTGCTTCTGAGTGAACTGCAACGGTACGAATACCCATTTCTCTACAAGCTCTGTGAATTCTAAGAGCAACTTCGCCTCGGTTAGCAATTAAAACTTTTTCAAACATAGATTTTTTCCTAATTTATTATATCTAAAATGTTTATTCAATAACCACCAAAGGCTCACCATATTCAACAGGATCTCCTGCTTCAACTAAGATTTTTACAACCTTACCACCTTTATGAGCTTTAACAGGGTTAAATGTTTTCATTGCTTCAACCAAGCAAACGGTATCACCTTCTGCAACACTATCACCAACTTTTACATAGTTTGGAGATTTAGGGTCTGCAGATAAATAAACAACACCAACCATTGGAGATTTAACAGCATTAGGACTGTTTGTGTAATCTTCCTCAGTATTTGTAGCTACCTCAGTAGTATTACTAGCAACATTAGGTGCACTAACTGGAGCAGCAACAGGTTGCAAACTTGGCGTATATTGAGCTGTAGAAACAACACCACCATTATTTCTAACTAAAGAAATTCTACAACTTTCATCTTCATATTCTAGTTCTGTTAAATTAGTTTTATCTAAGATTTCAGCCAGTCTGCTTATTATTTTTGTATCCAATGGATTAGACATAGTTATCCTCTCATTAAAAATTAAATTCAGAACAATCTTTAAAATATTTCTCAAAATTTTACAAGCTTTTTCTTATTTATCTCCCCAAAAAATGCACAAATTTTATAAAATTGATGACTTTTTATTAACTTATTTGTTATAAAATAACCAAAGTTTTAGTTAACAGGAAAGATATGAAAAATGAGAGATTTATTAGAAGTTTTACACAATTACAACATCTTGGGTGAGGTTCTATCAACAACTTATGGACCATTGCTTGAAATTATAGAATTTAAGCCTGCTTCTGGCACAAAATTAAAAACCATTACCACAATCAAAGAAGATATACGAAGAGAATTAGGGGTATCAAGTTTACATATTGAACCAAGTACAGATAGCAATTCTTTATTATTTGAATATCCTAAAGACACTTTTGATACCATAGATTTTAATGAAGTTCTATTATCAAACAAAGCAAAGTCGGCAAAAGAAAAATATACGCTTCCTATTTGTGTCGGTGCAACAATTAAAGGAGAACCTTTATTTCAAGATTTAGCTAAAATGCCTCATTTACTTGTAGGTGGAACTACAGGTTCCGGTAAGTCAGTTGGGCTAAATACATTTATTTTGTCTTTAATCGCATCAAAAAAGCCAAGTGAACTAAAATTAGTCTTAATAGACCCTAAAAAAATAGAATTCACAATATATAATGATCAAAAATACCTATATTGTCCTGTTATAACCGAAACAAATGAGGCTGTTGATATATTAGCTCACCTAGCAGAACAAATGGATAAACGTTATGAGATATTTAGCGAAAATCTCTGCAAAAATCTAAAAGATTATAATGAGCAAGCCTCAAAACCTTTACCTTATATAATGTGTGTGATTGATGAATTTGCAGATTTAATCGCAAGCGACCCCAAGGTTGAAAAAGATGTTATGCGCTTAGCTCAAAAAGCAAGAGCAGCAGGAATTCATTTAATTTTAGCAACTCAGCGTCCATCTGTTGATGTCGTAACCGGTGTTCTTAAAGCAAACTTCCCAACAAGACTTGCATACAAAGTAGCATCAAATGCCGATTCTAGAACAATATTAGATGAACCTGGAGCAGAAAATTTAATAGGAAGAGGGGATTGCCTGTTTTTATCATCATCAGGAGAGCTATTAAGATTACATGGAGCATACATTGATGATAATAATATAAAAGAAATGCTCATCCCATATAAATGCCAAATAAAACCATTAAAACTAGAAAAAAAAGAAGAAACTCCTCAAAAATCATCACCTAAGGCAGAAGTAAAAAAAGAGGGTATCTTAACTAGGTTTGCTAAGTTTTGGTCAAAATTAAAGCAAAAAGACAAAGATTTAATAATTAAAGGTATAAAATATATATTTACCTTTATTGTTTCTTTTGTTCAAAATTCTTCTAAAAAGAGAAAATAATAAGCTATTGATATCTCCTAAAAAATATGATATAATCCTATCTTATAGGAGATATCTATGGAAGAAAATATGACCAAATTTAACAATCTAGAAGATCTACCATCTCTAAGAGAAGGGTGGATTCGTCTAGTTCATAGATGTAAAAGTAAATCTATTGGCAAAGATACCATACAAAGCATAAAAGAAAATGGTCTTGTTTTTAATAGAAGTGTGACAGATATTTTACCTTCTCAAAGAGGTGGCTCTTATCCTTCACCAGGCTATATGGCATCTATATACACCGAAGATTTGTTCTGGGAAAAACTAATAAAAGATGATTTTCTAATATTTGATGATGCAAAATATGCTGACACACAAATAGTTTTTGATATGCCATTAGATGAGCTTTGCTTCTTAGAAAAGTTCGGAAGGGTTGCTATTGGAAAAATTGATAAAAAATACATAGTAGGAGTTATTCCAAACTACAATGGCCATAATAAAAAGCTAATAAAACCTAAAGATGAAATATTAAAAGCAAAAGAAATATCTAAAAACAATCCCCCATCAGAAGTAACGCCAAATAGCCTAGATACTTTAGTTTCAGCTCTTAAACAAAGATTTAAAACCATAACCAAAGAAACAGTAATTAACTCTATAAAAAGAAAAAAAGAATACATCTTAGACGCATTAAATGAATGTTTGAAAGAAAAAACACAGCCTCATATAATTCAAAATAAATCAGCCGAAAGATAATATCTTAATATTCACTTCCTAATTCAAAACCTGAATCGTCATTTGTATTTAGCATAGGTGTACCATCATCACCAATAACTCTTTGATTATTATCAAAATCAAAATCAGGTTTAAGAGCTTCAAGAATAACCACTTTATCATCCAAAGTTGCAGGTTTTCCTGTTTTAGGATTAACTCTAACAAACTTAATTCCCTTAGGAACTCTAAATTCTAAATTAGGTTTGTTTTTCAAAGCTTCTTTCATAAAGTCGTAAAAGATAGGAAGAGCAGCTTGCGCACCTGTTTCAACTTTTCCTAAAGTTCTAGGTTCATCAAAACCGACATACACACCAACCACCATATCTGGAGAAAATCCCATAAACCAAGCATCTTTATTTTCATTAGTTGTTCCAGTTTTTCCTGCTAAATTCTTCTTAAGACTAGCTAATCTTGCGCCAGTACCTCTTTGAACAACACCTTGCATAATAGATACCATTTGATATGAAGTTAATTCATCTAGCACTCTTTCTCTATCATCTGTAATAACCGGAACTTCCGCTTTTTCATCAAAATGAGCAACATTACACCCCAAACAATGACTATCATTATTTTTATATAAACTTTTACCATATCTGTCTTGAATTTGCTCAATCAAATAAGGAGAAATCTTCATACCACCATTAACAAATACAGAATAAGCGCTAACCATATCTATTAATCTAGTATCAGCTGCCCCCAAAGACATAGAAAGCAAACAAGGAAGATTATCCATAACACCCAAACGTTTAGCCATTTGTGATACCTTGTCCATACCAATATCTTGAGCAAGACGAACTGTCATTAAATTTTTAGACTTTTCAATTCCCTGTCTAAGAGTTGTAAGTCCGGAAAATTCTTTAGAATAGTTAGAAGGTTTCCATAAAGGAAGTCCTATACCTTGATCATGAACAAATGGCGCATCTAAAATTAAGTCTGTTGGAGAATAACCAAGTTCTAAAGCTGTTGCATAAACAAAAGGCTTAAAGGTTGAACCTGTCTGACGATAAGCTTGAGTAGCTCTATTAAATTGAGATTTATTAAAAGAAAAACCTCCAACCATAGCTAAAATCTTTCCATTATGAGGGCTCATAACAATCATAGCACCTTCAACATCAGGAACTTGTCTAAGTTCAAATACTCCATCTTTAATCTCTTCAGTATAAATAACATCACCTTTAGATAAAACCTCCGTTACTTTTTGAGGAGCATCACTAATGCGTTGGTCTTTTAGGTTCTTTCTTGCCCAAAGTAGAGATTTTAAGGATATTTTACCTTGTTTTCCATCAATATTTTCAACCATTGCTTCGTTATTGTTAACAGTCAAAACAACGCTCTTTTTCCAATTTTCTAAAGCACCTTTGGGAAGTTCTATCTTTTTTAACTCTTCTTTATAATCTCCATCTAATGATATTTTTAAGCCATAATTTCTGTAACCATGACGTCTATCATAGTTAATCAAACCATCTCTGAAAACTTTTGTCGCAAGTTGTTGAAGTTCTGGATCAACTGTTGTTCTAACCATTAAACCACCTTCAAAAACAGCATCTTCGCCTAAGCTTTTAGCCAAAAGTCTTCTAACTTCATCACTAAAATATTCGCTATCTTTTAAATAACCAAATTTTTTATCAACAACAACTAAAGGTTTTTCCTTAGCAATTTTAGCTTCTTCTTCGCTAACATAACCATCTTCTCTCATGCGCTCAATAACCCAATTACGACGTGCAACAGCCGCATCATAACGTTTCTTTGGATTATAGTTATTAGGTCCTTTAGGAAGAGCAGCTAAATAAGCCATTTCTTCAAGGGTTAACTCATCTAAAGACTTATCAAAATAATTTAATGCTGCTGCAGCAACACCATAAGCACGATTGCCTAAATATATTTCATTTAAATAAAGCTCTAAAACGTGTTCTTTTGTATAAGCTTTACTCATACGATAAGCAAGAATTGCTTCTTTAATCTTACGAGTTAACGATCTCTCTGATGACAATAAAAAGTTTTTAGCAACTTGTTGAGTAATTGTTGATGCTCCAACAAAACGTCTTCCTTGTGCATAATTCTTAACATTTGTGATAACAGCTCTTGCAATTCCCAAAAAATCAATACCAGGGTGGGAATAAAAATGTTTGTCTTCTGCCGCAATAAAAGCTTGCTTTACTCTTGGTGGAATTTTGCTTTCTGGTACAAAGATACGTTTTTCAACAGCATATTCCATCATAACTTGACCATCACCTGCATAAAGTCTTGTTGTAACAGGTGGTTCATATGTTGCAAGTTTTGAATAATCAGGGATATCAAATCCATGAACTTTAAACCACATAAAAATACCTGCTAATAACAAAACAAAAGCAAGCAATCCAATACTAATCAAATTCAAAAACAGTTTATGCATCAACAATTCCTATAAAATATAATCGTCGCCATTATAACTTTTAAGCTTTGTAAAGCAACTTCATTTTTTTTATTATACCCAAAAATTAAATACTTAAAACATACAAAAAAGGCTTATCATTTTGATAAGCCTTAATCGAAATGATTAAATAAATTATTTTGTCTTAAAACTATTTTTTAAGTTATTAATATCTGTTTTTGCTTTTTCTTTTTCAGCTTTTAATGCGTCTGCTTTTGCTTTAAGAGCCTTCTTGCTATCTTCAGCTTCTTTCTTTAACGCTTCTTTTTTAGCTTTTAGTTCAGCTTTTTTAGCTTCAGCTTTTGCTTTTCTAGCCTCTGCATTTGCCTTCATCTCTGCTTTTTTGGCTTCTGCTTTTGCAATTCTTTCAGCCTTTTTAGCCTCAGCTTTTGCCTTTAGGTCTGCTTTTTTATTTTCAATATTTTGGGTTGTAGTATTAACATCCATTGCTACTTTGTTCAAATCAAAAGCATTAACATTAAAAGAAAACAAAACAACAGCCAAAACTAAATATATTTTTTTCATCTTAAATCTCCCAAATAAATTACAACACCAAATAAATATCAAAACAATCAAATTAATTCAAGCTTTTTTTGATTTAACTGAATATTAAACAAAAAATATTATACTAAAACAAATATTTTGAAAGGAATAAAACTATGGTAAAAGCATCACCCCCTAAAACCACAAAGAAAACCACAAATAAAACAAAACAAACAGCCCCAAAAAAAGAAACCAAGTTAAATCAAACTTTTTATTATGATAGAAAAAAACTAGTATATCTTGTTATTTTTAATGTGCTTTTAGTATCATTTATTTACATGATAATATCATGTTTATCAAATCATGGTTATCTAACATCTAAAATTATGCTAACTTTTCATTTATTAGTGCTAACATTGTCTGTACTAGCCTTAATAGGCTCAACTTTTGTTGCTATTTTCCCTCAAAGATTAGCTCTATTAACTAATGATAGCATAACAATAGACCATAATGAAACTCTAAAATGGACAGATATAGATTATGCCAAAGAGTTTAAGGCACATTACATATATCCTCAACATGCCATTGCATTACACACAAAAGAGGGCGTAACCCATCAATTAACATTTATGCAAAAAATGTGCCAAAACAATGTATTTACACCTTTTTCAATTCCGCTATATGCGATGACCCCAAAGGATGCAGAAAAAATAAGAAAAATTATAAAACAAAAATGTAAATACAAAGATTTAATTAAATAAAACCAAAGGGGCATTAAAGCCCCTTTATTTATATCAAATCCTTAATCACTCTATCAAAAACTCCTTGAGTTTTACTAATTAGCATTCCGTAATTTGTAATGCTAACTCCATTTCTAGAACACTCATTCATCCTTCTTATAATTTCCATTCTATTTAACATACAGCCCCCACAATGCACAACCAAAGCATAATCTTCTAAATTTTCCTTAAAATCAGCCCCCGAAACTACATCAAATAAAACATCTTTTTTTGTATATTGTTTTATTAAATTGGGGATTTTTACTCTACCGATATCATTACATGTAACCCTGTGCGCACAGCCTTCTGCTATAAGTATTTTATCTCCATCTTTTAAGGTATCTAATTTATTTGCCCCATCAATCATTAGCTTAAAATCACCTTTATATCTCGCAAACAATGTCGAAAAAGTTGTAAGCCTTATATCTTCATCAACAATTTTAGCAACATTTTTAATAATAGATGAATCCGAAATAACAAACTTTGGCTTCTTATTTAAGTTACTTATTGCATCTTTTAGTTCATTTTCCTTAACAACAATACCAATTGCATTATAATCTAACAATTCACGCAAAACTTGAACTTGTGGCATAATTAATCGTCCTTTAGGTGCAGCTTCATCAATAGGGCATACAAGTATAACCACATCCTTTTCTTTTATTTTATCACTAATTAAAGGAATATCCTTACATTCTTTTTTCAATTTTTCTGCAATTATAGCTCTTAATTCATCAATATTTTCCCCAGTCTTGGCAGAAACATGAACACCATCACTATTTCCACAACAATTATTTTCATCTAAAAAGTTATAAACTACTATATATGGAATATTTTTTTCTTTAAGTTCATTTATTTCATCCAACAAAGCTTTACTTGGCGCTTCTTTTCCAATCACAACTAAAACTAAATTAGACTTGTATATAGTTTTCTTTGTTGCTTTAATTCTCTTTACACCTAAAGAAGTTTCATCATTAAGTCCTGCTGTATCACAAAAGCTAACCGCCCCAAAAGGAATTAGCTCATAAGCCTTTGTCACAACATCTGTTGTAGTGCCCAAAATATCAGAAACAATAGATACATCTTGCTCAACAATCTTATTTAATAATAAAGATTTTCCAGCATTGGTATCGCCAATCAAGCTAATAATAGGTCTTAAACCCTGATGAGGCAATTTTTTTTCCATTTTTTGATTACTCCTAATTAAAATCTTTTACAGTATCATTAAAGTTAATCCCTTTTAGTTTATTAGGCAAAACTATGCCTTGTTTGTGCCTATTACTAAATAAAATATATAAATTAGAGTAAGGCTTTTTATATTTTTCTACCCAATATGATCCCTCATAAGAAGGAATATAATTGTCAATATAAGCTACTGTTAATCCTTTCTTTTCAGCTTTTTTAAGTATTATTTTATTAATCAATCCAGTTAAATTCCAGTCAGTGTTTACAGCAACCAAAACAGGTTTATTCTCTTTTATTTGACGACTAATAACATTTAAGGTTTCCTCAACAGAAGGATTGATAACTTTTTTACGATCAAGCATATTTATTGCAATAAAAGAACTTAAAAAAATCATAAAAATAATTAAGCTCGTTAAATTTTGTATTTTATTAAATTTTATAACATTTTGTTTGCTAAGAGTTTTTCCTGTTATAAACTTTGATATAAGAATAGGGTAATAGTACCAAATAATTAGTAATAATATTGTACCAAAAACAGTCATAATAAAGAGTTCTTTTCCCCCAATATTCCAAATAAAATATAAACAAATAAATAGATAAAAAATACCATACAAAGCATTCAATGCTTTAAATTCAATTTTCATATGTATTTTTCTTGAAATTAAACTAAAGCAAAGTACTGGCAATAAAAGTGTTCCTAATATAAAAGAAAATAAATATAGAATCCTATAGTTTAAGCTACCTAAAGATGATAAATGTAATACAAATTCCTTACCACAAAACGGAAAACCTATAAACAATAAAGAAGTAAATACTCCCAATACATACCCATGTTTTAAGATTTTTCTAAAAGGTCTAAATAAAGAAAAATCCATATATCCTAAAATAGAAAATAGTAAAGACACTTCAACAAAAATAGCACTAATTACAAAATAAAAATATCTACTTTCAATATTATGATTTAAAATTTTTATACCAAGTACCAAACTTATTATAAAGCTAAAAATATATCGAATAAATATTTTTATTTTTTCTTTTTTATACAATAAAAGAGAATTAAGTTTAAGAATAATAAAAAATATACCAGGTAAAATACTAGTCACTAATCCCCATAAAAAGAAATCTAACCAAGATAAAGCATAAATATCGTCAAAAACGATATCATCTGAAATGTTTTTTATGCTTCTAAAAAAATATTTATCATCTAATGATACACTAATTCCTAAATCAGATAATTCTTTATTTTTACTAATAAATGATACATCAAATATTGCAACACTTTCATTTTTATTGATTTCATATCTAGGATTTAAAAAGTTTGTAGACTTTTCATCTTCAACCATAACAGCAATATTGTTAATACTTTTGTCATGTTTCACAAAAACTCTTAATTCTTTTTTATTGGCATCATAAATAACATTATTTATTTTAGCGAATTTTAGTTCTTCTTGTGGTAGTCTAATATGAGCTTGAGTAACATAATTATAATAGATAGAATCTTCATCAACGAGAGTATCTTTTAATGTTATACCATGCTCTGTTTTAACTCTTTCACATTCTCCATCTATTTTACATAATTCAAAAAATAAATCACCATTAATTATCATCTTTTTATTGGTATCTTTTCTATTTATAACAAATGGCAGTAAAACTCTATCAAATAAAGCCCTAGTTGCTATACCATTTTTTTCAAAACCATATGCTAACGGCTTAAAAAATTGATAATCTTTAATATTTAAATCTTCATCTTCAATTTCTTTCAAATTAAAGATTATTTTGGCATTTTTATTTAAGGTATCTCCATTTATATAATACCCATCAGGAACTTTTATATCAATCACACCCAAAATAGTTTCTTTATCTCCGGGTTTGGAAGTATCTAATAAAATTCTAGCTCGAAGACCTTTATCCCCAATATAAGGCTTTTCTGCCGAACCATCATT
This sequence comes from Alphaproteobacteria bacterium, assembly GCA_015062535.1. GTDB lineage: Bacteria > Pseudomonadota > Alphaproteobacteria > RF32 > CAG-239 > CAG-267. The sequence goes on from SUUK01000001.1 coordinate 230,787, forward strand.
ATATTTTGGCATTTTTTCTATAGATTCTTTAATTTTTTTGATATCAAAATTAAGTATAGCCAAGGCAAGTTCGTCAACATCAGGTGTTGGATCATAATTTTTATCTCGCATTCTAACCGGCTCACCTAATTCACCTTGGTCATATTCTAGATATTTATGTAAGTTATTGGTAATTTTATATTCATCTTTTGAAGATGTTTGAGTTAATACCTCATCTTCTTTTACATATTCGCCTTTTTTAGCAATAATAGGAGCATCTTTAGGTAAAATCTTTTTTGCTTTTATAGCATATTCTAGTTTATTTAAGACTTTTTTATATTCCCTCTTTATAATAACAAATGCTTTTAATAACTCACCAGTATAGCTCAATGTTTTTTCATCAGTTGTAGGATACATAAGTCTAAGCAACGGAGTAACGTCATTATGAATATCCTCGCCTTCATATATTCTATCAATAAGAAAAGGTAGCATTAAAAATCCACCTATAGAACTACTACTTTTAATTACTGCTTTTTTTGGTTTTGAAGTGTTTATTTTTTGAGTAAAATCATTAATAGTATACTCGTATTCAACAACATTTTTTGTTTCACTAACTTTATTATTAGCAAAACAATTCAAAGAGTTGAAACACAAACAAACAAAAACTATATATAAAATAAACTTTTTCATCATATTTTGGTGTTGATTTAAAAACAATATTAATATATGAGGAAATAATATAATTTTAATTAGTATTTGTAAATAAACTTTTATATGAAAGCCACAACTAAAAATGAATGATACAACATCTAATCTAGACACAAACTTATCAAATAAAAATAAAACCCAAAGTCTTGTTGGGAAATGTTTAGTATATATAGGTGAAAAAAATGACGATCTATATGATAAATCTGTAATTTACATTACAGAAAGCTCTCCTTCAGGTACAAAAGGTATTATAATAAACAAATTATTGTTTGAAACGGCAAGCATTGAATGTAAAAGATCTAGAAATAGCGATCAAAAGGAATACCAAAATATATATGAAGATTTGTATCAAGGTGGCCCTGAAAATCCTGCACATGGATTCGTATTGTTTCCGAAAGATGATTGTCTTTCAAGCGATCCATATGCAAAAGTTAATGGCGATATAGCAGTATCTACTTCTTTTGGAGTGCTTCAAGAAATATTAGATGGAGTTGGACCTAATAAAAAAATTATAGCAATGGGGCATTGCAAATGGGAACAAGGCGAGTTAGAATGGGAAATATTTAACAATAATTGGTTAATTATTAATCCTAACATAGAACTAATGTTTGATACAAAATTTGAAGATAGATGGGAAAAAGCAAAGCTTTCAAGCTCAATAGATATGAAAGCTTATATCAGACAAAGTGGAACAGCTTAAAGTTCATTTACTAAAAGACTAGCCACTATACTATCATATTCTTTAATAAACTCAAATTCATCGTTAGGAAGTTTGCTTTTTACTAATTCATTTATTTCAGTTTTCAGCATCTTAATTTGAGTATTCATTTCATACGAATAAGATTTTTTAGGCATTCCAGCTGATATATATTTTATTGCTTCATTTTTTCTTGAAATTTGTTCGAAAACTTGATGCATCTCAAACATTTTTTTTACCCTAATTAAAAAGGCTTGAGAATCCCAATTCATAACATACAACTCTTTTCTTAAATCTTTAGGGCAATATGCAGGAAAAGGGCCATTTACAAAATATATCATTTTTTCTGTAAGCTCTTTATTTTTACGAATTTCTTGAATAGTCAGCAATAAATGCATATATTCAACTCTATCAAAATCTTTAGATATTCTAGAAATAACAAAGTGAGGTTTGTCAAAATCAGATAATTTTTTTTGACTAACAATATTTCCAATCAATAGATAAATAAATAAACTAGCCAAACAGGCATAAAATAAAGGTTTTGTGTACTTACGTTTGAATACTTTTAATACTTTTTTTCTTCTATTAATTTTCGCCATTATAACCTACCTTGTTAAATTTCGACACAAAGATAATATGTTTTTTGTATAAAATCAATAGAAATTTCACAAAAAAGATTATTTTTGACGAAATTTGTCAAAAGATAAGCTTGTCGCTCTTAATATTTTTAAGTATCTATCATAATTTTTAGGCATAAATTTTGCAATAAAAGGATAATCAACCAATTTAGAAACTTCAACATATTTTCCAGCATCATCAGGAATAAAATGTCTACAAAAGGCCTGTCTTGATGCATAAATATTATTAGTATTATAGCCAATATTCTCTAACAACTCTTTTTCGTCTATAGTTTTACTAAGTGACCTTAAATCATACCATATTCCATAGCCTTCTTTTGCAAGCCTTTTCCAAGGAAAGCCCTTACCAGGGTCTGGTTTAAGCTCTGGAGATATATCATTATGTCCCAAAATATTTTCAGGTTTAATATTATATTTATTTTTTAAAATTTTAAGTAAATCACATAAGCTTTCTATCTGTATAGATGTGTAATCTTTTTTGTTCTGTCCTAAAGTAGGAGCCTCAAGCTCTATCCCAATAGAATATTCATTTAACGATTTTTCTTTACTACCAAGCCAAGAACTAACACCTGCATGATATGCAACCTTAGATGGTAAAAGATTTTCAACAATCTTTCCATCTCTACCAATAATATAGTGAACACTCAAACCATAGTAGTCAAGTAACTCAATCTGTTTTTGAGGTGCAAAAGCTGAGCAGTGAAGTATTATATATTTAATTTCACCTTTTCTTTCTCTGTAATTTTTGCTATGTTTTATAATAAATTCCATGTTTTTGCCATAAATAAACCTTATTAAAAATAATTTAATCGCCAAAAATTAAAAAAAACTTTACAAATCAATCATTATAGTACAAATTATCAAAAAAATAATGGAGACAAAAATGCGCGCTGAATTTTATACATTAATAAACGAAATAAAAGAAAGTATAGAAATTTTACGGAGGTTTCTTTGACTATGATAAAGCAAAACTTCGCCAAGAAGAGTTATCACATCTAACCTCAGATCCCACACTATGGGACAATCAAGAAAAAGCTTTATCCTTAACATCAGAAAAAAATACTCTAGATGAGAATATCTCATTTTTTGAAGACTTAGTTTCTACAATAGAAAATACAATAGAATTAATCGAGCTTGCAGAACTTGAAAATGATGAAAAAATGCTTGAAGAAATCTATAAGCATCTAGAAGAAACTAAAGTTTCAGCAAAACAAAAAGAATTACTATCATTACTATCTGGCGAGTTTGATAAAAATGACACCTATCTTGAGGTACATTCTGGTTCTGGTGGAACAGAAGCTCAAGATTGGGCAGAAATGTTGCTTAGAATGTACTCACGCTGGGCTGAAAAACATAAATATAAAGTTTCATACATAGAAGAAACCGAAGGTGACGTAGCAGGCTTAAAATCAGCAACCATAAAAATATCAGGTCTAAATGCCTATGGCTGGCTACAAGGAGAAAGCGGAGTTCATAGACTTGTTAGAATTTCTCCTTTTGATAGCAATGCTAGGCGTCATACAAGTTTTGCTTCCGTAAATGTATATCCTGTAATTGATGATAAAATAAACATAGACATAAATCCAAATGATATAAAAATGGATACATATCGTTCATCAGGAGCAGGAGGACAACACGTTAATAAAACCGAGTCGGCTGTCCGTTTAACTCATATTCCTTCTGGAGTTGTAGTATCTTGCCAAACAGAACGTTCTCAATTTGCAAACCGTGAACATGCTATGAATATGTTAAGAGCAAAACTCTATGAAATAGAAAAACGAAAAAAGGAAGCTATCGCCGAACAACGTTGGGAAGAGCAGGGCGATAATGGTTGGGGGTACCAAATAAGAAGCTACGTTCTTCAACCATATAAAATGATTAAAGATTTAAGAACCAATGCCGAAACATCTGATGATAAATCAGTTCTAGATGGCGATATTGATTTGTTTTTATCAGCCTTTCTTGCTTCAAAAAGCTAGTTATAGCTTAGATTTAAGCACTTTAATTTCTTTTTCTAATTCTAAGATCCTTTCTTCATAAGGATCTTTTACTTTATTAGAAATACCATAAGGCATAAATGTTTGGTCTTTTGACATAGATGTTTTATGAGCAGCAACACCAACAACTGTGGTATTTGGTTTCACATCTTTCACAACTGTCGCATTAGCTCCAATTTTGGCATTTTTTCCAACAACAATTGGCCCCAAAACAAGAGCACCAGCCCCAATTACAACATCATCTTCAATTGTTGGATGGCGTTTAACCCCTTTTTTGCTATTATAAGAAGTCGTACCACCAAGGGTTACACCATGATACATGGTAACATTATCACCAATAACAGATGTTTCTCCAATAACAACACCCATACCATGATCGATAAAAAAGTTTTTACCAATTTTTGCCCCTGGATGAATTTCAACACCTGTTAAAAAACGGCTAATAAGAGATATAACTTTAGCAGATAATCTCCAATTTTTTATCCAAAGCTTGTGAGAAAGCCTATAAAACAATATACTATGTAGTCCGGGAGTACATAAAAAAGCATCGATTCTACTAGAGGTTGCAGGGTCTTTAGCTATGATAGTATCGAGCTCAGATAAAAATTGCTTGAAATTTGATTTCATTTTTGTTATAACTCCCATAAATTTTAAATCCAAATTAATAATTATTAATTAAAATAAGCTTTAATTAATTGTAATCAAGGTAAAAAAGAGTTATACAATGGTAGAAGTAATTATAAATGGACATGCAGGACGCCTAGAGGGACGTTATCACAAAGCAAAGCGTGATGATGCTCCTGTCGCATTAATTTTACACCCACACCCACAATACGGTGGCACAATGAATAACAAGGTTGCTTATGCACTATTTACTTGTTTTAAGGATCTTGGCTTTTCAGTACTTCGTTTTAATTTTAGAGGTGTAGGCCGTTCACAAGGTGAATTTGAAGATGGACCAGGAGAATTATCTGATGCAACAATGGCATTAGATTGGCTACAAGCAAATCACCCTGATGCACGTCAATGCTGGATAGCAGGATATTCATTTGGTGCATGGATTGGTTTACAATTATTAATGCGCCGTCCAGATATTAATAATTTTATTGCAGTAGCTCCTCCAGCAAATGAAAAAGACTTTAGTTTCTTAGCACCATGCCCAACATCTGGTCTTATGATACAAGGCGGTTTAGATGATATTGTAAATGCTAAAATGGTAGAACAATTAGCATCAAGACTAAATACACAACGTCATGTAGATGTAGATTTCGCTCTTATAGAAGAGGGCGATCATATGTTAAACGGACACTTAGTTGATTTATACAAGATTGTTGGAAACTATGTAATAGGTGCATTATCTAAAAAAGCACCAGCTAAAAAACGTCGTGGTCGTCGTAAAAAATCAGAAATTCAAGAAGCTCTTATGTTAGAAGGACAAAACTCTGAAGAATTAGATGAAGAAACAGAAGATTTTGAAGATGATTTTGAAGACGATTTTGATGATAATCTAGAAGATGATGAAGATTAAAAAAAGGCCCCTAAAAAGGGGCTTTTCTTTACCGTTTAATTTTATCTATAAACCTTAAAACAAAATCTTCTAAATAAGCTTTATACAAAATATAAATGCTTAAAAAAATAATTGAATATCCAAGAACAATTAAAATAATTGGAAGCATTGTTAAAAATAAAAACAAACCACCAAGAAAAATAAGCCCCAAAACTAAACAACCAATAGTATTTTCTTTTTGCATTTGTTTAATCTGTTTATTAAAATCCTTATCATCTGGATCAGGATAAATATATTCAATTTCCATAATTACTCCTATACATCATTACAATTATTATTTAGGGATAAAAATAACGAAAATCAAGAAATCAAGCAAAAAAATACTTCTAATAAAAACAAAGATTTATCATAAAAGAATAAAAAAGATAAAAAAAACACTTTACAAATAAAAAAAGAATGTCTATAAATACCACCAGTCAAGCACTCGTAGCTCAACTGGATAGAGCATCTGACTACGGATCAGAAGGTTGTGAGTTCGAACCCCGCCGAGTGCGCCATTTTTCTTAAGCTCCAGATATGGAGTTTTTTTTATGCCTAAAATCTGAAAAAATAAGGGGTGAGAACTCACAAGAGTGAGTTCGTCTACAAAAAAGAGGCGAACGAAAGTGCGCCGGTAAGCTAAGCTTACGAGCGCCAGTGCGAATGAGCTTTAGCGAAATTCAACCCCGCAAAGTAGCGCCATTTTTTTTAGCTCCAGATATGGAGTTTTTTTTATGCCCAAAATCTGAAAAATATGGAGAGAGAACTCAACTAAGAAAGTTTGTCATCTGAACAACAATTAATAACATTTTCCAATTATAACAATATTGATATTTTTTCTAAAAACAAAAAAACTCCCAAAATAGGGAGCTTTTAAGTGGTGGCCAGAGAGGGGATCGAACCCCCGACACGAGGATTTTCAGTCCTCTGCTCTACCAACTGAGCTATCTGGCCAGTCACGAATATGGTTTATATATAAGATTTTCATTAAACGCAAGCATTTTTTTTATTTTTTTTACATTTTTTGTGAATATATAAATAACCATTTGTTTTAATATGATAAATATTAAGCCCAAATAAAAATAAAATTAAAGCTTTCTATTGACAATACTATCAATTGCATATATCTATAGGTAACGTGTTTTTATATTTATGTTTTACAATTAAATTTCTTATTACTTATGTTGATTGAAAAGAAACGTTTTGAAAGCTTGTTAAAAAACAACAATGCTACTTCTTCAAGACCTTTCAAAGGTGAGTGCTTTAACGTCTACAGAAACCTCATAGATGAGGATTCTAAAGAAGTAGACGTAATTGAGTTCAAAAATGGTAAATATCACAAAATAGGTGCCAGAAAAAATCACTATCTTGAACTTGGTAAATACTTAGTAACATTATGTTCTCATCATGATGAGGAGAACATAATCGATTTTAAGTATGCTCATGTCTTTAGATTGAGTGATGCTGAAGAATTTCCTGTTTACCTATCAGGCAAAACCCACATTGGATGCTTGGTTGTTTTAGATAGGAAATTAATTGCTGCCTGCGATTCAAAGTCTTGTCCTCAATTCTTGATAATTATAAATGGAGATTTAAGACTGATCTCTAATTTGGTTGCAGAGCAGATTATTAGAAACTTTGCTCTAGATGAGAAGCAAACAAAATCTATTATCAAGATGTTTCCAGAGTTTGGGTGGAAAAATATAAACAATATCCCCATCAATCCAGAAACACTTGATGTCCCATCATCTTTCCATGTTCAAGAGTGGAAAAAAAGAACAAGAACCCCAAAGCTATCACATGATAGTAAGATGAGCGCCTACTATTCGACATTGTTGCGAGATGAACGAAAAGAAATTCCCAAAATAAAATTCATTCACTCAAGCAATTTCTAGTTACACAAAAAGCCTCACAATTGTGAGGCCTTTTTTTTCAAGTAGAATACTAAAATTCAGATTTAATCTGCTGCAAAAGAAAATCCTTGATATGCGCAGGAATAATTGCGCAAACATCTTCTTTTCTAAACCCATTTTGAGGTGAAACAAAACAAGAAAGCTGATTTCCTAAAGAAGAAGGCGTGATTTTTGCTATATTTTCATATGCAAAAAAATCATCTTTTCCAAGCAAACTTAGATTTATCCAGTTTATCGGCTCTGGAAGATCTTCGAACATCGGGCAGAAAAATGCATCAATTTCAGATGTATCAACAACTGTTACATTATCAAGAGATGTGACATCAATGTAGGTCTTGGTGTTTTTCTGGTGTATATTCATATCTTCAGCATAACATACAGCAGACTCACCAGTCTCAATAAGAAAGCGATATTTTCCTTCATTTAAGAAAGAAATTTCGCACCCACCATTGAACAGACACAGATGTCGACCATATAAAGAGTTATACTCTTTATCACCCATAAGGACAAACTTTCTCTCAATCAGATCATATACAACCATAGGATTTCCTTTGGAGTGCATCTCCGGCAACCCGTACTTAGCACATTCTTCTTTCGAAAAAACATCTTCAGGCTTAAGATTGCTACAAACCAAAACAGGCTTGCTTTCTTTTACAACTTTAAGACCATTCTTAAGAAGAAAATCTTTCCAATCATAAAGAGGAGAAAGAACATAGTACTCTGTACCGCTAGATATTTCCGAAATATATTCCGGAATAAGAGCTTCTTTGCCACCAATAAGAACTTTTAACTCCTCACTATCTTCATTACTATCAAAGTCGTGCTCTGAAGATATAAAAAGATAGTTCTGTTCTCTAATTGGCGTCTTTCCTGGAAATTCATGTGTCCGTTTATAGCCTACAAAAGGCAAAACATAGACTTTCCCATCAATAACTACTTCAAATTTAGGTTCCATAACAAAAAAATTAAAATTAATAATATCATTTAGACTTATCTAGATAAAGTATTTTGTCTAAAAAGTCAAGAAAATAAAAGCGCTAAATTTCACTTAACAAATCTAGCGCCTTTAACAACAAAAAATATTAAATAGCTTTTAGAATAAACTCACTTAGCTTTTCATTAAATAATTGAGGATTAGATACAGCTTCTCCTTCAGCAATCTTCGCTTGTTCTAAAATAAGCATTGACGCATCTCTAACTATAAATTCATTTTCTTTATTTTCTATCATCTCAGAAAGCTTTATAATAAGAGGGTGATAAGGATTTATAAGCAATATTCTAGAACTATCAAAAGCAGTCTTTTGCTGATGATTGCGCATTAACCTTTCTAAATGAATGCTCATTTGTCCTTCCTCAACAGTAAGACCGGCAGGGCTTGTTGTTAGTGTTTCTGTAGATTTTACCTTTGCTACCTCACCAACAAACCATTTTTCCATAGCCTCTACCAGATTATTTAACTTCTTTTCATTTGCTTTTGATGTTGTTCTTTCTATATTAAAGTCTATTTTTGCTTGATTGATATGTTTTAGATCATAGCCTTTATATTTAACCAAAGTTTGGGTCCAAAACTCATCTATTGGATCTGTTAAAAGCAATACTTCGATTCCTTGTTGTTTGAAAGCATCAAGTTGAGGATTACAACTTAATGTTTTTGCATCATCACCTGTTATATAGTATATTTCCTTATGATTTTCCGGCATGTTTTCAATATATTTATCAAGAGAAGTTAACTTATCTTGAGATTTTGTAGTGTAAAAACGAGATAATTCTGCAACTTCTTCACGATTTGAAAAATCTTCATAAATACCTTCTTTAAAAGCAATTCCAAATGCATTCCAAAACTTTTCATATTCTTCTTCGTTTTTCGCTTTATTTTTAAGCTCTTTGAAAATTCTAGCAACAATTCCTTGACGAATTTTAGCAATTAAAGAACTCTGTTGGAGCATTTCTCTAGAGATATTAAGAGGTAAATCTTGGCTATCTATAACCCCTTTAACAAATCTTAGATACATAGGCATTAAACCTTCAATTTTATCCGAAATAAATACCTTATTAACATAAAGCTTAAGCCCTGTTAATCTGTCAGGTTGGAATAGGTCATAAGGAGGCTTTGTTGGAATAAACAAAAGCCCAGTATACTCCATGCTTCCTTCAGCCTTAAAGTGAAGTGTCATAAAAGGATCATCATAGTTTTTAGTAACGTGCTGATAAAAATCTTTATATTGTTTTTCTGTAATATCAGCCTTATTTCTTGTCCATAAAGCAACAGCTCTATTTACGGTTTCCTCACCAGCCTCACCAAGATTAAGCACAATAGGATAGTCAATATGTTCAGAATAAGTATGTATAATATTTCTCAAATAAATTGTATCAGTAAAATCTTTTGCATCATCTTTTAAGAATAATTTAATGTCCGTACCATTATCACTTCTTTCAGCCTTTTCTATTTCAAATCCATCAATGCCATTTGAAACCCAAGAATACGCTTGATTACTATTAGCTTTTTTAGTAATAATTTCAACTTTATTTGCAACCATAAATGCAGAATAAAATCCAACACCAAATTTCCCAATCAAATCAACAACAGAAGCATTGTCTTTTGTGTTTTTTAAGAAATCAGCAGTACCTGATTTTGCAATAGTACCAATATGATTAATTAAATCATCTTTATTCATACCAATACCATTATCAGAAATTATCAACGTTCCTTCTTCTTTATTTGGCGTGATTGTGATTTTATAAGAAGAACTACTTGATGCTAAATCATGGTTAGTAAGTTTCCAATACTTTAGCTTATCCAAAGCATCAGATGCATTCGAAATAAGTTCTCTTAAAAAAATATATTTTTCAGAATAAAGAGAATTAATTACAATATCTAATAGCTTATTTACTTCTGTTTTAAATTCAATTTTTTCTGCCATATCAAACAATCTCCTATATAAAATAAACATTAATATTTATATAGGATGCATGAAACCAAAGCGCAATAGCAAAAAATAAATTAATCTATATCCCAACTGTAATTAGGCTTTTTTTCTTCTTTTTTTATTTTTTTAACTTCTTTTTCTAAGAATGCAAGTATCTTTGCATAACGTTTCTTTCTAGCAATATCAAGAGCACTTAAACCTTTACTATTTTTAAAAGAAATTAAAGCCCCTCTATGAACCAATAATTCAACAGTAAATCGTTTTTCCGTACTTGTTGCAAGCATTAAAGGTGTAAAACCATCCAAGTCAGGTAAATTAATTTCAGCACCATTATCCATTAATATATCAATTACTTCGTTATTACCAGCAAGAGCTGCTTTATGTAAAGCTGTTGCTCCAGAATAATTTCTTAAATCAACTTTAGCTCCCATATCTAACAGATATGCCACAAATTTAGGCTTATTTAGAGCAGCTGCTGTCATTAAAGGCGTATTTCCTTCTAAATCTTGATCATCAATATCAAAACCGGCCGCAAGTCTTTCTGTAAATACACTAGTATTTTCAGCATTAATCAACTCATAAATGTCATCAAATGCTTTCGCATTATAAGAATAAATGAAAACTAAAAAACAAACCAAAAACTTAAACATATTAATCACACCTTAAGTTAAAACTAATAGTATGCTATCATAATAGATATAAAACGTAAAGATTTTTTTAATTTTTCATCAACTTGTTTATATAAATTTTATTTAAACAAAATTATTGACAAAACAAGCGCTATGAAATATTATAAAAAGCTACAAAAAAGGAAGTAATATGAATAAAAACACAAACATTACATCAATTTATGCCTCAACATTAAACGCAAAACAAAAAGCTCAATTGTTTGCTATATACCGTGATTATGTATATTTATCACGAAATTTTGAGCAAATAATCCAAATAAACCCCTCAAGGTACTTAGCAAGTAAACAAATAGAAATGATAAAAGACCCAAATGATGATAATATGCCTTGGGAATTAGGTGTTGCAAATGCTGATGAAATAAATAACTTTAAAAAATTCATATTAACCGAAGAATTAGACGATAATGCTCAAAATCTATCATTTGTAAGCTTAACTAAAACATTTCCAGAAGAAGATGAATTACCACCAATGCAATCAACTCCTTCAAACTATGGTGTTTATGCTCAAGTAAATGCTCTTCCACACAATATCGAACGTTATGTTGTAGCATATAATAAAGAAAAAAGATTAAAAGACATAATTTTTATTATAGATGGTAAATATTCACTAAAATATACGGGTACTGCTTTCAGAAACGCTTTAATTAACGAAGCTTTTGATAATGAAAATTTTACCAAAAATTTTTCATGTATATTAAATATATCTACACAATTTAAAGAAGATATAAGATATATAGAAAAGTCAAAATTTGAACAAGCAAATGTTGAAGGTTTAACATTAGAATTAATGTCACCATATGAAAATGTTTTACTATCAACACTATCTAATCTTGCAGAAGAAACAGATAATATATTAAAATCGCTACTATTAAAAAGAGATCCAGTCAATTACTTAAGCAAGGCAGAAAGCCAATCCCTAATTCCGAGTGCTCATCAATTACAAGACTTACTTAATGTAAGACACTTGCTTCATCACCAGTTCGAAACATTAGATGGCTATGGAAGATTTATAAACGGTCAAGACAATCAAAATAAATCAATTAGAACAAGATATCTAGATTCATATCAACGTCTTTGCAGTGGTACTTTTGTTGAACGTATTTCAAGATATGTAGCAACAGCTGATAATTTTAAAAATTTAGTATCAGGATTTACTCCTAATTTACTAATAAGAGAACCAAGTGAAAGTAATAATAAATTTATTCAACGTATTAAAGAATATAGAAAAGAACATGTAGATACTCCAATTTTTATAGAAACCTCATATTCTTATAAAGAAAAAAAGAAACAAGCCTTATTAAATAGCATAAATAAATTATTTGATAATGTAGAAATTATTGACAATATTCAAAGTCAAAACGTTGATGATTTTGTTAAACGTATATTGCTGTATATGGAACGCAAAAAATATATCGAAACATTCCAAATATTAGAACATAAAATGGGCGAACATCATCTATTTTTAGGAGAAAAATGTCCTCCAGCTATTGGATGGAATAAGCTTGCCAAACAACAAATAATAACTAGTAAAGAAAATGAACAATGGGATAAATATAAAGAATTAAGAAACGAGTTAAGCCACAATTATTTAAGCCCAGAATTAGCAACCCAAATGCTTGATTTGTTACCTCAAATGCTAAAAGATGCTATAGAATTAAATGATAAAATAGATAGCCTCAAGCCAACAGTTGTAAGAACTGATAAAGGAACTTTTTTAGCAAAGCACTCCAATGGTAAAATTGTTGAAATTGATTTTGAAGAAAAGAAAATAATTAATATCATAGAACCAAATGGAAAAGTAAAAACCGAAAGAAAAACATACTCACCAATAGGTAAATATACAGAAGAATACCCAAACAACATGAGTATAAGCCTAGAAGGTACTAAAATAAATTCAATTAAACTTCCTCATGGATTTATTATCAATTTTAGAAAATCTAAATTAGTATTTCCAGATGCTGCAAAACTATTTATGGAAGGAAAAGACAAAAACTATTTTGTGACTCCAAACTCTAAAATAATCTTAGATAAAGAGTTTAATATTATTTCTTATATAGAAGATGGAAAAAGAATAAATGTTTCCCAATACGAAAAAATCAAAACATCCAATGCTCATTTAATAACAACTAATAGCACGGGTAAATTAAAAACAGATGATATCAATATTGCAGGAGATAAGACAATAGTAATAAATTTTGAAATAAAAGATAATAAGACTATAATATCTTTTTCAGATAACACCATATGGGAAATAAGCGATAAAGAAAACAAATTAAGCCACAATGGAATTGTATTATCATATAAAAATCGCAAATCCTTTGTTGATAGCTACAATTTGGGACCTCATAAATTTAGAAAAGACAACACAAGATAAAATAAATAGAAAGCTCCAAAAGTATTGACTTTTGTGACACTATTTTATATAAAAAATAATAGAATAGCATTATTGCATATTCTTAAGACTGGTTTTCCAGTCTTTTTTTTTATATTAATTTTTTAACATTTAACAAACCGCATTTTTGCGGTTTTTTTTGTATTTAATTTAAGGAGAGAACAATGACCATACAAAAAGAAACTTCAAAAGTAGTATATATTGCAGATGGAATAGCTTCATCATATGTTATTCCTTTTTACTTTTTTAATGAAGATATTGCTGTATACTTAAATAATAGCGATACACCATTAACAGAAAATATAGATTATACAATATCAAACAAATCAGAAACTCAAGCGAAAGAGGTTGTGTTTAATCAAGCACCAAAAGTAAATACAGTTATCACAATTGTAAGAAATGTACCATTAAACCAATTAACAACATTTATTGAGGGTGAAAAATTTCCAGCAAGTGATTATGAAAATTCTTTAGATAAAATCACAATGGCATTACAAATGCTACAAGAAATTTCAGAACGAGCAATCAAAATCACTCACAGCTCAAACAAAACTCCCGAACAAATCCGAGAACTTATTTTAGATTTAGAAAAAGATTATTATATAATCAAAAAAGTTCCAACACTTGCTAAAACCATAACATCTATTTATGAGGAATTATTAAATCTAACAACAGATACTGTTTCTTTTGAAAATAACCAATTAATAACATCAAAAGGAGTAGCAACTCATCTTGATAATAATTATTATACTAAAGATAAAATAAATGATATGACCTGTCAAAAATTTGGACCAATCTTGCTAGAAACATCTTTAGTAAAAGACAATAATAGTTATTCTGATTATCCATACTCATTAGATATTCCAATAACTGAGGCAAAATCAACACACTCACCATCTGTTGTACTAAATTTAAGTGATGCAACTTCAGGAAATATTGCGCCAATTTCTGAAAGTTATGATGGTTTTGTTCGTATATATTTAAAAACAATACCATCTGCATCAACAATAGAAATTCCAATAGTTATATTGTGTTAGGGGGGAAAATGGATAAAATAAAAAGCATAATATCAGATTACAGCCTCTGGGGAATATTTATAGGTTTGATAACCTTTGCAATCAAACCTTTCATATCTATAAAACAAAGCATAAGAGATATACTAATAACTTTTATTGTGAGTATGCTAACAGGGTTATTGGCTGAATATATAGATATACCACAACCAGTTAAATATGGCATATCTGGAGTTTGTGGGTTATTTGCTGTTAGACTATATATGATATTTGATGAAATATTAAAAACAGCGCAAAAAGATCCACTAAAATTTATTTTTAATCTCAAAAACAAAGAGCCCGAGTAGGGCTCTTCTTAACATTAAAGGAACAAACAATGAAATTAAATGCAATTTTATTAATGTTGCTATTGGTTGTAATCTTTATTTGTTATATTCAAAAAAACAAAATTAACGCCCTAGATCATAAAACCAAAACTCAGCAACAAAACTTACTTTTTTTATCACAAAAAATAAAGGATATATACAATGAAAAAATTATTCTTGAAAAGCAAAAAAAAGAACTCAGCATTGAGGCAAAAAAAGATACTTTTGATTGGAATATTGATATCAGTAATACCAATGTTATTAAACGCCTGCAAGCATACTGAATACATTTACCAAGAACCCATAAAACCACCTATAACATGTATCGATACTATAAAAACACCACTTGACATGGCGTTATGCCTTAAAGAATATAAATTAAAATACTAAACAACCCCCAATTTATAGTTTTAGCTATAAGTTGGGGGCTATTTTTTTAAAAGAGATAAACAAGCCTTATTCGAATTTTACCACCAACAAGAGTGTAAGAACTATTTAAAAAGCGAGGCGAATTCATATGAACAGCCCAAACTTTCAAATTTGTCAAATCCCTCTTGTTTACCAAATGACCAGTTGTTCTTGAATAATCATTATATTCATTACAAGAAGCATACCAATCACCAACAAACTCATCACCTCCCAATTGTAAAATTAATCTATTAATATCTTTGATATTTTTTTGAATATATTTTAATACATCAATTGGTGGTAAGTACGCTTTATATCCGGCAAAAACTTGATTTTTAATCAATAAAGAAGCTTCTTCAAGCGAAAGTGGCTCATCTGGAGCATCAATCCTTAAAATAATTCCTTTAACAATTATTCCAAAAGGAGTGCGGTTTACACCATCTTTTCTATTTTGACTAATAAATCCATCAGTATAAACAACACTATAAGGATAGCTATGCCCCATAAAAATAGCTCTTATATTATCAAAAAAGCTATTTTTTGTAAGCAACACATTTGAACATTTCTCATACTCTTTTAACGCCATAATTATATTTATTTAATTAAACAATAATTTTTTATCAAAATGGACAATAAACCAACACAATCAAAAAAGCAATAAAAAAAAGCCTTGCAAATCTACAAGGCTATTATTGGTAGCGAAGGAGGGATTCGAACCCCCGACACAAGGATTATGATTCCTCTGCTCTAACCAACTGAGCTACTCCGCCATCGGGCAACGAAAATGTTTTTACATATATTTTTTTAGATTGTCAATAATAAAAATAAAAAAAATCAAAAAAGATGTGAATAATAAATTTCAATAAAGATTTATCGCTTGAAATGTAACTTTTTTAATGATACAAAACACCTCAAAGGAGTAATAATATGAAAATAAAATGCACTAAATGCTCATCAGAAAATTATGTAAAAAACGGCCATGTATTTGGTGGACAACGCTACATTTGCAAAGATTGTGGTTACCAATTTACTAAAATAGGTGAACGAGGCAAACCAATGAATATCATTCTAACAAGTCATGCTTTATATATGTTTGGCTTATCAATTCGCCAAATTGCACGAGTTGTAGGTGTTTCTGCCCAATCTGTATCACGTTGGATAAAAAAATACCATCAAACCTATATGTCAGACATTGGAAATAATGAAACAAAATATAAAGCAACCGCTGAAAATCTTGTTGATTGCCTAAACTTAAAATCTCAAGAAAAACTCCTGGTAAGCTCACAAGAATTACCATCAGGTGCTAAAATTCACATAATAATCAGCCTCGATAATCCGTCATTATAAAAGTTACATTTTCTTTTTTTTGCTTGCAAATAAAAACAAAATAACTAAAAACACTGCCGAACGATTTAAATTACGAAAGGCAAGTGTTATGAAAGTTAAGAAAATCAAGAACAAAAGCATACTAAAAAAATCATTATCTGCGATTCTTTTAATGCTAATTGGTGCATATTTACATGCAGTAAGTACTCCAAATATGAATGCTAACTGGGGTTCAAATGAACCACCATATGTATTAACACGTCCACTTTCCAAAACAGATATTTCTGCAAAAAAGAAATATATAGCCGAAATAGAAGCAATTAATAGTGTCGATATTATTCCCCAAGTATCCGGTTACTTAGAAGAGATTCTTTTTGAAAATGGCTCAGAAGTAAAAGTAGGAGATGAAATCTTTATCATTGAGCAAACTCAATATAAAGCAGATTTAGAAAGAGCCCAAGCTCAAGTAAAACAACTTTCAAAACAATATGAAAGAATATCATCTCTAAATGAACAAAAATATGCTTCAGATAAAGAAATTGATTTAGCTGAAAGTAATCTTCGCCAAGCTAAAGCATCTCTAGAAATTGCCAAATTAAATCTTGAACATTCAATAATCAAATCTCCAATTAATGGTCGTATTGGTAAAGCACTTGTAACCAAAGGTAACCTCGTTAGCCCAAATGGATCAAAACTTGCTCGTATTGTTCAAACAAATCCTATTAGAATAACATTTTCCGTAAGCGATAAAGAACGTTCTCAATTTATAAGTAAAATATCTTCATCTGAAAATATTTATTTTGATATAAAATTACCTAATGGAAAAATAAACACCATAGATGCAAAAAATCTATTTTTTGATAATGAAGTAAACAAAGGAACTGCAACAATTCCTGTTTATATAGACGCTCCAAATGATGATAACCTCCTAGTTCCAGGAAACTATGTTGATATATATGTACGTTTCCAAGATAAAAATGAAACAATTCTAGTTCCTCAAATGGCTTTAATGGCAGATATCGAAGGAACATATGTTATGTGTGTAAACGATAACAATAAAGTAGAGCAAAAATATATCACTTTAGGTGATGTAGTAGGGGACAAACAAATCGTTCTAAATGGTCTTGATGGAACAGAAAAAGTAATAGTACAAGGTTTGCAAAAAGTAGCCCATGGAATAACTGTAAATCCAAATCATTTGACAAACAAAGGAGATTTATAATGTTTTCTGCGACCTTCATCAAGCGCCCTAGATTTTCTTTTGTAATATCTATAGTTATATCGTTAATTGGTATCATAGCTTTATTTAAGCTTCCAATTGCCTTATATCCAGAGGTAACACCTCCACAAATAACGGTTTCTGCCCTATATCCAGGAGCATCAGCCGAAGTTATTGCCAAAACTGTAGGTATACCTTTAGAAGAAGAAATTAACGGTGTAGAAGATATGCTATATATGAACTCAAGTTCAGAAGACTCAGCATATACATTAAATGTTACCTTCAAAACCGGTACTAATCCAGACATGGCACAAGTAAAAGTGCAAAACCGCATTCAACAAGCTTCATCAAAACTACCCGAAGAAGTAACACGTCAAGGTGTAACAGTCAAACGTCAATCTGCTAATATCTTGGGCTATGTAGACTTTTCATCTCCCAATAATACATTATCAGAGCAAGAAATTGCAAACTACGTTTTTAATAATGTTGAAAAAACTTTAGCCAAAATCTCAGGTGTTGGTGCTGTTGATGTATATAGTTCAAAACTTGCCATGCGCATATGGTTAAATGCAGATAAAATGGCTTCCTTAAAAATAACTGCAAATGATGTAAGAAATGCTGTTTCTTCTCAAAACTACCAGCCATCATTAGGTAAAGTTGGCGCATCCCCAACGTCAAAAACAACTCCTTTAGTATATGCACTTCAAACAACAGGTCGCTTAAACACTCCAGAAGAGTTTGGAGAAATAATCATAAGAACAGACAAAAATGGTAGTGTTGTTCACCTAAAAGATATTGCAACAGTTGAAATAGGGCAAGAAGAATATGCATTTGCAGGCCTATATAATGGAAAAACATCTGTTCCAATGGCAATATCCCTATCATCAGGGGCTAATGCTGTAGAAACTATGGAAACAGTTAAGAAAACTTTAGAAGAACTATCAAAAGATTTTCCAGAAGATATGACTTATTTAATAAGCTATGATTCTACAAAATATATTGATGCTTCAATAGAAGAGGTTGTATTAACTTTAATTATGACATTAATTTTAGTGGTTGCTGTTTGTTATTTCTTTTTGCAAGATTTTAATTCTACCTTAATTCCATCCCTAACAATTCCTGTATCCATACTTGGCACGTTTGCAGTAATGCTCGCCTTAGGGTATAGTATTAATATGTTCACACTTTTTGCTCTATTACTTGCCATTGGTGTCGTAGTAGATGATGCAATTGTAGTTGTAGAACGTGTAATGTATTTAATGCAAAATGAAAATATGTCAGCCAAAAAAGCAACATATACAGCAATGGAAGAAATATCCGGCGCTTTGGTTGCAATGTCACTTGTGTTACTTGCTATTTTTGTACCAGTTGGATTTTTAGATGGTATTACAGGCCTAATATATAAGCAATTTTCCGTAACAATCTCAACAGCAATTTTATTTTCATTACTAAATGCATTAACTCTATCACCAGCACTATGCTCTTTACTCTTAAAAAAACAAACCCCAATCACAACAGGATTTTGGTTTAAGGTAAATAATAGCATAAACAAATTAATTCACATCTATTCAATAGCTGTATCATTTGTTGCCAAAAAAATACCTTTAATTTTAATAATTTTTACCTTTATATGCCTTGCCTTATATGGTTTATTCAAAACCGCTCAAACCTCTTTTATTCCAGAAGAAGACCAAGGCGTTATGGTTATGAGTTTGCAACTTCCAGAAGGTGCAACAAAACTAAGAACTCTTTCTCTGATAAACAAAGCCTCCGAAATAATAAAAACCGAAAAAAGTATCGAAGGTATTTCAGAAGTTATTGGCTTTAGTTTAATGGGCGGACGTGGTGAAAACGTTGGTATGTCTTTTATTATCCTAAAACCATGGAATGAAAGAAAATCAAAAACCGAACATTCAACTGCCATCTTAAATCGCTTAAGAGCAAAGCTTCAAGCTCTACCAGAAGCAGAAATTAACTTATTTGAAATGCCTGCAATTCCAGGACTAGGAACAGCAGGAGGATTAGATATAAGACTGCAATCTCGTCTTGAAATCAATTACCAAAAGCTAGATGCAGCCTTACAAGGATTTTTAGGCAATATAAATCAGTTGCCAGAAATAGCATATGCTTATACTACCTTTACATCCAAAACTCCAAATATATTTGTAGATATTGATAGAACCAAAGCAGAAAGCATGAAAGTTCCATTGTCAAATATATTTACAACCTTAGAAAGTTATCTCGGTTCTGCATATATCAACGATATAAACCTAGGAACTCAAGTAAACAAAGTAACTATGATGTCAGATTGGATGTATAGAGAAACCATAGATAACATAAATCAAATATATGTACCAAACATAAATGGCGATATGGTTCCTCTAAGAGGTCTTGTAGAACTAAATAAAATCTTAGCACCAAGAATGGTAGAAAGATATAACCAATATCCAGCAGCCTCAATTACAGCCGTTCAAATACCAGGAGTTTCAACAGGATTTGCTATGAAAAAAATCGAAGAACTTGTATCAAAACTTCCTCATGGATTTAACATAGAATGGTCAACAATGAGCTTCCAAGAAAAACAAAGCTCCGGACAAATAGGATATTTAATTATACTTGCAATCACATTTGCGTATTTATTCTTAGTTGCTCAATACGAAAGCTTTATTGTTCCTTTGCCAGTGCTTTTATCTCTGGTAGTAGCAATGCTTGGGGCAATGCTTGGACTATTTTTCTCCAAATTATCATTAAGTATTTATGCCCAACTAGGTTTAATATTACTTATTGGACTTGCCGCCAAAAATGCTATCCTTATCGTTGAATTCGCCAAAACAGAACGAGAAAAAAGAAAAACTATTGTAAACTCAGCTATTCTTGGTTTAAGAGAGCGCTTTCGTGCAGTTTTAATGACCGCTTTTTCATTTATCTTAGGTGTATGGCCAATGGTAATAGCATCAGGAGCAGCCGCCGAAAGCAGAAGAGCTTTAGGAGTACCTGTATTTTGGGGAATGATAGCAACCACAACAATTGGTATGTTCATAATTCCGCTAATGTATGTCTTGGTACAAACAATATTTGAAAATTACAAAAAGCGAAAATAAAAAAGGGGCTCAAAGCTCCTTTTTTTTAACAAAAACTAAAAAATTTAGTAGAAAATTAAAAAAAATAAGTTAGATTACCTAAAGTTTTTAAAAGGATATGCTATGATACAAGATATGACCAAGGGTAATCCCTTAAAATTAATTATACTATTTTCTTTACCAATCTTAATTGGAAATATATTCCAACAACTATACCAATTAGCTGATATCTTTATCGTAGGAAGATTGCTAGGAGAAAATGCTTTAGCCGCTGTTGGTGCATCTGCTCCAATATTTTTCACATTTCTTATTGTTGCTTTTAGCTTTACAGGTGGATTAACAGCTATCACAGCCCAACGTTTCGGAGCAGGGGACTTTGATGGTGTTAGAAGTTCTGTAACTCACTCAATAAGAGCAAGCTTCGTCTTAAGCACTCTCTTAACTATTTTATTATTAGCAATCCTAAAACCTTTATTAAGAGTACTAAATACCCCAGAATCTATCTTTAATGACTCTTATAATTTTATATTAATACTTGGCTTAGGGTTAATACTTATCATTTTCTCCAATCTTTTATTTGGATTTATAAGAGCACTCGGAGATAGTAGAACTCCTCTATATTTCTTTGTTTTTACCACAACCCTAAACATTATATTTAACTACCTATTTATAAAATACCTAAAATTTGGGGTTATTGGTTCTGCATTAGGAACAGTTCTTGCAATAGCAATATCTGTAGTAGTTTGCATAATTTATATCATAAAAAACTATCCAATTTTGCGTATATCAAAATATGATTGGAAATATAATCCAACCTTTATGAAAGAGCACTTAAACATTGCAATTCCAATGTCATTACAATTTTCTATATTGTCATTTAGTATAATGATAATCCAAGCCGTATGTAATTCATTTGGTGAAAAAATCATTGTAGGATTTACAATAGCTCTTCGCATTGAACAACTTGCAACTCAGCCACTTCTTGCTATCGGAATAGCAGTTGCCACATATGTTGCTCAAAACTATGGAGCAGGGCGAATTTCTAGAATAAGAGAAGGTGTAAAAAAATCTATCATAACCTCATTTATAATAAGCCTTGTAATGAGTGCAAGCGTGTTTATTTTTGGCAAAAATTTAATAGGAACTTTTCTTGAAAATCCAGATCCTTTTATCATCAACGTTGGTACATCATATTTATCAATCAGCATCATGTTCTATTTCTTTTTAGGTTCAATTTTTATTTTCCGCAATGCTCTTCAAAGTATGGGAAAAGCTATATATCCTCTAATATCTGGTATTGTCGAATTAATAATAAGATCATTTGCCGCTATAATCTTAGCATCTCACATTGGTTACACAGGTATCTACTATGCAGGACCACTTGCATGGTTAGGCGGAGCAATGGTCGTTATATTTGGTTACTATAAATACGTATACAAAAGAAGCGAAAAAGATATAAAACAAGAATATCGAATGATTTATCAAAAAATGAAAACCGAACGTTAACTTAAACAAAACTTGACAAATAAAAAACTTTTTGTTAATTTTGCCCTCTAAAATAAATTATTAATTATATCTATTACATATGGCAACAAAATTATTGTTTAAATTAAGACAAGTGTACTTGCGATTTAAATCGTACTATCCCAAACACTGGTCAGAAGAAGTTATGTACAACAAAGGAAAAGAGATATGGAAAGCTTTTGACGATGCTCCCATTGATAAGAAAACGCTTAACGATTTCCAAAAACTAGCTCTATCCTTAGATGGAAAACTTCTGTATTCTCTTCAGCTCTATCTAGAAACAAAAATTGAAGAACTAACTAACGATTTTTGCGAACATGAAACACTGCGAGAAGAACAAACAAGACTTGCATTAAAGAACTACTATCAGTCGTATTTTAATGCAATCAGCTAAAAAAAGCCTCCGTTTGGAGGCTCTTTTTTAATTCTTAAACTTACTGGCTTCCGTTCTTGCTAGTTCATCACAACGTTCGTTCTCTTTATGACCAGCATGTCCTTTAACCCACACCCATCTAATCTCATGCTTTGCTTTTAGTTCATCTAATCTTTGCCAAAGTTCAACATTCTTAACCGGAGTTTTCTTATTAGATGTTTTCCAACCACTTTTTTTCCAATTAAAAATCCATTTCTCAATTCCATCCATAACATATCGACTATCTGTATAAAGTGTGATGTTACAAGCTTCTTTTAATGCCTCTAATGCACTAATAACAGCCGTTAATTCCATTCGGTTATTTGTGGTTTCAGCCTCACCTCCAGAAAGCTCTTTTTCTACATCTCCATATCTCAAAATAGCAGCCCAACCACCAGCTCCAGGGTTACCCAAACATGCTCCATCAGTAAAAATCTCAATTCTTTTCATTTCTGCCACCATTTTTTAATTCAAGTAAATCAATTATCGAAAAAATACTATAAAATTGATAAATAACATTTTGCACCCTATGATACCCTAAAGTTGAACTAAATAAACTAGTCGTTTCAAACAAATTTTTATATGTAGGAATTGCAATAAATAACTTATTATCAAAGAAACTAAACTCGATACCACTACCTTTAAAAAGTTTTTTAATTTTTAACATCTGCTCCATTAACATAGGTGTTAAAACATATCTGGCTTCAATTTGGTCTGTTGCTTTAACTTTCCACTCTTTTGAAAATACAACATCTTCCAAATTAACATCTACTTTTTTACCTTTAACACAAGAAAAAGTATTATTAATAATATTATTAGAATAAACTACAGTTTTTCCCTTAAATTTTTTATTAAAATCAAATAAAATAAATATACCATTAAAAATAGTTTTTGCTCTCTTTCCTGTTCCTCTAATTAATTTATGTTCTGATACATTAATATTTACTCCGTCATAACTCCCCTTAAAACAATCATCAATCTCTTCAAAATCAAAATTTGGGAATAATTCACTGTTATTAATACAGCTGTAATGTATATCACTTCTACCATATTTCATATCACCAAAAAATGATAATATTTTATCCATAACAGCCTGTTTTGTTACTTTTAAAAAACTTTTATATATTCCAAGCAAAATAATCACAAAAAGTCCAAAAACAAAAAATAGAGCATCTTCTTCACCATCAGTATATATACCATCTCTACTAAAAAAACTATTTAATAAACCATACACAAACATACCAACAATTGCCAAAGTTATAAAAATCAACAATTGTTTTTTTCTAGTTTTTTCTAATTCTTTATAATCATCTATTAGATTTTGATTATAAAAATCACGAAACTTCTCTCTAATCTCTAATAATTGCTTATCAACTATTTGCATTAAAATTCCCTTTTTAGATAACAAGAAAAGAACTCGTTTGTAAGCACTTCTAAATCAGCATTTTTACGCAAAGCTTGTGCTACAAATGACCTTAAGTCATTTTTTGTAACATATATTCTAAAGCTTTTAGGAACACTTCCTTCCGCTCCAATCACACCTTCCATCAAAAAGTCTTCTGTAATATCATCATAAAATCTAATTTCGGCCTTTGCACAACTAAACAATGCACGAGGCGGAACTCTCATCTCTAAAGGTGTAATAAGATTAATTGAATTATGTTCTGATGCTAAATTATCAAGTTGCGAATCATAATAGAAATTAACTTTATTCTTATCACCACCAACACTCAAAGTATTGCACGATAAAAATACTTCTTTAGCAATTGCATTTGAGTTGTTTTCTGCAAGAAGTGAAAATCTAACTTTAACTACATTTTCTTTCTTTTTTGTTTTTTTAACAGGCCTAAAAATATCTTCCTCATTTTCTTTAGCAACCTCAATCATTTTATTATTAATAACCATGTCAATATTTGGTTGAGGACGTTTACCAAACATCCCCGCAATAACAGAATAGGGCGCTGGTACATTGTTAGAACCAGACCTAATATAAATCTGACTTCCTGCCGTTGTCATAAGTGGCGCAATATCAGATTTAGGAATATAAGTTGCTAAAATTCCATCACCATTCTTATCACTACATATGATATGGTTCCTAACTTTATTATGCGAAGGAATAGTGCAACCTGATATTGCTCCCTCAAGCCAACTTAAAAATCTATGAACATTTTTAACTTTAACCTTAGCTTGAGCAACATCTCCAAGTTCAACATCTCTTGCACACTCTACACCCCAAACTAAAACTCCACCTTCGCTATTACCAAATGCAGAGATAGCTTTTGCTAAATTTCTTCTATCATTTTGATGAAGTGCTCTCATTGATTTACCATCAGAAACCGCTTGCTTAAAATCCATAAACAACTCTTCAGTTTGTCTGTTTAATATAAACTCATCAATTGCATCTTCGCCAAAATAAATAAGTTTTTCAAAAATATCTTCTGCACGTGACATATTAGGCCTCAAACATTGTTATAATTATATACTTAAGTATAAACAAAATATTCTTAACATTTCTCTAACACCAAATAAAAAAGGAGAGGAAAACCTCTCCTAAAATTTCTCATAAAATTATTTTTTATTTTAAATATTCATCAACATTAATTGCTTCTTTTGCTTTTTCTTCTGCTTCAAAAAAAGGATATTCATCTTTTAATCCAATCATCATGGCAATCAAAGAAGAGGGGAATATTTCAAGGGCATTCTTATACTCTTTTACTGCAGAATTATAAAATCTACGAGCAGCCGCAATATGCTCCTCAACATCAATCATACCTTCTTGAGCTGTAACAACTGCTTTATCAGATTTAAGTTCTGGATAAGCCTCGGCTCTAGCATAAAAAGTATGCATCAAATCACTTAACTTATTTTCCGCCATAAACTTTTCATTATAGTTAGATGCTTTTAATGCATTTTCTCTAACTTTAGCAACTTCATCAAAAATATTTTTTTCATGCTCCATATATTTAGCTGCAGCTTTTAATAAATTAGGAATTAAATCCAATCTTTTCTTTAATTGTACTTCAATACCAGCAAGAGACTCTTTTAAGTTGTTCTTCTTTTTTATTAAAGAAACATACATAAAATAAATAACAACAGCAAGTCCAAGTAAAACATACAATACCATAACAAATCTCCTAACAAATAATTTTTTATTACTCTATCCAATAAAACTTAAATTTAAGTAAACAAAAAATTTGTCTTTTTTGTACATTTTACTTGCAATTCAAATTTTATTATTTATACTTCCCACTGATAAATGAATTATTATAAATAAAAAAAATATCTGTTATGAAAAAAATTATTTTGGCAATACTTGTGGTTTTTCTAGCCATAAGTTGCAATAACACTCCCAAAGAAGAGGTGTTATACGAAAATCTTTCATCTTTCTACCAAAAAGAAGATTCTAAAGTTCTCATTGGTGTAAAAGATGTAACGACTAACGAAGTTATACTTCCCGCAAAAGAGCTTTCCAAAATTGATGCTGATGACTATATAATCCGAACTTTTGACAACAAAGGACGAGTAAAAGTCTACAATCACCAGGGAACAAGTATCGGCGGTATGTCTTTTGATAGTTTTGTAAAAATTAAAATGAGCGAAGAAGGTTTTTACTATATCGGTGTAAATTATGATAAAAAGCATTTTTACTACCCTCAAACTAAGACTTTCATTACCCCAATTCACTTTTACCAAAACTCCAACACAAAGTGTCTTATCACTTTAGATGATGTATATTTCTACGATCACTCTGGAAATCGTTTAGGCAAAATTACATCATCAAAAGTCCTTTATTTGCTTGAAACAAAAGACAAAACAACAGGAAACTTCTACATTGTAACAAATGATGCAAATAATGTTAAAAAGATTTTAGACTCCACTCTTAAAGAAATAAAAACTCTAAATAAAAAAGAGTGGATCAAATTCGAAAAAACATTACTAAACTCTCAAGGCTTAACTAATTTCAATTATGCAATAGTTGATGAAATTTAAGCTTTCAAATTAAAGACCGGTAATTTATCGGTCTTTTTTTTTATTGATTTTTTTTAAAAATTATATTACATTACCTCTGTTTTTGTATTATTAATCGTTAAATATGTTATTATTATGAGCAAAAAAGTATCTTTCACTGTTGGAGCCACACTTGATGGTCCTGTAACTGTAGAGCATATCGTTGAAACAGATGAAAAGCTCGTCAACAAAAAAAAGGAAGTGACTGTAAAAACAAGAAGCCGGAGCCTCATTTCCAAAGAAAAAAACACTGGTAAAAGAACTTGTGGTCATTCTCAAAAAGATGCAAGATTAAGAAAGAAAAATTCTTAAATCATGCATATTTCTTAAAAGGCAGAATAATTTACCTTTTTTTTATTAACTAAAGCAACCAAACCATTATGTAACCTCTAACAATCTAATTACTATGTCGAGCAAAAAAGACATTCTCAAGGACATAAAAAAGATACTTGAGAATAATTACGGAGTAGAAGACACATCGAAAATAACAAATGACACCTCTCTTAGAGATGATCTTGATTTCGATAGTCTTGAAATCTTAGATTTCATACTCACGCTGGAACATCAGTATCAGCTTGATATTGATAGTTGTGACGTTGCAGAAATTCGCAAAATTTCTGACATTGTGGACTTACTGTTTGAATATATCAATAAAACAGGAAAAGCTACAATTAGCAAAGAAACAACCAGCAAAGTAGTCAAGGCGCTAGAAAAAGAGTTAAAAGAATTCTCAAAAACAAGCAACAAAACAATGGTTATTGAAATAACCAAAGAAGATGCTGATTTGACGTATTCTGTAAAAACTTATTAAGCATCAAAAAAAGACTGAAAGTAACAACTTCAGTCTTTTTTTATTTATAAATTGGCGGAGAGAGAGGGATTTGAACCCCCGGTACGCTCACACGCACAATTGATTTCGAGTCAACCGCATTCGACCACTCTGCCATCTCTCCAATAAGACAAAATCTACAACCACTTACATAAAAAAAGCAAGATTTATTTTTACCTTTCTAAAACTAATCCCCCATAAATTGCAACAAACAATATTATGGGGGAATTAATTTATACATCCATATTATCAGGAATTTTCAATGCGTTATTGCAAGAATGTAATATAATCCAAACTATTCCTGCAATAAAAGAGATTAAAAACGCATACATTTTCTCACTACTTTCAACATTCACACCTATTGCAAATGCTGATACTGCAATAAAAAATACTGCAAGTTCAAAAATAATTTTCTTCATAAGAATAATAAAAAAACTAAACTCACATTATCTTATAATATAAACTTTGTCAAGACTTTTGTCTATCTTGAGTTACCTACATTCAAATAGTTAGTATTATCATATGGAAAATGACCATCTGCTATCATAAGTAACTCATTAAAATTACCTGGTTCAGATAACATTTTATCAACATTTAACATAGTATTATTTTTTTCATAACTTTTTACTTTATTTCTAAACCACATAGCAAGCTCACCAACATTTATTTGCTTACCATCAAAATCAACACATCCATAATCAACAATGCAATTTTGATTTATTTTTCTCATATCTTTATAAAGATAGTCTTCAATAGCAATACTCATTAATGTTGGTCCAATTTCATCTGCATAAGATCTATACTCATAAAAAACATCACCTTTAAGCTCATTTTTAGTTTTATGATTATCTGAAGGGGGTTCTGCAGAAGAGGGACGTCGTTGCATAACATGCATCAATTCATGAATAATCACATCACCAACAGGTGCATAATATCCTTCCCCCATATCCCCCTTAGAATCAACATATAAAGATACATCAAGTTTTGAACCTCTTCTATAGTAAAAAGCAATAGCATTACAATACATATCATCATTAACAGAAGTTAACTTATATAAATCTATATCTTTTATATTTTGTCTCTCAAGCCATTTATCTAAAATTTTGAAACTTTTTTCATTACAATAAAGACTGTCATCATAAGACAATATCATGTCTTTAGCATCACTTTTATATAATGCTTCAGCAAACCTTTCAAGTTTAGGTTTTTCTTTTACTTTTTCATAAAAATTAAAGTAATCCTTATAATATCTACCCAAAACTTCTTTCTTTTCATCAATCCAACCCTTATGAGATACTATAACTTCTTCAAAATCATCTCTATGTTCAATAACGTTTTCAAAATACAAAAAAGCCTTAAGATTATTATAATCTGTTAAATCGATATCATCTTTTGATCCTTTATATCTTGATATCTGAGATAACATCTTAAATGCCAATATTTTATATTCTAACTTTTGTTTATCTGTCAAATTAGGACTTTCTTGCATATCTTCAACACTAATTTTAACCCCATTTCTCACAATATTCCAGAAGTTTTCTTTATTTTCTGGCATATGATTATAATTAAAATCATTTAATTCTAAAGCATTGGGATTCTTAAGTATTTTTTGCACATCTTTAAGTGGTAGGCTTTCTTTTTCTTTTAATGTATCGAGATGATATGTGTTTATAACGTTTTCATAAAGTCTTTTATAATCTTTAGGTCCCAAGTTATCATTTTTTTCTCTAACTTTTTCAGATGTTATAAAACAAACAGCAGAAGCAATAAGAAAAGGAAGCGCACCTTTTAATAACTTTTTATCCATATAAAAAGGACGAGCTTTTTCCTTTGTTGGAAAAACCTTAACTTTTTTACAACCTTCTAAAAATCTTCTATATAAATCAAAATGTTGCATGTAATTCCTAATTCACAAAAACAACCTTTGCAAGCTTACTATTCAACGCATAATATTGATTATTTCGTTCAACAACAAACAAGTATCTATTTTGTTTAAGAGGCACCATTAATTCCTCATGAACATAACTAATCATAAACTCATTTCCTGCATTCTTTAAAACAGCTTTTTTCTCTGCTTCATGAATTTCAAGACATAAATCTTCTGAAAATACCATTTTTGCATTGATTTCAAGCAAGACCTCGCCAAAATCATTCAATAAAAAATTTCCCATTTTAAGGTTTCCTCCTACCTTAGATTAGTCAAAACTATAGGTAGAATACATTAAATTTGTCTAATTTGCAATATTTTTTTCAAAAAAAGATAAAATAACAATAAAATAAAATCAATACATTAAGATAATAAAATAAATTAAACCACTATATTAATTTAATATAATAAAACACTGAAAGCAAGGTATTATTACTTATCTTACAGGGAATAGAATTGTAACAACACCTTGCTTATAATTGCGCAATTTCAGATCTGAAAGGTTTATAATAATAACAACAAAACGTTGGCAATTTATGATAAAATTTTATAATGGTTAAAGCTTTTGGCCTAAAGCCCACCCTTTATAATAAAATCCTCTCACATTATTTATGCTAACTCATAGACACAAAGCATAAATATCCATATAATTTAAATAAAAAGGCAATAATCTAGTGACATATATATATAATAAACTTAACAAACCATTTAAAAGTTAGAATCATAAACTGATTCGTACAATATATTTTTAATGTTGTTCACAAGATTATTTTATTTTTATCAAACACCCCAAAATAGGGCTACCATTTTCTTTTCTTAAAACAAGATCATGTATTTGAATTTCCTGAAAATTAAATCTTTTAGCCAAATCTTTTATATAAGAAACTGAATGCTTATATCTTCCGCTTGGCGCTAAATAAAAATCTTTTCCACGCTCCTCATCTGCTTTCTCAATAGAAAACCAAACCTCACATCCTTTTAGCTTGCTAAAAATATTTTCTAAATTACCAATATAGCAAAATACATCAAAACTAACTATTTTATTATAAATATCTAAATTATGACTATTTATAAAACTTTCAATATCCTCACAATAAAGATTCTCATATCCTTTTGTTGCTAAAGCTTTCTCAATCATATTATAAGATATATCAACACCATCAAAAGAAACTTTGTCATTTTTAAGCATCTCAGATGCTTTACCTGTTCCAACCCCAAGCTCTAATACTTTCCCCTCTAAATCAGGATTAAGTTCTTTAAATTTATCAATAATATTACACTCTAACCGACTAATTGTTTCATCATAGTTTTCTGCAAATTCATCAAACAATTTCTTTGCATATTCCGCATCATTATTTCCCAAATCCATACCAGATAATGCACTAAGTAAGCGCTTAGAAAATATATTATCCTTATCTAATTCTTGCCAATTTTGAGCAATTTTAAGAGCTAATTCTGCGTTTTTTTCAAACAACAAACTAATTGTTTCCATAATACCTATCTGAAAAGTTTCATTTGATTTATCTTTCAAATAAGCATTAAACATCAAACCAAGAGCTTCTTCATAATCTTCTAGCTCCTTTAATATAAGAGCTAAATTATAACTAACTAAAGGATCTTCAGAATTTAACTTTACTGCTTCTCTATACATACAAAGAGCTTCGTTATAACGCTTTAATTTATATAAAACAAGCCCATAATTCAAATAAACGCCATATAAATCACGCCTAATATTTAAGCTCTTCTTATAATAAGTTTCAGCTTTTTCATATTCCAAAAGCTCAAGATTAACATCTGCAACACCTAAGATTGCCTCAACATTATTTTCATTTATATCTAAAGCCTTATGATAATATTTTAAAGCCTCTTTTAACTCTTTTTTCTCTCTTAAAACACCTGCCAAAGAAAGCAAAGCATCTATTCTATATGGACATACCTCAACAGCAATTCTTAAATACTTTTCTTTTTCTTCAAGATTATCAAGCAATTTAGCCAACATAAAGTTTACATAAAAGTCTTTTTCATCTTCATCTAATACTTTAATTAAAGCTTCTTTATCATTGGAATAAAAACATAAATTAATTCTTGCTTCTTTATAATTACCATCCACCTCAAGTGCTTTGCAAAAGCATTTTATACCTTCTTCATGCATTCCACATTCTTCATACAAAACACCTAAATAATTCCACACTTCTTTCATTAACGGCTCAATTTTAGTTACTTTTTGCAAAGCATCAATTGCTTCAGCTTTTTTATCTAAAGCTTTATAACTTAAACCAAGATTAAAGAAATAGGGTGCAAACGGCTTCGGAGAATATTTTATTGCCGATAAAAAACAATCAACTGCATGCTCATCATTTCCTTTTGATTGAGAAACAAGACCAAGCAAATTCCAAACATCAGCATTATAAGGTGCAGCTTCTAATATTTTCGTATAAATATCTTGAGCACTATTTAACGCTCCATCATTATGAAGTTTAATTGCTTTTTCTAACAAAATATCATACGACATTTCAACACCTTACATCAAAAAACTAAGCCAAAAAATCATCAAGCATCTTATACATTTCAGCAATATCTTCATCACTACTTAAACGGTGATTAGATTCTTTCATCAAAACAACTTTAACATCATTTGATGTCAATTTTTTAGCAATATGAGGAGCTATTTCCCATGGAAGAGCTGCATCTTTCATACCTTGAATTAATCTTACTTTACCATCAAAAGGTATATTTTCCTTTTCTAGCAATAAGTTTGGCTCAGCCGATTCTAGCATTTTTTTAGTAATCACATACGAAAAATCATTTGTCGGAAATACAATTTTACCATGTTCATCTAATATTTTTTTATGTTCTTCATTAAAATAATTAATAAAAAATCTCTTCAAAAAGTCAGGAGCAGCAGCCATTCCAATAAAACCTTTTACCTTGTTAGGAAACCTAACAGCACTAAGCAAAGAAAGCCATCCCCCCAAAGATGCCCCCATAACAACCACATCACCATCAACAATTTCTGAAACAATTTCAAACATTTGCTCTCTATATGTATCAATTGTTGTTTCTTCAAAGCGCTCTATATCACTACCATGTCCTGCTATTTCGAATCTAAAAAAGCCAACACCATGCTCAATACACCACTTTTTAACCATCTCAGGTTTTCTTCCCATTGGATCAGAACAAAAACCATGTGCATAAACAATCGTAAAATTTTGAGTTTTTTGAGTATCTGGCTTAATATACTCAATCAAAGTGGTGTGTCCGTTCTTAAATTTGTATTTTTGCATGTTGACCCCTCTAAATGTACTAACCATTTTAAAGGATATAAACCCAAATGAGTAAAGATAAAGTAAAAAATCCAGTTATTTTACAAGTTTTACCCGAATTAAACCAAGGTGGTGTTGAACTTGGGACTATTCAAGTTGCAGAAAATCTTAAAGAACACGGCATAAAAAACTATGTTGCATCTCAAGGTGGTCGTATGGAATACCAACTAGACCGCTTAAAAGTAAAACACTTTAAACTACCACTTAAAAGCAAAAATCCTATCACTATTCTAAAAAATGCAAATAAATTAGCCGAAATCATAAAAAAAGAGGGGATTAATGTTGTTCATGCTCGCTCTCGTGCTCCTGCTTGGAGTGCCTACTTAGCCGCTAAAAAAGCTAAAGTGCATTTTGTAACCACTTTTCATGGAACTTACGGCTTAGGTCCATGTGGCATCAAAAAAGTATACAACAAAGTAATGACATTTGGCGAAAAGGTAATTGTTATATCTTCTCACATAAAACGTCACGTTATGGAACATTATGGCATTGCTGAAGAAAAAACAGCATTCATCCATCGTTGTGTTGATGTTGAAAAATTTAACCCAGCATCTGTTACACCTGAGCGCTTAAAAACAATGATTGAGCAATACGACCTCCCAACAGATAAAAAAATTATTCTTTTAATTGGTCGCCTTACTCGTTGGAAAGGCCAAGAATTGTTAATTGATGCTCTTCAAAAAATCAAAAAACGTGATGATTTCCATTGTATATTTACAGGAGATGACCAAGGAAGAACCGACTACACAGCCGGTCTAATCCAAAAAATTAAAGACTACAACATGAACGGACGCTTCACATTCATCAAACATACAGATGATGTGCCAGCCCTAATGAAAGCTTGCGACATTGTCGTTTCTGCCTCAATTGAACCTGAAGCATTCGGCAGAATAGCTGCCGAAGGTGAGGCAATGGGTAAAATTGTTATAGCTTCAAACATTGGAGGCTCACTAGATAACTTAAAAAATAACATTACAGGATTTCATTTTGAATCAGGAAATGCTTTAGATTTGAGCAAAAAAATAGCTAAAGCTCTTGATCTTGATGATAAAACAAGAGCAGAAATTGCTTCATCTGCTCAAAAATACATAAAAGAAAACTTTACAAAACAAATTATGTGTGATAAGACCTTAGAGGTTTATCAAAACGTGGTAAACAATAACTAATTAACTTAATTTTTTTATAGGGGTATAAAATGATAAAAATTGAACTACCTGATGGTAGCATAAAAGAAGTCGAAGCTGGTATTTCTGGCTTTGAATTTGCAAACCTAATTAGTCCAAACCTAGCAAAAGCTGCTCTTGCTGTTGAAACTAACGGCGTACTTACCGATACCACTACCCCTATAACTTGCGACGCTAAAGTTAAAATCATCACAGCAAAAGACACCGCCGGTTTAGAAATAATCCGTCACTCTTGTTCTCACATTATGGCAGAAGCAGTAAAAGAACTATGGCCAGATGTACAAGTTACTATTGGACCTTTTATTGAAGACGGATTCTATTATGATTTCTCAAGAAAAGAACCATTTACAACTGACGACTTCGCAAAAATCGAAGAAAAAATGAGACAAATCGTTAATCGTGATGAAAAAATTGAACGTATTGTAGTTACAAGAGCTGAAGCTATTGCTTTATTTGATTCTCGTGGCGAAAAATACAAAGTAGAGATTATCGAAGATTTACCACTTGATGCTGAAATCTCATTATATCGTCAAGGTGATTATGTAGATTTATGCCGTGGCCCTCACGTTCCATCAACATCAAAAGTAGGCACAGCTTTCAAACTTATGAAAGTTGCAGGCGCATACTGGCGTGGTGATTCAAATAACGAGATGTTGCAACGTATTTATGCAACAGCTTGGGCAGACAAAAAAGATCTTCAAGCTTATTTAACAAGAATAGAAGAGGCTGCTAAACGTGACCACCGTAAACTTGGTCGCGAAATGGATTTATTCCATTTTGAACCAGAGTATGCACCAGGCGCTGTTTTCTGGCATGACAAAGGTTATAAAGTATATAGAAGACTTATTGAATATATGCGTAACCGCCAAAACCATAATGGATATGAAGAAATTTCAACCCCTCGCATTATGGATAGATGCTTATGGGAAACATCTGGTCACTGGGAAAAATATGGTGCACATAACTACTCAGGTCAAACAGAAGATGGCAAAATGTTCTGCATTAAACCAATGAACTGCCCAGGTGGATTATTAGTATACAAACAAGGTGTAAAGAGCTATCGTGATCTTCCTCTTCGCATGGCAGAATTTGGTAAAGTTAACCGTTACGAAGCATCTGGCGCATTAATGGGCTTAATGAGAGTTCGTGAATTTACACAAGATGATGCTCATATTTTCTGCACTCCAGAACAAATGGAAGAAGAATGCATCTCTACAATGAAATTAATTTTTGATATATATAAAGACTTTGGCTTTGATAATATCAAGATTTATCTTTCAACTCGTCCAGAAAAACGTATTGGTTCTGATGAAATATGGGATATTTCAGAAAAATCTTTAGCAAATGCTCTTGATAGACACGGCTATGCTTATGAAATAAACGAAGGTGAGGGCGCATTCTATGGTCCGAAGCTTGAATTTATCTTAAAAGATGCTATCGGTCGTGAATGGCAATGTGGAACAATCCAAGTAGATATGAACTTGCCAAACCGCTTTGACATTTCATACATTGGTGAAGACGGAAACAAACATCAACCAGTAATGCTACACCGTGCACTATTTGGTTCAATTGAGCGTTTCCTTGGCATCTTAATTGAACACCATGCCGGCCGTTTACCTCTTTGGTTATCACCAGAGCAAATCGTTGTAGCACCTGTTACATCAAACTTTGATGACTATGCAAACAAAGTAGCAGAAACTTTACGCAAAAATGGTCTAACAGCAAAAGTTGATAGCAGAAACGAGAAAATTAACTACAAAATTCGTGAACATTCATTAGCTAAAACTCCAGTAATTATGGTAGTAGGCGCTAAAGAACAAGAGAACAATACTGTTACAATTCGCCGCCTTGGTTCTGAAAACCAAACAGTAAAATCTCTAGATGAAGCAATAACAGAACTAACCAAAGAAGCAAAGATGCCTCATCTATACGAATAATAAAATAACTAATTATAAAAAAGCGAGGCTAGTTCCTCGCTTTTCTTTTACATTTTACTATAATCAACCCTAAATAAAGCCCCATTTGTTTTATCAACAGGAATAAGCCAATCAGGATAATTCTTGCAACCTAAAATCTTCCCATATAACTTATCACAATTTTTCAAAGGTTCTTTATAAAAATCATTCTTTGTATCGCTTAAATAAACAGATCCAACTTTATGTTTTTTCAATAACTCAATAACCTTACCTTCATTAGCTGAAAACAATATCTCATGATTATCAAGAATTCCCTCAATATTACCATGATATGGACTTGCAACAACAGGTCTATTACCATACCAAATCATATGAGGAGTAAAAAAAGTATCAGTAACAACACTACCTTCTGGAATTCGATCAAGTCCAGTAAAGTAAATAGCTGGAGCAGGCTTTTCCATAACAGAACTAAATATAATTAAATTAAGTATAAAACCAATATATTCTAACAAAACAAAAAACATCACTAAAAGGCCAATCTTTTTGCCACAACTAAACCTGTCTTGCAAAAACAAAACTATCAATAATGCGCTATATAATCCAGAATATTGTAAAAACCTAATACCATATAAAGATAAAATACCATAACCTAAAAGACTAATATAGAGATACAACACTATTGCATTTTTAATATTTTTTTTCAATAGAAGTCCACCTAAAAGTACACCCACAAACGGATAAGCTCCAGTGTAAATATTAAGACCATGCATTTCAGTTATTCTTGCAATAAATATATGATGTAACCGTTCATCAACAGGAGAATTAAACCACCCTAAAAAGTAAAAAATGGCAACACATCCCCCAAAACAACCACACAAAACACCAAATTGCTTAACTTTATTATCAATATTTTTCCCAACATATAAACACAAATAAGAAAGCCAAATAAGAGCCACCCAAAAAACAGAAATTCTCCCCGTATCAACATAAAACCATCCTTGGTAACATGGATTTATAAGCCAGCAACAACTAACCCCTAAAGCATAACAAAAACAAAACTTTAATAAATCCTCATATTTATAACCAAGTAACCAATATCCAACAAACAAAAACACAAAAGAAAAAACAAATAGAAAAACACCCTCAACAGATAGCCATAAAGCAACAGAAAATAAAATAGCTAATTTTTTTAATATTTTCTCATTTTGCGATTTTATAAACAAATTCATAAAATAAAGCGATAACACACTTAAAAACACAAATATAATATGATGATCCGGTCTATAAAAATAAGCAGTCCTCATAAAATTTGCTTGCACAAATAATAAAACAAACACCAATAAACGAAATTTAACGTTTACTAAATCTTTAAGTGTTGCAATTAAACACCACGCACTTAGAACTAAAAACAAAGGAGAAATAACAAGTCCTGCATTAAATACCGCATCTTTTAAATTATTAACAAATAAAAAGGGAAGGGTGATTATTCCCCATATAATATATATAACTCTTGTCCAGTGACTAATTTCCCCAAATGGATAATTTGACCACCACATTTTTTGTTCAAAAAAACTAGGTTCTTCAAACCATTGTATCATCCTCAATGCATGAAAGTAACAATCAGTATCTAAATATTCACCATTCCAACTTTGCACTTGAAACAAATACATCAATACAATACTAAAAAAGCACAAAACATACTCTAATTTATTTTTTAAAATACTCATTTTTACCTCAATATACAAAACAATTATTTATAGTTTTGCATATAAAAACAAAAAAGTACTTACAGATAACAACTTTATACACAAACAAAATCAAACTACTTCACTTTAAATAAAACACTTATTAAATTTATATTATCAAAAGGAGGCTCAAATGTTTTTTAATAAATTACTTTTCATTCTTACAAGCATTCTTATTGCGACATCTCAAACAACTCTTGCTTCAACAGAAAATAAAACAAAAGATACCAACTCAATTTATTTACTAAAGCATGTTAGTTGCAAATATAGAAAAAAAGACAAAGTATCTTACTGTGTTGATAAAGACAATAAAAACATAACCGGCGAAATCAGAAAATATGCTGATGGCAAAATAACCTTATCTATACCAGTAAAAGACGGCCTCATAGACGGAACAGTTAGAGCTTTTAAGCGAAATGGCGAAAAAAAATACGAAAAAAATTACCAAAATGGTCAAGTACATGGTCTATATGATACCTTTTATGAAGGAAATAAAATAGAAACATCAACAACATACAAAAATAACATCAAAGAAGGTATTGCTAAACACTACTACACAAATGGTTATATTGAAAAGCAACTAACATACGTTGCAGATAAAATGGATGGCAAAATGCGTACCTACAACAAACAAGGTAAAACAACCTTCGATTTCATAACAGCCAACAACAAAATTGTAAAAGGTACATATAATTACCTAGACACCAAAGGTAAGGTTCAATCAGACTCATTACCACAAATTATCATAGATGCTTTAAACAACGAGTGTGTAACCTTAAGAAATGAATTAACTGAAAATTGCTATCTTATAGATATTGACTCTAGCGAAGACAGTAATTGCAACCAAACTTGGTTAAATGACAACCTTAAACCATTAGAGCTTTTAATTAATAAATGCAAATAAACTCAATAGGAACAAAATATTGAACAACATAAAAAATATAAGAAAAAAACATAACATAACAATAACTGAACTATCTAAAAAAGTAGGTATGTCTCAAGCCAATTTAACCAAAATTGAAAACAATCAAATTGAATTAAAAATAGACTTAGCTCAAAAGATAGCTCAAGCCATAGGAGTATCTATTGACACAATAATAGATACCCCATCACAAAATAATAAAATAGAACTTATAAACCCTGATGCTCTAAAATTACCTAAGTTTTCCGCAATAGATTATCCAATTCCAAACAATAAACCCCATATAAAAGGCTATATTTTGCCTGATGATACTATGGCTACTCTTTTTTCTAAGCATTCAATCGCCATTATTGATACATTGAAAAATAAACCAGAAAATGGAGTATTTTTAATATCGATAAACAACGATATTATGCTAAGAAGACTGCAATTATTAGACAATAAACACTTATTAATTCTAACAGAAAATAAATCATATAACACTTTTGAAAAACCTATAAATGATATTAACATCTTAGGTAAAGCTATAAGTGTTATAACACACACTTTAATTTAAAAAAAAATATTCACAAAATTATTCACCCTACATAAAAGTGCTCTAAATATATTACAATAAACTATTGTTTACAAATAATTTAAACTAAAATATTCATAAATATTCACTTTAGACAAATATTCATATATTGAATATTTTTAACTTTTTATTACTATCAATATTTGGTTGATATTTAAATTTTTTATTATAATATATACCACGCATAATAAATATGATTAACTAATGGAGATAATAAATGGCTTGTAATCATCAATGCTCACATGAAGTTGAGCAAATGTGTCCGCTTTACAAAGGCGCAAGACACGAACCAGCTCCAATTCCAGAAGAAGGAAAATGGGTAAAAGCTAAACAAATTTCAGACATTTCTGGTTTAACACATGGTTGCGGTTGCTGTGCACCTCAACAAGGTACATGTAAATTAACCTTAAACGTTAAAGAAGGCGTTATTGAAGAAGCTTTAGTTGAAACAATTGGTTGTTCAGGTATGACACACTCTGCAGCTATGGCAGCAGAAATTTTACCAGGAAAAACTATTCTTGAAGCATTAAACACAGACCTAGTTTGTGATGCAATCAACGTTGCTATGAGAGAACTATTTCTTCAAATCGTTTATGGTCGTACACAAACTGCTTTCTCTGAAAATGGTTTACCAATCGGTGCTGGTCTAGAAGACTTAGGTAAAGGTTTACGCTCACAAGTTGGTACAATGTACTCAACAAAAGTAAAAGGCCCTCGCTATCTTGAAATGGCAGAAGGTTATGTACTTGAAATTGGCGTTGATGAAAACAACGAAATCATTGGCTACAAGTTTGTACACTTAGGCAAAATGATGGAAGCAATCCGTAATGGTGTAGATGCAAAAACTGCTCTTGAAAACAACATTAAAACTTACGGCCGTTTTGAAGACGCTGTAAAGAAAATCGATCCAAGAAAGGAGTAAGCCATGCAACAATTCGAAGGATATGATAGAAGAATAAACACAATTACTCCAGTATTAGCAAAGTATGGTTTCAAAGACTTAGATGAAGCTAAAGCTCTTTGCACATCTCGTGGTATTGATGTAGAAAAACTCGTAAAAGGTATTCAACCAATTGCTTTTGAAAATGCTGTATGGGCATACACATTAGGTTGCGCTATTGCACTTAAAGAAGGTGTTAAAAATGCATCTGAAGCTGCAGAAAAAATTGGTATCGGTTTACAAGCATTCTGCGTACCAGGATCTGTTGCAGACCAACGTGAAGTAGGTCTTGGCCACGGTAACCTTGCTGCTATGTTATTAAGAGAAGAAACAAAATGTTTCTGCTTCTTAGCAGGTCACGAATCATTTGCTGCCGCAGAAGGCGCTATTGGTATTGCACGCTCTGCAAACAAAGTTAGAAAAGAACCTTTAAGAGTTATCTTAAATGGTCTTGGTAAAGATGCCGCATACATCATTTCTCGTATCAATGGTTTTACAGCTGTAGAAACAGAATACAACTACACAACTGGCGAATTAAAAATCGTTCATGAAAAAGCATTTTCAAATGGCGATAAAGCAAAAGTTAAATGCTATGGTGCAGATGATGTATCAGAAGGTGTTGCAATTATGATTAAAGAAGGTGTTGATGTATCTATCACAGGTAACTCAACAAACCCAACTCGTTTCCAACACCCAGTTGCTGGCACATACAAAAAATGGGCTATTGAACATGGTAAAAAATACTTCTCAGTAGCATCTGGTGGTGGTACAGGTCGTACTCTTCACCCAGATAACGTAGCTGCAGGTCCTGCATCTTATGGTATGACAGACACAATGGGACGTATGCATGGTGATGCTCAATTTGCAGGTTCATCATCAGTTCCAGCACACGTTGAAATGATGGGCTTAATTGGTATGGGTAACAACCCTATGGTTGGTGCAACTGTTGCAGTTGCTGTTGCTGTAGAAGAATCTCTTGGCAAATAAGCATATCAATAACGCATAAATTAAAACACCTTATTCGAAAGAATAGGGTGTTTTTTTTATTAGAAAAAAATAGCACTCATTTAGAGTGCTATTAACTAAAATAAATTATATCAATATCGCTTCAACTGTTTTTTGAATATCAAGCAATCTCTGTTGCTCATAAGAAAGTGTTAAACGGATAGAATCACCAAATTCTTTAACTTTCTCAGTTTCAACATCTGTTAATTCCAAAGGACGTTTTACTAATTTCAAAAATGAATTACGATTATTCTGAGCAATACTTTGCAATTCCTGAGGTACCCCTCTCATAGCAACAACACTTTCGCATTTTGAAAATAGCTCTATAACTTCTTTTAAGAGATTACCTTTCATATTAGCCTCTGGCCATATCAAACAAGCTATGTGAGATAAAGAAACACATCTTGCCAATTCAATCAACTGATCATCTGTAAAATAACAACCAGTTAAATCAAGCTGTCTTAAATAAGATAAGTCTTTTATTGTATTAACAAGCAACTCAAATAATTGAGTTTGCCCCTCAAAAGAAAAACATCTTAAAGACAAAAAGCGTAACTTTTTACACTTTGCAACCCTTGTAAGCACTTCAGTTAAAACTGCTATATCTGATGGTTTTGTAACCTCAACAGCTTTTTTTACAATAACTCTTGCAGAAGAATATATATCATTAATCGAGCTTTCAGTAACAAACCCTTCAATAGGACCAATACCCATAACAAACCTCAAAAGGCCTTTAGCTTGAGCTTCATCTAACCAAGCAAAAACTTCCGCAGTTTCTTTTTTCTTAAAACAAGGACGTTTCAATACAATTTCTTTAGACTTCGTATCAAAAAAACCTAAATCATTTTTATATCCACAAACTGAAATAAAAGAACTCATATCGACACCTCAAAAAGTAAATAAATACAACCATAAATATTTAATACCTACAATAAACAACCATTTTCAAAAAATCAATATATTTTTTTATATACTTTTATATTATTTTCAAAAAAATATATAATATTTTATATTATTGCACTTTTTATTCATTTTAAATAGCATAATCCAATCAAATTAATTGCTAAAAAAATAAAAAAAAATATACTAAAACCAAGAAAAACGCTAAAATTATGGATTAAGAAAATGACTCTAGAATATTCAGAACTTTTAATTATCATTGGATTTTTATCTATTACATGCATTTTATTTATTACAACTAGTATATTAAAATCAAGAATCATCAATAAACTAAGAGAAACTAACAATGAATTAGAAAAAAAATATCTTATCACCAAAGATAGATTTCTAATAATAGAAGAAAATCTCTTAAAATTAGAAAAAGAAAAACAAGAAATAACAGATTCTCTTATTCTAAAGGATAATCAATTAAGTTCTCTTAAAGCGACCTTTGCAGCCAAAGAAGAAAACTTACAAGAAAAAATAAACTATCTAGAAAAAATAAAAGATGATTTAACTTTAAAATTCAAAGACATCTCAACTGAAATAATAAAATCACAACAAGATTCTTTTAACCAAAAACAAGAAACAACTTTAACCCAAATCCTAAATCCATTCAAAGAACAATTAAATTCTTTCAAAAACGAAGTAAACCAAGCAAGAACAGAAAGCATCAAAAATAAATCCAACCTAGATGCACAGCTAGCTAATTTATTAAACTTAAACAAAACATTAAGCGAGGATGCTCAAAACCTAACCACAGCCTTAAAAGGCGCATCAAAAGCACAAGGCAACTGGGGAGAATGTCAATTATCAAGGATTCTTGAAATATCAGGACTCCGTAAAGACCAAGATTATGAAACCCAATGCTCATTTACAGACGAAAACCGAAAGTTATATCGTCCAGATGTAATAATTCACTTACCAGAAAACCGAGATATTATTATCGATTCTAAAGTATCTTTAAGCGCATATTTAGATGCAATGAACTCAGATAATGAACTAGATCGCCAAAAACACCTTCAAAAAAATCTATCAGATATAAAATCTCACATAGATGAACTATCAGCCAAAGAATATCAAAAACTCTTAAAAGAACGCTCTCTTAATTATGTAATAATGTTTATCCCTGTAGAAAGTGCCTATATTGCAGCTCTTGATACAGACCGCTATATCTACGATTATGCATACAAAAAGAACGTAATCCTAGCAACTCCATTATCATTATTACCAACCTTAAGAACAGTTGAAAATCTATGGCGTATAGATAGTCAAAATCAAAACGTACAAAAAATAGCTGAACTCGGTGGCAAAATATATGATAAATTAGCAGCATTTGTTGAAGACATGAAATCAATAGATAGAGCCTTAAATCAAGCCTCAAACGCATATAATAATGCTATGACCAAACTCCAAGGAAGAGGCTCAGCTCTTTCTCAAGCAGAAAAAATGAAACTATTAGGCTCCAAAACAAATAAAACCATTAACCTTACCTTAAATGATAATGATTTATTGTTAGAAGATAATAGTAACGAAGTAGTAAACGGAGATTAATATGCCTAAAATAGTTTTTACTGGTGGCGGTTCTGCTGGACACGTAACCCTTAACCTTGCTCTAATTCCTTGGTTTATAGAAAACGGCTGGGAAATCGACTACATTGGCTCACGTGGTGGCATGGAAGAAGAATTAGTAAAAAAATATAAAGAAGTTAAATATTACAGCATCACAACCGGAAAGCTCCGTCGCTACTTTTCATGGCAAAATTTCCTTGATATGGTAAAGATTCCATTTGGTTGCTTAGAAGCAATCGTTCTTATTCATAAATTAAAACCAGATGTTATTTTCTCAAAAGGAGGTTTTGTTTCATTTCCCGTTGTAATAGGAGGCTTTATAAATAGAAAAAAAATATTTATGCATGAATCAGACCTAACCCCAGGGCTTGCCAACAAAATGAGCCTTCCATTTGTAAATACATTTTTTACAACATTCCCCGAAACAATCAATAAAATTAAGCAAAAACAAAAAGTTAAATGCATTGGTCCTGCATTATCAGATAGGTTATTTAATGGCTCTAAAGAAGAGGGGGCAAAATTTGCCAATTTAGACACATCAAAGCCAACAATAATGGTAATAGGGGGAAGTCTTGGGGCAAAAAGCTTAAACAATGCAATTAAAGAAAACTTTGAAAATCTTCTAAAAACTTACCAAATCATTCATATTTCAGGTAAAAACGGCTTTAATCCCGACCTAAAATCAAAAGGTTACGCACAATATGAATACGTAGATAAAGAACTAAAAGACCTAATTGCCTTATCTGATGTTGTAATCTCAAGAGCTGGCTCAAACTCAATATTTGAGCTTGCAAGCTTAAACAAACCAATGATATTAGTTCCACTTCCAAACACATCTTCTCGAGGTGAGCAATCCTTAAATGCTAAAAGCTTTGTAAATAAAGGCTATGGAGAACTAATCAAAGATGAAGATATCTCAGACCCAGACATACTTTTCCCTATGTTAGAAAAAGTATATAAAAATAGGGCGGTTTATATTCAAAAAATGCAAGAAAATCCTGTAAAAACAACTTCAATAGAAAACATCTGCCAAGAAATATCTGCAAAATAACTCTTAGCTTATAGTTTTTCTGAAATAACAAGCATCATCAACCCATGGCTTCACATCATAAGGAATTCCATGCCCTGTTTCCATTGTAATTAAAGCATTTTCTGTAGTATAATCTAAAACAAGCCCACG
Organism: Alphaproteobacteria bacterium; assembly: GCA_015062535.1. Taxonomy (GTDB): domain Bacteria; phylum Pseudomonadota; class Alphaproteobacteria; order RF32; family CAG-239; genus CAG-267. The sequence goes on from SUUK01000001.1 coordinate 275,684, forward strand.
CAAATCATAATTACCTTCACCAAAATGCAAATGGCTATCATTTGTAGAACTAAAATCACCATCACAAAGATGATACATAACAGGATTTAACGCCTTCATTTCAGATAAGAAAGAAAAAACATCATTATTACAAGCATTTGCCCCACAAATAGCATGAGAAAAATCAAGACAAAATAGGGCATTTGCTTCATCAATAAACCTTTTAATTTCAAAAGGTTTTATACCATGAAGCTCATTTTTTGTTTGAGAACAATAAGATGGAAGATTTTCAACCGTCAAACGACTATCATGAAAATCAATAAATTGTCTAATACTTTCATCTAAAAATTCTTCACCTTTCCCCATACCTGGATGCAAAATAATATAAGGAGCATCAAGCAAATCAGCAAATTTTTGTGAATCACTTAACCTTTTTTTATTGTTATAAAACTCATTTTTATCAGCAATATTAAGCTGTTGAATGTTATGAGGAGCATGAATTATAGTTTTAACCCTATAAAACATATCATAAACTATATCCTTAGTTTCATCAAAACTATCGGGAAGGGCAAATAATTCCAAATAATCAAAAACCCCATCTTTTAACGAAGCTTCTGCTGATTTTGCAAAATCTACATTTTTTATAAAATCTTTTGACCATAACTTTAAGCCTAAACTTCGCATCATAAATCTCCAAATAAAATTGATAGTTTCTGATTTATAAATAAAATAAAAATAAAATCAAGCAAAGAAAAAAACAAAACATATCGACTAAAATTATTTTTTTTGAAAATTTATTTTTTAAATTAATTTTAAATTTTATGTATACAAAATCCCCCCATAAAATTTCACAAATTCCATTATAAGAGGGCTATTTATATACATATATCATTTGTCGCATAATTTATATTATGTATACAAATCACCTATTAGACGCCCCTAAAAGAAAAAAATTATATAAATTTACACTTTCCTCAAAACTAACTTAATGTACAATCTAAAGCAAAACTTTTTTAAGAGCTCTGAGATCGAGCAAAATATATTTTATCGATAAAATATACGACGAGCTCAATATAAATCGACCTATTTTATTTACTACTCAATATAACAGCTGTTATCCTAATATAATATTAAAACTCTATCTAAAAACATAAAACAATTATCTATTACACTTAATCAGCAATTATCCCTTTATTATTGGCAACCTTTTAACTTTTCTCTATAATTAATTATCATTCATTAAATAAAAAAGCCCAAATCTAATATTAAAAAAATCTACAAATCTAAAAACATTTTATCATAAACTAAAAAGCATCACTTAAAACAAACTAAAAAGCAAACTTTTTTATTTTTATTATTTTCAATTAAATTATTTTACCACCAATAGCATTTCTTAAAAAAAATAAAATAACTCCCCTTTTCTACTTTATTTATTGTTTTGTCAAATTAGACAAAACAAATCATCCTCTCTTTCCCATATTCTTTTTTGCAGTCATAGCATAATAATCCTCATAATTTATTGTTTTTTTATTATTAAGCATTTTTACATTATCTTCCTGCAACTTAGACAAAGGATAATCTGGACGGAAATAGTCATTAAATTCCTCTGGAATCAAATCAATAACCCTTTTATATTTACCAAACTTTGCATTTGGAGTACATAAATTATCTAATATTTCTCCAGCCCTATCTAAATATAACGTACAAAAATCATCACCATCAGGAACTGGAATCATATTCTTTTGTTTATCCAAAATATAATTACCCTTTGAATCTGTTTTACATTTACAAATTTCATTTAATTCAAGAGTATAAATAGCACAATGCAAAAATCCTTTATCTCTAATATAATAAACAGGCATATTAGCGATATCTTTTTCATTCCATATATCATTTAATATACATGCAAGCATATACTCTCTTTTAACTAACCCTTTTTGTTTCCTAAATCCTGTTAATTTTCTTGTTAAATCTTCTTTTGAAGCACCTTTTTTCAAATCTTGAAAATATTGTGATTTAACTAAAGCTGTCGGTCCCCAACAAAATCCAGCTCCAATAGTGGCTTTAAGCTCTTGATCTGAACATTTCCTATCAACAGAAGCTATAATAGGTAACATATTTTTTTCAATATATCTCCATTTTTGCAAGAATACATCATTATTTGTAAATACGGTATTATCGTCAACTCTACACATACCGCCTTTATCGTCATAATAGACAGTATTTCCTCCACCAACAGTTCTTACCCCTTTTCCGTCAGTAAAACTTTCATTAGCCATCCCTTCTACACTAGTTAACAATATTGTTATATCTTCTCTTAATTCGTTAATTCTAGCTAAATTTCCATATTCATCATTCAAAATAGTACCATCAAAGGTCATATATTTACCTTTTTCATTTAATACTTTATTTTTAACTACAATTTCTTGTTTATCTATCTTTAAGTTTTTCCGATAATCCGCTGTTTTTTTAACACCAACACCCGCTCCAACAGTTAATAATGTTGCAAGTAAAGCCACTCTATATCCTCTTGGAACATAAGAAAGAGCATCTTTAAACTCAGTTTCTGCTATTTTTTTCTTAAGATTTTTTTTGAAAACGCTTATATTTTTAACCAATTTCTTTTTAGCATTTTTAGAAGCTTTCTTAGATGCTTCAATTCCACTATCAATAAACTCTTCAACTATTGGTTTTACCTCTTCAACAGCTTTACGAACCTGCCTTTCACCTTTTTTAATAGCAGTCTCTACAATAGGTGAAACCTTTTCTTTAACACGTTTTACTTGACCAACAACTACTTTTTGTTTTTCTTTAGCCGTTTCTAAAAACTCTAAAACTTCAAGCATTTGAGGCGTTTTATCATTAAGCAATGCAGGTTTATTTCTTTCCATTAAAAGAGCATTATATTTTTTTGCTGTATGATCATAAAAAGTAATCTCGCCAACATCAACGCCCATTTGGCTTAATTGTCTATGAGCATTAATTATCATATTATATTTAACTTCAGCCCTTTTTATTGCCTTTTTAGCAATTTCTTCAGGATTTATCTCTTTATTATATCCAAATGGAATAACAAATTTCATTCCTTCATATTCAACACATCTAACACGACGTCCTGCTTCATTATATTTACGTCTATCTTCCCCCTCAAAATCAAACAATTGATTTCTAAATCTTGCAACAGACTGTCTTGTTGTATTACTTCCAACAGTGCACGAAAAAGGCACAACGAATTCTTTATCTCCCACAAAAAGTTCAAAAAAATCGTCATTTCCCTTTTTAAAATTATCTTCAATAAGGTAGAGATCATTTTTAGTAAATCTATCATCTAATTCTATCATTATTTATCTCCCCAAAACATACCTTATTATATCACAAATATTAGGTTAAAGCAATTATTTTTTATTATATTTAATTTTTAAATAAATTTTTTGCTTTTTAATATCATCTTTTCGTTCGATTACATCATTTTCTTTATATATTTTAGCCAAACCTTTTCCATCACTCATATCTAAAACAATATCTTCTACAAAAGTTTTTTTCTCAAACTTCAATCGAAGTAAATTTAATACTTCATCACAACCTTCTCCTGTTAGTCCCGAAACCCCAACTCCATTTAATTTATTCTTTTCCTTTAAAAACTCTCTTTCATTCAAGTCTAACAAATCAATTTTATTATACACTTCAATATAATTGTCTTCGTACTCAATTTTGGTTAAACCCAATTCATGCAATACTTTACATACTTCTTGTTTTTGTTCCTTATATTGTGCATTTGATGCATCAATAACATGCAAAATAATATCTGCCTCAAGAACCTCTTCTAAGGTTGCCCTAAATGACATAACTAGTTCATGAGGAAGGTTTGAAATAAATCCAACTGTATCAGATATTATAACATCTAAACCTTTAGCTAATTCCAACTTTCTCATAGTCGGATCAAGTGTTGCAAAAAGCATATCTTGAGCTAAAACTTTAGCTTTCGTTAATTTATTAAATAATGTTGATTTTCCAGCATTTGTATATCCGACAAGAGCAACCACAGGATAAGGAACTTTAACTCTTGCACTTCGCTGAATTGTTCTAGTTTTCTTAACCTTTTCTAGGTCTTTTTTGATTTTTAATATTCTATTATCAATATGACGTCTATCTAATTCTATTTGTGTTTCACCTGGCCCACCTAAAAATCCACCACCACCACGTTGTCTTTCAAGGTGTGTCCAACTACGAACTAACCTACCCCTTTGATATGTCAAATGAGCTAATTCTACCTGAAGTTTTCCTTCTTTTGTTTGTGCTCTTCTTCCAAAAATCTCCAAAATAACAGCCGTTCTATCAATAACTTTTAGATTAAGACTTTTTTCAAGGTTTCTTTGTTGTACAGCACTAATAGGTTGATCAATAACAAGTAACTCTATATCGTTTTCTATACAACTTTCTTTTATACGTTCAACAACACCTTTACCAAAGAAACTTCCTGGAATAATTTTTTGAACATTTACACTATAACAAAGGACAGCCTCCTGCCCCATTGCGACAACCAAACCACTTGCTTCATTTTCTCTACTTTTTATATCTTCAAGAGAATTAGCTTGATTTAAGGTTTTCACAATAGGACAGACGATAGCTGTCCTTGTTTTCTTGTCCTTCTCAACGAGTTGCAAAGTTAACCTTCAACAACATCAATTGGTGTCGCTGGCATAATCGTCGAAACTGCATGCGAATAAACAAGTTGAGTATGACCATCACGTCTAAGCAACAAAGAAGTTGCATCAAACCATGTAATCACTCCTTGCAATTTAACTCCATTAATTAAAAAAACAGTAACAGAGATCTTTTTATCTTTAATATCATTTAAAAAATCAACTTGTGCATTTGTAGTCATCTTTAATTTCCTTATTATATTTATCCACATTATGCCAACAAAAGATTTCCTCCCTTGTTGCACATAACAAATATAAACTCAATTTAGTTAACATATTCTAAACCTCAAAAATTTTATATAAAAAAAATGGCACTTTTGTGCCACTTTTTCTTTTTTTAATAAGCAAAACTTTTAAATTGCTTTTTTAAGTCTTGCCAAACTTTCTTCTTTTCCAAGAATTGATGCTATCTCACTAGCACCACCTGGAGTTGTTTCTAATCCTGTTAAAGCAATTCTAACAGGATAAAGCACTTGCCCATTCTTTAATCCATTTTCAACGGCAACCCCTTTTAAACACTCAAAAATACTTTCATTAGTCCAAACATTAAGTCCTTCAAGTGCATTAAACGCTAATTTCAAAGAATTTTCTGCAATCTCAACGTCTGTTTTCATCTTTTTGTTAACAAACAATTCCTTTGAATATGCAGGCAATTCTTCTATAAACATAACTTGCTCTTTTATATCAAGCAGTGTCTCAATACGAGGTTGTAAAACTTTAGAAAGTTCTACTTTATTAATATCTTTTGTTAAAAACTTAGCATATTCTTTTTCTGCCAACTTATGAAATTTATCAAAATCTAACTCTCTAATATAACAACCATTCATCCATTTTAATTTTTGAATATCAAAAATAGCTGGTGATTTATTCAATCGATTCGCATCAAAAACTCGTTCTAATTCTTTTAATGAGAAGATTTCTTGCTCAGTTCCAGGATTCCACCCCAAAAGCGCTATATAATTTAAAATTGCCTCAGGCAAATAACCTTTTGCAACTAAATCCTGAAAAGATGCATCCCCATTTCTCTTTGATAATTTATGATGAGCATCCTTCATAACTTGTGCAACGTGCACATAAATAGGAGGCTCCCAACCAAATGCTTCATAAATAAGATTATATTTAGGAGTTGAAGAAATATACTCATTTCCTCTAACAACATGAGTTATTTTCATCAAATGATCATCTACAACATTTGCAAAATTATATGTAGGAAAGCCATCACTTTTTAATAACACACCTTCATCAAGTTCATCATAGTCAATTTCTATTTCACCATAAACAACATCATTAAATAAAGATTTCCCTTTTTTATTAATTGTTTGTCTGATTACAAATGGCTCACCATTAAGAACTCTCTTTTTAGCTTCTTCTAAAGAAATATTTTTACAAGGATCAACAAACTTTGTATTAGTTTCATCATCTTTTTGTTCATCAACTTCATCTTTTGAGCAAAAACAATAATGTGCACCACCAAGTTCAACCAACTTATGAGCATATTCTTGATATAAACTCAAACGTTCAGATTGAACATATGGCCCATATTCTCCACCAACATCAGGGCCTTCATCCCAATTCATGCCAACAGTTTTTAAAGTATTATAAATAATATCCGTAGCACCTTCAACATAACGTTTTTGGTCCGTATCTTCAATACGCAAAATAAATTGACCGCCATCTCTTTTAGCAATCAAATATTCATATAAAGCAGTTCTTAAATTACCAATATGCATATATCCTGTTGGACTTGGAGCAAAACGTGTTCTTGATTTCATATTAAATACTCTCCTTAAAAACTAAAACATCTATCAATACTTATCCTAAAACAAACTAAATGTAAAGAACAAACTACAAAAAAATAAGGGAGTAAAAACTCCCCTATTTTACGAGCCAATATAACTTAAAAATACCAAACACCTAAGTAAAGCATTCCAACAGTCATTATATACAACACATAGAAAATACTTAACTTAAGCGCAAATTCATCATAAACTTTTCCAGTAAATCTTGCCTCACCATATTCATTTTTTGCTTCATCACCTTTATAAAACAAAGTAACAATCAAAAATTTTAAAGAATAATACAATACAGAATATAGAAATGTAACAAAACAACCGCTTAAAAATAATGTAAGCAACTCAAACCCAATATTTTGTAACTCATCAATAGTCAAAACTAGAATACCCACAACAACTACCCCCATAAATACTTGTTCTAGATATCCATACCACGCAAGTTTACCCAAATCATGCATACGACGAACTAACATAGAAAAAATTGGAATAAGAGGTAAAAAGAAACTTCCCCAATAACATATTTGTGCTATTCGAACACATACATCAATTTTTTCAATCCCATAACCTAAAAGATTAGCATCCATCAAAAATCTTGGAGAAAGATAATAGCTACTTTGTAATTGAATAACAACACTAAGCACTGCATTAACTAGTAAAAAACACCACAATTCTAGCCTAGAACTACGACCTTTTAAATTAAAGATATTTTTCCACCCTTCATAAAATATTTTAAAAAATAAATCAGGTGTAATCTTATCTAAATTACTATCACTAATTATATTGTCTTTTTTTACAGCAACTTTCTTAAATGTTTTTTTCACACCTATTTTTTTATTGCCCTCTTTTACCATAACAAAAACTCCCTACTATTATAAGTATGTTATATCTATAAACTAAAAATTATTAAAATTCATTTAAATCAAATACATTATAGCACTATCAAAAAACTTGACAAAATAAAAAAAATACTTAAATTGAACAAACACATATGTATTATTCTGACATTTTTATTTTTATTTATGTTATTTTTAGAGTGCAGGTACGTGAGTATATGTACTCTTTTGAAAGAAAAAGTATTTAATACAACATACACACTCGTTGTGATTAAACCATTTCTTGATTTACAACAAATCCAGTATGTCCCTACGTGAGTAACGACCATCTGGTTAGAGTTTTTTTAAACTCTACAAGTTCTTTCACTTCCCTGTACTATAACAACAATAGTACAGGGATTTTTTTATTTTAATTTATCTTTCAAATACTTATAAGTATAGCCTTTTTTCTTTTTAACAATTTCTTCTGGTGTACCCATTGCCACAATTTTTCCACCACCATCGCCACCTTCTGGCCCCATATCAATAATATAATCCGCAACTTTTATTACATCTAAATTATGTTCAATAACAATAACAGTATTTCCTTGGTCAACAAAGGCTTGTAATACTTTCAAAAGTTTATTTATATCTTCAAAATGAAGTCCAGTTGTTGGCTCATCTAAAATATAAACAGTCTTACCAGTTGCCCTTTTTGATAACTCTTTAGAAAGTTTAACTCGTTGAGCTTCACCACCAGATAAAGTTGTCGCAGGCTGACCTAGATGAATATAACCAAGACCAACTTTTTGCAGTAATTCTAAACGACTACGAATTGATGGAATATTACTAAAAAATTCAACAGCCTCATCTACCGTCATATCTAAAACATCTGCAATAGATTTACCTTTATAAGTAACCTCTAAGGTTTCACGATTAAATCTTTTCCCATGACATTCATCACATTCTACATAAACATCAGGCAAAAAATTCATTTCAATTTTTGTAACACCATCACCTTTGCAAGCCTCACATCTTCCCCCTTGAACATTAAAAGAAAATCTACCTGCTTGATACCCTCTAGCTTTAGACAAAGGAAGTTCAGCAAACCAATCTCTAATATATGTAAATACACCAGTATAAGTTGCAGGGTTTGATCTTGGTGTTCTACCAATCGGAGACTGATCAATATCTATAACCTTATCAATATTTTCCACACCTTTAAGTTCATCATATATACCCGTATGTTCACGAGTTTTGTTCAATTCTTTATTAAGCGCTTTATACAATGTTTCTAAAATAAGAGAAGATTTTCCTCCACCAGAAACACCAGTAACAAGAGTAAGAGTTCCAAGAGGCACTTTTAAGTTAACATTTTTAAGATTATTTGTTTTAGCACCTTTAAGTTCTAAAAATTTACCATTTCCCTTTCTTCGTTTCAGCGGAACAGCTATTTCTTTTTGACCATTAAGATATTGTGCAGTAAGAGATTTTTTATTTTTCAAAACTTCAGCAACACTACCTTCAGCAACAATTTCACCACCCAATTCACCAGCACCAGGCCCCATATCAACTAAATAATCGGCACACCTTATTGCATCTTCATCATGCTCAACAACAATTACCGTATTTCCTATATCACGAAGACGATTTAAGGTTTCAAGTAATTTATCATTATCTCTTTGGTGTAATCCAATAGAAGGTTCATCTAAAACATAAAAAACTCCTGTTAAACCAGAACCTATTTGTGAAGCTAAACGAATACGTTGACTTTCACCTCCTGACAACCCTCCTGATTGTCTTGAAAGTGTCAAATAATCCAATCCCACATTATTTAAAAATTCTAACCTCTCAACAATCTCTTTTAATATTTTATGAGCTATCTGTTGTTTCTGAGGTGTCAATTGATCTTCTACCCCCTTAAACCATTTAAGAGCTTCTTTTATTGATAAATCAGACACTTCCATAATATCTTTACCGCAAACCTTAACTGCTAAAGCTTCATCTTTTAAGCGTTTACCCTTACAAAACGTGCAAGGCGCTGCAGATTGATAATGCGATAATTCTTCTCTAGATGCCATAGATTCTGTTTCTAAAAATCTTCTTTCCATATTAGGAATAACCCCTTCAAAAGGCTTATCAGAAACAAAAGATGAATAGTATATAGGTACACATACATTCCCACTACCATAAAGAATAATATTTCGAGCCTTTTCCGGTAACTCTTTCCAAGGTGTGTCTTGAGAAATACCTAAAAAATCACATAAAGATATTAAAGTCTGCTTATAAAAAGAAGATTTAAAGCCATACCATGGAGCAATAGCTCCTTGAGCAATACTTTTAGAAACATTAGGCACAACCAAAGCTTCATCCATATACAATCTCGCTCCAATTCCATCACAATGAGGACACGCACCTTGCGGATTATTAAAAGAAAATAACCTTGGTTCAATTTCTTCTATTGTAAAACCAGAAACAGGACATGCATATTTTGATGAACAAGTAAATCTAGAGTTATCTGTTAAATTATCAACATATAAGATTCCATCACTAATTTTAAGCGCTGTTTCAACAGATTGAGCAACTCTTTCACTCATATCCTCATCTTTAATAATAAGCCTATCAACAACAACTTCAATATCATGCTTGATGTTTTTTTCTAAACTAGGAACTTCCTCTAAATCATATACTTCACCATCAATTTTTACCCTTTGAAAACCCTGTTTTAGAAGTCCTTCTAATTCTTTCTTAAACTCCCCTTTTCTACCTCTTACCATTGGAGCAACAAGCATAATTTTTGTACCAACATTAAGCCCTAAAACTTTATCTACAATTTGACTAACTGTTTGTGCTTCAATTGGAAGACCTGTAACAGGAGAATAAGGAGTACCAGCTCTTGCCCATAACAAACGCATATAATCATATATCTCTGTAATAGTACCAACAGTTGAGCGAGGATTATGAGATGTTGTTTTTTGTTCAATAGATATAGCTGGAGCTAGACCCTCAATAGAGTCAACATCTGGTTTTTTCATTAAATCTAAAAATTGACGAGCATATGCTGATAAACTTTCAACATATCTTCTTTGTCCTTCAGCATATATAGTATCAAAAGCAAGCGACGATTTTCCTGACCCAGAAAGACCTGTAATAACAGTTAGTTTATTTTTAGGAATAGATATATTTACGTTTTTTAAGTTATGCTCTCTAGCACCTTTAATCTCTATAAACTTACTTTCAGCCATATCAAAATACCTCCAAGTAAATTTAGATATACTACTTTTGTTCTCAATGCAAGAATTTTTTCATAAAAAAAACTACACCAAATACACATATCTTTATATGTAATTAAGAAAACTATCTAAACTTCCAAACCACAGTACATACATCATCATCACAACCACATATTTTTTCAGCTCGTTCATCAGCAACATATGGTGCACTCTTAGCTACAAATATATGATTAGCCTTAATATCCGCCTGTTTTGTATCTAAATAAATCTCATCTAACATACCACTTGGTGTAGCACTAGAATAACCCGCAACAGCAATCAGTCCTAGCTCTTCCAACTCACCAAGACGAAGCAACGCCATACAGCCCATTTGGCTTAACCCCTGAAAAGACACCTCAAAAGCTGACTTATTTTTATCTGGATATGTTGAAGAATAATACACATCAACACCTCCTAAATAAGCATTAGTAGGTTCCTTAATACCTTGACGTATCATCCTTTTGGGGTATACTTTCATTTTATCTGCTATTTTATAATCAAATTCGCCATAATCATTTTGATTTTGGTAAATATCGTGAATATTATGCACTAACTCTATAATTTCATCTGTACATTGATTAATTTTAAGCTTTTCAACACTCAATTTATAATTTCGAATACCTAAATAACCAAGCATAATAAATGCCAAAAATGCTATAATTTTAAAAATCATTCTCACATTTTGTTTCTTATTTTCAGCCATAATACTCTCTCTCTAAAAAAATATCATACTAAATTTTATAATCACAACTTAAACAAATACAACTATTTTTTTTAATATTCAACAATAAACGCACTTAATATAAGTGCGTTTATTTTATTAATTACCTATCAGGATCGTTTCGTTGAATCCAAGCAAGCATTGCCTTTTGCATACGCTCTTGTACATTATCAATCCTATTTTGATTACGAACAACGGCCCTTTGCTGATAACGATTTCTGATAATTGCATCACGTCGATATTCTTCTCTTTTAATAAGTAATTGATGAATTTTCTTAGCTTTTTCAAAATCAATTTCTGATGGATCATTTTTACCAAGCCTTTGGAATTGATAATACCTACCTTTACCATCATTACCATCTGCTCTGTGTTCATTTAATATCTCAACACTATTATTAAATTCATCAGTATCTTCAAAATGTTCTATTGGAATATGAAGTTTTTTTCGCCAGTTTGGATAAAATCTTCTATCATTACCATTTATTTCCATAAGAGATTTTTTAGAAGATAATGTCATATCAACATCAAGTGTTCCTGGGATATTTCCCATTTCACTTACTCCAAAAATATCAGACAATGGCACCATCATAATAGCTGAACGTGAGCGAGCTAAATAATCAATAGAAGCAGTCAAATACCCCTTAGGTACATCATTAGCTTCTTCTCGTGGATTACAAGATGGCACACCACCAACTTTATCCCAACACCCATATTCAGAAAGTCTTTGATTCATAGTAATACGTTGTGTTGCATATTGCTCAAACATATTATTCAAAATTTCTTCATTATAAAAGCCCAATGCTTTCTTTTGCCAAATATCTTGCACATTCCATTGATTTAAAAGTGTCGGAGTGTCATGTGTAGATGTTGCACAAACAGATAATTGTTGATAATTTTCTGGTCTACGCATCTCACCATTATTATATCCTCTTTCAAATGGCAATACCTTATAAGAAAGAATACCATAATCTTCCATTTGTTGGCGAAACTCATTAGTTGTAGCTCCCAAATCTTCACCAATAATCATTGTTTTATGACGATGACTTTCAAGAGCAACCAATGCCATTAATTCTTCTGAATTATAATAAACAAAAGTACCATTATGCCCATTAAATGGATGAAAATATAAACGATTTAACTGCAATACATGGTCAATACGCATACAACCAGCATATTTCATATTTGCTTCTAAAATACGACGATAAGGTTCATATCCTTCTTCTTGAAGCTTTACAGGGTTAAATCCTAATACATTCCAAACTTGCCCTGTTGGTGACAACTCATCAGGCGTTGCCCCTGCACTTCCTTGTATAAATAAATCTTTATAATACCATGCTTCAAATCCTTTAGGAGAAGCACCTACAGCCATATCCATATAAAGACCAATCTTCATACCTGAATTAAGACAAACATCTTTAACTTCATTTAACTGTTTTGTACATTGCCATTGTGCATATTTATAAAACTCTATTTCATCTTTATGTGTTTCCATAAATACTTGTACAGTCTTAGAATTTGGATCTTTATATTCATCTGGCCAATATGTCCAATCAAGAGGAGTTGGATCTTTTTTAGAAAAATAATTACTCAATGCCCTAAATGTAGCATATTTATCCAAAATTCCATCTTGTTCATCACAATAAACCGAATACTTATTATACTCTTCACGAATAGCATCCAATTCCTCAGATGTTAACGTATTAAATCTCTCATCATCATATCGACGATCAAAATTATTATACTTCTTAAATTCCTTATAACATCTATATAGAATATCATCAACCAATTCCTGACTAACGGTATAATCTACATATGATCTACGACGATTCCTTTCAACTTTATCTTGAAATTCAGAACTGTTATAATATGCATTTATCTCAGGACTTCTCTTAAACTCTTCAATAGCAGTAACATCAAGATATACATAATTAAAAAACATTCTACTATCAGGAGAATACGGAGATGCATTTTCTGGTTGGTCAGAACGATTTGCGTGAACAGGATTAACTCCTAAAAGTCCTGCACCATTTTTTCCTGTAATATATCCAATTTGGGCTAAATCACTATAATTACCAATACCTAAATTATTCGCACTAACTTGTTCATAAAGTTGAACGGGTACACCCCATGTTTTATTACCATCTCTAACCCCAATACCATCATAACACTTCTCTGGAGCAGAAATAATATGAGATCTGCAAGCAACCACAACTCCATTTTTATCAATATACGAAAACTCAACTTGATGATATCCTAGCTTTACATCAAAAGGAAATTTAAACTGATATTTACGATATATTTTATCTCCAATTATATGTTCAGAGGGTTTACCTTTTTCTCTTGATCCTGGCTCTAAATCATTAACAAGAACTTCTCCAGAATACACTTTTTCACTATCCTCAAAAAGAACCTCTCCTTTATAGTGTTTTTTAGGATTTTCATCCTCTAAGAAACTCCACTTTAATTCTGTCACACCATCTGGAAGTGAAACTTCAATAGTATCAACCCTATTTTGTCTTAACACTGGAACATGGTGAACAATTTGCCTAAAATTAGCATCTTTTTTTTGCCTAACAAGTTCTTTTACCGTTAGCAAATTTTCCATAAACAATTGTTCATTTTGTGTTTTATAATCAAAGTCTTTCGCTAAAACACCCATAGCCTTTAGCATTCCAACTTTCATATCTGGTGTAGATTGATATTCTATACCAAACAAATCAGCCAATAACCCAAGATTAGTATTAAAATCTTCGATTTCGCTATTATTCATATTAAAAAATTCCTTATACATAAACGTTACTATATTATACCTCCGAGTATAGATATTAAAATATCTTTGTCAAAGCTATTTAGCCCCTTGTGAATAAGAAAGTATATTGAGATTTATGTTATTAAATATAATAACTTTTTTATCGAAAATAACCTAAAAAAAAGTATATAAAAATAAAAAAAAATTAAATCTTAAAATAAACCTTTTATTAACCAAAACATAAATAATCTTACCACCAATAAGATAAGGAAAAAAATATGCAAAATTTTACACTACACACACACAACAATGAACTTCGTTTTGATGGTATGGCAGATGCTAAAACCATGATTTCATCTGCCCAAGAAAAAGGCTTTTCAACCATAGGTGTAACCAATCATCTCCTTGTAAATGAAGCACTTGAATTTGATGCTCAAAATGAACCTATGTACTTTAATGATTTCAATAAAGCAACAGATACTTATTTGCGTCATATTGAAATTTTAGAAAACCTAAAATCTCAATTCAACATAGACATAAAAATAGGTTTTGAGTGTGATTTTTTCACATCCCCTAAATGGCGCAATAATTTTGAAAAAATGATACAAAAATTGCCTATAAATTATCTAATTGGTTCCAACCATTTTTTAAAAAGTAAAGATGAGAGTTTTCTTTGCAACATCTACCATATGAAAAAACTTGAAAAACAGCCTTCTCCCGAAGATTTGCATGACTATACAATCAATCATTTCAAAAACATTATCGAATGTATAAAAAGCGGATATTTTACATTTATTGCTCACCTTGATTATTGCACTATATTTAATTATGGAGCAGATGAACGCTATAATGACCTAAAACTTGAGATAATCGAAACACTTATCAAAACCAAAACTCCTTTTGAGCTAAATACCAGCGGTTACGACAGAGTAAATGTGCCCCACCCTCACCCTTGGATGCTAGACATCTTAGCTAAAGATAATACTGTACCAATAATAATAAGTGATGATGCACATGACCCGTCACGAATTGGTAAATATTTTGACAAAGCTGAAAGTCTCTTAAAAGAATTAAATTACACTAATCGCTTTACTCTTGATATGCTAAAAACCAAATTTTAGACAAAAGACTATTGACAAAATACTTTTTTTGCACTATAAAAAAAGCATACCCCAATTATTGCAAATATTATTAACATTAAATACATTAATTATGAAAACATTATCAATCCAAACCCCCGAAGACATTCGTCGCAAAATGATTGATGTTTTCGGAAAAGCAATGCCTTTAATCAAGACATTGAACTCATATCCTATGATTGTCATTGACAACCCGGATTCTTCAAAAATTAGTCAAGACCTCAACATCCACTGGATTTGGCTCTTACCTAACAATGAAGCAATCACCTACGGAAACAACGGTAAAAACCGTTTTGTTTTCCACCCCAAAATGACAGACACAGTATATGCTGCAAACTTGAACATTTCCGACGGCATTGAAATTACCCCAATGTATGGCTCAACAGCTCCAGACCTTTTGCTTGCAATCTTAAACGTCAAAAAAGTACGCTATCAAAAAGACAACGTTACATTCGAAGAAACCGTTGTAGTTGTTGAAAAGGCCAAAGCAGAAGCAGCAGAAATCTCACAACTATACACAAAAAACTATGATTGTGAGTATCTCTAAAAAAAGCACCCCACTTTGGGGTGTTTTTTATTTTCTATATCTTTAATTCAAAAATAAACTCCTTATATAAAATAAGAAACACAACCAAAGGAGAAAAATATGGAAACTTATTTATTCATAGCACTTATATTTATATATATTTTAACCGCCTTCATCTTACCTAAAATCATCTTAAAAAGAATATGGACTTTGGCCTATATAGTATCATTTATCATCACTTGCATATCAATATTTTACATAAAAATTTATGCAACAGATACTTTAATGAAAGTAGGAGAAATCAACTGGTATTACATTTTATATGTATTTGGTTCAATATCAATTATCTTAGGTGTCATAAATTTATGGATGTATAAAGTGCCATTACTCCATTTATTTAAAGACGAAGATGATACCCCAAAAGAAAATGCTGAAGATTAACCGATAAATCATATAAAATATTATATAAAGCCCCTCAAATCACACTAAAAAAATATAATATTTTATCTATTAAATAGCTTTTTTGTGGATGAAACCATAACCCATATTGTAAACTTACAATGTTTTTTGCAAAATATCAAACTTAGGTATTGATACCCTAAAAAACAAACACTATATAAAACGAAAGTATAAGAAAACAATCTTTTGTATATAAACTTTTAGTAAGGATATTGTAATGAGTAGCACCAACAAAGAAAATGATGTTAATAACGATAATTATTCGGCAGAAAATATCACGCCAGCAGATGATTCTATTGTTTTAGAAAACATGGAATACCCTGTATTATCTCTACGTGATATTGTTGTTTTCCCTGGAAATACTGCTTCTTTATTTGTTGGAAGAAAAGCATCACTAGAAGCTGCTTCTGCTGCATACAATTATAATACCCCCCTTATTTTGCTAACACAAATAGATGCTAAAACAGAACATCCAGAAGCAAAAGATTTATACACTATAGGAACACTTGCTCGCATCAAAAGATATATAGTTATGCCTGATGGTACCTTAAATCTAGCCGTAGAGGGAATTCGTCGTATAAAAATAGAAAAGCTCAATACTTTTAGCAAATACTATACAGCATTTATTGCGCCATTTGATATGAACGACAAAGAAGACAATGAGCAAAACATCAGTGCCCTAATGAGCCTAATTGCTGAAGAGTTCAAAAACCAATCTCATGATTACAATAAAATAATTAAAGAAAACCTTTCAACAATTTATTCACCATCTGATGTAACAGAATTTATAGCAGCCATCATTGGCAACATAGAATTACCAACTACAAACAAACAAAAACTTCTAGAAGCTAAAAATTATTCTGAACTTTTAGAAAATCTATTAACATATATTGGTCAAACACGTGCCAAAGAAGAAGTAGAGAAAAAAATCAAAAAACGTGTAAAAGACCAAATGGAAAAAAATCAAAGAGAATACTACTTAAATGAACAAATGAGAGCCATCCAAAAAGAATTAACTCAAAATAATGGCTTAGAAGGTGAAGAAGACGAAATTTCTCTTTACACCAAAAAGATTAAACAAGCTAAACTTTCTAAAGAAGCTCATAATAAAGCAATGGCTGAATTGCGTAAATTAAAATCATCAGGAATGATGAATGCTGAAAGCACAATTATTCGTAATTACCTAGATTGGTTAGTTGACCTACCATGGAAGAAAAACTCACCAACAACCTCAGACATTAATCGTGCCATAGAAATTTTAGATGAAGATCATTATGGATTAAAAAAGGTAAAAGAACGTATTATTGAACATTTAGCTGTTCTTGCTAGATCTAAAAACATTAAAAGCCCTATTCTATGCTTAGTTGGCGCTCCAGGCGTTGGTAAAACCTCACTTGGTCGCTCAATAGCAAGAGCAACAGGTCGTAAATTTGTACGAGCATCACTTGGTGGTATGCGTGATGAATCAGAAATAAGAGGTCATCGCAGAACCTACATTGGTGCGATGCCTGGAAAAATCTTACAAAACATCAAAAAAGCCGGTACATCAAATCCATTATTCTTATTAGATGAAATTGATAAATTAGGTTCAGACTGGCGTGGAGATCCAAGCTCTGCTCTTTTAGAAGTTTTAGACCCAGAGCAAAATTCAACATTTAACGATCACTACCTAGAAGTAGATTATGACTTATCAAAAGTAATGTTTGTAACAACAGCAAACTCACTTAATATGCCTCGCCCTCTTCTTGATCGTATGGAAATTATTCGCATAGATGGCTATACCGAAGATGAAAAACTTGAAATTTCTAAACGCCACCTAATGCCAAAGGTATTCAAAGAAAATGGTATTAAACCCGAAGAATTATTTATAACTGATGATGCAATCAGAAACATCATCCGCTATTATACTTCAGAATCAGGTGTACGTAACCTAGAAAGAGAACTTGCAACAATTGCACGTAAATCAACAACAAATATTATGATAAAGAACGAAAAAGATCCTCATATTACTGTTGATACTAAAAATCTAGAAGATTACCTAGGCATAAAACGCTACCATTATGGTATAAAAGAAGAGAAAAACCATATAGGTGTAACAACAGGTCTTGCATGGACAGAAGTTGGTGGAGATATTTTATTTATCGAAGCTGTTGACATGCCTGGTAAAGGTTTAATCAAACAAACCGGTAAACTTGGAGATGTAATGAAAGAATCAATTGATACTGCTTTTTCTGTTGTTCGTTCTCATGCTTCATCACTAGGTATTAAAGATGATATCTTTGAAAAAACAGACATTCACGTTCACGTACCAGAAGGTGCAACCCCTAAAGATGGTCCATCAGCTGGTATCACAATGTATACAACACTAGTATCAGTATTTACCAAAATTCCAGTAAAAAGTGATGTTGCCATGACCGGCGAAATTACATTACAAGGAAGAGTTCTCCCAATTGGAGGCTTAAAAGAAAAACTTTTATCAGCCCTTCGAGGTGGCATAAAAACCGTTATCATTCCAAAGGGTAATGAAAAAGACTTAAAAGAATTACCAGATAACGTAAAAAATGAGCTAAATATAGTGCTTGTCGAAAATGCAAATGAAGTGCTAGATATAGCTCTTGAAAAAAAGGTAAAACCACTAAAAGACATGAATTAAATTACAAAAGCCAGTGTTTACTGGCTTTTTTCTTTTGTTATTGCAATTTAAAATAAATCATCTAAAATCACCATTTAGGTTTAACTATTATATTAACATAAAGGGGTAAAAAAATGCCAGCAACACAAATGGAACAACTTGTATCGTTATGTAAACGTAGAGGATTTATCTTTCAAAATTCTGACATTTACGGAGGCCTTCAAGGTTTATATGACTATGGTCCATTAGGTGTTGAATTAAAAAACAATATCAAACAAGCTTGGTGGCGTTCAATGGTATATGAACGTGATGATGTAGAAGGTTTAGATGCAGCCATCTTAACTAACCGCAAGGTTTTACACTACTCTGGCCACGAAGATACATTTTCAGACCCAATGGTTGACTGTAAAAAATGTAAAGGTCGTTTTAGAGCAGACCACCTAACAGATGGCAAATGCCCAAACTGTGGTTCAACAGACTTAACAGAACCTCGTCCATTTAACTTAATGTTCAAAACAACCGTAGGTCCTGTTGTAGATGAAAACAACATTGCTTACTTAAGACCAGAAACCGCACAAGCAATCTTTACTCAATTCAAAAACGTTGTCGATTCTACATCTCGTAAACTTCCATTTGGTATTGCCCAAATTGGTAAAAGCTTTAGAAATGAAATTACACCAAAGAACTTCATTTTCAGAGTTCGTGAATTTGAACAAGCAGAACTTGAATTTTTCGTAAAACCTGGTGAAGACGAAGCTTGGCACGAACATTGGAAACAAGCTCGTATCAACTGGTGGGTAGAACAAGGTTTACCAAGAGACAGATTTAGAGTATATGACCAAAAACCTGATGAACTTGCTCACTATGCAAAAGCATGTTCAGATATTGAATATTCTTTCCCTCATGGTGTTGAAGAATTAGAGGGAATAGCAAATCGTCGTGACTACGATTTAGGAAATCACACCAAATCTCAAGAAGAATTTACACTTGAAGCTCATTGCCATGAAAATCATGAATCAAATACCAAAATGTGCATTCGTGATGATGAAACAAACTCTTGGATAATTCCTTATGTAATAGAACCATCAATGGGTGTAGATAGAGCAGTTCTTGCCGTATTAACAGAGGGCTACACCGAAGAAAAACTAGAAAACGGCTCAGAACGTATTGTTATGAAACTAAAAAAACATCTAGCTCCGATTAAAATAGCTATTGTTCCATTAAAGAAAAATAGCGAAGCTATTATGTCAAAATGCCACGAGTTAAAGAAAAACTTGATGAAACTAGGTATCGGACGTGTAGCATTAGAAAATACCGGTAATATTGGTAAAGCATATCGTCGTCATGATGAAATTGGTACACCACTTTGCTTAACTGTAGATTTTGAAACTATTGAACAATCTCCAGAAACAGTAACTCTAAGAGATAGAGATACAATGGAGCAAATTCGTATAGAAACAAAAGATTTACCTGCATATTTAAGAGAATACTTCGCTTAAAATATCATTTAAATTCAAACAAAAAGGCACTTAAATTAAAGTGCCTTTTTAATTACCTATTTTTTATATTATCCCTTAAATCCCTGTGCCACAACATAACATTCAGGAGATTTATCACGACTTGCATCTGGTTTATAATGACTAACTTTCTTAAAGTTTTTCTTCATATCTGCCAAAAGACCACCTTCTGCCCCGCCTTGGAAAACTTTGGCAATAAAAATTCCATCAATGGCTAATACAGTTTTTGCAAATTCATAAGCAGCCTCAACCAAGCCAATCGTTCTTAAATGGTCTGTCTGCTGATGACCTGTTGTATTAGCAGCCATATCACTCATTACAACATTAGCTCTTTGCCCATCTAATAACTCTAAAAGTTTTTCAGTTGCCCCCTCTTCAGTAAAATCTTGGCAAACAAAAGTAGCCCCATCCATTGGCTCTGTTGGCAAAATATCAAGTCCCACAAGTTTGCCACTACCTTTAAGCTTAAGACTTGCAACTTGCGACCAACCGCCAGGAGCACATCCTAAATCAACAATAACCTTATTTTTACTCAAAAACTTATATTTTTCATCTAACTGAATAAGCTTAAATGCAGCTCTTGAACGATACCCCAATCTTTTTGCTTCTTGAACATATGGATCATTAAGTTGACGCTCAAGCCATCTATTTGAAGAAGAAGAATGATATCTACCATCTTTAAGCTTAACTGTAAGCATCTTTCTACCACGAACTTCTTTTGCTGATTTTGTTAGTTTTGCCATATACTTAGACCCTTAAATTAAAGTAATTCATCAACTATTGCTTCTTGTGCAGCTTTCAACGATGCTATCATTTCATTAACTGGCAATTTCTTATATATTGCTCTAAATATCACTAACGCCGCCACAAATATAGGCGCCCTATTTGGACCAATATATGGAGAATTAACTCTTTGCTTATACCCCATCTTAATCATAGATGAAATTATTTTATCCAATTCTTTAATTGGAACACTAACTCCATCAGATAAAAACTTATCATATTTAGCCAAATTTTTATATGCCGCCGCAAGTCTAAGCGGAGTTGATGAGGTTGCAATCAACGCAACATCTTCTTTATAATCAATATCTTTAACTTTTCCTAATAACTCATCAACATATTTTTCTACATCAGCTCTAAGTTTTAATGCTCCATTTCTATTATAATTTCTAAGATCATACATCTCAGTTGCATTACGAGCGCCAAGAGGAATAGAAATCGTTGCTAAAATATTTGGTTTTTCTTCATTTGTTGCAAGAGTAATTTCTGTAGAACCTCCACCTAAGTCATAAACAAAAATATATTTCTTATCTTTTGGAGCATTAAGCATAGCTCCTTTAAGAGTAAGGCGAGCTTCCTCATATTCACTAATCACCTCAACATCTATATTTGAGGCTTCTTTAACACTCCCTAAAAATGATGCCGTATTTGTGCTCATTCTACAAGCAGCTGTTGCAATAGCTCTATATTTTTCTATACCATACATTTTCATCATTTCCGAAAAATCCATATAAGAGCATATAGCTCGCTCCATTGCTTTTTTGCAAAAACATTTATTTTCAGCTAATCCTTCACCTAAAGCTACATGCCTAACATCTCTAAATATAGGAGTTCCATTTTTATCTACAATAAGTAACCTATTAGAGTTTGTTCCCAAATCAAGAGCCGCAACACATCCTTTATTGTTTACATTTTTTATTAAATCTTCCATTATCTCCTCCTCTTGCAAATGGAAAGCGATTTCGTTTCTTTTTATGATGGTTATGTTGTATCCTCTTTGAATGCATTAAGTCAAGTAAAATTCCTTCACGAATTCCTCTATCTGCAACAGTAATCTCAGAAATAGGCCAAAATGTAGTCAATGCTTCAATAATAGCACATCCTGCAATCGTCAAATCAGATTTACTTTGACCAATACATGGATGCTTACATCTTCCTTCAGCCCCCATATTTTTAATTTTATTTATTGTAAAGCTGATATCTGGCTGCGAAATAGCAATTCCATCAACCGCAGACCTATTATATCTTGGAAGTTTTAAGTGAACTGCACCAATAACCGTAACCGTACCTGAAGTACCAATTACTTGAATCTCTTGATTAAGAATAGCATCACTAATATTATGTTTATCTTCAAATTCTTGTAAAATACTTTGAGTTCTTTCTAAAACTGTATTGTACTCAAGTTTACTCATTTCATGACCAGCAAAAGCCTCAGAAATAGTCACAACACCATAAGGAAGTGAAACAAATCCTTCAATAAAAGTTTTACCAAAATCTGTAACTCTAGCCAAAGATATTTGTGTAGAACCACCACCAATATCAAAAACAAGCACACGCTTAATATTTCTGTTTAATAAAGGCAAACACCCAACAACCGACAACCTAGCTTCTTCTTTAGAAGATATGACTTCAAGTTCGATTCCTGCTTCCTTTTTCACCATATCAACAAATGCAGAAACATTTTTTGCTCTTCTACAAGCAGCAGTTGCAACAAATCGAGAACCAGCAATTGGCATATATTCGTCAATTACCCCACGACAAACTTTCAAAGCTT
This sequence comes from Alphaproteobacteria bacterium, assembly GCA_015062535.1. Lineage (GTDB taxonomy): Bacteria > Pseudomonadota > Alphaproteobacteria > RF32 > CAG-239 > CAG-267. The sequence continues at coordinate 298,540 of SUUK01000001.1, forward strand.
GCAAAGTTCTTCTCATAGCTCTCATGGAAAGTTCATTATCTTGAATAATCCCCTCACCTAAACGTACAACCTTAGAATAAGTTTCAACCACTCTAAAAGATGTAGTTGTAGGGCTAGCAACCACCAACCTACAAGAATTTGTGCCTAAATCAATTGCAGCATAATTACTTTGAGCAACATTTGAAGTTACTGCAGAAACATCTACTTTATTAGGCTTTCTATTTGCCTTTCTATTTTTTTTAGCACTAGTCCTAGCATTTATTTTTATCATTTATTCTCCGTGCATTTCTTCTCTTATCAATTGCCTCAATTCATCAATACATACGAGTTTTTTACTTTTCTTATCAACATAATGCCAATAAGCCCATCCATTACAAGTTGAAGAATTCTGAGCCAAAGCCCCCATCTGGTGAATAGACCCACTCTCATTCTTAAACTTAATCGTACCATCAGAACGAACAACTGCTTTTATTTTCTTTTTATCATCGTATAACATATCTCCCGGAGAAATCAAGCCCCTTTCTAACACAGACCCAAAAGGAACTTTAGGAAGTTTACGTTTACAAGTATATTCAAGCGCTGCTTCATCTAAATTTTCTTTAATACTATCGATTCTTGCCTTTGCACCTTTAATATAAGTCTTATCTTTTTCAATACCGATAAATTTTCGACCTAATTTTTTAGCAACTGCGCCTGTTGTGCCCGTCCCAAAAAAAGGATCTAAAACAACATCACCAACATTTGTAGAAGCCATAATTACACGATATAAAAGAGCTTCTGGCTTTTGAGTTGGATGAAGCTTTTCACCTGTATCACTATTTTTCAATCTTTCTTTTCCAGTACACAAAGGAATTTCCCAAGTAGACCTCATCTGTACATCATCATTCATAGCTTTCATAGCTTCATAATTAAATGTATAACGAGCCTTAGGATTCTTTGTTGCCCAAATAAGAGTTTCATGAGCATTTGTAAAACGAGTACCTTTAAAGTTAGGCATAGGATTTGTTTTATTCCAAATAATATCATTTAAAATCCAAAACCCTAAATCCTGCATAATATACCCTACTCTAAATATATTATGATAAGAACCAATCACCCAAATTGTACCATTTTCTTTTAATATTCTTTTTGCTTCAATCATCCATGCTTTTGTATATTTATCATACTCAGCAATACTTTCAAAACTATCCCATTCTTCATAAACACCTTTAACATCAGTGTTATCAGGACGTTTCAATTGATCACCCAACTGCAAATTATAAGGAGGATCAGCAAAGATAACATCAATAGAATTATCTTCAATTCTCTTCATTGCCTCAACACAGTCAGCGTTGATAACAGTATTCAAAATATTATTTAATTCATAATTACTCATAGCTAATCCTGCAAAAATAATATCAACATTAGCTATACGATAATATACATTTAGTTAGCATAATCTTAACAAGAATTTTTTTTTATCTTTTTTTTCTTATTTCATTGAATATGAATCATTTTATATTTAATTGTCTTTGTTGGTTCATTCTAATCAAAGCCTCTAAGCTAATACGTCTTTGAGGCGTTTGTTGAGGTTTTTCAGATGTTTCCTCTTTTCTTTTAGATGCTTCATCAAATCTAAGACTATGACCATATGTCCCAGCATTAAGAGCTCTTTTATTTGATTCTAAATTACGTTCTGCCTCAGTTCTTTGATTATCCATTTCTTCTTTTATTTCGCTTCTATCAAGACTAAACGATAAAACTTGAGGCAATCCTTCTTTTGTTTCAACTTGCATAGTAGGAGCTTCATTTATTTCTCCAGTATTTATACTAGCTTGAGCTACATCAACATTATAATTTTGCTTAACAACACCAACATCTTTCATTGCAACTTCGCTATTTTGTGGAGCATCAACCTGAGCTTTAACTTCTGTATTTTGCCCAACTCCCTCTATCACATCTTCAGCACTTTGAGTTGCTTCATTTATAACAGTTTCAGCACGTTGTGTTGCTCTATTTATTACTTCTTCTGCCCTTTGCATTGTTTCGTTTGTTGTAGTTTCAATACGTTGAGACATATTTTCAGCAACACTACCATCAACAGCTTTTACAATTTCTTCACTCTTAGCTTCTTTAGTACTATTTTCATTACTATTTATACCTAACATATTAGGCATAATTTTTCCTAATTCTATTACTCTTTCACCAACAATCTTGGTTTTCATTTTCTTGCCTTTACCTTCAAATTCAATTTCAGGCACAACCATTGTAATATTCATCTCCGGTACAGCCAAATCAATTTTTGCCATATTTTCAAGTCCTTTCTTGAAAATAATTTCTTGATCAGCATCCGCTACAATCCCTTTTTCATAAAAATCTATCATTTTACCTTGTTCGCGAGATAAACCATTTGCCCTATTAATCCCCCCGCATTTAGATTTATAACTTTCATCACACAAAAGTGTATTCTCTGTCATTGCCAAATATTCAGTAATATCTTTTGCTCTTTCTTTTTCTTTTGCAATCATTGCTTCCAGTTCTTCAATGCTTTTGCCTTTTGTTTCTTCGCTAAACTGATTATTAGCCCAACTATTAATAGATGTGTATGTAACAATCTTTTTATTACATCCTATAGATATAGGATCTGTTCCACCAACAGTGCATTGTCTTATTCTTGTGCGCCAATCTCCTCCATTATTATCCATAACTGTATAAGAAATAGTTCCTTGCTCATTTTTTTGCACATCAATAACACTTAAAGTATGCATCTTAGACCCAGTATTACCTGAATATTCAGATATAATCGTCCCCGCTTTAATATCGCCACTTGCAACCATCTCCCCCAAAGTTTTTCTTTGATTATAACAATCAATATTTGAATATAAACCTCCTTGAATTCCACCTTTAACTTTGCTTACATAACGCTCATTATGACATTTTCCACCATTAATACCTGCAGCAAGACATACTTCAGCACCATCTGTAACATCAGGTAAATCCATTGTTTTGCAAACTGCAGTTGCTATACAAGCAGCTGTTTGTGCACAATGCGCATATGTCTCTTTAGAATTAGTTTCAATACCTAATTCTCTTAAACTTCCTTTTACAACAACAGGAGCACTATATACAACAGAGTCTCTATGTGCTCTCCATGTACTATCACTTTTTACAGAAAAATCTTCTCCTCTAACTTCTATTTCTTTATCCAAACGGTCTGCTTTTATTCTATCATTTTGAAACAACATTTGTTTACATTCAGCAATAGTACAACTTCTAGAGTAATTGTACATATCATAGCCTTGAGCTCTATATGCATCTTCGAATTCTTTTTGTCGTAAAGATATATATTGCGTTTGAAGAGCCTTTTGATATTCCTCATCACTCATACCCTCACGATCAATTGGCTTAAATTCTTGTTCCAATTGATTAATTCTATAATCATATACTAATTCAACTTTTTTTCCTAAATTCTCTTTATCTGACATATCCATAAAAGCACAAGGCCCCTCCCTACAAATATAGTGCCATAATATCATAAAAAAACGAATCTTTCAACTTTTTTTTCGACAAAAATAAGTTAATTTTTTGTTACAAATACACTTTTTCAAATTTAGATAACTTAGGAGCAATATTTCCCCAATATTTTCCTGGACAATAATATATTAGAGGCCTATTTTCTAAATTATAATACCTCATAATACAATTTTTACTAATCTCATTTGCCTTATATGTTACTAAAATTCTATTTCCCCAAAAATTATATCCCATACAAAGTAACATAATTATTGCCAAAACATTCCCTATACACCTAACCTGTTTTTTATCATCTTGAGCACATAGAACATAAATTATCAAACTAAGACAAGATCCATACATAATATACCTTGAAGCAAATGTATTTAACTCTAAAACATGCGCCCCTCTAAATAAAACAATAGCTGACATTCCCCCACATATAACCAAAAACAAAGCCCAAACATTTTGTTTATTTTCATCTTTTATTTGCCTAAAAAATAGATACCCGATAAAGAAAAATAAAACACAACCAACAACAAGCACCAACATCACATTATCTTTAGGCAAAAGCATTCCAAAACAAGGAGCAAACAATGCATAAAACAACCAATAAAAAAATTCTACACTAAATAGTTTATGCCAATATATAATTGTTTCATCACCTTTTCGCATATTAACCCAAAACAAAATCATAAAAACAAGCATAGCCTCTATAAAAATCATGCTATTCAAAAAGACTTTCTTTTTTTCACCATTATCTTTCATATTTAAAATGTTTTTTAAAATATACACAATGCTAAAGCATATACCAAAAGCAATATTCATAGCCAAAATAGAACAAAGCACCCAAAAAATAGTAATCCACATATTTTGATAAGCACTTTTTTCATTAAATCCATACTTTACAGCTAAAAACATAAAAATAAAATAAAACCACGTTTGAGACAAAATAACCCAAAGCGAAATTTCTATACTATAATGAGTAAAAAACAAAAGCAACAACATACAAAGAATACTTTTCTTATATCCATCTACGTGTCTTTTTAATAAATTAAACAAAATAAAGACCATTAAAAGGTATATAAAATATGATATATATTTAACACACCCCCAAGAAATCCCTAAATATTCAACTAAAAAAAACTTAAAATTAGTAAAAACCTGTAAATTCTCATTATTATAACTAAATATATACTTAAAAAAATTATCATTAACAGGCACAAAATTCCATTCATCAAGATGAGGAAAATTATCGCCATATTGATAAAGCCAATAAAAACCATTCATTACAGCTAAAAAAACTATAATTCCTACAAAAAAGACACCAAAATCTATTTTTTTTATCATATATTCCTACCTTTACAAAAAGGTTATATAAATTATATTTTATTCCAAGTTCAAATATTATTCATCCACAATAAAGTGGAAAAACAAACACTCTAACTTGCCATAATAAACTATTTGTTTTACTATATAACAAAAGGCTAAATACTTAAAACTTTTAGGAGAGCCATATATGAAAAGATTTATAATTGTTATAGCATTGTTTTTACTAAGCTTTTCAAATTCTTATGCTCAATCAGACCCTAATAAAATTCAAATAATTGCAAGCAATTCTGAACAAACTCTCATCCATGACAAAATATATTTCTTTGCTCATTCAATGTGTTCCTCCTGTAAAGATGCATATGTATACCTCCATACTCACCATAAAGATTTAAACATTCCAATAACGAATATGTCTGAAAAGCACAGCTTAGACCTATACAAACAATGTGTTAAAAAATTTAATATCCCAAATTATGAATTACGCTTACCTCTTATTTGCATGAAAGACGACTATATTATGGGATGGAATGAAAATTCAGAAGAATTATTTCAAAAAGCTCTAGAAAATTACTTAAAAAATTAAAAAGGACCCAATATGCTAACAGATATCGAAATATCAAACAATGCAACTATGTTTAAAATCAATAAAATAGCAAAGAAACTTCAACTAACACCTGAAGACATAGAACCATACGGACATTATAAAGCAAAAATTTCAAGAAAAACCTTATCATCATTAGAAGATAAACCTCTACAAGGAAAATTAATCCTAGTTACTGCCCTAACACCAACCCCAGCAGGAGAAGGAAAGTCAACTGTATCAATTGGCTTGGCAGATGCTTTTAGCAAATTAAAGAAAAAAGCTTGTTTATCATTGAGAGAACCATCATTAGGACCTTGTTTTGGAATAAAAGGCGGAGCAACCGGCGGTGGGTATTCTCAAGTAATACCAATGGATGATATAAATCTAAACTTCACCGGAGACATTCATGCTATAACTTCTGCAAATAACTTACTTTGCGCTCTTATAGACAACCACATAAAACACGGAAACTCTTTAGATTTTCAAAAAGTTTTATTTAAACGTTGTATAGATTTAAATGATAGAGCATTACGTGAAATAAAAATCGCCTTAGGCGGACCACTTAATGGCACTCCACGAGATGATGGTTTTAATATAACCGTTGCTTCAGAAATAATGGCAATCTTATGCTTAAGCAAAGATTTAAAAGACTTAAAAAACAGATTAAATCAAATTGTCATTGGCCAAAATTCACAAAATAAGCCAATTTACGCTAAAGACCTAAATGCCTCTGGTGCAATGACTGCTATCCTAAAAGATGCTATGCTACCCAATCTTGTTCAAACACTAGAGCACACACCTGCCCTAATCCATGGTGGACCATTTGCAAACATAGCTCACGGAACAAGTTCTGTAATAGCAGCTCAAACTGCCTTAAAATTAGCTGACTATGTTGTTACAGAAGCAGGCTTTGGCGCAGACCTTGGCGCTGAAAAGTTCTTTAATATATTTGGTCGCTCTAGCAATATTTTTCCTAATGCAGTTGTACTTGTTGCAACCATTCGTGCCTTAAAAATGCATGGAGGAGTATTGAAAAATGAATTAAATAAAGAAAACACTATTGCCTTAGAAAAAGGCTTTGAAAATTTAAAAACCCATATCGAAAACATCAAAAAATTCGGCTACTCACCAATTGTTGCCATAAATAAATTTTCAAAAGACACGAAAAAAGAAATAAATTTACTAAAAAAACTATGTAAACAAGAAAATGTTGAAGCAATTGTTTCAAATGGTTGGGAACAAGGAGGACGAGGTTGCATAAATCTAGCCAAAGCTATTATAACACAAATAGAAGATTCTTCAAATATTACCTCCAACCTTCATATGCTATACCCTAAAGTAGCCAGCTTAAAAGAAAAGATTAAGATTATTGCAAAAGAAATTTATCGCGCAAACGATGTAAGCTTTACTGAAAATGCATTGCAAGATTTAGAAAAATATTCTTCATGGGGTTATTCAAAACTACCTGTTTGCATAGCCAAAACCCAAAACTCTATATCACACGATAAAACATTACTAGGTTCCCCAAAAGACTATACATTTCCTATTACATCTGTAAGATTATCTGCTGGAGCTGGTTTTATTGTTGCATTATCAGGCTCAATCAATACTATGCCAGGGCTTCCTAAAATTCCCGCAGCAGAAAATATAGATGTTGATGACAATGGTATTATCATAGGATTATTCTAAATAACATATTTTTTAACTAAAAAAAGCCCCGTTAATGGGGCTTTTCCTAATTTTACCACTGATTTAACACATTTTCCCTTGTTTGCTTTTTAATAGTCTCTTGGAAAAATTGATTTGATGATAATATATCCATAGTATTATGACCTTTAGCATCACGCACTTCAGGATCTGCTCCATAATAAAGCATACTTTTAATAATTTCTGCAGGATATTCATTTTTAACAGCATATAACAATACTGTATCACCTCTTGCATCTGGTTCATTAATATTTCTCTCATATTTAATAAGAGCATGCAATATATCTTCTCTACCACCATTAATAAGCACATGCCATAAAGGAGTTTTACCCAAAGCATTTACCTTTGATGAATCAATACCACTAGCAAGCATTAATATAATTCTTTCGGCATCAGCATTTCTATTTAACAAATACCATAATATATTTTCGCCATTCGTTGAAATTGTATTAACATTTGCCCCATTTTCAATTAAAATCTCCAAAACATCAATTGGAAAATTATTTTTTATAGCAAGCCACATTGGTGTATCACCATCTTTATTAACGACATTAACATCTGAGTTCAACATCAAAAGTTTTTCAATATAACTAATATCTGCCTTACTTGATAGTGCATACATCAAGGCGGTATTACCATTTAAATCTCGTTGATTTACATCTAATCCATGTTCATTTAATAAATCTAACTTATTCATTGCAATTTGCGACAACTCTTGATTTTGTGCTTGGGTTGACACAATCATTGATGCACTAACATTATTCATACACTTTGCATTAACATCAGCTTTTGCTTCAACAAGTAACTCAAAAACCTCAACAGAACTATTATTATTTGCTGCATTAAGCAAAGGAGTACATCCTTTATCATCTAATATATTAATATCTGCCAATCTATCTATCGCAACTTTAACCTCAACCTCAGGATTATTCCCCATAATCGCTTTTTTTAATTCTTCATTATACTTATAATGATTATCTGCAATATAACTATACTGTCTTTCTAATCTCTCAGACGGAGATGCAAATTCATTTTCTACAAATTCTTTATCTTTCAAATATTGATTTTTATTGTAATAGTCCAATACACTCATTTTATTTTTATCAACTAACTTAAAATCTGCCCCACTTTTTATAAGCAATTGCATTATTTCATCATCACCTCTAACCGCTGCAGCCATCAATGCGCTACGTCCCTTATTATCCAAAACATTTACATTAGCGCCACTTTTTATAAGCATTCTTACCACACTGATATTATTCTTATGAGCAGCAAGCATCAACGGAGTAAATCCAAAATTATTTTTATCATTAATTCTTAAACCATATTCAAGCAATGTTTCCGTAACGCCAGGATTAGGATTTGATGCTGCAGCAATACTCAAAGCATTACTACCTTCAAAATCCTTAACCACCACATCTGCCCCTTTAGTGATTAATAAATCAGTAACAGCAGGACTCTTATTATTTTGTACAGCAATAAACAATGCATTATAACTTGGATTACAATTTGTTACTAAATCAGCCCCTCTATCTAATAACACAGATATCGCATCCAAATTAGAAGAATTTGCAATCATTTGCAATAGCATAGTTTTACCATTCTCAAGACATTCATTTATATCAGATGTATTTTGCACCCAACCATATACATCATCAACCGTAAATATTTGACCATACTTTAATTTATTAAATAACTCTCTTGTACCAACAAAAGCAACCTTTCTTTCTGGTTGAGCTATTGGAAGATCTCCAGGATCTTGCACTTCTCCTTCTGGAATAAAAGCCCCATCACTACTCTGTGCTATATCCTCATCAAACTCTTCCTCTGCAAATTCTTCATCAATAGGCTCTTCATCTGTATATTCTTCATCAACAACAGCAAAATCATCTTCAAAATCATCTGCCAAAACAATATTTGAACTAAAAAAACTTGCAACAACCAAACAATAAAACAAAGATTTAAATTTCATTATATCCCCCAAATAAATCTAATACCTAAATCTTATATTCATAACACATTTATTTTCAAGCTTCACTTAAAATTCATACACATAGACAAACTAAAAAACTACTTTTTCTTTAATCCTTTAATTTTATTTGCAATACTCTTAAATTTCTTTACAACACTAGGATTTTCAATATCTTCATCATCCATTCTATCCTCAACTTTTTGTTTTATAGACAAAGCCTTTTCTTCTGCTTTTTTTATTGCAAGAGTTGTAACTTCTTTTATTTTTTCAAAATGTTTATCAATATCACTAGAATTTATTTTTAATATGCTATCAAAACTAATTTTTCTTTTTGTATCAGATTTTATTATTTCTTCATCATTATTATCCCATTGTGTAATTTCTTTCTTTACATCCCCACCTACTTTTGAATTTTGAACATCCATAAGTTCTATATTATTTTGTCCTTTTTCAATAAATTCCTCATTTTCTAATTCTTGTTTATCTGCTTCTTTGGCTTTTTCTTTATAATTTTCGCAATCTTCACCACTAAACATCATTTCATTTAAATTCAAATCATTATCACCCAAAACTTCATCTTTTTTATTAACTATATCATCAACTATCACATTCTCAGCAATATTTTCTTTAACAACGATTTCCTCAATTTCTTTAACTTCATCATCTTCTTTAATTTCTGTTATTGTTTCATTTTTTTCTTCTGCTATATCTTCTATTTCTTCAACAACCTCTTTTTTATCATTACTTTCTGCATTTGTTATAATTTCATTTTCTACTTTGTTCTCATCAAACACTAAATCTATATCAGCTTCTTTAATTACATTTTTATCATCAATGTCATTGTTTTCATCTTTTTTCTTATTAAATAATTTCTTAAAATCAAATTTTAGTTTTGCGCTATTCTCAACTTCTTTTCTATTTTCATCTCTACCTATTTCTACTTCATCACGCTTAGACTTAAACAAATCAACAATTTTATCTAATTCTTGAAGACTATCATCTTTTGCTAACAATTCTTTTGCCAAAGATAAACTTTTTTGCTCTAAGTCATCAAAACCTTGCACCCACCCATTATTAACCAAATCACTTAACAAAACAGATGCATCTTTATATAACCCAAACTCAATAAATTCTTTTATTCCTATAAGATAAAGTCTTGCCGGATACTCTCTAAATACTAAATTTGTTTCATGGAATTCTCTTTGCTTTAAAACCTTCAAATTAAGCTTTAGCATACTCATAATCATTGTTTCCGCTCCTTTTACATTTGGTAACAACCTATGTAAAAAAGAAGCCATTTCTGTTGCTTTTCCTCGTTTTGCTAACTCAATTAAGATTTTAACAGCAGACTTATACTGCTTCAAATTAATTAATTCTAAAGCAAAAACCAAACCTTTTGCCTCGGTTTTATCCATCAAGCTTAAACATCTCTCCATCATTGCTGTAATATTTTCAGGATGATTTCTTATAAGCTTTGCTGCGGTTTTTTCATAAAATCCATAAGTTTCATCAAAACACTTTGCAAACTCAACAATATCTTCGTTTCTAGCCCTTAAAGGTTCTAATTCAAGTTCAGATAAATCTTCATCTATTTCATCTGCCATAAGATTTGCAAAAACATTATCATTTAAGCCAATTAAACCAACATCAAATCCATCTAAAACTGCATCATGAATATACCAATAAAAGAAATCCTTTTCATATTCCAATAATTTTCTTTTTGAATAAGCAATAAAATTACAAAGTCGTCCTAAAACCTTTTCTTTTTCATAATTATCAACTACTTCTTTACCAGAAATACCACAAGCAGCCCCATGTCCCTGCATATCTATAAGCATCTGTTTAACAGCATCACTTAAAGGATATCTGTCTAAAACACCAAGCACTCTAACAGGATTAAAAGCTTGAGTATCTACTTCTTGCGCATAACTACGATTAATCGCAACAATCGGCATTAAAATAAGTTTCTTAAACTTTTGATCAGCACTAAAATTATCTAGCCCCCTCCAAGCATGCATTCTGTTATCATTATATTTTTTAATAATGCCAAAGTTATAATCACCTAAAACACCTTTATCAAAAGCCTCAATTACATTATTTTCTTTTAATGATTGCCAAACTTTATCTAACACATTTACTGGAATACCTTTAATTCCAGCAATTCCAAGCATTCCCCATAAATACGAAAAATTTTCCTTTTTAAAAATATCTATATTTTCTTCTTTTTCCAAATGAGCCATAAAGTGTTTAGCAACAACATCACTTCCACTTAAAAACAAACTTGCTAACTCTTTATTAGACCACATCATCTGATAATATCTACCCTCATAAAATCCCAATACAAATAATCTAACATTAAACTTGCCTCTGTCAAGTAATATCAAATTATTAACAAATATTTTTAAACTAAAAACTTGACAAAATAATTTATTGCACTAATATCACAAACCTAAAATGTATTATTAATTAAACAAAAAAACTATTATGGGTAGTAAACAAATTGCGCCTAAAGCTCCTAAGAAGGAGAAAGGCTCGTTCAAAAAATCAAAACAAAAGACTGCTTACCAGCTCGAGCGTGAAGCAGCAAAGAGTGCGAAAAAGTCTAAAACAAGTTCTGTTTTCAAGAAGAAATAGAACTAAAACCCCAAAGTCATTGAAAAATGGCTTTATACAACCTTTATTTTGCATTTGTTAGTCGATACTTTTGTATTGGCGGAATCTCCCGATGTTTGTGAAAATGGTAGGGAGATTTTTTTTATTTTAAATTATCGCTGAAAATCTTTAAATAATTTCAAATTATCAAAATTCAAAAAACGATTAACATCTTTAACAATTGTTTCTTTTTTATATACAATACCATTAATTCCAAGTTCTATTGCACTATTAACATTTTTTTCTTTATCATCAATAAACAATATTTCTTCTGGTTTACACTTTAGCTTTTCAATAAGTTTTTCATAAATTTCCCTATTAGGTTTCAAACACTTTAATTCATAAGAAACAAAACATAAATTTTTATCCACCAAACTATCTGCAGTATCACAAAGGCAAGCAAGTGCGTTAGATAACAAACCAACTTTAATTCCTTTTTGCTTAATTTTATCCATACACTCTAAAGTTTGAGGAAAAAATTCTCCAACCCCTTCATGGAGTTTCTCATCTATTTTGTTTTCTATTTCTTTATAATAGCTTATACCCGCATACTCACATAATTCTTTAGAAAATTTACTAAAATCAACATCCCCTCGCATATAAGGATTATAGTCAAAACTCTTAACTCCACCTTTTGCTATAAATTCTTCTCTATTGCAACAATGCTCTAAAGCCCAGTCATCTAACTTATTTAAAGAATATGGATAGCAAACACCACCTACATCAAAAATCACATATTTAATTGCCATCTTTTCTTCCCTTCTTATATTAATCAAGAGTTACAACAGGAATACTTCTTCTCCAGTTAGCATAAGCATCAATTTCTTTTTTATCTACTTTTTCTAACATTTTTTCTAATTTATAGCCAATAATTGCACTTTTTGCAAACAAAACTCTATCACCAAAGTTTCTAGCAGTCAATGTTCTAATATTTGTAATCTGAACAAACTTTTTATCTTGTTTTAACGAATTATCAATTCCATTATAAAGCACATTTGCCCCAAAATGTTGCAATAATTCCCCTGTTTTGCTCATTCCATCCATAGATTCAAAACCTAAAAACTCATGTTCACTCACGCCTTTTTGTGGCTTAAAAAAATCAGCATCTTCCCCAATTTCTTTAACTTCACCCCATGAGCTATTAACCATATCGCCAATCAATGTTCTCCCCCAACGCTTTGGCATATAACCTACTCCAAAAATATGAGGTTTCATCAACAACCATTCACGCATATAATTATTATATCTATTACTTCTATCTTGGCTAGAAACAATTCCAATAAATTTTGTATCAGATACAACATATGGACAATCAGGGTTATATCCAACAACTAATAATTGTTCTATAACCTTTTTTTGTTCTGCTTTTGAATATGAAAGCTCATCCATACGTTTTTTCATCATTTCTTCTAAAACCATTGCCACATATCCACCATGACAATGTGCAACAATATTTACCTTTCTAACATTCCTTAAAGCTTCATCTAGTTCAAATCTATTACCATTGTCATCTTGAATACGAGGCTTTAATACCTCATCAAAAATATCTCTTATATATTTTGGATTAAATGTTTCTTCAAAATGTTTTTCATCAACACTTCTTTTTAATTCTTCATAATGTTTTGGCCAAGAAACCTTACAATGCATTGCCCTTCTTGCAAATCTATGATCATGAAATTTACCAAATTCACTTACCGCAACTACCACTCTTGGCTTACCACCAAATTCCTCTTTCACAAACCCATCAACTTTTTTAAGCATAGAGTTATAACCTTTAAGAAATATTTCATTTCCTCCATATCCAGCAATGCATAAAACAACTACATCATCTCTCTTAATAGGTTTTGCTTTTTTAATACGATATGGCGCATCATCTGATGTAACACATCTTTCAGCTAAAATACTAAAACTATTACCTTTAGCCTTTTTTCTTAAATCTTCTATATGTTTTTCAATATTCATTCTTAGTGTATCCTCATAAAATTAAAACGAAAATACACTATTTTATTTATTTTGTCAATATTTATTTTATAATAGAAAAAAACGACATCTCTTGATGCCGTTTCTAAAACTATTCTTCTACTGGTTTATTAATTTTTCTATAAATATATACCGCAATAGGTACACCAAGCAACATACCCCACATCCCAATCAATCCATGAGCAATATAGAGAATAATAAGAGTCATAACTGGATTAATCCTCATTACACTTGATACGATTCTTGGGTTTAAAATATATGCTTCTATTAAATGAATAACAATAATCATAAGCAAAGCCCAAAGTCCAAGCTCTACCCCACCGCTATTAATTGCCATTATGATAATAGGCGCAGAAGAAATCCACATACCAAGCACCGGAATAAGTCCGCACATAAATACGATTGTAGATAAAAGAGCCACAGCCTTAACTTTTAAGAAATAAAGACAAATTGCTGTCAAAATTGTATTAATAAGAGAAATTATAAGCTGAGCTCTAAAGTTTTCACCAACTACTTTTGCAAATAGCATTATACTATCAGATGTTTCATGATAAGTATCTGCAAGTCTTGTATATCTTAAATGTCTAACTCCTTTAGAAAGCTTTGGTAAATCAAACAAAATTAAGAAACTAAATAACATAGCAAGAAAGAACCAGCCAATATAATGAACCCCCTTCTCCAATACATTTCTTAAAAAGTTCCATGCTTTTACAACAGTTTTATCAGGAACAAAAGCTGTTTCAAGCTGAGATATCATCGGTGCAATAAATTCATTATCCTTAAACTCTACATCAGCCCATTCCTTAACAGATTGAATACTTCTTGGTAATTGCTCGGTAAAGCTAATTGTTTCTCCTAGTAATCTTGGTGGAATATACTTTAAAAAGCAAATAACACAAAGCAAAAAGATTATATAAAAACAAACAACAACCGCCCTTCTATTAAAGCGATATTTTCTTCTTAACTTATGAGCAATAGAAGAACCCACAAAACACATAATAAAGGTCATAAAAACCAAGCCAAACATATCTCTAAACAAATATAATAAGCCAAAAAACACCGCCCAAATAAAATAAACTCGGTTAACCTTTATAAAATCAGAAATACTAAATGTCATTTTTACCTCTATTGTTTTATTTAACACCTTATTTTCACATATATCTTTACTTAATACAAAAAAGATTAATATTTAACTAAATTTTACTTTTCCAAATCCTTAATTATTATTTTTTTCAAATATGTAACCTCACTATTTGAACCTATAATATGAGCATTCTTAAACTTTAAATCATTTGTAAAATCCTTTTTATCTAAACTTTTTATGTATCTATTTTCCTTAAAATCATATATTTTATAAGAAAGAGCATCAAAAATAGGCCAAGCTCCCCCAAAATCCCATAGCCAATCCTTAAACATACCAGATCTAATTCTTCCGCTAGCTATCAATAAATATGAAAAACTAGAAACTAAATAGTCAACAAAAAGATAGTTTTGAGTATTTTTTGTTTTATCTAATTCAAAATGCTGTTGCAAATCAACAATCAACTTAGAAGTTGTCTTATACCCCTTATCAAGCTTAATCTTGTGTTCATTTTTCTTAAAAGCATTCTTTACCCAAAAAGCATTTTTATTTTCATCAGAATACACAAGTTCGCCAAGCCTAGGCATATATATAGCGCCAACATATGGCTTTTTATTCTTAAACACTCCTATCGAAACACCATAAATTGGAATATCTTGTGCATATTGCAATGTTCCATCTAAAGGATCTATAATAAAAACATACTCAGCCTTATTTATTTTATCAAAAATTTTATCTCCATAATTTTTGAACGTTTCTTCATCTACAATAAAATAATTTAACCAATTAAAATTCTTTTTAACAAAATCTTCAAACATCTTGCTAATGGTTTTATCTGCTTTTGTCACCATTCCAACAGGAGTTTTACTTTTATAATCAATTAAAAGTCCCTTATCTTTTCTTATTTTTATTAATTTATTTCCAGCACTTTTAATAAAACAAAGCACATCATCAATCATCTCTCAATTCCCTAATACTTAATTTTATAACAATATAAAACAAACAAATAAAAATACCAATAACCTATTAGATTTGTACACATCATCAAATATCAATTTTTATATCAAAAAAGCCACCTTTACAGTGGCTTTTCTTTTTTTACATCTCAAATCCCGAAGCTTTTTTAAATATATTATCTTTAAGAAATGATTTTTCTTCAGGTTGTCTTTCTATTAATTTTCTAACATTAGAAATTGCAACTTTTGCAACATCAACCTCACTACGAGCAGGCTTATAAACACCCTTCTCATATCTATACTTCATACTCTCATGAATTTTATATAACTGAGCATTTATCGTAATAACTTCTGCCACCTTTAAAGGACGCGCCTCTTCTTTTCTAATAACATCAAGCACATTATCTTCATGAGGTCCTCTAGAGTCGTACAATAGTTCATTTTGGCGATTAACAACTAATAAATCTACATTTTCATAATTTTCTTTTTGAAATTCATTAATTTTTTCAATCATATTAGGCAACTGTTCAATAACCCTTGAAAAATATTCATGCGAAACAAGCCTTGGATATAATTAAGGCCTGTTAAAATTTGAAAACCATGGTTATTTAGGTATTTTACTAATTTATCAGCATCATCAAGTTTTGGTAGATTAACCCAATAATCTTTGGTATCCAAAACTGTTTGCCATAACTCTTGTCTTGGTAGTTTATATGGTAAAATACCATATTTCCTTTCAAAAGAGCCATCAAAATCAACTAAAACACCATCCATATCACAAAAAATCATAAAATACCTCTCTTTAATTAACAATCGCATTATATAAGGCATTTTACAAATTTAAATCAACAAATTATTTCATTTTATTACACAAAGAAATCATCTTTTAATTGCAGTTTCTCTTAAATATGCCTCTCTAACTTTACTATCAAGCTTATTTTCGTAAGTTTCTTTTACATTTTCACTACAATTCAAACCATTATCAGATTTATTTGCACTCACTTTATCTTTTAAGTTTCCCAAAATATCTTTATTTTTACTTTTCAAACGTTCCATTACATCACCTTGCATACTTTCAATTTCTTCAGAATAAAGATGATTATAATTCATTAAATCTTTTTCAAATAAAGGATGATGTTTTACTCCTAATTCTACAACACTATCTCTTAATTTTGGATTATATTGCACCATCATCCCCAGACCTTGGCAAATATTGCTCTCAACTTCTTTAGAAACACCTTTTTCTAATAAAATATCATACATTTCTAAAACATCTTCTGCTAATCTTTCATCAATCACTGCATGTTCCGAAATTTTATAGCAATCATATGCAAACAACTTATCAGTTTCATATTTATCTGGCCTGTTTAATCTATCCCTACATCCTTCAAAAGAAACATCTTCAGGCAACTCCATAACAGATGTATCCCAGTTTATTTTTCTTTTTTCTTCACTCATAACTTATCTCCATATATTCATGACATATAAGTATTTTATCAAAAAAAACTTACCAAGTCAATGTGTCTTACATATTTTTTATCTTTTTGACCTTATAACACTTGAAAATTAAAAAAAAATCCCCTAAACTACCCCCGTTTTTTAATTAAACTATAAGGAGAATATATAAAATGTCAAAAGTACTTATTACTTCCGCACTTCCATATATCAATGGTATACCACATCTTGGCCACATGATTGGCTGTTTACTTCCATCAGATGTTTATGCTAGATATATGCGAATGATGGGAAATGATGTTTTATATATTGTTGGAACTGACGAACATGGTACAACCTCCGAAGTTGGCGCCCTAAAAGCTGGCATGGATGTTCAAAGCTATTGTGATATGAACCATAAACGTCATCATAACACTTATAAAGACTTTGGCTTGTCATTTGACTTCTTTGGTCGTACATCATCTGAGCAAAACAAAGAAATGACCTATCACATCTTTGAACAGCTTGATAAAAATGGCTATATAGAAGAAAGAACCGTAAAACAAATCTTTTCTATAGATGATGATATGTTCTTAGCTGACCGTTATATTACCGGTACTTGTCCTCATTGTGGTTATGAAAAAGCTCGTGGCGACCAATGTGAAAACTGTACAGCCGTTTTAGAACCAACAGACCTCATTAATGCAAAGAGTACTGTTTCAGGCTCTTCAAATCTAGAGGTTAGAGAAACTAAACACTTATTCTTAAACCTTCCAAAGATTGAACCATTACTAAAAGATTGGCTTATCACTAAAGAACCTTTCTGGCCAGCAGTTGCTTATTCTATTGCTCAAAAATGGCTCAAAGAAGGTTTACAAGCTCGTTGCATAACTCGTGACCTCAAATGGGGCTTTCCTGTAAACAAACCTGGTTATGAAAACAAAGTATTCTATGTTTGGTTTGATGCTCCAATTGGTTATATTGGTATTACCAAACAATGGGCTGATGAGGACCCAAAAAATCGTAACTGGAAAGACTGGTGGTATGATGCATCAAATGTTCGCCATATAGAATTTATGGGTAAAGATAACGTTCCTTATCACTCAATCACCTTCCCTGCAACACTACTTGGTACAGGTGAAAACTGGACTCAAGTAGATTACCTAAAAGGTGTAAGCTACCTAACATTTGAAGGAGGTAAATTCTCTAAATCAGAAAACAGAGGTATATTTGCCGAAGATGCAATTAAAGAGTTTGATGCAGACTATTGGCGCTATTGGTTAATGAGCAACATTCCAGAAGCTTCAGATACAAGCTTTACATTTGACTCATTTGCTTCCATAATTAACAAAGACCTAAACGGCGTATTAGGAAACTTTGTATCACGCGTATTAAAAATGACAGCATCTAAAATCGGAAATGAAGTTCCAGCTGGTGGTAATCTTGGCGAATTAGAAGAAAAGCTCATCACAACTCTTCAAGCAAGAGTAAATGACTACTTCAAATATATGAACGAATTAGAGTTTAGAAAAGCCTTTGCAGAACTTCGCCAAATTTGGGTAGAAGGTAACAACTACATATCAGAGGCAGAGCCATGGGTTGTTATTAAAGAAAACGTAGAAAAAGCAAGTCAAATTCTTCGCACATGTATTAACTTAATTCGTATTTTTGCAATCCTATCAGCGCCACTTATGCCAACTACATCAGAAAAGATGTTAGCCAAATTAGGCTTAAAATTAAGCGATATGCCAAGTTTAAAGGACTTTGATATTAAAAGAGAATTAACTGCCTTAAAAGCCGGCACTCCATTTGAAATTGGTGATATGTTATTTGAACGTATCCCTGAAGAACGTATTGCTGAACTAAAAGAAAAATACGGCGCTTCAAAATAATTTAGCTTAAACAAAACAAACTCTCAAAGTTATCCTTACTTTGAGAGTTTTTCTTTTAAAATAAATCTATTACCAAACAATTCTAATCTTTACCATTAACCATTAAACCAAAAATTAAACATTTTCTTCTATAAAATCTATTCCTTCAAACAACCTAATTTATCATCCCATTTCCAACAGTCTGTTCTGCATCTTTTCTCATTATAATCCCAAACATTACCCAAATCCATACAACCATCTATGAGATGTTGTTCTTTTATGTTAGGAACAAAATTGTACATACATATGTATATTATAAGACTTAGAAAAAATATAATATAACTTATTTTTCTTATTTTAGAAAACATTGTTAACCCAAAAGAAACAAGGCAAACAAACATCACAAAACCGTAGGTATAAAGGATATGCTGTGGAACTGTATAAACAATCATCCAGTCAATTAACATTAATCCAAACATAACAAATAAAACAAATAGTTTTATAAATATTTTACTAACTTTTAAAAAAAATTCTAATATTTGCTTGCCCAAAATTTCCTCCTTTATTTATATTTAGTATGATGTGTTGAACACACATCTTTTATCGCCATACTTTATATTTATTTTTCATTATCTCTTAGTTGGTCTTCTTTGACACAACCTCGCTCTTTGTCCCATTTAATACAATCATAACGACAAATTTTTTGTTCATTATCCCATACACCATGTTGGCTACTTAAACAATATCCTTTATCATCAAAAACAATATACAAAAAATAAACACCTACAACTAATCCAATAATTGCACAAATATTCCAAAATATAAGAAATATTTTCCAACTTATTTTTTTGATATTAATATTTATCATTTATTCCTCTTCTTCTATAAAACCTATTCCTTTAAACAACCTAATTTATCATCCCATTTCCAACAGTCACCACGACAAACTTTTTGATTAGGATCATAAACTTTTCCAACTTCCAAACAATTTACTAAATTATGTTGCTCTACAATTTCTTTATTATAATCATGCATATAACAATAAAATCCCAAACTAACCACAAAAACAATATATGCAATTTTCCTAAACTTTTGAAAAACAGTTAATGCAAAAGATATTAAACAAGCAAGCATTATCAAATAATAAAGATTATATATTTCCTCTGATATCCCATCAATAATGGTTAATTCATACAAAATATATAGATAAAATACTATACAAAAAATAATCTTCACAACAACAATAAATATTTTATCTTTATTTGATAACACTTGCTCGTTCATTTCCAGTTCCTTTATTTATACAATGATATCTATACCAAAAAGCAACACAACAAAAAAATAATTAATAAAACTAAATAAATTATTCCATAAAAAATATATCTATTTAAAAATCTTTGAGGAATAGTATTTCTGTATAATAACGGAAAAATTAAGTAACTAATTAAATAAACTAAACCCCAAAAGCTAATACCTTTTTTAAATTCAAAAACAAACAATGTAGAAAAAGATAATATCATAGGTATAAATAACCATCCCAATATAAAATATATAATTTTTCTAAATCTATTCATTAAACACTCCTTTCATTTACGCATAATATTCTAAACAAAATAAAAAGCAACACATATTGTGTTGCCTTTTATTTAACGAAATCGGATAATTTTATATTTATTTTTCATTATCTCTTAGTTGGTCTTCTTTGACACAACCTCGCTCTTTGTCCCATTTAATACAATCATAACGACAAATTTTTTGTTCATTATCCCATACACCATGTTGGCTACTTAAACAATATCCTTTATCATCAAAAACAATATACAAAAAATAAACACCTACAACTAATCCAATAATTGCACAAATATTCCAAAATATAAGAAATATTTTCCAACTTATTTTTTGATATTAATATTTATCATTTATTCCTCTTCTTCTATAAAATCTATTCCTTTAAACAACCTAATTTATCATCCCATTTCCAACAGTCTGTTCTACATCTTCGCTCATTATAATCCCAAACACCTTTTCCGCTATCTAGACAATGATCTATTGCTAATTTATCTGATGCTGGTGAAACAAAATTGAGAATCATATACAATACTCCAAATATCCCTAATACCCGATAACTTGACTTTTTGTATACGTTAAAAAAACTTAAAATATATGAAAATAAACAAGTTAGCATAACAGCTGTATAAAAAATAACAAAATATATATTGTAGTCATAGATAAATATGAAATCAAAAATAAACCAGCAAATTATTACTAATAAGAATATCAACTTCAATATTACTATTATATATTTTAATAAATTTCTTAAAATATTACAGCTAACTTGTTTATCCATATTTCCTCCTATTTATATTTAGTATGATGCGTAGGACAACTTTCTCGTAGTGATTTACCCGCTTTTGCTCCCATACGACCTCGTACATTTGCTCGTTGATCAACTAGTGATGTTTCAAGTGAATCTCCTTTAATGTTTCTATCAAGATATTCTCTCAAATTACTCAACTTTTGGGCTGTTTTTTCACCATATTGTCCTCTAGATGTTGCTTCATAATTTGCTTTACAATGGAAAAATTTATCACTCATTTCTAAATCTTTTTTCAACATTGTTGCATAATTTTTTGCAAAATCTATTACAGGTGCAGCTTTTCCAAAATAACTAGGCCATTCGGGAATTTTATAATCTTTTATATAATTATCAAGAGCTTTGGCGGTTTTATCGCCATATTTTAATTTTGGCATTTTATTTTCTCCTTTTCTAAAACAAAATTACATCTTTAGTTCTAGTCCATACTTCATATAGGAATTATAATATATGAAATCAAGTGTATTTTAAATATTTTTCGATTTTTATGTCACTAACATACATATCAACCACATAAACCAAAAATTAAACATTCCTCCCCTACACTACTATCATTCAAACTATTTTTATTAAAAGGAGGACATTATGACATCAAAACGTTTTATCTTAAACGAAACTAGTTATCATGGAAGCGGTGCAATCGAAGCTATTGTTACAGAGGCAAAATCAAGAGCTTTCAAAAAAGCCTTAATCGTAACCGATAAAGACTTAGTAAAATTTAAAGTTGTTGAAAAAGTAACCAACCTTTTAGATAATGCAAAATTAAAATATGCAATCTTTGATGGAGTAAAAGCAAACCCAAGTGTTGATGTTGTAAAACAAGGCTTAAAAGCTTTCAAAAAAGCTAAAGCTGATTACCTAATTGCCATCGGCGGTGGCTCTCCTCAAGATACAGCTAAAGCCATTGGTATCATTATAAACAACCCCGAATTTGAAGACGTAACCTCACTTGAAGGTGTTGCCCCCACCAAAAATAAAGCCGTTCCGATGATTGCCGTTGCAACCACTGCCGGAACAGCAGCCGAAACCACAATCAACTATGTAATAACCGACGAAAAAAATCGCCGTAAATTCGTTTGTGTTGACCCTCACGATATTCCAGTTGTTGCCGTAGTTGACCCAGATATGATGTCATCAATGCCAAAATCCTTAACAGCTGCAACAGGTCTAGATGCTCTAACTCATGCCATAGAGGGCTATACTACACTTGGTGCTTGGGAACTAGCCGATACCCTAAACCTAAAAGCTATCGAAATAATCTCAAGAAGCCTCAAAAAAGCCTGCGATAATGACCCAAAAGGTAGAGAAGATATGGCTTTAGGGCAATATATGACCGGCATGGCATTTTCAAACGTAGGTTTAGGTGTTGTTCATGGAATGGCTCACCCATTATCTGCTTTTTATGATACACCACATGGTATCGCAAACGCAGTATTACTTCCTTATGTTATGGAGTTTAATGCACCAAACACAGGCACAAAATATAAAGAAATTGCACGTGCTATGGGTGTAAAAAATGTTGATAGCATGAAACAAGCAGAATATCGAGAAGCTTGCATTAAAGCTGTAAAAAAACTCTCTAAAACTGTTGGCATTCCAAAAACCTTAAAAGAAATCGGCGTAAAAGAAAAAGACCTTGAAGCTCTAACAGATGCCGCAATGAAAGATGTTTGTACAGGTGGTAACCCTCGCCCATGCAATCATAAACTTGTTTTAGAAGTTTATAAAAAAGCCTACTATGGCAAATAATCTTTTTGAAACAAAACAAAAAAAAACTCCGGACCTTAAAATCCGGAGTTTTTCTTTTAGCTTATAATATCAAACCTCTATCCCAAAACAAAATTTAGCAAGCAATCCAATCAAAAATGAAATACCCGCAACACTCAAACTAATCCCTGCCATCTCCAAAAATCTCGGCATCACCTTTTCACTCTTAACTGTTGCGATATAAAAGCTAAACATATAAATCAAACAAACAACAATCAAAATCATTGAAACCAATGCCACAACATACATCTCTTTAGGCGCAATTAAATATGGCATAGTTAAAAATACCACAGTAATCAAATACGCAATCCCCGTATACACACTTGCTTTCAAAGCATTTTTATTACCTTCTGCCCGTTCAGCCAAATAGTTTGATGCAGCCATTGATAAAGTAGCCGCAATACCTGTAATAACACCACTCATAGCAATAAGCTTTGTATTCATCAACACAAAAGTAAGCCCTGCAATAGCACCGGTTAATTCTACTAAAGCATCATTTAAGCCCAATACCATAGCCCCAGTATAATTCAGCCTTTCTTCATCAAGCATATCCGCTAAAGCATCTTCATGAGCTTTTTCTTGTGCAACAATATGCTCAATTTCCGGAAAAACTTCTTTTAAATTTTCCATAGAATTAATACCATTATACTCATCTTTTTCAAAAAATTTAATAACAAACGTATATCCCAAAAGAAAAGCAATTAATTTATAAAACATAACCTTAAATCTATTTGGCTTTATATCTTCTTTAGTATACTGCTTCCAAATAAGAGAATGAGCTTTTTCTTCATAAGACATTTTAAGCATAATCTCTTTATTTTTTTCATCTTTCATTCCTTTTGCAATATATGCATAAAGCCTACTTGCCGTTGCTTCATCTTTTTGAAAATTTCTAATTATTTCAAGATGTTCTTTAGATATATTAAACTCACTCATCACATTTTCCTAAACCAATAAAAAAAAATCATTTGCCTTAATATTTTTTACTTTATAAACTATATCACATTTATCAAGTATTTTTATCACTTTATAACAACTCTAAAAAAGGCTCCAAAATGATTAAAGTTTTATTTGTATGTTTAGGAAATATCTGTCGCTCACCAATGGCTCAGTTTGTGTTTAAGCAAATGGTAGAAGAACGTGGTTTAAGAGATAAGTTTGAAATAGATTCTGCTGCAACCGAAAGCTATAATGAAATGTGCCATGCCGGTATTCACTATGGCACAAGGGAAATACTAACCGCTATGCACGTTCCTTTTGAGGAACATTACTCTCGTCGTATTCGCCCACACGACTACGCTTACTATGATTATATCTTAGCGATGGATGACAGCAATATCGAAGACATTCAATCTATCACCGGTCCGGATACAGAAAACAAAATCCACCGTTTGCTTGATTTTGCAAACAAGCCCCGTAATATTAAAGACCCATGGTACACTGGAAACTTTGATGAAACCTATTGGGATATTTACGAGGGCTCAGATGCTTTTCTAAAACATCTAAATCTATAACAAAAAAAACTACATAGTCCTTATCCAAACTCTTAATTCTTTTTTATCATCAAACAAAAAAGGCTCATCTTCTCTTCCGCCAAATTCTTTCATTACTTTTATCATTGTTTTATATGAGCCAACATTTAAAGCATTACAAGTAACTAAAACCTCTTTGAGCCCCAAAACCTCTTTTGCATATTTACAACATTTCTTTAAGCCTAAACTTGCCAACCCTTTCTTCCTACAAGATGGAATAATATAATACGCAACATTTCCGCCCTTTTTCTTTAATTCATCAGTTAAACTATGGCGAATATCAAAAGCTCCAACAAATTTATCACCTTCAATCAACCATAATCTTGACTGCCTAACATATCCTTCTTTTAAGCCAACACCTAAACGTTCATTTTCGCTATTTAGTTTAAAATCTGCAAAATTATCATATTTAAGCCCTACTTTAATCCCATTAGTATCAAAATCAGTTGGAAATTTCTTAAATTCCTCCACCCCTTCTAAAAATGACATCCAATATTTTTCTTCTGGTAAAATAAGCTTAAACATTTAAAACTCCTCAATATTTATACTAAAACAATAAAAGCATATCTTCTAAAAGACAAACATGCAACAAAAAAACAGCCCTAAGTTCTCACTTAAAGCTGTTTTTCTATATTTAAGGAATTAACCTGCAAACCGTATTAACAACGTCCTCAACAGTCTTCCAACTATCAACACAAACATCATTAATCTTAACCGAAAACTCCTTTTCCAGAGCCATAACAAGTTCTGTCAAATCAAGACTGTCAAACCCTAAATCTCCGAAAAGACGAGAGTTATACTCAACATCACTCCATCCTAAAAGACGAGAGTTATACTCCTCATCACTCCATCCTAAATGTTTATACACAAACGCATGCACAAACTCAAAAACCTTTTGTCTTTTCATAATTATAAATTTAAATATAAGAAAATAATAAATAAGCTGACTTAACCATAACACACTTTTTTAAATTTTTCAATAAAAAAAAACACCTAAAAACCGCTTTTCTCCATATTTAAATAAAAAAAGAATTAGATACTAAAAAACAAACTTACGTAATTTTATTTGATTTTTTAAAAAAAAATTATTAATATTGCTTCGTTTAAGAAAAATAATTATGTAAAACTATTAAAATAATTTATTATGGATGTTAGCAAAAAAGAAAAACTATTAAGAAATCTTTGGTATGTTGATGAAAATCTTAAACTTACCAATGACCCAACTAAAAGTGTGGGTTTTATTGACCTTGTGCTAGTTAAAGATGCTTATGCGCCTTATTTCGTCATTACTTTTTTTGAGCGTATTGGTGTTGCTAAATCAAGCATCGAGGCAAGAAACCTCATAGACCAATGGTTGAAGCGTAAATATGGTACACATCGTTTAGCAACAAGGAACACTACATTTGATCCCATAATTCCGCTTGCGTCATCTGTTGCATTTTGTAAAGAAAATTTTGCAAAGCACGGCAGAGAAATGGAATATTGTTGGGTGTTGGAACCATTTGAGTGTAAAATTCACATTGATGACATCAATTACAGAGTAGATACAGCTTTTCCGATTAAAGATGCCAGAAAGTTTGAAGAAACTGAATGTGGCCAAATAGCATATTATCATGAGTTTGTCCATGATGTAAACGAGGCCTTCAACGTTTTTCCTGCGGTAATTATTGATTATAATGAATTTCTTGTTCATTGTCAGAGTCATGATTTATTAGATTGCAATCTTTACTCAAACACTCATTCGCTTCACTGTTGTAATGAAGGTATAATGAGAGAGTATGACTTCAGGCAAAGAACCACACCTATGTTCACAGTGCGTATTGAGGGTGGTTCTTGTAATACTCCAGGAGAAGTATGGGGAGCAATAGATGGTAATCTTAATAGTTTTTAATCAAAAACGGAAGCTTTTTAGCTTCCGTTTTTTTGTTGGTATCAATTAGATATCCCCAAAAAATCACTATTTAAAACAAAAAAGCCTCTTAACCAGAGAGGCTTCTTGAGTGGTGGATCTAACGGACTGAACTTCGCCTTTTGATAAAAGGCTTGTCCGCACTGGCGCTCATTCGCTAGCGCTCACCGGCGTTCTTTCGTCCTCCTTTCGCTTGTAGTCGAACCTACTCTCCGGTTCAAGTCCACAATTCACTATTTAAAACAAAAAAACACCACATAGGGTGTATTTTTGTTTTAATGGTGGGTCCTGTAGGACTCGAACCTACGACCAGACCGTTATGAGCGGCCGGCTCTAACCAACTGAGCTAAGGACCCATGTCTTAACGACAAAACGCACTTTATGATAAATATTTTGTAACGTCAATAGATTTTTTTAAATTTCTCCAAAATATTTTCACTTATCAACAATAAAAACTTGCAAACTCCAAAAAACAGTACTAAATTTCTTATTAAAATTCTATATTATGCTTATCATTATGAAAAAAATTATTATCACTATTGTCTTTATTCTAACCTGTTTTTCTTCGATTGCAGTTGCGCAAAACTTTGAAATAACAAATAATAACACATCAGCAAGACTAATCAAGAGCGGTGCTCCCCAAAGATTCCTCATTGATGATTTTGCTATTTGTTTGTATGATTCTATTGAATACATAGTCTACCATAACTGGATGGATTATAACAAACAAGGCATTGTCCCTCATAGTTATTATAGACAATTCCAAAAATTAAACGATACAAACGTATCCGAAAAACAAGAAAGATGTAAGACGCTAAAGAACTCCAAGTATATCGCAATCGTCGAATTACCTGATAGTATACTAAAATTCAAACATACCTATATCAACGACACATTGCATATAACTTGCCAAAAAGGAAAATATTTAGAAAATATTCTAGGAACAACTTCAATTAAAGCCACAACCAAAGGCTTAAAAATGTTTTTAGGATATGGAGGACTTGGTGGAAGGCAAAAGAACCCAGTCTTAATCCTTTACGAGTAAAAACGAGAGCCCAAACTCTCGTTTTTTCTTTTACTTTCTAAATACTTGAACTTGGCAATCCTTTGAAATGGCCTCATAAATCCGACCATCTTTTTTAAGCTCAAAACGCTTAATTCCACCTTTACAATTTTTGCAATCATTTTTCCTAATACAAACAGCCGAAGTAAACAATGGCACTCTGTACCCTACTTGCTCTTTTATCTCAATAGCTGAAGCTTTTTCTATTTTTAAAGTATTTTCTAAAGAACTTTCAATTGCAACAACGCCCCACTCTACACCGATTTCCTTAAGTTGCATTGTTGCATACTCATTCATGATATAAACAAAACTACCGCTACCAATCTTAATATCTTTATATTTTTTGAGTAACTCAAAGCCATAGTAATTTTCAACCAAAAAATTACGAGCTCCCAAATTATAATATTCATCAATAAGCTTTTCTAAAAGTTTTGTATTTCTACAAATTTGAGGCAAAACAACCCACAAAGAAGAAAAATCTTTATCTTTAAAATCAGATACTTTTTCTCCAATACTCAAGTAATACTTTTCATTTTCATTAATAACACTTTTCTTACTTAAAGGTCTAATTTCTGGTAAAACAATCTCTTTTTCTTCAACCTTTATATTGTCTAACAACTTTCTTCTTAAATCATTTGCAACCGATACCGGAACAAATCTTTCTTCACTATTGTTTACCTTAACACTATTTACCCTAAAAATTGTTCCACCAGTTTTCTTAAAAGCATTCTCAATTGCTTCTTCAACCTTTTTAACATCTTTTGCCTTATCAAAACAACCTTCAACAGATACAAAACATTCATCAGCCATTGCCCAAATTTTATCTTGGCAAACTTCAACAACCACATCTATATCATTTAAGTTCTTATATTCATTTGGTTTTGGCTTTTTATAATCATATTTACTCTTAACTTCTGTTGATGAAGAAAGATAAACTTCAGCCCCTTCTTTCAAAAAAGGATGTTCCAAAGGCAATTCAACTTCTACATAACTCCCCTTTTCTGCCTCAAACTGAGGTTTTGAATTAACAAACAAGGACTTTACACCAAAACCAAATGGCTTCTCATCACCTTCAACATCAATCTGCAATCCATCATAACGAGCAAGCTTATGATTAATCTTAAAACCAAGTCTTGATTTACTAACTTTTTCAACTTTACCAATCAACAAACCTCTATGACCAACAAAGTTTTCATCAGTAATATCCCGACTTTTACCCTCAAAATGAAATTTACACCAAGGTCTTGAAAAAACTTGTTTAATATCATTAGCTTCACTTAGATTTTTTTTCTTTCCATCCAAAATATGCCTATAATAATTTACAACACTTGCAACATATAATGGAGATTTTTTTCTTCCCTCAATTTTTAAAGAAAGAGCTGGAATTTTATTAACTAATTCTTCTAAAGCCAAATCTTTCATAGAAAACAAATGACGTTTTAACAAAGTTCCATCTTCATCTTTAACAACAAATTCACTTCTACAAGGATAAATACATCTTCCTCTATTCGCGCTTTTGCCATATTCTAATGCCGAAAACAAACATTGTCCGCTATAAGAATAACACAAAGCCCCATGGACAAACACCTCTAAATCAACATCTGGAACTTCTTTTGCAATATTTTCAATTTCACTCAAAGTAAGTTCGCGAGCCAAAACAACTCTTTTAAATCCTAATGATTTCAAAAACTTAACACCTTCAGCATTATGAACAGCCATCTGTGTACTTGCATGAAGTTCAATATGAGGTATCAACCTTTTAGCTAAATAAAAAACACCTAAATCTTGAACAATCAAAGCATCAACTTTAGCCCTATCAACTGCCTTAAAAACCTCAGGCAACTCTTTTACTTCATCTACAGTCAAAATTGTATTAATTGCCACAAATACTTTTCTATTAAGACTATGCGCATAAGCAGTAAACTCATCTAATTCGTCAAATGTAAAGTTTTCAGCCCCTGCTCTTGCCGAAAATTTATTTAATCCAAGATAAACAGCATCTGCACCATAATAAAGAGCTGCATATCCTGCCTCAATATTTCCAGCTGGAGCTAAAAGTTCGTGTTTCATAAAAAAGTCCTTATAACAAATTACAACATGCCACAAGATATACAACAAACCAAAATTTTGTCAACCGCAATTTTCCTTAAAAGGACGCTCCTTCCTTGCTTTCTAGAATCATTTTCATTATTATAAATTAAAGACAAAACAAGTTAAAAAACTCTTGACATTTGACACTAAAAGTATTATATGATTTCTCGTTTGCAAACTTTTACTTTATACTACGTATAAAAGCGTAGTAAAAATCGATTTATTTTTAAGGAACGACATGTCAGATTTAGATAATGAAGATTACAAAATTAATGATGCTCCTTTATTAGATTCTTTTGGTGGCGCATTAAAAAAATTAATTTCCAAAGGAAAAGAACAAGGTTACATCACAATTGAAGAACTAAATCAAGCCTTACCTTCAGAAAAAGAAACATCAGATCAAATAGAGGATATTATGGCAGCTATCTCCGATATGGAGATAAGCATCATTTCTGCTGATGAAACTGATGATTATGAAGAAGACGAAGTAGAAAACGAAGCTTCAACCGAAACCAGCTATGATGATGACGAACAAACAGGTAATTTCGACGCTAAAGATTTGATGCGCTCAGACGATCCTGTTAGAATGTACCTAAAAGAAATGGGTTGTGTTGAACTTTTATCTCGTGAAGGTGAAATTGCTATAGCAAAAAGAATCGAAGCAGGTAAAACTGTTATGATTGGCGGTCTTTGTGAAAACCCAATGACCTTAAAAGCTATCTCAAAATGGCGTGATGAATTGATAGAAGGTACAACCCAACTAAGAAACATCATTGACCTTGAAATGATGTATGGTGTAGACTCAGAAGCCATTGTTTACGAAGACGATCAAACAACAGATGATGATCTATCTGATGTAACAAAAGATTTAGAAAATAAAAATCTTGATGAAATAGATGATGACTTAGAAACAGATATCGAGTTTGATGGTGCTGTTGATGATGAGCCAGAAGAAGACAGCCATTCTGATGATGATTTAGATGGTGAACATGAAGGTGAACTAGATGATGATGACGAAACATCTCATGCAGCCACATCAATTACCGCTATGGAACAAGCTTTATTCGAACCTGTACTTGATATTTTAACAAAAATATCCAGCTATTATGACGAATTAAGTCGCATACAATCTCAAAGAATGAAAGCAATTCTTGCCGGACGTAAAGCTCAAACATCTCTAGAGAAAAAATATCAAAACATCAAAAAAGAATTAATTGAGCTTATGAGTTCAATTCACTTAAATTCAGCTCGTGTTGAAGAGTTAGTTGAACAATTAAATGAATTAAATCGTCGTTTAATGGGTGTAGAAGGAAAACTTATGCGTTTAGCATTAAACTCTAAAGTTAAACGCGAAGACTTCTTAAGTGCATATCAACACTCAGAGCTAGACCCTCATTGGGTTGAAAAGCTTGAAGAAACTAAAGATAAGCATTGGATTTCTTTTGTAAGAGATAATCGCAATGAAATTATTGAATTACGTACTCTTCTTGCTGATATGAGTAAAGAATGTGGTTTACCTATTTCTGAATACAGAAAGATGGTAGACACAATCAAACGTGGTGAACGTGAAGCAGAACGTGCCAAAAAAGAAATGATAGAAGCAAACCTTCGTTTAGTTATATCAATTTCTAAAAAATATACCAATCGCGGCATGCAATTCTTAGATTTAATTCAAGAAGGAAACATCGGTTTAATGAAAGCCGTTGACAAATTTGAATATCGTCGTGGTTATAAATTTTCAACATATGCTACATGGTGGATACGTCAAGCAATTACTCGTTCCATTGCAGACCAAGCTCGCACAATCCGTATTCCTGTACATATGATTGAAACAATCAACAAATTAGTACGTACATCTCGTCAAATGACATTAGAAACAGGTCGTGAACCAATTCCTGAGGAATTAGCTAAACGTCTTTCAATGCCAGTAGATAAAATTCGTAAAGTTATGAAAATTGCTAAAGAGCCAGTTAGCTTAGAAGCTCCTGTTGGTGATGAAGAAGATTCATCTTTAGGTGATTTTATCGCAGACGAAAATGCATTACAACCTGTTGATTCTGCTATTCATACAAACCTAAAAGAAACTTGTACACGTATCCTATCTTCTCTAACTCCAAGAGAAGAACGTGTACTAAGAATGCGTTTTGGTATTGGTATGAATACTGACCACACATTAGAAGAAGTTGGTCAACAATTTAATGTTACACGTGAACGTATTCGTCAAATTGAAGCTAAAGCTTTAAGAAAATTAAAGCATCCTAGCCGTAGCAAACGATTACGTTCATTCTTAGACCAATAAAAAAATCCCCTAGATACAAATCTAGGGGATTTTCTTAACGATTAAAAGCGATTTCAAGACACTTTTCAAAAAGATTTTTGTCTAAGCGATAGAACAATGTTGCCCACGACTTCATTTTCAGATTACGCTTATTTTCTACATACGCTATAATCTGACTTTCAAGTCCATCATACATCAAATTAAGCTCATCACGATCAACCTCAAACTTGTGATAATCATAGTTGTTAAAACCATACTCTAACGCCTCATAATCATAAGGCTTAAGTCTCAACAACGTTTCCATCGCAAAATAAACACCAGAAATCGAATTTTTCATAAAGAACAAACGATCAGATGTTCCACCTCTTTCTATATATTTACTAGAGGCTTTTGACGAAAGATAATGATGCTTAATGATATAAAAGCGCACTTCTCTATCTGAACGCTTTTCAACTAGCGTTTCATGAGCATCTTCCCACAAACCGTGACGAGTGACATAGGCCTCAAATTCAGGAGATTTTGCAACTTCAAGCATTCTCTTTTGATACTTTACAGAAAACTCAGGACCATTGATGCACATATAGAACAAATCTAGGTTTTCGCCTTTTTCCATTCCATCAAACATCTCACCCAAAAGAGCTTCATGCATACCGTGCTTTGCAAGATGAAGAGCTATCTCATCTTTATTACCTCGAGCTAAGAGTTTACGTTGCTGTTCAAGCAACAAACCATGTCGCTCAAGATACCACATAATCTCGTCATGATTACCACGCTCCAAGATTACATCCTGACCTTTTGCGCCAAACCCATAGTACGAAACAAAGGTTGCAATCTCTACAGCGACACCTCGCTTAGCGATTAACTCCTGAACATTTTCGGGAATTACAGTAACTTTCCACTTACCGTCATTACAAGCCGTACAACCACGAGGTGGTTCACTTGGAGGCAAAGCTCGACCAAACTGATGAATAAGATAAACAATCTCTTCTGCAACACCCCGATTAACGATCTCACAAAGTTCTTCAACCTTAGGAGCATCTACATGCCACTGCATACAATAGCCATAATCACACGAAACTTGCTGTTCCCAACCGCGGATTTTACTAAGCTTGTCCATAACATCATCATGCGTCAAACGCTCACGCCATTCTTCAGATACCTGACCTGAAGATTTTTGTTCAAAATTATCTTCCATAATTGTACTTGTTTTTATTTATACTTAATAATATTTACTCTAAATCCATATATACAAACATTTTTTTTAAAATCAAGTACTATTTTATTTTATATAAATCATACCCTCTTTCAGATAAGATAACTTTTGAAACAAATTCCATTTTTTCCATAATTTCTGGATTTTTTTCAATAAAACTAGGATTGCCCCAAAATATATCATCAGCATTTTGTTCCAAGACTAAAACATACATATCTTTTCCATATTTATCTATTTCTTTTACCAAATTTTCATCACTCAAGTCTGTCTGTAAATATACACTTTTAGCTTCTTTTAGATAATACCCTCTTTCCATAAACAATAAAGGTTCCCTTTCATGAGCAACAACAAAAACATATTTACCTTTGACATTTTTAACAAATTCATTCGTTTCATCTGTATTTTGAAATCTAAACACACTTTTTTTATGAAAATCTGTCATAAAACCATTAAAAAGAACAATACCAAGCAAAAATACATATAAATATTTGCCATTTATCTTAAAAGTGTTACCTATT
Source organism: Alphaproteobacteria bacterium (assembly GCA_015062535.1). Taxonomy (GTDB): domain Bacteria; phylum Pseudomonadota; class Alphaproteobacteria; order RF32; family CAG-239; genus CAG-267. The sequence continues at coordinate 332,345 of SUUK01000001.1, forward strand.
TTTATCAATCCCAATATACTTAAAATAGCAACAAACGGCATTATAGCCATTATATATCTAGTTTCATAACTCCCCATATATGGCATAATTACACAAATAAATAATATACAAGGCATCACAACACCTAAAGACCACCTCAAAATATTTATAGATGTATCTTTTTCTATTTTTGCATCTTTATCTGTTTTTTGAATAATCAAAAAATTCTTTGCTTTTTCAAAAACAAACAATAAAAATAAAGCTCCAACTGGCCCTAAATATGCAAAAAGCACAAAAAGAGCAAAACATAAATGGCATAAAACCTTAATTTTTTTATTATTAAATGTATATTTTCTAAACATAAACCATCTATATACAATAATAACAATGCTTATTACAACAAAATTAACACTACTATTTAAGTTCCAAAAATCATACAAATAAATCTTTAGAAAACGATAAAATTCCATATCAAATATTAAAAGAGGATCTTTCAACATAGAAACACTATTATCCATTGCCTCTTTCGAACGCTCTGATTGTAACAATACATCACGTGCAGGTTCAAAAACTATAAATAGCATTAAAACACTTAACAACATCATCACTGAATATTTAACTAAAACACTATAATTTTTCCTATATAGCAAAACAATTCCTGTAGATGTAGCTATAAAAAATGAAAAAAAGATAGAATTATACTGAGTTAATATTCCAAGTGTAGAATAAAGAAAAATCAAAAATAAACCTTTATTTGTTGCTTTATTTTCTTTTATAATTTTTCCTGTTTCATAAATAAGCATTGTTACAAAAAAAGTCTGTAAAGCATACATTCTAATATATAATATGGTAGAAATACCAATATTAGACAATGCCCACAAACAAAAGCAAACAAGAGCATACCTCTCATCACCAATTATAAGTTTGCTTAACTTATAAATACCAAAAGCAATCAATAAATAACAAACTATATTAATGCTTAATCCAAACCACTTACTAAACTCATCAGGATAAAAAGAAGAAACAGTATGAAGAATAACATAATACAAAGGTGGATGAACTCCTTTACTCAATTTTTCAACAATACTATTATACGAAAACCTATTTTCTTCTGAAACAAATAAATAGTCTTTATAAATACTTGCATCAATCCATTTATTAACTATTTTTTCAACCCCACCCAAATGATGATCTACATCTTTAAAAATATAAGCCCCTATTGAGCTATTCGAATGTCCATACGAAAATTGCTCATCAACATGCATTCCATCTCGTGCATTCATATAAAACAATATAGCAATTAAATTAACAAACACTGCAAAAACAAACACTAAAACTTGCTTATTAATTTTAAACATAAAAAACCTCAAATATAAATAATTATTCTTCTTAAGAAGCATAACATCACAAAAATAAATAACCACATAATAAAAAAATAACACACAAAAAATCCCTCCTAGCATTGCTAGGAGGGATAATACTAAAACACAATTTTGTGCTCATCAACGTACTTCTCAAAAAGAGTAGAATCTCCAAGGAAAAACAAAGCAACTACCTCCCCATTAGAAAGTTCATCACCATTTTCAATTTTCAATTCTACATCTTTAATGTCAATACTATCCAAAATGCCATCACAATTCAGATATTCCTGACAAGAAAGAACTGCTGCCGTCATTACTTCATAGTCAATTGGTCGAACCTCAAACAATGAATTCAAAACCTGTCCATCATTTCTGCTATTCGCATTGATATAGAACAACTTATCTTCTTTGCTTGCTGTTCTAAAGAATGACTTTTCAGCATTAAACGAAAGCTTTCCGTGGTGTTCGATATAAAAGCGCACCTCTTTTTTAGTTCGCTTTTCTACCATTTCTTCATGAGCTTCAAAAGAAATTGGATGACGTTTCACATACTCCTCAAACAATACCTCGCTATTTGGAGTATTTATCAAACGCTTCTCTGCATTTACTGGCATACCATGGTGCCAAAAATAGAAAAACAGCCTATCCGCACTTTCACCCTTATCAATCTTATCAAACATATTAAAGATAAGATTATCCGATATTGGGTAAAATTTAATGTAAAAATTGATTTCATCATTTACATTACGCGAAAAAAGAAGTTCTTCTGCTTGTTTGCAAAGAGGACCATCATGTTTCATGAGCATCTGAATAATCTCATCATGATTACCACGTTCCAGAAGCTTAATCGTTGCCTGCTCAGAAAAATTTGCCTTTGCCAAATATTGCTCTATCTCCTCATGATATCCACGATTAATAAGAGCAACCTGTCCAACATCACTTAAGTTATGACGTTTAAGATACTCAGTTACATTAAGAGAGCTCCAGTTCTCCATAATAAACTTTTGTCCTTTATCAGCAAATCCATGATAATTAATGTACCACAGCAAGTCAGCAATTGACCAAGTTTCCAAAATAACCATTTGAGCTTCATTGCAAAAACCATAATGCTTAATCAAGGCATTAACTTCCTCTTTATTATTACGTTTTGCAATAACCTCCTGCACACTTTCTGGCATATAAGCCACACAAGCAGTATGCTGATTTTTCAAAAACTTTGCATACTTCTCAACCATGAAGACAATTTCTTCTGTATTACCACGATTAGCAATCTTAAGAAGTTCATCAGGTTGAGGACCCTTGTAGATCCATTCATCCCACGTAGCCGGAAGATCAGACATCATTGCCCACTCTTCCTCTGTCGTATGATGAATCTTATGATCCACACACACATCTTCAAGCATTTTCATAACTTTCAAATGCTCTTCTTTTTCTCTCCAAGCCACAGCTCCTTGAGCCACAAACTCGTTATCAGATTTTTTCATATATATAGGTATAATAAGGTTTAAATAATTTATTTACTATAACCATATATATAAACCTAAATAAAAAGAATCAAGTACAATTGCACTATTTTTATCACATTATTTCCAAATTCCACTTTTTATTGCCATTGCATTTTTCCTAGCTCTATTAGGCGTTTGCTTAGCATATAAAGATTTCAAACATGCTTCACTTGCCAAATCAAAATCCTTATTATCAATAGCTTTTTTCATAATTCTAAACTTTTTTAATCCTTTAAATCCTAGCTGAAAACACATATCTAATAATGCAAACTGCCTTCCTTCTGATAATTTTTTATAATCCTTAAACAAAGAAGAAACTTCGCCATAACACCTTATAATATCATTACGAAGCAGCATTTTAGCACCATTTTCAGTAATTCCATGCATATAATCCCCACAGGCCTTCTTTTCCTCAAAATTAAGAGGATTATCCTCCAAATTCCTCCCTACTCCAATTGTTAATTTTCCCAAAGTACATCTATATGGTTTTAAACGCATACCTTCATTTTTTATAAGTTTTTTCATCCAAAGTTCCATATTAAATTCCATACTTACCTCCTATAATTATGCAAAAAAAATAACAAGCTTTCGCTTGTTACAAAATTTAAAACGTCCTTATCAAAACCGCTTATAACTTCATAAATAAAGAAAGTTCTTCTTGACCAATCTTATTTAAGTGCACTGCATCAATATAAATACTTTCTAAATTCTTAGTACAAAATTTGGAATATACATCTTTATATTGTACTTTAAGCTTATCACACAACAAACACAATCTTCTATTAAACTCTTTTATATCCAAATTATAACACCATTTATCATCATCAAGCCAATCTTGATTAGGAAACAATTCTTCCCTAACAGGCAATAAAGATTGCACAATAACCTTTTTTGATTTTATTAAAGCTATCTTTAATACTTCTTCATATTTCCTCATCAAAAAAGAAAAATCAATTTTACCACTTTCTAAAAAAGAAACTAATAAATCATTTACCCCAACTGCAACATATAAAACTTCATAACAATTATTATCTAATTTTATTTTTTTTAAAACATCACAAATTGTTTCCCCATTTTGCGCAAGCTTTATTGCTTTACTTCCCAAAGAAACAATATCAAACCAACTTTGATTATTATTACCATAACCAAATGCAATACTATCCCCGTACACTCCAAATTTATAATTCAAAATTTATCTCCAAGATCAATAATTTATCATATCACAAAATAAAACAATTCTTAAAAAAAACAACAAAATATAAAATTTCATACCAAAATAATATTATCTTTTACAAAAAACAGCGCCATAAAAGAGCACCACCTTTAACACTTAAAAATAAAAAAACAGCAGACCTTTTTAATCTGCTGTCTTTATTGGTGATGCTAACCTCACAACTTACAAGCTTATTCTACACTCATAACTTCAACAGGAATTTCATTACCATTTTCATCTTCCATAGTAACCGACCAAGTCATCTTATATGAACAATATTCTTTATTAGATAAAATTTCTTGCATTCGCTTTGCTTCTGGTGACGATGTGCTTATATTTCCTTTTGCTATCTCTTGTATAGATTTAAGACCTAACTCTGCATATTCTTCCGCAATATCGAACGGAACAAAACAATCATAATCCACATATTCAAAATGGCATAATTCATTTTCTTTTCCCAAAATATGAAGGTATTCACTTTCTGCAGGAGAGCAATTTTTCATATTTTCATAAACCGATTGCAAATCCTCTGCTATTTTTTTTGCCTCATTACTTATATTGGCTCCCATAAAGTCTGCAACTTCTTTATCAGACATTACATTACCATTTTCATCAACCCAACCAATCTCTCCCCCTAAGCACATTTGAGGAAACAATATAAATAAAAATAAAATCAATTTACTCATTTATCACATCCTGTTTAATAGACTACATATTTTTTACTTCAATAATTTATAAAATGCAATAATTTAAAGCAAATCTGTAGCAAGTTCGTAAAATTTCCCAAATACGCATTTTTTTTAAATATAACATCCAAACTCGTATAAACTATAAAAAAAAAACAGCAGACCTTTTAGTCTGCTGTTTGTATTGGTGATCCCAACGGGACTCGAACCCATGTTGCAAGAATGAAAATCTTGAGTCCTAACCACTAGACGATGGGACCATGATCAGAACAAAATGGAATATATATACAAAAAATTTATAAGTCAACAATTTATTTTTATTTTTTTTGATATTTATTTTAGTTTTTTATTACATTTACAAACAAACTTAATAATTACAATATGTTAACCAATAAAAAACATCACAATTATTCAGATTTACCAACAATATTTTTCATCATATCAATTGTTCCATCTACAGAATCACTTATATTTCCATCTATATTTTCTTCTTTACTTTCAAATACTTGTTCTTCTATTTCTTTAATATTTAGCGATTCGTCAATTTTATCTTCTTTAACATCTTCTTTTTTTATTTCTTCCACCTTTTTTTCTTCTTTTTTTATTTCTTCAACTTTCTTAACTTCTTCAACCTTAACAATACCTTTTTCACTATCATATATTTCTAATTTACCATCTTCAAAAGGATTTACCTCCTTTTTTTCTTCTTTTATTTCTGGCTCTTGAATAATCTTATCCAAAACCATTACTGGCTTTTCAATTTCTTGCAAATTGTTCTTAACTTCATCCATATAACCTAAAAACTCTTCCATAGCCTTAGAATTGTCTATCTCTTCTACTTTTTCAGACTTATCTTTAATTTTATTTTCTTCTTTGATTACTTCTGTCTTTTCTTTTAATTCCCCCTCTTCTTTATTTATAGCATCTTTACTAACTGGTTTATAAACAACTACAATATTATCAAGCGGTAAATAAGAATTTTGATATTCCCAAATACCGCCCAACAATACAAAAAACACTAACAACAATGTTAATACTTTTACTTTTTCCTTAGCTTTTATTTTCTCAATATCATTATTAGTATTCATAAAATAAACTCCTAAAACAATAACAATAAGCTAATTCATAAAGCAAAATAACATTATTTGCAACAATTTTATTTTTTCTTACCCCAAAGTGTCTTTTTAATTTTTTTACCACCTTCACTTAGCTCAGAATCTTTTATATCAAGAGCTCCCATCATAAATTTAAGCCACAATAAAAAGACATTACCAGCCTCAACCAGATCTTCATTATCAACTCTAATCATCGAGTTAGACTTATTTACTTCTTCGCCCTCAAGATATTCAAGTGGCCCACCTAACAATGCAATTCTAGCACTTGTAATATTAACAGGCTTTCCATCTAAAACTCTTAATAGCCTTTCAACAAAAATTTCCTTAGAAACTGTATCAAGCAATTCCGACTTAGATGAAAAACTAAGAGGCATATCCTCCAAAACGCCCATTCCATCTTTATATGTAGCATAATATTTTCCATTATAAAATTGAATTTTATAGTTCTTCAAAAACTCAATTTTTATATCACTAATCACATCATGAATATTATCTAATGCCATATTATTTTTAATGTTATTTTTTTCTAAAAAATCATAAAAATAGTGGAATGTTTCGTGAATAATCGTTTCCTGATCAGCACCTTTAAACAAATGAATAATATTATTTTGAAAATCATAAGCGCCTTTGGCCGCCTCTTTCCCAATAAATTCAACAGCCTTTTCATCTCTATTATACTGCACTTCATCTTCAAAAATATTTCTCATCACATCACCTTTATACTCCATTTTAAAACCATCACCAAGCCCACTAGATGTACTAAAAAATGGATCTCTTTCCAAATAATTTTGATGATCTCTATGTTTTAACAAAGCTCTATCGTCATTTTTTCCTTGTGTTACAAGTCCAGCCCAAGGAAGCCCAATATCAATATATCCGCTTTCAAGCCTTGCCTCATACAAAATACTTCTCATATTATATTCCCTAAACCAATAAAAGTCAGAAAGTATCTGCCTCCTAATATAGTCTTCATGCACATCCAAACTCTTTGGAAATTTTTCATCAATTGCATTATATAATTTTTCAAAATCAACTTCTCCAAACTTAATAACTTCTTCTTTTTTTGCATCCAAGTCAGCGCTCTCACTATTATATATATTAAGCAAAGATACTGGCATTTTGCTTTCTTTCCAATACTTTGAAACTTCTTTTTCATCTTTAATAAGACCTTTCCTAACTAAAAATCTCTCCAATTCATTCTTAGCGTCAATTTCAATATTCTTCTTCGCCCTATAAATAAATCTGTCCATATAATTTTTGCGTTGATTATCTGTAAGAGTATAGTCAAATCCCTCTTTTTGTTGAATAGCAAAGTTAGTACCTTTTAATAGCAATTCAACAAGCATAGACGTATCAAGTTGTTCTGCATCAATTTCAAAAACAAAGTCTTTACTATCATCTAAATAAAAATGATATGGTTCATCTTTTTTAAGTCTTGTAAAACGAACCTTTGTATTCTTTAAATCAGGATAATTATCAAATAATGTTTTATGTTCTAAAACATCACCTAGTAAAAACTCTTTTCCATTACTAATAAGTAATCTCCTCTTATCAATATCTGTTTTAGCGCCATAATTTAAAGATTTATTAGCCCTAATATTAGTATCCTTTTCTGCATTTTTTGCAAAATTTAAATACCTTTCCAACCTATAATATCTTTCAATATTGTCCAAATAAGTTTCTAGTACTTTTTTAGTAACCTCATTATCAATAAAATCATATTGCGCTTGATTTAAAAACTTCTCACCCATAGTTGCCGGTCTATATGCTTCATGATAACTACTTGGACGATAATCTTTATTTGGTCTATCGCTTACAATATCTTTTCCCAACGCAAGATGAATTTTATAGGTTTCTTCCACATCTAAATCACGAAAAAATCTAGCACTATCTAAAATTCCGGACGCTTCAATAGCCTCCTTACGCTCTGCTCTTTTTACCTTAAATTCCTCAGACAAATCTCTAAGTCTATTTAAAAATGCTTCATTTTCAACCCAAGAAGCATCTCCTTTCTTAATTTCATCCTTAATAGTGTCAATAGGATTTACTCCTCTAGTTTTCCAATATTTAGTTACAAATTCATCAAAACGTTTTTTCTCATTAACTCCTTGAACAAAAAGCCCTCCTTCTTCATCAAAATCTCTTAAACCTTTTTCATAATCATCCCAAATACTAGATAAAAGCAATTCCTCATGTTCTCTCCTTAATTCAATACCTTCATCAATAACTTTCAACCATTGTGGCAAATTTATATAAGGATCATAAAAATCCCCATCTTTGTTAAAATCCTCAAACTGGCTATCATGATCTTTTAAATATTGATAAAAATCTTGATAAATTGTATTATGAACATTCCTTTTTTTCGGCTTTAAAAAATATGCAATCTGTGCTTGTAATAGTTCCAAATCATGAATAAGCTCCCTTTGAAAAATAGATGCACTATCCTCATATTCATAATTTTCCCAAAGTTTTAATTTGGCATCTTCATCACTTATTTCAAAACGAAGTTTACCATCTTTGCCACGAATAAAGCCAGTATGTTTCCATAAAGTTTGAGGATCAACATTATTTTGCTCTAAAAATTCAAATTCTGCAATTTTTTCAAAATCAATATTCTTAGCCCCAACTCCAATAAATTGGAAATTAGAAGTTTTAGCCCCTTCATTTTTCACAAAATCCATAAAATCAGTTTTATCAATTTGAGGTAAATAACCTTCCATCATCTTTAGATAATCAATATTTCCCCCCACTTGCTGAAAAAACAAAGCATTTGCTTGAAACATTCTAGCCATAGCTTTAGCTTGTCCTTCATTTTCTGTTACTTTTAACATTCTTTCATAAACTTCATCATAAATTTTAGGCAAATTACTCAAATCTTTTTTAACCAACTTCTTTTGCTCTCTATCATCAATATTTTTTACAATTTCTCTCATATTTTGAGTTAAATTGTATTTTAATATCTTATCAAAAGCTTCTGGTTTTGATTTTATAAATTCCAACATACTTGTTTTATAGAGTTCTAATTCTTCTTTGCTAACACCTTTTAGCATAATGCGTTTTTCAGCATCTCTATATACTTTATCCGCTAGATACAAACTACCACTAGTTCCACTAACAACAAAGCTACCAGCCATCCCACCAATCGCACTTTCTATCAATCCTTCAAACAACAATTGGGTATCATCAATTCCCACTTTTCTAACTAAATTTTCAGCCATAATTTGTTGTAAAGCTTCACTACCAGCTTCTCTTAAAGGTGCGCCAAGCATTTCTTTTGCTATTTTTGAAGCACTAACCTTAACTCCTTTATTTAAGTGCTCAGGAAGAGGATTAAACCATCTATCAATTGCATACGTTGCTCCAGCACTTGCCAAAGTTAATAAATTAGCCTTATTAACATCACCATCTTTTTCAATACTTTCATTAAAAACATCTCCGCTTCCACCAATAGCAAACAATCCGTATGTTGCCTTAGGACCAATAAATTTAGAAGCTCCTCCCATTGCTAAAACAGTACCACTTCCTTGCCCTACGATATTTGCCACACTCATCCAGTTAGGATCTTCTTTATACACATCTTCATCAGGCGCTAAAACATCCAAATTCTCAATATTAATTGCATATTTTTCTAATAAATTACCTAAATCAATCAAAGCCTTTCCTGCATCTGGCAACACCAAACTTCCACCAAGAGTTGCCACAATCCCAAGTCCTGTATTTTCATTAATATTAGTACCAAGAAATTTAAGCATATTACTTGCAACAGACAAACTACTACTTCCAAAGCTTCTAGCCCCGGCTTTCAAAGTTTCCTTAGCAAATTTTCCACCATCAAACTCACCAAATTTACCTTCATCATATGCCCATTTATATCGTGCAACATCTTCACCAATTTTTTGAACTTCTCTTACATACTCATCAAACAAAATAACATCTTTAACCTGTTTACCAATTTCATGTAAACTTTCAAAAGGTCTATCCATATCAAGATTTTGTGAGTGAATACTTGGAAGATTAAGATTACGCTCTGTTTCTATATATTTTATACCATTATCAAATTGCCCTTCTTTTTCCTCCAATACTTCACTAATCAATGCTGTTTGCGAGTATTTATTTTTAGCTCCCAATTGAGCACTATTAATCTCTAATTTCATATTATCATCATAAGGCAATATTTGAGAATTATCTTTGGCTAAACTAGCCTCTTTAACTTCTAACAAACTCTTTCCAATACTAAAATTTTTACTTTTCTCATCATCAATAGTATCAAACATCTCTATTCTCCTAAAATAATCGACTAAAAATTCTATTTATCCTTTAACAGTAAGCCTTCCATTCAAATAAAATTTATCACCTGTATTAAGACTAGCTTCTTCTACTTCTCTTAAACTATTAAATTTGGGATAACCAAGTTCAATACGTTGTTGTTGTCTTGCAACATTTTTTAATACCTCTTTCTTATTATCACTAAACAATGCTTGCTTATAAAAATTCTCCCAAACTTCTTCTTCATTGTTTCCGCTATAATATTGACGAAGTAATGGCTTTAACTCGGCAACACTAACCCCTAAACCAACATTTTCCTTATAACCCAATTCATTCTTAGTTTCTTCTAAAGCTTTTTTCCCTAAAACCTTTTCTGCTTGAGAATTTAAAATTCCCCCTTGATTTATAAAATCTTGAAACAAAGCCATTTTTTTACCATAATATGTTTCATAAATATCAAGTCCAAGCCTTGCTTTATCTTCCATAATTTTTTTAGAAACAAAATCTGTTGCCTCAATATCTTTTACAAAAACACTATCAACAAACTCTTCAATATCATTATCAAAAAATCTTTTGGCCAAATTCGAATCACCTTGAGCTTCAATAATTTTATTTTGTAAAGATGCCACTTGATCAAAGCCAATTTTACCCTTTTTATATGCATTTATTAAACCATTTTCAGCATTTTTAATTTCATCATTACTTAGTTCATTTCCATTATTCATTTTTTTCAAAATTTTATATGCATCAACCAAATCACCACTATTATTTTTCCCAAATATTTCATCATCATATTGAGAGCTCAAAACAAAAAATTCAGCATTTCCGATTTCTCCCCGTTCCTTTTGTTGCCATAAACTAGTTGCATCAGAAATTTGTTTTATAAATTTCTTTTTATTTTCAGCATTTAGTTTATTTTCTTCATCTAATTTACGAAACTTTGAAATTTCACCAATTTTATTTACAAGCCCATCATCAACATCTGCCATATATTTTTTAGCTTGATTATATGCTTCATTTTCATCAGACAATGCCAAATTTAAAATGCCCATTGTTAAATATTCTTTTCTTAACTCATCACGTTCTTTATCATCCAAAAATTTTGTTTTATTAATTTCTTCAACACCTCTTGAAAGCAAAACATCACCTTTTTTGCTCATAGCATTAACCAACATACTTTGGTTATTTGCAAGCATTGATTTTAAACTATTTTTACCAAAATCATATTCTTTTAAATTTCGAATTTTCTCGATATCTTTTCTATTTTCTTCCAATAATTTATTACCATACTTTTCAAAAAATATTTTTCCACCTTCATTTAAAGAAAAAACATTTTTTACATCTCCATCAATACTTGTTGCTATACTATCAAATTCTTCAGGATTTTTAGCATTACTAAGAGCTAATTTATATTCATTTAAAACCGCATCAGCATATAATCTATTTTTCTCTTCTTCATACTTATTTCTCTCATTTGCCAACTGAGCTGTTTTTTTTAGCACATCAGAAACACCGCCCAACATTTCCCCACCAGCAGCATATCTCTTTAATCCCACAGGAAGCAAAACTCCATTTGCTTCATTTTTAAGCAAAGCCCCACCCTTTTGCATAGCAGGTACTGTTTGTTCATTTCTTCTCATCTAACCACTCCTTATTAAAAAATTCCCGCAACAGAGCTCAATAACGAACTCCCAAATGAATTATAATATTTTTTCTTAAGTTGCTCAGCATTACTTTCTGCAATTCTTGCTTGATACAAATAATTTTCAGCTTCACTTTCAATTCTAAATCTTTCATTTAAAACATTCTGTTCCAAAGCATTTGCACTTGTTGCAAGAGCACTCATAGTTGTAGGACTTTCGCTAATACCAGCCTCACCAGCAATCGCACTATTATTTGCGATATATGCTCTATTTTTCGAGCGAGCTATATCTTCATTCATAGCACCAACAGCCCTAACCGAAAATGCATTTCTTTTTAAAATTTCCGCATTATTTAATTCTGTTTCAGCCATTGTTAAATATTGTTGTCTTTCTTGCTCAGACTTCAACATATTTGAAGCAAACTTTAATCCTGCAATAACTGCTATATTATAAGCCATCTTTTCACTCCTTTCTTTCATACAATAAATAATTTTCGCCATTAAAAAAAAGTGGCAATTTTGCCACTTCGTAAAACCCTAAAATTTTTGCCATTTTTTTAGCATTATCAAAATTTTCTTTAACAGTAATTAAAACTCTATCAACTTTATTTTTACAAATTTCTGTTTTAATTTTTTGTCTTACAAACTTGATAAATTCATACATTTTACCTTTAATATTCTCACCTATCAAAGCGTAACAATACCCAATATTGTCCTTAATTTCAAAACCAAACACACCTAAAATTTCATCTTCATCAACAATACTATATGCAACAATTTCATCAAAAAATTGTGCATTAAATATTGCCTCCTCTTTCTGCTGATTTTGAACCATAACTTTCAACGCATCACCTTTTTTATATCGTCTAATCATCTATTTTCTTTCATAAAAAAGGAGGGGTTTATCCCTCCTATAATTATTAAGCATAACAATTTTGTTCAAATAATATTACCCACCTAATGTGGTCTTAGGGCTTTCATAACTATTATCTTTTGATAAAAGTTGCGATACAGCCCCCATTTTCTTTTTTCGTTTTTTTTCCATTTCAAAATATGTTTCAGACATATCAACAACTTCAGGCGTAACTTCCTTTGGTTCAACCTTAACAACTTTAGGAGATTTAAAAACAGAACTCATAACACACCTCTTTTTTTACCAATTTTCTCTAACCAAAACCCAACTACTATCAGGAACAAGCTCAGTATCTTTAATAATTTCATTATTAAGTTCAGCCTGCCTAATAAGGGTAATAAATTCACTATCAAGCATTTGCTTTAATGTAGTAGAATGCTTTATTCTCATAGACAATTCCGATGCAATTTTTGCAGCCAAAGCTTCTCTAAACAGTGGCGAAAATTCCATATCATCATCAATATTTTTAACATATTCAGCCCTAACACCACTATGAAGCAAACAAACAATTGCATTATTTACCACTTCATATGCTTGCAATTTATATTGCCTAATATCCGTCACATCTGTTTTTTCTGGTCCAAAAACATTAATCAAAAGCAAACAATCCGTAGGCAATTTATACATATATCTATCACCATATTTTTCCTCTAATTTTGGTAAATATTTTATTTCAAGCGAAAATCTCCATGGATAAGACGAGAGCAACAATTCCTTAATATCATCATAGATAATTTCATAACTTTTACCAAAAACAGCATCATTCAAAGATGAAACCGGAGGTTCTCCAAGCTTCATCAACGCTCTATTTACTATATCAACTTTAGACATTCATATACCTCCAAATAAAAATAAAAAAAGGAAGCCCTAAAAGCTTCCTCTAAATTAAAAAAAAGATTTTATTTACCCTACATATTGGTAAACCAAAAATCCAAAACCTTTAAAAGTCTGCGTCCAACTTTCTTCATTATTTCTTTAAACTTAACCATTTACTTTTCCTTTTATACAAACCTTTTTTACTTCATCAAAACTAAAATCCATATCCTTACAATTTTCTCTATCAAAATGCCATCTTAATTCATCATTCAAATTACAAAAAACATTAATAAAAACAAAAAATGACATAGTAATTCCAAACAACCATTTTTTATGCTATTGCCTTCACATATCTTCTAATATTATCTCAAATAATACACCTCAAATTTTAAATTGCAACAAAAAAAGAACAAAGGGAGAACTTTTTTTTCATTTCTCCCTTTGCAATCAAAAGCTATCTAGCTAAATATCCAAGAGTAACTCTTATACCACCACTATTAGCTTCATTACTAACAACATCAGCCACCATATACGCTTTAGCTTTTTCGCTAATTGTTGCAGATGCCATTAAATCACCATCTTTAAAGCTTTTACCTGCCTCAAGAACAATTGTAAAAGCCTCTTTGAAACCACCGTCTTTAGTATCACCTTGCTTTACACTTATGCTAACTTCATTACTCAATGTAACATCACCTTTAGCAAATACATTAACCACAAGTGCACCACTTGTCATACCAACATTAACAGGTTTTTGCCCACTAATTGAAGCGCTAGCCAAATCACCATTAGCCAAATCTTCATCATATACTTTTAAAATATTATTCATCATAAAATATACTCCTAATCAAAAAATTACGCTAACTCAAAAGCATCTTCTGTACCATTCTTAAAGTTATAAGAAGTGATAAATCTAATGCCATTCCAAGACATAAAGCTTCTATTTATATCAAACTCATAATTTGTTGCGTGCAAAACATTACCCTTATATTGGTTAAGCATAGACAATACTTTAGGATGACAGAAAATATATGTAGAGGAAGGTGTAGCTTTTGCATCAACTAACATATTGTCAATTTGATCTGCTGTTGGAATATTATTTTGGTTAATATTAACAATTGCAGAAACCGCATCTTTATTTGCAAGTTGCATACCAATATAACCTTTAAGTCTCAAACCATAACCAAGCACACCATCCGCATTCTTATACAAAGCACCGCCATTAATTGGTCTAGAATCTAAAAGTCCAAATTGGTTAATGTTAGTTTGAGAAAAAAGTCCAGTAACTTCGCCATCAACAAATCTAACAGCAACCATAGAATAACAATTTTCTTCAGCACCAGAACTTACTGCTTTACCATTACTAATTGCATAAGGAAGAAAGTTATCATAAATAATTTTCTTTTCAGCTGTTTGACCTGCATGTTTTAAAAGTACAGGAACTTTTTTACCAAAATATTCACTAATTCCAATAACAGAACCTTTATCTTCAGGTAAGAATATTTCACCACCTAAAATAGATAAATCGATTTTTTTCAAATTAGAATCAACTTCCATCTCTGGTAAAGGTTGATTGATATCAACAAAACCTGCTCCATTAATATGAGAAACTTCCTCATAAGCATTCCAAAGACCATGAGTAGAAGGTTCAAACTTCATATTATCAAGAATTGGAGACTCATCTGTTAAATTATTAACATAATGCTGTTGTTTTCTAGAAAGAGAAACAGCAATTTCTTTTAATGTACTAGCCATTATATTTTCCTTTCAAAATTAAAATCAATAATCATTAAACATTTCTCTAAAATACTCTACCGGAGACCACTCATCATCAGCATTACTCCTTTTACCAAATGAAACAGGATTATCTTCAGACAAAGCTTCTCCCAAACGACAAAACGTTTCCATCATTTGCCTTGTTCCCATAGCACGTTCCATATTTTCGATTACATCTTCATCTTTAGAAACAAGTCGAATTCCACGTTTCATCAGTTCCATATTCTGCTTTGCTTTATTACCCCACTCTTTTTCAACGTCTTTCATTTCTCTAAAAGAATTTTCAGCCCAATCTTGAGCAAATTTTCCTTCAGCATCAGTTCTAGATTTTGTAAACCAATCATAAAGAGCCTGAGCTGATTGAGGTAGAATATTATTTTCAAGACAGACTTGTTTGAATTGCCCACCAAGTTCTCTATCTTCTTCTTGGAACTCAATATCAAACCCATCTAAATCTTGAGGCATTCCCAATTTGGAATAAAGTTTGTCAAAGCCTTCTTTATCGCCGTCTTTTGGAATACTTATTTTAGAAGAATAAGCTCTTTCTAATTCACGATATGATTTCAATAAATCAGCAGGAGTTTTAAAACCCTTATTGCTAATATATGAAAAATCCTCATCGCTAACCGTACTCCATCCAGATTGTGCACGCAAAAAGTCTTTTTCCAATTCAGACTTAAGAAAGTTATCGGAGGTAGTCTGCCCCTCCGGCTTATCAAAATTTTCCATATTTTCCTCACATAAAATATTAAATTAAAACAAAAAAAGGATTGCTATTCGCAACCCCTAAATAAAAAACGACCTACAATATTAACCAACTTTTTAAACTATTTTATTTTCATAAACAAAAATCAACTAAACAACTAATTATAACATAAAAAAAGCCACATTATCAAATGTAGCTCTTCCGATATATTTCACAAAAAAAAAGACATCCTCCACGATGCCTCTTCATCCATTATGGCATAACTATAAACCAACAATGTCACAATGTCAATACTTTTTGCCTTATCTATTATAATTTTTTTGCATCCTAAAATTTACTTGACTTTATCTTTCAAATTCCTTTATATTTCCTCCGTAAAAAAATTATTAATCCTATAAATTATATCCTATGAAATTATTAGATTTTGTATTTTGGGGCTCAATCAAACAGAAGCTCAAAATCAAACGTGTGAAATTGGCTATAAAAAAATGCAATCTAAAAATGATAAAGCATTAAAGGAGTATCAAGACAAAAAAGCTTACTATGAAAAGAACTATCCAAAAAATAGTATGTCTGCTATAAAACCTATGCTTTATGCAGTCTGTACTAACTATCAAGACCTATTCTTGTCAAAACAAGACTGCCTAGAAGCCTTAAAATATCTTGGATACAAAAATCCAACTTTTTTAGGCATCTACATAAAAAAAGAACAGATAATAATAGATAGAAATACTTGTTCAAGAGCTTTTTTCAAATTCCAATTAACACCAGAACTCAACGCTTTAATTCCAATCGCAAACGAACTTATTTTCATCATAGAAAACAAATATGATGATACTGTTGTTAATTACACCATTCAAGACACATCTTGCGATGCAACAGAATTTAATACAATTTTTATCTGTAAAAAAGATAGACTAACAAAAAATTATGAAGGGGTTCAACTCAAGTTTGAAATCACATATCCAAACATTGTTTTGCAATCACTTAATAGTTCGTTTTCTCCCTCATATCCTTGGGATCCTGAAAAAAATTATTCTTTCTTCCCTAGAGAAGATGAAAATAAAATCAAAAACCTACTATATGCATACTATCACGCATATTATAGCAAAGAATATGATTTAGTTCAAGATCTTCCAAACTACTACTCAATTGAAGCGTAACATCTAAAAAAACACCGCCATTATTTGACGGTGTTTTTTATTTACTAACAAACCTTAATTATACATTTAATTCATCTAAAAAATCTTCATCTTTTTTCTTAGCTACTCCTTGGAGCTTAAATACCTCTCTTTCATCTAACGATAAATATTTAACCATTAAATCAAACATTCTCCTTTTCCCTAAAAGAAAAGCTCCAGCATTCACATCAAACCTATTTTCATTATCATAAAAATAAGGCACCCCATTAGAACTACCAAGTTCACCTCTTGCTCCCGCTTCATCACGAAGAAAAGCCATTACAACTTTAGCATCATCTTTAAGTTCTCCTTTTTCATTTAAAAATAATCCTTGAAAAGCCTTAACTAAAACAAGTTCTTTTTTTGCCTTTTTAAATAACATATTTTCTTCCTTTCAAAAAAATTACAAAAAAAAAGACATTTACTAAAAGCAAATGCCCAAACCAAAGTCCAAAAAACTTTCTATCAATCACATCATTTCTAAAAATCCCTCATCTCTTTCCTATTGACTTTTCCCCTAAAACTCATATCATAACCTAATCACTATAAGGAGCCTCAAATGAAAAAGTTTTTATTTTGCATTATGTGTATTTTTTATACAAACAATGCTTTAGCTGATTTTTCAGATCTCCCTGATAATGAATATAAAAAACAAGCTAAAGTATATATAGATGAATGCATTCAAAAGTATTATCCAAATGATGAAAATTATACAATAATTTTCAAGCCATTATTTCATGATACAAAAACAATTTCAGGTCTTGATAACTATAATAATTGTCTAAAAGAAAAAATTATAGAATTATTACAAATCAATCCAGTCAAAGAAAATATTGAAAAATTAATATCATCTCTTAATGTAATAGAAGATGGGGTCTTAGACTTTTATGGCACACTATATCATCAGATAGATACAGGACTAATAGGTCAAAGAGTTAATTTTGATGTAGTAGGACGTCAATACGAAAGAATTCTATACGACGTCCTTTTATATCAAGATATTTACGGAATTAACGATATAACAGAATAGTTATGTTACTTATTTAATAGTTTTAAAATGGTAGCTCTTTCGTTAGGTAACCGTTTCTCCTTAATATTTTTTCTTTTGTCTTTCTCAATACGAGAAAAATACTGATCAACTTTACTCCTTTCATCATATACTTTATTAACCAATTCCTCATCACTCATATTTGTAATATCCATCCCTATTGCATTTCGTAAAAGGTCTGCACTTCCTTTGTTTCCATGTTGAGTTGCTAAAGAGTATAACATTTCCTTTATCGCAGGATGTCTTTTTTCTACATTAAAACCTTTAATTTTATTTGTAAAATTAATAAGAGGCTTTAATTTTTTATCTAAAAGAAACTGATACTGTGATTTATCAAAATTTTCATCTTCGGATAATTTATCCCAGGCATTCTTAAAAGTTTTAGTTCTTTCTTTAGCACCCTTATATCCACCTGCATTATTTAAAATATTAGCATATTCTCTGTATTCAGGTTTTGTTTTTAGATATTTTATATAATCTAGCATTGTGCCATGTTTTGTTTCTATTTGATATTTTCCATAACTATATCCACCTCCATTATCATACCCTACAGCCTTGGGATTATTGTTTGATTCATATTTAGCGCTTATACTACCAATTTCCTCTTTCTCAACTTCTGCATCACTCTTTGTTCCGGCGTATTCATTATCCGCAACTTTTATCTCCCGATTTGCCTTATCAACCTTTTCTCTTAAAACATCAAGCTCACTTTTAGATGCTTCTGAATTTTCCTTCTTAGGCTTTGGTTTCTTAACTCCTTGTTGTTCTCGAAGCGCCCTAATTACCGCTAACTGATTTGTCATATCAAGCCTATCAATTGTCCTCCTTTGCTCATCAGAAAGCCTTAATCCCTCCAAAGAAAAATCCTCATCATCCGGAAGCAATGAATTAGACTTCTTCACATTTGTTTTTATTTCATCATCACTAGAAGATTGTGGCTCTCTATACCCTAATTTCCTTTCTTCTAACACTTCATCTAAAGCGCCGTCAATTCTTGCAAAATCAAGCTCAAAATTATCTCTCAAATCACCACTTCGCTCAATCTCTTCCACACTTCCATACTTATCTAAAAGTTTATGAAGTTTTTTCTTGTTTTCTCTTTTAGTTGCCATTTTGCTATCGCCTACTAAGTCCATTAAATTATATGTCATAATCTTATCCTTTCATATAAAAAAAGAGCTATAACCTTTCAGTCATAACTCTTTGGCTATTAAAAAAAGCTCCAATTAAGGAGCTCTATAAAGTTTTATATTAAATAACAATATAAAAGCATCTATTTTTTACGATACATTTTTATATCATTCATAACATTTTCAAAGTTTTCACTTTCTTTAATCATCTTAATATCATGACTAAGTTTAATTCTCCAGTTAGTATATTCATCAATAGTACCAGGGGCATTATCTAAAACTCTTTGAGAGAAAATATCACATAACCTAACCAAATAAAGAGCGCTATTAGTTTTAGCACCAAACAAATTAACAGCTCTTTCAATTCCTTGTGGAACCATACATCCATTTTGAGCGGTCTGTTCCATAGAAATTTTCAAAACTTCATTCAAAATTCCCTCTTTAGCAAAGGCTTTTATCATATTAAACCTATCATTTTTGCGTCCATCAAGATTAGATATATATTGCTCATGGTTTACATACAAACCACATTGCTTAAACACTTCAATATCTTCATTTCCCCAAAAACCAACAGATGTTGCTTGGTCATGAGTGGATGATTGAGCCAAAGACATATAGTCATATTTATTAGGCTCAATAAAACTACCATCTTTTTCCTTTTGCCTAAAGAAAACTTTATAAGACAAAAGCCCATGCTCTGCCATATATTCTCTAAATCCTTCAGGAACAGTACCCAAATCTTCACCAATAATTAAACACTTAGCTCTATTACTTTCAATTGCTAAAATTGCAGTCAAAGCTTTCATATCATAATAAACATAAGCACCTTGAACAACAGGATTTCCCTCTTCAAAAAATCCCCAAAACAGCCTCAAAAGTCCCATAGCATGGTCAATTCTAAGAGCTCCAGAATTAATCATATTTTCACGAGCAAGTTTAATAAATGGAGCATATTTTTGTTTTCTTAAAACTTGAGGATGATAAGGAGTAAATCCCCAACTTTGCCCTCTAGGTCTCATTGGGTCAGCAGGCGCACCAATTCCCGCATCCAAAACATAAGCTTTAGGATTTTCCCAAACTTCAACACCATTAGATGCAGCACCAATAGGCATATCCGTATAAAGCCCCACCTTCATGCCAAGTTCAACACAAAGGTCTTGAAGCTTTCTTAATTGCCTATCAGCAATCCAATGACAATATGCAAACATTTCAATACGTTTATCATTTTTATTTGCAAAATCTCTTACTTTTTCAGAATTTATGTCATCTGTACCATCAATCCAAAAACGCCAAAAAGGAACAACTTTATTTTTCTCAAGTAATGCTTCAAACAAACAAAGATTATAAAGCTCACTACCTTTCATACTCTTATAGTTATTAAAGTCCTCTTTTCTCTCAACACTACCAGACTTTAAGAACTCATCAAACATCATAGATAAAAGTCTAAGTTTCAAATGTAAAACTGGAGTATATAAAACTTTATCACTATCATTTAAGCGCTTTATTTCATTAACAACAACATTATCACTCATAAAGTTCTTAACTTCTTCAGAAGCACTAAAGTCTTCAACAGCCCTCAAATTAATATATGCATAGTTTAAAAACAGTCTGCTTAAAGTTCTATAAGGTGACACATCTCCCTTAAACAAATTTAGCATAGATTGAGGCAAAGTAAACGGACTCATTGCTCCCAATGGACTAAGTCCAACAACATCACCGCCATTTTTAGCTGTAAGCTTAATAATTTCTTCTAAATCACCAAAGTCACCAATACCAATGCTATTTTCAGACCTTAAAGCATACATCATCAAAGAAACACCATATATGTGCTCTTTATTTTTAAGAAATTCCGGCATATAGCAGTATTTAGGCGCATATATTAGAAAACTATTGGCTTTTTCTTCACCTTTTTCATTCTTTATAATAAGATTATAATATCCAAGCTCCAATCCTGTAATCGCAAAAGCTTCTTTTCCTTTAGCTTTAAGATTTTTAACAACCTTATTTTCCTCATCAATTACATCAACATCAAAACTTCCATCACTATCAATAGTAATCTCAATCTTTTCATCATCATAAAAGGCAACTACATCATCAATAATACCTTTTTTAGACACATTTTCTAAGGATTCTTCAATCTCTGCACTGGTATACGTATTATACCCCATAGATTTTAAGAAAAATTTACGAACATCATCAGTTGTTTCATGTTTATTTCCCACCTTATCAATATAAGAAGAAGAAATACCAGCCTTTTCAGCCAAATTAGTTAAAATATCCATACTTATCTCCATTTTTTTTTACCATAAAAATAAAAAGAACCTTTGACAAGTATTTTTTAGTATTATATACACCAATTATAAGAAAAACAAAAATCTAGGAAAAAACAATGAATACTAAAAAAATCATTCAATATGTACACCAATGTCGTTGGTGTGATTTCAAAGAAGAAATCGAAAAAAGTCAAGTATCCCGTTTAGAATTAACAGCCCTACCCTTTGATGACAATAAAAAAGCATTTGTTGTTGGCACTGTTAAGTTTCATGATGATAGAGCAAATAAATTTTTCTCAATGCCTCTTGCCATCAAAGAAACAGCCCCATCTGAAAACATTTCTTTCATTGAAGATAATGGCAAATTCTATACAGATGCTCTTATTGAGCCAGACTTTTGGCAATCATTTAGCAAATTCTTAAACCAAAACAATGGACAAATTGTATTTCCAAATGGATTAATCCTTGAAAATACAACATTTGGCGCTACCAATATGTTTGAAGAGTTGGCTACCGAAGAATCCAAAGCTCTCGGAGTAGAACAAAGCAATACCACCCTAAAAATTGGTAATGGCAAACTAGCATTCAAGCTTGAACGTATGTTAGACTTCATGCCTGAAATAAATTCAGAATTAGAAGTAAACGAAAAACTCATGAGAGAAAATGCAACATTTATGCCTAAATCATTTGGTGGCTTAGTATGGCGCACTCAAGATGGCAGACAATCAGCTGGTGGAATTGTTCAAGAATTTGTAACCAACAAAGGCGATATGTGGAATTATCTTCAATCGCTCATACAAAACAAATTAGAGCAAAACTATTTATCTCAAAAAGATTTAACACCACAAAACAATCCTGAGATAATGTCTTTAATCTCAACTCTTCATAAACGCACCTCAGAAATGGGGGAAGTTTTATCAAGACCAGATGAAAACCCTAGTTTTTCACCAGAAGCTGTTGATACAACATTTATCCGCAACTATGAATTCAATTTATCAGTGCTTTTAAATCAAACTAAAAACACAATTGAAGAAAATCTCAACAAGCTTCCTTTAGATATAAGAAGAACTACTGAAAATATGTTAAATAATTGGGATGAATTAACATCTAATTTTGTAAATCCTAAATTAGAAAAGATAAAATCTCTAGAAGATAAAGGCACAATCAATCGTGTTCACGGGGATTATCACTTAGGACAAGTTATGGTAACCCCTGAAAACGACATAAAAGTTATCGATTTTGGTGGCGAACCAGGACTTCCAATTAAAGAACGTAAACAAAAATATATTTCTATCAGAGATATCGCTGGCATGTATCGTTCAATAAAAGGATACCTTGGAGCAGTTGCTGTAGAAGACTTCGCTAAAAAAGCAACAACTCCAGAAGCCGTAAGTGCTCGTAAATCTTGGGGACAAAAGGCTATAAAACCATTAATCAAAGAAGCAACATCAACTTTCCTTGGAGAGCATAAAGTTTCAGATCCTTGGTTAAGTCTAGAAATTTTACGTAAAAATCTTTATGAAGTAAAATATGAAGTTGCAGAACGTCCAGAAATGGCTTATGTTCCAATTCAAGGTTTAACAGAATTGTTTGCACAAACTCAACCACAGCATGCAAACGAAAATATCAAATCATCATTTGATAAAGCTGAATAAAAAAACAAAGTGCTAGCCTAAAAACTAGCACTTTTTAATTGTATACATACCTTCGCATCGCTCTTCATTCCACTATATTCATTCTCTGCCACTTTTATCTCACAATTTTTCTTATCTCCCCTTTCTTGCAAAAAACTCTCTCTTATTTTTTGCCTTACTTTCTTATTGACTTTTATCTTATTCCCCCTATCTTGTATCTATACATCCCAAAGGAGCTCAAAAAATGAAAAAAGTTATCGTAATACTTGCCATTCTTGTTGCATCTTGCACAACCTTAAAAAAAGACAAATTTGTAAACCCTATTTTTTATAAAACAATGCACCCAATATCAAAAATGGTAGGCGAAACACAAATCACCCCTACATCTTATAGAAGCGATTATAACGGATATATAACAACAGGAAACTGTATTTTATTAGAAAATGAACAGAACTACATCAAACTAAAATGTGAAATATTATATTCTGGAGAAACCGAACTTCAAACAAAAATTATAAAATATGAACTTTCAACAGATGTGAGTCCCTATCTTTATAATGAAAACGAACAAAGAATAAAAGAAACCATACATGCTGATGATACTAGTGAGAAGTTTTTTGCTAAATTCACCCTATACGTAGATCTTTTAGAATAAGGATGATTACAAAATCATCCTTATTCTTAAGTCTATTTAACTATATAAAAAAACATAATATATATTTTTTAATATCTTACATTTTTAAGTTTTCTTAACATATCTTGAATTGCTTTATTACGTTTAGGCAATCCATCTCTAGCACATTCTTTTATCATAGATGTTAAATCTCTGTTAGCAACTGCATCCCAAAAACGTGGATAACCTCTTTTCTTTCCATCCCT
This sequence comes from Alphaproteobacteria bacterium, assembly GCA_015062535.1. Taxonomy (GTDB): domain Bacteria; phylum Pseudomonadota; class Alphaproteobacteria; order RF32; family CAG-239; genus CAG-267. The sequence goes on from SUUK01000001.1 coordinate 356,465, forward strand.
CATCTCTTTCCTATTGACTTTTCCCCTAAAACTCATATCATAACCTAATCACTATAAGGAGCCTCAAATGAAAAAGTTTTTAGATAGATACAGGATTAATAGGTCAAAGAGTTAATTTTAATGTAGTAGGACGTCAATACGAAAGAATTCTATACGACGTCCTTTTATATCAAGATATTTACGGAATTAACAAAGGAGAGTACTAAAATGAAAAAACAATTTTTATTTTTCGTTACACTAATCATTTTAGCATCAACATCTGCCATTGTCTATACTCGTCCTATTTCTAAAGACAAATTTTTAACTAAACATAATTTATACCAAGATTATCAATCTGTAATCAAACAAGTAAAAGAAAAAAAGATTTGGAATAAAGAATTACCCGCTTTTGATACAACTATAGAAGCCATTATAAACAGCCCATTTAATACAAAATATAAAATTGCCAATCTAAAAGAAACTTTTGAACAAAGTCCATATAACTGGTACGCAGTCAATAAAGAATTTGTTCCTCAATTAGCCGTTTTTTATGACTATCCTCGTGCCATAAAATATCTTGAGCATAAAGAAAATAAAACATTAAGCGACGCTTTTCAACTAATGATTTTATATCACACCTACAAACCCAATAAAATAAAAACAAAAACCTACAACAATTTAATTCAATTTGCTCATCAAGAAATTCAAGAATATTTCAAACAAAAAAAGTTCCAATCATCATGGCGTTCAGAAGAATATAATTATATAACCAAAGGTAATTATGAACAATGTTACAAAGACACAAAATGCCTATTAGATATCATACCATATTGGATGTCTAATGAAGATATTGATATCATCATTCCATGTAAAATAGCACAAAAATATAATAAAGTTGCATATTTTGATGAAGCTTTTGGCGGACATGGCTCTCAATCATTTATAACTTCAGATTGCCCTCTTTACCCACAATACCAATATCCCAAAGACTTAGAAAAATATTCAAGTATGCTTTTTTATGAAAATCTTCCTTATTCCGATGGAAGTATCAGATTTTTTTATTATGCTCGTTCTACATATAAAGATTTAATAGACTGGTATTATCCCAAATTTGACCACCCAAAACAAAAAGATTGGAAAGATTTTCCATATACCGATTGGTCTACTTTGTCATATTATAACTTCAAAAAATACAATGAAGTTTTAAATTATGGTATAGGCTACCAAAAAGCTTTAGAAGAATTAACACAACATTATATCAAAAACTTTAATGTATCCTTTGAAAAAGCATACAACACAGCTCTATACACATTAAAGATCCCCTCCATGGAAGATTGGGATATAATATCAAAAGATAACTTAAATTATATGCTTTTAACTGGACAAGATTTTGAAACAATACAAACCATGCATAAAGATTTGAATAATTACCACCAATATCTACACTTAAGTATCGCCCATCCTAAAAATCTTCAAAAACTCATCTCTTTAGGACAAAAAGAAGAAAGCTTTGATATTGATTATCCTAATTGGTTTGGCAAAACACCTTTAATGGTTGCTTCACAATATGGCTATCTAGAAAGTGTAAAATTATTACTAGAAAACAAAGCTAACATAAACAAACAAACTAATGAAGGAAATTGTTGGAGCGAAAATGCATATGAGTGTATATATAATGGTAAACGAACCCCTTTAATGTATGCTCTTCAAGAAGGACAATTTGAAGTTGCTAAATATTTGATAGAAAATAACGCAGACATATCAATAAAAGACGATAAAAATAATCTAGCCATAGACTATATGCTAGGAAAAGCACCTTATAGGTCAACCCAAAGCTTTAATATATCTGGAGGAATAGCAACTTACCAACACAACAAAGAAAGCCCATTCACTAAAGAACAGCAAGAAATTCTAATTCCCAAACTAACAATTTCTTCTGCACAAAAATAACTTGCACGCACCTCATCAAATAAATAAGGTGCATGCAATTTTAATCATCTTACCACTTTTCTTTAATAGAAAGTATTTTATCTCTTGCCCATTTATTTCTTTCTGCTGATACATCCTTTCTACTAACATTATCAGCAATAAGAGATAAATTTTTAGTCCTTATCCCCTCTCTAAGTTTCGGCCAATTTAAATTATAATTACTTAATTATGATATTCATCAAAATAATCTTTTACTTCTTTCTTAACAAATTCTTTTACATCTGCAGCTATTGACGTCCCTACACTAATAGGAGGCATATAATCATCTTGAATATAATACATATTTTTTCTAACAATCCTATATTTTTCAATCATATCATCAAACGACTTTTTATAATCATAAGAATTTGACGGATGAACAGCATCAAAAAATTCAAATAAAGCACTTTTATAACATTCAGTTTTTTTCTCAATAGAGTTAACTAAATCATCATATTCATTTATTTTTTCATCCGCGCTAAATCTTTTTATATCACATTGGTTGAGTTTTTCTTCTGCAGTTTTAACAGAATGTTTCGCTTCTACTACTCTATCCTCTCCGATATCCATTACATCAAAAGAAGACATAAATTCACAACCAATAAACAATCCCAAATTTAAATACTTTGTATTCTCTGCTAATCTCACAAACAAATAATTTGCTCCATATTCCTTATCTTCTATTATAAATTTACGATATTCATCATTTTCTAAAAATTTTTCATTAAATATAATATCCTCAAATTTTACAATTTTAGCTTTAGGATAAGAAAGAAGCACAATTTCTTGCGCTTCTTTCAGTACAGATTTTGCTTTTTCCATTTCTTCATTTGTTATATTATCACAACCTAACTCATCTGCGAAACAATGAGTTCCCATAACACAACAAATAAACAATAGAAAAAACTTTTTCATCATTTTAATAATCCCTTTTTACGTTTTTGATGTCTTTGATAAGGTATTCTATCTAAATAATCTTCATATTTAGTTAAAAAATCGTTTCTTTTTTTAAGAAATAACTCATCAAAAACTTTTCCGTCAGAAAATAAGCTTCGAGCCCTTTCATACCATCCCTCTAAATTATTTATTTGATCGTGTTTCTTTATTATAAAGTTAAAATGATGCCTCATTCTTGCTTTCAATAAATTATCAGCTATTTCAGTTTTTTGTTTCTCTGATAAACTTGATGTTATTCTAGCTATATCTAAAGGTATTACTGTATTTATTTTCTCTTGATTGTTTTCGTCATTTTTATCATCAATAACCTCATATAACTTTTTTTCTGTTACTCTTAAAATTTCCTCCGTAAAAAATTTATTCATTTTAGGTCCTGCTAACACACAAGAATCAAACGTTATTCTTGCTAATTTTTCATCAGGAATATAATTAATATTATAAGGCCTAAAAAACATTTCATTTAATATAACCATTGCTTGATTTTTTGTTAAATCTTTGACATTATCTGGCATACTTACATCACTTTTATAAGAAGATTTATATACATATTTATAAGCATCTAAAGTATTTTGAGTAACCCCCATATTGGTTGGCCCACCCACATCTTTTTTATAATTAACATATCCTCCTTCCACTCGTTCAGTTGCATTTTGAACTAATTTTCCATTATTATATTTCGCATGATAAATATCATGAAAACTAACCCCACCATTCCTTCTTACATTTAAATCAGCTAACGCCTTTTTCATTTTTTTATCATTATTATCTTCTTTTTCATTATTACTTTCCTCACCTTTCTCCACTCTCACATCACTCTTTGTTCTTTCATGTTCATTATCAGCAACTTTTATCTCCCGATTTGCCTTATCAACCTTTTCTCTTAAAACATCATGCTCGCTTTTCTCTGAATTTTCCCTCTTAGGCTTTGGTTTCTCAACACCTTGTTGTTCTCTTAAAGCTCGAATAACAGTAAGCTGAGTATTCATATCAAGCCTATCAATTGCCCTCCTTTGCTCATCAGAAAGCTTTAATCCCTCCAAAGAAAAATCCTCATCATCCGGAAGTAAAGAATTTGATTTCTTCACATTTGTTTTTATTTCATCATCACTAGAAGATTGTGGCGCTCTATACCCCAATCTCCTTTCTTCCAACACTTCATCTAAAGCACCATCAATTCTTGCAAAATCAAGCTCAAAATTATCTCTCAAATCTCCACTTTGCTCAATCTCTTCCACACTTCCATACTTATCCAAAAGTTTATGAAGTTTTTTCTTATTTTCTCTTTTTGTAGCAATTTTACTCTCACCAACCAAGTCCAATAAATTAAAAGTCATATCTTTTCTCCATAAAAAAAAGCTTACATTAATGTAAGCTTTATATTAAAACACTTATTTTAACCCCTTCATCGCACCCAATAACGGATTAGATGCAACTCCCATTAATGCCTGAGCATTTTCAATAGAAGACCTATATTTCAACATCATAACATCATCTTTTGTTCTAACAATATCACTTTCAACACCATGATAATCTGCAATTTTGCGCAAAGCATTTTCCATATCAAAAATATCAAGCACCTGTGGATTTGTTTGAGATAATGTAATCGCAGCCTCAACTGTTTTATATAATCCCATTATAGAATTTGCATCTTGCATTCTAACTGATGGACTTTCAAATTCAATTGCAATAGACCCTTCATACATCAATTCATCAGGAACCCCTTCTAACATACCATAATTTGTTAAAATATCTAATTCTCTCTCAATATTTCCAGTCAACCACTCAGATGCAATTCTTTCAGCCATCGGAGCCAAAAGCATAGATTTTTCCATCTCTCTTTTCTCAACTTCTGTTGCTGTCATTTGCTTTGATTGTGTTAAAGATTGAAACAATGGTACCAAAAATGCTCTTTCAATAGAAGCTCTAACCTCTCGTTGCATTTCAACCGTAATAGCAAGATTATTTCCATACTGCATCGAAACCGCCTGAGGTTTACCTTGGTTATCAAGTCCGCCTCTAATCACCGCCCCTGCACTACCTAATTTATTAGTATCAATTAATCCCATATTTGTTAAAATTGGAGGATTAGCCTGTAATTGTCCTGTACGTAAAATTGTTTTCGCCATTTCATTTGCTGTTAGCATATCATAAAATGCTTGTAGCGCTGGACTATCTCCATATGAACTTCCCGCAATACCCAAAAATCTAGGCGCCATATATGGATTAGATCTATATCCACTTTCTTGGACAATTCTTTTTCCTAAAACCTCTAAATGAACACTAGCATATTTCATACCACCTTTATCTTTTTTGCCTATATCATAGTTTTCTTTTTCAAAAACAGCATGAATAAATTTAAACATACGCTGAGGAGTATCACTTAAAGCTCTTTTAATTTCGTTAGATACTTTATCACCAAATTTTTCAAAAGCATCTTGTGCACTAAGTTCATATTCCCTAATAACAGTATCCAAACATCCTTTATCATTACGTTTAATATATGCTTCATTAACAGGAATTGTTTTATATACAATACCATTGCCAATATCATCATCAACCATCCAAAGCGCATGCCCATACACACCAAGCTGATTAAACAATAAATCACTTTCACTAGCAAAATTAGATTTTGCCGAATACCTGCATCTAAAAAGTAAATCCGTTGCACGCTCAAGATATTTCTTAACCTCTTCATTATCATCTAATTTAGGATCAACAGCTTTAAGTCTATGCCACCTAGATGTTGTTGGGACAATCACAGATTTCATACTAGCAGCAAAACAAGTAAGCGCATTACGAGCAGTGCTATCAAAAACATTTTGCTTATGACGTCCTTTTTCATCTTTACTAAAAAGATTAGAATTTATAGCACACATTTCAGCCGCCTTATTCCACATAGGCTCCCACTCTTTGCGCTCTTTTTTCATCGCTTCAAGTTTTTTTAATACAACTTCTGCTGTAATTTTAGATTTCTTTTCAGTTTTCTTTTTCAAAATTTCTTTCATAAATACCTCCATAAATAAAAAAAGGAGAGCAAGCTCTCCATATTAAAATTTTAAATAATTACCAATAAACATTATCGTCAACAAAACTCTCTTTCTTATTTAATGTCCTTGCCAAAAATTCAACATTTTTAATAGCAAAAGTCAACGCCAAGGCATCACCAATATCTGTAGAATGCCCTATACGTTTTTTTATTTCAGACTTTGCCTCAAGTTGTAATCGACCAATAGCATCATACATCTTTAACGGCGCTGTTAAATCTTCAACAATTCCCTCAACTTTGGGTAATTTAACCCCAACACTAGATTGCAACCATTCCCTAATCCTATCCCACATCTCAGCTCTACGATTAACATATCTTTCAGGATTTTCAGCCTTTTCACCAAAATTAACCGCAACAACTTCATTAATAAACCCATTATTAATCAATACATCATACACCCCCGCTCCACATCCACCAACGTCAATACACACCCTACTTGGATGATACTCTGCAATAATCCCCGACACCTGATGAGCAACTTGTACAACATCAAGTTTTTCAAAACTTAAAAAATTCTCAACCACACGTCCCCTTCTAAAACAAATAGCTGTTTTATCATCACCAAAACGAGCTACATCAACCCCTATCACAAGAGGTACATAATTATTTATATTATCAGCTTTTCTATCCATAGCCTTATAAACATCTTCTCTACCAATAAGATGATTACCAGCAAGTCTTCTTGGCTCACCTTCCCACACATGAAGATACTCTTCATAATTTTCATTCTTCATTTTCAATGCAAGCTTTTTCATATTAAGAGGACAATAAGGATTATCATAATAATTTACTTTTTTTAATATAACATCATTATCCGGCTTTAAAGCTAAAGCTTTCCAAACAGGGTCATTTTCTTCCTCTCTATTAAGTGATAACCAAATTTCCGCTCCATTTTTTCTAATTGTAGGGTCTAAAACTTCCCATGCTCTAAGCGATATTTTTTGAGCTTCTTCGCACCAACAAATATCCACCCCTTCCAAAGATTTTATATTAGATGCATTATGTTCAAGCATACCTTTGAAAATAAATTTTGACTTATTCTTTAAGTTTACAATTTTATCTTCATAGATTTTATACTCACTTAGTCCATAAAAATTAATCCTATCAACAATTAGCTTATAAACAGAATCTTTAATAGAATTTTGCACTTCTCTAACACAAGCAATCAACATTTTTTTACTTGTCGCCTTTATCAATAATGCATCCGCAAAAGCAAAAGATTTTCCTCCTGCTCTTCCTCCATAATACATTTTATATCTAGCATTACTTGTCAATAAATCCTGAAATGCTCTAGGTAATTCAACTTTCATAATTTTTCACCAAATCAAATAAATTTAACCATTATCTCTTTAACATCACTAGCATTATCGTCATTAAGATTAATCTCACCAAGATCACTATTAGATTTACTAATAAGCCACTTCATCGTTTCAATTAAAAGCTTTGCCGTAGAATTATCAATTTCACCTTTTTTTAACTCTTCCACAATCTGGCGAATATCATCCGTACACTTATCAGCATAATCAGAAAGCGCAAGCAAATACTTCTCTTTAAATATTTCATTTTTTGCCAAAACATCATAAAATTCCTTTGTTGAAAGATTAACTTCTAAACATGCCATATAAAGAGATTTTCCTATTCTTATCATATCCAAAATCTGATTTATAGCACACTCCTTTTTAGATACATATTTTCTCAAAACTCCCTCCTAAAAAAAGTGGAGCATAAAGCCCCACCATTTACACTATTTCATTATCAGGAAAATAGGATGGATTCTTGTCAACTACTTTCATTGGACTATATACTTCATCACCTATTTTCCAATAACAATCGCCTAAATATAATTTGCCTAAAAGTGGCTCGATATAAGAACTTCCGCTATACCAAGCTCCAGCAACCATAATATCTAAACCGCTAAGTAAAAGACTTGTTGAATTATATACAATATCATCAATGTAAGTTTCGCCATCAAGAGAATAGCTTAACACATATTTTGAACCATCAAAACTAGCTTTCACCCAATAAGTTGTATTCGGTTGTATCGTGTATGTTCCTGTTGTATTAAGCATCCAAGAATATCCAGAAGCTAAAGTAAGATTAAATTTGCTTCCTTGCATACGTATAATCAAACCATATCTACCATTACTAGTTAAATCATTATGAAAATGATATATACCTTGCAAATTTGGAAAACTATCTGTTGTTGTAAATTTAGCAACCACTTCCCAAGTATTGCTACCAACTTCAAAAGATTTATCAAAAGATATATAATTACTTCCACTAAAACCAGAATAACTACCATCAGCATTCATTGTTACATTGCCAACCATATTGAAATCTGGTTTATAAAGAGGTTTATAAGTAAACGAAGGCAAAGAGTATTGCCCTGCCCAAGTATATCCTTCTTTATCAATATCTTTATTATCTAATAAAATCTCATTATCTTTAACAAAAGCAGACAATGTCGTACTAATATAAGGTGATATTGTTACATTTTCAGCTAAACAACCTCTAACTGTAACAAAACTTGTTTCATCTTTTTTCACAAAATATTCTTCACCATCATTAGGAATTAAAAAACCTTCAAAATCAGAAGAAGTTGTGCCATTCCAAAGCTTTTTACCCTTAAAACTTATTAACCCACCAGCAAAATCATACTCAAGCCCTTCAAACTTTGTTAAACTAATGCCTTTTTCAGTACTTTCATTAAATTTTTCTATAATATCTTGATAATAGTAACGAGGTTTACGAACTTTAATTCCCACTGGTAAACCCTTAACAACTTTCTTATTAAATATTGTCATTACAATACTCCCTCAAAAATAATCTCATCTTCTGTGACATTAACATCTGTTACAACTTTCAAATCAAGTTTCTCTGGCAACGTCATCTCAACTTCATATCGACCTAAATCATCTACATTACCAGTTGCAATACCTGTAAATGAATTAGATGAGTTATAATTAAAGTGTTGATTACTTACAATTTCCCATCCTGCTTTTCCTAATATAAAAAGACTAACATCCATTGTACTACGAGTATGTCTAAGTGTTATAATTGCTTTACTCATATCAGGAGAAAATGCCAAACGATAACAATAGTTTTGATTAGTATTATCAATAAGTCTAAAAGTATATAGCAATTCTTCAAAAACCATTCTATTTCTATTAAACTTATAAGCATACACATTATCACGAGTACCGACTGTAAGTATATCATTTCTCATATCAAATTGCACTAAACAATCTTCTAATTGAAATAATTTAAACTCATCTTCAACAAACATTAAACTTTTTTTACCATCTCCATTATCTACAATTTTATAGACAATTAACGAGCTTTTTTCTGCACTATTTGCAGTCCCATTTGATGCATACTTGTTACTATAATTAGTTGCAAAGAACATATAATCACCAACTCTAGTTCCAGTAAAAGTTGTTAATCTAAAATCACTTACAACATTTAATGTTATCTCATTATTAACTTGAAATGCACCATTGTCATCAATATAAAAGAATGTTATTATTTGATTATTTGATATAGAAAAACCTTCTCCAGTTTCTTCATCTAAATAACATAAACCACAATAAGAACCAGTAAATTTAGTTAAAATTGTAGTACCAACTGTATTGTTTATAAAGTCATAATCATAAACTTGGTGAGAGTCTCTATAAATAACATAATCTTTTCCTTTATATCTCCCTAAATAAAGATGTTTAGAAGGAATCGGAGTTGTCATACTACTATATAAGAAACATCTTTTATAATCTGAATAACTTGCACTTAAATGTATTGTTCCATTAGGAAAGAAAACAAATCCACCATTATTTGGTTTAGTCCAATTATTAACATTTGTTGAAGTCCATTTATTATTAAGATAGGTATATTTAGTCCAAATATTATTATAAAGTATAAAAGCATTGTCATTATCAGAAAAACAACATCCCCAATCTTGAAAATCACTAGTATTATTAGCTATATTAAATCCACTACCCAATACTTTCGGACTAACACCTGCAGTAACTAAAACTTTATCACCACTGTTTATATCACTACCAGTAGAGTTCTCAACAAATATTTTATCTCCACCGCCAGAGCCACCACTATTTAATAAAATTAACGCATTAACTTTTCCCTTAGTCATTAAGTCCTCCTTTCATAAAATTAATTAACATCCATATATGGAATAATCGCCAATATATTCATAGGCAAAGGGCTATCATTTTCTATTAAAATTTGCGCCCCTTTTTCATTAATATTCGTCATTCCATTAAATAAAATTTCTTTATGTCCTGAAAATAATTCCTGAGATTTATTCATAATCTCATCTACATTTCGATAATAAATATCTTGCAACATTTTTTCATTTTGACCAATCTTGCCACCGCCAGACATATATAAAACTAGCAATACATGGTTTATTTTCTGTCTTTGCCCTATTCCACTTCCCATTTCATTGCCTATAAAAACATATTGCGGAATAAATTGGCTTTTAATAGGAAGTCCAACAACAACATGTGCATTGTTTTTAGAAATTTTTACCTTTCCATCAATAACAACTTGTTCATCACAAATAGCCCCGTCAGCAAAAATTTTAACCTTTTCACCTTCCAAATGCTCTAAGCCATTTATAACATCAGTATCGTCCCCAACTTTCCTATCAAAAATCACTGCCCCGTCAAGATAAAGTGCTTGGTGTTTTATATACTCTCCTTCCAAACTTAAACGCTCATCAATATTTTCTGCTCCATAAACACTATCAGGCAAAAACTGCGGAAATCCGTGCTCCATTTTTTCAATTGTTCTAATATTTTTAGAACAAATATTTCGCTTTACCTCAATCCAAATATCATCATGACAATCATCTAAATTTGGAACTATTGCCATACTTTCAACTTTACCACCAAAATCATGCCTAGAAAAAGCAACAACCTCCTGCTCACTAGAAAACGTCATACCAATTAATTGCCCATCATTCATTAAACACCATAATATCTTATCTGGAACTTCTTGATAACTCATCGCAACCAATCTCGAAGCAAACAAATGTTTTCCAAATATAGAAATATCTGTTTGATCATAGCCCTCGTTATAATAATCATACATTAAATCTCTCAAAGAAAGCCCGTATCTGTCAGAAAAAAACACATGCTTACCAACACAAACTGGCATAATAGCTTTACTTCCCACATGAGATATTTGCGATATTTTTACATTATCCGATGCCATCGCCGCCGAAGGCGTCATAGAATCAATATAAAATTCACTAGCACCCGTACCAACAAACAAAACATCTTTTGCATAAAGCCATTTTCCTTCATTAAATTCATTATTAAGAACAGGAACCGTAATCGCTGTTTCAGCCGTTGCCTCCCCAACATCAAGATCCGAAAAATTATTATAATCACCAGACATAGACAAACAAACATTAGGCCCTGTTTCAGTATTTAAAAGAAAACAAAATCTGTTCCTAAAAAAAGCACCCGATATAGGGTGCTTAACTCCTTTATAAAGCATTCCTAATTCCCAATATTTCGTTCCTTTTTCAATACTATCAGGAAGTCTTGTAATAACCTTTGCTTTAACATTCTTGCTATCCACAAACTCAATAATTTTTACAAGCCCTATTCCATCGTGAATAAACTTCCATCTAACACCACCATCAGATTTAACCCCAATACTATGAACTGGCTTAATAGCACCACTTGTTGCCTCATTAACTGAAACATAATATTTATTATCCGAAAAACAAATCTCTCCAATCTCATATTCTTTTCCGCTTACCCAACAATTTGTATCGTCATCATAGTTACGAAGCCTAAGAAGTCGTCCCTCATCATTTGTTGTAAATAAATCTTCAGATGCGCTCAAATTAACATCACCCTCAAAAGCATCACTACTAATCATACAATCACTAGTATTCATCGCTAAAAAAGGACCATTTTTTATCTCAAGTTCTTCTAATCGCCAATCAATATTTGAATATCTTTTAAGCATTGTTATTGGATGATTTTCATTAAAAATATAAAGCACATCAGAATGTTGTATAGTTTGCAATCCAAAACATTTTTCATCATCATTCCATAAATCTTCATATCCATATGGACTATCAATTACAAGTTCAGGATATTGATTAGCTAATAAATTTTCATCATCTGATAAAACTTCAACACCCCCTTCAGTTACAATCTGATTTTTTGCAAACAATCTTATTTTTTTATGACTAAATTCCACCACATAAGCTACTTTATGACTATACTTAAATGGCACTAAAAAACTTCTCTTATATCCCATAATTAATCTCTCCCTTCTATTGTCCAAACTAGCTCACCCTTATAATATATCTTAAAGACATTTCCTGATAAACTTCCATCATACAATTCATAAAATAAAGCATATTTACCATTTTCATCTGTTTGCCAACCAACAGCTTTTTGAGTTCCGCTATCAATAGCCCAAACCAAATTTTGCTCCTTATCTCTATAATAAAGAGCATTTGCTCCACGAGATACAATACATAATTGATACTCTCCGTTTACTTTCGCAACGCCATTATACCCATCATATGTATCATAAATAAAAATATACCTATTAATTTCCTCAGGCACCACCAACTCAGCATCAAAAACAATTGGCAAATATCCTTTTTCAAATTTAAGCAAAATACATTTTCTTTGCTTCTCAATACTACCTAAAGCAGTACAATTAACAAAACCAACAGGAGCGCCCCAATCTTCATAAATAGGTTCATTTTCTTCAACCTCATCTTCAACCAGATCTACATAAATAGTCATATCTTCTGTAAGCTTAACTGTTGCAGATTGCATAACATACCCATCTTTATAGACCATATAAAAGACATCTAAATTTTTATAAAATTCAGCAGAGCTTCTTTCATATCCCTCAATTTTTATTATCGCATCAGAAGGTGTCGCAACAATATTGATTTTGCACATCTCAACCATAGAAACTAAATCAACCTTAATTTCCATATCATCATTTACATAACATTCGCCAAATTTAGAAGCATATCCTTCAGCCTTAACTTCATAACTAACTTTATCACCTCTTGCAACACAAATGCTATTTCTTTCCTGCCCATCAATAATCACCACTGCATCAACTGGATTGGCAATAATTTTAAGCATCACCTCTTGTTCATCAAGCGTAAAGCTAACAAACCTAGTTCCTCCTCGCCTACGCAAACACCCTTCTGCAAGAGGAATAAAATTTCTGCACAATTTTGCAGTTTTATCATATTTAGCAATATCAGTCCTCCCCTCAAGCCAAGGACTAAGCTCACCTCCATTAAATTGTACTTTTTCTGGCTTAATACTCATAAATTTTCTCCATAAACAAAAAAGGTGCCCAATTAGACACCTTAAATTACAACAAAAAATAGCGCTTTCCGAAGAAAACGCTATCAAAATGACATTCAATAAAGAACAAACTCCACCACGATAACAACATTAATACCTCATTGTGTCACAAAAGTCAATACTTTTAAGCTTTTCTATTTTAAAAAATTATCTTTTATTTTCAAACCATTAAAACTAATTGTGCATATTTAACTACCATTATTGACTAATCCTTTGCAAAATATTAGCCTAAAACCATGATAAATATGATAGAAAAAATCTTAAATTTTAACCTAAAAAGCCACATATCTTCACTGATAAAAAAGGCTAATACCCCATTTTTTCTTTCTTTCATAACCACATTTGTTTTATTAAACATCATATTTTTATACCATGGTACACACTTTTTATTTGGCGACCATGACTGGAGATATCTAAAATCAGGCATTCCCCTAAATGCAGGCTTATTTGAAGGAAGATTTGCCCAATTTATCCTCGTAAACCTACTTAGTAATTCAGAAATCTACCCCATTATAAATAATTTCCTTGGATTTCTATGCTTTTCATTAGGTCTATCTTTACTTGCTAAATATTGGCAAATCCCAAACACTAAAGCCTCATACATAACCTTTAGCCTATTTATCGGCATTACTCCATATATATTATCATTTATGTACTTTGCCTTTTTAGTAATCCCTTGCCTAAGTTGGAATACTTTTATAATTGGAGCGTTACTATTATCTTCAAAAGAAAAAACTTTTTGCCTAAAAATAACCTTGTCCTCAATTTTGCTATTTACTTTAGCCCTTGGAGGATATCCCCCTGTTATAAATTTGTTTTTAACAGCACTTACAACTAAAATCTTCTTAGACCTATTTTATAAGTCTGCAACACTTAAAACCTTAATCAAAGATTATCGCTACACAATTATCAATTTTATACTCTCTGCTATTTTATATAAATTAATCTTACAATATTTCATAAAAACAGGCGATATAAACTCAAGTTACTATAACCTACAAACAATCCCTTTTAGCCAATACCCATCAAAGTTTATTCTTATAACTAAAGACTTGTTCAAGCAGTTTTTAACAACCCTACCATTCATCACCTTTTCTTATAAGTCCTCTACTTTTGCAATCGTTATATTGGCAACCATTCATACCATATATAACATATGCAAAACCAATCAAAAACTATTAAAATCACTTGCCTACATTGCTATTTTCTACTCTGCTCTTGTTACGTTATTTTTATCACCTTCCCTAAAAGAAACAGAGTTTTCACCAAGAATAGACTTCTTTGGTTTGCTATATGTTTATGGTGCAACTTTTGCGATCTGCTTAAAATCAAATAAAAAATACCTAAAAAATCTATCAATTCTATTTAGCATCTTTACCATACTTATTAGCACAAACTCCCTATTTGATGCGCAAAAAGTTTGGAAACTAGGTTTTGATACAGAACTAAACTTATATAAACGTATAGAAAAGCGCTTAAATTCCAATTCAACATTTAACAAATACGGCCACTACATAATCGTTCAAGGAGGTTCACCATCTTTTCGTAGTCGCTTTTATCACGAGCCACATATGATAAAAAGTGATGATTTACTTGATGTATCCTATGTTCCAGGCATGAACTCCGGCGTTATGCTCAATTACTATACAAACGAAGAATATGCAGATACAACCTCATTTGTTTACACATTTAGACCAGACACAAAAGCAAAAGAGTTTTTATCAATAGCCAAACCATGGCCATCAACAGAAAGTATCTCTGTTGGTAATTACTGGATAATGCTAATATTAAATAAATCAGGACTAAACGATTTGCGCTCTCGCTATCTCTAAAAACATAATTTTTAAGAATTATCTTCTAAAAATCCCGCAATTACACCATCTACCTCTGCAGTATCTTGTTTTTTAGAAAGTCTTTTATGACAAGCTCTTCCCATTTTATCTTTCTTATCATCAGAACTTTTTTCAATAGCTTTAATCTCATTTTCAGAAATAGCAGTCAATTGTGATATATCTGCCTTAAATGCTTTATCTAAAATATCGTTAGCACTAAGACCTGATGCAAGCAATTTTTCCGCAGTCTTTTCAGCAACAGATTGCACCAATGTTTTACGAAACTCCAAATCAAGTGCTTCACTTTTTCTCATTTCCTTTTTAGAACGTTCTTCTGCCATTTTTCTCTGAAAACGTGAAAATTCAGCCGCAATCGGACCACCTCTTTTATAATCTGGTATAGTAACAAGATTATTTTTAATATCCATCAAAGTCCTAATACCATTATTATCAAAAGCTTTATAAATCATCCAGTCAGTAACCACTTCTTCATTCATCGCCGCATTAATTGCATCAGAAGGAACTTTAAAAAACTTGATTATAGCTTGACCTTTAGGTCCTTTATCAACAAATATATTATTTTCAAAAAATTCTCTAGACCAACTATATGGTGCAGAAGGTGTCACAAGCCTATATGTCACCATAATCCCCACTAAAGCTGTCTTAATTTCACTTAATGCATGAAAGCCTAAAATAAAAGGATTGCGCTTAACTTCTGGATAATGAATAGCTTGCTGGCAAGAAAACAAATATAATCTATAAAATTGTCTATAAGCTTCATCAGAAATAGCAGGTGTAATCTCCATAGGAATACTAATGGCCTTATTAACAAAGTCAGCAAAAAACATTTTTCTTCTTTTGTTTTGTACTGAAGGTAGATGACCTCCCTCTTCGTCTTCACGAGCTTCTGCGTCAAGCCTCATCTGTTTCCAAATAGTAACAGATAAGCTATTATCCATCTCTTCTAATTTATCTACCAATAAGACTTCTGGTACAATCAAATCATTAGCCATAAACCTTAAACCCTCTTAACTCATATATTTATAATTCTTTCTTAACTTAAATTCTTATCATAAAACCCATTTCTTGTCAATATTATTTATCATTTTTATATCTTTAAAACCTTGCTTTAGATACTAAAAAAATATTCCAACAGCACATCATTCTATTGGAATATAAAACTAAAAAAATTTTTAGCCTAAAATCAAATACGTTCTTTAGTTTTTTCAATCAATTCATTAAATACTTCATCAATACTTTTACTAGCATCAACTACAACAAAGCGTTCTTCATCTTTTTTAGCCATATCAAGATACCCTTTGCGCAATCTTTCATGAAAAGAAACATCAACACATTCAAATCTAAGCTCTTTGTTCACCATCTCTTGAGATTTCTTAAAACTTCTCTCTAAACCAATTTTTACATCAACATCTAACAAAACTGTCATATCCGGCTTAAAATCACCTGCCACAATTTGATAAAGCATATCCATAATCTTCGTATCACTAAATTTATTAGACCCATAAAATTGATATGCAATGGTAGAATCATTAAATCTGTCCGATAGCACATACTTGCCTTCTTCAAGAGCCGGTTTTATAAGTTTTTCAAGATGAATACGTCTATCCGCATAAAAGAGTAAAATCTCAGTTATTTCATCAAACTTATCTTTATCACCTTCAACCAAAAGTCGCCTAATCTCCTTACCAACTTCAGTTCCGCCTGGCTCACGAGTTAAAACAACTTCAATTCCTTTAGCTTCCAAATACTCCGCAAACTTTTTCATTTGCAAAGATTTTCCAGCCCCATCACCACCTTCAAAGGTAATAAATTTTCCCTTCATAACTTACTCCGCACTAAAAAGGAAATATTTTATATTTTCAACAAACCTGCTAAATGCCCCCATTTTCGCAACGCTATCTTTTGCAACCAATGGATACTTATCAACTACTTTATCTTTATAGCTAATAATCACTTCACCAATCTTATCACCCTTATAAACTGGCGCTTTTAGAGGAGTATTATAAATAACTTTAGCTGTATATTTATTGCGTTTGCTTTTCTTTAGAGTTTTTACAACGTCTTTTTCAACAACTGCATCAACATTCTTTGTAGCTCCATACCAAACAGGAACTTCTGCTAATATTTGATTTCTATTAAAGAATTTGTAATTATCATAATTTGCAAATCCCCAAGTCATCAAACTTTCAGTTTCTTCAAAACGTTCTTTATTGCTTTCCAATCCAGCCACAACTTGGATTAAACGTCTATCACCTCTCACAACAGAACCTGTTAAGCAATATCCAGCCTCAGAAGTATGACCTGTTTTTAATCCATCAGCGCCTTTAAGTGTGTATAACAAAGGATTTCTATTACCTTGTTTAATTCCATTATAAGTAAATTCTTTTTGCTTAAAGAAGTGATAAAAATCAGGAAAATCTTTTATAATATGGCGAGCAAGCTTAGCTAAATCTTCAACAGAGATTTTATGTTCGGGATGAGGAAGACCTGTTGCATTTTCAAAATGTGCATTTTCTAATCCCAATTTTTCAGCTGTCTCATTTAATAGTTCTGCAAATTCCTCTTCACTTCCTGCAATATTTTCAGCCACCACAATACAAGCATCATTACCAGATTGAATAACAATACCTTTAATCAAATCCTCAACGCTAACTTCTTGACCAATTTTCAAAAACATTGTAGAACCGCCACTAGCAGCTCCACCTTTACGCCAAGCTTTTTCACTAACTAAAAATTTATCATCAAGCGAAATTTCACCCTCATTTATTTTAGATAACAACACATAAACTGTCATCAATTTACTCATAGAAGCAGGAGCAATCATTTCTTCATGATTTTTTGTAAAAAGATACTCTCCAGTATCAAAATCCATCAAAATTGCATTATCTGCTTTTGTTTCAAATGCATTAGCAGAACTAATAGCCATAAAAGAAATTCCACAAGCCATCAAAAAGAGTTTATTTAATTTCATCTGTTTTACTCCTAACCTTTTACAATAGAAACATCCGCATGTCCATAATCCAACACACGATCTAAAATTTTCTCAGCTTCGCTACGACTATGGTATGCACCAAGTCTTACACGATAAACACCATCTTTACTCAAAAATGCCTCAAAAATTGAAACATTACCAAATCTTTTCATGCTATTTGCCATTTCTTTTGCCTTTGCATAATCAGAAAAAGCACCAACCTGAACAAAGAACATTCCTTTTTCATCAACTTTAGTCTCATTACTATTTACACTAGAAGCAACTTTAGCCTCTTCATTAACAACCAAAGGTGCTCTTTTAGGCTTATTTTCAGCAACACTCATCTCATACTTAATAGCATCATTAAATATCTTAGATTTATTATCTTTAGAAAGCATAGCCTCTTTTATTGCTCTACTTTCTTTTTCCAAAATCTCAACTCTAACTTTTGCCGTACCTTTATTACGGTATCCCAAAAGCTCAGCCCCTTTTTGAGACACATCAATAATACGATTCTTTACATAAGGACCTCTATCATTAACTCTAGCAACAATAGAACGTCCATTTTCTAAATTAGTTACCTTAACAATAGATGGCAAAGGAAGTGTTCTATGAGCCGCAGTAATAGCTCTCATATCATAAGTTTCACCATTTGCTGTACGTTTATTATGAAAATCATCACCATACCAAGAAGCAATACCAACTTCAGAATAACTATAATCCTCTTTTGGAGTATAATATTGTCCTAATATTTTATAAGGATTACCAACTTTATAATATCCCCCATCAGCTTTAATAGCTTCAACTTCCTCACTTAAATTTTCATATTGAAAGTCCCTTGGTTCATGCGCGCAACCACTAAGCATCACAATTAATGCCAAAACCAATACTTTCAATTTAATTCTCATAATATTCATAGTCTCATTACCCTATTAAAAAACTTTCCTAAAGCTTAGTACATCAAATAATTTTGTAAAGAGCTTTTATTAAGTTATTGTACACCACTTTTATCTTTACAAAATTTCTTTTTGACAATTATAAAGTTCTTTTCTATTATACCCCTATATTTCTTAACAATTTTATAAGAGGGAAGATATGTTAAAGAAACCAAACCTATATTTTAGTATGTTTTTATTTGCTATAGTTTTAAATAGCGCCAATACTTACGCATATGATACAATCAAACAAGAAGATGAAAAACTATTAAAAGATGTTTTATCAACAGATAAAGTAAATCAAATCCATATTAAAGCAACAGATACTGAAATTGAGGTTTCACCTGCAATTGTTTCTAAAAAAGAAAATCAAAAAGCACCTTACATCTACCCTTCCAAAGAAAATATCGCATCTTCAAGACAAGAACAAAAAGAATGGTTTATTCCAAGAACTCAAGAAATAAAAACTATGCCATCAGCACCTAAAGACCCTCTTATAGAAGAAATAAAAGAACAGATTCATAACTGCATGGCAAATAAATCAGACCAGCTTGAATTAGAAAAATCTGTATTAAAAGAAGGTAATTTCTACAACAATGCCGCATATCTTTCTCAAACTTTTGAAGATATAAACACTTGTTATGAAAACATTGGATATGACATCATATCCCTTTATTATGCTAACAATCAAAGAGTTCTATACAATTTTGAAAACAAGAAAAAATCTTTCTATGTTACAGGTACAGCCCCATCATATAAGCCAACTCACTGCAAAGAAGATTGCTCATTTGATGCTGTTGTAGAAACTCAGCTTGATAAATTTAAAGAATTTAGAACCTATCTATCAGAATTACTTGCCAATCGTCCAGAAAGTAAATAAGAATGCCAAATGAGATAATAAATCCAAACAAAAATACACATCTCATAGGCCATGATGAGGCTATAAAATTATTTCTAACTGCATATAATTCAGGTTCACTGCATCATGGTTGGTTAATAACCGGCCCTGAAGGTATTGGTAAAGCAACCCTTGCTTACAAAATCGCCAGATTCCTCCTAACAGCAGAAGAAAACAAAACCTATAACTCTCTTGATATTTCACCAACACATCCCATATTTGGTCAAATAGTTCAAAAATCTCATCCAGATTTTAAAGTTCTAGAAAGAGACTACACCGAAACAGATAAGAAAAAACTAATCAAAGCCATAAATTCCGGTGACACTATTGATGAAGAGCTTAAGCAATCGCTTAAACGTTCATCTGTTATCAAGGTTGAAGATGTAAGAGATGTAGTATCATTTTTATCCAAAAAATCTTTTAACAATAATTGGCGAGTAGTAATTGTCGATAGTGCAGATGAACTAAATACTTCAAGTGCAAATGCCCTCTTAAAGATTTTAGAAGAACCTCCTCTAAAAAGCATTTTATTATTACTATCACACAATCCAGGAAAGCTACTTCCGACCATTCGCTCACGTTGTGCCAAACTAGCACTTCAACCACTAAAAGAAGATAATGTTGCATCACTAATAAGACGCTACCTTCCAGACCTTGATGAACAATCAGTTAAAGGTCTTGCCAAAATCTCAAAAGGTAGTATTGGACGAGCTATAAATTATGCAAGCAATAATGCATTAAGCATTTATGAAGACATAAAAAAAATATGTTATTCAGGCACAAAATCTGATGGCACTTTATTACTAGAGCTTGCAAATTTTGCGGCATCAGATGAAGACTGTTGGGATTTATTTAGCGAACTAATCTGCCGTTTTATCAGAGATAACATGGCAGACACTCAAAACAAAGCAAAGCTATATGAAGCCTATGAGGCTATCCTTAAAATCTTAAATGAAGTTAATAACTTAAACATGGATAAAAAGCAGTCAGCCTTACAAATTCTTAGCCTTCTTGCAGAAGTTTAATATACTATCCACAACACATACCTAAATATTAAACATTTCTCATTTCTTCCTTGCATATTTTTTTATAAGTTCATATCATACAAAAAATACCACTCAATACCAATAGGAGAGTACAGATGAAAAAAGTTTTAGTAACATCAATCAGTGTTGTAGCACTAGTAGCATTAGCAGGAACAACTTATTACTTAAACCAAGAAAAAGTATACCAAACCAAAGATATCAAATGTGATTTTGATGCTGGTATATGTTACGACCTAAAAGGAAAACCTATAACAGGACGAATCAAAAATTATGATAAAGAAGTTCTAATTTCTGATATAGAATATAAAGATGGTAAAGAAAATGGTGAATTAAAAATATACCGAAATGATGGTAAATTATTCTTAGAAGGCACCTACAAAGATGGCAAACCAAATGGTGTTATTAAAGAATACAATGAAGATGGCTCACTTTTGTCTTATGATGAATTTAAAGATGGTCTTTTACATGGCCGTTCAATCATCTACTTTGCCCCAAATAAAATCTTAAAAGAGTGGAACTATAATATGGGGAAAGAAACTGGCACCGGTAAAGTTTATTATCAAAATGGCAACCCTCAACTCGAAATAAATTTCACATCAGGTGAATTAAAATATTTCTATGAAGAAGGTTCTATTCAAACTTTTGCTCATTTTGATGACACTGGTTACAATGGTCTTTGGACAATCTACCAAAAAGATGGCACAATAAAAGCAGAACTAACATATGACAAAGGCGTTGGTACAACTGGATATTGCTTAAAAGAAGATGGTTCCAAACATGAGTTTACTAAAGAAGACTTTACTTCTTTTGCTCAAACCAACCTAACACCTTGTGACACACCTCAAACAATTAGTGAATAACCCCGTCTATTCTACTTGATTGTGATAAAAAAAATATTATGTTACAAACATAACATTAAGAGGAAAAAATGATTAACTTAAACAAAAAAACATTAACATCAGCGTTGCTTATAGCTCTTTGCTCATATAGCACAAGTTCTTTTTCAGCAACCAAAGATGAAGATACCATAAAAGTAGAAAACTATCTTAACTCAATCAAAACAATGCGTGCAAATTTCATTCAAATTGCAAGCAATGGTGAAAAGGTTGAAGGTCGCATCTACATAGAAAAACCCAATAAAATCAGAATGGAATATAATGCTCCGTCAGATATCCTAATTGTCGGCAATGGCGACTATATTGTATATTATGATAAAGAGCTAGATCAAATTACCAACATTGATTATGAAGATATTCCAGCTGCCATGATTTTAGCAAACACTGTCAATATAGATGGTAAAGAACTTCAAGTAACTGATTTCTATCAAGACCCAGGAGTTACCAAAGTAAGCCTAGAATATTCAAAAGATGAATTAGGTCCATTCACGTTAGTGTTCTCAAACACTCCATTTGAGCTAAAACAATGGAAGGTAATAACCCCACAATCTATGGAAGTTTCTTTATCTTTATATGATACAGTAACAGATGGCAAACTAGATGATAAGCTCTTTGAGTTCCGTAAAAACGACGAAACTAGAAAATCTTCATCATCAAGACGTAAATAAAAAAAGGGGGAACTTTTCCCCCTCTTCTTTTTTTATCTACTACATATTATATAGAAACTTCCGGATCCTTAAAATATCTATCAACAGCCTTTACCATATGCTCAGCTATTCTTTTTCTATACCAAGGTTGTCTTAATTGCTTTTCTTCAGTATAGTTAGATAAATATCCCAATTCCAACAAAACAGATGGCACATCAGGAGCTTTAAGCACAGCAAAGCCCGCAAACTTATGCGCATTATTAACCATCTTCACATTACGTTTCACTTCATTAACAACATAAGTTGCAAACTTAGAAGACTTATTTCTACTATCATTTTGAGAAAGTGAAATCAAAACATCATTAATCTCTGGCGAATTATCAGAGAAATCCATTCCATCAATAATATCAGCTTTATTTTCTCTTTCAGCTAAAGCTTCTGCCTCTTTGTCAGATGCAGTTTCAGAAAGAGTATAAATAGAAAAACCTTGAGCCTTGCGGTTAACTGTACTATCAGCATGAATACTAATAAATAAATCAGCATGATGTCCTCTTGCAATTTGCACTCTTCTTCTTAATGGAATAAATATATCAGTAGAACGTGTCAAATATACCTTATACCCTTTAGCCTCAAGCATGCGTTTCAATTCTTTCCCCATAGAAAGAGTAATATTTTTTTCATATGTTCTATAGGATCTACCAATTGCACCAGGGTCTTTACCACCATGACCAGGGTCAAGCACTACAACTTTCTTAGCTTTTACTCTAGGACCATTATTATTAGCAGTAGAAGTTGTCACAATACCGCTACTTGTGGTATTAAGGTCAATAACCAATCTCCAATTTTTTTGATTAGCATTAGGCTCTAAAATAAATTTTTTCTTTATATTCGCATTACCATTTAGAACAAAAACGATTCGCTTACCTTTTACATTATTAAGCTCTCCAAACCTAACTTCACTAACCAATTTATTTTTCGCAATTTTAGGTTTACCTTTAAGAGTTGCATTCTTAACATCAATAACTAATCTATTAGGGTTATCCAACAAAAATGCATCATAGTCAAACTTTGAACTACCATCAATTACAAGTCTAACACCATCTGGCTGTTGTCCTGTTCTAATATCTTTAATAACATTATTTGCTAAAGCAACATTTGTGCTAAACACAAAGCACAAAAGCATTACCCATATTTTTCTAACAATTTTATTATAAAACAAGTCCATCATCATAATGTTATAATTAACCTTATACTTTAACGCTTACAACATATTTAATAAACTAACTCACAATTTCTTAAAAACCATTTAAAAGCTTTATCAATAATTAGTTTTATATTTTAACTTTTTTTTCATTTAATTATTTTAAAATACAAAAAAAACAAAAGGAGATACATCATGTCATTTAGTAAAAAAATGGGAAAAATTGCTGAAAAAATGTTAGATTTAACAAATACAGCAGTAAAAAAACTCGAAGACTACGGCGCAAAATCTGCCAAAGAAAATCAAAATGAAAATGCCAAAAAATTAGAAGAAGCAATGAAAAAGCTATCTCAAAAAATCGAAACAAATAAAGAAGCATATATCACAGCCGTAGAAAAAAATGCAACCGAACTTGAAGGTGCAATAAAAGACTTTTGTAAAGATATAAAAACAAGAACTACAACTGCTCAAGAAAAAGCCAATAAAGACACGCAAGAAGAAAAAGCTGATAAAAAATCATCTAAAAAAACAAAAAAATAATACCATAAAGCCCCATTCTCATGGGGCTTTAATTTAACAATAAACTTTTAAATAAGTTTTTCTAATTCATCAATATAATATCCGATAAGATTTAAACCACCCTGCCAAAAATCTTTATCTTTTGGATTTAACCCAAATGGTTTAAATATATCATCATAGCTACCAATTGCTGTCTTAGATAATAATTCCAAATATTTATCTTCAAAATTATCAACCTTATCTTGCATTTTAAGCCAATATAAAGAATTTACCACACAATCAGCAAAAGAATATGCATATACATAAAATGGCAAGAAAAAGAAGTGACCAATAGAACCCCATAAATAATCAACACTATCATCAATTACAACATCAGGTCCTAAGCTTTCTTTCATCTCTTCTACCCAAATTTCAGACAATCTCTCAGCAGAAACCTCACCTTGTTTTCTCTCATCATGCGCCCTTTTTTCAAAAAAGTGAAAAGCGATCTGACGAATAGCCGTATTAATCATATCATTAATCTTCATAACAAGTAGAGATATTTTCTCATCATTTGTTTTAGCTTTCTTTAGCATTGATTGAAAAACAAGCATTTCACCAAACACACTAGCAACCTCTTCAGTTGTCATGCGAGAACGTTCATTAAGCACACCATTTTTTCTTCTTAACTGATGATGGCAACCATGTCCCAATTCATGAGCCAAGGTTAAAACATCTCTTTTTTGCCCAACATAATTAAGCATCAAGAAAGGATGTCCTTCAACAAGAGGAGAAGAACAAAATGCACCACTTCTCTTTCCTTTTTTAGGTGCAACATCAATCCAGTCATTTTCAAAAAAGTCTTTTGCCACATTATAAAGTTTAGGAGAAAACTCCTTATAA
This sequence comes from Alphaproteobacteria bacterium, assembly GCA_015062535.1. Lineage (GTDB taxonomy): Bacteria > Pseudomonadota > Alphaproteobacteria > RF32 > CAG-239 > CAG-267. Next base: position 381,642 of record SUUK01000001.1, read on the forward strand.
GCATCTAAAACAATCTTAACACTATCTTTCCACTTATATTCTTTATCATCTTCAATATTAAGAGGAGCATTTCTATCCCAATAATGGATTTTCTTTTTTCCCATAAGTTTTGCTTTAATTTTATAAAATCTCCAAGCAATATTCTTATAGTTATCTCTAACTGTATTTGCTAAACACTCAACAGTTTCATCACTAACTTCTTCAGCAAGATTCCTGGAGCTCATAGGAAGTTTAAAGCCTCTCTTATCATCATCAATTGCTTTGTCTTTCATAATCATATTATAGCAATAAGAAATCATAAAAGCATTTTCTTTTACAACTCTATTTACTTCCCTACCTGCTTTATGCCTTATTTTTTCATCTTTAGAAGTACAAAGTTTAGAAATTTCAGCATCATTATATTTTTTACCATCAACTTCATATTCAAGTCTTGCCATACTTTCTTCATAAAATCTAACCCAAGCAGAACCAGAAGTAATATCTTTTTGCAATAAAATTTGCTCAACTTCTTCAGAAAGTTCATATTTTTTATATTTTTTAACTCTATTCAAATAAGGTGCATATTTAGGCAAAGCTTTAATGAGCTCATCTTGCTTTTTTGCACTTAATTTATTATATTCTAAACTCCAAAATACCAAATTTGTAGCAGCCTCGCTAATACATTCTTCAACCTTTTGATACAAAGCTGTTGCTTTTTCATTTAACATATCTGTTGTAGAATTAAGATAAGCAAAACCACCAAGCTTAGAAGAAATGTTTCTTAATTTTTCCATACACTTAAATGCTTCCAAAAACTCTTTTGTTTCAAGCTTTGCAACATTCCCTTTATACTTTTTATTAAACTCAACAGCCAATTTTTGATATTTTTTTATATCTTTTTCAATATTAGGGTCATCAACCCCTTTATAATATTCACTTAAATCCCACACTGGCATTTTTTTACTCATCTATACTCTCCTTAATAGAAAAATCAAAAACTCTACCTTCTTCATCATTAAGCTTATTTGCTTTTAATAAATCTTCACTAATTGGCTCTACGTCTTCATCTTCAAATTCAGTAAAATCAACTTGTTCAAACAAATAATTCTCCCAAGGTGTTTTTTGCTCTCCTTTACTCCACAAAGAAAGCCCCTCAAACATAACGCCGACATAACAAACATAGCTTTCAACAATAGCTTGAACAACACCCAAAATATCTTTTTTTGCACTATAAACACTTAGCTCATTTGCCATACCATAAGTACAAACAGAAAAACCTTTCATTTCTTTATCATTATGTGGTGCAATAGATACAACAAGCACCACACCCAACACAAACAAAGAAAAAACTGAAAGTATACAACCAAACCAGTATTTTTTTATAAATTCTACCAATTTTTTATATCCTCATAAAATTTTTCAAGCATTTCTAATTCTTCTCTAGTATTAGCACTTGCTACTTCCTTATAGTTACCTTCAATTGCTGTACACTTAAGCCCCATATTTCTAGCAACTTCAACAGCATCAGTTAGATAATACTCTTTAGCTGCATTCTGATTGCCGATTCTATCTAAAATATCAAACAAATATTTTCCATCAAATCCCATGCATCCAGAATTACAAAAACCAATACTTTTTTCTTCATCTGTTGCATCCTTAAATTCTACAATAGATTTAAGCTCATCACCCTCCATTTTCAAGCGACCATACCTTGCAGGATCTTCCGGTCTAAAACCAAGCACAACAACACTAAATCCCTTTTCAATCATATTAACAGTATTTAAAAAAGTTTTCTTTGTTATAAGAGGAGTATCGCCAAAAATCACAAGCACAGGCCCATCAAATTTGCCTAAAGCATCTTTTGCACATTTAACCGCATGTCCTGTTCCTAATTGTTCTTCTTGAACTGCAGTTTTATATGGTTTTACTTCATTTTTTACAAGCTCACCATCTTTAGAAATAATAGTAACAATTTCTGTTAACCCCATATCTTCCAAAGTATTAATAATATGCTTAATCATAGGCTTTTTATGAACTTCCATCATAACTTTTGGAAGGTCAGATTTCATTCTTGTACCTTTACCTGCCCCTAAAATAATCGCCGCAATATTCTTGTTTTCCATAGTTATCCTCTTAATCAAATTAAATTCTTGTGTTTAAAACCAAATCATAATATAAACCACATATACTAAATACTCTAATCTCGCAACCCCAAAGGAGAAGATATGAAGAAGTTTTTTATTTGTTTAGTTGCTATTTTTTTATTTTTTTCACAAACTCCAGCTTTTTCAGGCATAGAAAGTATTTCATCACCCTCCTCTTCTAAAGCGGTTAATACTAAAAGCTACAACAAACAATTAGAAAAACTATATAAAGAAATACCAGACTTAAACGATAAAAAAGCTGTCGAAAAATACATAGAAAAACGCTTAAAAATTACCACAATAGCAAATATTGACCCAAGTGAAATACATTCACCAAAGTCAACTAACATTGTTGATGCTAATGAGATGACGCAAAAAGCAGAACAAAATACATTATCTGCATATGAAAAAATCTACGAACAAAGCCTCGAAAAAGCTTCTCAAACAGGTACACTCAATGAAAACCTTGAACTAAAAGGTGTATTTTTTCGTGAACGTCAAGCTCAAAAACCAGAAAAATTTGTTCCCGATTTTCCATATGTAACCATTAAGCTCTCAGAAGACAGAGAAATTATGGCTCCCGCAGAAGAACATATTGCCTATCTCCTAACCACCATAAAAATTGAGCCGATTGGTCTAATTAGTGTAACAGAAGAATTTGTATTTGTATCAAACAATCAAGGTTTTCCTAATGGTTTTTTTAGAATTTTACCCAAATACACTTATTCTCGTTTAGGCAAACGTCGTCGCATAGATTTCACATTAGATAGTGTAACCATAAATGACACACCATATCAATACAAGGTAACAGAAATCGGCAACCATTTACACATAGAACCTAAAACTCCAATAGATTTACCAACTGGTATATATACATATAAATTTAAATACTTTATTGATCGTACATTTTGGACATATTCAAATTATGATGAATTCTATTGGGACATAACAGGAAGAACCCTAAAAAATGTTGTAGGTTCCGCAAATGCTCTTATAATTTTACCTAAAGGACAAACATTCCTTGCCCAAAATGCCGTAGCCTCTACCAAACAAGGATTAAATTCCAAACGTGTAACCATAAATACTTTAGATGAAAACTCTCTTGGTTTTGCAGATACCGAAGCTCTTGGTGTTGGTGAAGATATTCACCTTTTAATCACTTTAGATAAAAATACATTACTCCCACCAAGTACTACTCAAAAATATCTTTGGTTTATTCAAGATTTTGGCGCTGAGTTTTTTGCTTTCTTAGCTTTACTTGCAATTTTCTTCTCATACAAAATATCGCTAAAGCAAATACATAAAAACCAAGATAAAACCAGAGCATCAATAAAAAAATCTCCAAGCATTTGGCGTATGTTAAATAGAAATATTTTTGACAATCGCTCCTTTGGAGGTGAAATATTAAATCTTTGCTCTAAAAATATACTAGAATTATCTGAAAATAACGATATTGTAACTCTTATCAAAAAAACAGATAATTTAAGTTCTCTAACCAAAACAGAAAAGACATTTCTATCACATCTTTTCCCAGATACCGCAACAACTCTTCCCTCTACAAAAGAGTCAAGCTTAAAACTTAAAAGAGCATATTTACATTTAAAAACAACCACAAACAAAGAAATTCTAATCTACAAGTTAAAATTAAATATACTTTATCTTGCTTTTAGTTTTGCTATGTTAATAAGTGGCTTTATTGCATCATCATTACTTTCAATAAATCCATCTCATACTCTATTGGTTATTTTAATATGCTCAACCTTAATAACACCTTTAGTTCTCTTATGTGTAATAAACATAAGAAAACGTTATATTGCACTACTGATTAAACTACTTTCATTTCTCGCTATTTTATTCATTGCAAGTTGGTTATCAATCTACACATCAAAATTTTATGCTGTATTAGTAATATTAACAATATATGTAATATTCTCATACAACAAAATGTTCTCTCTTAGAAGTGGCTTGTTAAGAAATAAAATCAAAGAAACTGAAAACTACAAGAACTTTTTACAAAAAAATACCGAACTATCAGTGGAAGCACGTGATTTTAATTCAAAAGCTCCATACATTTATGCTTTTGAACTAGAACACATGTATGCCCAATCCCCAATATTTACACAAATAACAAAATTATTAAATGCGAAAGGATAAAATGATGAAAGGTATCATTCTTGCCGGTGGAACAGGCTCAAGACTATATCCATCAACTCTTTGCACTTCAAAACAGTTACTACCCGTTTATGATAAGCCAATGATATACTACCCACTATCTGTGCTAATGCTCTTCGGTATATCAGACATTCTTATCATTTCAACTCCAGAAGACACCCCAAATATTAAACGCCTATTTGGAAATGGACATCAATTTGGTTTAAGTATTGAATACAAAGTTCAAGATAAACCTAATGGTATTGCCGAAGCCTTTATCATAGGAAAAGATTTTATAAAAGATGATAACGTATGTTTAATTTTGGGTGACAATATTTTCTACATTCAATCTCAAATGAAAAACTATCGCAACTTTGTTAACGAACATAAAGACGTTGCAACAGTATTTGGCTACCATGTATCTGATCCAGAGCGCTTTGGTGTTATAGAATTTGATGAAAACAAAAAAGTTATTTCAATTGAAGAAAAACCAAAATCACCAAAATCGAACTATGCTGTAACAGGTTTATATTTCTATCCAAATGATGTTGCTAAAAAAGCCTCTAAACTAAAACCATCTAAAAGAGGCGAATTAGAAATAACTGATTTAAACAAAGCATACTTAAAAGAAGGTCGCCTAAATGTAATTCCATTAAAAAAAGGCAATGCATGGCTAGATGCAGGAACTCCTGATAGCTTAATGGAATCATCACAATTTGTTCAAATCATAGAACAACGTCAAGGCTTAAAATTAGCTTGTATTGAAGAAATTGCCTTCCGCCAAGGATTTATTGATAAAACTCAAATGAAACAATTAATAAATTCCCTAAAAGACGGCATTCCTTACAAAGAATATTTAAAGAAAGTATACGAGGAGCATCATGAACTTTACTAAGACAAAGCTAGATGGTGTATACATCATCACCCCACGTGTGTTCAAAGATACTCGTGGCTACTTTTTTGAAAGTTACAACAAAAAAGAATTTGAAGAAAATGGCTTATTTTATGACTTTGTTCAAGACAATCAGTCATTTTCAACTTATGGTACAATAAGAGGGCTTCACTTTCAAAAAGGCTCATCTGCGCAAGCAAAACTAGTTAGAGTAATCAAAGGCGAAGTTTTAGATGTTGCCGTAGATATCCGTCGTAACTCTCCAACATACGGCCAGCACGTTGCCATACATCTAACAGAAGAAAATGGTGAGCAACTTTTAATTCCAAGAGGTTTTGCGCATGGTTTTTCTGTATTATCCGAAACCGCAATTTTTGCTTACAAATGCGATAATTTCTACGATAAATCAGCAGAAGGTGGTCTTTGTGTAACAGACCCAGACCTTAACATTAATTGGAAAATTGATATGACTAAGGCAAACATTATTGAAAGAGATTTAAATCACCCAAAATTAAAGGATTTAGAGCCATGTTTTTAGTAACAGGATGCAACGGCCAACTAGGCACTGCCCTACAATCATTACTAGGCAATAGTGCAATATACATTGATAAAGAAGACTTAGATTTAACAAACGAGGCTACTGTAAGAGAGTACTTTTCAAACCACACTTTTGACTTTGTTATTAACTGCGCCGCCTATACAGCCGTAGATAAAGCCGAAGAAGATTTTGATACTGCTCAAAAAGTAAACGAGCTAGCTCCTCTATACTTAGCAAAATATGCTAAAAGAGTTATACACGTATCAACTGACTATGTTTTTGATGGCACATCTCATACACCATATACAGAAGATACTCCAACCAATCCGCTTTCCGTATATGGCAAAACCAAAAGACAAGGTGAAGAAAACGTACTTAAATATTCCGACACTGCAATTGTTATAAGAACTGCGTGGTTATACTCACCTCATGGCAACAATTTTGTAAAAACAATGCGAAAATTAGGCTCAGAAAGAGAAAGCCTAAATGTTGTATTTGACCAAATTGGTTCACCTACAAATGCCTATGACTTAGCTAAAGCAATTGTTAGCGCACTACCACAGATAAAACAAGGCGAAAAAGAAATCTTTCATTTCACAAACGAAGGTGTTTGCTCATGGTATGATTTTGCATTAGAAATCATGAACCAATCAAACCTAAAATGCAAAGTCTTCCCTATCGAGAGCAAAGATTATCCAACCCCTGCACATCGCCCACATTACAGTGTGCTCAACAAGAAAAAGATCAAACAACGTTTTAACATAGAAATCCCACATTGGAAGGAAGGCTTAAAACAATGTCTCAAACAATTTTAGTAACCGGAGGAGCCGGCTTTATTGGAGCCAACTTCATTCCTTATTTTATGGAAAAACATCCAACCTATAAAATCATAAATCTAGATAAACTAACCTATGCAGGTAATTTAGATAACTTAAAAGAAGTAGAAAACAATCCCAACTACACTTTCATAAAAGGTGATATTTGTGATGAAAACTTTATCAATAGCCTATTTGATAAATACACCATTACCGGAGTAATTCACTTCGCCGCCGAAAGCCATGTAGATAATTCTATCTCCGGCCCTAGAGCATTTATAAATACTAACATCTTAGGTACATTTAACCTATTAGAAGCATGTCGTACTCACTGGTATGATGCACCATTTACACCAAAACCTGAGTGCAAAGACTATCGCTTCCATCACATTTCAACTGATGAAGTATTTGGAACACTTGGAGATACTGGTTTCTTCTGTGAAACAACACCATATGCTCCAAACTCACCATATTCTGCATCTAAAGCAAGTTCAGACTTCTTGGTTAGAGCATATCACCATACTTTTGGCTTAAATACCACAATTTCTAACTGCTCAAACAACTATGGTCCAAAACAACATGGTGAAAAACTAATTCCAACCATCATCAGAAATTGCCTAAACCAAAGCCCTATTCCAATTTATGGCAACGGCAAAAACATTAGAGACTGGTTATATGTAACAGACCATGCCAAAGCAATCGATATCATATATCACAATGGGGTACTTGGCCAAACATATAATGTTGGTGGACATAACGAACTAACCAATCTAGACATCACTCATACAATTTGTGAAATACTAGATAACGAGCGTCCTCGTCCAGATGGCAAAAAATATAAAGAACTCATTACCTTTGTAAAAGATAGAGCCGGACATGACAAACGTTATGCCATAGACCCAACAAAGCTTGAAACCAGTCTATCTTATAAACCTGACGAAACCTTTAAAACAGGTATCGTAAAAACTGTTAGATGGTACTTAAATAAACAATAACTTTTGCAAAAACAAACAAAACACTCAAAACTGCCAAAGTAACATTTCCCCACTTTGGTAGTTTTTTTTGTGTAAGAAAATTAGCAAGCCACAAGAATCCAAATGGCATTAGTATCGCAACATACCTAAACTCAGTAGAGCAAAAATAAGGAAACTTAAACCAAAACATTGCCCAACTAATCAATACCGCAACAACACTAACAATAACCGCCAAATTCAATCCAAAATCATTACCAATCTTATATTTAAATACTCCACCAAAGCTATAAACAAAAAACACCGCAAACAAAATATTTATCACATATAAAATATAAGAAAATACTACATTTTCCCAAACCCATTCCCCAAATATAGAAGTCTTAATCAAAGAAAGCCAAACATTAGGTTCAATAACGCCATTCCTAACATCTGCAAACAAAATATTTATATTTGAAAAATCACTCAAACGTTGCCAAATACTATACTCACTCATTAACTGATAATCAGCACTTTGTGGAGGAGGAACAAGTCCTACCCCATGCATCAAAAGAAAAATCCCCCAACTAAATCCTATAATACCACCAAGCCCAATAACTAAAAACTCCACCCATAACTTTGCATCAAATTTATTTTTTCTTTCAATTAACAAAGCAAGGCCAAGCATTCCAAGATATGCCATCATCATCAAGCCAGAAAACTTTGTCATACCTGCAAGCATCACAAACAACGAAACCTTAAATGCATTCTCTAAACTCGCATCACAATACCACAAATATCCCTTATATAAAATCATCACCATGAAAAAATAAACCAAGGCATCATTATTATTAAGTCCCGAAAGTATGGTATGAAAAGAAAGAAAAACAAACCCCGCATACACCCAAAGCATAACTTTCTTATCAAACTTAAATAAATTCAAAAATCGCCAATAAATTACATAAACCCCAGATACAGCAAAAAGCGAAATAAACCTTGCCTCATCAAATCCTTCTTCTCTTGTCATGCCAAATAACATTCCAATTTTTGTGATAATTCCTGCAATTCCTGCAAAAAATGGTGGCTGATAATAAGCAGACTTCAAATACCCTAAAGGTCCATCAATAAAAAAATCATTTTCAACAAAATAAAAAGCCTGCATAAAAAAGTTAAAATAATCATATTGCCTAACATTTATATCAAGGCTAACGACATACCATAAATTAAAAATAAATCCTAAAGCAAATATTACATCTTGGATAGATAATTTACCTTTTTTATAACGCCACCCAAAATAAGCGCCCAAAATAATTCCCCCCATACCCATAGTATAAGGCAAAACCATATGCCAAAGCATCAAAAATACCGTAAAACTAAAAACAAAAAATAAATTAAATCCAAGCACCATAGCCTAATTCCTCAATTTATTAAACCCTACACAATAAAACCTAAACATTTACTTAAAAAATAAAACTTGCAAATAAAAAAACTCTTTAATATACTACCACCATTGAGATAGCCCAAATCTCAATAAGGGCGTGACAACCCGAAGTTTCATGGGCATATAAAACTTTCTTATAGCTAGAAAGTTATTATGTCGATGGGCATTTACCACGAAAGGTGGATGCCACTCGAATAGTATCCCAATAAAGTGGGCTACACCTCATGAAGCTTGTAGTTGTCAACATCCACCACCTAACTAACCTTTATTTGGGCTGATAGGATGACAACATGAGTGGAATATGTGCATTTTTCGGCCATAGAGATACTCCCATAACTTTCGAACTTGAAAAAAAACTAGAAGAAGCTGTTTACTCACTCATCAATAGAGGATATGATGAATTTTGGTGTTGTAACGAAGGTACATTTGACACACTTTCAAGAATTGTCATGCTCAGGGTAAAACAAAATGTTCCATACATAAACTTATGCTATGTTTCTGCCTACAATCCCGATAAATTTTCCAAACTCCGCCAACAAGAACTACAAGAAAAATTTGAAATTATCTATTTACCAGAATTTGAAAGCTCCTATCCTAAATTTGCCATAACTCGCCGTAATAAATATATTGCCCAAAACGCAGACACCATAATTTGCTATATCAAAAACAATACTGGAGGAGCTTATCAAGCAACCTCTCTTGCAAAAAAACAAGAAAAAGAATTAATAAATCTAGCATCTCTATCAAACTAAAAATCACTTGACTTTTTTTTTAATTTTTCCTACATTTCGATTTCTTTTGATATTATTGTAAACTATTTATATTTGTGTTATGGAAAATTTTAATTTAGAACAATTAAAAGAGTATGTTAAAAAAGAGTTAAACACCACTCCAAACGATCGTGTAGTTCACTGTTACAGTAGAGCAAACAAAGATGACAAGCACATCTTTGTCATCTCAGACAAAGAAATCATATTCAATCGTCCGTGGAAGTTTGGTCCACAAAGAATTATGCAAGGTGATTACATTCATGCCAACCTATCTGATGTATATGTTGTGAGAAAAGACACATTCCCCTTGTGCTTTGTAGAAACCAAAAACTAACTCTCCTTACAAAAAAAGAACCTTTAACTAGGTTCTTTTTATTTTTAAATCTAATCTTTTTTATCCCTAACACTAAATACGCATCCGCAATAATCCTGATTATAAAGCTTAAGTTCCTTAATCAAAAAATTACGTCTTTCTTGCAAACCACCTTTTCTCCCCTCTATTTCAATATAACAAAAATCAGTATCTTTTTCTGCTCTATATCCTGCTTCATTTACTTGATTTAGGTCTTTCCAACGAGAAACACCTAGCACCGAACCAACCCCATCAAAACCATTTTCTTTTGCATATTCCATCACTCTTTTTAATCTATAATAAAAACAAATAGAGCAACGTTTACCTCTTTCCGGTTCATTTTCAAAACCTTTAACCGCTTCAAACCATTTTTTAGGCTCATACTCTAATTCAACAACCTTAATCCCCATTTTATTGCATAATTGAACTTGCTCATCTCTTCTTTTAACATATTCATCAATGGGGTGAATGTTTGGATTAAAAAACACCACCTCAAAATCAACTCCATCACTTTTCAGCTTTTCAATTACTGCCGAACTGCATGGAGCACAACAAGAAAGCAATAAAATACGTTTACTTAACATAAAAACCTCAATATTTATTTTTTTACATTAAAAACATATCTAAAAAATAAATACAAGCAAAATCATACCCTATTTTGCCATTAAATAGCCATATACTTTTCTTCTATCTTCACTTAAAACTTTATTCCAAGCATTTTTCACATCTAAAACATCAACACTTTTTAGCATATCATCATAATTCATAATTTCATCAAGTCCATATCCATCAAGCAACATACTACCAACATATCCGGCTGTATTTTGCGGATTTTCAAGCATATAAGCCACATTACTCAATGTCTCATTTTTAATTTCTTCTAATTTTTCATCAGATACTTTCTCAAAACCCTCTTTAATTGCTTCAAAAATAATTTCTTTTATTTCATCAATTTTCATATTATCATCTTTAGGAACAACATAAAAAGCAACCTTACCGCCAACATCCTCCCTATAATCAACATCAACACCAACACTTAAAAACTTTTTATCCCTATACACCAACTTATCATACAAATAAGCCGTATCATCTTTTGATAAATATTCACAAAAATACGAAAGCGCCAAAATCTCTTTCTTAGAAAACTCATTTTCTTTCAAATGCCAATACCCAATAAACCTAGGTTGATTAACCCCATCAACTTTCATTACAAGGTCACTCTCGTCATTAGAAAGTTTTGCTATCTTCATATCCTCATTTTTTACTTTTTTATTTTTTATATCACCAAAATACTTTTTAACAACACCTTTAGCTTGCTGAAACTCGATATCGCCAGATATCACCAATATTGCATTATCCGGTCTATAATATCTTTCATAAAATTCTATTGCATCTTTCATACTAAGAGATTTGATTTCCTCAATTTCTCCACTAACCGGACGAGAATAAGGATGCTTTTGCCAAAATACTTTATTTAACTGTTCATAAAACTTTGTCGCCGGATTTGTCTCAAAACGTTGCATTCTTTCTTCTAACACAATATCACGTTCTTTAACAAACTTATCTTCATCAATCTCAAGATTTTCCATTCTATCTGCTTCCAAATAAAGCATCAATTCTAGCTTAGAAATATCCGAAAATTCATAATATCCCGTATGCAAAAAAGTTGTATATGCATTATTGTCTGCACCATTTTCTTCAGTTATCAAATTAAATTTTTCATCACCAACTTTTTTAGTTCCTCGAAACATCATATGTTCTAGCAGGTGAGCAATCCCCCCTTTAAATATTGGGTCATTAAAAGAGCCAACCTTATAATAAAGCTTAACCAATCCAACCGGCGCCTTATGATTAGAAACCACAACCACCCTCAAACCATTATCAAGCTCAAATTCTTTTAAATTGAGCACCTTAGCTCTAGCACTTAAACTAAAACACAAACTAAAAACAACAATCCATAATACTTTTTTCATTAATTAACCCATGCAAAATTATCTCTATATACACAAAACAATGCGTACCAAGCAATAGGAATAATAACCGCATTCCAAAAATAAAAAGAACTCAATCTATAATAAGCCTTTCGTTCATATTTATCCTTTACTCTATATATTTTTTTCTTGCAGTTAAACATATTAATCAGGCACCCAACAACAACGCTTCCCATTAAAATTATTCCTAAATACATCCATGAATCAACAGGATCTATAATCTCAATAATATCCCTCGCCATATTATAACTTCCTTTATCTTCTTCCATTAAGCTATAATAATCCCTATCAAGAAGACGAAAATCTGCAGAAACAATCATACAAAATGCGCACCACAAACAAACTAAAACAGGCACCCAAAACCGCATTTTTTCAAAAATAAAAATTTCTCTAAATTTAAAAAATCCAATCTTTTCTTCGCCAATAGTTTCATCACTATAACATCTTTTATCTAAATAAAAAAAGCTAATAATACTCTTAATCACCCCAAAAAGCACTATACTTAATAACCATATTGCATTTATATTTCTTACTTGGTTATAATATATAAAATTACCAGAATTTAACATTACTACTGGTGCCAAGATTGTCAAAATAGGAAGCAAAGCATATAAAAGAAAAGATATAAATTCATTTATATCAAATGTATCCTTTAGCCTACTATAATTTCCAATTTCATAAACCTTATTTTCCATACTTCAAACCAAACTATTGAGGTCTAACATCATAATCAGGAGGTACAACCAAACCTCTTTTCTTAGCAACAACTTGAGTTTCATCTGGTTTAGAACGTGCCATACCCAAATCTTCCTTAGTCAATCCACAAGCATTAAGCATCACAACAACCGCCAAAACAACTAATATTTTATTCATAATTAACCTTCCTTTTTCTCAACATTATCACATTTGCTAAAAAATAGTCCATCAAGAACAATAATTATTGCCCCAATACAAATAAAGCTATCTGCCACATTAAAAGCAGGCCAATGGTGCGCTCCAACATGAACATCTAAAAAGTCATAAACAGCTCCCAAACGAACTCTATCAATCACATTTCCAAGAGCTCCACCTATAACTCCACCCAAAGCCAACCTCATATAAAGTGATTTTTCTTTTGATAGCCAATAAACCAAAAATCCCACAACCACCAAAGAAAATCCTGATAAAATATAAATTCCAGCATTTCCAAGATTATTAAACATAGAAAAACTAACTCCGGTATTCCATGCCGAAACTAGATTAAAAAATGAGGTAACTTCAATGTGTTGCCCTATTCCTGTCAAATACTGAAAAACTAGCATCTTAGAAAGTTGATCTAAAAATATCACAACCAATGCCATAAATAAACCTAAAACCACTTTACTAATCCCTCATAAAAATCCTATCTAATATCCCTAAACACTAATAAATTAAATCCCAAACTTCAAACTCAAAGTTTGTTTTTTCCCCACCGTAAAAAGATATTCTTACCAAAAACTATGCCCAGTTCCAAGTTTTTTAAGCTTAAAAATATCAGCAATAGTTTCTGCAATATCTGCATAGCTTTTTCTTACACCAATATTTTGAGTTTTAACCTTCTTACCAAACATAATCACCGGCACACATTCCCTTGTATGGTCAGTTCCTTTATAAGTTGGGTCACATCCATGGTCCGCAGTAATAAATACAATATCATCATCTTCAAGAACTTTTTCAATTTCAGGAAGTCTTGCATCAAAATACTCTAAGCCTTTAGCATATCCTTCAACATCACGTCTATGCCCCCAGTTCATATCAAAATCCACAAAATTGGTAAATACAATACCATCACCTTTTAAGTTTTTGATTTCTCTTAATGTAACATCCCAAAGTTCTTCAAGTCCACTCGCCTTAACTTCTTTAGTCAAACCTTTATGAGCATAAATATCTGCAATTTTGCCAATCGCCACAACTTCAATTTTATTTTCTTTAGCTCTATCAAGAATAGTATCACCAAAAGGCGAAACAGCATAATCATGCCTATTTTTTGTTCTAACAAACTCACCTTTCTTTTCACCAACAAAAGGTCTTGCAATCACTCTACCAATATTATAAGGCTTAACTTCTTCAAATGCGATTTCACAAAGCTTATAAAGTCTATCAAGTCCAAATTTTTCTTCATGTGCCGCAATTTGCATATTACTATCTGCAGAAGTATAAAATATTGGCTTCATAGTCCTTAAATGCTCTTCACCAAGTTCTTCAATAATCACAGTTCCCGAATGAGCCTTATTACCTAAAATTCCATCAATTCCAGCTCTTTTACAAATACGTTCTATCAAATCCTCAGGAAACGAAGGATAATCAAGCCTAAAATGTCCAAAATCTTTCAAAACTGGAAGCCCTGCCATTTCCCAGTGTCCAGAAATTGTATCTTTACCAGCACTTTTTTCTTCCATATATCCAAATTTAGAACAACAAGTCATCTTTGCATCATTATTTTGAAAATCCAAACTCTTTCCGCTAGACATCTCTAAAATTTTTGTAAGTCCAAGATAATTTAAATTTGGCACTTTAAGCCCTTCATAATTTTTAGCAATATTATAAAATGTATTAGCCCCCTCATCATCAAAATCTTTAGCATCTTTTGCACCACCAACACCAAAAGAATCCATCATCAAAATAACAACTTTTCCCATAAAAAACTCCCCAATATTTAATATATGCTTACACTCTATTCCATTTTCTTTAAAATTCAATTAAAACCTAATTTAAACAAAAAAAATTGGCGAGGAAAAACCTCGCCAAAATGTTACTTTTTGAAATACACACATAAGTATACACTCTTATCTGGACCATCTACATATGTGTATCCCATTTTTTTCCCTTCTGAAAAAGGCACCTCGCCAAAATTGGTATGCTCATCATAATAGAGAGATTTATAACCTGTAGAACGACGAGATACCAAGGTATAAGAAGTTTTGTCTTTGTTAAACTTCCAATACTTGGTGTGGTAACTTATACCAATAGTGCCATCATCAAATTCAATGAATCTTGACCAGTCTCCACCATTCCTCTCGGAACGAATGTCACAGATAAACAAGACATCTGCCTTAGAGAGACTGTCGCGAAAACCTTCTAGAGCAGCATCATACTCATAGAGGACATACTTTTCGCCGTTGACAAGAAAAGTTTCCTTATCAACAAACTTTGGTTTAACACCCTGGCAAGGAACACTCTCTGCAAAAGCAGAAAAGGACACAAACGCCATCAACCACACACACAAGATTTTTTTCAAACTTGCTTTCATCTTCACTTTTATTTAATGGTTAAACATAAATAAAGCATATTATCAAGCAATCATCATATACTTTCTCATGCATTCCATACAATTAAAAAGAAGAGAAAACTCACCCTTTTCAAAAATAAGAGAAACATAAAAACGACACAACAATTGACATAATATATACTTTAATGACAAAATCATATCACATTTTTCCCATAAATGCAATAGAAAAAGCACCATGCTAGACAAAATTTCAGATAATTTTATAAACTATTTTAACTCCATCAGCTGATGCAGATGTAATTCCTCCAGCATAGCCTGCTCCCTCGCCGATAGGATAAATTCCTTTTATATTAGCTTCATAATTTTCATTACGAATAATCCTAACAGGACTTGAACTTCTACTTTCAACAGCGGTCAAAACAGCATCATCAATAGAAAAACCTTTTAATTTATTATTCATCAAATAAACCCCTTTTTGCAATGCTTCATAAAGCGATTTACTAAAAAGTTCTCTAAAATCTGAGCACTTAACCCCTGGAAGATAAGAAGGGTTTACCTTTCCAAGCTTCGTTGTTTTTCTTCCCTTTATAAAATCTCCTACCTTTTGCACTGGCGCAAAATAATTTCCACCGCCAAGTTCAAAAGCTTTCTTTTCTAGTTTTTCTTGAAATTCAATTCCAGCCAAAGGATGCTTAGAACCAAAATCTCTTTCATCAACATTAACAAGCACTGCAGCATTAGCATTTTCTTTATCTCGTTTGAATTCACTCATTCCATTTGTAACAACTCCACCCTCAACGCTAGTTGCCCCAACTACAACACCACCTGGACACATACAAAATGTATAAACGCTACGATTATCGTCCAAATGAACCGCTAACTTATAATCAGAAGCCCCAAGATATGGACAATTACAAAACTTCCTCCCATATTGGCTTAAATTAATATCCTTTTGCTTATGTTCAATTCTACAACCTACCGCAAAAGGTTTTTGCTCCATTTTCACACCTTTATTATAAAGCATCCTAAAAGTATCACGAGCAGAATGCCCCACTCCAAGAAAAAGATAATTTGTATCAATTTTATACAAACTACCATCCTCTTTTTCAATAATCACCGCCTTTAACTCTTCATTTTCGATATCAATATCTACTAATTTTTCTCTAAAACGATACTCTCCACCTAACCTTGCAATCTTCGCTCTAATATTTTTAACCATATTAACAAGATTATCTGTCCCAATATGAGGTTTTGCTAAATAAGAAATTTCATCAGGTGCACCATTTTCTATAAATTCTTTTATAACTTTAGCAACAAACTTATCTTTTTTTATTCCTGTCATAAGTTTTCCGTCAGAAAAAGTCCCAGCTCCTCCTTCACCAAACTGAACATTAGAGTTTATATCAAGAACACCTTCACTCCAAAACCTATCTACTTTACTTTTCCTAACATCAACACTATCCCCTCTTTCAATAATAATTGGCTTTGCACCCATTTCAGCTAAACAAAGCCCCGCCATCATCCCAGATGGCCCACTCCCAACAACTACAGGCCTTCCCTTCTTATTCCAATGATATTGTTCAAAATTAAGCTCCTCATCTTTCTGAACTTTTATTAAATCATTATTTTCATCTAATTCTTCATCACAAAAAAACTCAACTGCCCACACAAAAACAACATTATCTTTTTTTCTTGCATCAACAGATTTTTTTACAATTCTTAAATCCGAAATTTTATAATTTTTAAATTTCTCAATTACAATATTAAAAACAACCTCAAAATTTGCCTCTAAATCTGTTTTTATATTATTAAGCCTATAAATCATCACTACCTCAATTAAAATATATTAGCTAATACTAATCTAAAAACAAAAATAAAGTCAAACAAAGAAAACACCAAAATATTCAAAAAAAAATCCCCCTCCCCTTTAAATGATAAAAATGATAGTTATATAAGCTAGCGAAAAGTATTACAAAACAAATAATACTTTAGGACTAAAGTTAATTTTAGTTTGTAATGGAGTTTAAAAACATGAAAAAAATTTGTTTATTAGCTGCAGCAGTTTCAGTCTTTGCCTTAAATGCAAATGCAAACGACTGGGGAATGCATAAATTAGTGCGTCCATATATTGGTGCTGATTATGTTTATTCACACGCAAAACATGGTAATTATGCAAAACATGCTAAAAAAGATTATAGTTCTTGGAAAGTAAATCTCGGCATGGATATTGCAAAATATACAAGCGTAGAAGCATTCTTTCAACAATCCGGAGAACGTAAATCCCACGAAGAACCAAACCAAATAAAATCAGAATACTATG
Organism: Alphaproteobacteria bacterium; assembly: GCA_015062535.1. Lineage (GTDB taxonomy): Bacteria > Pseudomonadota > Alphaproteobacteria > RF32 > CAG-239 > CAG-267. Next base: position 399,232 of record SUUK01000001.1, read on the forward strand.
CTTGGGGTTTGGATTTATATGGTAAAATGCCTATAATGTGCTCAGGTTTTAATTTACTAGGTTCTTTAGGTCTTGCTGACTATAACGTAAAATATAAATTTAAACCTCAAGGAAGCATAGACAAACAACGCATGGGTTATCGTGCTGGTATCGGTTTCTCATACGACTTCACACACAATGTTTCAATGCGTGTAATGGGACGTTATGCTTATGTAGGTATGAAAAGCCTAGACCATATCATGGAAATGACTGCAGGTTTAAGCTACGCCTTTTAAGCCTTTCAAATTCTATTTAAAAACAAAAACTTCAAGAGGAATCCTAAACCTCCTCTTGAAGTTAAACTTAATAAAAATATTATCTCTCTTTTATTCTCAATACCGAATTTATCACTGCATTTTTATTTTTATCATCAGTATTACACAAACTTCTAACCGCATCACGAGATGTCCGAATTGTGCTATCACCAATATCTTGAGCAAAATTAAATGGCTCATTAACAGCTTTAGCTAATAACTCATATGCATTATCACCAAATTTATCATACAGTGTATTAATTGTCCTTCCAACTTCCATTGCATTTTTAGCCCCATTAATTCGGTTCATCCCTTCAATAACCTTAAGCATACGCGCTTTTTCTTTAGCCTCATTTTGCATATCTTTCTTTAAGATTTCTCTATCTTTTTTTCCAATCAATACATCAGGCTTATCTCTATTCGTTGGTTTTTCAATAACATCTGCCATCAAATTTAATATTTGTGCATTTTGAACAGGAGATACCCTTTTTTCCTTGCTCCATTCATGATATTGAGGAACACCTTTACTTATATCATGAATTGGTTGATTATCATGCCCTCTAAGATTTTCACTATTTTCATTTCCCAACCAACTTTTTACAGCATCAACACAATCACTTCCAAATTCCATACATTTCTTTCCTACTGCCAAAATAGGTGCTCCAATTCCAACCCCTAATACTTCCACAGGATAACGTAACCCATAAGGCATATTAGCAGCCTTATCATAATCTAATTCATCACCCAAAAAGAAATTTCCATATTGTTTCACACCTCGTCCCCACATTCCCATATCTTCTAATTTTTGTTGAGCTTCTTGAGCTTTTTGAGGCAATTCTTTTAATGGCAATTCGTCATTAGGATTAAACGCCTTTCTTAAATTTATCTCACCCTCATATTTCAAATCATCTTCATTAAACTTTACTGTTCCTGTATAAATTTTATCAACTGCATCATTATATGCTTTGTCATCCCCTTCAGGTAGTTTTTCCCCTCGTTTTTCATAATCTTTTGCAATATTAGTAATAACATCTTCTATTACTTTTTTATCTTCTTGAGCTATATTATCAAGAGCTTCTTTATAATTTTCCTGTGTTGAATCATCAAGTTTTCCTTCTGTTAAATAATAATATGCCGCCATATCCAAAATAAGTTTACCTTTCGTCGATTCACTTTCAGAAGAAACATAGTCTTTAGAGTTTATTCCAACTTTCGAATCTTTCATAACCAAAGCATGTTGCAATAGTTTTTGATATTGAAGCAAACTCATTTTCCCATCATATTCAGGGATTTCTAGAGCTTCTGCCCATTTTTCTCCTGATAAAATTTTAAGTTTACCCTGTTCTGGAACTTCCACATCTTTATCCATATATTTAGTAAAATCAATTCCACCAATATTATAAGCTATTTTTTTAGCTCTTTCATAATTTTCGTCATAAAACTCTGCATTTTTACCATCTTCTTCACCATAATATTTAGCATTTATAATATGATCATCTAGATAGAAATTAGATGCATACGTTTTCACCCACATATCACGTGTTCCATTGACAATTAATGCCATTTCTTTATCAAAATCTTCTTTAGAATTACTAAATGGATTTATTTCCCCATTTTTAATAGCATCTATATAAAAATCAAAATTACTTTTATCTTCTTCAAAAACAGAAATATCTCCAGTTTTTAAATATTTATCTCTTAAATAAATTAATCCTGCCATATTTGCTGATATTTCATCATGCATACAAACTTTATAAGCCTGCTCCACAGACATTGCATATGCGTGTATACCTTGGTTTGCATTATCACGGTGTTTTTGTTCATGTATTAGAACAGCACCACTTCCACTCCATTTGTTAAAATCTTCATCATTTTCTAAATAATTAATAGTGATACTATTATTAGCAGGATTAAAATATCCACCAGTACCTGTGTTATTAGCCAATGTATCCACCTGAAAATCAACATTGCGCATTCTCTCTGTGGCTTCATCAAAATCTTTTTTCATACTTTTTTTCAAATCATCCCTCATAATATCCCCCTAAAAAGCATACCACATACAAAAATTATACCATAACCCCTAAATATTGTCAATATTTTTACCCCCAACCACTACTTTTCCATTATTGCACAAAAAAAGAGAGCACTAAGCCCTCTTTTAACAAACGCTATAAAAACTTATGCAACCTTAAAGTTTGCCATAAGCATAGACAATACTTTATCAAGAGTTCCCTTTAGGTCTTTACGTTCAACAACAATATCAACCATACCATGCTCTTTCAAATATTCAGCAGTTTGGAAACCTTCTGGTAATTTTTCACGAATAGTTTGTTCAATAACACGTTTACCCGCAAAACCGATTAAAGAGCCACGTTCTGCAATATGAATATCACCAATCATTGCAAAAGAAGCAGAAACACCACCAGTTGTAGGGTCAGTAAATATAGAAATATAAGGAAGTCCCTTTTCTTTCAATCTATTAATAGCCGCAGTAGTTCTTGCCATCTGCATTAATGAGAGCATACCTTCTTGCATACGAGCACCACCAGATGCACTAGCAATAATAAGTGGGCAATTATGCTCATAAGCATATTCAGCCGCCGCAACAATTCCCTCACCAACAGCAGTTCCCATAGAACCTCCCATAAAAGAGAAATCCATAGCCACAACTACACTATCAATATCACTAACTTTACCCAATCCAACTTTAATAGCATCAAGTCCACCAGTTTTTTTACGATATACTTTAAGTCTATCAGTATAACGTTGAGTGTCCTTAAACTTCAATGGGTCTTCTTTAACCTGAGGTAAAACCATCTCAGAATAAATACCATTATCAAAAAGTTGCTTCAAACGTTTATCAACATAGAGTCTCAAATGATGATTACATTTTGTACATACATACAAAGACTGCTTTAATTCCTTAGAAAAAAGCATTTGACCACATTCTGGGCATTTTACCCACAAATCATCTGCAATTTCCTTTGGAGTTGTCTTTTTAATCTTTGGTCGAACAATATCTGTCAGCCAATTCATTATATACCTCGCTTATTATTCTTATTCATCATTTAAGGGATGAGAAAACCATCCTTTAATTTTTTTATTTAAAGAAAAACCAGACCCACCCTTTTTTTCTACTTCTTCCTGAAGAGAATTAACTTGCTGATTTAGCTTATCATGTTCGTGGTTCAATTTTTCATGTTCTTTAGTTAGTTGTTTATTTTCTTTCTTTTGTCTGCGAATAGTTGCTCTAACTGGCGCATATTGAGACCATGCTACCAATCTACCACACAAATATCCCAAACCAAACAAAACAAAATAAACAATGCTAACAGCAATTTTCAAATCAGGAATAGGCCACAATGCAACTAATTCATTGTTTTGCACTAAAAACATAACAAATAATGTTAACAGCGGAAGTGAAATCAAAACCTTTAAAAGCCACATATCAGTCTCCTCTGATTAATTAAACCTCTAGTTTTCGTTCAATTTTTCATGCAATTCTTTACCAACTTTGAAATGCACAATATTACGACTACCAATTTTAACTTTAGCGCCAGTTCTTGGATTTTGCGCAACTCTTGGTTCTCTTTTATGAATAGAGAAAACACCAAAACCTCTAAACTCAACCCTATCACCTTTTGCCAAAGCTGCAGTTACATTTTGAAAAATGATATTAACAATTTTCTCAACTTCGCTAATCAAAAGATTAGGATTCTTCTTTGCTACACTTTCAATTAATTCAGATCTAGTCACAATATACCTCTCATGAAAATATAAACTTATTAATCTCGAACTTGGTAGATAACACAAAATTTATAACTTAGCTATAATTTTTTGCTTATTTTACACAAGCATCGGCATTTCTTATATACAATGGTTTCGGAAAATCAAGATTTTTTTCAAAATATTTTTTATATGTTGCCTCAAACAAAGCCTTAGCATTAACTAGCTCAGATAATTCAACATACTTAATTTGAAGTCCCATAGATTGAGACAATAATCTTTCAACTCCATCACCAATAAAGCTAACTTGATGACCACTAAGCTTTTCCTTTATTTCCTCACGAGTTAAAGCCAAAGGCTTAGTAACCTTATTCATGTTCTCATCAAATAATTGAAAATAAAAGTCCTCTCGCTTAGTTTCAATAACCACTGCGTTATAAAAAGCCCTATTCTTTTCGTCTAGCATTCTAGCATAAACATCAAACATAGAAACACCAGTAACCAAAAGTTTATGACAAGAAAAAGCCAAAGCTTTTGCAAAAGAAACTCCAGCTCTAACCCCTGTAAAAGAACCTGGACCAACCGCAACGCCCAACAAATCAACATCTTCAAATAAGATTTTTTCATTATCAAGCACTTCTTTTAAGCCAACTGCTAATTCTTCAGCCTGTCCAAATTCCATAAATTTTTCAATTTTACAACGACATTCCATATCTTTATAAAGAGCTAAAATAACTCCATTTGCCGTCGTATCAAAAACTAATGTGTACATAACCTTGTTTACTCTTTCAAATTTTAGTTGCTAACCTCTATAAAATACCTTAAGTTAGTCTATATATTAAAATAAAAAAACAAACAACCCTTATTTTTACTTTTCTGAAAGAAAATCTATGACTATAGAAACAATAACAAAACTCTTATATATATGGCTTTCATTAAGCCTGTTATTCCCTGTTTTTGCCGTTATCATCACACTAAAAAACAAAAAATTAAAAAGAAACTTGCAAAAACAAGACATGGCTAACCGTTACTATGAAGAGATGTTATATGCTTCTCAAGATGGTTACTTAACCTATTCAAAATACAAAAATAAAACTTTTGAATATTGCTCAAGACGTCTTGCAACATTTCTTAACTTAAAAAAAGGTGAAGACAGCACCTCTCAAGAAGTTTTTTCTTTATTTTCAAACGAATACAAAGATAAATTAACTTATCACTTTAACATACTAATCACTCGAGGTATCAGTTTTGAATTAATTGCTAAGACCAAAAATGATAAAACATTTAGTATTATAGGCGCTAGAATAAACTCTTCCGATTCTGAAATAAATAGCAATTGCCTTTGGTTTAGAGATATCACTAACTACACCCAATACATTGATAAAATTAACAATGATTGCGCCAAATATACAGAACAAATCAAAAATTACCGTATCCTAATAGATAACCTACCAACCCCAATTTGGTTAAGAGATGAAAATCTAAATATAACGCTCCTTAACCGCCCATACCTAAAATTGTTAGGACTAAAAAATTTCCAAGAATTAACTCTAGAAAACAGTATTTTAAAAGATTTAGGCAACACCACAGACCTAAAAGAACTTGCTAAAACAGCCCAAATATCAAACACCATACAAAAAAAGCAAATCAACATCTTAAATTCCGGAGATCTTAGAAAATTTGAGATAACCGAAACTCCATATCACGATTCTTCCTTAAAAACCACTCATATCGTTGGTTCACTCGTTGATATAACCAATTTTGATGATGCCAAAAGAAACTACCAAATGCACCTAGATTCTCATTTAGAGATATTAAGTTCGCTAGATACAGCCTTTTGCATCATAAATCCTGAACATAAATTTATCTTTTCTAACTCCGCATTCTTAAATCTATGGAATTTACCATCAAATTTCACAGATCAAGCCCCACATTACAACCTATTCTTAGATAAAATAAGAGAATTAAAAACTCTTCCCGAAGTTCCAGACTTTAAACTCTATAAAGAAGAAGAAAACAAAGCCTTTGATGATTTAAGAGAGCCTAAAGAAGACCTACTCTACATCCCAGATGGTAGAACATTTAAGCGCATTCGCGCCCCTCACTCTGACGGAACATTAATTGCTTATGAAGATATAACTGATGACTTAGCAATAACACGTAGCCTCAATGATTTAACCAACGTACAACAAGGAATATTAAACAATCTTCCCGATTCGGTTGTAATCTTCTCTCCAACCCTAAAATTAAAGACATATAACCATGCGTTTATAAACCTATTAAAAATTCAAAACAACGACTTATCTGTTGATATGAACCTAAAAGATGTAATTGATTTGCACAAAAACATCTTACCAGAACTAGACGATTGGAAGTCATTCAAAGAAAATATGATAACTCATATCACCTCAATGAATACTTTTAACTTAAAACTAAAAAACAAGAAGAACATCACGGTAACCCCAGCTGTTCTGCCAGACACATCATTAATGATAACCTACCATAAGGAGTAAAATGAAAGTCATCCAACATTTATCCCCCAAATGTTCCAAGACTATCCAAACTCTACAAAAAAATATCGAAAAAATATATAACTCAGAAACGCTCACCCTCTTAGATGAGCCTCAAAACACTTTAGAAGAAGAAAAAAACTCAACAAAAACTCTTCAAATCATCAAAGAACAGCAAGACCTAACCAAAATCACCATCAAAGACAATGCCTCACTTATTGCCAAAAAGCTAGGCTTAAAAAACAATAAAACTGTTGATAGAAAAATCTTAAATACCGCCCTTTTGAACCTAAAGCAAATAAGGCGTCTCGCCATAAAAGAAAAAATCGAGCGCCCCCTAAAATTAAAAACCAAATTAACCGAAAAAGACCTAAAAAACTTAAAAACCCTAAAAAAAATCATAAAAAAACACACAAAACAATCTTAAATATTGTAATTACACAATATTTTCCTCCTTTATTATTGTTGACAGTAACAAAAAATCGTGCTATCCTAAACCTTGTGATTTATAATAATAAAGGTAGAGGACAATTATGGAAAACCAATATTATGCAGTCGTTGAAAAACAAGACTTTTTTGAAATTATAGAAAATAAATTTGGGGAATTAGCTATTTTCATTGATGCACGAGAAGATACCCCGTCAACTCCAATCTTAGAATACAATGGTGATACAACAGCCGTACTTCATCGAGATGAAAAAAGAATAATAAGACTAGAAGGTATAACCAAAGAAACAGGCTCTACTCTAGCAGAAGCAGAAGTTGTTTTATTTGTAGAAACCAACAAAGACACCGTTGTTAGAACTTATGCTGTTCCAGTACAAACAGTTGAAGTTATTTCATTTAAAGGCCGTCAAGTAAGAGCTGATGAATATGAACGCTACAAGAGCAAACAAGAAATTATTGATGCATTTGGAGCTATAAACATTTGGAGCAATGGAGATAAATAAATGATAGGTATAGTATTAGTAACTCATGGCAATCTAGCAGATGAATTTTTATCAGCAATGCAACACGTTGTTGGCCATCAATCTCAAATAGCAACAGCATGCATTGGTCCAAATGACGATATGAATGAAAGAAGAGAAGATATTTTAGCCAAAGTAACCGAAGTAGATACAGGCGAAGGTGTAATTGTTTTAACAGATATGTTTGGAGGCACTCCTTCAAACCTAGCCATTTCAATCATGGATCAAAAAAATGTTGAAGTAATTGCCGGCATAAATTTACCAATGCTTGTAAAACTTGCAAATCTTCGTAAAGACATGAACTTAAAAGATGCAGTACATGGCGCTAAAGAAGCCGGTATCAAATACATCACTATTGCATCAGAACTATTAGGAAAATAAAATATGACAGATGCAATAAAAACCGAACTAAAAATACAAAATCAACGAGGCCTACATGCAAGAGCTGCCGCCAACTTTGTAAAAGCCCTAGATGGCTTAAATGCAGAAGTAGAGGTAGAGCGTTTAGGACAAACTGTTGATGGCTGTTCAATCATGGGATTAATGATGCTTGCTGCCTCAATCGGCACCACAATCACCGTAACCGCAAGAGGGACAGATGCTAAAAAGGCCATAGATAATTTAACAACTCTTGTAAATAACAAGTTTGGAGAAGAACAATGAGTAAAAGTCCTGCTCCTCGTAATAAAACCATATTTTTATCAGATGAGGAGATAGAACTCTACTCTAGCCGAGCTATTACACTCGATAAAAAAGCTAAAATCAGCGACATTTTAGATAAAACAATTTTCCAAGACACATTTGAAGCCCTCCCCAAACTCCCTGCAAACTTTGCAGATTTAGTAGTTGTAGACCCACCATATAATTTAACCAAAAAATTCGGAACCAAAGAATTTAAGTCAATGGACTGGAATGAATACAAAAAATGGATGGACAAATGGCTAGCAGAAGTATTTATTTCATTAAAACCTAATGGTACATTATACATATGCTCAGATTGGAATACATCAATTGCTATCCCAGAGATTGCTGGAAAATATTTCCTATTAAAAAATCGCATCACATGGGAACGAGAAAAAGGAAGAAGTGCCGGCAATAACTGGAAAAACTGCATAGAAGATGTATGGTTTTTCACCAAATCACCAGAATATACCTTCAACCTTGATGCCGTAAAATTAAAAAGACCAGTTTTAGCCCCATATAAAGATGAACAAGGTCAAGCCAAAGACTGGCAAGAAGACGAAGAAAATGATGGAAAAAAATATCGTCTAACCGCACCATCAAATTTGTGGACAGATATTTCAATTCCTTTCTGGTCAATGGCAGAAAACACCCCTCACCCAACACAAAAACCAGAAAAATTGATTGCAAAATTAATTTTAGCCTCAAGTAATGAGGGAGATGTTGTATTTGACCCATTTTTAGGTTCAGGAACAACCTCGGTTACAGCCAAAAAATTAGGAAGACACTTTGTCGGTATAGAGCGCGAAAAAGAATATGTTGCTATCACAGAAAAACGCTTAGAAATGGCAGATGAAAACCCAACAATTCAAGGTTATGAAAACGGAGTATTCAAGCTTCGTCACGACTAATCAATACTTATAACCAATAAAAAAACCACCATTTCTGGTGGCTTTTATTTTTTGAGCAAAATTATTCACTCATATATCCTTTTTTTTCTAAATCCTTATCGGTTTCAGCATGCATAAGAAGATAATAAACACCTAAGAACCCCATAACCACACCAAAGGTTATAGTTATCTTAAAAAATGTTTCACCCGAAACAAAATCTCCCCAAACATTAAAAATAACAAATAGACCATAAAGCCCACAAAGCATCAAAATACAGCTTTTAAATGTTCTAAGACTCATGTTTATCCCTTTCTAAAATAAAAATAAAAGCTTCTCTAGAAAAAAGAAGAGCGGTACGACGATTTTCACGTTCAATTCCTTTAACACACCAACCTTCTTTAGCCTGTTCATTTAGCGCTCTTGTTAATTTAACAGGATTAACCTTTCCTCCATTAAAAAAAATAGAAGCAAACGCATTTTCTGCATACAAAAATACTTTATACTCTTTCATCACATAGTCCTTTCAAAATATTAAGCACTAATAATTTATTCTAATCACATTAAAAAAAGGTTAAAAAAAAACCACCCTCAAAGGGTGGTTTTAATTCAAGAGTTACGATGCGGTCCATCAAAAACGATAACATCACCATATTTAACCGGAGGAAGCTTTGCTTCTTTCATGTGGAAATACCCCCAACACAAAAGCCCCAAAATAAGCAAACCGAATGTGCAACTAAAAGCGATAACCACCCTTACATCAAGCATCTCACAAATAATAATAGAAGCCAAAAAAACTCCCATTGTTATAATAGATGTTGTAACCTTCTTGGTAAAAAAGTGCGCTCCATTCTTATATGCTGCAAGTGTTTCCTCGTCTTTGCAAAAAACGACATCTCCGTTAACAACATCAACAACCGGCAACCCATACTCAACATGGGATTTTTGGAATTCTCGTTCGAATTCTAAAATTTTTCTCTTTAATAACTCTTCATTTGTCATAATACATATCTATTTTTTTGCATAATAATAAATTTTGAAAGCAAACTATAAAAAAATTTATATAAAAAGTCAAGTTTTGTTTTGTCTCTCCTTCTCTATTACACAGTTTCCTCTTTTTTATTTGCTATTTTTTTATACCAAAATAAAATCCCCAAAGAAATAACTGGAAATGCTAATGTAAATAAAATATATTTTGATATTAAAGCAAAATATATGAAACTAAATGCTATAATATTTATACGAAGAATATTGGGTTTTTTAGAAGTTTTAAATTTTATTACATTGTAAATAAGCACTATTGTGATTAATATCGAAACTAAAATCTTATTTTCGATAAAAAAACCAAATAATACAGGTTCAGGTTGTTCCGGCATAAAAGCACAAGTGCAAGTGCAATAATTGAATACAGTAACAAGGAACACACAGATAGGAATAATGATAATTGTATAGATATACATTTTCAAGTTTATAATTTTTTGTTGGAATTTATTAGGTTCAGGAAGATTAGTTTTAAACTTTTTAAATATAGCTATAATTATCAAATGATATCGTTGAATCTCATTGTATATAATATAAAAAGCTAAAAAAATGAATATTATATAAAAATACAAAGAACTATAACATTCATCAATAAACGTTAGGATAATAAAAAAAGGTATTATTAATGCAATAATTAGTCTATTTAATTTGTATTTGAAAAGTATTTGATTGTATTGATTTAAAGCATTATTTTCCTCAAACATCCTTTTTAATGAATTCATAATAATTCTCCTATTTAAAAAAGTACTATCACAAAATCATTTCAAATATATCATAAAAATGCTATAAAGTCAATAATTTCCCCATTTAAGAGTATTTTAAAACGCTTATTTACCACTACAAAAAAAACACTAAAACCCTAGATTTCTCTAGGGTTTGAAGCTGGTGCCGATTGGGAGATTCGAACTCCCGACCTGCCCATTACGAATGGGATGCTCTACCAACTGAGCTAAATCGGCAATGCTAAGCTTTTTAGCAATTAACATCAAAATTTGCAAGACTTTTTTCTATATATCTAACGCATTTTTATCAAGATATTAGATAAAAATACTTTCATTACTTACCTCTCCATGGCCCTTGTCAATTTATGCTTTACCATTTCGCTATAAAGTTCTCCACCTGTATGAAACTCTACATACAAACCAAGCACAAACATCCAAACAAAAAGAATAATACACATTGTCTCCAAACAACAAATCAGCGTTTCCCCGATATCAAGCTTACGAAGTTTTCTAGTATATTGTCTTCTAAAAATAAGCACATAAATACAAGAACCAATCGCCAAATTACGATAAGTTATCGGATTATAAAATATACCATATGCCCCATGCAAACCTTCATATTGTATTGTAAAGATAGCTAAAACAACCCCAATCCACACCAAAGGATTTAATAATATTTTCTTAAAACTAAACTGATACATATTACCTCATTTAATAAAATTTGACATCAGAATAACCGCCAAAAGTAAAAAAACACTTTACTTATCTCAAATTTACTCTAAAATAACCACAAATTTTTTGGAGTAATAGAATGTTTTTTCCAGATAAACAATTTATAGATAACCTATCAGAAGGTGAAAAATTTATTTTTTTAAAAGTAATTTGCGGACTTGTTGCTTGTGATAGACAAGTTACCAAAGAAGAGCTTTTCTACCTAAAAGAAATGGCATTAAAATATGATGTTGGAGCCGACACCCTTACAACAATGATAAAATCTGCCAACAAAAAAACTCTTCTAATGCAAGCACGAATGATAGATGAGCGTCCCAAAGCCCTAATGCTTATAAAAGACTTATGTGTAGTTGCAAATAACGATAAAGATCTAGAAGATAGCGAAATAGAGTATATTCTTGACATAGCAGAAGTAATGGGTATTGATCCATTAAGAGTAAAAGAAATCAATGAAGCAGTTAATGAATACATAGAGCTATCTAAAAAAACATCTATATTACTAGAACAAGAACATTGGACTTAAAGAGGTATAAAAACCAAAATGGCAGAAAGAATTGCAAAATATCTAGCAAGATGCGGTGTTGCATCAAGACGCAAAGCAGAAACACTTATCAAACAAGAACGCATCACTGTAAACGGCGAAACAATAACAACACCTGCATTTTTAATAGAAGGTAATGAAACAATCTTATTTGATGGCGAAAAGATTAATAAAAAAGACAAAACCCGCCTATGGATTTATTATAAACCATGTGGCTTAGTTGTTTCACATAAAGATGAAAAACAACGAGATACAATCTTTGACCACCTCCCCCATGGTATGCCAAGGGTAATTAGTGTCGGAAGATTAGACTTAAATTCAGAAGGCTTATTACTACTTACAAACGACGGCGAACTTTCTCGCCAACTAGAACTCCCCGAAAATGGTTGGAGCAGACGCTATCGTGTAAAGGTACATGGTTTCTTAAATGAAAAGCGCCTAAAAGAGCTTGAAAAAGGTACAACAATTGATGGTATAACATATAGTCCATGCAAAATTACTATTGATTCTAAGCAAACCACCAATGCTTGGTTAACTATCTCACTTAATGAAGGGAAAAACCGAGAAATCAGAAAGCTAATGGCTTCAATAGACCTAAATGTTGCAAGATTAATTAGAATATCTTATGGACCATTCCAATTAGGAAACCTCAAAGAAGGTGAAACCAAAGAAATACCATCAAAAGTTCTAAAAGAGCAATTAGGAAAGAGCTTTACAATATGCGAATAATTTCAGGAAATTTACGTGGAAAAAAGCTTTTCACTCCCAAAGATGCCAACGTTCGTCCAACAACAGACCGAACTCGTGAATCAATCTATAATATACTATATTCCAAACTAGATAAACCATTTCAAGAATACAGCATATTAGATATTTTTTCAGGAACTGGAGCCTTTGGTTTAGAAGCATTATCACGTGGTGCCAAAGATGCAACATTTGTTGATATAGACTTAAATTTAACAAAAAAAAATATTGACCTATGTGGCTTTAAAAATACCATGCTAATCAAAAGTGATGCAAGGTTTATCGGCAAAGCAAAACAAACTTATGATATCGTTTTTATGGATGCTCCCTATAATAAAGGACTAACCGAGCCAGTTTTAGACAATCTCTATAAAAACAACTACTTAACCCCCAATACCATCATCATAGTAGAACTTGCTAAAAACGAAGACCTAAACCTAGATGATAGATTTAACATCATAGATACTAGAATTTATGGCGTATCCAAAGTAATTTTTCTAAACATCTAAGCTAAACATTTATTTTATCCCTTAACAAAAAGGCGCTATCTAATAACAGCGCCTTTTTCATTTTAAACAATAAGTTATTTCTACTTATTACTCTTCTGCCTCAACTTCACCAAACTCAGAAACTGCATTTTCATCAATTTCCTCATCATCAGTGTCATCATCAGCATCAAGCCATGTAACAGAAACCACACTCTCACCTTCTGCTGTTCTAAATAGAATTACACCTTGTGTCTTACGACCAGCAATTCTAATATCTTCAACCGGCATACGGATAAGCTTACCACCATCTGTCACCATCATAATTTGGCTATCATCTTTAATTGGGAATGAGCTTACAACTTCTTTGTTACGTTCACTCATTTCCATATTAGCCACACCTTGTCCACCACGAGCAGTAATTCTGTATTCATAAGCAGAACTTCTCTTACCATAACCCGTAGATGTTACACTTAAGATAAACTCTTCGTTTTCTCTCATTTCCTTAAACAAGTCATAACTAATCTTTGGCTCTAAAGTATTAAAGATATTTTCTTCATTACTTGCTTCATATTCAGCTTTCTTCAAACTAGATGAAAGTCTTAAATATTCATCACGTTCATCTGTTGATGCCTTAACGTGTTTCAAGATAGACATAGAAATAACTTCATCACCCGGTGCAAGCTTAATACCTCTAACACCTGAGCTATTACGTCCAACAAAGACTCTACAATCAGCCACCGCAAATCTATTACATTTACCGCCACGTGCAGCCAACATTACATCATCATTGTCATCACAAATAGCCACATTAACAAGCTTATCACCCTCGTCTAACTTCATTGCAATCTTACCATTAGATTGAACGTTTACAAAATCAAGAAGTGAGTTACGACGGATGTTACCTTGTGCTGTTGCAAACATAACAGACATATCTTTGCACTCTTGCTCATTTTCTGGCAATTTCAAGATAGTTGTAATAGTTTCGCCTTCAGTCAAAGGCAATAAGTTCACAAATGGCTTACCTTTAGATGTTGGAGAACCAAGAGGAAGTTTATAAACCTTCATCTTATAAACAATACCCTTAGAAGAGAAGAACAATACAGGAGTATGAGTACTTGCCACAAATAAACGTGTAACAAAATCCTCTTCTTTAGTTGTCATACCAGATTTACCCTTACCGCCTCTCTTTTGAGCTTTATAAGCATTCAAAGGAACACGTTTAATATATCCAGCATCAGTAACGGTAACAACCATTTCTTCTCTTTGGATAAGAGATTCAATATCAGTATCAACTTCAATATCTTCAATCTTAGTTCTTCTTGGGTTAGCATATTCAAGTTTAATAGCTTGGAATTCATCTTTCATAATACCGAGCAATTTCTCACGACTAGCTAAAATTGATAGATATTCTTTAATCTCTTCACCCAAAGCTCTCAATTCATCATGAATCTTATCACGTTCCAAACCTGTTAATCTATGTAATCTCAAATCAAGAATAGCTTTAGCTTGAGCTTCACTTAATTTATAGATACCATTTTCGACATTTCTTCCAGGTTCTGCAATAAGTTCAACAAGCGCTGCCACATCACCTGCTGGCCAATCTCTTGCCATCAAAGCATCTTTAGCAACAATTGGATTTTCAGCAGTTTTGATTAACTCAATAACAGGGTCAAGATTTTCAACTGCAATTGCCAAACCAACCAATACATGCGCTCTATCACGAGCTTTATTGAGTTTATAAACAGTTCTACGACGAATTACTTCTTCTCTAAACTTAACAAATGCGCTAATGATGTCTTTTAAGTTCATCATCATTGGGCGACCGTTGTTAATCGCAAGCATATTCATACCAAAGCTTGTTTGGAGTTGTGTATATTTATAGAGTTGGTTAAGAACCACATCAGCTTGAAATTCTTTCTTAACCTCAACCACAACTCTAACACCTTGACGGTCAGACTCATCACGAATATCAGAAATACCTTCAACTCTTTTTTCTTTAACAAGCTCTGCAATCTTTTGTACAAGCATAGCTTTATTAACTTGGTAAGGAATTTCATGAACAATAATCGCTTCTCTATCTTTTCTAATTTCTTCAATAGTGCATTTTGCTCTCATCATCACAGAACCACGACCGGTTAGATATGCATTTTTCGCACCACCATATCCCAAGATTAAACCACCTGTTGGGAAGTCTGGTCCAGGAACAATCTTAATTAAATCTTCAATAGAAATATCTGGATTATCAACATAAGCACGGCACGCATCTAGCACTTCACCTAAGTTATGAGGAGCAATGTTAGTTGCCATACCAACCGCAATACCATTAGTACCATTAACAAGCAAGTTTGGATATCTAGCAGGAAGCACTGTAGGCTCTTTTAGGCTCTCATCATAGTTAGGCATAAAATCAACTGTGTCACACTCAATATCTTCAATAAGAGAGTGAGCAACTTTAGCAAGTCTTGCCTCAGTATAACGCATAGCAGCAGCTGAG
The DNA here is from genome assembly GCA_015062535.1 of Alphaproteobacteria bacterium. Taxonomy (GTDB): domain Bacteria; phylum Pseudomonadota; class Alphaproteobacteria; order RF32; family CAG-239; genus CAG-267. Next base: position 415,060 of record SUUK01000001.1, read on the forward strand.
TCACCATCCATAGAACCAAAGTTACCTTGACCATCAATAAGAGGCAATCTCATAGAGAAAGGTTGAGCCATACGAACCATTGCTTCATAAACAGAGCTATCACCATGAGGGTGATATTTACCCATAACCTCACCCACGATACGGGCAGATTTCTTAAATGGTTTATTAAAATCATATCCATTTTCATACGCAGCATAAATAATACGACGATGCACTGGTTTCAAACCATCTCTAACATCAGGAAGTGCACGAGAAACAATCACACTCATTGCATAATCAAGATAAGAGCGTCTCATTTCATCAACAATCATTGTGGGGGCAATATTTTCTTTTGTTAAATCAACCGCCACATTGCTTTCTAAATCTTCACTCATAAATTTTACCTCTAATTTAGTTAAAATCTCAAAAATTCATCTAAAATCATACAAAAATTCTAAAAAAACACAAAACCCATTTTAAACTTATCCCCATTAAAGCCGATTTTTTTCGTTTTGAGAGGGGTATAAATTTATTTCAAAGGGAGTGTCGAGATTTATTACTATCTATATTAACATTTTTTATAATATAAAATACACCTAAATCAAAAAAGCGCTTAACATTTAATCAAGCGCTTTTTTTATTAACCTTTTATAAAAACTATCGACAAGCAACAGCTCTTTTAATTTTCATATCTTGAGGTACTTTCTTTGTTTTTTCTGCTTTTTTAGTTTTTTGAACTTTTTTAGAAACCTTAGTATATAAAGCTTTTAGCTCTAATGAAAACTTTTTCCAATCCGTATTTTCATCAAAACCTAGCGCATATACATCTCTTCCCTCTTTTTGGTAAGCCAAAGCAATTTTATCCCAATTTTCTACACCTTTCTTATTATATAAAATAATTTGCGGTATATCTGGAAAACAAGTAAGCATATACCAAGTATGAGTACCAGCAATACCAACAGCCATATCTACTTTATCATACAAATTCAAATATTGGTCATGATTAACACCTCTAATACCAAAAACTTCCTCATGCTCAGTCTTACCAGGAACATACATTGAAAATTCTTTAGCAATATTTTCTACATGCTCTAAATCATTAACTTTATGAAAATGTTGACCTAAAATTACAAAAACATCATCTTCATACTTAAAAAATCCAAAAGCTTCCAATGGAACAGACTGCTGTTTAGCACTAACACCGCACAAACCATCAGAAAAAAGCTTTTGAGGAATAAGCATAACCCTAAAACCTTTGTCATCTATCCCCTCAAATTTTGGTAAATTCTTCCTTCTTTTAGGATTTAACTTATGTTTGGCAAAAGTCTTCCACATAGAACCGCTAATTTTTCTACTTAATATTTTTTTACGATAGCTAACCCCCTCTTTTAGAAGTTTTTTTGACTTATCCCATGAAGCCTTTTTCATTTCAGGAAAAAAAGGAGATAAACGATTATAAATATCTTCTGTTTCTTTCTCAAATTCTTCTTTGGTTGTTTTTTCGCTACAAGCAACTACTTCTTTCATATTATAAGTTTTTGCAAACAAAAGCTCCATAAAACCATGTCCACCAGCAGAAGTTATAAGTGCAGTATGTTTTCTTCTCATCTCTCCTCCTCATCTAGCTTAATTAAAGCCAGATTTTTATTTGCACATTTTCAGTATCTTACCACATTTTTACCCCTTGGTCAACACAAAAAGAGCCATATTTTGTCAAGAGTGTCTAAAAAAAAACAACAAACACAAAAAATTCCTTTAAAAACAGGGACTTCACAAATCAAATAAAATCAATTAATTAATACATTAAACTAAAAAAGAGCTTTCCTATTGTTGTTAAAATTTTAGCCCCTTTACTTCTTTTATCTTCTCTAACATATCCTTCTTTTGCAAGTCTCCCTTCTTCAGTATAAAAACGCCAACCCCCTACTGGTTTACCTTCTTTATAATTACCTTCTTCTAACAAGTTTCCATTTTCATAATAAATTTTCCTTGGACCATCCAATTTTCCATCAACATAATTTTCGTCAATCTTAAGATTACCATTTTCAAAATAAACTTTTGTGTTTCCATCTAGTTTTCCATCTTTAAAAGTTTGAACAACCCATAAATTTCCATTTAAATATTTGCTAAACCCTATCCCTGTATAAGGATTACGATATATATCTTCACAATAAAATCCCTTATTTTTATTGCAACGCAAATCATTCATATCAACACCCCAAAACCGTGTTTGAGCCATCAAATTAAACGAAAACAAAACCATAAAACACAATATAACGTACTTCATATCCTCTCCCATAACCCTGAAATAAAATACTTATATCCATGCATCATATCACAAAACAAACATAAATACAATAATTATTACCAGTAACTTTCTAATACCGTCTAAGATAAATAAAATCAGACACCATATAATCACTTTCTAACAAAGACTTATCAATCTTTTGCAAAGTCTTACAATTACCTAAATCTTGCTCATTTTTTTCATTTAAACAACCGAGCATAACAGCATCTATATGAGCAATAATTTTCGGCTTCTTTTCTTTAATAATTTTATTTATATCTGGAAATTCATGCCTTTTAAACAATTTATAATCAAGCAAAGAAACACTCCAACCATACCAGTAATATCCTAAAGCATTTTTCCTAAGTCCACCAGTCCATATATCACCAGGAATAATCTCATCATTTTCATCACTAAGAGATAACTCGACCTTAGTTAATCTCACAAACGAAGAAAGATGAACAGCATAATATGAATTAAACCAATACAAAAATCTCCCAATTCCAGCCATAATAAAAAAACTAAAGATAATTATATCTTTTTTATCAAACAATCTTTTAGAAACATAAGCTATTAAAATTACCAAAAAAGGATACAAAGGTAAAAAATAATGAAAATATGGAGCATACCATAAAACAATAGCAACCTGTGCCCAAAGCATTATAATTAACGCCCGACAATAGTAATTAGATGATTTTATAAAACAAACACAAATTAAACTAATTAATACAGGAACAATAAATATCGTGCGCCTATAAAGTATTCCTGCAACCGTAAGCTTCAAATTTAACAACCAATTTAGTTCAAAATAATCTTTTAACGCCCCTTCAAAATACATATATCCAACATATGCTAAAATTCCGCATATTGGAACAACAAGCCACCCCAATTCTTTTTTTATATTTTTATTATCTCTTGGTAAAAATAATATTATTCCGCCCATTACAATAAGCGACATAACTATTTTTTGCATTGTCATAAAAGACAAGAAAAACAGAATATATGAAACAATCAATTTTCTAAAATCTGTCTTTTCAACATAACAAAAAAAGTAATATATCCCTGCAATAAAAAACAAAATTCCTAAATTATCTGGCCTAAATTCTTTTCCACCACTCCATACAGCCTCAAACAAAAAATATAACAAACCTCCAACGATTGCCTCTTTTTTATTTAACCCTGTAAATTTCCCCAATTTATAAATAAAATATAAAATACCAACGTTTATTACCACGCCAAAACCGCGCAAAACATACCAAATTAAATGAGAATTTTTAAACCAAATCAAAAAAGGTGCAAACACATACCAAAGCAACGGATGATGATGTTGAAAAAAATCACGATAAGGCATATACCCATTATAAATCATATACGAAGAATATAAATGCTCTCTCTCATCAATATTAAGATGCCAACTAAAAGTATTATATAAAAAAGCTAATACTTCAACAACCGCTAACATTATCAAAAAAAAGTCTGCATAAAAACTTTTATTTTTAATAAATTTAAACATCAATCACCTTTTCTTAACTTTTATACCAAATTTATTATAATTAATCATTATGCTCTATCAAACTCAACTAAAACTCTAAAAATTTCCCCAACAATAACTCTTGCATCAACATTTTATGGTATAAATCTTACGGTCTTATCTGATTTTTCATCAGATATTATTTCCATCTTGCCACCTCTAAAAACAACCGCCGCACAATCATCTATTGCCACCCCTCTAATATTCTTTTCTTTTAGCAATAAATTGATTTTTTCACGTTCTTTCTCATTAAGCCAATCATAATGAGGAACACCAAAATCCTTAACAAAACCAAGCCCTCTAACCAAAGCTAAATCATCAAGTTTTTCAATATCATCCATATTATCATACCAATCAAACCAACAAATTGCTCCAGCAGAAATCCCCGCCAAAACAATCCCTTTTTCATATGCTTCAAATAAAATTTTATCAAGTTTTTGTTCTTTCCACACTTTAAGCATATGAGTAGTGTCCCCTCCTCCAACATAAATAATGTCAGAACAAAGCACTCTTTTTCTTATTTCTTCATAAGCCAATTGCTCTGTTTCGATACATAAAGCATCAACACTCAAACAACCTAGCCTTTCAACATACTGCTTATAAACAACTTTAGGATAATGAGGTCTATCATGTGTAGCTGTTCCAATAAATAAAACCTTAGGATGAGGTTTATTTGTAAGTCTTACCACCAAACTATCAATATGGGTTGTTTCAATGGGGGTTTGATACTCTGTCCCATCATCTAACTTGGCAATACGCCCCATTTCACCACCACCAATAGCTACAATTATTTTCATCTATCATCTCCATGAAATTTATCTAACATATATCACAAAAAAACTTAAGTATTTGTAAACAAAAAAACCGCCCTCTCGGACGGTTTTCTATATGGTCGAAACTAGAGGATTGACTTCGTCGAAACTTAACGGTTGCTTCGCACCGGCATACTCCCGTCTGCCTACCGTTTGTTTTCAAACCACCTTTTTCGGAGCTTCAAATCCCATCACTTCATGATAATAAAACAAAAAGCCCACCACAAGGGCAGGCTCTTTGTTTTATGGTCGAGGTTAGTAAGATAAAACCGAAAAAAATATACACTTTTTCTTACTAACTTTCTGCATGAGTTTAATCTACTTCAGAATTTTGTAATTTGCAATACCTTTTTTTATTTTTTTGACTGATACCTTGGATTGTTCGTAACTATCTAAGTCTGATGAATGCCATTTTTTTGAATAAGTTTTTTTATTTATTTTCAATAAATTACAAAATAATCAAAAAATTTTTTATCTGTTTGGTACTTTTTTGCCTCCTTGTGGATTTTTACCTTTCGAAAGGAGGTCAAAATGACCCTAGCAGAAAATTTAGTAAAAACCATACTGCCGGAATTTTTAACATATTTAGATAAGTTAGAAAAAGGCGAAATAGTTGAGAAAGAACTGGATATAAATAAAAATCCAAGCATTCATAGCGATGTAAACAAATCGAAAGGAGTCGAAAAATGCAGTTAGCACTAGAAATCGCAAGATTAGAAACACTTCCGCTTACCGAATTACGTCGTTTATGGAAGCATTACTTTAAAACCGATTGTGAAATCCAAAAAAAGGATTATTACATTTCAAGAATTGCCTATCGAATGCAAGAACTGGAATTAGGCGGTTTGAAAGCATCAACTAAAAAGATGATTGCAGAAATTTGTGAGTCAACAAAAAAGCATAAATCACTACCGCCATATGGAACACGAATTGTTCGTGAATATAAAGGTGTTGAACACTCAGTCAAAATAGTTATGGGAGGCTTTGAATATAATGGAATGAAATATAAAAGCCTATCCAGTATCGCAAAATTGATAACCGGTAGCAAAATATCGGGAAACTACTTTTTTGGATTAGAACGATATAAGGAGTAAACATGGAACAGAAAATAATCAGATGTGCAGTATACACTCGTAAATCAACAGAAGAAGGGTTAGACAAGGAGTTTAACACTTTAGAAGCTCAACGAGAGGCTGGTGAAAACTATATCAAGAGCCAAAAACAACAAGGTTGGGTCTTGCTTCCACAGCATTATGATGATGGTGGTTATAGCGGTGGCACATTAAAACGTCCTGCCCTTCAAAGACTATTGTCTGATGTGCAAAATGGTAATATTGATATGATTGTTGTTTATAAAATTGACCGCTTAACCCGTTCTTTGCTAGACTTTTCACAACTGATTAAAACGCTTGATGCACATAATTGTTCTTTTGTTTCTGTTACACAAAATTTTAACACTTGCGATTCCATGGGTAAACTGACCTTGAACATTTTATTATCGTTTGCCCAATTTGAACGAGAAGTAAGTGCTGAACGTATCCGAGACAAAATTGCCGCCACCAAGAAAAAAGGTATGTGGACTGGTGGTAGCGTTCCCCTTGGCTATGATGTTAAAAATAAAAAATTAGTAGTTAATCAGGAAGAAGCAAAAATAGTTCGCTATCTATTTGAAGAATATTTACGTTGTCGGTCAGAAGTTCAAGTGAGCAGAAACGCCAACGAAATGGGCTATCACTCTAAAGCTCGTAAAGTTCGTAATAGTCAAGGAGAAGTTGCCTTGTCTTTTAACCATGCGATGATTAATAATTTACTCCGTAATCCTATTTATATTGGAAAGATACCTTACAAAACAGAATTGTTTGATGGACTACACAAAGCGATAATTCCTATGGATTTGTGGAATCAAGTACAAGAATTAAAAAGGCTTAACCGCCGAGAACGTTTTGCCCCCTCCCGTTCTGTTAAAAATTCATTATTAAAAGGCCTTGTAGAATGTGAATGTTGCGGCACAATGACACCTACCCGCTGCAAACGAAAAAACAAATATTACGAGTATTATACTTCATCAAAAGCTGTCAAAGAAGGTCATCATTTATGTAGAACAGGAAGTGTTCCAGCAGGTGAGTTAGATAGATTTGTTTTGGATAAAGTTAGAAATGCATTCAAATCTCCAGAAATTATTCAAGAATTAGTGCATCAAATTAAACCGTACAAACCTGAGTATGGCGTAAGAGAAGTTTTTGACATTGTGCAGTCGGTTGATAAAGTTTTTGAGCATTTTGAACCGGCAACATTACAGTCAATCATAAAACAACTTGTTGATAAAGTCATTATACACAAAGGCAAAGTTGTCATTCGATTTAACAGTTTTGGCGTATCGTTGCTTGATGATAATATTAAATTTCAAAATGAGTTTAATAAAAAAACACTAGAATTTACTTATAATGTTACGTTGGCTCGTAAAAGAGGTCGAGTAAAAATAGTCAATCCTCTTCCGTCAGAAACACCTGAAAAAGACGAGATTTTAATAAATGCCGTATCCAAAGCCTTTAAATGGCAAGATTTGTTGGAAAGAACAAATTTAACAATTGCAGAATTAGCCCGAAGAGAAAAAATTGACAGGACATATATGGGACGCATTTTAAAACTATGTTCTCTTGCTCCCGAAATTATTAATGCAATTATAGAGGGAAAACAACCACGATTGCTTAATTTACAAGTCTTTACCAGAAACCAAATCCCTCTTTTATGGAGTGAACAACTTAAAAAATATGGTTTTGTTTACGATTCGCACTGATTTTTTATAAAATTGACATAACCGTATGTATTGGATTCCATACGGTTATATGCGTTTGACATAACATATTATTTTTATTTAATTTTCCTACGGAAAAAATTATTTAATCCTTTCGTTTATATAGCCGAAAGCATATCATTTTTTTGTAACTATCCCCCAAAATTTTTACGAAAGGATGATATATGCCGAAGCAAAACAGCGGTGGTCTTCCACCAAAAATTGAAATGTATATTCGTATTCATGTGGCGAGTTTATATAAAACAAATTTGTTTCAATACCAAGAGCGAGACGACCTACTTCAGGAACTCGCTCTTTTTTATATTGAAAGGTTTTACAAAAAAGATGAAGACATACCAGATGAGCTACTTTTCATTGCCCTAAAACGAAAGGCACAGCAAATACTTCGCTCCCGACTACTTAGCATGAAGTCGGGAGTTTTTTTTAATGAGTCATTAAATCGTATGTCAGAGGAAAAAGGATTTGAACTTACTTCGAAGTTTTGTTTAGAGGATTTAGAAAATGAAATAGATTTAAGATATTTATTAAAAATGCTCTCAGAAAAAGAACAGGAATTTATAAAACGACTATTTCAAGGAGAAAAATTAAATGATGTTTATCAATCACTTAAAATGTCAAAAGGAACACCAAAAAGGATTGCTGAGAAAATAAAGAAAAAAATTTGATATCGTTTGGTACTTTTTCGACCTCTCGTGGATTTTTACCTCATGTAGCAACCAAACATGAAAGGATAAAAAGCTATGAGAAAATCGAAAAATACTGTTTATGAAATGATTAAAACCATTCCAGTTGATAAGTTAATGGCCATGGATACCAACCAACTCATCTTTTGGGAGAATGAAGTACGTGATGAAATTGATGAGTTGAAGGAAATCGGCCGTCAAAAAACTCGTGCTTACCGCAGAGCCTTGCTTTCACTTAAATGGCTTCAAGGTATTCGTCGAATTAAAACAAGTGCTGAATTTAAGAAAACAGGAAAGATGCCTCCTAAGACAGTTATCATGGTCGTAGATCTTTCAAAGGAGGACTAAATGGATAGAAAAACGTCATTCGTGTTTTATCCTGCGGAGTTCCTTGCTTCTGTGTATAATTTTACAAATTGTGAATGTGCGACATTAATTAAGGCTCTTTGTGAGTACGCTCTGTACGGAAAAATCACAAAAAATTTATCGGAAAAAGTTCAAGACCGTTTTAATTTTTTGCAAGCAGGCATTGATGAAAACAATCGCAAATATTTTGAAACCTGCGAAAAACGTAAGGCTGGCGGCTCTAAAGGTGGTCGTCCAAAACGAGAAAAAGAAAACCTTAAGGTTTCTGAACCACCACCAAATTCTGCCAACGAAAAACCTGATAAGGAGAAGGATAAGGATAAAGGAGATGAAGAGTCCGGATATGTTTTTATTAAAAATAATAAAAATAAAGGGGCTGAAAATGTGGATAAGTCAGGATATGTCGGTGCTCCGAGCGTTGAAGAAGTGGCTGAATACTGCAAACGAAGTGGATATACAATTGACCCTGTAGCCTTCGTTCGGTGGAACGAAGAACGTGGTTGGATGAACGGCAAGAAATACATTGCCGTTGACTGGCGTAAAGCCGTCCGGAAATGGTTTTGCAAGGAAAACGGTCTCGCTTACTCGGAAATGGAGACTATGACGGACATCTGTCATGATGTGCTTAGCAAAGTAAAGGTGGTGCCGGATGAAAGCTAAAACCATCGCAGAAATCAAAGCAAACTTGGAAACAGCCGCCTATGTGGATCGGTTGTTGCCGCCTGTCCGTTCTCCCAAATATCGGTGTTTGATGCCCGAGATTATATACACGCCGCAAGAAATGGCCCTGATGGACCGCCGACCGGTTCGACCCCGTCCAACTCAGGCACAGGTCAGTTTATGGGAGACTGTCACTTTAGAATGGATACCACTTCTAGAAATTGATGAACGCCGCCTTGTTTGGAAACGGGCTAACCGAATTCCTTGGAAAATTTTATGCCGAGAATTTGGCATTTGCAGAACAAGGTTAATGCTCAAGTATGATAAAGCCATTGTAAAGATTGAGTTTTACCTAAAAGGAAAGGAAAAATGCAGAGTGCAAAAAATGAGTGGACACTTTCAAAAGAAATCGCTATAAATAAGGGTATAATCGGGATGGTTCTACGTAATCGTCCCGTTTATACATTTTTACATATAGCATCCGGCTCGGCAGTTCATCTGTCGGGCCTTTTTTTATAAGCAAAAAGGAGAAAAGATGAAAAAAACAGCAGAGTTCGTTTCGCTCGGACATCCGGACAAAACGGCCGACTATATTTCCAGTTATATCCTTGACCGTATGATCGCCCAAGACCCGGACGTAAAATACGCCGTTGAGGTTATGGTCAAAGACAACACCGTCGTGTTAGGAGGCGAAATCAAAGGAAAAGTTGTCCTATCAGATGTCAAAGAGTTCGTTAAAAATGCCCTGAGAGATATCGGTTATGATGAAAAATACGCCGAAGTTTGGGGCAAAAATGCCATAGATGTTCGTAAAATCGAAGTCATCAACCTCATCGGTCAGCAGTCAGCAGACATCAACCAAGGCGTAGTAGCCAATGGTTGGGGCGACCAAGGTGTATTTGTCGGTTACGCTTGTAAAGGTGAAGGCTTGATTAACCGAGAGCTTTATCTCGCTCGTACCCTTAACAATGCCCTTTATATTAAGGCTCGTCAAAGCAAAAACCTTGGAATTGACATTAAAACACAGATTACCTTAAACGACTACGGCCGAATTGAAACGGCTGTCGTTGCCATTCCGATGAAAGAACCGGAAGATTTAACAGATTTTATCATTGAAACACTCGGAGAAAAGCCCGACAACATCATTGTTAACGGCACCGGAAGTTTCAAATTGCATTCCTCCATCGCAGACTGCGGCATTACCGGTCGCAAATTGGCCTGCGATTTTTACTCTACTGCCTGTCCGATCGGTGGTGGCTCGCCTTGGACTAAAGACGGCAGCAAGGCAGATGTAACCCTGAACATCTATGCTCGCCGTTTAGCTCTTCGTTATTTGGAAGATAACGACGAATGCTTTGTCTATCTCTCCTCCTGCATCGGTCGAGCCGAACTGCCCAGTGCAGTTGTTAAAACAATCAAGTCAGGTGTCGAGACAAATACCGCCATCTCGGTGGCCAAAACCCCAATTGAACTGGCCGAAGAATTGGATTTAACAAAGCCGGTTTTCGCCCGTTTATGTCGAAATGGTTTGATATAATCCCCCGAATTTGCCGGAACATATCATACTAACGACATATAATCCCGACTTTTGGGCAGAATTGCCGGATAGTATCATACTATGCGAACATATAACATTGTATGTCGGTGTTGCCTCACATATAAGACATATATATGGGCTATTCTGACGGAATATCGCCCTATATTGCACATATATCGGACATATATTCGCATAGATTTGCATATATGTTCGCTATGATAAACCATAGCCCGACGGTCCCGTCACAATAGGCATATAGTATCATACTATCAAGACGGTATCGAGGTTTTGAGCCGGATTTGACGGATAGTATCATACTATCAACATACTCTCTCGGGTTTTGGCCCGTTTGGGTGGTTAGTATCATACTAACGAGATACTATCTCGGACAGCCCTGAGGCGCAACGGGTCCTTCCTGGCCTCTGTTCGTATGCGGGGACGCAAGCCGCCCGATTTTTCTAGCGAAACACCTTTTTCTTTACTGGTCGCCCATACTCGGAAACCCTTGTGTTTATTGGGGTTTGAGGGTGTCTTGTTTTTTCTGACTGGTCACTTGTAAATCTGGCTGGTCACTTTGCATTTTTTATGGAGAATTACATGGAATTTAATGAAAAATATCCTACCGAAAAGCTCATCCCATATGCCCGAAACTCTCGGACACATAACGATGAACAAATCGCCCAAATTGTGGCAAGCATTAAGGAGTTCGGTTTCACGAACCCAATCCTGATTGGAGATGATGATGTTATAATCGCCGGTCATGGTCGCCTTATGGCCGCACAACGTCTTGGCATGACAGAGGTTCCGGTCATCAGGTTGCCTCACTTAACCGAAACACAACGCCGGGCCTTGGTCATTGCCGACAATAAGATTGCTCTGAATGCCGGATGGGATGAAGAGATGCTCCACCTTGAAATGGAAGAACTCTCGGAATTGAACTTTGATTTGAACCTGCTTGGGTTTAACCCTGATGAGTTGAATGAAATCCAATTATTCGGTGAGGAAAAGTCGTCCGGTAACACAGATGATGACGAAGTTCCGGAAGCACCTGAGGAAGCCATCACAAAACGTGGCGACATTTGGCAACTGGGCCGACACCGTCTGATTTGTGGCGATACCACCATGATAGATGACGTTAAAAAGCTAATGCAGGACGAAGTCGCCGATATGATTTTCACAGACCCTCCATATAATGTGAACTATGGTTCCACCATGAAAGACAGCATACGCTATCATGCCGGTTCACTCGGTGGCCGAAAGATTATGAACGATAACCTTGGCGAAGGTTTTGCTCAGTTCCTGACGGATAGCTTATCCAATATGATGATGTATTGTAAAGGTGCGGCCTATGTATGCATGAGTTCATCTGAACTGCACACCCTTTATAACTCGTTCATCAATGCCGGTGGCAAATGGTCGACCTTCATCATTTGGAAAAAGAACACCTTTACCCTTGGCCGAGCTGACTATCAGCGACAATATGAGCCTATTCTTTACGGTTGGAATGCCGAACAAAAACATCATTGGTGTGGTGACCGGGATCAGGCAGACGTTTGGGAATACAATAAACCGGTCAAAAACGACTTACACCCGACAATGAAGCCGGTTGAACTGGTGGAAAGAGCTATAAATAACAGCTCTAAAATCGGGAATATCGTTTTAGATGGTTTCGGAGGCTCCGGCTCGACGCTGATTGCGTGCGAAAAGACGGGTCGTTCTGCCCGATTAATTGAGCTAGATCCGAAGTTTTGTGACGTCATCATCAGGCGTTGGGAGGAATATACCGGTAACAAAGCCCAACTTATTGAAAATAAAGCAGAAATAATCGAAAATGATGCAGAATTAACTGGATAAATTTCGAATAACAAGCAACAATGTAATTGTAAGGAAAGGCAGAGAAAGCCTTGAAAAACAAGAACAAAAGGAGCTTAAAATGAAAACAGTTAAAACCTACTTAGTACGCAAACCGAGTGACTTAGAAGAAGTCATGGAGTTAACCAAAAGATACGGCAACGAAGCAACCGAAGTTAAGGTCGCCGAAACCATCCGCTTAGACGAAGAAGCTTATAAAGCGGTTTGTGAAAACCCGGTGGCCGATTACGGGTTTTTAACCGGCAAAGGCGGCTACGATGACGACGGGATGCGACAGGTCATCGCCTTAACCTGCAAGGGCCACAAAACGCTTTACGCCGATCCTTCAGGCTCAGATTACTGCCGTTACTTAGGGATTAAACAATAAGGAGGTTACCATGTTTTACAATAAAGAAAACTTAAACAACGCCTTTAAAGAGTTACGCAAACTGGGGTATTTTGCAAGACAGAACTTCAAATGCTGCCAAAGTTGTGCTTGGGCGGCCGTTCCAATGGATAAAGCCAAGGTGGTTTTTTACCACGCACAGGATAATGAGGATCTAATGAGATATGGCGAATGTTATTTAGCATGGACCGGTGACGTGGATGAAATCGCCGCAGTCCTTGAAAAACATGGAGTTTTGCTTAAAAAGCCCGAAAGTGAAGCCAGTCGTTTTGAAATTACGATAAAATGATAAAAATTATTGAAAAACAAGCACTTATTTGCAAAATAAATGCAGAATTAACTGGATATAATTCGAATTCCAAGCAATACTGTAAGTGTAAGCAAAGGCAAGGATAGCCTAGCAAAACCTAACAAAAGGAGCATTAAAATGGCAAAAGAAAAAAAGAACATCTTACAGACCTTAATCGCCTATGAGCTACACCGAGGCGAAGTTGAGGAAGTCTTGATAAAATTCGGATGGGTTCGCAAAGATGCCTATTTTATGGAAAGCGAATTATACTGCTGGCTTGAAAGAGAGCCTTCAGACGAAGACATCAAAAAGGTTTTAACTGAAATCGGATACGACGTTAGTAAATTATAAGGAGGCCACCATGACAACATTACAAACACAAAATAAAGAATGGGGATTTTGGGGAACAGCCTCAAACTACACCGGTAAAGACAACATGGCTGAGATTTGGGAAGCCGCCTTTAAGATTATCCAAGATAAAGCCGGATTTACACCTCAAGAGACCTTGGGCTTGATGGACAGCCGATGGGGTCGCCATACCGCAGACGAATTTGCCGAAGAAATCAGCTGTGATTTAGAAACATTTATCAAAGCCTTTAAGAGAAAAATGACGAAAGACCGCCTACATAGGGATTTCAATTACTATGTCGATGCGGATGCCTACAAACCTACCAAGGCCACACGCAGGTATGAAAATTTCGCTAAGGACTTAGCCAAGTTAACAAAAACCTACGGTATCGTTATCAAGTCCATCGGTGGGGTTAGCCTTAGCTCACAAGAAGATTTGAAAAACTTCAAAGGATACACAACCGATTTAGAAAGTGGCGATTTAGAACCAGTTTGGAAGGAGAACTAAGATGAAAAAGAAAGCATTACCAGAACAGTATTTGGCAAAGATTAAAACCGCCGCACAACTTCTTGATAAAGAAAAAGCGTTTGTGGATACAGCGGTTTTCAAAATAAACGGAGATTACTACGGATTTCAACCATTCGAGCAAAAATACAAAAAGAAATATACGGCAGTTGCTGAAGACAGGCTAGAAAAAATACGAGAAAGAATTATTGAATTTGAAGAGAAACTAAAAGCAGACAACATCAATTTAATGGTCTGCTTTATTTCTATGGAAGAAGGCGGTGCTATCATTAATATCGGCCAAGAAGGTTTCAAAGAAAGAGAACTTATTATGAAAGAACTTCAAGAACTGGAGAAGAAACATGCCCAAATATCCTGATATTACAGTCGAGTTAATCGGTCAAAACGGAAACGCATTCAGCATCTTAGGAATTTGCCTGCGTGCTATGAGACAAGCCGGTTTATCTAAGGAAGAACGAGATAAGTTCTATGCTGAAGCGACTTCCGGGAATTATGACCACCTGCTGATGACCTGTATGGAATGGTTTGAAGTCGAATAAGGCTTAAAAAAAAGAGAAAGAAAAAGTGCGGCAGTTAACCGCACCTTTTTTGTTACTGGATTGTTTCGGGAGTTTCATCAACCTCGGGTGCGACAGCAATCAGTCGGTATCTGCGAACCCCGTCTTTCTTTTCAGACGTAAGTGTGGCTCCGACTTGTTTACTTGCCAAGACTGACATGGCCCCTCGGACGGAGTTTTCTTTCCAACCGAGTTTATCTGCCAGTTCCTTAATGGAAACGCCTTCTTCCCTTGTCAGCATGACGGCCATCATTGCCGTTTTGAATTGCTTGGAAGTGTTTTTAATGTCCGTATCCGGTGATGTTATCTCATTGAGCGTTTGGGTCAGTTTGTTGCCCAAGTCTTCAAGGGTTATAACATCGGCTGATTTGGTTTTGTTTTTTTGTGTTGTCATCTTATAAGTCCTTTCATTGATTAGGTTTAACACAACACAATGAATGCTTGGATTTACAATTATATCCAGTTAATTGTTGCATAAAAGGGAAAATAAATGGGACAAAAGGTTTCACTTCGGGAATATGCCCGAATGCGTGGAGTTCGGCTTAATGCAGTTCAGACAGCCGTTAACTCCGGTCGCATACATAAAACGCCTGATGGGAAAATTGATGTGGAGGAAGCCAACAAGGAGTGGTTCATGAACACTGACCCGGCCAAAAGCAGAAAAGCTGATCCATTATTTGAAACATCTGACGGCGGTGGCATGCCCAAAAACGGGATGTCAAACTTTCAGCAGGCAAAAACGGCAGACATTTATTATCGGGCTATGCTTGCCAAGGCAAAGCTCAAAATGATTACAGGAGAAACAATTGACCGCAAAAAGGCAGGATTACACGCATTCAACCTAGGCAGATCATTAAGAGATTTGTTCGTTTCGTTTCCAACAAGGTACGGAGCTCTCATTGCGGCGGCATTGGAAACAGACGAACACAAAACGGTGGTGGTGTTAGATGAATATATCCGAAAACTCTTATCAGAAAGCAAGGACGTTATCGACCGAGAACTTTGATGCGGCAGATTATATTGAAGGCGAGTTTTTTCGTGGTGTTGAACCGGATTCATATATGTCGGTCTCAGACTGGGCCGATGAATATCGAGTCCTGTCCAGTAAATCGGCATCCGAACCCGGACGTTGGCGAACATCAAGAACGCCTTATTTAAGAGAGATTATGGACTGTTTATCGCCCAAGAGCCCAATACAGAAAGTTGTCTTTATGAAAGGAGCCCAAATCGGTGGAACTGAATGTGGCAACAACTGGATCGGATATATCATGCACAAGGCTCCAGGTCCGATAATGGCGGTGTCGCCGACTGTGGAAATGGCCAAGCGTAACTCTCGTCAACGTATTGACCCGTTGATCGAGGACTGTCCGGCGTTAAAAAATCTGGTCAGTTCGCCTCGCTCTCGGGATAAAGGTAACACAATGCTGTCAAAAGACTTTCAAGGCGGCGTACTTGTGATGACCGGTGCAAACTCTGCTGTTGGACTTCGTTCCATGCCGGCTCGATACCTGTTTATGGACGAAGTGGACGGTTACCCTCAGGACATTGACGGCGAAGGTGACCCAATTCTTTTGGCCGAGCGAAGAACCGCAACCTTTAACAAACGCAAAAAGATATTCTTGGTGTCAACTCCGACTATCAAGGGCTTATCAAATATCGAGCGTGAGTTTGAAACATCAGATAAACGATACTATGTCGTGCCTTGCCCTTACTGTGGCGGATTTCAAAAGTTGGAATGGTCACAGATACGAGCTGAAGGCGATAATGTTTATTATGAGTGCGAACATTGTAATAAACTCATCGGCGAGCATTATAAAACGCAGATGCTGGCGAATGGACATTGGCAACCGACATCAAAAAGTGACGGCATAACGGCCGGATACCATTTGTCCTCGCTTTACTCTCCAGTCGGGTGGCTATCTTGGAAAGAATGCGTTGATATTTATGAAAAGACCAAGAAGAACCCGAGTTTGATACAAGGCTTCCAAAATACCATCTTGGGTGAAACGTTTGAACAAGAAAGCGATGCACCTGAATGGCAACGGCTTTATGAAACCAGAGAAACCTACCCAATCGGGACAGTTCCTAATGGCGGCTTATTCCTTACAGCCGGTGTGGATATTCAAAAAGACCGTATCGAATGCGAGGTTGTGGCCTGGGGACGACAAAAGCAAAGTTGGTCGGTGGAATATTTTGTTCTTGACGGCGATACGGCAAAACCTGACGTATGGCGACAATTACAAAATGTGCTTCATAAGGACTACCCACATGAAAGCGGTATCACAATGCCCATTCGGGTAATGTGTGTTGACTCCGGTTACGCAACCCAAGACGTTTATAACTTCGTCAAAAACTTTAACCAAGCCGTTTGGGGTGGCTCTGGTGCAAGAGCCAGTCAGCCTCATACCGTTGTGGCCATTAAAGGTCAAAGCCGAGACACCGCAATGCTCTTGTCAACCTCTAAAGCTGACACGAAAAAGAAAGGCCTGAAGGTTTGGAACGTATCGGGTCCGGTTGTTAAGACCGAACTTTACCGGTGGTTGAAGATGGAACGCATTGGCGAAAATGCAACAGATTTCGGACGATGCCATTTTCCTCAATACTCGGAGGAATACTTCAAACAGCTGACCGCTGAACGACAAGTCGTGAAAATTAGCAACGGCTACCCGAAACCAGTATGGGAAAAAGACCCGGCAAGACGAAACGAAGCCTTGGACTGCCGAGTTTATGCTCGTGCCGGAGCTGCGATTTATGGCCTAGATCGATTAAGTGAAAAGGCATGGCAAGAGTTAGAAGCCGTTATTCCGGCCCAAAGCTCGGCTGTTCCGGTTCAAAAGAAAAAACGATTTATTCAAATGCAACCAACAAAGGTGGATAATCCATGGTTATAGATAAAGAAACACTTAAAATACGATTGGCCGAAGCTGAAGAAGCCTACCATAAACTGCTCATCGGAGCCAAGGAAGTTTCGGTTAATGTCGGCAATTTCGGTTCGGTAACTTATAACCAAACCTCCCGAGCGGCTTTGGAAAGTTATATCTCAAGCCTAAAATCACAAATTGCGGCAGCCGAAGGTAAAACAACATCTTCTCGCAGACGAATGATAAAGGTGGTATTTTAGGCATTATTTTCCTGAATATCATCAATTTAGCAATAGCTTATTTTGATGAGATTCAAGGAATTTTATGCAGATAATATTGAATATATTAACAAGAAAAATTTTGAAGAAAATCGGCAAAATAAGCATTGTCTACGATGTTGCAAAAAATATTCCTGATGTCGTTGTTTGTTTTTAATGATTAATCAAATCATTTACAATCAAACGCCTAATCAAAAACATTTTTTGCTAACACCAAATTTGATTATATTTAGGAGAATAATGCCTCATGACAGACACATCACATAAATCAGCCTCGCACTCTTTACGAGAGATTGCTTCATGGCTCCCCGGACGTGGGTCGGCGGATAGCGACTTACTTCCGGAATTAAATACAATTGTTGCCCGTTCAAGGGATTTGGCTCGTAACCATGGTGTGGCTTCGGGTGCCATGCAAACCTTATCCGATAACATTGTCGGTACAGGGTTTCGCCTGTCGGTTAAGCCGGATTATAAAGCATTAGGCAAAACCAAAGAATGGGAAGAAGAATGGCAAGTAAAGGTGGAAGGTCTTTGGCGATCGTGGGCAGAAACATTTAACTGCGATGCCGCCAAGAAGTTAAACTTTCATGGCCTAACGACACAAGTTTTCAAGTCCTGCCTTATCAATGGCGAGGCTTTAGCTTTGCCGTTATGGTTGAAAGACAGACCTTTTTCAACAGCCATCCAGTTGGTAGAACCTGACAGATTATCAAACCCCAACAATGTCAGCGATACCAAAACACTCCGAGGTGGTATTGAAATTGATAAGTATGGAGCACCCATAGCCTATCACATTCAAAAAGACCATCCGGGCGATTATTGGACAGGAATTGCGTCTTGGGAGTGTATTTCGGCTTTTACTCCTTTTGGCCGAAGACGAGTTCTACACGTTCACGATATCAGCCGAATTGGGCAAAATCGTGGAAAGCCTGTCCTAAGTGCCATTATGCCGATGTTCAAAATGCTCGATCATTATGAGCGGTCAGAACTGCAGGCCGCCATTGTGAATGCAATGATTGCCGCATTTATTGAAACGCCGATGGATAATGAAGGCTTAAACGAACTGTTCGGTGGTTCAAGCGATGAATACTTGAATGCCAAAAAGGACTGGCAGGTCAAGTTAGAGGGTGGCTCGATTATTCCGATATTCCCCGGAGATAAGGTCGCCCCATTTACCCCGTCTCGCCCGAACTCGGCATATGGTGCTTTCGTTGAAAACTTGCTCCGACACATCGGAACCGGATTAAACATTCCGTACGAGTTGCTGTTAAAAGACTTCTCAAAGACAAATTACTCGTCCGCCCGTTCTGCCTTGTTAGAAGCTTGGCGATATTTCAACGGTCGCCGTCAATGGCTGTCCGATTACTGGGCAACACCGGTTTATGAACTATGGCTAGAAGAAGCCGTTAATAAAGGACTGGTTGATGCTCCAGACTTTTATGAAAAACGATACGCATACACAAGATGTAAGTGGATCGGTCCTGGTCGTGGCTGGGTTGATCCGGTTAAGGAAGCCCAAGCCTGCCAAATCCGAATGGAGATAGGACTTTCAACCTTAGAGGCTGAATGTGCCGGTCAAGGCTTAGACTGGGAAGAAGTTTTAGAACAAAGAGCAAGAGAAAAAGCCAAACTTGCCGAATTAGGTTTAACATTAGGAGAAAACCATGAAAGGAACATAGAACAGGATGAAGAAAAAGAGGTATCGGGGAATATATGATAATTCTATAAAGGTTCAACATCCGAAGATAATAGGTCTGTATATTTTTGATAAGTATATATTTGTCCCCATTTTTTTTCGGAATTATTTACCAAAATCCCTAAGTCAATTAAATGATTTAAGGATTTTATGACGGTTGGTTTTGTACTTCCTATCATATTGATAATTTCAGAAACGGTAAGCATAGGTTTCTTTTGAAATGCTGAAAACACTTTCAAAGCAGATTCTGATGCTCGACCGAGAGTTTTTATCTGCTCAACATCTGCTGAAAAGATATTTTGAATATTTATAAGTGTTTTTTTAGCATCATTTGCCGTTTCAATAACACCTTCTAAAAAGAATTTAATCCAATTTTCCCAGTCTCCATCTTTACGAACACCATTGAGAGCATCATAATACAGGGTTCTATTCTTTTTGAAGAATAAACTCAGGTATAAGAAAGGAGAATCCAGCACACCTTTTACACATAAGAAAAATGTAATTAAAAGACGACCAAGTCTTCCATTTCCATCAAGAAATGGGTGAATTGTTTCGAACTGTACATGGATAAGAGCAGCTTTGATTAAATTTGGAATATTATCTTCATCATTCATAAAAATTTCCAAATCTCCTAAAACAGACATGAGTTTTTCAGGAGGAACAGGCACAAATCGAGCATTACCAGGTCGTGTTCCACCAATCCAATTTTGGGATGAACGAAATTCTCCAGGAAGTTTTGTTTTTCCCCTAGAGTTAGTAAGAAGTATTTTATGAATTTCACGAATAAGACGTAACGACAACGGAAATCCTTCTTTGATGCGTTGCAACCCATGATTTAATGCTGCCACATATGAAGATACTTCTGATGCATCTGCAACAGGAACACCTTGTGTTTGTTCTGATTCATATCTTAAAAGATCATCCAACGTTGATTGTGTCCCCTCAATTTGTGATGATAATACAGCTTCCTTACGGACATACATATAATTCAGAACAGAAGGATCTATTGTTGCTTCAACAACACCGTTAAGTTCTCCGATGGATTGATTAGCTTTTTCTAATAAAACAGATACCTCTGATAAATCAATATCAGGTTTTGGTGGTAATGGATTAGGAATAAAGGCTTGATATGTTTCAGATGTTACTGAGCATTTCACTAAAGTTCCTTGAATATCACGTTTCATGGTATCTCCTTTGTTTTATTATAAGAGTATTATAACCGAATAACCTTTACAAGTCAATATAAAAAGTAAAGGTTATCAATTTATCCTTTACTTTCTCAAAAAGAAAGTAAAGGTTTTTATTTAAATGAAAGGAAAAACCATGAAACTATTAAACAAGACCGTTTGGGCAATAACGCCCGAGATGTTGCAGACGATGATGACGATAGCGAGGCAGAACAACAAAAGCCCTGAAGCAGTCGCCAGTCAATTAGGTAAAGAGATGAAAAACACAAACGCCGTTTCAGTAAGAGACGGCGTTGCTGTTATCAGGGTAACCGGCCCGTTGTTCAGGTATGCAAATCTGTTCACTCGCATTTGTGGAGCGACCTCTTATGAACTGTTTGCTCAGGATTTTAACAAAGCCCTTAAAGACCCAAGCGTTCAAGCCATCTTGCTTGATGTTGACAGTCCGGGTGGCGAAGTTAACGGCTGTTCCGAAGTTGCTGATATGATTTATAAGGCTCGTGGTACAAAGCCGATTATCGCTTATGCATCCGGTTACTGTTGCTCGGGTGCTTACTGGATCGCCTCAGCCTGTGACAAGATTTATGCAACCGATACAGCTGTCATCGGTTCAATTGGTGTCGTTTCCATTTTTGAAAAGGATGATGAAAACAAAACCATAGAGATTGTTTCATCGCAAAGTCCGAACAAACGCCCAAATGTGGAAACCGAGGAAGGTAAAGCCAAAATTCAAGAGCACGTTGATGCGTTGGCTGATGTTTTTATCAATAAAGTTGCACTTAACAGGGATATCTCCCCGAAGGAAGTTATTGAAAACTTCGGTGGTGGAGATGTGTTTGTTGGGCAAAAAGCCGTCAGTATCGGTCTGGCGGACGGCTTGTCCTCATTCGAGGAATTGGTGTCAGACCTTAACCTTATGGAGAAATCATTCATGAATGAACAAAAACCCACCTTTTCGGCCGAGGATATTAAGATGGCCGAGCGTGAACGCATGAGCCAAGTGTTCGCTTCCGACCTTGCAAAAGGTAAAGAAGAAACTGCTCAGATGTTGCTCGCAAAAACAGATATGTCAGCTTCTGACATCTTGGCTGTTTTAGGAACTATTCCGACAGCCCAAAAATCAACTGACTTTGAAAAAGCCATGGCAAGCGTGCCAAATCCGAACATTTCGCCTTCTGTTGAAGAACAGGAAGAAACACCGGATATGGTTGCCGCTCGTATTGCATCATATACAATGGAGGTCAAATAATGACAGTACAAGGATTTAAGGATTTAGGAACTTCAACGGTCGATAACTTACTCGCCGGTGAGTTTCCAAGAGTTGGCATTTTAGCCACAATCACAGGTGGTTCCTATGAAAAAGGAACAGTATTGAGCAAGTCAGATGGTAAATACACTATCTGTTCAACTGAGCCCGAGGCTATTTTAGCCGAAACGGTTGATGCTTCAGCCGAAGATAAACAAGCCGTTATCTATTTAACCGGCGAATTTAACTTGTCGGCGTTGAAAGCTTCTGTTGATGTGGCAACTCTAACAGACAAACTCAGAAATAAAAGCATTTTTGTAAAATCAAACCAAGGAGCATAGACCATGGATATTTTTTCTACTCATGTCTTATCGAAGGTCGTTGAAAACTTACCAACCCCTTCATCTTTCTTATTGGATACATTCTTCCCGAATGTCCAAACCTCAGAAAAAGAGGAAATCTACTTTGATGTGACGGACAGTAAACCACGCATCACTCCTTTCGTCTCCCCCTTACTTCCTGGTAAAGTGGTCGATAATAAAGGTTACACAACCAAATCTTTCAAGCCGGCCTATGTCAAAGACAAACGCCGTTTTGATGCGAACATTCCGTTCAAGCGTGTTGCCGGAGAAATCATCGGTGGCAATTTATCAAACGCTCAACGTTATGAACGAGCACTAGCCACAACTTTACAGGACCAGTTGGAAAACCTAACACGTCGTGAGGAAGTCATGGCCGCTGAAATCTTAAGAACAGGACAAACAATTGTTTCGGGCGATGGTTATCCGTCCACGACAGTTTCATTTGGGCGTGATGCCAGTTTGACTAAGGCCTTGGTTGGTTCCAACACATGGGCCACATCTGGTGTTAAACCGCTTGATAACCTTGAGGACTGGGCATCTGAAATTCAAAACAAGGCCGGTGTGGTTGCAAAAACAGTGGTTATGGATCCTGATGCTTGGAAAATCTTCCGTTCAAATTCAACGGTTGAAAAGTATTTGGATTACCGCAGAGGCACCAACAACACCTTAAATGCTGACCCGATTACTCGTGGTAAAGACAGCAAGGCTCGTTATGTTGGTACTATCGGTGACTTTGATATCTATGTTTATAACGACAGCTATATCAATGATGCCGGACAAACCACAAACTTATTGCCGTCAAAAACTGTCATCCTCGGTTCTCGTGATGGTTTAGACGGAACACGTTGCTATGGTGCAATCCACGACGAAAAAGCAAACTGGACGGCTACTCGTTACTTTACCAAGTCCTGGCTGGAAGAAGATCCTTCCGTTCGTTGGTTGTTGTTACAGTCTGCTCCGCTTGTCGTACCATATCGTCCGAATGCGGTATTGTGTGCAACCATTGGCTAGGAGGTTTTCATGGCAGTAAAAGTCAAGGCGTTAATTACGCTTGTGGTTGGAAAAGCTCAGGAGTTCGCTCCTGGGCAAGAGTGTGAAGTTTCTGATGAGGAAGCAAAACGTTTGATATCTTTAGGGTTTGCCGAAAGAGTTAAAAAGGCTCCGGCAACACAAAATCCGCCACAAAAACCTCAAGTAAAACCTGAAGAAAAGCAAGGAGCAAACAATGACAATAAACCCGATGATAGCAAAAGCGGTGGACAGTCTGTTCCTGAGACTGGGGCAACCGGCGGAGTATAACGGTAGGACCGTTCCGATCTTAGTCTTTGCACCTGATGAAATGGGAGAAGTTGGTTTTGCGAATACCATTTCTCCCACAACTTTAATCAGAGTAAGGGTTTCTGATGCACCTGATTTGGCCGTTGGCGACACATTTGAATGTGGCGGTGCGACATATCGTGTTATGTCAGATCCAAGACGAGAACAACACCGACTTGTGTGGCGTGCGGAGGTATCATGCGACTAAAAGCGGCACTTGAAGGGAACTTGGAAGAATATATGGAAGAACACTATCGGTCGGGAGCTGAAGCTGTCACAAACGGTATCAGGCAAGCGACCGATGGGCTAAAAACCACGATGAGAAATCAAATAAAAGCCGCAGGTTTGGGTAATCGGTTGGCTAATACTTGGCGTGGTGATACGTATCCTAAATCTAAAAAGAGTATCTCTGCCGCAGGTGTCGTTTATACCAAAGCACCTAAAATTATGGAAGGCTTTGAATTTGCAAGTGTCATTCGCTCGCCCAATGGCTTTTGGCTTGCCGTCCCAACAACGGCAATTAAAAAAAGAGCCTACGGAAAACGGATGACACCGGCACTTTATGAAAGGTCTAAAGGTGTCCGACTTCGGTTCGTTTATCGTTCACGAGGTGCTTCGTTCTTGGTTCATGAACAACGGAAAAAGACGATCATCACCTTTATTCTTGTCCCTCAGGTCAAGATGCCCAAAATCATCAACTTTGAAACAGAAAGCAAAAAGTGGCAGGAAAAAGTCCCGTCACTCATCGTTCAGAATTGGAGTGAAGATGACTAAACGAGAAATGATACTAAATGCCTTATTTGCAAGGCTTAAAACACTAGATGTTGTGGTTAAAAGGAACGAAATTGCTCCTCAAAAAATACCAGCATCAGGGCTTGTGATTATGCGAGACGGCAAACAAGGTGTTCCGGAAATACTTCTGTCTCCACCGATTTGCCTATTTAATCATGAGGCCGAAGTCGAGGTCATTGTCCAAGCGGTTAAATCCGAAGACAGAGATAAACTCTTGGATGAACTACTCGAAAAAATTGGTGAGTTGCTCTCATCAGATGTAAACCTGACCGGTTTGACGGACTTTATTTATCCCAAACCGCCCGAAATTATTGAGGAGTATATAGAAGGTGCTCCGTTAATTAAGGCGGCTGTTATCCCAGTGGTTTTACAGTATTCAACAACAAACGCATTAAAATGAAACTGAACGAGGTAATTGCTTATTGACGAACGTTGTTAGTGAGGAAATTAGCAATACCGGTTCAATTACGTGGATTTTTATAAAAATTTAAAATCAAACTCTATGAAAACGAAAGGAAATCAAAGATGGCTAGAGCTTATGGCTGGAATGCCAAATTATTAATTGCTGAAGAAAGTACCTACGGCACACTTTCGGACGGTAAATACACGCAAGTGCCGTTTGCATCAAGCACCATAGATAGTGAGCAAGGTTTGATTTCATCTAACGTGTTGGGATTGGGTCGAGACCCGACAACACCTTTTCAAGATGTCATCAACGTTGGTGGCGAACTGGCGGTACCGGTGGATTTAAGAAACATCGGTATTTGGCTCAAGGCTATCTTTGGGACACCAACAACAGCCGAAGATGGTAGTGCTTTTACGCATACATTTGAAAGTGGCAAGGTTTCTCTGCCCAGTTATACGTTAGAAGTTGGCTTACCCGAAGTACCGGAGTTTATTCGTTTCTTGGGTGTCAAGGCTGACAGCATCGCCTTTAACTTCGCCCGATCCGGTGAAGCCCAAGTAACGGTGTCCTTATTGGCCCAAGGTGAAACAGCCTCAAACACAACTATTGCGGTAAGTCCCGATGTGCTTTCTTACACCCGTTTTTCTCAATTCCAAGGCTTCATCAAGTCTGAAGGTAAAGCATTGGCCAATATTACATCGGCAAGCGTTACTTACTCAAATAACCTTGAAAAGATTGAAACAATCCGAAATGACGGAAAAGTAGAAGCCATTGACTTGGGCGTTGCTTCTTTGTCCGGTTCGATTTCGGTCAGGTATGGTAACAATGCCTTAATGGATAAGGCTCGTGCCGGTACTCCGGTTGATTTAGAACTCGGCTATCAAATTTCAGACACTCAAAAACTGGTCATAACCTGTCATGAGGTCTATCTGCCCAAACCAAAACGCTCGGTGAATGGTCCGGGTGGTGTTGAGTGTTCCTATGACTTCCAAGGAGCCAAGGAACCGACACTTGGCAAAATGATTACTGTTTCACTCGTTAATGATGTGGAGGCTTACTGATGTTAAAACTTAAAATTCAAAAAGAACCTTACTGGCTAGAGCTTGGATCCGGTGTAAAGGTTAAAGTAAAACCTTGCACTTCGGCTGTATTTTATGAAGCAAAAGCTTTTATGAATAACCGAGTGGCAGAAACAGCGAAACTTTACAAAAGCAATAAAGAAAACGGCATCAACGATCCGTCAATTCCCAATTTGGAAGATGTTTCAAAACGTGAAGCCTTTGCCGATCAGAACTTAATTCTCGGTTTAGCATTGGCCGGCATCATAGAATGGGACGGTGTTTTGGAAGCAGAAAGTGATGAAAAAGCACCGCTTACACCTGAAAAAATTGAAGAGTTATTTTCAAACTTTTGGGTGGTGGCAGAAAACTTCCGTCAACAATACTGTGGCATTCAGGAGATTTTAGAGGCCGAAAAAAACGCCTTTACGTCCGCTCAAAATGGCACTTCGGAGACGGACGAACCTACTGCCAAGGATGTGGCGAAAAAACAAACTGCCCAATCCACAAGTGCCGATACATCGAAACAAGCTTAAAAACAGTGGAAGGTTATCAGGCTTGGGAGGTTTTGCTTAAACTTTCTGAGCCTGACTTGAAAACGGCTTTTGAAATTGCTCAAAACCTTGGATTTGACATGGCAATAATGACAGAACTCTTACCCACAGCCATACATGGCATGAAAGAAGGAATACATGGGAGCAGCAAAGAAACTATCCATCAGACTTGAGGCAGTTGGCGGTGATAAAGTCCGTCAGGAGTTTAAGTCCATTGGGACGGACGGCACAAAGGCTTTTCGTCAGATTACGAACGTCATTACACCGGCCAATGACAACCTGAAAGTCATAAATGAAACGGCCAAAACCTTTAATGGCGTACTAAAACAAGCGGCAGGTCTTGCCGGAGCCTACCTCGGTTTACGTGGTTTAACCTCAACATTTAAGTCAATTGTCGGAGTTAATGCCGAATTTGAAAGATTATCAGGTTCATTAAAAACTGTGACCGGTTCGGCAAAAGCGGCAAAGGAAGCATTTTCTTTAATTGAAGACTTTGCCACATCAACCCCGTATCAACTTGATGAAATCGTTGATAGCTTTATCCGATTAAAGGCGATGGGCTTGGAACCCTCAATGGAAGCCTTAACCTCTTATGGTAATACGGCATCAGCCTTTGGTAAGAACATCTTGGAGTTTGTTTCTGCCGTAACTTCTGCAACCGTTGGCGAATTTGAAAGACTGAAAACCTTTGGTATCAAAGCCAAAGTTGAAGGTGAATCAGTTAAGTTCATCTTCCAAGGCGTTACAACAGAAGTGGCTAAAAATGCAACCGAAATCGAACGATATTTGCGATCTATCGGAAACATTAACTTCGGTGGAGCTATGGCTGAACAGATGAACACCATGGGCGGAACGATGTCAAACATTGAAGATGCCATGGCAAAAGTTGCCCGAACCATTGGTGAAAGCGGACTAAATGATGCCATTAAAGGTGTGTTGGAACAATTTAACACGCTTGTATCCGGTTCAAACAGTACCGCAAAATCTATCGGTGGTGCTTTGGCAACGGCTGTAAATGTAGCAGGCAAAGCCTTTTTTGCTTTGGCCAATAATATCGAACCGATTATCACACTTTTGACCGTTCGGTTGGGTGCAGCTGCTATCGTCAAAACTTGGACACTTCTTAAAGGTTCAGTTTTAGCTCTGAATGCCGCTCTTCTTGGAACCGGGACAGCTGGAGCTACAGCAACGCTCGGTCTTCGTATGATGTGGCAGGTTTCAAAACTGGCCGCCGTTCAGATGTATGCAACAACTGTTGCTGCCAATGTTTTGAAAGGTGCATTGGCTCTTCTTGGTGGTCCTGCCGGCCTTGTTTTAGCACTGGCTTATGGTCTTTATAAGCTCGTGGATAGTCACGATGTGGCAAAGCGTGCCGCCAATGATCATGCCGACACATTGCAAAAACTCAAAGATCAAATGGCAGAAACCGTCAAGGAAACTTCGACTTATATGAATACTCTGTCGAAGAACCAAGCCATTGCCGAATGGTCGCACAAGCTAAAAATCGCAGAAAAGAACGTCAAAGACCTTGAAAAAGAGCTAAAAAACACCGGCGGTATCTCATTTTTCAAACGTCATGCTCCGAACTTTATGCTTGATGAATACGAGATTTTTGCAAACGATTTGGCTGAAATCCTCTCTGAATCAAAGTATAACCTTGATGAGTATGAGAAAAAGGTTTGGGAACTGGCAGCGGAATATCCTGATTTCAAACCACAAGCTGATGCCATTCAAGAAAAGTTGTTGCTCTTAAAGGCGGCTCGACAAGATGCTTGGGATGCCCGAAAGGAACTGGAATACATCAACAACCCGGAGCTTCGACCTAAAAAAGAACTGGAACAACAGACCGAGCAACTGCCGACCGTTGACACTTCGGCTTATGAGAAAAACATAGAGGACATAAAAAAGAAAGTCTTTGAACTTCAGGAGCCATATGATCAGGCTATGCAAAAAGCGGCCGAATGGCGTGATAATGCTTTGGCGAACCTTGACAGCACTAAGGCCGGGTATGAAGATTTCAAGGCTGATGTTAATCGTGTTTATGATGATATGGTCAAAAAAGCAAGTGATGCCGCTTTGAAAAGCTCAACCAATTGGAAAGACGGTCTCACTCGCAGTTTGCAAAGTTCATATGCAGATGTGACCGATATGGCAAAGGCAACTGAGAACATTGTAAAAAACTCTTTTACCGCCATGGAGGACACTCTGACCGAGTTCGTCATGACAGGCAAAGCCAGTTTTTCGGATTTTGTTAATTCTATTGTTGAAGGTATGGTCCGGATGGCCATTCAATATGCCGTTATCAAACCCATCATGAGTGGGATAATGGGATACTTTGGCGTGCCTATGGCCCATACGGGAGGTGTAATTGGTACGGATACTTTATCTTCTCGGCAGATTAGTCCTGATGTTTTTGAAGGTGCTCCTCGCTATCATACCGGCGGTTTGGTCGGAGACGAAATCCCGATCATCGCAAAACGTGGAGAAACCGTCTTCACAAAAGGACAAATGGACGCACTTGGGACCGAGTTAAACTCAAAAAATCCCGTCAATGTCAATGTTAATGTTCACAATAACGCATCAGGCACAAAGGCTTCAGCATCTGCAAATAAAGATGCTCAAGGCAACGTGTCTATTGATGTGATTGTTGAGCAAATAGAAAGCACAATTGGTAAAAACATATCTAAAGGCGAAGGTTTATCGCCGATTTTAGAACAACGTTATGCCCTTAATCCGGCATTTGGGAGTTATCGATGACAGTATATTTTCCACAACATCTGCCTTACCCGACAACGGAAGGATATGCAATTAAACCCGGAGAAGCCATTGTGCGAACCGACATGGAATCAGGTCCAGCAAGACAAAGGCGGCGTTATACTCAAACGCCGTCTAAAATTTCGGTGCGGTGGGTGATGAACCGAGAGCAATTTTCTCTTTTCGAGGCTTGGTATAAATACCATGCAAAGGAAGGAGCCGAATGGTTTTACATCACATTGCTTGGTGGTTTGGGCTTATTGGAGCAAGAAGCTCGCTTTACCCAACAGTTCGAGGCAAAACTCCTAAACGGCTATTTGTGGGAAATAACCTCTGAACTTGAAATCCGAGATCGTCCGACCTTATCCGAGGGTGCATTAAACATTCTATTAGACTGCGATTACGATAAATTGGTCTTGGCCGTCAATCGCTTACACGAATATGTCCATGTGACCTGTCCAAAACAAATAGAGGATTTATAACATGAATATGGAAGAACGATTACAAGCCGTTGTGTCTCAGGCCGAGACTGACGGCTCCCTTTGGCATACGATAATTCATGGAAACAATGCCACATCTGTATCTACAGAAAACGGAAAAGTTCCATCTGTTGCTAAACAACTAAAAGATGTAAGAGATGAATTAATAAATGGAGCGGCTGATTATTTGGGTTCATGTTTGCAAGCTAAAACAGAAACGACAGCTGTTCGGGACAATGCACTTGTGATAAAATCTCAAATAGAAGAGTTAAAAGCCGACACCCAAGAGTTTAGAAATACGGCAGAGAGCTATAAAAATATGGCTCAAACGACATTCAATTCGGTGTCATCCGCTGTATCTCAAGGAATTGCTGATATCCAAACAGAAGGATCCACACAAATTTCACAGGTAAAACAGGCCGCCGCCGAACAAGTGGCAGAAGCAACAGCACAAGCAGACAGAGCAGAAAATGCCGTCGACAGTAAATTAAATATTGATTGTTCAAATATAAATTTGAATAGCTTACTAAAAACCTGCAAATTTACATCTAATGATAATGGAACAGTTATTAAATTTCCAACTATTTTAGCAGATAACACAGTAAGAATAATTATCGTTCAATTTGGAAAAATTGTTGTTAATGGCGATAGTCAAGCTAGTTTTACGTTCCCCGAAGCTTTTCCAACGGCAGTAATATCAACTCAAGCAACTTTCTATTATGGTTTTAATAATGGAAGCGATGCAGGATGTGGAGTTCATTCGGTAACTTTAACTGGTGGAATTGCTCAAAATGGTTGCAATTGGCAACTTGGAATTGGGTGGATGGCAATAGGTTATTAAGGATTTATAAGATGAATATGGAAGAAAGACTTCAAGCCGTTGTGTTTCAGGCTGAAACAGACGGTTCGCTTTGGCATACGATAATTCATGGAAACAATGCCACATCTGTATCTACAGAAAACGGAAAAGTCCCGTCTGTTGCCAAACAACTAAAAGATGTAAGAGATGAATTGATAAACGGAGCTGCTGACTATTTAGGATCATGTTTACAGGCAAAGACTGAAACGACTGCTGTTCGGGACAATGCTCTTGTTATTAAATCTCAAATCGAAGAGCTCAAAACCGACACTCAAGAGTTTAGAGATACGGCCGAAAGCTATAAAAATATGGCTCAGACGACCTTTAATTCGGTGTCTTCTGCCGTTTCAAAGGGAATTTCTGATATTCAAGCCGAAGGTACAGCTCAAGTTTCTAACGTAAAAACAGCGGTGGCAGAACAAGTGGCTGAAGCAACTGCTCAGGCTGATA
Source organism: Alphaproteobacteria bacterium (assembly GCA_015062535.1). Taxonomy (GTDB): domain Bacteria; phylum Pseudomonadota; class Alphaproteobacteria; order RF32; family CAG-239; genus CAG-267. Next base: position 446,006 of record SUUK01000001.1, read on the forward strand.
GAGCCGAAAATGCTGTTGACAGTAAGGTTGAAACCGACTTGTCAAATATAACAAAAACTACTTTGTTTTCAAAAATGTTTACAACATACATCAATGGCACAACATGGTATCGGGTTTGGCCGGATGGATGGATAGAACAAGGTGGTGTTGCGGCAAAAGGCGGAAGTGTCAGCATTACATTCCCCAAAGCATTCAAAAATACAAGTTATACAGCTATCGCAACATCCATGGGAACAAACGGTGAAATTTACGCTCAATGTATAAATAAAGTTTCTGCAACACAGATGAACATACATAATAGTGGCGGAAGTTCAAATTTACAAAAATCATGGTATGCATGTGGCTTCTAAAGAGGATTAATCATGGCAAATATGGAAGAAAAACTTCAAGCCGTTGTCTCGCAGGCAGAGATAGATGGTTCAAAATGGCATTCAATTGTTCATGGCGATGAAAATACGACAATTCAAACAGAAAATGGAAATGTTCCTACAGTAGCCAAGCAATTAAAAGATATTCGTGATGCGATAACCGGCGGTGTTTCTGATGTTGTAGCTGAGGCAGAAGCGGCTCGTGATGAAGCCATTGCTGCAAAAAATGCAACAAATCAGTTAAAGTCGCAGACAAATACGATTAAAACAGAAACAGCACAATTAAAAGCGGATACTTTGGCCATCAAAAATCAGGCTATTGAAGTGTTTAATAACATATCAACAGCAACTGATACGTCTATTCTAAATATCCAAACAGAAGGAAATACCCAAATATCAAGTATCAAAAACACAGGAACAACACAGATCAGTACCATAAATTCTACTGCGACAACACAAATAAGTTCTATTAATTCAACAGGAACAACACAAGTAAACAGAGTTAAAACGGAAGCAAATAATCAAATTGCGTTGGCAACTGAACAGGCAAATCTTTCTAAATATTATGCCGAAGCCTGTGCTCCAACACCTCTTGGCTCTAAGTTAACGGTTCCTGGAAACTCAAAAGTTCCGGACGGATATGAGCCTGTTTGGTATAAAAATACAATTACCAGAGCAAGGTATCCGGACTTTTTTGAGCAATTAGTCGATACAAATTCTCTGGTATTGGTCACTGAGGACACATACGACAGTCAGGTTTCAACCTTTGGAATGTGTGCCAGTTATGTAAAGATTGATACAAATACCCTTATTTTACCACTATTAGTGAATTTTGGGCGTGGCGGTAATTTGGATCAGTTAGGTGGTGTTCAAAATGACCAATTTCAAGGTCACTATCACATATCACAGGCTCGTCAGGATACATATGGTTCAGGAGATGGTGCTGGTCTTTATCCTACGAGTGGCTCAGACGAAGGCTTAAGACAAGATGGTCCCGACTTGAAAATCTTAAATCCTAAAACTGGTGCTCATGGAACTGCTCGATTTGGTGATGAAACTCGGCCAAAGGCTTACTATGAGCTAACTTATATCAAATGTGCGGACATTAGTCGACCTTTAAACTCGGAGGAAACTTCAGAAATACGAACACAATTTGCAAGAATTGAGACTCTTTTAGCAAGTATTCCTTATATTGTGGCAGAGCAAAAAGGACTAAACTGGTATATAAAATGGTCTAATGGGGTTTTAGAACAAGGTGGAATATATGGAAGTAGCTCTTCTTACGTAAAGGCTGATAGTTCAATCACACTAACTTTTAATAGTAGTTTTATTAATACCAATTACATATTTGTAAACACAGTAACTGGTAACTCCACTGCTGATAGTGGTTGGTGTAGCGGTGCTTTTTTTGAAATCGAAGGAAAAAGAACAGCATCAAATATTATATTAAATACAGATGGTATTGCCTCAAATAGGGTTTACCGAATGAATTGGTATGCACGAGGCTATTGGAAATAAGGAATACTATAATGGCAAATATGGAAGAAAGACTTCAAAGTGTTGTCTCTCAAGCTGAGAGCGATGGTTCAAAATGGCATACAATTGTTCATGGTGATGAAGATACAACGGTCCCGACAGATCAAGGAAATGTTCCCACTGTTGCCAAGCAATTAAAAGATATTCGTGAAGCGATTACCGGTGGTGTATCTGATGTTGTGGCTGAGGCAGAAGCAGCTCGTGATGAGGCTGTTGCTTCAAAAAATGCAACAAATCAGTTAAAGTCGCAGACAAATACGATTAAAACAGAAACCGCACAGTTAAAAGCGGATACTTTGGGTATCAAAAATCAAGCTGTTGAAGTCTTTAATAACATATCAACAGCAACTGATACATCTATTCAAAATATCCAAACAGAGGGCAACTCCCAAATATCAAGTATCAAAAACACAGGAACAACGCAGATCAGTACCATAAATTCGACTGCGACATCACAAATAAGTTCTATTAATTCAACCGGAACAACACAAGTAAACAGAGTTAAAACGGAAGCAAATAATCAAATTGCGTTGGCAACTGAACAGGCAAATCTTTCTAAATATTATGCGGAAAGCTGTGCACCAGCTCCACTGGGGTCAAAACTAAGTGTACCTGCAAACACGAAAGTTCCTGATGGATATGAGCCCGTATGGTATAAAAATACGATTACAAGAGCAAGATATCCGGACTTTTTTGAACAGCTCGTGGATACGAATTACTTGGTTTTCACTGATGAAACAACATATGACAGCCAAGTTTCAAGCTATGGTATGTGTGCCTCATATGTTAAAGTTGACGATGATACAGTTATTCTACCACTTTTGATAAACTATGCTCGAGGTGGTACAACAGATAATTTAGGAACGGTTTTGAACGATCAATTCCAAGGACATGGACACCATGCTTATATTGAATGTGACCAATCTGGAGGTTCGGGATATCCAAAACCTTTGCCTGGAGCTTCTCGATCCATACAAAACACAGATAAATGGGTAACATATCCGATAGCGTATGGAAACAATGGTGCTCCAAGATATGGCGATGAAACCCGTCCTAAATCATATTATGAATTGGTTTACATTAAATGTGCTGATATTTCTCGCCAATTGACGAGTGAAGAAACCTCTGAAATCAGGACAACGCTTAGCCAAAAAGTAAATACAAATCTATCAAATTTCCCTTCTAACATAGATTATTGCATTGAAAACTATGTTGCCAGTAATGGAAATTGGTATCGGATTTACAAGTCAGGCCGCCTAGAACAAGGCGGTTTTTTTGGCGGTGGAACGAGTGCTTGGGCAAGTGTTGCAATTACATATTTAAAACCATTTAAGGATAACACTTATCAATTATTTTGTTTAGGAAACTGGAGTGATGCAGGAAGTTCGTCTTGTAAGGTTACCGCAAAATCAACAACCGGAGCAACAATTACATATGCGAACAATCTCTCATCAGTTCAATTATCAACTTGGCTTGCCACAGGCAGAAAATAACTGGAGGAAATATGTTAGGTCAAAAATTAACAGAAGAAACTTATACAGAGGGAGCTATTTGGTGTAACGAAAACAATGCCCGTATTAACCCTGAAACATGGATTATTGAAAAAATCCCTGAGCCAACCCCCGAAGAATTAAAAGAAATTAATAGAGAACTTCGAAATCAACTCTTAAGAAGTTCTGATGAATGGGGTGTTGCCGACAGACCGCAAACAGACATTGTAAAATTACATTTGGAATGGCGAGAGTATTTAAGAAATTATACAAATACTGATAACTGGTGGGAAAATCCCCCATTAACTTATAACGAATGGGAACAAGAAAATGACAGATAACACGCTCTCTGAAGCATTAAAAGAGGCCTATGCATCGGCTCCAAGTGAAGTTATTTTATTGCACACCTTGGAGTTAAGGCATCCGGCTTTCATTGACGATAACGGAAATCAGACTGCCATTCGTATTGTCAGGGATAATAAGAACTATACCTGCAGACTTGAAGATACGGCTCCGCTTAATCCGGGAGAGGAAGTTGAGTTTCAGGCGTTGGCATTTGATTTGGAATTGCCGCCAGTTGAGGCTATACCAGTACCGGAGATTACTTTGTCCATCGATAACGTTTCAACAGAAATCATCAAATACTTGGACAGAGCCGTAGAAACACAGGATATGATCGAAATGACATATCGGCCATACCTAACCAATGATTTAAGCACGCCACAAATGGATCCGCCGATTACTTTGGTTATTACTGAAGTTACAGCGGATATTTCCAAAATATCGGCCACAGCTCGCATGATGGACATCGGCAACAAGTCTTTTCCTGCTGAAAACTATACCGTTAAAAAATATCCGGGATTATCAAGATGACGCATTTTGCATTAAAATATATCGGGCGACCATGGATCGCCGGATCACAAGGCCCTGACAGTTTTGATTGTTGGGGATTTGTTCGTTATGTGCTGTTGCACGAATTTGGCCATGATGTTCCACCGGTCAACATTAATCCGAATAATTTAAGAGATGTCCTGCACGCCTTTAAGGTGGACTTGGCATTTCAAGCCTTTATTGAAGTACCGACACCTCAAAACGGAGATGTTGTTTTAATGAGGCAATCAAAAAATCCCGTTCATGCCGGGTTATGGTTAGACATAGACGGTGGTGGTGTTTTGCACTGTGTTCGGGATAGCGGCGTTGTATTCCAAAATGTCCGATCATTAAACACTTGCGGTTGGTACCTTGATAGTTATTATCGAGTGAAAGAAAGTTAAAACAATGGTTTATTTTAATTATCTAACAAATCCGTTTAATCCAAACAAGGGACGGATAAGCAAAGCCTTGCCCGGAAAACAAACCGTTTTGCAAATTGTTAAAGAGCAAAAAATAGATTTAACCCGACCAACTGTCTGTTTGGTTGATGGTGTGGCAAAACTCAGAAAAGACTGGAACATAACCCTACATCAAAAAGCTGTGGTTAGTTTTGTCGCTCTGCCGCTGGGTGGCGGTGGTAAAAGCTCAAACCCATTACAGGTTGTCCTGACGGTGGCTTTGATTGTGGCAACTGTTTATACTGGTGGTGCGGTGGGAGCCGCTTATGGTGCCGTTTGGGGCGGTGTTGCTGCGGCGGCCGTTTCGGTCGGAGGTGGTATTTTGATTAATACCTTTGTGCCTACACCAAAAGCATCGCTTAATGGAATGACAACCTCAAGCCTAACCCAAAGCCCAACCTATTCTTTACAGGCTCAAGGTAATCAGGCACGTCTTGGTAATCCCATTCCGGTTATTTATGGTCGGCACCTGATTTATCCGGATTTTGCCAGTCAGCCATATTATAAATACATTGATAACGAGCAATTTGTGTATCAACTCCATTGTTTGGGTCAAGGTGAATACAATGTCGAACAGATTCGTATTGAGGACACGCCGATTAGCTCATTCGAAGAAATAACCTATCAAATCATTCCACCCGGAGGTAAAAACACGCTTTTTGAAGAAGATGTAGTGACTTCCAACGAAGTGGCCGGTCAGGAACTGTTAAAGGATACCATTTGTGGTCCGTTTGTGTTAAACCCGACCGAAAGTGTTATCAATAAAATTGAAATTGATGTAGCTTTTCAACGGGGTTGTTATTACGCAAACGACAATGGCACCATGGCCAATAAAACCATTCAGTGGCGTATTGATGCCAGACGGATTGATGATGAAGATAAAGCGCTGGGTGATTGGGTTACTCTTGGAACGGAAAGTATTACAAGCAATAACCACAATGCAATGTATAAAACCTATACTTATTCGGTTACAACCGGCAGATATGAGGTCAGAGCTACTCGGTTAGATGCCAAAGACACATCTTCACGTGCCGGTCATGAAATCCGGTGGGGTTCGGCCAAGGGCTATATCGTGTCAGATAAAGACTATGGAAACGTGACATTGCTTGCCATTACGATGCGAGCCACCGATAACTTGTCACAGCGTTCATCCCGTATGGTGAACTGCATTGTTACGAGGAAACTTCCGACATGGTCACCAAGTGGAGGATGGACGGCTCCGGTTGCAACCCGTTCGGTGGCTTGGGTATTAGCTGATATATTAAGAGCATCATACGGTGCCGGACTTGCCGATAAATCAATAGATCTGCAGGCTCTTTATAACTTGGATCAGACGTGGAACAGCCGAGGCGATACCTTTAACGGCGTGTTTGATAGCAAACTGACGGTTTATGAAGCCTTATCCCGAACAGCCCGAGTTGGGCGAGCTATTCCTTTTATTCAAGGTGGTATCGTTCGTTTCGTCCGGGACGAGCCGAAAAACATACCGGTGGCACTCTTTGGACCACGAAATATTGTAAAAAACAGCCTATCTATACAATATGTGATGCCTTCCGAGGATACCGCCGACAGCGTTTGCGTTCAGTATTTTTCGGAAAAGACTTGGAAAACGTCAGAAATAGTCGGTTCGTTTGACGGCTCAACATCCGATAAAACAGCCACCGTAGAATTGTTCGGCTGTACAAACAAAGACCAAGCTTTAAGAGAAGCAACTTATATGGCGTTGGCCAACCGATACCGAAGACGTATTGTTAATTTTACAACGGAACTGGAAGGACTGGTTCCGAGTTATGGGGATTTAATCGCCATTACTCATGATATGGCCAAATGGGGTCAAGGCGGTGAAGTGACAGAGCAAAACGGATTAACTCTAAGCCTGTCCGAACCGGTCAAGTTTGAAGAAGGTCAAACACATTATTTGGCATTACGAAAGAAAAACGGGTCTTTATCCGGTCCGTATGTTGTGACTGCCGGTTCACTTCCGACAGAGGTTATCTTATCGGAAGAACCGGACATTGAGATCTTAACAGGCACAGATGCAGAACGAACGCATTTTGCCTTTGGAACCGCCGATAAATGGAGTGTACTTGCACGTGTAACGGGCATACATCCACGCTCCACCAAGGTAGAAATAACAGCGGTTATTGAAGATAGCCGAGTACATCAATAGGAGAAAGACATGGATTGGATACAATTCCTACAAATCATTTGTGTGCCAGCCTTTGGTTGGTTTTTTTATAAACTGGGAGAACAACGGAGGGAAATCAAAAGTGTTGAAAGAGATTTAAACGAATTCAAAGTAGCGGTGGCAAAAGAGTACGCAACTCAAACGCACATTGCCCGATTAGAAACAAAAATTGATGACTTAAGAGAAATGATATGGAGTTTACATCATGAACCAAACACGACAGCCAAGAGGCATTCGAAACAATAACCCTGGAAACATCAGATGGGGAGAAAATTGGCTAGGATTAAAACAGGACGGGAAAGAACAAGATCCGTCCTTTTGTGTATTTATATCGGCCGTTTATGGCATCCGAGCGTTGGCAAGACTGTTGCAAAACTATCAAAGGATCCATGGTTTAGATACGCCAAGAAAGATAATCAGCCGATACGCTCCGCCGAGTGAAAACCAAACACAAGCCTACATCCAAAGTGTGGCCGCTCAGCTTGGTATTACACCAGACGGTAAAGTTGATTTGACCGAAATCGGCACTTTGACTGTGTTTATCAAGGCAATCATTCGCCATGAAAACGGAATACAACCTTATTCAAACGAAACCATTCAGAAAGGAATTGCACTTCTATGAAACGGAAATGGATACCAACGATTGGTTGGATTTTATGCTACGGGATATTCCATAATTGTGTGGTTGTCCCGTTTTTTAGTGTCCCAAACGTGGATTGGGAATATCTGCTGATGGGACTAGGTATTGTGCTTGGCGTAAGCGGAGTACGAGATATTGGGTTGAAGAAAGGAAAAAACAATGTGGACACTCATAACAACGGCTTGGAATAAAGCTAAATATTGGATTATCGGCGGTGGTTTGGCAATGTTATATCTGCTCGGCTACCAAAAAGGAAAACATAAAGAACAAGTCAAAACAATGAAAGGAACCTTGGAAAATGTTCAAAAAGCTAAAACGATACGGGATAATGTTATTGATATTGACCGCATCCGCCGGTTGCACGACAAATATAAACGGTGATTTTTGCCTGATTTACGAGCCGATTTATGCGGATTATGAGCATGACACCCCCGAAACGATCCGTCAAATAGACCGAAATAACCTTGTTTATGATGAAATTTGTATAAAAACGTAGCAAAAAGTCGCTTTTTGTTTGACTTTTCTATTAAAAATCGCAAGAATCTTAACGAGGTTTAATAGTTCAACATCAAAAAAGGAGTCAAACATGAACAAAACTGAATACGTTGCTGCTGTTGCTGAAGCTGCAGGAATGACAAAAGCTCAAGCTGCTATTGCAGTTGATGCATCAATTGCCGTAATCACAAAAGCCTTGAAAAAAGGTGAACCTGTTCAAATCACTGGTTTTGGTACATTTGAAGTAGCAAAACGTGCTGCTCGTACAGGTCGCAACCCTGCAACAGGTAAAGAAATCAAAATCAAAGCTTCAAAAGCACCTAAATTCAAAGCAGGTGCTGTTTTGAAGAAAGCCGTAAACTAATTATAAGTTTATAGTTTTCACTGTCTCAGAGCCCCATTGGAGAAATCCTTTGGGGCCCTTTTTTTATTTACAACAGGTCATTTAATAAATTCATACATTTAATTTTTTGTTGCATATTGGCTCGGCCATATACATTTAATGTGAAAGATACATTTTTATGACCCAAAATTTCGGATAGAGATTTAACATCAAACTCCGGGATTTCTATGGCTCGAACTGCGAAAGTATGCCGAATTTCATGAAACTTAACACTACGCAGTTTGTTTTTTTTGAGGAAACGAGCAAAAAACTGTCTGTATGTTCTTGGCTCTGTTGGTTTGGTTTTCCCTGTTAAAAAATATTGATTAGGGTTATCAGAATAATATTTCTTTATTATATTTATCAAAAGCGATGGAAGAGGAATAGTTCGGCACGAACTTGCTGTTTTAGGTGCTCCAATGTAAACATAAGAAGTTCCTTTTACTTTATCATAAATTCGCTGAACAGTTCTTTGAATTGTTATGGTCTTATCAATAATAGAGATGTCTCGCATTTGTAAACCACACAGCTCACCAATCCGAACGCCAGTAAATAACGCAACTAAAATACCTGCAGTACGGCGGTTCATTTTCATGTAGATGGACTGTATAAGAGCCAATTCTTCATCTTTTGATAAAGAAATCACTTTTTTTATTCCCAAATCTTTAGGGTATTCAATTAGGTCCCAATTTAGCATAGGAATAACTTGTTCTTTATATGCAAAAATAAGGCATAAGCGTAAGACAAGTATAATATCTCGAATTGTTTTTACTGTTAAGCCTCCTTTTTTATCAAGCCTACCTTCATTATAAAGCGTATTGATATAACATTGTATATCAGCTTCGGTGATGCTTAATATTTTCTTTTTACCCATTGATGGAATCAAATGGTTTTCAGAAATTAAAACAAAGTTAGCATAAGTCGATGGTGTAATCATCGGTTGCTTTTGTGTTAACCATGTTTTTACTAAAGTTTTAAATTGGGTATTTTGAGTTATTTTCATTTTATTTATCTCCTTTGAAAAATGTTAATACCGGAGATTATTTTGCACGAAATAGCCGAAAATTAGGATTTTGGGAGCAAAAATATTAACCGCAACAGCCATGAAAGAGGGAAAAATGCTCCTCCTTTAATGGTCTTGAGCCGTCTCTTCGTTTTAGAAATTTTGTAGATGATTGGGAAGAGAGTAAACTTTCATCTTTCTTTAAAAAATGCTTGGAAAAAAATAAAAATGGTCTCGTTGATAATGTTATTTGCAATTCTGCAAAAAATGGATTAATGCCTCAGCGAGATTTCTTTGACAAAGATATTGCCAACACAGAAAATACAAACGGCTATTATATTATCCAAGAAAATGATTTTGTATATAATCCTCGTAAATCCAACGAAGCACCATATGGACCAATAAGCATATATAAATACAAAGAAAAAGGAATTGTTTCACCTCTTTATCTTTGTTTTAGAGCCACAACAGAAATTCACCCTAGATATTTTGAAATGTATTTTAAATCTTCTGTTTGGCATAATTACATTTACTTTGCAGGAGACAGCGGTGCTCGTCATGACAGGGTAAGCATTAAAGATGATGTTTTTTTTGAAATGCCAATAAACATCCCATCTCTTCCTGAGCAACAAAAAATAGCCAACTTTCTCTCACTCGTTGACCAACGTATCGAAAAACAGCGACAACTGGTCGAAGCCCTAAAGAAGTATAAAAGAGGGTTGTTTTTGAAGCTTTATAATGAAGCTGATAAAAACATAATATTGTTTAAAAATATCTATGATATTGCATCTGAAGGTGGCACTCCTTCAACATTAGATCCTGAGAATTACGAGAATGGAAAACTTCCATTTATTAAAATAGATGACCTAAATCAGCATTATTTAACTGCCGCAAAATATTTTATTACTGAAAAGGGATTAAAAAAATCTAGTGCATGGATTGTTCCTGAAAATAGTATCATTTATTCAAATGGGGCAACTATTGGAGCTTGTTCTATTAATAAAATGCCTGTAACCACAAAACAAGGAATTTTAGGTATTGTACCAAAGAGTAATTTTTCTGTGGAATTTCTTTACTTCTATTTTACATCAAGCCTTTTTAAGGAAAAAATAAGAGCAATCACAACTAAAGGAACCATGGATTGTGCTTATTTAAAAGATATAAATAACATAAAAATAAATATTCCCAATTTCATAATTCAACAAAAAATAGCAAAAGTTATGGTGAATTTTGAAAATTTAATAGAACGAACCGAGTTCGCACTTATATCCTTACAAAATATTAAAAAAGCACTTTTACAGAAAATGTTTATATAAACATTTGTTGCAAGAAGGCATTTTTCATATCAAGCAAAGATTCCTCCATAATTTGTTCATTTTTTATTTTTTGTTCAATACTATCTAAGAAAAATGAAAGTTTTTCTTGGAATTCAATAGATGGAACTGGAATGGAATGACGTGCAACATCACTTCTTATTATTTGGGGCTGAGCAGAACCTGAGACAAGATATTTCAAGTTTTGATTAGATAAACAGTGATATAAATAACGTTTATTTATTTTATTTTGTTCATCGATATTTACAACCATAGAGTTTCCTGTAATCCACGTGTAAGCATCTACAAAGTTTACTGTTCCACATTTTTCCCCTCGGCAACTAATTGTTACTTGAGGTGTTTCATGATTGTATTGATCATAATTACCAATATATCCATTTGCTCCAAAAACCTTATATTCCCCATCGTTAAATTGAGATTGTGATATTGTAGATGGTTGGTAAATTTTTGCAAATTCGCCGAGACGAACTATTTTATAGCTTTCATTTTTTTGAAAATAATAAGAAAACAAACCTCTTTTATACTTCTTTAAGCTCTCGACCAGTTGTCGCTGTTTTTCGATACGTTGGTCAACGAGTGAGAGGAAGTTGGCTATTTTTTGTTGCTCGGGAAGAGATGGATAACCAACCTTGTAGTCCATAATAAAATTTTTATCTCCTCTGGGCATCTTACATCCCTTAGCCGCACCCATTACATAGTCAATAAATTTGTCATTGGCTATTATATACTTCAAGAATAACGAATTTTGTTTATTGGTATGTATGACAAGTACGTCTGTGCTTGCGGCTCCATCGAAAGTTGCATACCAAACTTTGCGTAGATACGGGCGAATATTAGCAAGAAGTATATCATTTTTTTCAAATTTTACCCCAGAAACTACTGTTTCATCGACGTATTGTTCTATTCCTTGGAAATTTTGTAGCATATTTTCAGTACTAATAAAATGCCTCTTATTAACGGATGTACGCTTATTACCATATGAAGCCAAGTCTTTTAATGGCGAAATATTCCATGCATTTAAATACGCCTTAAATCTTAGTCGTGGATAAGCTTCAAGACCATTAAAAGAGGAGAAAATAATCCCCAATTAATGGTCTTGAGCCGAAACTAAGATTCCCTAATTTTATAGAAAAATGGACACGATTTGAAGCTGAGAATATATTTAAAAATATTACAGACAAAAATCATCCCACAGATACAGTTCTTACCATTCAACAAGGAAGAGGAACTCTACCAAGAGATTTATCAGGTCGAAATATTTTATATGATAACACAAATACTAAAAATTATAAAAGAGTTCAATTTGGAGATTTTATTATTCATTTACGTTCTTTTGAAGGCGGATTGGAAATGGCTAATGAACAAGGTATTGTTAGCCCAGCATACACTATTTTAAGATACATCAAGCCCATTGCATTTGGTTTTTATAAAGCTTATTTTAGGACAAATGAATTTATAAATCATATATTAAGTAAGTCTGTTGAAGGAATTAGGGATGGCAAACAAATCAGCTATGATGCGTTTAAATGGTTAGCTATTCCATATTGTCAATTAGAAGAACAACAAAAGATTGCTGATTTCCTTTCGCTCGTTGATCAACGCATCGAAAAACAGCGGCAGTTGGTCGAGAGCTTAAAGAAGTATAAAAGAGGGTTGTTTTTGAAGCTTTATGGTAGTTTTGAAAAAAAAAGCTACAAAATAAGCGAGTTAGGAAAATATTGTGCCACAGGTACATTATCAAAAGACGATATTGATGTTTCTGGAGTGTATCAATGCATTTTATATGGGGAACTTTTCACAAAATATGGAGAAACAATCCGTCAGGTTATCAGTCGGACTAATGTCACTCCAACTTACTTAAGTAGCACTAACGAAATTTTATTTCCATCTTCAACCACAGCCGATGCCTTGTCACTAATATTTCCATCATCGTTAAAAATAGAAAATATATTCCTCGGAGGGGATTTATTTACAATTAAACTTAAAAATGAATTTGACAGCGATTTTATAAGTTATTTAATAAATTTTGTGTATAAAAATACTTTTGCCCGTTATGCCCAAGGAATTACAATTATTCATTTACACTACACGGATATCAAAGAACAAATAATCGATATACCGGATATAGTTGTTCAGCTTAAGATATCGGATATAATGAAAAAAATTGAAGCCATAATTGAAAATAATGACAATGAATTAAACTCACTATTACTTATGAAAAAAAGTTTTTTGCAACAAATGTTTATATAAACATCTGCTGCAATAATCCTTTTTTACATTTTTCTAGTGTGTCCAAATATTTATTATGTTGGTCAACATAACTATCAACTTTTCTTAATACTTTTGATATTATTAATTGTTCATCATAACAAGGTACAAAAATTTTTGTAGGCTCTAGAATTGAAATATAAGAACGTTGGTGACTTTGCGGCATAAGGTTGAGTGAAAGAAGTAAATTGTACATAAAATATAAATCATTAAAATTTTTGCACGTTAACATTTTTATAGTAGATGACTTAACCTTAAAACTAAAATCAACAAATTTAAAATCCATCGTAAAATCATCATATATTATAGTTTCACCTTTAGAGTACACTCCTGTCTCCTCATTTGTGTACCCTAGTATAAATGCTTTATTTGCAGTTAGTACTGGTGTTTTATATTCATCATTGTAATTTTCGGAAAAAACAATATATTTCTGTGGTTGTTCATAATTAAGAACATCCGCCACAGTTTTTAATTCCCAATCGGGAAAATTATTTCCATTATCATCTTTAAATCTGATTTTTCTATCAAAAATAGCGGATAACAACCCTCTTTTATACTTCTTTAGGGCTTCGACCAGTTGTCGCTGTTTTTCGATACATTGGTCAACGAGCGAAAGGAAATCAGCAATCTTTTGTTGTTCATTTATATCTGAACTTAAAAAATGTGTGGTAGCAAAAAAATCATCTGTTGGAACATTAAGGAGACCATGGTTTCTTGCTCCTTCTGCCGAAATAACATAGATTTGACGATACCATTTTAATGAATCAAAATAGTGCTTAATATAATCAGAACAATGTTTTTTCAGAGAAAAACAAATATAGAGAGTGGATAATGCCCCCATTTCGTATCGTTCTAATCTTTTTATTGATCCAAAATCATAACCATTAGAATAACTTTTATTATATGCAAATTCTCCATTTTTTAGAAGGTAATAACCGGACATATCTTTGCTTGATACTTTTTTATTAAAGAATGTAACTTGATCAACTAAACCATCTTTGGAAGATATTGTTAAAGGCAATTCTGTTTCATTGTTGCTATTTTTTCGCATAATTCTTGAAGTGAAGTCTGATAGTTTTTCCTGCATCCAAGGATGAGTGAACTTTCGAAATCTTAATAAAGGAAACTTCGGTTCAAGACCATTACTTGAGGATACATTTTCGGAAAAAAAAGAAGAATTTTGCGTATCTTGATTTTCGCCATTTGGCACTTTATTTTCGATATTTTCCATGGCTTAATTCTCCTCAGCGAATGGGAAATCCAAACCCAATTCATCAAAGTATGGTTTTAATTGTGCATTGATATCTTTTATTTCTGCTTGAAGGTTTTTGATTTCTCCAAAAACAGCATTTAAGTCAATTTCTTCTTCTTTTTCAAATGTATCAACATATCTTGGAATGTTTAAATTGAAGCCATTTTCTGCGATTTCTTCCATTGTTGCAACGTGGGCATACTTTTCAACATCTTCACGTTTTACGTAGGTTTCCACAATTTTATCGATATCGCATTCTCTTAAAATGTTTTGATTTTTACCGGATTCATACTCTTTAGATGCATCAATAAATAAAATATTATTTGCGTTAGCATTGCGGTTTTTCTTTAATACGAGCACGCATACAGGGATACCTGTTCCAAAGAACAAGTTAGCAGGCAAACCGATAACAGCATCCAAAATGTTCAATTTTTCAATTAAATATTTGCGAATTGTTTCTTCAGATGAGCCACGGAAAAGAACACCATGAGGAAGAAGAACAGCAATACGACCATCTTCGTCCATGTGATGAACCATGTGTTGCACAAATGCAAAGTCAGCCTTACTCTTTGGAGCAAGTTTGCCATATTCGTTAAAACGTTCATCTTCCATAAACTTCTCATCAGCTGACCAGTTTGCGGAATATGGAGGATTAGCAACCTGAACACGATATTTTCTATCTTTGGCTTTTTCTTCAAAATAGTCATGTTCTAAAGTGTCACCATTATAAATTTCAAAGTTGCTGTAGGGGATACCACGCAAAATCATGTTCATTCTTGCGAGGTTGTATGTTGTAGAGGTTAACTCTTGGCCGTAGTAATTACGGACATTAACATATTTTTTCAAACGCAATAACAGAGAACCGGAACCACACGTTGGGTCTGCAGCAGCTTTTACATCTGTCAAACCATGACATGATAAACGGCAAAGCAATTCTGCCGGTGCTGCCGGCGTATAGAATTCACCAGCTTTTTTACCTGCAGTTGCAGCAAATTGACCAATTAAGTATTCATAAGCATTACCTAAAACGTCAATACGAGTATCTTCAAAGCTGAACTCAATTTCATCTAAAGAGGAAATAATTTTTGCCATAACCGTAGAACGGTCTTTTACAGTATGTCCCAGTTTAGTTGAATCTAATTGCATATCAGAGAATAAACCTTCAAAATGCTCTTGGGAGGCATTGCCGATTGTAGATTCCATTAAAGAGTTGATAGCTTTTTGAAGAAATTCAATATCGAAAGAACGGTTTTCAACCATTTCCACCATTTTACGGAACAAATACTGTGGTTCGATAACAAAGCCCAAATCACGCAGAGATTCTTCAATAACGGCTTCTTTATATTCCGGATCATTCCAAGCGTTTTCATAAGAAATGCCATCATCTTTCAAGATTTTGTTCATATACTTTTCTGTGCGGTCAGAAAGGTAATAATAGAATATCATACCCAAAATGTAGTTTTTAAACTCATAGGCTTCCATGTTTCCACGCAATGCGTTGGCCATAGACCACAACTTATTACATAATTCTTTTTGATGGGCTTGAATATTATCCATAATTTAAATCCTTTCTTATTGAAATTTCTCTGCTAAGTTTTTAATGAAATCAACGATGCGTGCAACTAACGACTTTTTCTTTAATAAAGACATCGGTGCCTTAATTTTATCACGAATATCGCCGGCGTTGATTACTCCGGAGAACTCATATTCTGAGATTACGTCGCTCAACATTTTGGCATCAACATCCTCTTTTTGAGCGAACTCTTGAATTTCTCTGTTTTTCTCGGCATTTTCAAAGTCATTGTAAGCGGCATCAATTTCATCAGCATTATTTAAGCCTCTGACCACTTTGTCCAAGAATGCTTGTAACAATTCAACTTTACGCATGAGTAATGGATTATCTGCACGAGCCAATTCTTCTTCAATGTGCTTGATATCGTAGTCTTTTTGCTCAGGATCATCAAAGTGAATGTTTTTAATAAGGTTCATAATATAGGCGACATTAATACGGTTGCTTTCCATTAATTCAATACAGAAATCAACATCATTCAGTACGGAAACAACTTCTCTTTGTTTCATGTGTCTATGATAGAGCATCAAATATTTGCTTTTATAATCCTGATACTCTTGGTCGCCCATTTCTAAATCTTCGTTGTCGAAGCTAAACTCAATAAATGTTCGTAATGAGTTGAGGTATTTGGTCAACTCTCTAAATAAAAGAACGAATTTTAACTGGTCATCTTCACTTTGTAGCGTATCAATAGATGATGGCTCCAAAGCGATTTCTCTTATTTTTCGGACAATTTCGTTATATTTTTCTTCAAAATATTTGTATCCAGGGGTTAAAACACCATCGCTTTGACCTTGTGAGAATAACGCTATTGCATCGTCTGTCCGTTTTTTTAGGTTGCGGTAACAGATAATAATACCGAATGGCTTTGTTTCTTTTTCAACTCGGTTTGTACGTGAATATGCCTGTAATAAATCATGGTATCTTAGGTCTTTATCAACATATAATACCGATAGAGGTTTACTGTCAAAGCCGGTTAGGAACATATTTACGACAAGCAAAATATCCAACGATTTTGTTTTCTTTCCTTTTACCCGATCGGAAATATCCTTGTGATATGCGTGGAAGGTGTCGGTTGAAAAATTTGTGGAATAAATGTCATTATAATCCTTGATAATATTTTCTAAGGCATCTCGGCTGTGTTGGTCGGTTCCTTCGGCATCTTCATTTTGGCCGAAAGAAAAAATACCACTAATGTTTAATTTATGATCAATCTTCTTGAATATGTCGTAGTATTTAATGAGCATCGGAATTGATGACACAGCAAAAATGGCCGTATATTGTCCATTTCTTGTTTTTGACATATGGTTTGAAACAATGTGGTTGGCGATTAATGTCATCCGCTCATCGGCCATGTAAAGCTCATTGGTGTCAATAGCTTCAGCTCTTGATTGGTCTGTTTCATCAAAATCGCCTTCGATGGTTTTTATATATTCAACGTGGAAACCCAAGACGTTATTATCAAAAATCGCATCTTTAATAAGATAGTTATGTAAACATTCGCCAAACAATTTGCTTGTTGTTTGAGTAATTTTACCTTCAACCTTGCCATTGATTTCAAAACGTGGTGTTCCTGTAAAACCAAAGAATTGAGCTTTATTAAAGTGTTTTACAATATCTTTGTGCATTTCGCCAAACTGACTGCGGTGGCATTCATCAACGATAAAGACTACTTTTTCATCTTTATAAAGTTCCATAACTTTAGCATGCTGTGGCTTCTTAATCGCATTCGACATCTTTTGAATAGTTGTCACTATCAATTGGCGATTTTTATCCTTCATCTGCTTTACAAGGACATTGGTTTTATCTGTTGTATCCACAGAGCCTGTTTCAAATTTATTAAATTCTTCGGTTGTTTGTGAGTCCAAATCTTTGCGGTCAACCAAAAATACCACTTTCTTTATATTGGGATTGGTTGCAAGAATTTGGGCTGTTTTAAATGATGTTAATGTTTTGCCGGCACCAGTTGTATGCCATATATAGGCATTTCTATTTGTTAAAGTGGCTTGGCGAACAAGGGATTCAACAGCATAGACCTGATAAGGTCTCATAATCATCATTAATTTATCGGTATCATTAAGAACCGTAAATTTTGTGAGCATCTTGATTATGTGGTCTCTTGCTAAGAAGTTAATTGAAAAGTCTTTTAAATTCGTAATACGGATATTATTAAAGTCCGTCCAGAAAAAAGCCAAGCCATACAACAACTCTTTATCAGAGTTTGCAAAGTATTTAGTATCAACACCGTTTGAAACGATAAATGTTTGAATGTAGTGATAAAGGCCGTTATATGAATGCTTTTTATAACGCATTACTTGATTAACAGCTTCTTTAATATCAATACCACGACGTTTAAGTTCTATTTGTAATAAAGGCAACCCATTAACAAGAATAGTTACATCATATCGATTAACATATTTTCCAACGACTGTTGTTTGATGTGTAACTTGAAAGATATTTTTTGTATGATCTTCATCTAAAAGCGATAAATAGATTTTTTTACCGTCGTCTCTTTCAAGAATAAATTTATCTCTGAGAATTTTTGCACTTTGAAAAACACTCTTCCCTAAAAGGTGGTTAAATACACGTTCCCACTCTTTGGGTGTTAGAGGATTCTCTATTTTAGAGGCATTAAACAAAGCAAATTGCTTCTTAAAGTTTTCTTCTAATTCTTCGTAGCTTTTAATAGTAACAGGGGAATAGCCTTGGCTACCTAGTTGTTCTATCAATAAATTCTCTAATTCTGCTTCGCTTTGATATGCCATCTTTTAGTCTTTCAGTTAAAATAATAAGTGTAACTTTATACAAAATTATTCCAAAATGCAAGTTTATTCCAAATTTTACTGCCATATTTTGACATTAACACATAAAAACCTACCACTTTGTTAATCCTCAATAAAATAACAAATTTATTTTTCTATCCTTAATCCTTCCACTTACGTAATTCGTCAAAGTTCTTTGGTTCAATTACCTTAACGTGTTCCCCCCATGTATAGAGGTGCCAGTCCATTTCACGAGCTCCGCCGGCATGGAATTTGACAGTTAGTGTTCCATCGTCATTTTTGATTGCTTCTTGCTTGGGATGGAATACATATTTTTCGGCTTCTGCGGCCACTTCTTTATCAAAGAGCCACTCTACATCAAAAGGTTCCTCTTGATAAACACCAAATGACTGTTCGCTAAAATCCTGTAGAGAAAAATCAGTGCGACGTTCAAAATACTCGTCAAGAACTTCAATCTCGGAGATTTTATTCAAATCAAAATGACACATCGCATTTTTCTTAGAGTACCAAGCTATCAGGTACTGTTTATTTCCATAGAGAAAACCATACGGTTCAATATTACGCCATCCTTTGTCACGAGAAGAAGAATATTTAATGCGAATTTTTAGGCATGAAAGTATTGCTATTCTTAATTTTGAAATGAATTCTTTATTAGCTTTAATCTTTGGTCCGGGACGGAACACATAACCTTCAGCCTCAAGTAAAACTTCAGCATCTGGTTCTATTCTGTTGCGAACATCTTTATTCATAGATGCCTTTATTTTACACAAAACGCTGTCTAGGAATTCTGTATCGGCTGAGGCTCTTGTCTTTGCCAATTTTATAGCATTTTGAAGAGCATTTACCTCATCCAGCGAAAATGAAACAAGATGATTTAACTGGCCTTGGGGAATAAACCAACGCTTTTTATATCTGTCTTTTATCTCTTGGATTTGTGGAAATTTCTCTTTAATCATGTCTTTCATGCGAAAAGCTGTGCGTTTAGAAACATTATATTTAGACATGATTTCCTCTATGGATACACCTTCAACTTCTGACTGCATCCAAAAGACTAAATCTAACAAATCTTGAATTTTATTGTATGCCATAAAGCTCTCCTTTTTAGATGACAATTTTAGCCTATACACAATTATAATGTCAATATGTGACAATAAAATTTTATGATAAAGATGTCAAATTGTGGCATTGTCGTTGTTCCGGCATCTTGAAAAAACAAAAAATATATGCGAAAATTTAACAAAGCGAAAGGCGTAGACTATGCTTAAAATTATTATAATTCTTTTTTTTGTTTGCTTTATGCCATTAAGGGAAACGAATAATAAATTTGGTATTAATGCATTGGAGAACCTTGAAAAATAAAATCAATCTGTCAGACTTAATGAAAGTATTTAAAATTTTATCTAGGAGAGATTAAATGACAAAACATAATTTGATAGAGACTTTTTTTTCAGTTCCACAAGAGTACCTAGATTTTTTTCTAACTCTTAAAAAAAGCTTGAGAGCATCTCCTGATGGCAAATGCATTGCTGTCTTAGAGAAAGTTCAGTTGGAAAATGTCGAGGGACGTTGTTATAAATATACATTATCTTATGGGGAAAAATACATTGGTGATTATTTAAAGTTCTTCAAACCATCGCTTGAGAATATACAAAAGTTCAATGAAGGATGCAAAATTCTTGCAGACCGTTTGGAAATTTATATTGAAACAGACGATATATCAAAGGTTCCGGAAAATCCACCGGCTTTTGGAGACTTAACACAGATTGTAGAATAATGAGGAATTCATGCGGATAGTTATTTTAATTTTGGCTTTGTTTATTTCTTTTGATGCGATGGCGGTAACTCGTTGTTCAAAAGATAGCTTTGGCAATACGACCTGTCGGGACGATTCCGGTCGTGTCATCAGAGGTCGCACCGACAGTTTCGGCAACACAACATATAGAGATAATCAAGGAAATACCATTCGCAGTTCAACTGATAGCTTCGGAAACACGACATACCGCCACAGCGATGGTCGTGTGGTAAGAAGTTCTACGGATAGCTTTGGTAATACGACATATAGAGATAACAGAGGAAATACGATTCGAAGCTCTACCGATAGTTTCGGCAACACAACATATAGAGACAATCATGGGAACAGAGTTAGATGCTCTACGAATAGCTTTGGTAATACAGCCTGTCGATAAAAAAGGAAGGAGAATTAATGAGTAAAAAGAAAAACATTATATGTCCAATTTGTGGCTCATCAAATGTGGCAAAGTATATTTTCGGCTTGGTAGGATATGATGATGAACTACAAGAACAATTGGATAAAAATGAAATAGTTTTAGGTGGTTGCTGCATTGAACCGGATAGTCCAGCATATCATTGTAATGAGTGTGAAGAAGACTTTGGAACATACAAATATTAATAAAAAAGTTAAAACTTCTTGCTTTTACTTTGATTTTACACTAATATACCTAATTGCGAGGACTTGCCCGTCCTTGCTATGGGTTTTGTCACCTGAACAGCAATATGGGCAGACGGCGAACAAACATATTAATTTTGTGTTTCGTTCAATCTTATGTTCTGTCGGCATCCCCTGTGGTATAGCCGAAGATAATTTAGCTCATGGGTGGATGCCTGCGAATAAGGTTTCCACCCCAATAAGCAGGGCTATTCATCATATTGCTGATAGTGACAAACATCTACCCACCTTTAATAGGTGGGTTTCATGTAGCTATTATTATAGGAGGTAGTTGTTTGGGCCAAATTTGCACATTCTTCGGACATCGCTTCTTAATCGGATTTACAAAGGAGCATAAACAAAAACTAAAAGAACTCATCCTTGATTTAATAAATAACCATGATGTTGATACGTTTTGGGTTAGCAATTATGGTGAATTTGATGATGTAACCCGACAAATTGTATTTGAAATAAAAAAAACAATAAATCCCAATATAAATATTTGCTTAGTGCGTTCCTATAATTTTGGGAATACTGAAATGCAAAAAGATGAAAAAGAATGGTTAGAGCATATTTACGACCATGTCTTCACGCCGCTCGAAACTATAGAAAGTCCACCTAGATTTGCAATAACTCGCCGGAATAAGTTCATGGCAGAAAACTGTGATTTTATGATTTGCTTTGTCAGAAATCCTTTGGGAGGGGCATACAAAGCAATGCGGCGAGCTCAAAATTGTGGAAAAACTGTTTTTAATTTATTTGAGGATACAGATAATGTCTTACCCAAAGTTCGTAATTATCGCAATTCTAATAAGTAGTTGCTCTGCGTTGGCAGGAAATGAGAAAATTGCCGATTTTTCTAGTGCAAAAAACTTAATGAATAAAGTATATGCTGACCACCGCTTTACATTCTATTGCCAAGCTGAATATGATTCAGTTGGTAATATAGAGCTTCCGGATGGTTTTTACGCTCCTAAATACGTAAAACGGAACTATCGTAAAGAATGGGAGCATATCGTACCAGCAGAAAACTTTGGAAGAACATTCGCTGAATGGCGTGAAGGTAATCCGAAATGTATTGATAAAAAGGGAAAACCTTTCAAAGGACGTAAATGTGCTCAAAAAAATCCGGAATTCGCACGTATGGAAGCCGACATGTATAATTTAGTGCCTGCCATTGGGTCTGTAAATGCCATGCGTTCCAATTATAACTTTAGAGAATTGCCAGACGATTTACCAAGCACCTTTGGGAGTTGTCCAATGATTATTGACGGCAAAAAGGTTGAGCCGCCATCATATACAAAGGGATTTATCGCAAGAACCTATTTTTATATGGAACAGGAATATCCCCGTTTTAACATCAGCAAGCAGATGAAACAAATGTTCATCGTTTGGGATAAAGAGTATCCGGTTGACAAATGGGAATGTGAACGCTCTAATAGAATTGAAAAGTTTCAAGGCAATCCTAACAGGATTGTTAAAGAAAGATGCGAACAGCTAGATAAAGAGTAATAAAAGAAGAGGAATAAATGGAATATACACTTGTTTATGATAACATTCCTGATCAATTAATTCAAAAGGTGAATAAATTGATTGGTGAAGGTTGGGAACCAATCGGCGGTATTGCTGTTACTCGTAATGATGTTGAGGAAGTTTTTTATCAGGCCTTAGTGAAAAAAACAGTATAGGTTTTCCCGAAAATTTATATCCTAACGTGCGGTTTTGATGATACCTGAACCGAATTTGTTTTCTAATTGATCAATAACTCTTGAGAGTTTGTCATCTTCCGGTTCCATAGTATCGAACAATGAAAATTGCTGTTTCTTTCCAAATGTTAACTTGGCTAAAGTAATGCCGGTGGCTCGATAGATGGTTCCAGGACGATAGAGTTGATCTAAAAGCTGATGAGCGGCATCACGCAATGTTTTCTCTGAGTTCGTTGGCTTTTTAAGTTTTGTTTCAACTTGGTAAACATTAAAATCCTTTGTCCGGACCATAACAGCTAAGACCGAACAGTAGCCGTCCCATAAACGGAGTTTTTTTGATGCATTATGTATGTGGCCAGCTAAAGTGGAGTGTAGAAAATCCAAATCTGTTGAAAACTCTTCAAATGCACTCGTATTTTGAATTGACTGCGGTGGTTCGGGCTTCGAGTTAACAGGGGAAACTGTTTCGCCAAGAAGCTCGTGTTTAAGAGTGACACCGTTAACTCCAAATGCTTTTCTAAGCCAGCTATCCGATTTAGAAACGAATTCTCTTATTGTGTTAATGTCATTATACATCAAATGTTTTGCGTTTTCCTTGCCAATTCCACTTACTGAACTGATCGGTTCATCTCTAATTTTATCAAGAATGACAGCTTCCTCGGGGCGAATAACATAAATTCCACCGCTTTTTTTTGCCTTATCACTAGCAAGTTTTGCCAAGGTTTTTGATGAACAAAGGCCAATTGAAACAGGAATTCCTGTGCGGTTTAGAATTTCTTCACGCATTTTTGTGATGAATTCTGTGTAAGAAGTCTGGTGGAGTTTATTAAAACCTGTCACATCGGCAAAGGCTTCATCAACAGAAACCACCTCAACATCGGGTGTAAAATCCCGAATTGTATCCATTACCTTTTTAGATATTTCGTTATATAATTCATGATGTGCTGGGATGCAGATAGCTGTCGGATGCTCAACTTTTGTTTTGAAATAAGGTTCTCCCATCTTAACACCGAGAGCTTTTGCCTCTTTGGAACGGGACACAATGATACCTTTATCGCCACCTCCGGTCATGACACAAACAGGCTGTCCCTGTAATTCGGGTTTTTTAACCCTCTCGCAGGAGACGAAAAAGCAGTCACAATCTATCAATGCAATAATCCGTTTCATAGAACAAGAGTAGAACAAGTAGATAAAAAAGTCAATTAGAATAAAGGAGTAAGCTAGCACTCAAAATATATATCTGCGAGGCTAAAAATATATACATCGTGACTATGTGTGCAAGTATAAGAAAATGAAAAACCCTTATAAAATAAGGCTTTTGAGAGGGTGTGCAAAATAGTATATTGATTTCTGATTTTTAACTAACCACTGCTTGACAGGTTGTGGAATTTTTACACCATACAATAATAATCAATAATTTCAAAACAACGACTTATACGGAAGTGAGCTGAAACAAAATGCACACATCGGCAAGGTATATATATTTGGGCAAAAGTATATATATAAAAGGGATAACCTTGAAACACTCGTGGTCCTTTGCACCAAAACGTTTTTCAAGACCTGGCTGTCCTAGGGCTTTGCAGGGGAATTGGATAACAAAAAAAGCGAAAGTATAAACTTCCGCTTTTTGATATTGGTCGGGACTAGAGGATTCGAACCTCCGACATCTTGCTCCCAAAGCAAGCGCTCTACCAGGCTGAGCTAAGTCCCGTTCATTCAACGAAACAAAACATACCCATAAAAAAAAATAAATGCAAGAGTTTTTTTTATATTTTTGCACTTTTTTTATTACCTATTGAATTTACTTAAAAAAAATAGTCCTCTCCCAAAGGAAAGAACTACATTTAAAACACATGGCCAAAAGCTGCTCGAACACTACACAGATAAAAGGGTCAGCTAACTAACGCATATTGTCGTCAGTATAAGGATCAAACTCTCCAGAATTGCTAAAAAGACTGCCGTCTTTAATTCCAGAAATAATCCCAGCGCCAACCATAACCGAATAAATGATTACAGAAAACATTGTTTTAAGTTTTAATAGTTTAACATAAATCACCTCAAAATATAATGTATCTCAAGGAAGAACTTGGAAAAGATGGCCCTAATTTCACAACTAAAGCCATCACGCACACACATCACAAAAACTTATCTCTAAGTTTTTTTTAACTCAACTAGTAGTTTGAATCATCCGTCCAAGGATTATATCCACTGCCCTCATAAGGACTACTACGCTTTTTGTCATCAGATGCAATAGCTGCACCACCACCGCTTACTGCGCACACGCCGAAAATAATTAAACCGATCGTAATCATAACAACTTTTTTTAATGGTTGAACAATAAAAATATGATATATATAGAGTAAAACAAAATAATTCCCATTTACGTTAAAACCGTATAAAATTTCCCTCTCAAAGTCAAGTTAAACTTTAATTTTAGCAAAACAATCCACACAAAAAAAAATCTTTATTTTTAATAACTTATATTTTTCAACCACTTAAATATTTACTTAAATTTCTCCCCTTTACTTTTTGTTTATAGATACCATTTACTAGTTTACAAAACAAATCTCCTAACATATAATCAAAAAACATCACAATTATTGCAATAAAGGTACAAAAATGAGAAAGTTATTATCACTAATCTTAACTATTTTATATTTCACAACATCAAGCGCATCAGCTCAACTAAATGTTAGCATTTCCGGAGCCAATCAAGCCCCTATTCCTATAGCCTTTCCAAACATCATTTCAGATAATAATGGTGTCGGCGCATTTCTAGGCTTTTCTTATGCCAACAAAGTAAGAGATGTTGTTTTAGCAGACCTTGAGCGCAGTGGTTTATTCCGTATCATTTCAGAGCGAAGCTATATCCAAAAATTTAACTCATTTTCAGATGAGCCTATTTTTGGCGACTGGCGAATCTTAAATGCTCAAGTACTTGTACAATCTGCAATAGAAGAAGAAAGTGGTAATGAATTAAAATTAAGCTTCAAAATTTGGGATATTATCAGTCAAAAAGAGTTGTTGTATGAATTATATACAGCTGACAAAGACAATTGGCGTCGTTTAGCACACTCTATGGCTGATGCAATTTATGAACGCCTAACTGGTGATAAAGGTTATTTCAATACCGTAATTGCATATATTTCAGAATCAGGTCCATCTAGTAAACGTGTAAAACGCTTGGCACTAATGGATCAAGACGGTGATGGTCACCAATTTTTAACAAGTGGAGCAAACTTAGTATTAACTCCTCGTTTTTCACCAGATATGCAATATATTGCCTACCTATCATATGTAAATAACAAACCAAGAGTTTACATGTACAACTTACGTACCCAAAAAACAGAACTATTAGGAAACTTCCCTGGGATGACTTTTGCTCCACGTTTTTCTCCAGATAGTTCTAGTATCTTGCTAAGTTTCTCTAAAAATGGTGTAACAGACATCTATGAAATGGATTTAGCAACTCGCCAATCTAAAAAATTAACCACAGGTCCACATATTGATACATCACCAAGTTATTCACCAGATGGTCAAAAGATTGTATTTAACTCAGACCGTGGAGGAAACCAACAACTTTATGTGATGAATAGAGATGGCTCAAATGTAGAGCGCATAAGTTTCCGTCAAGGCTCACGTTATGCAACACCAGTTTGGTCACCACGTGGCGACTACATTGCCTTTACACGTATGGAGGGCAACAGCTTCTACATTGGTGTAATGTATCCTGATGGAACAGGTGAAAGAACTTTAGCTTCCGGCTTTATTGTAGAAGGTCCAACTTGGTCACCAAATGGTCGAGTACTAATGTTCCAGCGTCAAAACAAAGGAACTGCAACCACCAATGCACCAATTCAATTGTATTCTGTTGACGTTACCGGACAAAACGAACGTTTAGTACTAACTCCAGGTGATGGCTCAGACCCTGCTTGGTCACCACTATTGTAATAAATAAAACAAATAACGAAAAGGACTAAAAAAACATGGCAAAACAAACTTGGCTTCCAGGAACAATGATATCACCATTACCTCCAGCACTAATTTCATCTGGAGATATGAACAAACCAAATGTAATGACCGCCGCATGGACTGGCATCATTTGCTCAGACCCTGTAATTACTTATGTATCAATAAGACCTAGTCGTTACACACATGAACTAATTTCTAAAAACCAAGAATTTGTAATTAATATTCCAACATGGAAAATAGCTTCTGCCGTAGATACTGTTGGTGTAAAATCTGGCCGAGATATTGATAAATTTGCCTTAACCGGTCTTAACCCTGAACCAGCCTCCAAACTAAAAGCACCTCAAGTAAAAGAGTGCCCTATTTCTATGGAATGTAAAGTTCTAGAAGTAAAATCTTTTGGAACACATGATATGTTTTTAGCCGAAGTTATTGCTGTAAATGTTGATGAAGAATACATTGACTCCAAAGGTGCACTAGATTTAGAAAAAGCAGGACTTCTTGCTTATGCCCATGGTTTTTATTATACACTCGGCCGCAAAATTGGCAAATTTGGTTTTTCTGTAGAAAAGAAAATTAAAACACTTAAAGCTACACCATCTAAATTTAGCAAAGAACAATCAGAAAAGAAATTTAAAAAA
Source organism: Alphaproteobacteria bacterium (assembly GCA_015062535.1). Taxonomy (GTDB): domain Bacteria; phylum Pseudomonadota; class Alphaproteobacteria; order RF32; family CAG-239; genus CAG-267. Next base: position 473,408 of record SUUK01000001.1, read on the forward strand.
GCCAATCAAGAAACTTCATTTATCGAAAATGGCGTAGAAGTGATTATTGCTAAACCAAAATTCAAAAAACAAGAGAAGAAATCTCCCAAAACAACCAAAAAAGAAGAAACATCTCTTAAAGCTACTCCCAAATTTGCAAAAAAAGATAACAAGAAAACAAATTATACCGAAACCATCTACAAAAAGAAATCTGATGGTTCTTTCAAAAAGAAAAATAAAATCTAAAAAAGAGAGCGCTAATGACAAATGATGATATAAAAAATGAACTAACCCGCTGTATTGGATGCAAAGTATCACCATGCGCTAAAGGTTGCCCTTTAGGAGTTTCTCCACATGATTTTATTGCATTAGCCTTAAAGGGTGATTATAAAGCCTCCGCTTCCATAATCAGAGAAAAAAATCCTCTTGCAGAAACCTGTGGCCTTGTATGTCCTGACACATTCTGCCAAAAATCCTGTATTAGAGGAAGAATTGACTCTCCAATCAAAATACCATGCCTGCAAGCTAAAATCACTAGCCATGTTTTCCCAGAGCCACTTTTCACCCCAATCCACAATGGCAAAAAAATAGCCATCATTGGTGGCGGACCAGCAGGTCTTGGCGCTTGTTGGGAATTAATCAAACATGGCTATCATGTTACAATTTTTGAAAAAGAAAACAAGCTCGGCGGTGCAACTCGTTTCATTCCAGACTATCGCCTTCCAAAGTCTGTTCTTGATAAAGAAATAGCATACATTACCAACTCCCCACTTGTAACTATTAAATTAAATCAAGAAATCACAAACTATAACGACCTTGCAAAAGATTTTGATAACATAATCCTAGCACTTGGAGAGCAAGTTCCAAATTTGCTAAGAACACAAGGTGAAGAACATGCAACTTTATACAAAGATGTATTATCAAATCCTCAAAATCACATTTGCGACAAAGTTTGTATCGTAGGTGGTGGAGAAGTTGCACTAGATTGTGCTCTAAGCTTAAAAAAATTAGGTGCTAAAACTGTTGAAATGTTTGTAAGACGCAAAAAAACAGATATGCGCATTATGAAACGTGATTTTGAAGAGCTAGAAGCTCACAATATAATTATTAGAGAACTAACTTCCATCACTAATATTTCTAAAAACGCTGACAACACATTTTGCCTAACCGCTATAAATAACACCATAAACAACGAGGGCAAAGCAACTCCACTAAGCAATACCGAACATACACTTGATAGTTATAACAAGGTCGTAACAGCCCTTGGTTCAACTTGTCCAAATCATATCAAAGAATCAACTCCACTTATTTGTGGTGATATGACAGGCACAACAGGAACAGTTGTTGAAGCGCTTGCATCTGGTGTAAAAATAGCTCAAAAAATAATTTCAAACGAGGCTTAATATGAAAATAACTCTCGGTGTAATTGGTAAATGCAAATCAAACTCTCCCGAAGGAGAAATTATCAAACGCTACAAAGAGCGCCTCAAATGGGATTTAATCATAAAAGAAAAAGACAATTCCAATCAAGAAGATGAAACAAAATTTTTACAATCATGCATCACACCAAATGCCAAAGTTATCGTTCTTGATGAAAGAGGCAAAAATATGTCTAGCCCCGAGCTTGCAAAAATTGTTGAAAATTGGATGCAAAATGGTTCATCAGAATTATGTTTTTTAATTGGTGGCGCAGAAGGACACTTAGAAACAACTAGAAACAAAGCAGACCTAATCTTATCTTTTGGAAAGCTAACCCTACCCCATATCTTAATGCGTGCAGTATTAACTGAACAAATTTATCGCATAGAAACAATTATAAATCACCACCCTTATCATAAATATTAAAAAGAAAGGATAAAAGCATGACAAAAAAAGTATGCCTTATTGATGGTTCTGGCTACATATTTAGAGCATATTTTGCAAGTCCCAAAATGACCAATCCTGAAGGTTTGCCAGTAAATGCAGTCTATGGCTTCTTAAACATGTTTTTATCACTAACTGCCAACATAAAGTGTGATTACTGTTTAGTTTTATTTGATGCCAAACGTCAAAATTTTAGAAACGAAATTTTCAAAGACTACAAAGCAACTCGTCCCGAACTTCCCGAAGACTTACGCCCCCAATTTGATTTAATACATGAAGCAGTTGATGCCTTAAACCTAAACTGGTTACAACTAGAAGGTTATGAAGCAGACGACTTAATTGCCACCTACACCGAACTAGCCCTAAAAGAAGGAAACGAGGTAACAATCGTCTCTGCAGATAAAGATTTAATGCAACTAATTCGCCCCAATGTTGAATTTTACGATAGTATGAAAAATAAATACTTTAGCAAAGAAGACGTAAAAGAAAAATTTGGTGTATACCCAGAATTAGTAACTGCCGTTCAAGCCCTTGCCGGAGACTCAACTGATAATATCCCTGGAGTTCCAGGAATTGGTATTAAAACCGCAGCCGAACTTATCAATCAATTTGGCTCTCTACAAGGTGTTCTAGATAATGCCCACACAATAAAACAAAACAAACGAAGAGAACTTTTATTAAATCACAAAGAGGATGCACTAATTTCAGAAAAGCTCGTAACCTTGAAAAAAGATGTTCCCGTAACAAAGCCAATCAGTGACTTTATCTGTAATGCTCCAAGTCCAGAAACATTAATGAATTTGCTTGATCGCCATGCTTTTAAAAGCCTAAAAAACAAAGCAAACAATTGGCTAAAAGATAAATGCTCAAATCTTTCTCAAAAACAAGAAACAAAAGAGCTAGTTGCTGATTACAAATTAGTAACAACTTCAAACGAGTTAACAAAATTAAAACAAGAAATCAAAAACTTAAACTCATTTTCTTATAAAACATATGAAGAAAACAAAACCCTTATCGGCTTATCAATATCTCTAGATGATGCTAAAAGTTACTACATCCCAATTGTAAACTCCTCCCCCGCACTTGATTTATTTTCACTTCCAAAAATAAACTCCGGCATCACTAAAGATGAAATCAAAACTTTTCTAAATGACTTATTTGAAGATAAATCAATCCTAAAAATTTCAATAAACCTAAAAGAAAATCAACACCTGTTGTTTGATACATTAGGTCTAGAAACTTTCCCTATTCCATATGATGATATATCAGTAATGTCATATGATATATATAGTTCAGAGCTAACGCATGACCTAAAAACCTTATCAGAACACCTTCTAGAAAAAACTCTAGCATCTGCATCTGAAGTTTCAAAAAAAATCCCATTATCCACCCTAGATAATAATACTCAACTAAACCTATGTGCAAATGATGCTGATTTTATTTTCCGCATACATAAAATCCTAAAACAACAACTAATACAAACCCAAAAGCTCTATATTTATGACACAATTGATCGCCCACTTTTAGAAGTTCTCTACAATATGGAAAAAGAAGGCATTGAGCTAGATTCCATTAAATTGAAACACTTAGATGAAATATTTAACAAAGAGCTTAACAATTTAACAAACGAAATTTACGAAATTGCCGAAGAAGAATTTAACCTAAGCTCCCCAAAACAAGTTGGTGAAATACTATACAAAAAATTTGGTCTTAAAGGCAAAAAACACACTTCTGGCTCCTTAAATACAAGTGCCGAAGTACTAGAAAAAATGGCAGAAACCCACGAACTACCTAAAAAGATTCTAGAATGGCGCCAATACCAAAAATTAAAATCAACCTACACCACAGCCCTACTTAACTTAATGGATAAAAATAACAGAGTACACACAACATACTCACAAATATCTGTAAACACCGGCAGATTATCATCATTAAATCCAAACTTGCAAAATATTCCAATAAGAACCGAAATCGGCAAACAAATAAGAAAAACATTTATTGCAAAAAATAATTGCAAATTAATTGCCGCCGATTATTCGCAAGTAGAATTACGCTTACTTGCAACAATAGCAGATGTAAAATTCTTACAAAATGCATTCCATGACAATGTTGATATTCACCGTCAAACAGCATCACAAATATTTAACCTCCCATATGATGAGGTTACTCAAGATTTAAGAAGACGTGCCAAGGCAATCAACTTTGGTATAGTTTATGGAATGTCAGCATATGGCTTATCAAAAGAAATAAATGTCCCCGTAGATGAAGCCACCCGCTACATAAATTCATATTTTTCTAATATGCCAGAAATAAAATCATACATGGATGAAACCATTAACAATGCCACATTAAACGGTTATGCAACAACCCTATTTAACCGCAAAATGAGCATACTTGGTATCAAAGATGATAATAAACGCATAGCCTCATTTGGTCAAAGAGCCGCTATAAATGCCCCTATCCAAGGAACCGCCGCAGACATCATAAAACTTGCTATGATAAAAACATTCCATTTATTAAAACAACATAATCTAAAAACCAAAATGCTACTCCAAGTTCACGACGAACTCGTTTTTGAAGCACCACTTGATGAAGTAGAAATCGTTCAAAAACTAATCAAAGAATCAATGGAAAATATAAATGCAATCACCTTGAAAGTACCACTAATAGCCGAAGTTGGTATAGGAAACAATTGGGAAGAAGCACATTAAGGATAAAAAAGATGTTAATATTTGATTTAGATGGAACACTATTAGACACATCAAAAGACTTACACATAGCTCTAAACTATGCCTTAAAAAAGCATAATCTAAAACAAAAGACCTTACAAGAAACTCTTTTGTTACTAGGTAATGGGATAGATATGCTAGTTGCTGGCGCTATTAATAATGGTAAACAAAACAAAGATTTTGACGCGATTTTTTCTACATTCAAATCATATTATAAAGATCATATAAATGATTATACAGCCCCCTATGATGGCATAATAGAGCTACTTCAAACCCTAAAACAAAATAACATAAAAATGGGAATAATTTCAAATAAATTTGACGAAGGTGTAAAAGAATTACATAAAAAGTTTTTTAATAATCTAATTGATTATGCGCAAGGAGTAACACCAACAATTGCTAAAAAACCATCTCCAGATGCAGTTTTTGAACTAATAAAAAAATTAGATGCCCAAAATGAAAAAAATATCTATATTGGCGATTCTGAAGTAGACATAAAAACAGCCTATAATGCAAACATACCATGCATATCAGTCAGCTGGGGCTTTAGAAGTAAAGAATACTTAAAAAGCATCAATGCTAAAACAATAATCAACACCCCAAAAGAGCTTCTAAATTATATATAATAAGTTATTTTTCAATAATTTTCATAGTCAAAGGACTAATTCCTAAACCATAAATTGAGTTAAAATTAGAGTTATTAAACTTAAATTGTAGCTTATTATCTTTTACAAATTCCTTACTAACATCTAATTTTATATGAAAAGGTTGAATCTCTAAAGGCTTAAAATCATACTTCATAACACTATTGTCATTAACACTAATATCAATATTACTATTTCCGCCAATAATAGCAAAAAAACTAAGCAATACCTCTAAATCCCCACCTTTGTAATTTTCTAATTTAATATTTAATCTATCAATATAGTATTTATCAAGTAACTTATCTTTCGTGTCCGTATACACAAGAAAATCTTTATCTTTAATTTCTTGCCCTATTCTATAAGGATGATATACATCAATTCTTTTATATTCAATTTCAGCCAATTCATCATAATATTTAGACTGTTTAATAAGATTATATTTAAATTTTGAAACTCCAAATTTTTCAACCAATGTCACATTATTATCAAACAATGAAACACCCAAACCAAATTTTCTAGGCTTCAACTCAATCCCCATTGCCTCTAAAATCGTTGGCGCTAAATCATAAGTAGAAAATATTTTATTTTCATCAATATTCAATCCTTCCGGAGTATTCAAAAATACATTAAATATCCCTCTTTTAGCTTTTCTACTAAATTTTATTCTAGAATTCAATAAATGATCTCCAATAATTACAATCGTAGTATTATCATAATATGGAGATTTCTTAAACCATTCGATAAAATCAGCAACAGCTTTATCTGAACACATAAAAGCATCTCTTATATCACCAAATTCACTTTCACATTTATTATCTAAATAATACTTTGGTGTATGTGTATCCAAACTAAATAATGTTAGCATAAATGGCTTGTTTTTATCAAAGTCGCTCAATTTTATTTTAGCATAATCATACAATGTTCTGTCCGTAACCCCTCCAAAAACACCTATACGATCTGTTAAATCATCTTTTAAATAGTTTTCCTTGATTTCATCAAAACCTTCTGCCACATCATATCCATGAGTTTTAGCATATACACTAGCATTCGTATAAGTAATATCAGCAGCTTTTACAATAGCCGTTTGATATCCATTATTTTTCAATATTTCAGGAAAGCATGTAACTTTGGGTAGAAAGAAACGAGTAGACCAAATATCTTTGAGAGGTAACGCACATTGAGAAGAAAATAAAGCAGCAATAGAAAAATTTGTTCCAAATAAAGATTTATGTTCTCTAGAAAACTCGCCTTGTTTTCTCAAATCTTCTAGGTTTGCAATAATATTCTTCCCATACCAATTACTATTACTAAATCCTTCCTCAAAACTCTCTAGATATATCAACAATAAATTTCTTTTTTCTTTCGGAAATTTATATTCAATATTTTTAGGATTAACATATTCATCTTCATAAAGTGTAGATTCCATATTGCTAAAAAAATGATGCTCAAAAAAACCTGAAACAAAAGCTATCATTAAAAAACCTAATAACACAGCATACACTTGTTGTTTTCTATTTAAAAAGAAATACCCTAAAGGAAAAATAATAATAAAAAACAAACTTCCCAAAACATAATCTATAGTTATTATATTGCTCAAAAAAACATATAAAGGAGTATCTTTAATAGTAATTATAATTTGTTCATAATCTGCATTAGGATATAAATATTTCACATACAACAAAATAGAAAAACAAAGCACAACAAAACAAAATAAAAGTAAGACAACAATATCTGCTATTTTATTTATAAGTTTCATTACAAAAGTCCTTTAATTTTATCAATTATTTCATCAAACATCTTTTCAGTTAAAACACCTGTGTTTATATTATAGCGAGAAGTATGGTAACTATCTATAAGTTTAACCCCATTACCAATATCATAAACCATACCATGCTTAAATTTATATATTGACTGCTTTAATCCTAGTGAAGCTAAAACATTCTTATGTGAAATAGTCCCTAAACACAATATAATTTTTAAATTATTCATCTCTTTTATTTCTTTTTTTAAGAACTCTCTACAATTTTTCTCTTCATCAGTTACAGGTTTATTTTCTGGCGGAACACACCTAACAGCATTAGTAATTCTAACATTAATTAGCTCAAAACCATCATCTTTTTTCTTTTGATAATTACCTTTTGCCAAACCTTTTCTTTTAAGAGCAGGATACAAAATATCACCAGCATAATCATTAGTAAATGGACGCCCAGTTTGATTAGCACCATGAAGACCCGGAGCCAGCCCCACAACTAAAACTTCTGCATCTAAATTCCCAAAAGAAGGAACTGGACCATTATAATAGCTAGGATATTTATTTTTATTATTTAAGCGAAATTCACATAAACGAGAACATAAATCACAATTAATATCAGGCAAAACAAAAGTCATATTTTTCATCCTAACTAAACTAAAACCAATATTAATTATAATTTAAAACCTCTAAAAAATCGTAAAACAAACACAAATAAAATTTAAATCCAAAGGAACTGGATTTCTCTAACTCCTTTGCAACGGGTTTCCCATAATGGCGGAAAATTTTGAGCTAATAAAGATGGGGTTGAGGGGGCTTAAAATTTTGAGTATTACATAGAGGTAAATGAATTTTAAGCCACCCGATAACACCGCCTATACACGCCCCAATTTAAAAAACCAAAAGGAGTTAGATTTCTCTAACTCCTTTGCAACGTGTTTCCCATAATGGCGGAAAATTTGAGATAGATAGAAGTCAATGTCCTGTGGCAAAAATTTTAGTTTACATAGAGGTAAATGAATTTTAAGCCACCCGATAACACCGCTTTAGGAGCCAAAATTTTTCCCATTATTTGTATGAAGACATATGCTCCAATATAGCCCTTTTCGCATTAACACCTTCTTGAGCTTTCTCTAAGAGAGCATTATAGCGTTCTGGGTTAGATTTATTCACTACTTGGAAACGAGTTTCCGAAGCCATATAATCAGAAAGTGGTTTAGAAGGAGCTTTTGAATCAAGCATCAAAGGAGCTTTACCTTCTTTAACATTTTCTGGATTATATCTATAAAGAGGCCATGAACCTGTTTCAACAGCGCTCTTTTGGTGAACAAGACCTTCAGCCATATTCAAACCTTGGTTGATACAATGAGAATAAGCAATAATCAAAGATGGACCATCAAAAGCCTCAGCTTCATTAAATGCTTTAATCACTTGAGTATCATTAGCACCCATAGCAACTTGAGCAACATAAACATTACCATAAGACATAGCAATCATAGCCAAATCTTTCTTAGGTAATTCTTTACCCGCAGTTGCAAATTTAGCACTAGCGCCCATAGGAGTAGCCTTAGACTGTTGACCACCAGTATTTGAGTAAACACCAGTATCAACAACCAAGATATTAACGTTGCGACCACTTGCAATAGCATGGTCAAGACCGCCAAAGCCAATATCATAAGCCCAACCATCACCACCGATAATCCATACAGATTTCTTAATTAAGTAATCTGCGATTTCGTTTAAGTGAGAAGCTTCTTCAGTATTGATTTGAGTAAGTTTTGCTCTAAGTTCTTTCACATACTCACGTTGTGTATCAATTTCAGCATCACTTGATTGTGGGTTATTAAGGATTTTATCAGCAACTTCGCCAACTTTATCTTTCAAACCTTCAAGCAAAGTTCTTGCTGTATCTACACCTTGGTCAATAGACACTCTCATACCCAAACCAAACTCAGCATTATCTTCAAATAAAGAGTTAGCCCAAGCCGGACCATGTCCCTTTTCATCTTTTGAGTATGGAGTTGTAGGAAGGTTACCAGAGTAAATAGAAGAACAACCTGTAGCATTAGCTACAACCATTCTATCACCAAACAACTGAGTAATTAATTTAATATATGGAGTTTCACCACAACCAGCACAAGCACCAGAAAACTCAAACAATGGTTGAATCATCTGAGTTGTTTTTGGAAGATTTTTAGCAACTTCAGTACGTTTTACATATGGTAAAGTTTCAAAGAACTTCCAGTTAGCTTTTTCAGCTTCCAAATGGTTTTCAATGTGATCCATATTAATAGCATGAAGTTCTGGATTTGCCTTATTTTTAGCAGGACAAGCAGAAACACACACACCACAACCTGTACAGTCTTCAGCAGAAATTTGAAGCATAAACTTCTTACCCATAAATTCTTTACCTTTATAGTCTGCTTTTTTCAAAGTAGCCGGAGCTTGAGCAAGTTGAGCATCATCTGCCACTTTCATACGGATAACACCATGAGGACAAACGATAGAACATTTACCACATTGGATACAAGTTTCAGGATCCCAAACAGGAATTTCTGTTGCGATACAACGTTTTTCATATTGAGTTGTACCTGTTGGCCATGTACCATCAACAACAGCGTCCAGTTCAGAAGTAGTAATACTATCACCCTTATCTGCAATAAGTTTTGCTGTCAAACCTTGAACAAATTCTGGAGCATTTTCTGGAACAGGCGCTAAACGGTTATATGTAGAAGTAACCTCTTTTGGATAGTTTACCTCAAACATATGAGCAAGAGAAGCATCAACCGCCGCATAGTTCTTCTCAACAACAGCATCACCCTTCTTAGAATAAGTTTTCTTAATAGCAGCCTTAATTTGAGCAATTGCTTCATCTTTAGGTAAAATGTTAGAAATTGCAAAGAAACAAGCTTGCATGATAGTATTAATTCTAGCACCCATACCTGTTGCACGAGCAACTTCTATTGCATTAATTGTATAGAACTTCAATTCTTTAGAAATGATTTGCTCTTGAACTTCTCTTGGTAAGTGATTCCAAACTTCATCTGCGCTATAAGGAGCATTAAGAAGGAATGTACCACCTTTTTTAGCGATTTTTAAGATATCAACTTTTTGCATAAATTGGAATTGGTGACAAGCAACAAAGTCTGCATTGTTAACCAAATATGCTGAGCGGATTGGATTGTCAGAAAAACGAAGGTGAGAAGTTGTCATAGAACCAGATTTTCTTGAGTCATACACAAAATAACCTTGTCCATACTTACCTGCATCTTCTGCAATAATCTTAATAGAGTTCTTATTAGCACCAACAGTACCATCAGCACCCAAACCAAAGAACACAGCTCTAACAACATCATCAGGTTCAACATCAAATGTTTCATCATAAGCTAAAGATTTATGAGTCACATCATCAATAATACCAACACTAAATCCATTTATTGGATTTTGACTTTTTGCATTGTCATAAACAGCCTTAGCCATAGCAGGTGTAAATTCTTTAGAAGAAAGTCCATATCTACCGCCATAGATTTTTGGAAGACTTGCAACTTTGCCATTAGCAAAAGCTTGAGAAATAGTTGTAACAACATCCAAATACAATGGTTCACCAAGAGAGCCACTTTCTTTTGTTCTATCCAAAACAGATACTGTTTTAACGCTAGTAGGCAAAGCTTTTAAGAATGCTTCTTCTGGGAATGGTCTATATAAGCGAACTTTTAATACACCATATTTTTCGCCCTTAGCATTTAAATATTCGATAGCTTCTTCAACTGTTTCTGCGCCACTACCCATAACCACAATAACGTGTTCTGCATCACTTGCACCAACATAGTCAACAACATTATAAGAACGACCAGTAACTTTAGCAAATTTATTCATCTCTTCTTGAACAATACCAGCAACAGCATCATAGTATTTATTGCAAGCTTCTCTTCCTTGGAAGAAAACGTCAGGGTTTTGAGCAGTACCACGAATAACAGGTTTTTCAGGCCTTAATGCATGTTTAGCATTAAATTTATAATCAACACCTTCAAGCATTTGAAGTAATTGTTCATCAGAAATTGTCTTAACTTTTTTAATTTCGTGAGATGTTCTAAAACCATCAAAGAAATGCATAAATGGAACACGTGCTCTTAAAGTAGAAGTTTGAGCAATACAAGCCATATCACCAGCTTCTTGAACACTATTTGAGCAAAGCATAGCAAAACCTGTTTGACGACAACCCATAACGTCTGAGTGGTCACCATAAATAGATAAAGCATGATAAGCAAGTGAACGAGCCGCAACATGCATAACAAATGGAGATAATTCACCAGCAATTTTATACATGTTAGGAATCATAAGAAGCAAGCCTTGAGATGCTGTAAATGTAGTAGTTAATGCACCTGCTTGAATAGAACCATGGCATGCACCAGCAGCACCAGCTTCAGATTGCATTTCTTGAACAAAAGGAACAACACCCCAGAGGTTTTTTTGTTTTGCAGCAGACCACGCATCAGCCCATTCCCCCATCGGAGAAGATGGAGTAATAGGATAGATAACGCAGACTTCATTCATGCGGTGAGCAACAGAAGCGGCCGCTTCGTTACCATCCATCATTTTCATTTTAACATCTGACATTTATTAAAATCCTTCATAATTTAAATTTAAATCATCTCGAACTTAAGGATAAATAGCCCCTTTTCTTATTTAAATAACAAATAAGAGGATTATCTCACCCCCGCCCGATTCTTGTTATTTTAATCGTTTTTTTTCTACCACAAATAACATAAAAATCAACTTTTTTTACTAATTTTCATCCTTAAAAAAGTATTTAAATAACTCCTATTTACACTAAATAAAGTGCTCCTTTTCCTATTTTTAAACTTAAATAAATTTTAAACTTTCCCAAGTTAGATTACAAAAAAACTAAAATAAGGAAACAATCTATGAAACCTGTTATAATTTTAATAAAGCCACAACTTGCCGAAAATATCGGAATGGTAGCAAGAGCCATGAAAAATTGTTGTCTTGAAGAACTTCGCATTGTTGCACCTGAGCAATCTCCAACTCTAGAAATAGCTTTACGTGCATCATCAGGTTCCGAAGAAATTTTAACAAATGCCAAAATTTTTGATACCACTCAAGATGCCATCAAAGATTTAGAAATAGTCTATTCTGCAACCGCTAGACCACGTCATCAGGTAAAACAAGTAATGACCGCAGAATATATGGCCCAAAATTATCCTTTAGATAAAAAAACAGGTTTTATGTTTGGATGTGAACGAACTGGTCTTGAAAACGACGATATATCACTAACTGATGCTATTGTAGAAGTTCCTCTAAATCCAGAGCATTCATCACTAAACCTTGCTCAAGCAGTTTTAATTTTAAGCTATGAATACTATAAAACAACAATTTCTGTAGAGCCTTCTCGCTTTATAACCAATGGCGGACAAATTGCTTCAAAAGAAAAACTAATAAAATTTCTATCAAAACTAAATGAAGATATAAAACAAAGTCCTCGTTTGCGGGATGAAGACCATACTCAAAGCTTATTAAGAAATATCAATAACATATTTACGCGTGCTCAACTAACAGAACAAGAATTAAATTCTTTATATGGCATTGTAAATATCCTAAAAGACCATTAAAAATTTTCCTAATTTATTAAAAAAAGGACCTATTTTCATAGGTCCTTTTCCAAAAGTTTAAGTAAATTACTTACGTTCAACTTCTACCATAACTTCAGGAGCTTTAGTTTCAACCTTAACTTTTTCAGTTACTGGCTTATAAACTGTTTTCTCCCATGGGCTTTTCTTTTCGTAAACTTTTTCACAAATAGATAAGCCTACGCTACGAATAGCAGTTTCTGTTGGTATAAACAAATCCATACCTTCTTCTGTCTGTTTTGCAGAACTAGAAATACCATTAATAGTACCAAGTCTGTCAATCAAAACACTACCAGGAGATACTTTTTGTACCAATGTATCAACGATAATTTCTGTACCTAAGTTATCAGAATAACGATAACCATAGATTTTACCATTATCATCCATATAATTATTAGCATTTTCACCTAACATACCAAGAGAGATAAATCCTTCTTGATCAATTGCTGGCAATTCAAGGTTAAGTGACAATGGTTTATAATCAACAGGAGTATCCAAATGCATCAAAGCAACGTTTTTGCTTGGATTTACTCTAACTGCTTTTGCTACAAATGTATCACCATTAATTGTCTTCACATCATATGTGTTTTGCAACTTATTAACTAAGCTAGCAGATGTCAAAACAAATGAAGGAGAAATAATCAAGCCCATACCCTTTTCGCCGTTTTTGTTTTGGATTTCCACAACAGAACCACGAATTTCAAGCATATTTTCAGGACTTAATTCATTATATGGAGGACGGTCTGCAATACACAATTTTGCATCAACATCATAACCTTCAAGGTCAACCCAACTATCGTCAATAATTGTGCAACTACCATCACTAATTACATTACCATTTTCATCAATGCAATTTTCATATACACGATGACTAGCCTCAACACCACCTGTTTCTTCAATTTGAGGTTCAACAGTAACGTTAGAAACTTCTACACCACCATCTTCTTCAACAACTGGAATGTATTCCATTTCTTCAACCTTTGGCTCAACAACAGGTTCAATCACTGGCTCTGGTTCTGGTTTAGCCTCTGGCATTGGTAATGGCTTTGGTTCACCACAATCCTCAACACATTCTTCTGTACAATTTACCCCACCTTCTTCACAAGTTTTAGTACAAATCTTACGACAAGGCTTTTTGCATTTTTGTTCACATTGCATTGGGCAAACAGGCTCTTCAACTGTTTCAATAATTTCCTTACGTTCAACAGTCTTTGTCACTGTCTTAGGTTGGCAAACAGGACGGCAAACTTGTTGACAAACAGGTTGAGGAGTTTCAATTCTTGTTGTTGTAATAATCTTACGTTCAACAGTCTTTGTTTCTGTTTTTACATCTACAAATTCTTCAACCTTTGGCTCTGATACAGCACATGGGCAAGCAACCATTGGACATTGGCAAACTGGTTGATTGCAAACACATGGTTGAGGCTTAGCACATGGACAAGTTTTTACTTGTGGAGCTGGTCTATATACAGCAGGACATTGAGGTTGAGGAGCATAATCACAAGAATGAGTTTCTTTAATTTCTTCCTTAAAGTAACATTTACCAGGGTTAAACTTCTCATCAAAATCTACCAAATATTGACGTTCAACAGCCATTTCTTCAAGACTTGGGCGCATTTTCAACTGTGCTTCAAATCCAGGTAAAGTACTAAGTCTTTGCGCAGCATCAGCAAAAGCTTCCTCAGCAAGTTTTACTTCACCTTCATAAACACCATTTTCAACATCAGCATAACCTGTTGTTACACCTTTCCAATAAACTTCTGTTTGGCTAAGGTTTAACAAGCGCCAAGTAACTGTCATTTCAGCAGAGCCATTTCTACGATTCGCTTTTTTCGCTTTATCCCAATCGTACTCATCACAAACATTCATAAAGAAGTTTGTAATTTCAGCAGTCAAAACATACTCTGGAAGTTTTACATTAGGATCTGCTAAGCAAACATCACCTGGAACATCGATAACTTTATAACATTTATCAACTGATTTTTTGAAAACATCATAAAAAGCCATGTTCTTTTGAATTACACGACCATGATTTAACATAGCCTTCTTGTTTGCTCTTCTGCAACCAAAGATTCTAAATCTATAATTACCAACGTGACTAGAATATGGGCTATATCCTTCTTGACCTTGAAGCTTAAAATCAACATGCTTCAAAGTAAAAGAAGCCAAATCACAACAATTACGATTTAGCGCATCACTCTTATATCTTGGAGCGGCAAAAGTATAATTCTTTGTTCTAAATTCTGGCATAGGACAGCTTGGGCACTCATTCTTAGGTTTTTCAACGATTCGCACTGCCTTTTTATCCACACGTGGTTTACGATCTTTACATCTATCGCAACTTCCACCAGGGAAAATACTGCCATCTTTATCTATAACTTCTTCATCTTTACTACAATTTTCACAACTGCCACCCGGAAAAATACTACCATCTTTATCAGATGGACAATCCGGACAGTCAGCTGAAGCGGCAATAACGTTCAAAGCCCCAAAGCAAAGCCCTAACGCTACAATACCGCAAAACAATTTCTTAAAAATGTTTGCTGCTGACATATTATTATATCTCCTAATATGGGTTTTTAAAGAGTCTATGTCTATAAGACAGAGCCTCCATTAGGTGCATTTTAGACACCTTTTTTTCATTTTGCAAGTCCGCAATCGTTCTTGCTAACCGCAAAATTCGCATAACCCCTCTTGCCGTCAAACCGCACTTTTCTGCGGTTTCTGAGGTAAATTTCCTTAAAACATCATCTAATTCGACAACTTTTTCTAAAATTTCTCCTTTTAATTCAGCATTATTCTTTACATTTTTTACACCAATTTTATCCAATCTTTCTAAAGCCATTTCTCTAGCATTTTTTACCTTCTCTCTCATCTCATCAGATACACTACCTTTTTTTATGCTAGTCAAGTCATAAGGACTTACTGCCCCAACCTCAATTTGCATATCAAATCTATCTAAAAATGGCCCCGATAATCTACCAATATATTCCGCAGCACACTTTGGCGCTCTTGTACAAATTTTTTCTCTAGTACCCAAATAGCCACACCGACAAGGGTTCATAGCTCCAATCAATTGAAAATTAGCAGGATATTCTGTATGAGCCAAAACTCTAGAAATCACAGCTTTTTTGCTTTCTAAAGGCTGTCTTAAAGCATCAAGTGTCGCTCTTTGAAATTCTGGCAACTCATCTAAAAACAATACCCCATTATTTGCAAGAGATATTTCACCGGGAACACCATTTCGACCACCGCCAATAAGAGCCGGCATAGATGCACTATGATGCGGACTTCTAAACGGCCTACAAAAACTAACCTTATCCCCGAGCATCCCCGCAACAGAATGCACCATTGCCGTCTCAATTGCTTCTTTAATGCTCATCTTAGGTAAAATAGTAACCAATCTTTCTGCAAGCATGGTTTTACCACTACCAGGAGGACCAATCATAAGCAAATTATGTCCACCTGCAGCAGCCACCAACATTGCCCTTTTGGCACTTTCTTGTCCTTTAACATCAGCCATATCTATTTGATACTCTTTTTCATCAATTATTGGCTTTTTAGGTTTTTCAATCACACTATTACCTTTAAGATGATTAATAACTTCTAATATATGTTTTGCTGGTCTTATATCATCATTTGCACTAAATGCAGCCTCTACACCATTGGACATTGGACAAACAATTCCCATTTTCAACTCAACAGCTTTTACCGCCGCCGATAAAACGCCAGAAACCTTTTCTATACTTCCGTCTAAAGACAATGCCCCCATAAACAAATAACGTTTTAAGCAATCTTTATCAATTAGCTTCATTGCCCCAAGTAAACCCAAAGCTATTGGCAAATCATAGTGAGCTCCTTCTTTTAATAAATCAGGTGGCATTAAATTAACTGTAATTCTATCTCTTGGAAAATCAACCCCAAGACTACCCAAAACAGCCCTTACTCTTTCTCTACTTTCATTTACAGCCTTATCTGGAAGTCCAACTATAACAAAACCAGGAAGCCCAGACCCTATACAAACTTGAACATCAACAACTCTTGCTTCAATTCCATTAAATGCAACTGTTTTTAATTCGCATATCATTATTTTTTTACTTTCATTATTTTTTATTGCTTTATCAAATAGAACAAAAAAAGAACAAAGTCAAGCGAAAAAATAAAAAAAACGCCTCATTCTAAAAGAATAAGGCGATTTTTGTTAGTCAGCATTAACTACTGAATTTTGCTTTTTAGCCTGCTCGTATACATCTTTCATTTGAGCAAATGTATCCAAGTGTTCCAAAGCTAACTCAATATCATGAGCAAGCTTACCACCTGAAGCAATAAACAATTTGAACAAATTTTCTTTACCATTACGAACAATCGTACTTTGGGTTGCAGCTCTCAAGCCAAATTCTTTGACATATGCCACAAATTTCGCTTCCGAGCCCAAAAGAATAAGCTTTTCCTCAAATCCTTCTGAAAAAGCAACAATACCATTAGCTTTCGCTTCAATGATAAATTGTTCAAAACGCTTATCCGACATACTCTCAAGAGCAGCCACCGCCAAAATCGTAGGCAATGTGTTATTTGTGCAACGCATAGCAAACAAAAGCTCATTGTCATTGCGAGCAATCATCGCTCTGGCAATTCGCTTAGAAAAATTCTTACGCCCAAAATAATTGAGCACAGTACGTCTACGGCCATAGGTAATAAGTTTCAACTGTTCAGGAACAGTAAGAACTGCATCCTTAACAGATGAGCGATTAGGAAACAATTGCCTCCACATCTTCCTATCATCTTCGCCACCACAAGAAAACTCAGTAAATGTACAATCCGCTGGAAGAGGACCATATAAAATCATGGCAATTTCACCACTATCAATCCCTTCCTCAAAAGAACGGTATTGTCCATTTTTAAACACCACAATCGGATAACCGACCTCTTGCCCCACTTCATTGAGTCGAGCGACTAACTTCTTTTCCATACAATAAAAATATTTAAGTAATACAAAATCAAAACAGATAATACACCTGTCCCTAATGTTGTCAACAATTTAAATAAAATCAGTAACCTAATTAATCAAAAATCTTAGACCAAAAGCTCTTTTCTTCTTTATCTTCTTCGCTATTTTCTAAAAACTTTTTAAGACATGCTTTTTGTTCAGAATTTAATTTTGTAGGAATAACAACCTTAAACAAAACAAACATATCACCACGTCTATCTGAGTTCATATATCTCATACCTTTGTTTTTCAAGCGAACTCTATCGCCAGGCTGAGTACCTGCTTTTATCTCCACTTCAATTTCTTCGCCATCAATACCTTTTAGCTTAATCTGACCACCAAGAGTTGCTTTCACCATAGATATTGGTACTTCACAGAATAAATCAGCTCCATCTCTTTCATAAACTTTATGAGGTTTCACGCTCACAAATACATATAAATCCCCCTTAGGACCGCCATTTTTACCAACTTCGCCCTCACCGCTAACACGCATACGTGTACCATTTTCAATACCATGAGGGATTTTTATTTTAAGAGATTTCTCGATTCTCTCTTTACCTGTTCCCCTACATTTTTTACATTTATCTAAAACAACACGTCCCGCACCTTTACATTGTGGACACGTTGTTTCAAACACAAAGAAACCACCTTGTTGAGTACGCACTTTACCGCTACCACCACAAGTTGGGCAAACTCCTGGCTCTTTACCATCTGCCGTACCATGCCCATGACAAGCTTCACATTTTTTAGAAGTTGTAATATTTATTTCTTTTTCAACACCAACAAATGCATCTTCTAAAGAAAGCTCTACATCATAACGTATATCATCACCACGTGTTGCATAAGAACGTTGACGCGCCCTACCTTGCCCAGTAAATTCACTAAATATATCAGAAAATACATCAGCAAAGCCCGTACCAGTAAAGTCAAATCCATTAAATGGGTTTGCACCAGCACCACCGCCCATACCACCAGTAAATGCTTGGTGACCATACCTATCATATGCAGCTCTCTTTTGGTCATCTTTTAAAACCTCATAAGCCTCATTGATTTCCTTAAACTTTGCCTCAGCTTCTTTATCACCAGGATTTCTATCAGGGTGATATTGCATAGCTTTTTTTCTATATGCCTTTTTTATTTCATCTTGAGATGCGCCTTTTGCTACACCAATCAATTCATAGTAGTCTGTCGTTGTACTCATATTCTCTAAATAACCATAAAATTCATTTATTATAAACCTTAAACGTTATTTAGGAACTTTTCTTATCTTTTGCAAGCCCTATTGCAAATTTTCACACTTTTTTTGCTATTATGCAAAAATATCCTCATCTTTATACGGCCCAATTTTAAACACATCAGCCGTTAGCACTCTTTCATTTTTATCAATTTTATCTATTTTTTTCATATCTCCCTCATCAAGCATAACATTTAATGCACCCAAATTTTCCCTTAAATGCTCTACATTTTCAGATTTTGGAATAACCACAACTCCTCTATTAATATTCCATGCCAAACAAACTTGGTATTCAGATACATTATTTTTTTGAGCAATCTCTTTAATAATTTTATCTTCTACAATTTTTTTATCCCCACTCCCAATAGGAGCATAAGCCGTCATAACAATATTATTATTTCTCAAAAACTCTAAAAGTTCATTTTGCTTTAAATATGGATGACTTTCAACTTGGTTAACCATTGGGTTGATTTCTGCCTCATTAATTAACTTTTCAAGCCTTTTTACTCCAAAATTTGCAACTCCAATCGCTTTTGCTTTTCCCAAACGATAAAGCTTCTCCATTTCTTTCCAAGTATCAATAATAGGCGCATCACTTATAAAAAGCATATCTTCATCTTCCAAAGGCATAATCGATTCCTTTTTCTGAGCAACTGGCCAATGCATCAAATACAAATCAACATAATCAAGCCTTAACTTTTTTAGACTTTCATCCATTGCTTCTTTTACATCTTCTTTTAGATGCGCATTATTCCACAATTTTGTAACAATAAACAAATCCTCTCTTTTTATATTATCTTCTTTCATCGCATCAAAGAGAGCCTGCCCAATTTCCTCCTCATTATCATAAATAGATGCTGTATCGATATGATTATATCCAAGTTTTAAAGCCCATCTAATCGTTGCATATACACTATTTTTATTACTTTTCCATGTTCCAAGTCCCATAATTGGCATTTTTACTTCATTACTTAAAACTACACTTTTCATCACATCCTCCTTATTGTTGTTATAAAAAAATAATCCTTAAAAACAAAAATTAAACCCTTGTTTCTTAAGAAATACATTTTTTTCCTTGCATAAAAAAAATATATAAACTAAAGTTTAGCTATCGTTTATAATTCAAGAACGATGAAACCTTAATTTTTTAAGAGGGATTGTATACAATGAAAAAAACTTTATTATTGGCAGGTTTTGCCGGAATGATTGCTGCAAATGCAAACGCTATTGACGCAACTCCATATGTTGGTTTAGACGTAAATTTTGCTATGACAGATGCTGATACAGCATTATCAAAAGCTGGTGTATTAGATGATTCTGTTTATTCTTTATCAGGTGTATTAGGTGCTAGAACAGAACGTTTTGGTTTAGAATACTTCTACAACAATGGTTTCAGAGGCCACAAAAATGACAACACAACACGTATCACAGGTATGGGTGTTGATGCTCTTGCATTCCAAGACTTAGGTTGTTCTGGTCGTTGGGAATTAGTAGGTTCTGCTGGTCTTGCAGACTACAAAATTAAATCACACTTAAATGATGGTGGCAACTACAGTGACCACGGTTTAGCTTACCGTTTAGGTGCTGGTGTTCAATATGCAGTTTCTGAGAACACAACATTCCGTGCTATGTATCATCATTCATGGATTAACGGCTCTCACTTAGATGCATTAGATGAATTCACAGTTGGTTTAAGATACGCATTCTAATTTGAGCATATCAAATAAAAAAGGCCTATCAATGATAGGTCTTTTTTTTATTCTCTAAACACTTGCTTTTGCCCAAAAATATTTTTGCTACTTTCTTTTTTCCTCAAAGTATCAAACATAATCTTTCTAATATTTTCATCTGCCATCAATATTGCACTTTTTCCATAATCATCTTTTAAATGAAGGTCTGCCCTATTTGATACTAAAATCTTAATAACCTCAATATTATTTCTCTTTATTGCATGCATAAGGGCTGTTCGACCATTATTATCCTGTGCATTAATCTCAGCACCGCTATTTATAAACAATTTTACAATTTCAATTCGATTTTCACCAACTGCATTAATAAGCGGAGTATTGCCCCACTTATCCCGATAATTTACCACTCCGCCATTTTCTATTATCTTTTTTGCAATAGCAACATTTCTAACAAAACTTAAAGCTCTTCTTTTATGTACATCAAACGCATTTACATTTGCATTTCTTTCTAAGAGCAATTCCACCATTTTTTCATCATTAAGACTAACTGCTTTCATTAATAATGACATCAAACTATTATTTGCATCATTAACATTCCCATCATTATCAAGTATCAATCTAGCTTTTTCTATATTTTTTTCTTCAACAGCCCTAAAAAGTGGAGTTCTAAAAGCCACATCTTTTTGATGAACATCAGCTCCATTTTCAATAAATACTCTAGCAACATCAACATTTTTTACTTCACCAAGAGGAGATACTCTACAACTTTTTTCATTTACTTCATTTACCTCAGCGCCATAATCAATCAGTAGTCTTGCTATATTTTCATCTTCAACATACATTAGAGCATTTTTATTCTTTTCATCCCAAAAACATACATCAGCACCAAGCAAACAAAGCATTTTTGTTTTTTCAAAATTGCCTTTCTTAACCATATCAATCAATTGTGTCTCTAATATATGTTTATCCATATAACCTCCGAATACCTTTCGATATTACCACTTTTTTATTATTTTTTAAAGCAAAAAATCCCCAAACTCGGGGATTTTATTTAGCTCTTAGACAATTTCTTAATAATCATATTTCTTTTTAATCTGCTAATTCTATCAATATAAAGCACCCCATCTAAATGGTCTGTTTCATGTTGTATAATTACCGCCAAAAAATCCTCAGCATCAAGAACTTTTTCATTTCCATCATAGTCAAGATACTTAACACTAACCGCTCTATGTCTTTCAACCTCAGCTGATTGCCCCGGAACAGATAAACATCCTTCATTAAATAAAATCATCTCTTCAGATTTTTTAATAATTTCAGGATTAACCATATAAAGAGGATGAGGTCCTGGCTCTCCCTCTTCTGTAACTTTATCATCAATAACAATTATTCTTTTAGAAACTCCAACTTGAGGAGCCGCCAAACCAACTCCTTTATCATGATACATTGTCTCCAACATATCATCTAAAAATTTTCTTATCTCATCAGTAACTTTTTCAACTTTCTCACATTTTTGAGAAAGTACTTTATGAGGATAAGTATAGAGTTCTAAAATAGCCATAAGAAATTTCCTTTTTATTTTTCTTTATATTCTTACATTTTTAGCAATTTGATCCAAAAGTGCATTAATCATCTTAGGCTCATTTTTGCTAAAGAACGCATATGCCAAATCAACATATTCTTGAATAATTACTTTTGTATCAATATCTCTTGTATAAGAAAGTTCATAAACAGCAGAAAGCAAAAGAGCTTGCATTGTTGCATTCATACGGTCATAAGCACCACCATCTTTCAAATACAACCTCAAAGAGTTTTCCAAATCCTCTTTCTTCAAATGAATACCTTTAACCAATTTTTCAAAATAAGGTTTATCAATTTCAGAAAGTTCAACCATTTCTTCCCCTTTGATTAAATCCTCTTCAATAGCAAAGCGACCAACTTCACCTCTTAAAAAATCTTGAATAACTTCATCAACAGAAAGACCAGAAAAAGAAACCATATACACAGCTTGCACCGCTGCCAATCTAGCTCCTGATTTTTTTCTAATTTTTTCTGAAACAAACTTAACCATAAAACACCTCAAACATTAACATTAAACATATTAAGAATTAATTTTGCTAACAAATTCTTCAAAATCTCTAACTTCTTTAAAATCTTTATAAACCGAAGCAAAGCGAATATAAGCCACCTTATTAATTTTTATTAGCTTATCCATCACTTTCTCACCAATCAAATTAGAGCTAATTTCAAAAACAGTACCTGTTTCAAATTCTCTTTTAATCTCTTCAACTAATTTTTCTATTTCCAAAACAGATATACCGCATTTGCTAACAGCAAGACTAATTGAGCGCAACAATTTTTCTCTATCAAAAGGAACTCTTTCTCCATTCTTTTTGATAACTGTAATATCTTGCAACTGCACCCTTTCATAGGTAGTAAAGCGCCCACCACAATCCGGACACTCTCTTCTGCGTCTAATTGCTGTTTCATCAACAGTATCTCTAGAATCCTTTACTTGAGTATCTGATTTCCCACAAAAAGGACATTTCATATTTTTTGCTCCAATTTATTACGTAACTTTGTCAATATAAATAAAAACATCATAAAAATCAAGTAAAATTTACTCCTCAAATAACCTAATATTAACCTTTATCATACAAAATAAATCAAATAATAACCAAAAGGATTAAGCTATGAAACCAATTACATCAAAAGAAATTTCAACCCTCTTAAACTACACTTTGCCAATCTTTGATACAACTATCAAAGAAATCTCAACAGATAGCAGAAAAATAGACCCAAACACTCTATTTGTTGCCATAAAAGGTGAAAATTTTGATGGTCACGATTTTATCGAAGATGTAATAAAAAAAGGTGCTCCGCTTGTCATCACCGAAAGAAAAATAGAAAATATTGACCCTAAACATCAAATCATAGTTCCAAACACACTAAAAGCCTTTGGTTTACTCGCTCATTACAATCGCTCATTTTATAAAGGAACATTAATTGCCCTAACAGGAAGTTCTGGCAAAACAACCACCAAAGAATTGCTAAAATCTGCCCTTTCAGTTTATGGTACAACATATGCCACAACTGGCAACTTTAACAATCATATAGGTGTTCCTCGCTCACTATTAGATATTGATATGTCTGCTCCGTTTGCCATCATAGAAATGGGAATGTCAGCCTTAAAAGAAATCGAATACTTAACCAAACTTGCAACTCCAGACATTGCCCTTATAACAAACGTATACCCAATGCATATTGAGTTCTTAAAAACTCTAGAAAATATCGCAATTGCCAAATCAGAAATTTTTGAAGGCTTAAATCCTAACGGTATCGCAGTTTATAATAACGACACCTCACATACCGACATCATAAAAAACGAAGCTAAAAAATATACAAACAACATTCACACCTACTCTATCACAGACACCGCAACTTTATCAAAATTATCTTTGATAGATAATGCACCTCATTGTAAGTCAAATGCTCTTGCAGTCTTAAAAATTATAGAACTTCTTGGTCTTGATATCTCAAAAGCAATACCAACAATAAACAACTTCTCAGCACTCGATGGCAGAGGTAAAAAACATCACTTAAAACTAAATAACAAAAACCTCCTCCTCATTGATGATAGTTATTCAGGACAACCAGAAGCAATGAAATTGGCCATCAATTCATTAAATACTCTAAAAACAAACGGCAGAAAAATTGCCCTTATCGGTAAAATGGCAGAACTTGGCGATTATACAAAAAAAGCCCACCAAGAAATTGGCGAAGCCCTAAATAAAACCGATATAGATATTGTAATTGGTGTATGCGAAGAAACCAAAGATATGCTAAATATTTTAGATAAAAAAATCACACAATACTACTTCCCAAATATTGAGCAAATACCAGAGTTTTTAACCACTACCCTACTTCAAGATAACGATACAATCCTAATCAAAGGCGCTCACTATTCATCAGCCGTTTATAAAGTTGCCAAATACCTAATTGATAACTCAACTAAATAAACTATTTTTTATAGCTCTTTATAAAACGCTGTCCTTTACCAATGCTAGATACAATCTCATAGGCAATAGTTCCTGCATCTTTTGCCATATCATCTAACGTATAATCATCATTGACAACCCATACAAAATCGCCAACTTTCATCTCTTTAACATTACTAATATCAAGAATAATGTTATCCATTGAAACTCTACCAATAATTGGGCAAACTTTTGGTTTCTTATTTTCATAAAACAAAACTTTACCCTTATTAGAAAGCGACCTAAATAATCCATCACCATACCCAATCGAAGCTGTTGCAATTTTCATTTTAGATTGTGCTTTATATGTTGCCGAATATCCAACATATTCACCTTTATCAATTGTTTTTATCTGTAAAATTGGCGCTTTTACTTCAATCACATTTTTCATTTCACTTATTCTATAAGGAGCAGTGTTTATTCCATACATTCCAGCTCCCAAACGAACCATATCAAAATGGTATTCTTTACCTAAAAACACACCATCAGATGCCGACAAACTAGCTTTAGTTTTCTTAAAAAATCTTTCTTTAATATGCTTAAAGTTTTCAAGCTGTCTTGCATTCATAAAATGCTCTTTTTCATCAGCCGAAGACAAATGCGACATCACAAAAGAAAATTCTTTCAACTCATCATCACTTAAACGTTCTAAATCTTTTACCCCAAAACCTAGACGATTAAGCCCTGTCTCAACTTGTATAACTGGCTTTACCCCTTCTATCCTATTTTTCTTCCAAAACGAAAACATCTCAACAGATGAAATCACTGGAACTAATTTGCATTTTCTAAAAATATCAATACTATCTTCACCAATACCCTGCAAAACAAAAATCATTGCATCTTTTGCACATTCAAAAATCTTTTCTCCTTCAAGTGCATGAGCTACAAAAAAATGTCTACACCCCACACTATAAAGCGCCTCCGCAACCTCTTTTCCACCAAGGCCATATGCATCATCTTTAACAACTGCCCCCGCAATTGATTTTTCAGCCATACTTTTAAGCATTAAATAATTTTCTTTAATTTTTTTTAGGTTGATATTTAGAACTGGCATGGTATATAAAGACATATCTGTTATCCCAAACAAAAGGTTAAATACTTCATGCATTTTATCGATACCCACATTCATTTGCAAGACTTTAATCCAGATTTTGCACTAGAGGTTATAAATAACCCTTGTTTAAAAAAAATGATATTAATCTCAGCCAAAAAAGAAGATTTTTCAAAAATATCTTCACTTGCCACCAAATATAAAGATAAAATCATTCCAGCATACGGCATTCACCCTTGGTATAACGATACTCAAAATTCAATTGACACACTAGAAAAAGAACTTTCAAATAACCCGCTAGCCCTTGTTGGTGAAATTGGCTTAGATAACCTAAAGCAAAAAGTTTCTCCTCTTCAACATGACTTATTTAACAAACAACTAGACCTTGCAAAACACTACAATCGCCCAATCATCATCCATGGAGCAAAAGCATTTAATGAACTTTTAACCTATGAAACCCGTTTAAAACAAACCAAATTCGTATACCATGGTTTTACCAAAAACTTTGAGCTATTAAAATTTATAAATAGATGTAACGGCTACTTTGGTTTAGGACCAATGTTTTTAAAACAAAAAAATGCCAGCACCTATTTTAATCTAATGCCCATAGATAAAATATTATTTGAAACAGATGCCCCTTATCAACTAGATGAAAAAACATATAACCAAACCACAAAAGAAAATCTTGAAAAATTATCAAAAATCTCTACAATCTCATTACCAAAACTACAAAACATTCTTCTAAAAAACACAATGGAGTTCATAAAATGCTAGAAGAAAGACTATCAAGAACAATTGCCCTACTTGGCAAACAAAAAGCAAATACCCTATTTTCTTCAACAGCCATGATAATCGGTTTAGGAGCTGTTGGAGGCTATGCTCTAGAAATGCTTGCAAGACTTGGCATCTCAAATTTAATTCTTGTAGACTTTGACACATTTGAACCATCAAACATAAATCGCCAAATTTTAGCTTTAACCAACACCATTAATCAAAAAAAATGCGATACTGCCAAAGAGCGTGTTCTAAAAATAAATCCTGATTGTAATGTTATTGCATTAGACCTAAAACTAACTCCATCAAACCTTGATTTTATCAAAAACTATAAACCAGATTTTATAATTGATGCAATAGATGACATATCTGCCAAAACTTCACTTATCGAGTATCTAGTAAACAATAAATACGATTTTATTTCTGCCATGGGCGCCGCTCTTAAATTAAATCCAGAGCTACTAAAAACAACAACTCTAGACCAAACAACTCAATGCCATTTATCTAAAAAACTACGAGAAAATTTGCGCAAAAAAAACGTTCCCTTAAAAAAAGTAAATGTTGTTTTTTCAACAGAACCCTCCCATATAATAAAAGATGAAAACAACCAAAACATCTTAGGCTCTCTTCCTCTCGTTCCAATGGCAATGGGAGCAATGCTTGCACATTTTGCCTTAAAAAAATTAATAAAGGAGAACAATCAATGCCTTTAATCTTAAAGCTAGTACTTTTTTTAAGCCTCTTAATTGCAAATACTAATTTATCATATGCTAAACGAGATTTTTATGTTCTAAGAGAAGTAACTTGCACCAAAGAACTTTGCTACTTAAAAAAGACTAACCTTCCACTTACAGGTGAACTAAGACAATATGATGGCAATGGTAAATTATACATCTCAACCGAATACAAAGATGGTAAAAAACATGGCGATCAAAAATATTACTACCCAGATGGCAACATCAGTTCACTTGAGCACTTTTTAGATGGCACCATAAACGGACATGCTCGTTCATTTTATAACAATGGCAAAATAAAAGAAGAAATGTATTTTGATAATGGCTCCAAAGAAATAAGCCACCGCAAATTTTTTGAATCAGGCATACTTTCAGAAGAAACCGAATATTCAAACAACAAAAAAAATGGCAGACATCGCACCTTCTACGAGAATGGAAAACTAAAAACAGATGCAACCTTTGATAACGACATCAAAGTTGTATCACATTGTATATCAAAAAAAGGAAATCGTACAATTTGCAACGATAACTAATATTTTTCCATCAAATAAATCATTTCATTTACATCAGAAAAACGCATTACACCATCAGGCAATTTTGTCTCATTATGTGAATTAGTAATAACCTTTTTCCCATATCCAATCAATTCATATACCGCATATGGCACATATTTTTTATCAGGAAGTCTTTTTAAATCTCTATCAAACACTACCATCCTTGCTTTTTCTAACTCTGCAATTTTCTCTTTTTCTTCCAATTCTGCAAAATCAATTGTTGAATATATTTTTGCATTTCTAATTTTACTAACTCTATTGATTACACTCGCATCTTTTTCTTCATAAATATAAATAATATTTTTTGCATCTTTTGTTGTTAAATTCTGATTTTCACAACTTCCCCCTTCTAAATATCCCACTTCAACACCATTAGCTTTAGCTGCCACAATCAAGGGTTCTTGAATAGAAAGATACTCATCAAAATTGCGAAATTCTTCAATATACCCCCCAACAAACCGTTGCACAAAATAAACATTATGAGCTTTTTCATTTACTCTTTTATCAAAAGGAACAAAATCGCCTCTAACAAATAAATTAACACCAGCATTATCAAGTCTTTTAGGATACAAATCCCCAGCATATGCAAATTCTCTAACCTCGTAACCCTCTTTTTCATATTTGCATTTCAAATAAGAAAGCATTGCTTTCAAATCATAATCAACAAGCTTTTCTCTTATTCCAATTCTAAAAGCAACAACTTTATCATCTAAAGTTCTGCCATTATATTTTGAAAGTTTTACTCCCAAATAAAACCCCAAAACAACAACTACCACCAAAACCACCACCAAGAATATGTATTTTTTAATCTTATTAATCATTATAAACTCCATTTTTTTCTACATATTCACGCATAATTTTTGCCATTTCACCAATAAGTTTATCTGCACCAAATCTTTCAATTGTTATTTTTTGAGCTCTTTTTGCTTTTTCTTTTCTCTCATCTTCATGTTCTAAATAATAATTAATAAGTTTAACAAACTCTTCCTCAGATTTATACATAACGATACTATCGCCATAAATTTCTTCTATTTCCTTAATATAATCAGATATAACAAAAGCCCCGCATGCTGTCGCATCAAAAATTCTATTACTTATATATCCTGCCTCAATCATATCTGCTCTTGTATCATTTAACACAATATCTGCCGAAGAATAATAATATTTCAAATCTTCATTTAATATTTGATCACCTTTTACAAGCTTTACATCATCACCTTTAAGAATTCCATTCCAACCTTTTCCATAAACATCAATATCTATTTTATTTCTAATTGCATACTCAATAGATTTTCTCATAACTCCCGAAGACCAATCATTTCCAACAAACAAAATTTTAGTCTTTAGCTCGTCTTTTGGTGCATTATAAAATTTATCAAGCCTTGTAAATTGAGGCATAAAATAAGAATTAAGCCCCATTTTTTTATATTCCTTATCCCTTTTTAAAGACCCCGTAAAAATAATATCAGCATTTTTTACTTCACTTATCTTATAAGGCACAGTTTCAAACAAAACCGAAATTCTATCCTTATCAATAAAATCATGATAATTAACAAGCTCAAGCTCTGGCCAATTTCTCATATAAAGCTCAAAACCTTGCTTAAAATTTCGATTAGAATAGCTATCTTCCCAAGTAAATAGCCTTACTTCAAATCCATTTCTTTCTAATTCAACCTTCAAATCATCTGCTAAATATTTTTCACCCAAAGCAAATGTTTTATCATCCAAATATTTTGTATAAGCAATCGGCAAATTTATTGCTATTCTATTATAATCAAGTAGATAGGGATTTCCAATATTTTCCCTAAAATACCCAAATCCTAGAGCTCCCAAAAACAAAATACCCAAAACTATAATATAAAACGCTTTTTTCAACACACCTTTCTCCATAGAATATTTTTCTAATACTCTATATCATACAAACCCTCAAGATTTTTTTTATCTTTCCCCCACATTTAGAGCAAAATCTCTTCAATAATTTTATTCATCAACAGCATTCCTCTATCTGTAAGCCAAACACCATCATCATTAACATCCATTAACCCCATATTTTTTAATTCCATTATTTTATTATAATCAACTACATCAAAAAGTGCTAATCCCGATGCTTCATAAAAATCTTTTTTCTTTATCCCCTCTTTTATTCTAAGCCCCATAATAACAAGCTCTTCAGCTCTTTCATAAGCGCTTAAATTACAATCTATTTTTCCATCAACAAGCGCATATATTTTATTATCAACTTTAAGCCTACCATGCGCCCCTTTACCAAGTCCAATATAATCTCCCCCCTGCCAATAAACTAAATTATGAACAGATCTATTATATTCATCTTTTGCAAAATTAGAAACCTCATATCTTTCAAACCCATTTTGCCTCAAATACTCTACTGTCTTTTCATAAAAACAGGCACTTTTCTCATCTTCTTGCGCCTTAACATCTTTTTTATGAAAAATAGTCCCTTCTTCAATCATTAATTGATAAAGTGAAATATGTTTAACCCCAAACCCCAACGCCTCATCAATTTCCTTAAACCACATATCTAAATCATCTTTATCAGACCTACCATAAATAAGATCAATCGAAAATTTATCAAAAATCTCAACTCCAGACTCAATTGCTTTAATTGCATCATCTCTTGAGTGGGTTCTTCCCAAAAATCTTAAATCCCCTTGATTTAACGACTGCACACCAAGAGATAATCTATTAATTCCAGCCTTATTAAATCCTACAAACTTTTCTCTATCATAAGTATTAGGATTTGCCTCAATAGAAATTTCTGCCCCATTTTTTATATTATATTTTTTACCAATCTCATTAAGTATCAAATAAACTGCTTTATCACTCAATATTGAGGGAGTTCCACCTCCAAAAAATATTGACTTAACATCCCTATTACCACTTAGTTTTGATAAATCATCTAACTCAGATATAATCTCTTTTACATACTCATCTTCATTAAAATTTTTAGGTAAAATACCCTTAAAAAAATCACAATAAGGGCATCTACTCTTACAAAATAAAAAATGAATATATATAGAAAGCTCACGATTTTGCATAACAAACCTCATAAATTTGCTAAATCTTAAAATAAAAGCAATATATTGTCAAACCAAAAGCTTAAAAATTTTCTTATCACAAAATTGTGAATTACTTTTTTAGAGCTCTTGAAATTTTAACCTTCATCAGCTAATTTTTTACAAGTCATAATCTTAAACTTAAGGATGGGAAATATGCAAAAAGAAAGTATTATTACTATTTTAGCCTCAGTTATTTTGAGTGTTGGAATTTCTGCCGCTGTTACATCATGTGGCAAAAAAGAACCAGTAGCTACTGCTCCTAGCGCAACAGATTTAGGTACTTCTATTGAAACTTACTTAAAATCAAATCCAAGCATCATTCGTGAAACATTGGAATTGGCTGCTCGTAAGGAACAAGAAGAAGCTGAAAAACGTATTGCAGAAAACTACAAGAAAAACATTGATGAATTACACAATATTGAAAATTCACCATATGTTGGTCCAAAAGATGCAAAAGTTACAATCGTTGAATTCTTTGACTTCAACTGTGGCTACTGCAAACGTTTAGCTCCAGCTTTAATGAAAGTACTTAAAGACAACCCAGATGTTCGCTTTGTATTCAAACCAGTTGGTTTCTTAGGCCCAACATCTTTAACTGCTGCTAAAGCTGTATTAGCTGCTCATGAACAAGGTAAATTCATTGAACTTTATGAAGCTTTGTTATCATTCAATGGCAGAATTACAGACGAAGTTATTGATGAACAAATCACAAAAGTAGGCTTAGATCTTGACGCTACAAAGAAATTGATGTCAGACAGCAAAATTACTAAAAAGTTTGAAGATATCGCTCAATTGTCTAGAAAAGTAGAAGTTCGTGGTGTTCCAACATTAATCATCAACGGCGCTCCACTTCGTACAATTGATGCAGGTCCAATTCAATCTGCAATCGATAACTTAAAGTAATACTTTTAAGTAACAAAAAAAAGAGGCTTTTTTCAAAGCCTCTTTTTTTATCTAATCAACTAACCTTTTCTTTTATATGTTCCAAGCCAAAGCACCATTTCTGAATAAAACTCAAGTTCTGCAATAGCATTCTTATAGCCTTCAGTTTCAGGATGTGCCTCAATTTCAATATAAAACTGAGCAGACACAAAGTTTCCACCCACAACATAGCTTTCAATTTTATTTAAGTTTAATCCATTTGTTGCAAAACCGCCCAATGCTTTATAAAGCGCCGCAGGAATATGCTTAACCTTAAACATCAAAGAAGTCACAAACTTCCCACCATCATTATAAGGCATAGACCTATCTTTACTCATAATTAAAAATCGAGTAGTATTTGTATTATCATTTTCAATATTAGATTGAAGTATCTTTAATCCATAAATCTCTGCCGCCAATTTAGAAGCAATCGCCGCTCTTGTTTTATCTTGCATTTCAACGATTCGCTCGCAACTTTTAGCTGTATCAATTCGAGATAAAGCCTTAATTGAATGCTTTTTCAAAAATTCAGAACATTGAGCCAAAGCTTGAGGGTGTGAAGCCGCCGCTTCAATATCAGAAAGCTCAGCCTCAGGCAAAGCCAATAATTGATGCTCAACTCTTAAAAAATATTCTCCAACAATCACCAAATTTGTTTGAGGCAACAAAAAATGTACGTCACTAACTCTTCCTGCATTAGAATTTTCAACAGGAATTACAGCAAAATCAGCTTCACCATTTTCAACCAACTCCATCGCTTGTTCAAAACTATCAGAAGCCAAATAGCAAGCATCTTTAAACAATTCCATACAAGCAATATGCGAATATGCTCCTTTTGCACCTTGAAACGTAATTTTTTGCATTATTTTTTCCTTAAAAATTTAATTGCACTGAAATAGAAAAAATAATAACAAAACCCCATAATGTCAACTTAAAAAACTATCGCTTAAATCTACCTTTAAATATCCTTGCTGTTATACTTTCCTTAACAGCCCCATCTTCTTTTTCTTTTGCCTTCTTCTTATAGCTAATTAATTCAAGCATTTTTCTAATTTTCTGTTTCCTAGAATCATCTATAATTTCCCAATCATTTGGCAAAATTTCACACCCTTTTTCTAAAAGCATATAGCATAATTCATCATCATCTTTATATAAAGCATAACCCAATGCATTTTGTTCTTCATCAAAAGCCCCTTCATGTACCACATTAACATCTGCCCCTTGTTCAATTAATTTCTTTGCAACCTTTTTTTGAATAGGACCATCTCCAACAGCACACAACAACGGAGTATCACCACGACTATTTTTTTTATTAACATCAGCTCCTTTTATTATCATCATAACAATATCATTCTCATCAACATTTCTTTCAATAGCTGTTGTTAATATTGGCTCACCTTTTATTAATCCCAAATTAGGATTTGCCCCATTTTCAAGTAACACTTTAACTGCACCTTTTTCATGAAAAGGAGCTCTATCAATTAGAAAACTTAAAGGTGTTACACCATATTTTGAAATACAATTAACATCTCCCCCTTTATCAATAACTTTACACAAAATCTTTTCATCTTTAGTTGCAAAAAAAACTGCATTCATTCCATATTCATCAACTGCTTTAATATCAATACCTTCATCAATTAAATATTCTGCCACCTCAACTGCATCTTTATATTCTTTCATCGTCTTAAATGAAAAACAACTGCACTCAAGCACTTCCATAAGCAAATTTCTATCATGAGAAGATTTTGTATTTATATCATATTTTTCTAGCAAAATTTTAAGAGCTTCTAAGTCAAAATTACAAACAGCAATACTCAAAGCATTATCAAAACCTCTATCTTTAGCCTTTTTAGTTTCAATTTTACCTCCATTATCTCTTAAATATTTAATTAAATCATATCGTCCTTCAAAATCATCTTCTGCTTTTCTCTTACATAACGAACAAAGCAAATTAAATCCATTATTTTCATCTATAACAGAGTTAACATCAACACCTTTGCTCAATAAATACTCTAACGTTTTTACATCGCAAACATTATAAAGAGGCTTTCTTTTTTGATTATCTAAAGCATTCAAATCTGCCCCCAAAACCAAAAGCATTTCAATCTTTGGAATATCCCCTTTTTCAATATACTCATATAATTGATTATCTAAAATTTTTTGATCTTCTGTTTGCATTAATTTATTCCTTATAATCCCAATTCTCTTTTAACGCCAATAAGCATTTTTTGAAAAGTACTTCTTTTTTTCTGTCCTAGATTACTTTTAGCTTCTTTTTTATTCTCTACAATATTTTGAGCCTTAAAAATATATTCTCTTACTCTATATGCGCTATAGTTTTCTAAAATTTTTTCTTTATCAATTTCTAAACCTTTTTCAAATAGTTTCACATATACACTCAAATCTTTATCGTACTTGCTTTCAACAACATAATCTAAAACACCTTTTCCCTCATCATCTGTGGCATTTATATCATCACTTTTCTCAATTAAATTAAAAATCGATTCTTTATCAAAACACGAAACCATATGTCCTTCTTTTCCAATCATCAACATCAACGGAGTTTGCCCTTTATCATTTTTTTCATTAACATCACACCCTTTATCTATAAGATAATTTGCAATATCTTTATTTCCAAATCTCGATATTACATATGTTAAAAACGTATCTCCATTATATTTACTATTTATATATTTAAACCCGTTATCAAATATCAACTTTACATTTGTCAAATCAGCTTTATTTTCATCCAACAAATGTCTAAACAAATCCACTCCTTCATTATTAACAACATTTACATCCGCACCATATTCAATTAGCCTTTCCATCAAATCATCTTTTCCTGAAAAACAAACAGCATCCATCAATGGTGTATTACCTTTATTATTTTTTATATTAACATCAGCTCCTTTTTCTACCAAATACTTTACCATTTCTATTCTACTTTCCCATAAATGTTCTTCAACACATTTATGTAACAATGTCCGTCCATATAGATTAGTTTCATTTACATTAATACCCTCTTCAACTAAGAGTTTAAGCGCATCAAGATTGTTCTGTCTAACTGCGAAATAAGCAATTGTTTCGCCAACATCATTTTTTCTATGAACATCAACTAATTTATTATCAATCATATATTTCATAAGCTTAGTATTTTTAGGATCTTTTTGTCTCCAAATTAAATGATAAAATAAATCAATTCCCCTTGCATCAACCTCTTCAATATTGGCCCCTTTTTCTATCAAAAATTTAAGGGTTTCAACATCTCTAACGCTATTAACCGCAGTCATTCCTTTATCATTGAAAGAATTCATATCTGCCCCCAAAAGCAAAAGCATTTCAACCTTTGGAATAACCCCTTTTTCAATATATTCATATAATTGATTATCTAAAATCTTTTGATCTTCTGCTCGCATTCTATGCACCCTTTATTATCACCCATAATGCATAGTAACATATTTTACAGTCTTATTCAACAAAAAAAAGCTCTTAAATACTTAAGAGCTCTATCATATTGGTAGGGGTGGTCGGACTCGAACCGACACGACTTGTGGTCACAAGATTTTGAGTCTAGCGCGTCTACCAGTTCCGCCACACCCCCATAATCTGTACTAGAAAAGTTGTTTATAATATATTTTTTTAATCGTCAATAGTTTTTTTTATTTTTTTTATTATAAAAGTATAGAAGAATTTGTTTTTATATGTTATAAATAATCTACTTTATACAAAATAAAGCCAAACAAAAGGATATCGCCGTGGAAAGCATTGAACTAAACGCTCTAAATTTTCTAAAAAACAAAGAATACGAAAAAGCAGCAAAGCTTTACTTAAAGCTCGCTTTAGATAATCCCACATCAGAAAAATATTTAATCACCGCTGCCAATTGCTACGATTCTCTTGGCGATAAAAAAACAGCTAAAAATCTTTACAAAAAAGCCCTTTCAATAAACCCCACTTCAACAACAGCTCTACTAAATTTATCAACAATCTACTACGAAGTAAAAAAGTACGAAAAAGCCGTATATTGTGCCAATAAAGTCCTAGAGCTAAATGCCAATAATTTCTCAGCGCTATTAAATTTAGGCAATTCCTATTATGCCAATAAAGAATATAAAGAAGCTCTTAGTTTTTATGAAAAGTTATATGAACTAAACCCTAAATCATACAATGCAATCGCTAACATAGCTAACACATGCTACAACTTAGGGCAATTCATTCGTGCAATTGAATTTGCAAAAATTGCCATAGATATGCGCCCCAATAGTGTAGAACCATATATCGTAGCTGGCAATGCTTATGCCGAACTCCTAAAAAAGGATGATGCCGCAATCTTATTAAAAAAAGCCTCTACAATTGCCCCAAATTCAGAATGGGTATGCAACTCAATTGCTAACTTATTTATGAAAATGGGTAACTACAAGCAAGGTCTACATTATGCATGGCGCCTATTCTTTTTGAAAAACTATCAAGCATCATCTGATGACCATATAAACTTTGGCTACTTTCTTTATGAAGCCCATGATGAAAATCATCATGATCTTGTCCAAAATTATATTGAACTATGGAAAAATCATTTTCCAGACAACCCTATCGTTCATCATCTCTGTTCTGCTCTAAGCAACACACAAGATGTTATCACTTCAGACTTAAGCTACATAAAATCCCTATTTGATGGCTTTGCTTATTCTTTTGATAATATTCTAACAGAACTTGGTTATAGCGTTCCAGAAACAATAGCTGAATTCTTAAAAACCAACCTCAAAACCAAATTATTTAAAAAACAACAAATTCTAGATATTGGTTGCGGAACAGGTTTATGTACAGAAGAACTAAAAAAATATTTTCCAAATGAAGAATACTATGGTGTAGACATTTCAGAAAAAATGCTTTCCGAAGCCGGTAAAAAAAGCATCTACAAAGAACTATATGCAGATGATATTTTAACCTTCTTAAAAGAAACCACCTCAACCTATAATGTTATAGTTGCAGGTGATGTTTTAACCTATATGGGAGATTTAAAACCTCTAACAAGGCTTTTAACCAAAACTATTAATATTAATGGCTATTTCTGTTTTTCAATCTCTAAAAACACCATAAACAAAAATGAGTATCACCTAACCCCGTCAGGGCGTTTCGTGCACAATATCTCATACGTAATGCGCCAATTAAAACATTGCGGTTTTGAGGTTGTAAAAATAGAAGAAAAAGTTCTCCGTAAAGAAGGTGGAAAAGATGTTCTTGGCTATGTTGTACTAGCAAGAAAAGATCTTGAAGTTATTTTTGAATAACTTTATTAACGCCCCCCTCTACCAGGGTGATTATGATGACGCCCCCCGCCAAAAATTTCTTTAATTTCTCTAACAGTACGTTTAACTTCTCGAACAGTGCGACCTGCCTCATGAACTACATCACCAACTTCATGAACTACATCGCCAACTTCATGAACTACATCACCAACAGTTGGACCTCCATAACCATAGCCATAAGAACTATGAGGACCATAAACAAAACGACCTCTTGCATCATACATATCTTTGTGTTTACGACATTTTTCCCTAGCATAATTTATATTAACAGTACGAATAGCTCCTCGATTATATTCCATATCTTTAGGTAAATAAACCACATTAGGTGGAATCCTATAGTCATTACTAGGTCTCACATATGCACCTTCATAAATACTATTAGGAGGAAGCATTCGAGATAGATGGTTATCTCTTCTTAAATTATTATTATAAGCATATTCTTCTTGAGGAGAAGCAAAACGAACATATTCCTGACCTGCACCACTATACATAGCCTCAGCTTCTTCAAAAGAAATCGTACTAACATTCTCACTAGGACGATTATTTTCTTGGTAATATTCAGTTCTCTCACCTTCACTATCTGCTTTTTCAGCAGTTTTAGCTTGAGCAGGACTACCACTTAAAGTAACCCCCATAACTAAAAGAGCAGTCTTAAACTTATTTAAGATTCTACTTCTATCCATTTTCATGTCTTTTTTATCATTTTCTGACATTTCTTTTCTCCTCTTTTAGTTTCCTATAACAATATAATATCATAAAAAACAACACTCTGCAACAAAAAAAAAGAACAACAAAATTATACCCCATAATCTCCTACACATCATCTAGACATTTCAAGTCTTTTAAAAAAATTATGAAAAAGTTAACCTTTTTTATGTATAAATAACCTATAAATTTTTTAATAATCATAGCAAAAAAAGAGAAACAATGAGCGAACATATTGATTTTACAGTAGATTATAACAAATTAGACATCTTAACAGAGTTTAATACAAAAGATATAAAATACCCACTACTTCTATCTATTCCCCATTGCGGAACAGTTTTTCCTGAAGAATTTTTAAAAAATATCAATCATGATATATCTGTACTTCGTAAAAATGAAGATATACATGTAAAAGATTTACTATTGCCGGCAATAACCGAAGGCGGTGTTACAGCATTATGCCTTAACATTAGCCGTTCATTCATAGATGTAAATCGTGCCAAGGTAGAATTAGACCCCAATATGTTTTATGATTATCCCAAAGAAGATTTAGGGCTAAATCAACAACGTTCACGCTATGGTTTAGGTATAATCCATAAAGTAACAGCAGAAAGCCAACCAATTTATAATGGCTTATTATCATACAAAGAAGCAGAAGAGCGCATTAAAAACGTATATGACCTATACCACAAAAAAATGAATGATTTAATCGCCAAAATCACTAAAAAGTTTGGATTCTGCTTAGTTCTTGATTGTCACTCTATGCCATCAAAAATTTGCTCAATAATTTCAGAGTCCCCACGCATAGATATATGCCTTGGTAACCTCTTTGAGCAAAGTTGTCCAAACAAGATAAGCTTTTTCGTGGAAAATGAATTAGTTAGAAGAGAATACTATGTTTCTAAAAATCGCCCATATTCTGGCGCATTTATTACATTTAACTACTGTGAGCCTCGCAAAAAGTCATATACACTTCAATTAGAGGTAAATAGAGTAATCTATGCCAACGAAGAAACCTTTGATAAAAACGAGGATTTTCAAAAGGTTAGCCACGACTTAAGCAAAGTAATTGTAAACTTAGGTAATTTTTTGCTGGATTTTTAAATTTTATGTGTTATAACCCCTCCTTGAATTTGGTCAGAAAGTAATTATTTCTTTTTGGTCTTTTGTTAATTTACCCGTTTTTAGGGATAGTAACCTTATAGGTTCTAACCGGACTGAAAGTTTAAAGACAGGGAGGTCCCTTGCCCTACTAGCGGTATCAAGGAAAACAATATCGTGCTAAAAAGCATATTATTTATGTTGGTATTGATAACCCTTATCACCACACCAACACAAGCTTATGAGGCATATAACATAAATAGTCTACTTATTATCGAAGAAGACGAAACTACAGTAAAAAAATCAACTTTAGCATTAGAAAATGATTCTACACCTTCAACAACTACGATGCGTGTAACATCTGCTTTAGAACCAAAAACACATGATTTATGCCTTATAGCAATCAATGATGTAGAAAACTCTCATAACATAAAACAAAATCTACTTCATACAATAGCCTCTGTTGAAAGTGGTAAATACATTACCTCTGTTGGCAAAAGATTACCATGGCCATGGACTGTTCATGCCAACGGCAAAGGTAGATACTATAAAACCAAAGAAGATGCCATCAAAGCTGTACAAACCATGCAACAACAAGGTATAAAAAATATTGATGTTGGTTGTATGCAAATCAACTTAAGATATCATGGTAAGTCATTTAAAAATCTTGATGAAGCTTTTGACCCTAAAAAGAACGTAACTTATAGCGCTACATTCTTAAACAAGCTTCACAAACGTACAAATGACTGGAAAAAAACCGCTATGCAATATCACTCAAAAAATATTCATCGTGGCACAAACTACAAAAATAGACTAGAAAAGCATTATGCCGAATATGTAAGAACCGATATTTCAAGCGCATTATTCTAAACAAAGGAGTGACCTTCCACTCCTTTTTTTATTGACACATTTATAAACTTCATGCTACAAACAATCTCCAAAAAAATTATTCTAAACCTATAATTATGAAAAAACACAAGAGATATGTAGCATTCAAAAGCTGGGGAAATGCCAGAGCCTTTATCATTTTAGAAGACCGGCAAATTAGTGTACATGGCAGACTTTACACATCAAACAACGAATTTAGGTATGGTCCCCATGTCATAATTGGAGAAATTCCAAACGACACCATTTTTAATGAGATACACCAAAGAAAGTGTATGTGTGATACCAAATCAAAAGAACTTGAGGCATATATCAACAATGTTTGGAAACAAGCCAAACAAAAACAAAGTTGGTTTAATTACCCCTTATAGCAACAAAAAAGCCCTTTGAACATCTGTTCAAAGGGCTTTCTTGTCAATTATGCTACAATTTCAAAATAAAATTAGTTAGCATCATAACGCTCTTTTCATCATCAATGTTTTTTAGGCTCTCTACAACATCCTTAACAAGCACTTTTGTATCACCTTTAAGGGTATCTCTATAAAAACCAATCAGTTTCAAAACTATCATAATTTTTACTTCCTCATCGATTTTCTTATCAAGGACTTCAAAAATAAAATTCTTATAATCCTCAATCTTTAATTCAATACCGTTAATACCAGCTCTACAAATCACATTTACAAGTCCCAAAACCAGCTCATTATCCAGCTCCTCTTTAGGATATGCATTAATTAGCCATTTCACCCAAAATATCCAATTAAATACAAATCCACCCATCACTAAAAAACGAGCGATAGTCTTGTCATTATCATCAGTTCCCAAAATCTCAAAACAGCTATCATAACATTGATTGCTAACTAGCTGATTAAGTTTTCTAGTAACCTCATAAGGAGAAACCTTATACAATTTGATAAACAAATCTGGAGTTAAACTACCTCTACACTCACGAATTTCAGAATAAAATTGCCCAGAAATACTACAAACCATACTCTGAGTATTTACATCTTCATATTTTTCTCTTAAACCCTCCAGACAACTATAAACATGAATATAAATCCTTAATGCATACGGATAAAATTGTTTAATTTTCAAAAAATCAAACATAACCTTTGCCGTATCATGGCTCATATTTCGTGTTTCAATTCTCTCAAGTATCCGACACTTCAAAGCTGTGATAAATTTTTCTATATCCAATACAAAAAAATTATCACCACCCAAAACATCTAATACATCATCTCTTGCCTCTGTAAAAACAAGCTTCAAGGGCTTAATTAGCTTACCGTCTTTTACCCAAAATTGATTATCAAAAATCTTATCAACAAAACTCAAATGTGTTTCGTCTGTCGCATTCAACATTGTTTCATACATTGCCATAATTATACGTGTTATCAAATAATTGTTTTAATAATTTTTCTATCGTCTTTCCTTATAAACACGCTTTAATTTCTTGTCAACCACATAAATCATCACCTAAAAACACAAAAAAAGCGCCGGTCTAAACCGGCGCCTCTTTAATCCTACCATGGATCTTTATATTTCAAACTAGGATCATTAAGTCTATCAACATAACCACCCTTATCTGTATCCGTTTTATTGCTATGCACATAATCATCAGCTTTTGCATTAAATTGCAATACATGAGAAGAATCAAACTGAGTTCTATCAAAATAGCAATATACTGTTGCATGACCTTCTAATGTATTCGTTGGCACAGGGAACAAGTTCCATACATAATCACCAGCCATATCTGTACCTGCAGCACTAGAGTCATTAGCCCCATCTGTATTATTTGAGCGAATACCTTCATCAAAGAAACTATTACCCATTGCACTTAAATTCCAATTGGCTTTATTATAAATAAATCCCATTCTACCTTCCCAACCTTTATTAGTAGGTTCAAGAGAAGTCTTTAAATAAGTGCCTTCTTGGAAGTATAAAGGCTCTGCAACTACAAACGAAGAATTATCCGCATCTGTAAATATTTGCACCTGATTAGCTTTTGTTTCTAGCTTAGTATTTAGCATTTCGCCATGCTCATTTGTATTGGCTTTAAATCCTTTAAACCAACCTTCTGTCTTCCATTCCACATCAGATACAAATTGAGAAAAAGTTCCAGAACTATCATATATATCATTCCAAACTAAACTACTTGTTTCAACCAACGTAGGATATGCCAAACCTACACCTGAACCAACCTCACTTAAAATCTCAGAGTTTCTAACTGTATCTGCAATCATCCAATTAGATCTTGTTCCAAATCCATTTTTCAACCCTGCTTCAACAATTCTACCAGTTCTACCTATTTGGAAAGAAATTGGTACAATTGTTGCCATATTTCTATATCCTGGAGGACACATTGCATAAGGAACCATTCCTAAAAATGGTGATGCCCATGCTACATCTACAGAAACCTTTTTAGAAGTAGGCCAATCATCTCCAGCACTCCAAGCAATACGATTAGTTTGACCATCCCCTTCTTCTATAAAGTCATTAGATACATTATATACCCCTTTTAACACGAAGTCTGGCAAAATATCACTAAGTCTTGCACCACCACGTGTAGTAAGCTTAATATCATGCATCACAGATGTATATGCAGGGTTTACCATATACTGGTCATAACGTTCACCTCTATCAGTACCACCATAACTTGGATTAAATTCAGGTAAAACTTCACCAGTATTAGAAACAAATCTATTTGCTTTAATATAACCAAATCCTTCATCTGCCGCATATGCTGTAGAAGATCCACCTACACTCTTTTCTAACTCAATAGCACCTTTTCTAATATAAATAGATGTATCATCCATAGCATTTGCCGCAATACTTGAGCCACTTACATCTTGAGGATTAATAGTCAACATTGCATAATAGTCAGCACCATTTGCATAAACACCATTTTCATCTCTAGCCCAAACTCTAACATAGTTAGGATCAATTTCAAACATAGCTCTTGAACTATCTGCACTAGCTGTATTATGGTCACCAGATGCAACATGTAATACTTCATTACCAGTTATGTGTAAACTACCATCAATTTCAACATTTGCAGAATCCGTTGTTGGCAAAGCATTTGGATACACACCAAACACAACAGCACTATCCTCATTATCTCGTTGTACTTCAAAGTTTACATAACGAGTTCTAATTACTTCATCATCGGCATAAAACTGAGCATCATCAGAATATCCTGTTGTTGTACTATCTGTAAGTATGCTAAATGACTCAACATTAGCCACAATCTCATTGTTCTTACCTGCATGTCCATACAACTTTAATGCACCTTTCTGAATATCAACAATACTACTAAATATATCATCTGTAGCAGTAAATACTTCAACACCTTTAGCACCTACAACATATGAAGAACCGCCAACATTTGTTGAATCACTAAAGTCAGCTGCAAAATAGTTTTGCTCAGAACCAATTTTGGCTTGACCTTCATTTAATAAAACAAAAGCACCTTCAGTATCCGCCATATATGCAAAACTAGAATTTGCTAAGAACATAACATCACTATTATCACCAACACTATCTGGATTAACAATCTTATCTTGGTTACGAATAACAACACCGCCACCACTTAGGTCAGTACTTCCTTTTCCATATACATTAAGCCAACCAGTCTTATCATTATTCTCAAATTGTTCATAAGAGCTAAATCCTGCATGCAAATTCTTCATACCAGCATCTTTAAGCCAAGCTTTTCTTGCCCATAAAGTCTTATCAACCCATGCAGAACCTGCAACACCTAAAGTCCAGTCATCTCTACTATATTCTGCACCATCATCTGCCGCAGAACTCATAGCACCAGCCCCCATATATGTAGAACCAAAGATATCTGTGTATTTAGAAGCAACAACCGTCAAACCATCTTTTACATCATAGCCAGCACCATTAACACCACCTAATTTTGACCCTGCATATGCTGCGTCTTTTTTCACAACTAATCTTTGACCATATAAAGATACTTGGCTAGAAGATGCGCCACTAGAACCACCACCAAAATCTGCATAAACAAGATTTTCATCATTATCTGCGCCATTAGCACCAACAGCAAACATACCCTTTTTATTCTTTAACATTTGAACAGTAGTACTATCCTCTCTACCACTTGCAAACATCCAGTTACCTTCAACGCCAGCCTCTAAACTACCACCACCACTATTAATTTTAGTAACAGCATGAACCATTGTACTTGAACTATCGCCAGCATTGATATATACATTACCACCTTTTTCTGCAATATAAACATCAGCATCTTTTTGCATACCTAAGCGAACTTTTTGACCACCAGCATCACTATATGCCTGAATCATATCATTATCACTATCAGAAGCCATAGAACTACCAACACTAAATGTATAACCACCAGCATTATCCTTTTGAGCTCTAACAAACTCGCCAAGCATACGAACTTGAGCCACACTGCTATCATAAGTACCACCAGCATAAATCAATTCATAACTAGCACCACTTGAGTCTTCTCCAGATGGCCCAAACACAAATTCAGCTGTACGAGTTGAATCTGCCGTTATCTTAAACCCTTCAT
Source organism: Alphaproteobacteria bacterium (assembly GCA_015062535.1). Classification (GTDB taxonomy): domain Bacteria; phylum Pseudomonadota; class Alphaproteobacteria; order RF32; family CAG-239; genus CAG-267. The sequence continues at coordinate 517,624 of SUUK01000001.1, forward strand.
TTATTGCACTCAAGTTACCATAAATCCATGCCGCTGCATTATTATCAAAATATCTTTCACCACCTTTTTCATAGTTAACACCTTCTAAAGGCTTACCAATATATAAATCAGCAACTCTTGGATCACATAGATCTGTATAAGTTGTAGCACCTTTACCAACATTACCTTTATCACATCTAGTATTAAGAGTAAGCTTTCTAACGTTATAAATACCAAAGAAGTTGTGAGGTGAAGTATTTGCAGAATAAGCACCTGTGTCATCAGGAATACCACCCATATAAAGGTCTGTAATCATTGCATTATGATATGGTTCTTCTTCACTATCTACTCTATATAAAAACTTATCGTTATCTTCCGTTGAATTTTGAATAGGCTCATTTGCTGTAATAACCAAAGAGTTAGTTTCTACATCATCCAAGTCTATATCCAACTCATTAAGCATAGAACTATCTAAATACCATGCACCACCAGTACCTTGTGCTTCTTTAAGAGGTGTAATCAAACCACCATTTGCACCCACCAAAGATGCAAGTCTAGCAGCTCTTTTACGACCTGGGTCAATAATATGAGGATATACGATATAAGAAACCAAACTATTACCATCTCTATGAACATAAATTTCTGGTGCTTTATAATTCTTAATTGTATCAGGACTATATCCATATGGCAAAAAGCTTGAATAACCTATCTCAAAATAACCGGAACTACTATCTTCTAGCGCAATTTTCACTGTTTTAGGATCAGATGCAGAAGATGTCTCAGCAAGCAATTGTTGGAAGTGAGTTTTAATAAATGTTTCAATAACATTATTCATGGTTCTTGCTTGAGAAGCCGCATTAATATCTTGAATTTCTTGCAATCTCTCTGCAGATTTCTTATAGAGAGTTGGTGTAACCATCGCTATCAACCCTAGCATAGCCAAAGCTTCTACTAAGAGAGTACCGCGTTGTTCTATTTTTTCAAACACTTTTCTCATATAAATTCTCCCTATAAAAATTCGTCTATGTGAAATAGACATCCTTTTTCACATAAATTAATCCCATCAACTACAAAAAATTCTTCATCAAAAAATTCAGGTAAAATCCAGCTTGTCATATTCTTTTTATCACTAGGAAAATACTGACTATCACTATGAGCATCATCCCATTTTAATTTTTCCTCTTCATACGCAGGCAAAAATCTTAATTTACCTTGGAATTTCCATGCACCCTTTTCCCAGTTAATTATTCCAATATTTTGATTATATTCTTTAGTCTGCAAAGACTTCATAAAGTCAACACTAGTTTTTCCTGTAATTCTACTTAACCATTTTGCATCAAGTGTCTTAAATGTAACTAAATACTTTCCACCTGAAGCACCACCACCTTTACAACATGTACCAGAAATTACTTTATTAGCGGGGTCACTCGCATCAACTGTTACTTCGCAACTCTCTGCCTTGCCAGTACATTTGTATTCACTACCAGTAGAACAATACAACTTATTCTCTAAGCATACAATTTTTGTTGCCATTTCATCACCTGGATAAAGTTTTCTACCGACTGGCATATAATCGGCAGAACCTTCTTCACCAGCTATTTTCTTTTGATAAAATTTATACTCTTCTTTTGCTAATTCATGATTTTGCTTATAAATCAACAAATATTTCTTATTTGGGTCGGTATTATCTTTTCCCCCCATAATAACATCACCAGGGAGAACAAAAAGAGGTTCATAATCTTCATGAGTTGAATCACTAACTCTCGCCATAAGAACTTCTGCATATCGATGTTGCTCATTAAAGCGATCCATTACGGCCAAAGCTTTTTTACGCACAATATCCCTATCATATTCAGGGCGTGCTGATAAATTATATCCGTATATTGCCGACATAAAAGTCGCAAGTAACATCAACAAATACATAAAAACTCTCCGACCACATATACATATCTTTCAAGATTATACATTATTTTTTCTTAAAAATCAACTAAAAAAACCAAAAAAACAACATTTTTAACCATATTTTCTATCCCCAAAAAACATAAAAATAACCTCTTGTTATCGTACTATTTTTGTGTTATAATAAAAAAATGGAGAAAACAATGAGAGATGATTCTTTTGCATATCTTGGACAACGCGTCCCAAAATCTAAACTTCTACCCTTTGGTTGGAGGTATGCAAGAAATGTCGATCCCGACGAAGTTGCAATTGTCGCCCTCCCTGGCTCAAATGCGGACAACTCCAAAAAAGCCAATGGTTTTGCCAAAATGATAGAAGAGATATTAGAAGACAAAAACATCCCAATCTACTCTATCGAATACGAACTAAACGAGCGTAATTCCGTTGCCGATCGTATTGCCCTACTTCGTTTATACAACCAAGATGAGAACAATGATGCATACAAAAAATTTCACCCAGAAGAAGATGACTATATTCCAAACTATGTAAGAGAAATCTATAAATCAACACTATCACCCCGCCTAAAAAGTTTTGGCAAAAGAACTTCCTTAAAAAAAATATCTGAGCGCCTAAACAAAATAATTTTTATCAATCATTGTCAAAGATCAACTGTTGCCTTTCAACTAGAGCGTTTAATGGTTGAAGAGCTAACTTCACTTAGCTATTCAAAAAAGGAACAAGACCATATTTTGCGCCAAGTTCACAACATTGATATTGCTCCTGTTTCCCCAATTGGTAAAACCAAAACCACAACCATAAAATTTGCTTCCCTTTCAGATGATAAAGTAACAAGCATCATCACCCCAAAAACAAAACACATCTTAAATCGCAAAAAGGAACATAAAGAATTTTTAGAAAAAATTGGCTCAGAAAACAAAGAAAATATCGCCCCCAAAGAACCTTTTACAATGAATTTCTCTGTTTTTCGCCCCACTCCAAACGAAACAATTTTTGCTGTAAACAACATCTATCCATTAGAGATATTAGATAAAAAATGTTTTGATGGAATAGAACATGTATTTTCAAGCTTCTCTGATGAATTTGACGAAGACCGAACCAAACAAGGAAACTTAATCAGCCAAGCATTCATCAAAACCGTTAATATTCTTGTAAAACACGCTAAACAAAATCAAAAAACCTTTACAGAATTAAAAGATATTTTAGAAGAAGCTTCCTTAAAACCATTAGTAAAAATAGCTCAGAAAAACTTTTATAAATTAAAGAAAAATGAACTAAGAATTATACGCCAAAACACCGGAAGATAACCCCATCTATCTTAAAATTTCTCAACCATAAGCTATCATCCCTACTTTGCCTCATGCTCTATAAACCCGTAATCCCTCGATTGCGTTTAGCAATCGTCAAGGGATCTACAAATTAAAACCGCTATTCTCTTTCAACCCCTTGAATAACAACATTTTCCCTAGCCTTATCATTCCTCTTTTTAACCGCCTCTATTATTATCTTTTTCATTTCAGGATTTGCATACTCTATTGTAATATGACCTTTATTATCTTTCATATTAACATCAGCACCTTTTGAAATTAATAACTGAACAACATTTTTCCTACCTTTTACTAAAGCCAACATCAAAGCTGTCCCGCCATCTCTATTCCTAGCATTAACATCTGCCTCATTTTGAATTAAAAGCTCAGCACATTCTTCATAACCATTATATGAAGCAAACATCAAAGCTGTCCAATCATTACTACATTTAGCATTAACATTTGCCCCATTTTGAATTAAGACCTCCATAACTTCTTTATTCCCTATCATTGAAGCCTCCATTAAAGCGGTCCTATTATCAATATCTTTTGCATTAACATCAGCTCCCATATCTATTAATTCTTCAACGTCTTTTTTTTCTCCATTTGCACAAACTTCTATTAATTTTTTACCAAGTTCTTTGGCTGTTTCTTCATCAAAAATATCTTTTGCGCCATTATTTTCTAAAAACTCTATAACTTTTTGATTATTTACCTCATTTGCAAGCTTTAATGTAGACTTCGCCCCATACATAGCATTAACATCTACGCCAAGTCTAACTAGCATATCAATCTTGGCAAGTTTGATATGCTCCGCCATTTCTTTGTCTTTTATTATCTCAAACAACTGCTTTTCTAAGATGTTTTCACTCATTTTGCCCTCGTTTTTCTAAAAAACATAGCCTATTTTATCACAAAAATCCCCCATTTTCAATAAAAAACATACAACTCCCGTCATCCCTCGTTTTGCCTCGTTTTTTTTCTGTCATCCCTCGTTTTGCGCCAGCCTTTTTTCTGTCATCCCTCGATTGCGATAAGCAAAACGTCAAGGGATCTACAAATTAAAACCGCTATTCTCTTTCAAACCCTTGAATAACAACATTTTCCCCAGCCTTATCATTCCTCTTTTTAACCGCCTCTATTGTTATCTTTCTCATTTCATCATCTTTTGCCATCACCATTGCAGTAGTTCCCAATTTATTTTTAGCGTTAACATCAGCCCCTTTTGAAATCAATAACTCCACGATTTCCTTAAAACCATTCTGTGAACCCCACATCAACGCTGTAGCCTCAGCAACATCTCTAGCATTAACATCCGCTCCTTTTTCTATTAGTAACTGAGCAACATCTTTATAACCTCTAGCTGAAGCACTCATCAATGCAGTCCACTCCGCCAGCTCTCCTTTAGCATTAACATCAGCCCCTCTTGAAATCAAATGCTCTGCAACTTCTTTATGCCCCTTATATGAAGCAATCGACAACAAAAAATGACCATCTTTACTTTTAGCGTTAACATCAGCCCCTTTGATTATTAATTCTTTAATTCTATCTAACTCACAATCATCTTGATAACATTCACTAACTAACTCTTGACTTAACTTTTCTTCTTTTCCTTTATTGAAAAATTCTCTTGCCCCCTGTTCTTCCAAAAACAAAGCAACATCTTTCAACCCCTTTTCTTTAGCCATCAACAAAGCCGACTTTGCGCTATACAAAGTATTCACATCAACTCCAAGTTTAATGAGCATATCTACTTTTGCAAGCTTAATATTCTCAGGAATTTCTTTGTTTTGAATTATATCAATCAACTGTTTTTCTAAAATATTCTCACTCATTTTTTATTTCCTTTTACTATCCGTGTCCTTTAATTGCTTTGTCCTTACCCAGTCATCCCTCGTTTTGCGCCAGCCTTTTTTCTGTCATCCCTCGATTGCATTTAGCAAAACGTCAAGGGATCTACAAATTAAAACCGCTATTCTCTTTCAACCCCTTGAATAACAACATTTTCCCCAGCCTTATCATTCCTCTTTTTAACCGCCTCTATTATTATCTTTTTCATTTCATCATCTTTTGCAAGCATTATTGCTTTTTGCCCTTCTTCATTCTTTGCATTAACATCAGCACCTTTTGAAATTAATATTTCTACAACTTCAACATGATTTTTTTCTACAGCTTTCATTAATGCCGTTTCATAAAATACAGTATTTACATTAACATCAGCACCTTTATCTATTAACATTTTTACAATCTCTTTATATCCCTCCTCTGAAGCCATCATTAAAGCAGTCCAACCTATTTTATTTTGTAAGTTAATATCCGCCCCATTTTCTATTAATAACTCTGTAACCTCCTTATGTCCATTTAGACAAGATCTCATCAAAGCTGTTCTATTACCTCCATCAGTTTCATTAACATTAGCGCCTTTTTCTATTAAAAAGTTTGCAACCTCAAAATCACCAATTTGGCAAGCATCCATTAAAGCTGTAATTCCTCCACATTTTTTATGATTAACATCAAGCCCTAACCTAAATATCATATCAATTTTATGAAGCTTGATATTCGTAGGCATTTCTTTATTTCTTATTATCTCAAATAATTGGTCTTCTAAAATATTCTCACTCATTTTTTATTTCCTTTTACTATCCGCGTCCTTTAATTGCTTTGTCCTTACCTCGTCATCCCTTGTTTTCCACCGCACGTCTTAAACCATCCTCTTTTTATTTTGTCATCCCTCGATTGCATTTAGCAAAACGTCAAGGGATCTACAAATTAAAATCTAATTTTCCATACCCAAACCTTGTTTTACTCTTCCCCAAAAAGCATTGCCTCCTTTTTTATTCCTTTCTTTCAATGCTTGTTTTATTGCCTGTTTTGTATCTTCATCTTTTGTATATTTCAAAGCACATTTACCCATAATATTTTCAGGATAAACTTCCGCCCCATTTTCTACCAATAATACAGCAATTTCCCGATGATTTTCCATTGATGCGATTATTAATGCAGATAACTCTTCATTATTTTTTTGGTTAACATCAGCTCCTTTCTGAATTAAAAACTCAACAACATCTTTTTTGCCTCTGTACGTTGCTCTCAACAAAGGAAACCAACCAACATCATCTCTTGCATCAACATCACCCCCCATATAAATTAACTCTTTAATTTCTTTAACGTCTTTTTTTTCTTCATCACCACAAGCTTTTATTAGTTTTTGGCTAATTTCATTTGCTATTTTCTCATCAAAAACATCTTTTGCACCACTATTTTGCAAAAGCTCTGCAACTTTTTCTAAATTATTATCTTTTGCTAGCCTTAAAGATGATTTTGCACCAAACATAGCATTAACATCCGCACCAATTTTTATCAGTAGATCAACCTTTGCACACTTGATGTACTCTGGCATATTTTCATCAATTATAATATCAAATATCTGCGTGTTTAATTCTGATGCTACTTTCTCTTTTTCTTCAAACTCAATATCAACTTCATTAGTTGGTAAGCATTCAGCTAATGTTTCATTAATAATATCTCTACTCATTTTATTTTTTCCTATTCACCGCTTACTTAATCTTGCAAGATTACCTTATCATTTTTCTTTTTTATCTACTCATTTCAATATTTACTTGTCTTACAATATTTTTTGCCACAACATTTGCTGGCTTAACAAATTTATCATCAGCTTTTGCATATTGATCAACTTTGGCTTTAGCTCGTTCATTAACATCACCATTTTCAATCTGCTCTTTAATTTCAGAAGCCAAGCTTTCTTTACTTTCTTTTGATTTACTTTTACTTTTCGTATTAGATTTAACTTTAATACCCGCCTCGCCAAGACTTTCTGTAACCTTTGCAAGTAAATCTTCATTAAGTCTACTAAGTGATGCTTGTTGAGGAGCTTCTCTTAAATACTCCATCAATCTAGTTCTAACATTTTCATCTTTAATCTTTTCAGAGATTTCCTTAAATTCACGTTCAACAGAAGCTAGTCTCATATCAGCCGCCGCAATCAAAGCTGGAGTATCTGCTCTTTCTTTTCTTCTATTAGCTCTATGCATTTCCTTAACAATATGCATAAAATATTTTTCAGGCTGATTTTCTTTCCAATCTTTCAAAATTAAATGACGATCATTTTCACGAGTTGCTCTCCATTTTTCTTTCATTTCTGGAGTTAAAGGTTCATTTCCTGCAAGTAGCAACATTTCTTCACGAAGAGATCTGTTTTGTACCATCAAAGACACAGTTTCCACAGCATAACCAGCTGCCAATAAAGACACGCTATAATTCATCAATCTTTTATTTTCTTCTTCTTTAATTTGGCTTTGTTTCTCTTCTTCATTAATAAATTGCTTAACTGTTTTATTTCCATTAAATACATCATCTGGCAAATCATCACCATATTCAGCTTTAATCCATTCTGGAATCCTACACCAAACCTTATAGTCATCTTCTCTACGAGACATAATAGCATTTATTACGTCATCTTTTACATCAGGATCTATAACCTTCCTATAATCATCAGGAAAGTTCGCTTTCAGAAACCTTTCAAAATCACTTGATACACTTGCCATCTCATGCCTCACTTTCATAGCTTAATGCTATTTCTATAAGCATTATAACATAAAATTCCACCCACTGCAAGCAAAAACGAACAATTCTAAGCTACTAATTCTAATACATTTTTATATTTCATCACTTAAAAACAACTATTTTTTAGTCCAATTACACCTAATTTTATCTATTTCATCTATTACAATTGCCTAAGCTTTTTCCGTCATCCCTCGTTTGCGCCAACCTTTTTTTGTCATCCCTCGTTTTGCGACCAGCAAAACGTCAAGGGATCTACAAATTAAAAAAGCATACATAAAGGAGGAAAAAAGCAATCATGACCTCACTTTAGCACATCCCCCAAAAACCGAAAGCCGAAGGCTTTGCAACGGGTGGGATAAAGTGCGGTGCTGGAAGTAAATTTTAAAACGCGGTGTACATAAACAGAGTACATAAGTTTTAAAATTTACAATCATGACCACGCTTTAGCACATCCCTTTACCACCTAGGAACAACCTGCTCCCTATGCCCCCCCCACTTTCTAGAAGGATAAGTCCCCTCAACAATGGTATCATACTCCGCAGGCAATTGAGGAATATCAGTAATCAAAACATATCCCTCGCGTCTAAATTTTTTCACACAACTTTGTACAGAAGTTCCAGGTTCATCAAAGCAAAGCACCACTTTTCTAGTATATGGGTGAATAAGCTCAACATCTCCTTCTGTTAAATTCACATCATTATAATATTTAGGCATTGGAATAATACAAGGCTGATAAGGCACCAACTCTTCATCTGAGCAAACTCTCATATTAGGACAAATCTTAAGTCCGCCTCTGCTAATCCATTCACTTTCAGACCAAGTACAGAAAATCTCATTATTTTCAACTTCTTCATAATCTTCAGGATTATTAGAAGACGCGCACCCCAAAAGAAGTCCAAAACTTAAAAACAACACACAAATTTTATAAAATTTAAGCATCTTAACCAAGCCTTTTTTATATAAAAAACACTAAACCTTTAGCCTAATTTATACCAGTTTATAAAATTTTACACCAAAATTAAACACTTATAAACAGCAATAAAATTTACTTAACAACTTTTATATTAAAAATCTAATGGTTTTGTTCTTTCTTTAATATATTCATCTTTACTCAAACAATTTTCTGATGCTTTTTCAAGCCTATCATACTCTTTTCTATACATGCTACCATCTGCATACATTTTAGATAGTTCATCCGACATTATTTGCTTTTTCTTTTTTTCATAATTAACATATTCTTCAACTACTACGCAACCATCCTTATTTTCATCTGTCTTATTAAATTCTTCATCAGAATATTCTTTTAACTCATCATCATCTTCACAAAAAATTGGATCTTTTTTGCAAGTTATTTCTTGAAATTTCTTTTCTTCAGCCCAATATTCATCTTTATCTACACAATTATCACCATTTGTATTAATATCATCAAAATCTTTACGATATTCATTATTTTCATCTTTCCCTATTATATACTCATCACGATATTTTTTATCCTCATAAGTCCTCAAATTAACAAACTCTTCCTTATCTAAGCACTCATCTTTATTTTTATCTGCTTGGTAAAACTCTTCACTACACGTTAAGATCATCCGATTTTTAACCATATCATGAAAAGTTTGATCAATGTTTTCTTCATCAAAATTATCATCCAAAGAAGCTAAGCTTTTTTCTAAAGAGGCAAATCTTTCTTCTATAGCCTTTTCTTCCAAAATCAATTCATCTCTTGTTGGCACATCTTTTTCATTTAATATTCCATCTTGATTTCTATCTTGCTTATTAAAACTAAAAGTTTGATCAATGTTTTCTTTAATAACACTCTCACTCAAAGATGCAAATTGTTCTTTCATAGTCTCTAGTTTCAAAAGCATCTCCTCTTCTGTTATCATATCTTTTTCATTTAATATTCCATCTTGAGTTCTATCTTGCTTATTAAAATTATTTGTAACTTGATTTATCACTTCATATTCTACGTAATTTTTGAAAAATGCTTCACTTTCTGCTAAATCTAGTTCATCATTACTATTTTGGTCAGCATTCTTAAAAAATAAATTTGTTTTTTCAATAATTTCTTCTTCAGTTCTTAAAGATTTAGCACCATAAACTTCTTCTAATGCCTTATCTAATTCAATAGTTCCATCTTTTAACATCTCCAATTCATTTTTAGATATAATTCCATCATCATTAACATCAACACCTTCAAAATATGAATTGAAATCAAATTCCTCATTTCCTGTTTCAATTATCTTATTTATCATCTCTTCCTTTGTTATTCCCTCATTTGCCAAACCCAAACAAGGAACCAAAGCAACCACCAACACTAAAATAATTTTCTTCATAACATATCTCCCCCAAAATCCCTAATCAGGATTATCCGTTGCATTTTTTATAATTTCATCTCTTTCTTTTTGTATTGTTTGTTTTCTTATATACGCTTCTTCACTAAAATCTTTCATCAAAAGCTCATTAATTTCCTTTAATTCCGCCTCTAATGCTCTAATTTTATTTTCAAGCAATAACTTTTCGATATTTTTTCTCAAATCATTAATAAAAGGCTTTCTTTCCTTAAGCATACCAATTTCCCAAAAACCCTTTAATAAATGCGGAGTTTTATCCATAACTGCACTATATAACTCATCACCATTAAGAGGTGTTTCCGCCTCATGATAAGTATCAGCCAAAGTTATTTGTAAATTTCTAACATTCTCATCTTTAATATCATCAATAAAGATTTCTTCTTCATAGTCATCAATAAGTTCCGGATAAATAAATTCTGCCGCCACAATAAATCTAAGACTTTTATCCGTTTCACTATTAACATTTTTCTTTAATTCTTCAGGAGAAGAAAAACTATGTCCAATTGCCGGCCTTTGATTATTTTTATTATATCTATTCTTATCAAACCTATTGTATTTATCACCCGCCCCACTTCTAGGTTCAAAACCTATCTTAGAAACAACTTTGTTTTCAGCATTTTGAACAGGTTTAACCTCACTTTTTGCTACCTTTGGTCTAAATGCATTATAAATTCTGCTTTTAATCTCTTGCATATAATAATTTCTAACGGTCAAATCACCAATTTTATTAATCTCAGCAATCAAAGTTTTTTCAACCATAGCTTTACGTTCTGGAGTAGATGCATCAACTCCATCAGTATATTTTTGCCACAAAATATCAATAAGAGGCTTTGTTTTTGTTAAAAGATTTGCAAAACTTTCTTTACCATAAGCCTGTAAATATTCATCAGGGTCCATATTTTCTGGCAAAAACAAAAACTTTATCGAATATCCTGCCTTTAAGATTGGAAGCACCCTATCAACAGACCTCATTGCAGCTTTCGTTCCTGGAGCATCTCCATCCAAACACAAAATAGGCTCATTAGTAACCTTCCAAGCCTCCAAAATTTGCTCTTCCGTCAAAGCCGTACCAAGTGGTGCAACTGCATAATTAAACCCATATCTATCAAGAGCAATAACGTCCATATATCCTTCAGATATAATTAGCTTTTTCTCCTTATATCCGCTCTCTCTTGCCTTATCAAGATTGTATAAATTGCGCCTTTTATTAAAAATTGGAGTTTCTGGCGAGTTAAGATATTTAGGCTCAATTTTTTCCATCACCCTACCACCAAAAGCAATAATTTTTCCTTGCTTATTAGTAATAGGAATCATCACTCTATTTCTAAAGAAATCATGGTTTTTACGAGTTTTATCTTCAGGAATTGTCATCAGCCCCAAATCATTTAAGTCTTTATCATCAATTCCCAAAGATTTTAAGTGCGCCATTAAACCATTATTATTCGGAGCATATCCAAGCCTAAACTTCTTAATAACCTCATCAGATAGCCCTCTTTTTTCCCTAAAATATTTTAATCCCTCAGCCCCAACCGGCATATAAAGATTTTTTTCAAAAAACAAACAAGCCTGCTCCATAATATCATACAATGATTTCTTTTCTTCTGCATGTTCTGCATTTGCTTTAGAAAACTTGGGAACACTAAGCCCTGCCTGATGTGCAAGCTTTTCAATTGCATCCATAAATGGAAGCCCATTTGCATCCATTTCAAACTTTAATATATCACCATGAGCACCACAGCCAAAACAATGATAAAACCCCTTCGCCTCATTAACCGTAAACGAAGGAGTTTTTTCATTATGAAATGGACAAAGACCTTGATATTCCCTACCTTTTTTAACAAGCTTAACTTTTGCTCCTACCACATCAACGATAGAAACTCTAGTTCTTAGTTCATCAATAAATCTTTGTAAATCATCATTGGCCATAGTTTATAGTCTATCCAAGTAATGTTTTAATTAAAGAAGACGCTTTACCCATATCAACTTGACCAGCATATTTGGCCTTAAGTTCAGCCATAACTTTACCCATATCTTTAATAGAAGATGCGCCAATTTCAGCCATAATATTTTTGATAATTTCCTTTGTTTCATCTTCGCCTAATTGTTTAGGTAAAAATCTCTCAATAACTTTAATTTCTTTTTCTTCTTTTACAGCTAACTCTTCTCTACCACCTTCACGATAGATTTTTGCCGATTCTGTTCTTTGTTTAACCATAGTTTGCATCATTGCAAGCAATTCTTGGTCAGAAGCACACTCTTTACCACTACCACGAGCCACAACATCTTTTTCTTTTTGTCCTGCAATAATCAAACGAACTGCACCAACAGTTTCCATATCTTTTGCTTTCATAGCTTCTTTTAGAGCATTTTGAAGATCTTCTCTTAACATTTTTTTCTCCCTATTATCTAACAAATCTAACATTAAAATTACTCATACCATTATTAGGTACCAAAATTTCAATTTCTGTTTTTTCTTTTGCTTTCAAGAACTTTGAACCACCAAAACCTTCTTCAATACCATCAACTTTAATCAAAGGAAGTTTTGTGCCAAGCATTCCGTTGTTTTTAACTCCAACTACAAGCTTTAGCATTTCTTTTCCGTCAATGTTTTCTTCAATCACATTAACTTTTTCAAACTCAAGCCCACTAACGTTATAAAGTCCTGTTAACCCAATTTTATTATAGTAGTTTTCCCCATCAGGATAAATCATAACAATTACCCCACGTAAGAAATACAAAATTGCCACAACAAACAATAAAAAGATAAAAAACTTAGTCTTCACATACCATTTTTTAGGCTTTTGGCTTACTAATCTATCAGATTTTTGAACTTTAATTTCCTCATTAAAATCGTTTCCAAAACTAAGTCTTGCCTCACTTTCTTCCTCTTTTCCATCCATACTAATTGTAAAAGATGTTCCCTGGTCAGATGTTAGAGTTAATTCCTTTTTCTTTTTTGGTTTTGGAGCTTTATAATTTGGGTCACCCTCTTTGCTTACAAGCTCTTTAGAGCTCATAGTCCTTTTGCCAGATTTTGTATCATTAACAATCTGATAGTTTTCTTTGTTTGCAGGATAATTTCTATGAGGTGGTTCACTAACCTCAATTGCTTCAATAAAAGGTTCATTATCCTCATTTTCCTCATATCCCAAAGCATCAGAAGGAATGGCATTCCATACATTAGAACATGCTTGACATCTAAAATTTTGCCCTGTTTTTGGAATCAAATTATCAGGAATATCATAAATACTGTGGCATTTTGGACAACTAATTAACATTTCTTTTCATCCCATTATTTAAACTAATGGGAGTATAGACCAAAGATTGTTATAAAATCAACACTTTTTTCTATTATTTTTATTTAAATTCCAACTACTCGCTAGCACTTTTTGCCACACTTATTAACTCATCATCCCTTAATAGCCTCAGCCCCTTTTTCAATCATTCTAACTTTGCAACACTCTCTTAACCCGTCATCCCTCGTTTTGCGTCAAGCAAAACGTCAAGGGATCTACATTTTAAAAACAAAATTGTGAATTATTAAAACCCAACTATTTAATCTTTGAAACTTTAGTATATATTACATACATTAACAAAAAAGGTGCAAAAAAATGGAAGACAAAACATTCGAACCAATTGTAGAAATGAAAAATGTAGGCTTAGCATATGGCGACAATGCTCCTGTGCTAAAAGGCATAGACTTTGCTTTTCGCCGTGGCTCTATGCATTTTTTAACAGGTAAATCAGGTGCCGGCAAGACCTCACTTTTATCAATGCTCTATCTTGCACAACGCCCAACCGAAGGCACATTAAAAGTTTTTGGTTCAAACGTTGCAATGACAGATCGTGATAAAATGGCATTTTTACGTCGCAGAATTGGTGTTGTTTTCCAAGATTTTAGACTATTAGAGCACTTAAGCGTTTTTGATAACGTTGCTTTACCTTTACGTCTTAAGGGTATGAAAGAACGTGAAATTCGCCAACGTGTGATTGAATTGCTTGCTTGGGTTGACTTATCAGACAACATGTATGTAAAAGCATCAGAAATCTCAGGCGGTGAAAAGCAACGTGTTGCTATTGCAAGAGCTGTTATCAATCGTCCAGAATTATTACTAGCAGACGAACCAACTGGAAACGTAGATAGCGAAATAGCCCTAAAACTTATGAAATTATTTGCAGAACTAAATCGTTTAGGCACAACTGTAGTAATTGCCACCCACTCAGAAGATTTGATGGATAGATACAACTACCCACGTTTAAAATTAGAAAATGGCCACCTTGAATACATTAAATAAAAGAGAGAAACATGGAAAATAACGACAACACCATAATGAAGGTAAAACCTAGCAAAAAACCTCGTCCAGAGGCTTCAAAGGTTAATAAGCTAAAACGCCAAACCCCACCTTCTGATTCTACAAATGAGCTCCCCATAGATGAGGGATACTCACATACATTTTTGAGTGTAATCGTTGGTGTATCGGTATTTTTATTTGCCATTACCTTATCTGGGGTACTTGGCATAAACACCATGTTTGAAAACTCAAGAAAACAAGTAGTATCAAACTTCACAGTTCAGGTTCTCCCACTTCCAAACTATGAAGACGCAAAAAAAGATCTGCTTAACATTGTATCATTCTTAGAGCGCTACCCTCATGTTGAACAAGTTAGTGTATTAAGCGATTCTGAGCTAAGATATTTGCTTGAACCATGGCTTGGTAACAATGTAGATATTGAGTTACTCCCTATTCCAAAGCTCTTAGATGTAAAAATTAACAATGCTAAAAAATTTGATTACAAAGAGCTAACCATTCGCTTATCAGAGGTTTCTGCCCAAGCATCAATTAATGACCACAACTTATGGTTATCAAGGCTATTAAAGTTCATTAATTCCTTAAAAATGCTTGCATTAACCGTATTATTGCTTGTTGCCCTAGCATCTGTAACTGCAATTATTTATGCAGCCCAAACAAGCCTAAACATTCATCGAGACATAATAAGCATCTTACACGTGATTGGTGCAACAGATAAATACATAGCCTTAAATTATGTTAAGCAAATATCCAAAACCTCAATCGTTGCCGGCATAATTGGCACCTTAATAGCTGTTCCTGCCATAATGATTGTAGGCTCAATGGCAAAAGGCATAGAAGCTGGTATCTTTAATTCTGTTACATTTGGACTTGAAGATTGGTTATCAATATTCTTACTCCCTGTTGCTACATCAATTTTAGTTGCAGTAACCGCATACCTAACAATTGTAAAAACCCTCCGCAGCATGGTATAATACAACTGCCACTTATCCATCATCCCTCGATTGCACCAGCAACACTCTCCTAATCCGTCATCCCTCGATTGCGTCTAGCAATCGTCAAGGGATCTACTAATTAAAATCCTTTATTTATTAAACCCTAAACTTCTTTTAACTTTTCCCAAAAATGTATTACTTTTTCTTTCCTCAACAGCCTTAATTATCGCTTTACGTATTCGTTCGTCTTTAGCAAGTTTCATTGCAGTATCACCAGTAACACTTTTTGCATTAATTTTTGCCCCATTTGCTATCAATAAATCAACAACCTCAGCATGACCTTCATTTGAAGCCATCATTAGAGGAGTCATTCCATTTCCTTTCTTCACATTAACATTTGCACCATATTTGATTAAGACCTCCACAGTATCTCTTTGCCCTCTCTTTGATGCAATCATTAAAGCTGTATCTCCATTATATTCACCTTTATGAACATCAGCCCCATTTTCTATTAACAGCTTTACAACATCTTTATGACCATAATAAGCGGCATACATTAAAGGAGGCCATACATTTAATGCTTCATTTGAAGCATTAACATCTGCTCCTTTTGAAATTAATAGCTCCACAACTTCTTTATATCCATTATATGAAGCTAAATGTATTGCACATGTGCCATCACTCTTTATTGCATTAACATCAGCCCCTCTTTCTATTAACAGCTTTACAACATCTTTATGACCTTTTCTTGAAGCCTCTATCAAAGCAGTGCTACATACATGATTCTTAGCATCAATCTTTGCTTTATTTTCAATTAACAACTCTACTACTTCTTTATGACCATAATATGATGCATTCATTAAAGGAGTATCACCTAATACATCCTTATCTTCAATCTTTGCTTTATTTTGAATCAATAACTCTACAATTTCTTTATATCCTCTCTCTGAAGCAAAAAGTAAAGCACTTACCCCATCATAATTTTTTGCATTAACATCTGCGCCTTTTGATATTAAAAACTCAGCAATTTTTTCATGTCCCATTTGGCAAGCCAACATTAAAGCAGTTGTATTATATCCATCAATTGTATTATATTTAACCCCTAGCTTAACAAGCATATCAAGTTTAGCAAGCTTGATGTATTCAGGTATTTCTTTATCTTCTATTATCTCAAATAACTGCTTTTCTAAGATATTTCCATTCATTTTTGCCTCATTTTTTTCAAAACATAGCTTATTTTATCACAAAACCCCTAACTTTGCAACAAATATCTCCCCCGTCATCCCTCGATTGCACCAGCAATCGTCAAGGGATCTACAAATTAAAATTATCGATTATCTTTCCAATCCTTGAACAACTATATTCTCGCCTGTCTTTTCATTTCTTTTCTTAACAGCACTAATTATTGTCTTTTTCATTTTTTCATCTTCTGCAAACATCAAAGCTGTTTTTCCGTCACTATCTTTTGCATTAACATGAGCTCCATTTGCTATTAAATATTCCACTATTTCATAGTGCTCATTCATGACAGCTTTCATTAATGCGGTTCTTTTTCCATTAGTAACTTCATTAACATTAGCACCTTTTTCTACCAACATCTCAACAATATCCATATACCCATAATTTGAAGCATGCATCAATGGAGTATCCCCATATTCATCTTGAATATCAATCTCAGCACCTTTATCTATTAACAATTCCATTATATCTATTTGCTCTTTTACGCATGCCCACATTAAAGGTGTAACATCTTCCCTCATTTTTTGATTAATATTAGCCCCTTTTTCTATTAAATATTCAACCACATCTGTATAACCATTTCCTGATGCCCAAATTAATGACGTAAAAATAGGTCCTTCTTCATATACTACATCAATTTCAGCACCTTGATCTATTAATTCTTTAACTTCATCAATATCGCCACCACCATTATGGCATATAGCACCTAATTTTTCTCCTAAATTTCTAGCTTCACCTTCATCTAAAAACTCTTTTGCACCATTATCTTTCAAAAGTTCAGCAATTTTTTGCTCATTTTTATCATTTGCAAACATCAAAGCAGATTTTGCCCCATACATAGCATTAACATCAACGCCAAGTCTAATTAACATATCAATCTTGGCACACTTGATATTTTCTGCCATTTCTTTATCTTTGATAATTTCAAACAACTGCTTTTCTAAGATATTTTCACTCATTTCTTTTAACTTTCAAAAAAGTTTTTAATACTTCCAATAATTGTTCCATTTTCTTTTATATTTCTCTTTTTAACAGCATCAATAATTACTTTCTTTATTTCCTCATTATCTGCACGCATCATGGCATTTTGACCAATATTATTCTTTTGATTAACATCAGCCCCTTGTTGAATTAATAATTCCACAATTTCTTTACGCCCCATAAATGAAGCTTCCATCAAAGCTGTACTACCACCATTATTTTTTTGATTAACATCAGCGCCAATTTGAATTAAAACTTCTGCGACTTCTTTATACCCTCGTCTCGAAGCCTTCATCAAAGCTGTCTCGCCATCATTATCTTTTTGATGAACATCCGCCCCTGATTTTATTAGCATCTCTACAATTTCTTTATAACCTCTATGAGATGCACTCATTAATGCAGTATAACCATTAACATTTTTATCATTAACATCCGCCCCTGATTTTATTAGCATCTCTACAATTTCTTTACAACCATAATATGAAGCGAACATCAAAGCAGTCCACCCATCCTCATTCTTTTGATTAACATCCGCTCCAGATTTTATTAACACCTCAACAATTTCTTTATGGTCATAATATGAAGCGTTAATTAAAGCTGTTCCCCCTTTATTATTCTCGGCATTAACATCCGCACCATTTTTAATTAATAGCTTCACAACTTCCTTATGACCATTTTTAGAAGCCCAAATCAAAGCTGTCTTACCCTTCTCATCCTTTTGATTAACATCTGCGCCACTTTGAATTAATAGCTCAACCAATTCCTTATTTCCATAATATGAAGCCATCATCAAAGCTGTATAGCCATAATAATCTTCTGCATTAACATCCGCCCCCATATCAATCAATTCTTTAATTTCTTCAACGTCTTTTTTTTCTCCATTTGCACAAACTTCTATTAATTTTTTACCAAATTCTTTGGCTGTTTCTTCATCAAAAATATTTTTTCCCCCATTATTTTCCAAAAGCTCGGCAACTTTTTCTAAATTATTATCATTTGCAAGCTTTAAGAGAGACTTCGCCCCATACATAGCATTAACATCCGCACCATTTTTAATTAATAGCTCCACAACTTCCTTATGACCATTTTTAGAAGCCCAAATCAAAGCTGTCTTACCCTTCTCATCCTTTTGATTAACATCTGCGCCACTTTGAATTAATAGCTCAACCAATTCATTATTTCCATGATATGAAGCCAACATCAAAGCTATCCACCCTTTATTATCTTTTACATCAACATCCGCCCCATTTTGAATTAAAACCTCTGCAATTTCTTTATGACCTTCTGCTGAAGCCAACATCAAAGCTGTCCACCCTTTATTATCTTTTACATCAACAACCGCACCATTTTTAATTAATAGCTCCACAACTTCCTTATAACCATTTTTAGAAGCCCAAATCAAAGCTGTCTTACCCTTCTCATCCTTTTGATTAACATCTGCCCCCATATCAATCAATTCTTTAATTTCTTTAACGTCTTTTTTTTCTTCACCTTTACAAGCTTTTATTAATTTTACACCAAGTTCTTTTGCTATTTTTTCATCAAAAACATCTTTT
The DNA here is from genome assembly GCA_015062535.1 of Alphaproteobacteria bacterium. Classification (GTDB taxonomy): domain Bacteria; phylum Pseudomonadota; class Alphaproteobacteria; order RF32; family CAG-239; genus CAG-267. Next base: position 536,786 of record SUUK01000001.1, read on the forward strand.
GCGCCATTATTTTCCAAAAGCTCTGCAACTTTTTCTAATTTATTATCTTTTGCAAACCTTAAAGGTGACCTTGCTCCACACATTACATTAACATCAACGCCAAGTCTAACTAGCATATCAATCTTGGCAAGTTTGATATGCTCTGCCATTTCGCTGTCTTTTAATATCTCAATCAACTGTTTTTCTAAAATATCTTCACTCATTTTTGCCTTTTTTTTCCAAAATATAGCCTATTTTACTACAAAATCTCCTCATTTGCAATAAAAAAGGATACCTTGCCCGATATCCTTTTACATTGCCACACACTCACCCCATCATCCCTCGTTTTGCTTTTAGCAAAACGTCAAGGGATCTACAAATTAGAAATCGAACATAAAAAATCTTTTTTACAATCATGATAGCGCTTTAGCACACCCCCATTTAAAACCGAAAGCCGAAGGCTTTGCAACGGATGGGATAAAGTGCGGTGCTAGGAGTGACGCCGTAAGCGTAGTGTACAAACAAAAGGGTACATGAGCGAACGCCGACGCTCCTATGACCGTGCTTTAGCACATCCCCTCCCCCCATTTAAACTAAATATCATATACAAATCCCCCCACCCCCCACTTATATAAAAAATACAACAACAAAAAGGAGATATTCATGAAAATATGCAAATCAGAACTATTGCTATTAGGAGGAATGTACCAAATACTAGCATTTATCTTAAGCTATATAGATACACCACTTGCAGATGCAACACTTGGTATTTTATATATCATGTTTTGGATAGCAGTACTTGCAATGTCACTATCAATTATTAATACATGGGGCTTTGTACATAGAACAAACGAAGCATTTCCAAAAATTTCCGTATTCTTAGCATCTATTGGTTGGATACCATATTTTTCAGTAATATATGCATTCTTAACTGTGATAATTGATTACATGGTAACTGGTTCAAATAGCCTAACTGTATTCTTAAATAACTATATGCCGGTTGTAAGCGTTTACTTAAGCCTTATAGCATTATCACTAATATATGCAATCTACAAAGTATTCTACAAACACGAAGACCTAAATATGAGCTGTTATAACTATAACCAAAATATATAACACAAAAAAACAGGTAACCTAAAAAGGTTACCTGTTTAATTTTTTAGTACAAACAAGGTTGCTTCATCATAAACTCGTTAAGAGCATCAATCTCATCACAATAGTTGCGCTTAATTAGTTTATAATAAATCTCATCAGCCACCGGATAGTTAGATACAAACTCAATAATCTCTACCGAATTACCCCTAAGCAAAAGTTCACGTTGAGCCTCAAGACAAAGACTATGATGCTTCAAATAAAGCATAATCTCTCTGTGGTGTCCTCTTTTGATAAGCCGAACCTCGCTACTGTCATCAAGTTCATGAGATTTAAGATAAGTTTTAATCTCAGCATGATCGCCTCTATTAAAAAGCAAAATCTCCGCTTCACTAGAAATTGCATTCTTTGACAAGAATTTAATCATGCCATCACGATTACTGCGTTTCAAGATACGAATATCAAAATTAACAATACCAAAATGCTTTGCATATTTGACAACCAAATCGATATCCGATATCTCAAAAAACAAATCTTCTGCAGGTTTTAAAAGCCTTGTTCTCGTCATCTTTTCCACAACACTTGCTTTCTTAAAACGAATATCAAATATCTGCCTAAACAGCAAATAATCGTTGTGCTTATTTGCATATGTAACCATCAAAGAAGCATTCTCTTTACTACCATAAAGCATTACCGATAATTTGTTTTTATCATCAAGCTTACAGCATTTTATCAGCTTATTTACCGCCCTATGATTACGACTTCTAATCAAATCATATTGCCCAAATCTAGATACCTTTCTTTTTTCAATAAAACTGATAATATCTTCAATTTTACCATTCCAAAAAAGCTCTTTCTCCGGATATTTAGGCGAATCATTATCCTTAAGCCACTCAATAATTGTTGCATACTCCCCTATATCAAACAAAAGACTATGAGGGTTATACTTTTTAGGCTCACTCTTAACCAAGAGGTTTATATGCTCAAGATTATTAGACTGAATAATAATTCTTGCCGTTTTCTGAAAAACACTATAACGCTCAAGATACAAAGAAACAAGCAATGGAAATTTTTCAACAAAAACTAGTTCTGCATCTTGCTTAAACGAATATAACTTTATATATTCCCTTACTTCATCAACACTGCTAGAACTCAAAAAGTCAAGTTCTTCTACCAATTTTTTTAACTTCATAATCGTTAAAATTAATTATTAAACATAATATATAATCACTAGACTATAAAATACACATATTCCACTTTTTTGTCAATAAGAAATCTAACTACAACAAAAAAAGTGACCTATTTCTAGGCCACTTAAATAAAGTTACTTAAATTTTATTTTCTAAACTCAAGAACCTTACTAATCAAATTGCTAGTAGAACTATCATGACTTGCTTTTGCGCCACCTTCAAGCTCTGGCAAAATTTTCAAAGCCATTTGTTTACCAAGCTCAACACCCCATTGGTCAAATGAATCAATTTCCCAAATAACACCTTGAGTATAAACTTTGTGCTCATACATAGCAATTAACATACCTAAATTAAACGGAGTTAAAGTCTTTACAATAAACATATTAGAAGGACGATTACCATCAAAACTCTTATTAAGTTTCAATTTTTCAACCGTTGCTTCATTTTTACCAGCAAGTCTTAATTCTTCTGCAGCTTCTTCAACAGTTTTACCTTTCATCAAAGCTTCAGCTTGAGCTAAAATATTAGCAAGCAAAATCAAATGATGTTTACCTTTTTCATTCAAAGAATTCGCTGGAATAATAAAGTCAACTGGCACAGGTTCAGTACCTTGGTGCAAAAGTTGGAAGAAAGAGTGTTGAACATCTGTTCCAGCTCCACCAAACAAAGCAGGACCTGTTGCATAATCAGTAATTTTCTTATTATCTAATCTAACAGATTTACCATTACTTTCCATATCCAATTGTTGCAAATAAGAAGGTAAAAACTTCAAATATTGGTCATAAGGAATAACTCCATATCTATGAATGTTATAGTAATCATTATACCAAATGCCAATAAGCGCCATAATCACAGGAATGTTTTCACTCAAATCTGCATAGCGAAAGTGATTATCCATTGCCTCTGCACCTTTTAAGAGTTCTTCAAACTTATCATAACCAACAGCCAAAGCAATAGAAAGCCCAATAGCAGACCACAAAGAATAACGTCCGCCAACAAAGTCCCAAAACTCAAACATATTATTTGTATCAATACCAAACTCTTTAACTTTTTCTCCATTTGTAGAAAGAGCTACAAAGTGATTTTTAACAGCATCTTCACCAAGCTTATTGACAAGCCATTCTCTACAAGTTCTAGCATTTGTAAGAGTTTCAATTGTTGTAAATGTTTTAGACGCTACAATAAACAAAGTTTCTTCTGCATCAACTTTGCTTAAAACCTCATAACATCCTGTACCATCAATATTAGAAATAAAATAGCACTCGATTCCATCAACCCAATATTTTTTAAGAGCAGATGTCACCATATAAGGACCAAGGTCAGAACCACCAATACCAATATTTACAATATTTTTCAATTTTTTACCGGTAGCACCTCTAAATTGTCCTTCATGAACAGCCTTAACAAATTCCTTCATCTTTGCCTGAACTCTTAATATTTCTGGCATTACATCTTTACCATCAACAAAAACAGGCTTTCCTGAAAAATTACGAAGTGCAGTATGAAGCACAGCTCTATTTTCTGTTACATTGATTTTTTTACCTTCAAACATATCTTCAATACGTTCTTTAAGATTATGTTCTTTTGCAAGATCAAACAATGCTTCTAAAACTTTTTCATCAAATCTATTTTTAGAATAATCAAAAACTAAATCCTTAAACTCTACAGTATATTTTTTTGCTCTATTTTCATCTTTTTCAAATAATTCATTCATAGTTGTAGAAGAAAAACGATTATATTCTTCCATTAGTTTTTGAACAGCCACTGATACAGCCATTTTTATCTCCTATAAATATTAAAACCAATAATGCCCTAAAATCTACCTCTATCCACTAAAAAGTCAATTAAAACACTACAATTCTTCCCCAAATTTTACACTTGACACCACCTTTAATACACTATATTATCCGCAATAATTCTAACTATATGGAGAAAACAATGTTATCGATAATAGAAACCCTAAATCAAATATTCATGCAATCATTTGAAAATGCAGGCTACGACAAAGAACTAGGCCGAGTTACAGTTTCTAATCGACAAGACTTATGTCAATTCCAAGTAAATGGCGCTATGGGTGGTGCTAAATTATATCGCAAAGCCCCACTTCAAATCGCCAATGACGTTCTTGCAAACATTGTTTCAAACGATATTATAAAAGACATTAACGTTGTAGCCCCTGGCTTTATAAACATTAATGTTAAAGATGAGTTTTTACATAGCTACTTAAATGGAATGCTAACTGAAGATAAATGCGGTTTTGAAAGCAAAGAAGCACCACTTACTGTTGTAATAGACTATGGTGGTCCAAACGTTGCCAAACCACTCCATGTTGGTCACTTACGCTCTGCCGTAATTGGTGAAGCCTTAAAAAGATTAAACATATTCTACGGCAACAAAGTAATTGGAGATGCTCACCTTGGTGACTGGGGCTTGCAAATGGGATTAATTATCCATGAATTAAAACAAAGAGAGCCAAACCTTTGCTACTTTGATGAAAACTATACTGGTACCTATCCAGCAACTCCTCCATTTACCTTAAAAGACCTAGAAGAAATTTATCCTTCTGCATCTAAAAAATCTAAAGAGAATGAACAATATTTGGCTCATGCTCGTCAAGCAACCAAAGAACTTCAAAATGGCAGAACTGGCTATCGTGCTTTGTGGAAGCATATCCTTAACGTTTCTCTTCCAGACCTAAAACAAAACTATGCTCGTCTTGATGTTGATTTTGATGTGTGGCTTGGTGAAAGTGATGCTGCCCCATATATTAAAGATATGGTACAAATGATGAAAGATAAAGGTCATGCCTATATCAGCGAAGGAGCGCTTGTTGTAGATGTAAAAGAAGAAACAGACACAGCCCCAATTCCTCCATGCTTTATCTTAAAATCAGATGGCAGTGCAATCTATGAAACAACAGACCTTGCAACTCTTGTTCAACGTAAACAAGATTACAATCCAAACAGAGTAATTTATGTCGTAGATAAACGTCAAGATTTACACTTCGAAAGAGTTTTCCGTTGCGCCCTTAAAACTGGTATCGTACCTCCTCAAACAGACCTTTCATTTGTTGGTTTTGGAACAGTAAATGGTAAAGATGGTAAACCATTTAAAACTCGTACCGGTGGCACAATGAAGTTATCTGAACTTCTAGACACAGTAGAAGCAAAAGTATCTATTAAAGATAGCCAAAATATGTCACCAGAAGAACTCAAAAAATTATCAGAAATTATAGCTCTTTCAGCAATTAAATATGGTGATTTACAAAACCCATGCGAGAGCAATTACATTTTTGATATAGATAAATTTGCTTCATTTGAAGGAAACACCGGTCCATACATTTTATACACAATGGTTCGTATCAAATCTATTTTATCAAAACTAAACTTAAATACTAAATGCCAAATCACCACATTTAGCTCAAGTGCCGAACGTGATTTAGCTTTAAGCCTAATTAAGTTTAGCCACATCTTAACAGAAACTGTTAAAAAGGATGCACCTTCAATTTTGTGCCAATACATTTATGAAGTTTCAAACAAATTTAACGTGTTCTATCACAACAAAAAAATATTAGCAGAAACAGACCAAAACGTATTGCAATCCCTTGTAGCACTAATAACATTAACCTTAAATGTATTAGATACATCAATTAATTTGTTAGGTTTTAAAGCTCCTGAAAAGATGTAATTATGCTAAAAAACATTGTTAAAATTTTTCTTGCCCTAAGCTTTTTATATTCTGCTAACCTAAGAGCAGAAAACATTACCGTTGCAGTAATAGCTCCCAAACAAGGCGAATATAAAAGCGAAGGCGAAGAACTATTTAACGGTGCTAAACTAGCCATAGATGAGATTAACAAACAAGGTGGACTAAACAACAAAGAAATTGATATCCTAACCATTGATGACCGTTGTGATGACAATTTAGCAATCTCAACAGCTCAAATGTTAGCCCTCTTAAATTCTAAAAAAATAGGTCTTGTTGTCGGTCCTTATTGTTCTAATCGCTTTGAAGAAATTGCAAGCATTTATGAAAGCTCCAAGCTCTTCCAAATTGTCCCAACCACTGTTGCCTACAACCAAGCAGATACCAACAAAAAAGGACAAATAATGTTCCTTGGCACAAAGTCACAAATGAGTGGGGATTTCTTTAATTTTTACAATCAAAATTTTGCAGGCTTAAAAACAGCTTTCATCTATGACGATAACAAAGAAGATGGTTATTCTGATGTTGCAAAATCACTATTTAGAGAATTTCAAAAATATGGTAAAAGTAATTTACTAAAATTCTATACATTAAATAGCTCAACCAACATCACAGACTTAATTTCTACCCTAAAAAAAGACCAAATCGCTATAACTTTTGTTCTATCTAACAAAGATGCTACAACAGACTTTATCTTATCACTAAAAAAACAAGATGAAAATATCATCGTCTTCACTGCCAAAGATATGCCAGACCCAATGATTTTCGATACCTTAAAACAAAAATCAAATGGTATATATGTTATGGCACTAAAAGGTTTTAAAGATAGCATCATGTTTACCGAAAACTTGGTAGATTTGCGCCTTCGTGGAATAGAGCCTAAAGGTTTAGAAGTATATAGCTATGCCGCTGTAAAACTTTGGGGTGATTTAGTAGAAAGCAATCAAAGTTTTGATTACAAAAAACTATTATCATCTTCAAATTCAGATGCCTTAAAAGAAAAGTGGTCAGAATTTATGATGCACTCTGGTTCTATAAAATCCTCAAAATACATTATTGAAATGTATAACAACAACTCATTCAAACAAGTATATTAATCAAAAAAATTAGCCTTAAAACTTAAGGCTAAAATTAAAAACTATCGACCTAAATCTCTAACAAACTTAGTACCTCTAATCGTACCATTTCTGTATTTTCCTTTAACTTCAATCACATGACCAATAAATTTGCGCCACTTTACATAAGTTGACCTATTACGAGTAAATTCAAGAGCTATTTTAATAGTTCTTCCCTCTGCTCTTTGTTTATAATATTGAGATTTGCTACAATCATCACTACCAACACCAATATCTGCGCTTAATAGTCTAATATATCCTTTGTTATTAGCTTCAACATATTCACCGCACCAATTTAATGTTTCAGCTTTAGCCTCATTTACACTAAAACCGCTCATAATCAAAATTAAACCAACTAAGCCTCTAAGCCAAAACTTCATTAAATTGCACTCCAAAAAAACATTTGCAATTAATATATATTACCAACTTTGCCAAATGTCAAATATTTTTTGTCTAAAATTATAAAAAATCTCTTCTATTATCTAAAAAACCCTCAAGCCTATTTATATCTTCTTTCTTTAAATTAGCTGATTTTGTTTTCTTAAATTTCTTAATTAAAAACTTTTTAATATCTTCATTTTGAGTATATTCTAGTGCAATTTTACCTTTTTTATCTTTCAACAAAACATCAGCTCCAGCATCTATTAATTCACCAATTAAATGAATATCCCCCTTTTCTACTGCTTCCATAAGAGCACTCTGTCCATCTACATCGCTTTTGTTTACATCAGCTCCCTTTGAAATTAAAAATTTAACCATATCATAACGCCTATCACCAACCGCCCCCATCAAAGGAGTTAATTTATATTGGGTAGTATCGTCATTAACATCAGCCCCTCTTTTGATTAATTCTTTTATAATATGAATATGTCCTCTAGCCGCCGCTATATATATCGGAGCTATAGTTTTTTCAGCATTTTTCAAATTAAGTTCAGCTCCACAATCAAGCAACTTTCTAACCATTTCAATATGCCCATGACGACATGCTTCCAAAAGAGGAGTATTATAATGTAGTGAAGCTTTTTCAATATAATTAACATCAGCCCCCTCTTCTATTGCGTTTTTTGCTTCATCTAAATCACCTACATTAATAAAAACCATAAGTCTTTTACTCAATCTCTTTACTTCTTCATCAGAAATTCTTTCATCAAGCCCCCCATTTTCACTCAAAATTTCAGCAATTTTTTCTAAATTTTCATCTTTAGCTAAAGCAAGCGACGTTTTTCCTCTAGATTTCACGTTCAAATCAGCCCCAAGCCTAATTAGCATATCAATCTTAGCAAGCTTGATATTTTCCGCCATTTCTTTATTTCTAATTATATCAAATAACTGACTTTCTAAAGTTACTTCACTCATGTTAGCCTCTTTTTTTTCAAGATATAACCTATTTTATTAAAAAAATCCTCTACCTAAAATGAGTTCCTCAACTTTTCTTGCTTCTTCCAATTTTTCATCATCTTCTTTCTTTTGCTTTTTCTTCGCCGCCTCAAATATTGCTTTTCTCATATTTTCATCTTTAGCAATAGCTACTACAGAACGATTATTACTATTTTTAACTCCAATATCAGCTCCGTTCAAAATCAACATTTCTACAATTTTTTCACTATCACCTCTACAAGCAACTAACAATGCTTCATTTTTTGCCTCATTTTTAACACCAAGTTTTATTAACATATCAATCTTGGCTAACTTAACATCTTCAGGCATATCTGCATCATATACAATATCAATTAATTGGTCTTCTAAAATATTTTCACTCATTTTTTACTCCTATACTCCATGAATGTACCTAAAACATACCATAAAATTACCATCTTTACAACAAAAAAATTATCCTAACCCTCATCCCTCGATTGCCACACACACTAACTCGTCATCCCTCGATAGCCTCTAACACACACTAACTCGTCATCCCTCGATTGCAAAGCAATCGTCAAGGGATTTACAAATTAAACCCATTTATTCTCGCTCAAATCCTTGAATAATAACATTTTCTCTAGCTTTCTCTTCTCTCTTCTTAACAGCTTTAATTATTATTTCTCTTGTTTCAGCATCATTTGCACACATCATGGCATTTCGACCATTATAATCCTTTTGATTAACATCTGCCCCTTTTTGAATTAAAAGTTCTACAATTTCTTTACGACCACTAAATGAAGAAGCCAACATCAAAGCTGTTCTACCACCACTAGCCTTTTGATTAACATCTACTCCTTTTTCTATTAATAACTCCACAACTTCCTTATGATCACAAATAGAAGCCCTCATCAAAGCTGTCCACCCATCATATCTAGTTTTAGCATTAACATCTGCCCCATTTTGAATTAAAAGCTCCACAACTTCCTTCTGTCCTTTATCTGAAGCCTTTATCAAAGCTGTATAGCCAATATCATCTTTTTGATGAATATCCGCCCCTTTTTCTATTAAAAACTCCACAACTTCCTTATGACCACTTTTTGAAGCTTCCATCAAAGCTGTATTACCATTATTATCTTTTTGATTTACATCAGCCCCATTTTCTATTAATAACTCCACAACTTCCTTACATCCATCATCTGAAGCCCACATCAAAGCTGTACTACCACCATTAGTTTTTTGATTAACATCTGCTCCTTTTTGAATTAAAAGCTCCACAACTTCCTTACATCCATCATCTGAAGCCCACATCAAAGCTGTATGACCATTGTTATCATTTTGATTAACATCCGCTCCTTTTTGAATTAAAAGCTCCACAACTTCCTTATGTCCTTGATCAGAAGCCCACATCAAAGCAGTCCTCTCATCCTCAACTTTTTGATTAACATCCGCTCCTTTTTCTATTAATAACTCTACAATTTCCTTATCTCCTTCATAAGAAGCCGTCATCAAAGCAGTCCACTCATTCTCATATTCATCCTCATCTTTTTGATGAACATCAGCCCCCATATCAATCAATTCTTCAACGTCTTTTTTTTCTCCATTTGCACAAACTTCTATTAATTTTTTACCAAGTTCTTTGGCAATTTCTTCATCAAAAAACTCTTTAGCACCATTTTC
>SUUK01000009.1 GCA_015062535.1 Alphaproteobacteria bacterium
GATGTTAATGCTAAAACTAATGGTGGTAGAACAGCTTTGATAATTGCTTCTCATGATGGAGATAAGGAAATTGTAGAGTTATTAATAGAAAAAGGAGCGGATGTTAATGCTAAAGCTAATGGTGGTAGTACAGCTTTGATGAGGGCTTCTCGTGATGGGTATACTGATGTTGCAGAGGTCTTAATTCAAAATGGGGCTGATGTTAATCAAAAGAATAATAGTGGTCAAAATGCAATGATGGTGGCATATAATGAGGAAATAAAGAAAGTAATTATTGATGCAGTTAAAAAGAGAAATGAAAAGACTGGTGAGAACGTGGTTGTTCAAGGAATTGAGCGAGAATAAATGGGTTTAATTCGTAGATCCCTTGACGTTTTGCGAGGCAAAACGAGGGATGACAGATAAGGTGTGTGTTGTGAGTGCAATCGAGGGATGACGGGAAAAGGGCTTTTGCTGATTTAATTATAAATTTTAAAACTTATTATGAGGTTTAAGTTTTAGCATTTTTTATTATCTCTTAAATAAAAAATAGGAGGGAAAAATGCGTTTTGTTAAGCCAGAAAGTTTAAGTGAAGATTCTATAATATTAGATGTTCGAGGAAACGAAGAGTATAGGGCTGAAAGGTTAGCGCTTCCTCATATATTGATTAAAGCTGATGATGTTGAGCCGGATAAATTTATGGCACAATATAACCCTAATGGTGATAAGGTTGTAAATATTTTGTGCACTTCTGGTGGTAAGGCTTCAGAGGTTGCAGAGCGGTTTGAAAATGCCGGATATGACAATATCGCAGTTATTGTTGGCGGGATAATTGAGGCAGAATATGAAGGACTAAATATTGTAAGAGGAAATAATTAATATAAGCTTTTTAAGAAAGGTTGTTATAAATAAAACTAAAGGGGTAGCTTTGGCTACCCCTTTGCGGTTATTGGCGCGCTCTAGAGGATTCGAACCTCTGACCCACAGCTTAGAAGGCTGTTGCTCTATCCTGCTGAGCTAAGAGCGCATCATTGGGGTGTATTATTAGTGGATTTGTTTTTATAGTCAAGAGTTTTTTTTATTTTTTTTGATGTATAATAATTTATGCAATATTTTTGGTCGCTTGGATTTGGAAATTTGCTTGGTTTTGGTGGGGTATGCCAATATTTGAATAAATTTGGTGATAGCTCTTTGGTTAGTTTAAGAATTTTAAGTGTGATAGTTTTATCATAAAATTTGGCAAATGATGCAAAGATTATACCATAAATTACGGCTTGGTTGATGATGATTGGTTGCATTGATGAGGGGAGTGTTGGTAGCTCGTTTAGTTTTTGGTGGAGTTTTTCTTCGAGATAAATAAGGGTTGTTTTAGTGTTGTTGTTAAATAAGTCTTTGAGGAGGGTTTTATTTTGTTTATCATTTTTTATGATGTGCAAAAATACTTTGTATGATTTGAGCATTGCATAGAGGTGTGCGGTTGATGAGGTCTTAAAATAGTGGCGCATTATTCTTATTATCTTATCATCTTCGGCATTATTTTTTATGTAAGTAAAAATTAGCTGAAAAAGATGATGCTTTTTAGAATTGGGGTTATCTTTAGTTATGTATTGCATGATAGTGTTTGATGGGGTGTTTTCGAGCTCTTTGGTGAGGTTTAAGCTTTGGTCTTGGGCTTTGTTTTTAGAAATAAGGATGGCTAATTTTTGTTCTAAATCGTCAATTGATGGTTTTGGTTCTTCGGGTAAGGTTTTGTTTTTATGTGTTTTTAAGGTAATGTCAAAAAATAGCAAAAGAGGTATTAAAAATAATATCAGAGGTAACAGGTGCATAAATATTATAAATAAGAAATTTTGCATATAATTTTCCCACTTGTTTTTAACTTTAAGAATATAGGAAAATTTTTGCTATTTTTTAGCTAGGCTTTGGGTTAGATTTTATTTAATTTATTTTCTAAAAATTCAATTAGTGGTTTATTGTCGGTTGCAATAGCATTTTCTAGAGCAAGGTTTAAGTATTTATTGGCAGAAGTTATGTCTTTTTGGCGAATAAAGACTTCGGCGATATTGTTATAATCAATAGCAAGTCCTAACTCTCTTGATTTTGAGTTTTCTAAATCAAGGGCTAGTTTAAATAGATTTTGAGCACGTTTAAGGTTGTTTTCGCTGAGCAAAATAATGCCAAGTAGGGTATAAGCATTTGCCTTAAAGTATGGGGCTTTGGGTGATGATTTTTTTTCAATTAATTGTGTTAAGATAGCTTTGGAGTTTGTGTTGTCTTTTTTTAAGAATAAAACTTCTGCCTTTAGGTAATTTAGCTCAAAAAGGTCTTGCTCATTTTTTAGTTTTTGGGCAATGCTTAAACCAAGCTCTATATATTTTAAGGCGCTTTTTAATTTGTTTTTAGATTTATAAATTCTTGCAAGCAAATCATAACTAAATGCTTTAGTATAAGGTGAAATTTTGGGAATTTCTAGCGCACTAATAAGTAAGCTTTCGGATGTATCTAATTGATTTAGTTTAAAAAAGGCAAGAGCTTTCCAATTTAAGATGTTAGAATAGGTGATGTTATAGTTATTTTTTTGGCAGATTTTAGATGCACATTCAAAATATTTTATAGCATTTTCGTAGTTTTCATACATCAATTCATTTAGCCCATGATAAGCTTTGATTTCGGCAAGTTTGGTCTTTACTTTTATGTAGTTTAAAAAGATGTTTTCTGCCTCATAGAGCATGGCTCTTGATATATCTAAATTGCCACAAATTTTATAAACTTTTGCAAAGGCTAAAAAACACTCTCCGCACTCAAAATAGTACTTTTTTCTTTTAAAAATTTTTAAGGCTTTTGAGAGGTGGTTTGAGGCATTTAAGAGGTCTGTTTGATAGATTTCAAATAGAGCTTTTTGGTATAAAAATTTAGCTTTTAAGGCTCTTGGAGCATAAAAAGGGATTTTTATGTTTGGTGTGTCTAAATATGGGATATTATTTAATAAAATATCTGTATCTATTTTTAGTAATTGTAATTTGTAAGAATCGTTTTTAGATATTTTTTTTAATTTTTGATGCGCTTTTTTTAGATTTTTATAAAGTATGGGGAGAATTTCTTTTTCGCTTGAGCTTAAAAATAAAGGATTTCTTTTCTCATAATATGTTGAAAAGAAAAAAGGAATGTCTTTATTAAAAGGGGAGGAAATTTTCTTTTTATTTTCTTTCAAAATCTTTACTCTCTGTTAGCTTTTTAAAAATTATAATACATCAAGATAAATTTATTATAGGGGTATTTTTTAAAATGGCTATTACAAAGTTAAATTCTTCAGAACTTTATAGAAAATGTGATCCTCAAAAGTTTGAGTTTAATACAACAGCAGAGCTTGAAGAACGTTTGTCTGCGCTTGGTCAAGACAGAGCAATTAGTGCGGTGGAGCTTGGTATTAATATTCGCTCTCGTGGATATAATTTATTTTGCTTAGGTCCTGAAGGTACTGGTAAGACTAGTCTTGTTAAGAGAATCCTTGAAAAAGAAGGTAAAATCAGAAGAACTCCTGATGACTGGGTGTATGTTTATAACTTTGATGAGCCTCATAAACCTTTGGCTATTAATTTTGAAGCAGGTGGTGGTCCAAAGTTCCAAAAAGAAATGGAAGAATTTGCAGAGTTTGTTGAACAAGATTTACCTAATATTGTTAAAGATGATATTTATGAAGAACAACTTGCTGCCATTAAAGAAAAATACCAAGCAAAACGTAATGACTATATAAAAGTTTTGCAGAAAAAAGCCAAAGGTAAAAAAGTTTCACTTCTTCATATGCCTATGGGTGTTGTAGTTGCGCCTATGAAAAATGGCGAAATCATTAGCCCAGATGTTTTTGATACCCTTAGTGAAGAAGAAAAAAATGAAATTATGGCAGACCTTAATGCTATGCAAGAAGAAATTGCTCAGCATCAAGATAATGCTCCAGAATGGGAAGAAAAACAAGCCGAAGAAATTAAACATCTTCAAGAAAAAGTGGTTAAAGATGCGATTAAAAAACCTCTTGATGAAATTAAGAAAAAATACAAAGGTAACAAGAAAGTTGCAGAATATTTGAAAACTATTCTAAATCATATTTTAGATAATATCACAACATTTGTTCCTAACTATGACCAAGATAACAAACCTCAAGAAGAAGAGCCTATGGCTGGTCTTTTAAGCCAATTAAAGAGCCAACAAGAAGATGATAAATTCCAAAAATTTAAAGTTAATGTTGTGGTTAAAAATGTGCCAGATAGTGGTGCTCCTATCATTTTACTTGACCACCCAACTCAGGGAAATTTGGTCGGAAAAGTTGAACGTATCCAACAATTTGGTGCGCTAATTACCGATTTTTCCTTAATAAAAGGTGGTGCGCTTCATAGAGCAAATGGTGGATTTTTATTAATTGATGCAAGAAAACTTCTTTTGCAACCTTATTCTTGGGATTCATTAAAACGTGCTCTTGCTTCTAAAGAAATTAAAATTGAAGCACCTAGCGAAGATACTAGTTTTGCAACTATTTCTCTTGACCCACAACCAATTCCTTTGGATGTTAAAGTTGTTATGACTGGCGATAGTGAACTTTATGATTTATTAAGTGAACGTGACCCAGACTTTAAAGATTATTTCAAAGTTGAGGCAGATTTTGGTGGTGTTATTGATAGAACTGATGAGAATGAAATTGAATATGCAAAGCTAATTGGTTCATTATCCAAGAAAAAAGGCTTGCGCTCTCTTAATAAGCAAGCGGTTGCTCGCATTATCGAATATTCATCTCGTATGGCAGATGATACAGAAAAATTAACTGCCCACGTGGCATCTATTGGTGACTTATTAAAAGAGGCTGATTATTGGGCTCGTAAATCCAAAGCAAGTCAGATTGGTAAAAATCACATTGAGCAAGCAATTAAATCTCAAGTTTATCGTTCTGATAGAATTAATCAAGCTATGCTTGAACAAATCGATAAGGGAACAATTTTACTTGATGTTAAAGGTGAGCGTGTTGGTCAAATTAACGGATTGGTTGTATATAACTTTACTCGCAATTCTTTTGGTAAACCAACTCGTATTACTACCCAAGTTCGCTTAGGTCATGGTGAGTTTATTAATATCGAACGTGAAGTTATGATGAGTGGTCCTATCCATTCCAAAGGTGTTTTAATTTTACAATCTTTAATTGCCAATCGCTTTGCTAAGCATTCGCCACTTTCGTTGTCTGCGAGCATTGTTTTTGAACAATCTTATGGTGGTGTTGATGGTGATAGTGCAAGCTCTACCGAATATTATTGTATGCTTTCTGCTATTTCTGAAATTCCTATCAAGCAATCTTTGGCAGTTACTGGTTCTATTAACCAATTTGGTGAGATTCAACCAATTGGTGGGGTTAATGAAAAAATCGAAGGCTTCTTTGATGTATGTAAATATAATGGTTTAACTGGCGACCAAGGTTGTATTATTCCTCGTACAAACGTTGTTAATCTTATGCTTCGTGAAGATGTTGTTAAAGCCGTTGAAGATGGACAATTCCACATCTATGCAATTGATAATGTTGATGATGGTATTGAGCTTTTAACAGGTATCAAAGCCGGCAAGCTTGATAAACGTGGTCGTTACCCAAGAGGTAGTGTTAACTGGCATGTTCAACAAAGTCTTGAAGAATACTATAAAGACTATGTGAGATGCGCAAAAGAAACACATGGTGCTATTTAGATGGTGATAAAAAAGTATTATTAATTTGTTTATGAATATGCCGGAATTTTGTGAGAGCAAAGTTCCGGCTTTTATTATTTTTTATTGAAAATGAGGGTGTTTTGTGATAAAATAGGCTATGTTTTTTAGAAAAACGAGGGCAAAATGAGTGAAAACATCTTAGAAAAGCAGTTGTTTGAGATAATAAAAGACAAAGAAATGGCGGAGCATATCAAACTTGCCAAGATTGATATGCTAGTTAGACTTGGCGTAGATGTTAATGCTATGTATGGGGCGAAGTCTACATTAATGCTCGCCAATGAAGTAAAAGAAGAAAAAATTGCTAAGTTTTTAGAGGAAAATGGTGCTAAAGAGTTTTTTGATGAAGAAATTGCCAAAGAACTTGGTGTAAAATTAATAGAAGTTTGTGCAAATGGAGAAAAAAAAGATGTTGAAGAATTAATAGATATGGGAGCTGATGTTAATCAAAAAGATGAGGATGGAAAGACAGCTTTGATGTATGCTTCGTATAGAGGACATAAGGAAGTTGTGGAATTATTAATTCAAAAAGGAGCTGATGTTCATCAAAAAGATGATTATGGAAAGACAGCTTTGATGTGGGCTTCAAAAAAAGGTTATAAAGAAATTGCAGAGGTGTTAATAAAATCTGGAGCGGATGTTAATCAAAAAAGTAATAATGGCCGGGCGGCTTTGATGGAGGCTTCACAAAGTGGTCATAAGGAAGTTGTGGAATTTTTAATTCAAAAAGGTGCTGATGTTAATGCTAAAACTAATGGTGGTAATACAGCGTTGATGAATGCTTCAGGTGGTGGATGTAAGGAAGTTGTGGAGCTTTTAATTCAAAAAGGAGCAGATGTTAATCAAAAAGCTAATAATGGATGGACAGCTTTGATGCTTGCAAAAAATGAAGAAATAAAAAAAGCAATAATTGAAGCTGTTAAGAAAAGAAATGAGAAGACTGGTGAGAACGTGGTTGTTCAAGGGTTTGAGCGAGAATAAAGGTTTTAATTTGTAGATCCCTTGACGATTGCTGGTGCAATCGAGGGATGACGGCTTAAGGATTGTGTTGCTGGCGCAATCGAGGGATGACTGGTTAAGAGTATGTAGCGAGAACAATCAAGGGATGACGGGGAGATATTTGTTGCAAAGAGGGTGATTTTGTGATAAAATAGGCTATGTTTTTTAGAAAAAAGAGGTAAAAATGAGCGAAAATATTTTAGAAAGCCAATTGTTTGAGATTATTAAAGATGAAGAGATGGCGGAAAATATCAAACTTGCGAAGCTTGATATGCTCATTAAACTTGGGGTTGATGTTAATACTTCTTATAGTGCAAAATCTGCTCTATTTGTAGCCAAAGAAAAAGGTTTAAGTAATGTTTGCGAGTTTTTAGAAGAAAATGGAGCTAAAGAATTTATTGATAAAAAAAAGGCAGAAGAATTAGGGCAAGAGTTGATTAAAGAATGTGGTCAGGAAAAAATAAATTTTGAAAAAGTAAAAGAGTTAATAAATAAAGGGGCTAATATTGAAGCTAAAGATAATGATGGAGATACTTCGCTTATATCGGCTTCTAATTATGGTCATAGTGAAGTTGTAAAATTGTTATTAGAAAATGGGGCTAATATTGAGGCTGAAAATAATTATGGAGATACTTCGCTTATATCGGCTTCATCAAATGGTCATAGTGAAGTTGTAAAACTGTTATTAGAAAAAGGGGCTAATATTGAAGCTAAAGATAATGATGGAGATACTTCGCTTACATCGGCTTCTGGATGGGATTATAGTGATGTAGTAAAACTGTTATTAGAAAAAGGGGCGGATATTGAGGCTAAGGATAAATGTGGACAGACTTCGCTTATGTTAGCTTCTTGTAGAGGTTATAGTGAAGTTGTAAAATTGTTATTAGAAAAAGGGGCGGATATTGAGGCTAAGGATATTGATGGATATACTTCGCTTATGTGGGCTTCATCAAATAGTAAAAGTGAAGTTGTAAAACTGTTATTAGAAAAAGGGGCGGATATTGAGGCTAAGGATAATAGAGGAAAAACAGCTCTTGATGTGGCAATAAATGATAAAATAAGGGAAATGTTAAAGGAAACAAAAAATAAGAATAGTTTTTTTTATAAAGTTAAAAAAGGGTTTGGAATAGGAGATTAAAATGAGCAAGGATATTTTAGAAAAGCAGTTATTTGAGATAATCAAAAATAAAGAAATGGCGGAAAATATCAAACTTGCAAAACTTGATATGCTAATTAAACTTGGGGTTGATGTTAATGTAATGTATGGAGCTAGATCACCTTTAAGGATTGCAAATGAGGTAAATAATCAAAAAGTTATAGAGTTTTTAGAAAATAATGGCGCAAAAGATGTTTTTGATGAAAAAATAGCAAAAGAACTTGGTGCAAAATTAATAAAAGCTTGTCAAGGTGAAGAAAAAAAAGACGTTAAAGAATTAATAGATATGGGAGCTGATGTAAATCAAAAAGATGAGGATGGGAAGACTGCTTTGATGAATGCTTCAGATAAAGGACAGAAGGAATTTGTAGAACTTTTAATTCAAAATGGGGCAGATGTTAATGCTAAAGCTAATGGTGGTAGTACAGCTTTGATGAATGCTTCAGGTGGAGGATGTAAGGAAGTTGTGGAGCTTTTAATTCAAAAAGGAGCGGATGTTAATGCTAAAACTAATGGTGGATGTACAGCTTTGATATTGGCTTCAGATGATGGATGTAAGGAAGTTGTGGAGCTTTTAATTCAAAAAGGAGCTGATGTTAATCAAAAAGATGAGGATGGGAGGAATGCTTTGATGAGAGCTTCAACATATGGTTATAAGGAAGTTGTGGAGCTTCTAATTCAAAAGGGTGCTGATGTTAATCAAAAAGATAACTATGGATGTACAGCTTTGATGTGTGCTTCACTAAGTGGTCATAAGGAAGTTGTAGAGTTATTAATAGAAAAAGGAGCGGATGTTAATGCTAAAACTAATGGTGGTAGAACAGCTTTGATAATTGCTTCTCATGATGGAGATAAGGAAATTGTAGAGTTATTAATAGAAAAAGGAGCGGATGTTAATGCTAAAGCTAATGGTGGTAATACAGTGTTGATGGATGCTTCACGTGGTGGATGTAAGGAAGTTGTGGAGCTTTTAATTCAAAAAGGAGCGGATGTTAATGCTAAAACTAATGGTGGTAGTACAGCTTTGATGTGGGCTTCAGATGATGGATGTAAGGAAGTTGTGGAGCTTTTAATTCAAATTGGCGCGGATGTTAATCAAAAAGATGAGGATGGGAGGACAGTTTTGATGAGGGCTTCATTCATGGGTCGTAAAGAAATTGTAGAACTTTTAATTCAAAAAGGTGCTGATGTTAATGCTAAAACTAATGGTGGTAAGACAGCGTTGATGGGGGCTTCAGATGGTGGATGTAAGGAAGTTGTGGAGTTATTAATTCAAAAAGGGGCAGATGTTAATCAAAAGGATTATAATGGTCGAAATGCCATGATGTGTGCGTATAATGAGGAAATAAAGAAAGTAATTATTGATGCCGTTAAAAAGAGAAATGAAAAGACTGGTGAGAACGTGGTTGTTCAAGGATTTGAGCGAGAATAAAGGTTTTAATTCGGAGATCCCTTGACGTTTTGCTAAAGCAATCGAGGGATGACAGAAAAGGTAAAAAGTACTTTTCAAAATTAATTTTAATCAATTTATAACTATATCTATTATAAAATATCTATGTAAGTTTTATTGTATAGGTATTTAAAATGTTTGAACAAAAAAAGAAAAAAACAAAGAAAAGAAAGCAAAAAAAGAAGGACGAAAGCCTTTGGGTTGTTCTTCGTGATAAAGGCTGGGGCGCTTTATTTAAGAAAAAGAAAAAAAGCTCAAAGAAAATTAAAAAATCAACTTTTAGATTTAAGTTGTTGATTTTCTTGATTTGGCTTTTTGTGGTAAGTTTAATTGGTGTTGTTGGATTTGTTTGGTATTGCAGTGCAAGTTTGCCGGATTTTACTAAAGCCCTATATGTTGAAAGGTCTCGTGGTGTCAAAATTTTAGCAGAAGATGGACGAGAAATTACTTCATATGGGGCATTGTTTTCAAAGCCAGTAACAATTGATGAATTGCCTAGTTATGTTCATCAGGCTTTTGTTGATACAGAAGACAGACGTTTTTATAAACACAAAGGATTTGACTGGATTGGCTTTACTAGAGCTATGGGTATTAATCTTGTTAAAATGCGCTATGCTCAAGGGGCTTCAACCATTACTCAACAAGTTGCAAAAAATTTGTTTTTAACTCGCAATAAAAGTGTGAAACGTAAAGTTCAAGAATATCTACTTGCTAAAAAATTAGAAAAACATTTTTCTAAAAAACAAATTTTAGAAATTTATCTTAATCGAGTATTTTTTGGATATGGCGCATATGGAATTAATGCTGCATCTAAAAGATATTTTAATAAAAAAGCTAAAGACTTAAATCTACTTGAAACAGCTATCTTGGCTGGCTCATTAAAAGCACCTAGCAGATATAATTATTTTGCAAACAAAGAGCTTAGCTTAAAAAGAGCGCATACAGTTTTATCTTTAATGAAAAGAGCTGGAACTTTAGATAAAAAGCAAGTTGAAGATGCCAAAAACTTAAAAATAAAAGATGCTAATGAAGGCGTGATTTTAGGCGGTAGATATTTTGGCGACTATGTTATGAATGAGCTTTCTTTGGTTTTGGATGAAGAAGATAAAGATATATATATCAAAACAACTCTTGACTATGATTTGCAACAAAGAGCGGAATATTTGCTCCGTAAAAAACTAAGAGAAAACAAAAAAAATAATATAACCGAGGGGGCGGTTGTTATTTTAGATAAAAATGGGGCGGTTAAGGCTATGAGTGGCGGTTTTGACTATAACAAAAGTCAGTTTAATCGTGCAACTCAAGCATTACGTCCTGCGGGTTCTTCATTTAAGTTGTTTGTTTATTTAACGGCGCTTGAAAAAGGTTTTGGGCTTGATGAATTAGTAAGTGATGAACCTATTAAAATTGGCGATTGGGAACCTAATAACTATGATAAAAAATTTAGGGGTGCGGTTAGCATCAAAGAAGCTTTTGCAAAGTCATTAAATGCGGCAACGGTTGATTTGGCAACTTATAGCTCTTTGGAAGATATTATTGAAATGGCTTATAGATTGGGTATTAGTACCGAGATTAAATCTCATCCGGCGATTATTTTAGGGGCAGTTGATGTTAAGGTGATTGATATGGCAAGTGCTTATGGCACTATCTTTAATGGTGGTTATGAGGTTTTGCCTTATGTGATTGATGAGGTTTATGACACAGATAATGAGCTCTTGTTTAAGCATGAGCATACATTAAAAAATAGGGTTTTAAGCGCTGATGTTGTAAACAAAGCAAAGCAGTTGCTTAAAGAGGTTGTTGTTTCTGGCACTGGTAAAAAAGCTAGCAAGGTAAAAAATGCGCATGGCAAAACTGGTACATCTCAAAATTATCGTGATGCGTGGTTTGTTGGTTTTAATGATAAGTATGTTGGTGCTGTTTGGGTTGGTAATGATAACAATAAATCTATGAATGAAATTTCTGGCGGTGGGGTGCCGGCTGAAATATGGGCCTCCATCTTTTAAGGGGGATGGGGGTGTGCTAAAGCACTGTCATGATTGCTCAAAAGCTCCCTTATGTACCCTATCTTTTGTACACCGCGGTCGCTTTTGAGCTTCCAGCACAGCACTTTATCACACCCTTTGCAAAGCCTTCGGCTTTCGGTTTTAAATGGGGGTGAGCTAAAGCACTGTCATGATTGTTCAAAAGCTCCCTTATGTACCCTATCTTTTGTACACCGCGGTCGCTTTTGAGCTTCCAGCACAGCACTTTATCCCACCCGTGGCAACGGCGTTAGAGATAACGCCGTTCGGTTTTAAATGGGGATTTGTATAAGTACTGTCATGATTGTTTTTAATTTGTAGATCCCTTGACGTTTTGCAATGCAAAACGAGGGATGACGGCTTAAAGTGTGCAAAGTAAATCGAGGGGTGATGTTTGGGGGAGATATTTGTTGCAAAGTTAGGGATTTTGTGATAAAATAGGCTATGTTTTTTAGAAAAACGGGGCAAAAATGAGCGAAGTAACGTTAGAAAGTCAATTAATTGAGATTATCAAAGATGCGGATATGGCAGACCATATTAAGCATGCTAAGATTGATATGCTCATTAGACTTGGCGTTGATGTTAATGTTATGTATGGGGCAAGGTCACCTTTAAGGTTTGCAAAAGATAATAATTTAGAAAAAGTTGCCGAGCTTTTGGAAAATAATGGGGGAAAAAATATTTTTGATGAAGAAATTGCCAAAGAACTTGGTAAAAAATTAATAAAAGCTTGTAAAGGTGAAGAAAAAAAAGACGTTAAAGAATTAATAAATATGGGAGCTGATATTAATCAAAAAGATAAATGTGGTAATACAGCTTTGATGATGGCTTCATATTGGGGAAATAAAGAAGTTGTTGAGTTATTAATTCGAAATGGTGCTGATATTAATCAAAAAGATAATTATGGCGAGACAGCTTTGATAAGAGCTTCAGAAAAAGGTCGTACTAAGATTGCAGAACTTTTGGTTAAGGGAGGAGCTGATGTTCATCAAAAAGATAAATGTTTGATGTTAGCTTCTAAAAATGGTCATAAGGAAGTTGTGGAGCTATTAATTAAAAATGATGCGGATGTTAATGCTGAGAATAATAAAGGGGGGACAGCTTTGATTTGGGCTTCATATAACGGTCATAAAGAAATTGTTGAGGTGTTAATAAAATCTGGGGCTGATGTTAATCAAAAGTATGAGGATGGGTGGACTGCTTTGATGTTCGCTTCATATTATGGTTATAAAGAAATTGTAGAGATGCTAATAAAATCAGGGGCGGATGTTAATGATAAAAATGTTAATGGTTATACTGCATTAATGGGTGCATCTCATAGATGTCATAAAGAAATTGCAGAGGTGCTAATAAAAGCTGGTGCGGATGTTAATCAAAAGAATAATGAAGGTCAAAATGCAATGATGGTTGCTACAACAGATGAGTTAAAGAAAGTAATTATTGATGCTGTTAAAAAGAGAAATATAAAAGAAAATGGAAGATTTATTGGAAGTATTAAAAATTTATTTGAAAGATAAGAGAGATGAGTGGAAATATATTAGAAAGTCAGTTGTTTGAGATAATAAAAGATAAAGAAATGGCAGAGCATATCAAACTTGCCAAGATTGATATGTTAATTAGACTTGGCGTAGATGTTAATGTAATGTATGGGGCTAGATCACCTTTAAGGTTTGCAAAAGATAATAATTTAGAAAAAGTTGCCGAGCTTTTGGAAAATAATGGGGGAAAAAATATTTTTGATGAAGAAATTGCCAAAGAACTTGGTGTAAAATTAATAGAACTTTGTACGAATGGAGAAAAAAAAGACGTTGAAGAATTAATAAATATGGGAGCTGATGTTAATCAAAAAGAAGAGGATGGGAAGACAGCTTTGATGAGGGCTTCATATCGGGGACATAAAGAAGTTGTTGAATTTTTAATTCAAAAAGGTGCTGATGTTAATCAAAAAGATAACAATGGCGTGACAGCTTTGATGTGGGCTTCATATAAGGGGCGTAAAGAAGTTGTAGATTTATTAATTCAAAATGGGGCTGATGTTAATCAAAAAGATGAGGATGGATGGACAGCTTTGATGAAGGCTTCGAGACGAGGGTATAAAGAAGTCGCAGAAGTTTTAATTCAAATTGGCGCTGATGTTAATCAAAAAAATGATTATGGAATGACAGCTTTGATGGAGGCATCACGTATTGGATATAAAGAAATTGTGGAATTATTAATTCAAAATGGAGCTGATGTTAATCAAAAAGATAATGATGGAGCAAAAGCAATAGCATATGCAACAGATGAATTAAAGAAAGCAATAATTGATGCTGTTAAAAAGAGAAATATAAAAGAAAATGGAACAATTATTGGAAGTATTAAAAACTTTTTTGAAAGATAAGAGATATGAGTGAAAATATATTAGAAAAGCAGTTGTTTGAGATTATCGAAGACAAAGAAATGGCAGAGCATATCAAACTTGCCAAGATTGATATGTTAATTAGACTTGGGGTTAATGTTAATGCAAGAGATGATAATGCTGATTTAGCACTTGGTGTGACAGATAATGTTACAATTTTAGAAAAACTTATTGAGGCTGGTGCGAATATTCATCAAGTTAATATATGGGATATGGCGCCTTTGGAACTGGCTTTAAAAAATGGATGTTTTGAGGGGGCAGAATATCTTATTTCAAAAGGGGCTGATGTTAATAGAAGAGGAGTTGTTGAAAGAACTCCATTGATGAAGGTGGAAACTAAAGAAGCTGCAGAGTTTTTATTGGAGCATGGGGCGGATTTGTTTGCTGTTGATAAATATGAACGAGGCGTAATTTATGAAGCATTTTGCGGTGGACATCTAGATATTGTTGAATATTTTATGGAAAAAGGCGCTGATACAAGTAAAGTGCCGGAACTATTTACTTGGTGTAATGATGTTTGTACAGATAGAGCTGAATTTTTAATCCAAAAAGGCTTTAAGCCTAGTGATGAAGATTTGCAACATGTTATATGTCACGATTATCCAGAGCTAGCGTTACTTTATATTGAATATGGAGAGAATTTGGATTTTACTAAAACAAATGAAAAAGGTGATAATATATTAGCAGAGGCATTAAGAGAATTAAAAGATGAAAGCGTTGCAATTGCACTTATTGATAAAGGTTGTAAGCTAATTTCTAGAGATAATGAGGATAGTATTTTACTTGAAGCGGCATATCAAGGACGTTTGGAGATTGTGAAAAAAATGCTAGAAAAAGGTGAAGATATTAACCAAGTTAATAAATATCATCAAACACCACTATATCTTGCAACATTAAATAGAAAGATAGATGTTGTAGAGCATTTGTTAAAAAGTGGAGCAGATTATAATATCGCTCGTGATAGAGGAGATACTCCAATAATGTGTTCTATTAAACATCAAGATGCGGATGTTTTGGAAATACTTCTTGATAATATTGATGAAATGCCTGAAAAATTTGTTTTTGCTCTTCATCTATCAGGAGATGGTTCTGATGAGAGAAAATTATTAAAAGATTTTATGGAAAAAATGTCTAAAAAAGCTTCATCTCAAGAACAAAAAATAAGACTTGATATGCTAAAAGAAAGATATTAGGCAAAGTGCTTGAATTTAAAAAAAAGATTGAAAAAAAAGTTTTTTTAGAGTAAGATGCGTTCGACTTTAAAAAATAAAAATTTGTAATTACAAAATTATTCTACTTTACATATAAGAGTTCGGGTAACCCTTTGAAAGCAAAAGCTTTTATTGGGTTGGAATTGACTCTTTGATTTTAAAATAAACTTAAGTTTTAATTTAACCTTCTGCAATCGGGGTTGAAAGAACTTGAAGAATCGGCTTTTTAAAAGCGAATCTAGAGTTTTTATCATAAGAATTGTTGCAGAAACTAACCAGAAGGATTAAAAGTGATGAAAGAATCTTATACGAGCAAAAAGCGTGTAAGAAAGAATTTTGGGCGAATCGATGCAATTATTGATATGCCTAGTTTATTAGAGGTTCAAACTGGTTCATATAATAGCTTTATCAACAATGTTGATATGTATGGCAACCATTGTGAATTCGGTTTGGAAGAAGTTTTCAAATCTATTTTCCCTATTCGTGATTTCGCAGGAAATGGTGTATTGGAGTTTGTTAAATACGAACTTGCAAAACCAAAGTATGATGTTGATGAGTGCGTTAAACGTGACTTAACATATGCTGCTCCTGTTAAAGCTACACTTCGTTTAGTGGTATTTGATGTTGATGAAGATACAGGTGCTAAATCTGTTCACGACATTAAAGAACAAGACGTATTTATGGGTGATATTCCTTTGATGACAACAAATGGTACTTTTATTGTTAATGGTACAGAAAGAGTTGTTGTTTCTCAAATGCACAGAAGCCCAGGTGTGTTCTTTGACCACGATAAAGGAAAAACTATGTCAAACGGTAAGTTCTTGTTTGCTGCAAGAATTATTCCTTACCGTGGTTCATGGCTTGATTTTGAATTTGATTCAAAAGATTTAGTTTATGCTCGTATTGATAGACGTCGTAAACTTCCTGTTACAACTATTCTTTACTCTTTATATTCTAAAGAAACAGAAGAAAAAATTGCAAAAGCTAAAAAAGATGGAAAGAAAATCGACCCATCAGAAATTAAAGGTATGAGTAAAGAAGAAATTTTAGCATACTTCTATGAATTGACTAAAGTTGAAAAAGCTAAAAAAGGTTGGAAGATTGAATTTGACGCAAGCAAAATGAAAGGTGTTAAATTTGATTTTGACCTTGTTGATGCTGAAACAGGTAAAGTTGTTTTAGAAAAAGATAAGAAACTTACTCCAAGAGCTGCTCAAAAGTTAGTTGACAAAGGTTTAACTCACTTCTTGGTAAAAGATAATTATCTATTTGGTAAATTCTTAGCAAAAGCTATCGTTCTTCCAAAGACAGGTGAAGTTGTTGCAGATGCTGGTCAAGAACTTAATGAAGAAGTATTGGCAAGCATTGATGCAAACAAGATTAAAAACTTTGAAATTCTTTATATCGACAATGTAAATGTTGGTCCATATATTAGAAATACTTTGGAAATTGATAAGAATACAAACAGAGAAGAAGCTTTGGGCGATATTTATAAAGTTATGCGTCCTGGTGAACCAGTTACATTAGAAGCTAGTGAAGCTGTGTTCAAGAACTTGTTCTTTGATGAAGAAAGATATGACTTATCATCTGTTGGTAGAGTTAAGATGAACTCTGCTTTGGATATCGCATTTAGTGATGCTCCAGACACATGCCACATTTTAAGAAAAGATGATATCTTAAGAGTTGTAAAACACATGGTTGAACTTAGAGATGGTAAAGGCGTTGTAGACGATATTGACCACTTAGGTAACCGTCGTGTTAGATCTGTTGGTGAATTGATGGAAAACCAATACAGAATGGGTTTACTTCGTATGGAAAGAGCAATTAGAGAAAAGATGAGCTCTGAAGTTCTTAACAACGTTAAACCTCAAGATTTAGTAAATGCAAAACCGATTGCTGCAGTTATTAGAGAATTCTTTGGTTCTTCTCAATTGTCTCAATTTATGGATCAAAATAACCCACTTTCTGAGGTTACTCACAAACGTCGTTTATCTGCATTAGGTCCTGGTGGTTTGAGCCGTGACAGAGCAGGTTTTGAAGTTCGTGACGTACACCCAACACACTATGGTCGTATTTGTCCTATTGAAACACCTGAAGGTCCAAACATTGGTTTGATTAACGCACTTTCTTCTTATGCACGCATTAACAAATATGGATTTATTGAATGTCCATATCGTAAAGTTGTTGATGGTGTTGTAACAGAAGATGTTGTATATTTATCTGCAGATGAAGAAACAAAATATGTTATGGCGGAAGCAAACGCAGAAGTTAGTGAAGATGGACACTTTGTAAATGATTTGATTACTTGCCGTAAAGCTGGTGATATTATCTTTGCAAAACCAGAAGAAATTAACTTTATTGACGTTTCTCCAAAACAATTGGTATCTGTTGCAGCTGCTTTAATTCCATTCTTAGAAAACGACGACGCGAACCGTGCGCTAATGGGATCAAACATGCAACGCCAAGGTGTGCCTTTACTTCGCTCAGAAGCTCCACTTGTTGGTACAGGTATTGAAGCAACTGTGGCTAAAGATAGTGGTGCAACTCTTGTTGCTAAATATGATGGTGAAGTGGTAGCTGTGGATGCTAACCGTATCGTTATTCGTTCTGAATCAAAAGAAAACGTTGCAGATATGGGTGTTGAAATCTACAGACTTTCTAAGTTCCGTCGTTCAAATGCTAATACTTGTATCAACCAAGTTCCACTTGTTAAAGTTGGCGATAAAATTAAAGCTGGCGATATTATTGCAGATGGTCCTTGTACAGATATGGGTGAACTTGCTTTGGGTAAAAACGTTTTAGTTGCATTTATGCCTTGGAATGGTTTGAACTACGAGGATGCTATTTTACTTAGTGAGAGAATTTCTCGTGATGACGTATTGACATCTCTTCATATTGAAGAATTTGAAGTTATGGCTCGTGATACAAAACTAGGTCAAGAAGAAATTACTCGTGATATTCCAAACGTTGGTGAAGATGCTCTTCGTAATTTGGATGAATCTGGTATCATTTATATTGGTGCAGAAGTTAAAGCTGGTGACATTTTGGTTGGTAAAGTTACTCCAAAAGGTGAAAGCGTTGTAACTCCTGAAGAAAAATTGTTACGTGCTATCTTTGGTGAAAAAGCTAGTGATGTTCGTGATACTTCTCTTCGTGCACAACCAGGTATTGAAGGTGTTGTTGTTGACGTTCAAGTATTTAACCGCAGAGGCGTTGAAAAAGATGAACGTTCTCTTGCAATTGAACAAGCTGAAATCTCTAAACTTGCAAAAGATAGAGATGACGAAATGAACATTGTAAGAAAGAGCTACAATCAACGCTTAAAAGAGATGTTACTTGGTCAAACAGTTGTTGATGCTCCAAAGGGTATTGCAAAGAAACTTGTTTTAACTGAAGAAGTTTTGAAAAATATTCCTGAATATCAACTAAGCAAAATTGTTATTAAAGACGAAGAATTGATGGCAAAAATTGAAGGCTTTACAGCGGCATTTAATGACCGTTTGGAAAGAGTTCAAAAACACTTTGAGCAAAAAGTTGAAGAAGTACAACGTGGTGATGACTTGTTACCAGGTGTATTAAAACAAGTTAAAGTGTTTATTGCTACAAAACGTAAAATGCAAACTGGTGATAAGATGGCCGGTCGTCACGGTAACAAAGGTACTGTTTCACGCGTACTTCCACTAGAAGATATGCCATATATGGAAGATGGTACTCCTGTTGATATCGTTTTGAACCCACTTGGTGTGCCTTCACGTATGAACGTGGGACAAATTTTGGAAACTCACTTAGGTTGGGCTGCAAAGGAACTTGGTAAACAAGTTAATGAACTTTGTGAACAATATAAACGTGGCGAAAAGACTATTGAAGAATTGAACCAAAAATTAAAAGATATTTATGGTGAAAAACAATACGCTAGAGAAATTGAAACTTTAAGCGAACCAGAAAAATTGGAAATGGTTTCAAATCTTCAAAAAGGTATTCCAATGGCAACTCCAGTATTTGATGGTGCTAATGGTGATGATATTAACCGCATGCTTAAGATGGCAGGTCTTCCTACATCTGGTCAAATTGATTTGTATGATGGTCGTACAGGTGAAAAATTTGACCGCAAGGTTACAGTTGGTATTATCTATATGATTAAACTTCACCACATTGTTGATGAAAAGATGCACGCTCGTTCTGTTGGTCCATACTCACTTGTTACACAACAACCACTTGGTGGTAAGGCACAATTTGGTGGTCAACGTTTTGGTGAGATGGAAGTGTGGGCTCTACAAGCGTATGGTGCTGCATATACACTTCAAGAAATGCTTACTGTTAAATCCGATGACGTAAATGGTAGAACTAAAGTTTATGAGTCTATCATCAGAGGTGAAGACAGCTTTGATTCTGGTATTCCTGAGTCATTTAACGTGCTCGTTAAGGAAATCAAGTCATTGTGCCTTAATGTTGAAATGATCAACGTTGATGAAGCTTAAGAGATAAGGAGTTTTTAATAATGAATGAAATTATGAATTTTTTTGGTCAGCAGGCTGTATCTGAGTCTTTTGATGAAATCAAAATCTCCATTGCATCTCCTGAGCAAATTCGTTCTTGGTCTTATGGTGAAGTAAAGAAACCAGAAACCATTAACTATCGTACATTCAAACCTGAAAGAGATGGTTTGTTCTGCGCAAGAATTTTTGGTCCTGTTAAAGACTATGAATGTTTGTGCGGTAAATATAAAAGAATGAAATATCGTGGTATTGTCTGCGAGAAGTGCGGTGTTGAAGTAACACTTTCTAAAGTACGTCGTGAACGTATGGGTCACATTGAGCTTGCTGCTCCTGTTGCTCATATTTGGTTCTTGAAATCACTTCCAAGCCGTATTTCTATGATTACAGATATTCCAATGAAACAATTGGAACGTGTTCTTTACTTTGAAAGCTATATTGTTATTGAACCAGGTTTGACTGATTTGAAACAATATCAACTTTTAACAGAAGACGAATATCAAGATAAACTTGATGAGTTTGGTGAAGATACTTTCAAAGCAGGTATCGGTGCTGAAGCTATTCAAGAAATTTTAGCTAATATTGACTTGGAAGCAGAAAAGAGAAATCTTAGAGAAGAACTCCAAGACAGTGCTTCTGAAGGCAAAAGAAAGAAAGTTGTAAAGAGATTAAAAATCATTGAATCTTTCATTGATTCTAATACAAAACCAGAATGGATGATTTTAGATGTGTTACCAGTTATTCCACCTGAACTTCGTCCTTTGGTTCCACTTGATGGTGGTCGTTTTGCAACTTCTGACTTAAACGATTTATATCGTCGTGTAATTAACAGAAACAACCGTTTGAAGAGATTGATTGAACTTCATGCTCCAGACATTATTATTCGTAATGAAAAGAGAATGCTTCAAGAGTCTGTTGATGCGTTGTTTGATAATGGTCGTAGAGCAAGAGCTATTACAGGTACAAACAGACGTCCATTGAAATCTTTATCAGATATGCTTAAAGGTAAACAAGGTCGTTTCCGTCAAAACCTACTTGGTAAACGTGTTGACTACTCTGGTCGTTCAGTTATTACAGTTGGTCCACAACTTAAACTTCACCAATGTGGTTTGCCTAAGAAAATGGCTTTGGAACTCTTCAAACCTTTCGTTTATGCAAAATTAGAGCTTTATGGTTTGGCTACAACAATTAAGGCTGCTAAACGTATGGTTGAAAAAGAAAGAGTTGAAGTATGGGATATCTTAGAAGAAGTTATTCGTGAGCATCCTGTTCTTCTTAACCGTGCGCCTACACTTCACAGACTTGGTATTCAAGCATTTGAACCAGTACTTGTTGAAGGTAAAGCTATCCATTTACACCCACTTGTATGTACTGCGTTTAACGCGGACTTCGACGGTGACCAAATGGCTGTTCACGTACCACTTTCTATCGAAGCTCAATTGGAAGCTCGTGTATTGATGATGTCTACAAACAACATCTTAGCGCCTGCTTCTGGTAAACCTATTATCGTTCCATCTCAAGATATGGTACTTGGTATTTACTACTTATCATATGAAGCTGAAGGTGTGATTGGTGAAGGTAGCGTATATTCTGATGTGAATGAAGTTATGCTTGCATTAAATGCTAAAGCTGTTGACTTACATGCTAAGATTAAATGCCGTATGCACTATATAAACGATAAAGGTGAAAGAGTTTATGGCTTATTAGAAACAACTCCAGGTCGTATCATTATTTCTGATATTTTACCTGATAATGAGAAAATTTCTATTAGCTTAGTAAATAGACTTTTACGTAAGAAAGAAATTGGTGAAATAATCGATACTGTTTACCGTTATTGTGGTCAAAAAGAAACTTGTATCATGGTTGATAAAATCATGACTTTAGGTTTTGAAAATGCTTGTAAAGCAGGTATTTCTTTTGGTAAGGACGATTTGATTGTTCCAGATGCTAAGAAGAAATTGATTAATGAGACATCTAAACAAGTTAAAGAGTTTGAACAACAATACCAAAACGGTTTGATTACATCAGGCGAGAAATACAACAAAGTTATCGATATCTGGGCTGCTTGTGACTATAAGCTAACAGAAGAAATGATGAAAGGTATTTCAAAAATTGAAAAGGGTCAAATGAACGCAATCTTTATGATGGCTGATTCTGGTGCCCGTGGTTCTAAAGCGCAAATGAAACAGCTTGCTGGTATGCGTGGTTTGATGGCTAAACCTAATGGTGCAATTATTGAACAACCAATTATTTCAAACTTTAAAGAAGGTTTGACAGTGTCTGAGTACTTTAGCTCTACTCACGGTGCTCGTAAAGGTTTGTCAGATACTGCTCTTAAAACAGCTAACTCTGGTTATTTGACACGTCGTTTGGTTGATGTGGCACAAGATGTTGTTATTACCGAAACAAACTGCGGTACTGAACGTGGTATCATTGTTCGTCCAGTTGTTGATGGTGGTAATGTAATTGCATCTATTGGCGAAAGAATTTTAGGACGTACAACAGCAGAAGATATTTTGAATCCTGAAACAGGTGAAGTTATCGTTCAAAAAGGTAAACTTGTTGATGAGAACGACGTTGATATGGTTCAAAAAGCTGGTGTTGAACAAGTTAAAATTCGTTCAGTTCTTACATGTCAATCTGAACATGGTGTTTGTGCGGCTTGTTATGGTCGTGACTTGGCACGTGGTACACCTGTTAACGTTGGTGAAGCAGTTGGTGTTATTGCTGCTCAATCAATTGGTGAACCAGGTACACAGCTTACCATGAGAACCTTCCACATCGGTGGTGCAGCTTCTGCATCTGCTGAGCAATCAAGTGTTGAAATTCCATATGATGGTATTTTGAAACTTGATGATGGAAAAGTTGTTGAAACAGAAGAAGGAAATACAATTATCCTTTCTCGTAATAGCGTTATTATGGTTACAGATGCTAATGGTCGTGAAAAATCTCGCCATCGTGTTCCATATGGTGCTAAAATTTTGGCTAAGCCAGATTCTAAAGTTAAGAAAGGACAAAAAGTTGCTGAATGGGATCCATTTACAACCCCTGTTATTTCTGAAAAAGGTGGTTTTGTTGAACTTGTTGACTTGATTTCTGGTATTTCTGTTAAAGAAACTCAAGATGAAACAACAGGTATTGTTTCTAAGATTGTAACAGACTGGAGAGGTGGTTCTAGTAGTTCCGCAAATCTTCGTCCATCTATCGTATTAAAAGACAAGAAGGGCAAACCTATTGTTCTTGATAATGGTAAAGAGGTTAGATACTATTTACCTGTTGATGCGATTTTGGCTGTTGACAATGGTACAGAAATTAAAGCCGGTGATGTTATCGCAAGACTTCCAAAAGAAAGCTTGAAGTCTAAAGATATTACCGGTGGTTTGCCAAGAGTTGCTGAGTTGTTCGAAGCTCGCAAACCAAAGGATCCTGCTATTATCTCTGATGTTGATGGTGTTGTTGAGTTTGGTAAAGACTATAAGGCTAAACAACGTATCGTTGTTATCAGTGATGATGGTAAAGAATATGAATACCTCATTCCTAAGGGTAGACGTTTAGTTGTTCAAGATGGTGACAACGTTAAACGTGGTGATATGCTCGTTGAAGGAACACTTGCTCCACACGATATTTTGAGAGTATTAGGTGTTGAAAAATTAGCCGAATATTTGGTTAAAGAAGTTCAAGATGTATATCGCGCTCAAGGTGTGAAGATTAGCGATAAACACATTGAGGTTATCGTTTCTCAAATGCTTCGCAAAGTTGAGGTTACAGAACCTGGTGATACAACACTTCTTGTTGGTGAGCAATTAGATGCTGATGAATTTGAAATCATCAACGAAAAAGCTCGTAAAGAAGGATATAGAGAAGCTGAGGCAAATCCAGTTCTTCTTGGTATCACAAAGGCAAGCTTACAGACTAAGTCATTTATTTCTGCAGCATCCTTCCAAGAAACAACTAGAGTTTTGACAGAAGCTGCTGTTGAAGGTAAAGTTGATAAACTTCACGGTTTGAAAGAAAACGTGATTGTTGGTCGTCTTGTTCCTGCAGGTACTGGTAGCGTTCTTCGTTCTCTACGTAAAGTAGCAGCTCAAAATGATAAAGAAATTGAGTTGATGAAACAAGAAGAAGCGGTTGCTCAACTTGAAAACAACGCTGAATAAGGTTTATTGTAAACTTTATTAAGTATAAGGTGAGGGCTAGAAATAGCCCTCATTTTTTTGTGTTGTATTGGAGATCCCTTGACGATTGCTGGTGCAATCGAGGGATGATGGTTTGGAGTGTGGGACAAGGCAAAACGAGGGATGGAGGGAAAAAAGTTGATGTAAAAAAAGACCCCTTGCGTGAAGCAAGGGGTGTTTTTTAAGCGCAGACGACTTTGAACTCGGTATCACCAGAACATATCTTGGTAAAACGGAGCACCTTGTAGGTTTTTCTTAAGTCTTCAAAGCATTTTTCTTCAAAGCTTAAGGTTTCGTCATCTGGAACGAGAAGCCCGTTGTGCCAAGGAATGTAGTAGATGCCCTCATTAGAGGTTACTTTCCAGACAATGTAGCTTAGCTTGCTGTCTTTTAGCACTCCAAGAGAAATTTCCACATTAGTGAAAACCTTTTTGAGTTCTTTTTTGAGGAATGATAAAGACAGGTACTGGGGAGATTTTTCTCCGCAGTCAAATCTTTTGGCTTTCCACAAAAGCTCATACTTGTTTCCCTTCTTATAGAAGATTCCGGAAAACAGGCTAGAAGTAATCCTCTTTATACCGGGGGCACAGATGTAATCCTGTCCGGTAAGAGAGACGCTAAGAGCATCGTTGACTGATGTTACTTCGTAAACAAAACCTTCTTTCTTGTAGAGCACAAAAAGATTTTTCTCAGGGGCTTTGAGGGCGAAGTCTTCTTTGATTTCGATAATCGCTTCTTCTACAAAGTTGGGGACCTTGCTTGAGTGTGATGCAATGTGCCCAATTTGTTCAGATAAACTTACTCTGATGCAACCTGTTGCATCTAGTCTTAATCCATATGCAGGCATAGTTTTAGAAATTAAATAATTGATATAAAAATTGTTTTATGAAGGGAAGAATACTCTTTTTTTGTCTATGTGTCAAGCTATAAAATGCAATATTCAGATTTTTTTTGATTTTTTGTTGCAAATTTATACGAAATTTTATAGATTTGGTGATAATATTTTATTGTAAGTAATTTTTTTTAGGGGATAAGAATGTTAGCAGCTAAAAATTTTTTATCACCAATTCTTCAAGATATTAAAGAAAGTGTGGTAAAATCTTTCATTAATAATAATTTATCTGATATTGATGAAGTGTATAAGGCTCTTTGTGAAAAGTATAATAATAGGGCAGATATTGATGCACTAAAAGCAAGCATTAAGGGGCAAATACTCGCATGTATGGGGTTTTTAGCTCAAGAAGTTGATGAGAATCGAAATTTAAGTGAATTTGCAAAAGATGCCCTTAATAGAAGTAGTGCTCCAAGAGCTGGTTTGTCGGTTATGAAAAGTTCTTGTAATGCTTGTCGGGAAAAAAGTTTTGAAGTTACTTCTATGTGTCAGGGATGTGTTGCAAGACCTTGCGAAGCAAATTGTGCCAAAAAGGCTATAACTGTAACTGATAAAGCGTATATTAACCAAGAGCTTTGCATTAAGTGTGGACTTTGCGCTACAAATTGTCCTTATGGAGCTATTCATAAATACAATGTTCCTTGTGAGGATATTTGCCCAGTTAATGCAATTAAAAAAGATGAAAATGGCAGAGAAGAAATTGATATTGAAAAATGTATTTCTTGTGGTAAGTGCTTGCAATCTTGTCCATTTGGGGCAATTAGCTACAATTCACAAATGATTGATGTATTAAATCACATTAAAAATCCAAATCAAAAGGTTGTGGCTATGGTTGCTCCAGCAATTTTGGGTCAATTTGGTAATGATTTGGGAAAAGCTATTAGCGCATTTAAGGCTTTAGGTTTTGATGATGTTTTAGATGTAGCATATGGCGCAGACCATACTTCTCGTGATGAATCAAAAGAGTTTGTTGAAAGAATGAGTGAGGGCGCACAATTTATGACAACATCTTGTTGCCCAGCTTATGTTAAGACTGCAAAAGTACATGTGCCTGAGATTGAAAAATTTGTATCTCATACGGGTAGTCCAATGCGCTATATTGCAGAGATTACAAGAAGTCGTTATAGTGATGCGAAGATTGTTTTTGTTGGACCATGTTTGGCAAAACGTATTGAGGCAGAAAATGATCCTAATGTAGATTATGTTTTAGTGTTCCAAGATGTTATGGCAATGATTAATGCATGTAATATTGATATTGCTTTATTAGAAACATCTGGTTTTGATGATGAAGCATCTTTACAATCTCGTAGATATGCTATTTCTGGTGGTGTTGCAGAGGCGGTAAATAATCTTATTGATGGAAAAGCTGATTATAGACCTTATGCTATTAATGGATTAACAAAAGATAGTGTTAAACTATTAAAGAAATTTGCATTAAAAGGCTTAGATGATAATTGCAATATGTTAGAAGTAATGTGTTGTGAGGGGGGCTGTATTGCAGGTCCTGGTTGTGTTAATCTTCCTAAAAAAGCTGCGGTTATCTTAGAGCAATATGCAAAAACTGGTAAAAACCAAAAAGAACTAGATATTAAGTAGTTTTGTTTTATTTTAAGAAAAAGGGGAAGCTTAGTCTTCCCTTTTTTTGTGGTGTTTTTAAATTGTTTTTTAAGTTTTTTTGTTGTATAATGGTAGTGTGTAAAATTATAATAACAAAGAAAGCCTATATGATAAAATTTTTAAGAGTTGTAATTTGTTTGTTTGTGGCATTGTTTTCTATGTCTGCTGAGGCTAGATATGGATTAGATGCCGTTGAGATATATAAACAAGCAAGACTTAAAAATTATAATTTTTTAGAGTATATATCTGATTATGGTAATTTAATTGATAATACAAATAGATTTGGCGATAGTGCGCTGTGTGTGGCGATAAAATATAGAGATAAAGATACTGCAAGGTTGCTTATTAAATATGGTGCAAATAAAAATCATCAATGTTTAAGACGTTTGCAAGCAAATAATACAAGAGTACAATCTGTTGCAAAAAGCAATATTATAACAAATAAAAGACCAGCTCCTACATATGTTTCAAATGGTAATAATGGTAATTATTTATTATGGGGCGGAATTGGAGCGTTAGCTGTTGGAGGAGTTGCTCTTGCCGGTGGAGGCGGAGGTGGTGGCGGTAGCCATGATGAAGTAATTAAACCAATAGAACCTGATGAGCCTAATAATCCTGATGATGATACCGGTGATGATGATACCGGTGATGATGGTACTGGTGATGATGGCACAGGTGATGATGGCACTGGTGATGACGGCACTGGTGATGACGGCACTGGTGATGATGGTACTGGTGATGATGGTACTGGTGATGATGGCACTGGTGATGACGGCACTGGTGATGATGGCACTGGTGATGATGGCACTGGTGATGACGGCACTGG